>CAWJQO010000029.1:0-30880 GCA_963844975.1 uncultured Gammaproteobacteria bacterium | reverse complement strand
CACGACAGTGGTAGCCTTAACCGCATGCTCTTTACCCTCAGGGTCACTATAGAACACCTCAAAGTCGTTAGGGCCGCAGTATTTTATTCTGGTGACCGTTGACTCCAGTATGATGGCGTTTGAGTCGCTTTTGCCTGAATGTCCTCGGCCATTCTCTGCGGGATACGGACATAACCGTCTCGGGGATACATGAACTCCTCGATCAAACTTTCGTTATCTGACTTGGTCCGGAGTAACGACTCCTGTATCACTGTCCAGATTGACAAACCCGCGCTGCGCTGTGACACCCAATCTGACGACAATTTTTCGCAGGGAAGGCCCCAGACTTTTTCGCTGTAACGGCGGAAAAACATATATATAGCTTTCTGCCGAACTGCGCCACATAGGCATCTTTCATATTCTTAATGGATTTGTTGAAAACTGAATACTGCAACGCAGACAGCAGGTAAGTGATCCCTGCGTGCATGATAGTAAACATCCCGGCATTCTTGATCACATTGAAAATACTGATCGGGTAGCTGTAATAGCCACCGTCGTAGTAAATACGACTGATGCGCTCGACCCAGACTATTTCATCGCCCATCAGCCTGCGAAACCAGCTGTTCAGGTCCTCGTTCTTGGTAAACCAACGATGACCTCCCAGGTCAAATTTGTACCCCCTGTGTTCATTGGTATTACACAACCCGCCGACGAAATCATTTCGATCAATCACTGATACCTTGACGCCACTGACACTCAACTCATGCCCGGTAGCCAGACCTGCAGGGCCGGCGCCAAGTATTACTACATGTTCTTTAGTATTCATATCAACCATGCCATCAAGACTGTCTATGACGAATTTCAACTATTTTGTTATACACTGCCGCAAGCAACAGACAGGCGATAAAAACCAGCGCAAATAATTCTACCGCGCCCAACAAGCCGCCCCATATGCTTACGCTGTACCCCGGGATATAGTTAGAAAACAGGGCGGCATGCACACTTTCGATCCGCTGTTCCGCGAACCACCAACCAGGCGGTAGAGGAGAACAGGCCAGGCGGCGATAGAACCTATTGCCAGCCCAAGGCTAAACCCGTGCAAACGCAGTACAGATGGCTTGAGGACGGGATTCTCCGTTGGGACTGTGCTAAGCAATATATCGGCAATCCGCGTGCCCAGTACCCTGCCGTACAGCCTATAACTCAATGCACTGCAAGTACCCGCGTAGACAAAGGCCCAGAATGCGCCCACCCAGGCACCACTGCTGGTAACGGAATACCCTGGGAAAAAAATTGCCAGCAAACTCAGATAGTTGCTGGAATCACTACCCCATTTCGCTATAGAAGCATGCGTCGCAAAATAGGTGATCAGGGCCGCCAGGGTTCCGGCAGTCAACCCCAGCATAAGGGCGTTGAACCTGATCGCTGCATTCAGTAATTTAAGGTTGACTCCATAGACATTATGGTTAGTGACTTGCATATTCTGGTAATTCCCCATTTGAGTTACAACCTCAATCCGCCAGTTCGGCAGCACTGATCAACATTACACCCAGGGCAACGTAATGCGTCAGGTTCCAGTATACTGCAGCGGCAAAACCGGCAACTGCGCCGCCGACAAAACCATAAAATGCGCCAACAAGCGCACCGCGCCAACTCACTTCGTAGCCCGGAAGATAGTCTGACAGGTCGCTCAAGTGAGGGCCCACTGGATAATCCTGCGGGACTGCTTGCACTAACAGCGTTGCGGTAGCCAAGAACAGCAGCAGTGAACACAGCACTCCTGCCGCTACGGTCATAGCTGGAACGTCCATTTTGGCAAAGACAGCCGATAGGATTTCATGATCTCGTACTGGACGATTCATCGCCAAACAGGCCTCCTGCTATTTATTATATGTATTGGTACTGTATTACAAATAATATCCGGTGGCGATACGCGCCAAACAGCCATTTTTCGCATTTCCCATACACTCGGCTGGGATAAACGCTCGTAATGGCCCGGCCAGTCCATCCTGTTGGTGACAATGACATATTAGTACCCTAAAAAGAAGCGTTAGGGATATATCTGCGGCATACAGACACACTAACACTGGGGATTTGTGAATAAGATCACGAATGAAATCCCCTTTTAAACGACCTGAAGAGCACCGATTGCCCAGTCAGCAGATAGCCGCGATGCCTACCGCAGCACGTACTTTCCGCATCATTTTCGAGCTGTGCTCTCTGGCGCGTTCGGCTCCGCGCAGCAAAATGCTTTCTATATAGCCGGGATCATCCATCAGCCGTGTGTAACGGTCCCTGGCGTCAGCCAGTTCACTGTTAATTAATTCAAACAACTGCTTTTTGGCTTCGCCCCAGGCAATCCCGTTTTCAAACTCCCGTCGCATGCGCGCGGTCTCCTCAGGCGAAGCAAAGGCCGTCCACAGCTGAAAAACTGTTGAATCATCCGGATCCTTGGGCTCTCCCGGTTCGAGCAGGTTGGTTTTTATTTTGTTGATGGCTTTGTGCAGCGGTTTCTCCGCGAGGAACAATGGAATAGTGTTATTGTAACTTTTACTCATTTTGCGACCATCAAGTCCCTGCAGTACAGCACTATCCGCAGCGACTACTGCCTCCGGCAGGGTGAAGACCTCGGCGAAGTTATGATTGAATCGTTGTGCGATATCCCGCGCCATCTCCACATGCTGAATCTGATCCCGTCCTACCGGAATTTTCTGCGCGTTGAACATCAGGATGTCCGCTGCCATTAGCACCGGGTAACTGAACAAACCCATAGTAATGCCAAAGTCCGGGTCTTCGCCCACTTCCTCGTTGGCCTGCACGGCGGCCTTGTAGGCATGGGCCCGATTCATCAGCCCCTTGGCGGCGTTACAACATAAAATCCAGGTCAGTTCGGTAATTTCAGGAATATCAGACTGACGGTAGAACAAGGCACTGTCAGTATCCAGTCCCAGTGCCAGCCAGGTAGCAGCAATTTCCTTGCTGGACTGACGGATCAACTGCGGATCCTGGCATTTAATCAACGCATGGTAATCGGCCAGAAAAAAAAATGACTCCGACGGAGCATCGCGAGAGGCATGTTATCGCGGGACGAATGGCTCCCACATAGTTGCCCAGATGGGGCGTGCCCGTCGTGGTGATGCCGGTAAGAACACGTTGCTTGGCCATGAACGTTTGAACACCTGCAAAAGCCGCCAATGATACTGGGATTGGCCGCTACTGGCTATTTCAACGTAACCGGACTGCGCGGGCGAGGCCTGGCAGCCAGGTGCGTCCGACAGCCAGGGCTCAGGCTGCGAAGAGCGGTCCGGGATGGTTGTAAAAGCGCCGCAAAACACGGCACAAATCCCAGGCGTCGCGAGCGCCGGCCAGTTCCCGAATGGAGTGCATCCCCAGGGTGGGCACCCCGATATCCAGGGTGCGAATGCCGGTAACACCTGCAGAAATGGGACCGATAGTACTGCCACAGGCCATGTCATTGCGCACCACAAAGGACTGCAATGGCACCTCATCCATCGCCGCCAGCATGCGAAACAGGCCACTGGTCTCACTATTGGTGGCGTAACGCTGGCTGGCATTGACCTTGATCACCGGCCCACAATTCATCAGGGGCCCGTGATTCTGGTCGTGACGGTCGGCGAAGTTGGGATGCACCGCATGGGCATTATCCGCAGATATCATCATGGAACGCTCGGCGAGAGCCGCATAATCGATATGGCTCGCCGTCAGGCGATTGAGTACTGATGCGAGCAGGGGCCCTTGCGCACCCGAAGTCGAAACACTGCCCACTTCCTCATGATCCGTACAGATGAGCAGCGCACTCATGGCGCCATCGCTTTGCAATATGGCCTGCAAACCAGTAAAGCAACTGAGCAGGTTGTCCAGACGCGCAGAGGCTATAAACTCCTGGCGCAGGCCGATCAGCGCGGCGCCTGGGTATCATAAAAGGACAGCTCATAGTCGAGTACCTGCTGTACCTCGATCTGCGGATGCTCCATGACAATCGCGCATGGAGCAGCGCTCGGAAATCGGCTTTCTCCCCCTCGCTAACTGGCACAGTACAGGCATAATCGCTGTCTGCGGATTAATTTCGCGGTTTTTGTTCGCGTCCCGGTCGAGATGAATGGCAAGGCTGGGAATAGTGGCTATAGCATCACGAAAATCCACCAGTCCAACGCGCAGCTTGCCCTCGGGACACTGGTAACTCACTCTTCCTGCGAGCGACAAGTCACGGTCAAACCAGGGATTCAGCAATGCGCCACCGTACACCTGCACGCCCAGCTGGAGTAGGCCCTGCGACTGTATTTCCGGGTTTGGCTTGACCATCAGACAGGGACTGTCCGTATGCGCACCTACCATACGGATTCCTTCCGTAGGCGTGCTATCCCGTCCTGCGACAAACGCGACGACTGAGCTGTCATTGCGCGTGAGGAAATACCTGCCGCCGGCTTCAATATCCCATTCGGATCCTCAGCAGGCGAGTAAATCCGGCCGCAATCAATTGCTTCACCATCTCCGCTACGGCGTGAAAGGGCGTGGTGGCCGCAGCCAGAAAGTCACACAGTTGCCGATTGAACTCATCCTGGTTCATGTTCGTTGCCTATTCCTTTTGCTTGCGCATTCGAAGTTCACTGTCGATGGTCTGCAGCATACGCGCCAGCAAACTCGATGTATCCCACCGCCCACCATGATCGTCAGAGCTCCATTCACCGCTCCCGCCTGCCCGCCAGAGACCGGCGCATCAAGGAAACCCAAACCTCGCTGCGCTGCCACCCCATACAATTCCCTGGCCAGATCTGCAGAGGCCGTAGTATGGTCAATAATGACACCACCTCAGGCAATCCCACCAGTACCCCTTCCTGTGACAGAACGACGCTGCGCACATCGTCATCATCACCGACACAAAGGCATACAATGTCCGCTCCCGCAGCAGCATCCCGAGGCGTTACACCCAGTTGTCCTCCGTATTGTTCCACCCAGAACCGTGCTTTCTCTACTGTTCTGTTGTAGACACAAACGCGGTGCCCAGCGGTCTGTAAATGTCCGGCCATGGGGAATCCCATCACACCAAGACCCACAAAGCCGATATTCATCGCTGGGCGCCATGGGCCAGGTCAATCATGGCTCCGTCCCTGCTCCTGGAGTTTTTTCCAGGAAATTTCATCGCGCACATACACGGGCTGCACTTGCCGGGGGGACTGGATCTCACCACTTTGAAACTTGGCCAGGGCCAGAGGAATCATATCCCTCGCCGCGGGCAGCAGGTCGGGGGCACAGGAGCGAATTTTCGCACGCAGCGCCAAGCGGAAACTCATCCAGAAAATGGCATCCGCTGCCCACTGCACACAACGATCCGAACTCAGCTGGCGAGAGATCGGCCGGGGCGCAGGCCCAGGGCCCCTCTCGCAGTACGGCCAGGTTATCTTCATAGATATATACCGCACTGTATATTTCATTGATACGGGCATCGATTGTGCACAATACTGTGTCGCCTGCGCCGCACCTTCCCCAGTCGCCAGGCGCTCTGCGCCAGAACCGTCAACGTCGATACGGCAATAGCAGGTAAATCGCAGCTATAGGCGAGACCCTGTACAGCGCTGGCCGCAATACGCAAACCGGTAAACGAACCCGGACCGCAGCCGTAAGCGATCGCCTGAATGCCCAGATCCGCCAGATTGCCTCCCGGCAGAAGTTCCTCCAGCATGGTGAACAGCAGCTGGCTGTGTTGCCGGGGCGCAATCGCATAACGCTCCCTGATCTGCCCATCCACAAAAACCGCGACGGAACAGGCGTCAGTCGCGGTCTCAATCGCCAAAATCCCGGTCATATCACTCTCGATACCTGCATGATGCCCTATACCCATTGCCAGGCCAAACTGCTACGGTTAGGCGCTTGAATTATCACACAGCAGGCATCAGGCAAGAACTACCCTGGACTAAAATCACACGATCAATCATATGCTATGACATCAACAAACAATATTACCGGACTTATCCTGGCCGGAGGCAAGGGACAGCGAGTGGGCAATCGCGATAAAGGCCTGATACTCTTAAAGGGAAAGCCGCTGATTGCTCACGTCAGCGATCGTCTCCTGCCGCAGGTTGGAGAACTGCTGATTAGTTGCAACCGCAATTTCTCCCGCTATAAAAATTTTGCCGCGCAGACCGTGGCCGACACTCGTCGTGACTTTCAAGGGCCGCTGGCTGGCCTGGAGGCCGCCTACCCCTACATCCAAACGGAATTCCTGGTGGTAGTCGGCTGTGACATGCCGCACCTGCCGCCAGACCTTGTAAGTCGCCTGACTGCGCCACTGGTAGATGGAGGGGATGGCGCACCCGATATCAGTTACGCGCATGACGGGGTAAGGGAGCAATATTTATGTGCAGCAATACGACGCGATTGCCTGACGTCCCTCGCCGGCTTTCTGGATGCAGGTCATCGTGCGGTGCGCGACTGGTACAAAAGCCGAGACAGTGTCACCGTCGACTTCTCCGATCACAGGTCAGGCTTTAAAAACTATAACGAGCTGAGTTAAACGCAGACACCGAACCTCTCCTCCATACAGAGGAATTACCGGGTAAATCATCCCCAATAACGAAAAACCCGCTGAAATCTCTCTCAGCGGGTTAATGGTCAGCTCCGGGGCTCTATCTCTTCTTGGCTTTTGCTTTTGCCTTGGCTTTTGCCTTTGGCTTGGCTTTTGCCTTTGGCTTAGCTTTTGCTTTTGCTTTTGCTTTTGCCTTCGGCTTTGCTTTTGCCTTCGGCTTAGCTTTTGCTTTTGGCTTGGCTTTCGCTTTTGGCTTGGCTTTCGCCTTCGGCTTGGATGTTGCTTTCTTCTTAGCTGTTGCCATTATGCATCTCTCCAGACTGTTTAATAAGGGTCCCGCGAGTCCAAAAATAGCAACAATGCAATAGAGATACAATAGTATAAATTGTAGAAATTTCGCATCTTTCAAACGCGGCATATCATTCGTTTTTGCAAAAAAGAAAATTTACGCGCTTCAAATTCTAATTTTTAAATTCTGACAGCGGGTCCGCTGCTAGTTCTGCAAGCATGCAAAAAGTGTCTTTCGGATATCTTCCACACTGCCTACACCCTCTATTCTGTGGTAGCGAGGCGCTACATCACTCTTCATATCGCGATAGAACTTTATGAGCGGACTTGTTTGCTCATGATATATTTCCAATCGTTTGCGCACGGTTTCTTCTGTATCGTCATCCCGTTGCACCAGAGGTTCACCGGTTTCATCGTCCAAGCCTTCGTTCTTTGGCCGATTGAAAAGCACGTGGTAGACACGACCGGACCCAGGGTGGACCCGCCGACCACTCAGACGCGCCACAATTTCCTCGTCATCTACCGCAATCTCCACAACATGATCAATTGCTACCTGGGCGCTCACCATCGCCTGAGCCTGTGGAATTGTGCGGGGGAAACCATCGAATAAAAACCCGTTAGCGCAGTCAGCCTGTGCAATACGGTCCTTTACCAGACCGATAATGATGTCGTCGGACACCAATCCGCCCGCATCCATCACTTTTTTGGCCTGCAGTCCCAATGCAGTTTCGGCTTTTACCGCTGCGCGTAACATATCGCCAGTAGATATCTGGGGAATACCGAATTTTTCACTGATGAACTTGGCTTGCGTTCCTTTACCTGCGCCCGGGGCACCCAACAGGATCAATCGCATTTGGAAAATTCCTCAACAATGTATAGCTGCACCGGCGTACTACCGCCGCTGTATGAATCAGGACAATGGAAGGGCGCTAACCTTACACAGCGCACGTAAAGGTTACAAGCCCCGCTTGTTACCAGCCCAATTCCTCTTTGGCCTGCTCCCACAGCTGGTCAAGCTGCGCCGAGCTTAACGTGGACAAGGCACCGCCATCCGCTGCGGCTGCGACCTCCATCAGACTGAATCGTCGCTCAAATTTGTCGGTGGCATGGCGCAGGCTCTCCTCGGCATCCAGACCAAGGTGCCGGGCCAGATTGGCACAAGTGAACAAAACATCGCCCATCTCATCGTGTATTGCGGCTGTATAATTCTCGGACATCGCGCGGCGCAACTCATCCAGCTCCTCCTGCAGCTTATCCAGTACGGCGGACGAATCTACCCAGTCGAAGTTAACCTGCGCCGCGCGCTTTTGCACCTTCTGCGCACGGGGTAATGCCGGCAATGCCAGTGGCACATCTGCCATTACACCTGACTGATTCTTACTTATCCGCTCGCTCTGCTTGATCGCCTCCCAGGTTTTCCTGACTTCCTCCACTGAACTGCGATTGTGCACCACGCCTTCAATCTCTCCCTGGGCGAACACATGTGGGTGCCTCCGAATCAGCTTCTCCACCAGCGTATTTACAATAGCATCAAAGGAAAACAGATTTTGTTCCTTGCCCAATTGCGCATAAAAGATCACCTGAAATAATACGTCGCCCAACTCCTCGGCAATATGGCGATAATCCTCATGCTCTATGGCCTGAGCCAATTCATAGCACTCCTCCAGGGTGGAAGGTACGAGGCTGTGTAAATCCTGGCGCAGGTCCCATGGACAACCGGTCTGCGGGTCCCGAAGTCGCTGCATCACGCGCAGTAAATCGGATACAGTGTATTGCGGTCCGTTCATGGCGACCCCTTATTCCGATACCCGAACGGCGGAAACAACATTTTTTAGACGATCGATACGCTCCAACAACTTGGACAAGGAGCCCAGATCAGGAACCTCTACCCGTAAACGCATGGTGGCAGTGTGGGTCTGCTTGTTAGTCTGCGTATTAATGGTCAGCACATTAATCCTGGCATTGGCAAAAAGCCCAGTAATGTCGCGCAATAATCCCTGGCGGTCATAGGCTTCAATGGCGACATCCACTTCGTAGTTAGCCTTGGGGCTTACGCCCCACTCGACTTCTACGATACGGCCCCCAGCAACCTCCTGCAGCTTCAGTAACCGTGCGCAATCGGCGCGGTGAATGCTCACGCTGCGGTTCTTGGTGATGAAACCAATAATCGCGTCGCCCGGCAGGGGCTTACAGCAACCAGCCATGTGCGTCAGCAGATTGCCAACACCTCGCACCTGCAGCTGATCGCGATTTTGTATGCCCGACGCGTTGCTAAGGCGAAGGAGCGGTTGCGGCACTCGCTCCACCAGAGCCTGGGCGGCATTCAATACCAGAGCGGAGGACAAGTCGCCCGAACCTACCGCTGCGAACATATCCTCGACGGTATTGAATTGCACCTTTCTGGCAATCCGCTGATAGTCGACGCTGGTGAGGGCCAGGCGCTTGAATTCCTTTTCCAGCAGGTGCCGGCCGGTATCAATATTATCCTCACGGGCCTGACTCTTGAACCAATGTTGCACCTTGGCCCTGGCGCGGGCGGTCTTCAGATAGCCCAGTCCTGGCTGCAGCCAGTCACGCCGCGGCAGCGCCTCATTACCAGTCAACACTTCAACACGCTGACCGGTCTTGAGTTGGTAGGTAAGCGGAACAATAGATCCATTGACCTTGGCTCCGCGACAGCGATGACCGATCTCAGTATGCACATGATAAGCAAAATCCAGCGGTGTGGCGCCATAGGCCAGATTTATCACATCGCCGTCAGGTGTGAAGGCATAAACTCTGTCCTGTGCCACGCTGAAACTGAATTGCTCCGCCACGGCGCGTGCATCACCGGTTTCCTCATGCCAATCCAGCACCTGGCGCAGCCAGGCAATTTTCTCCTCATAGGTACTGGCCAGTCCGCTTTCCGCGTCCGAACCTTTATAGCGCCAATGAGCACAAACACCGAGTTCCGCTTCATCATCCATTTGTTCCGTGCGGATCTGTACTTCAAGCGCTTTACCCTCTGGACCGATAACGGCAGTGTGTAAAGAGCGATAACCGTTCTCCTTCGGGTTGGCAATGTAATCGTCAAATTCGTTAGGAATATTGCGCCACAAGCCATGCACGAGACCCAGTGTGACATAGCAGTCCTTGATCTCGGGCACCAGTATACGCACCGCTCGTATATCGTAGACCTGCGAAAAACCAATACCCTTACGCTGCATTTTTCGCCATATACTGTAGATGTGCTTGGCTCGGCCTGTAATTTTGAAGTGCAATCCGGCGCTGCGTAAGACCTCCGTCAAGTCCTCTGTCACTTTGGCGATGAAGCGATCACGCTCCAGGCGTTTGCCGTCCAGTAGACGAGCGATCTTGCGATACGATTCGGGGTAGATATAGCGAAAAGACAGATCCTCCAACTCCCACTTCAAATGACCGATCCCCAGGCGGTGTGCCAATGGCGCATAGACCTCAAAGACTTCCTGCCCAATCTGCCTGCGTCGCTGCTCATCGTCCTTTACGGAGCGAATCGCACAAGTGCGTTCCGCAAGCTTTATCAGTGCAACGCGCACATCATCGACCAGCGCAATCAGCATTTTGCGAATATTGTCTTTCTGGTCATGGGCCTGGCCCAGCACCGGATTATCGGTTTGCAACGGCAGCTCACTGATCGCAGCCATTCGCAGCACGCCACCGATTAAATCTGTTACATTGTCGCCAAAGCGTGTACGCACGTCCTCCTGATCCAGACGACCTTCGCGCACAGCGCGATACAAGACACCAGCCAGCAGACAATCCGGATCGACGTGCAAATCGGCCAGAATGATAGCGATATCCAGACCAGCAATGAAACAGTTGGACTCCCGCGCCCAGTCTCCGACGTCCTCAGCCAATTGCTGTTGGGCCTGCTGTACCAGTAGACAGCCATCCAGCAATCGTTGCTGGTCCTCGATCTTCCAGCACCATGGGCAACTGCATAAGCCAGCGATCAAGATCGATGGCTCCCTGGGCATCTATCAGAGTTTGCTGACGGACCTGAACCATGAAAACCCTACCCCTTAATCACTACCAAAGACGCCGGTGGACAAATAACGATCTCCACGGTCACAGATAATTGCTACGATGACCGCGTGTTCGACCTCACGGGACAAGCGCAATGCGCCTGCGATGGCTCCACCTGAGGACACGCCACAGAATATGCCCTCCTCCGACGCCAGCCTGCGCATAGTCAGCTCTGATTCCGCCTGGGAAATGTCGATCACCCGGTCGACACGCCGCGCCTCAAATATTTTTGGCAGATAGGCCGCAGACCAGCGGCGAATACCGGGAATACTGGAACCCTCGAGGGGTTGCAAACCGATGATCTGTACATCGGGATTCCGTTGCTTGAGGTAGGTAGAACAACCCATAATGGTGCCCGTAGTCCCCATGGAACTTACCAGGTGGCTTACCGTACCGGCAGTCTGCTGCCAGATCTCCGGCCCGGTACCCACAAGATGGGCATGTGGATTGTCCGGATTGCCAAACTGATCCAGCACAGTACCCATGCCATCTGCCTGCATTTTGAGGGCAAGGTCCCGCGCTCCCTCCATGCCCTCCGACTGCGACACCTCTAGCAGCTGAGCACCGTATGCGGACATTGCCTGCTTTCCGCTCCAGGCTCATATGGGCCGGCATAATGAGGATCAAGCGGTAACCGCGTATGGCAGCATGCCATCGCCAGGGCAATACCGGTATTGCCGCTGGTGGCTTCTATGAGAGTATCGCCAGGTTTGATATCACCGCGCGCTTCAGCCTGGAGGATCATGCTCAATGCCGGTCGATCTTTTACTGAACCAGCGGGATTATTCCCCTCCAGTTTAGCGAGAATCGTATTGCTGGTATCTCCCGGTAGACGTTGCAAGCGCACCAGTGGCGTGTTGCCAATGCACGCTTCTATTGTCGGGTACTCTGGCATAGGTATCTACCGCAGACCGGATTTTTGATTATATAGAACTTGCGCCTTGCTGGGCCATGTCGAATTCGAAAGACTCACACGCTATCCGTTTATTTTTCCAGTATGGCAAAGGCCACGACATAGTCCATTTTTTCAGCCAGACTCAATTGCACCCGCACACCACCGAGGGGTCGCACCTGGGACGCGCCACTCTTGCTTTAAAAGTGCCGACTGTAATCAAGGCTGATCTCCCGAGGCGCTTGTCTCCTGCCGTTCCCGCTCTATTCCCGGCAGTGACCTCGCTCCAGCAAGTCGAAACAATTCGCGACTCCGCAAGGGCGCATCTCCCAGATGCACTGCCAATGCCTCCCTCAACAGTCGCTTGGCCGTGAGCCGCACCGAGCCACCAAACTCACCCGACGCCATGAACAATAAATCGGAGCCGGCAAAAGCCGCAGTGGGACAAGCGGCGATATCATGACAGACTACCAGACCAACTCCAGGGGCGTATCGATACCACAGTTTCGCATCGATGGGTTGCCCACTGGCGCCGTCCGCGCCAAGATCGAAGCCGTAACCCAGTTCATCCAGCAGGGTAAATTCAAAGCGACGCAATACGGCATCCGCCGCGCTGTTGCCTGCGAGCGCTTTCAAGGCCTGATCGTAGGCTGCAAACAAAGCGGGGTGAGCATCATTACGGTGCAGCAAGCGCACCAGTAACTCGTTCATATACATACCGCTGAACATGCGCTCACCACGCAGGGCAAACAAGCCCTGCGCAGGTTCAGTCGCAACGAGGGTCTTTAACTCCGAGCGCCCGGAAAATGACAGCAAAAGAGGAACAAACGGCTGGAGCAGTGCTACACCACTACCCCTTCTGGATGGCCGCCGGGTGCCTCGAGCCACCATACTGACACGGCCATACTCGGCGGTAAAAACGTCCAGCAGTGCACTGCTGTCACGGTAGGGACGACTGTGCATGACATAAGCAGGCTGCAGATTTACGCGCATGTCTTTTCGTACAGACCTAACGATCGTCATAACCGAGACTGCGCAGGGCGCGCTCGTCGTCTGACCAACCGGACTTGACCTTGACCCAGAGACGCAGCATGACCTTACTGTCAAAGAGTGCCTCCATATCGCGCCGCGCATCCGAGCCAATCGAGCGCAGACGTGAACCCTTGTCACCAATGAGTATTTTCTTCTGGCCCTTGCGTTCCACAAAAATCACCGCGGCAATGTGCAGCATTTCGCCATCTTGTACAAACTCTTCGATCTCAACCGTAATCGCGTAAGGTAACTCATCGCCCAACTGGCGCATAATTTTCTCACGCACGATTTCCGCCGCAAGGAAACGCTGGCTGCGATCAGTAATCTGGTCTTCAGGGAAAAAATACTCCGATTCGGGGAGTAGCTTCAGGATTTGTTCTTCGAGGGCATCGACATTGTGCTGACGCAGGGCTGAGACCGGCAGGATCGCGGCGAACTCTGCCTTTGCCGCCAACATCTGCAAATGCGGCAGCAATTCCGCCTTGTCAGCCAGCAAATCAATTTTATTGAGCACCAGCATGGCCGGCAGCCCCGCTTGCTGAATCTGCTGCAGCACAAAGTCGTCCTCCTCGGTCCATGCTGTGCGATCCACCACAAAAACCACCAGGTCAACGTCCCGGATAGCAGAACTGGCTGCCCGATTCATATAGCGGTTGATTGCCTTGCCTGCGTTCATATGCAGACCCGGCGTATCCACGAATATGATCTGGTAATTGTCCTGGGTCTTGATCCCCAATACCTGATGGCGAGTGGTTTGTGGTTTGCGGGAGGTTATGCTGATTTTCTGCCCGAGAATATGGTTCAGGAGTGTGGATTTTCCAACGTTGGGCCGCCCGACAATGGCGACATAGCCGCAACGCCGCGGCCGGTCAGCTGCCATGTGCGGACAATCTTTCCAGAGCCGAAGTCGCCGCGTTCTGCTCGGCCTTGCGCCGACTGGCTCCGTAGCCTTCGACTACCAGATTCGGTTTACTCAGGCGACAGGCCACGTGAAACTGTTGATCGTGATCATCGCCCTGGACACTGACTAATTCATACTTTGGCAACGGATTGTTACGTCCCTGCAGGTATTCCTGCAACCGCGTTTTGGGGTCCTTGTCCGCCGCGCCAAATGAGAGCTGTTGCAGGCGGGGAGAAAACCAGGCAAGCACACAGCGTCGACACTGGTCTACGTCGCTGTCCAAAAGGATAGCGCCCGCCACAGCTTCAAGGGCATCCGCCAGAATCGAACTGCGCCGGTAACCGCCGCTTTTGCGCTCGCCAACCCCCAGCCGCAAATCGTCACCCAACTGCAGCTCCATGGCCACCTCGGCAAGGGTATCGCCCTTAACCAGAGAGGCGCGCATTCTACTCATCTCTCCCTCTGTTGCAGAGGGGAAACGCTGATATAACGCCTCCGCAATAATGTGGTTGAGTATGGAATCGCCAAGAAATTCCAGGCGCTCATTGTTCTGACCAACAGCGCTGCAGTGCGTGAGCGCGGTACTGAGAAGCTCCGGATCACCAAACTGATGCCCCAGCGCACGCTGCAAACGTGCCAAGTCCGCCATGCGCTATTTTTTGGGTGGCTGGCGGCTTTGGAAGTGGCCTCGGATTGCCCACTTCATAAAACAGGTCATCAAGCTTCAAGACCGCGTCAATACGCCACATGATCGGCAATCTTACCTCGTAGTTGGCATCGATATAGGTCTTGCCGCTCTTGATGTAGATTTCGACGTCCTTGTAATCCAAC
This sequence comes from uncultured Gammaproteobacteria bacterium, assembly GCA_963844975.1. Lineage (GTDB taxonomy): Bacteria > Pseudomonadota > Gammaproteobacteria > Pseudomonadales > Halieaceae > Marimicrobium. Next base: position 16,369 of record CAWJQO010000029.1, on the reverse strand, counting down.
TTATATATCTGGTTGGTATTGAATATATTTGCAAACTTACGTCTGATATCCGATGGGCTTTCTGTGACTGGGTCAGTCTCCATCGCCATCCTGGAAACAATATCCCTTACACTCAGATACTCTATATAGGGCGGTATTATGCGAATAGCGCACAGAACGAAGAAGCCCACCATGAGCAATATGGACAGTATACCCAGCATCGACATACCCGATTGACGTTGGCGTGTGTTCATTTGGCTTCCCTCCAGTGTTTAATTGTGACTATTTTATCAGGCCGACACGGCTAAAGCTCGGAATACTGAGAAAGGTATCCCAATGCATCCAAATCGCGAAGGCCTTTCCTACTATATCCTTTTCTGGCACCTGACCCCAAACCCGGCTGTCACTGCTATTGTCGCGGTTATCCCCCATCATAAAGTAGTGTCCGGGCTTAACCACCTCATAAAAATCAGTGGCAGGACGCAATGCATCGACCTGCATGAGGTGCTCTTCCTTCCCAAGAGTTTCGTGGTCAAGCTGATACCGTGGATCCGATCCGTCTTGATCGGTAGCAGGCTCACGTGCCACCCGCTCGCCATTAACAAATATCTGCTTGTTACGGTAGCTCACAGTATCACCGGGCAGCCCTACGACACGCTTGATAAAGTAGGTGTCATTCATGTGGGGTGGGAAAAACACCATGACATCGCCGCGCTGGGGTTCATTCAGTTCCAGCACCTTGGTGCGTATTACCGGAAGACGAATACCGTAAGTAAACTTATTGACCAGAATGTAATCGCCTACTTGAAGGTAGGGACCATAGACGACGAGGGAATCTGGAAAGGCTCCACCAGGAAAGAGCGCAGGACAAATACGACAAACAGCACCGGAAAGAAGGATCTGGCATACTCCACTACTACTGGTTCACTGGCTTGTTCGGCAACTCGCGCCTGATAGTTTTGGGCATCGGGACTGCCGTCGACAGCCCATTCGGGGTAGTGGCTCTGCAACTGGCTAACAATGCGCTTTCTTCCCGGCGCAAGAAAAATGGCATCCAGCAGCCAAAGTAACCCGCTGCCGAACACCAGCCCCACCAGAATCAAGGGAAAATCAAATGTAACTCCACTCATGTATTAACCATCCACCCTGAGAACTGCAAGAAAAGCAGACTGCGGAATTTCTACCTGTCCGACTTGTTTCATACGTTTCTTACCCGCCTTTTGCTTGTCCAGCAACTTGCGCTTCCTGCTGACATCACCACCGTAACATTTTGCGGTCACGTTTTTGCGCAGCGCCTTGACTGTCTGCCGCGCAACAATTTTGCCGCCGACAGCCGACTGGATCGCAACATCGAACATTTGCCGTGGAATCAGCTCCTTCATCTTTTCTGTGAGCACCCTGCCGCGATACTGAACCTGATCACGGTGCACAATAACCGCCAGAGCATCTACCCGCTCGCCATTTATCAATACGTCCAGCCGCGAGAGACTGGCGGCCTGGAATCGCTCAAAACTGTAATCCAGCGAAGCATAGCCGCGACTCACAGACTTCAATCGATCGAAAAAATCCAGTACCACCTCGGCCATCGGTATGTCGTAAATCACCGACACCTGGGCGCCGAGGAATTGCATATCCCGCTGTACCCCGCGCTTTTCCACACACAGAGTGATAACATTTCCCAGGTAATCCTGGGGCACCAGGATGTTGCAGCGCGCAATCGGTTCGCGCATCTCCTCAATATCGCCGACATCCGGCAATGCAGAGGGATTGTCCACCTGGATGATCTCGCCGTTCTTCTTTACCACCTCATAGATAACCGTTGGTGCCGTGGTGATGAGGTCCAGGTCGTACTCCCGCTCCAGCCGCTCCTGAATAATCTCCATATGCAGCATGCCGAGAAATCCGCAGCGAAAACCGAATCCGAGCGCATCGGAAGTCTCCGGTTCGTACTGCAAAGAGGCATCGTTCAATGTCAGCTTGGCCAGAGCGTCGCGAAAATCCTCGTAATCGTCAGAAGATATGGTGAAAATTCCCGCATATACCTGCGGCTTGACGCGCTTGAACCCCGGCAGGGCAGGAACCGTCAGATCCTTGGCGTGTATCAGGGTATCCCCTACCGGCGCACCATGGATATCCTTTATGCCGGCCACGACAAAACCCACTTCACCGGCCTGCAACATCTCCAACTCCACACGCTTGGGTGTAAAAATACCGACGGTGTCGACTTGTTGGGCCTTGCCTACTGATTTGGCAACAATTTTTTCGCGCCGGCGCAACACGCCCTGCTTGACGCGCACCAGCGACACCACGCCCAGGTAATTATCAAACCATGAATCGATGATCAGCGCCTGCAACGGCGCTTCCCGGTCACCCTCGGGAGGCGGTATGTGTTCTACGAGGTATTCCAGTGCGTCCTCAATTCCTTGCCCGGATTTGGCACTTACCAGGCACGCCTCACTGGCATTGATACCAATAATTTCTTCAATTTCCTGCTTGACCCGATCCGGGTCCGCCTGAGGCAGATCCATCTTGTTGAGGATGGGTAGTACCTCCAAGCCCTGCTCGATGGCGGTATAGCAGTTGGCGACCGACTGAGCTTCTACGCCCTGCCCCGCATCCACAACTAACAGCGCGCCCTCGCAGGCGGCAAGCGAACGGGACACCTCATAGGAAAAATCCACGTGGCCCGGGGTATCAATAAAGTTGAGTTGATAGACCTGGCCGTCGCGGGCCTTGTAGTCCAGGGTAACACTCTGGGCCTTGATCGTAATACCGCGCTCACGCTCGATATCCATGGAATCGAGGACCTGTTCATCCATCTCCCGCGCGCTCAACCCGCCGCAGTGCTGGATGAAGCGATCTGCCAGAGTGGATTTACCGTGATCGATATGGGCAATAATAGAAAAATTACGGATGTGTCTAAGGTCGCTCACTCAATCAGGCTCGATTCACAGCTGGGGCTGGGCCAGACACAACGCCCGCCCTTATCTACCAAAAAACGCGCGATTGTACCCCAATGGGGATACAACCGCCACGGTGGTTCAGGTAGCAGGCGCCTGTGTGAGAGACTACCTATAGCGCGCTGATCAATTCGGTAGTTTGAGGCCGATAAACAGTGGCGATCCCTGTCGGATCAGGCGCAACGGTACCGAACTGCCAGCCTTCAATGCATCGACCGCCTGCTCAAATGCCTCCCGCGATTTTATCGGAGTGGTATCGATAAGAGTAATGACATCGTCAACCCTGATGCCGGCCTGGGCGGCAACCGACCCAGGCGTAACATTCCGCACCACTACGCCACCATTGATACCGAAGCGCTCAAGACTTTCCGCGGGCAGTGTTTCAACCTCCATGCCCAAACGACCGCCTCGGTTGCCCTCTGATTTACCTGACGACAGCGAGTAGCTGTCGTCAGCATCGAGTCCGCCCACCTCGACTTTCATGTTCTGGTTCTTTTTGTCCCGCACAATTTCTAACTGCACGGTGGTGCCCGGCGCAACGAGCCCTACCAAATGGGGAAGATCAGCTGAGGCAGGGATAGCCTTGCCATCAAAAGTGACGATAATGTCACCGCTGCGCAAACCAGCCTTAGCGGCGGGACCGTCTTTGGAAACTTCCGCTACCAGTGCCCCACCCGGGCGCTTCAGGCCAAAGGATTCCGCAAGATTTTTGTCCACGTCCTGTATGGTGACCCCCAACCAACCACGAGTCACCCGCCCGTTTTCCTTCAATTGATCAACGACATTGCGCGCCACCGAGGCCGGGATCGCAAATGATAAGCCGATAGAACCCCCGCTGCGGGTGAATATCTGTGAATTCACACCGACCACTTCGCCGTCGAGGTTGAACAACGGCCCTCCGGAATTACCCGGGTTGATAGCGACATCCGTCTGTATAAAAGGTACGTAGTTTTCGTTGCGTTCGGTGGGCAGGCTGCGTCCCTTGGCACTGACAATACCCGCTGCGACCGAATAGTCCAGGCCAAACGGTGAGCCGATGGCCAGCACCCACTCGCCAACTTCCAGGTCATCATTAGCGGCCAGCTTGAGCATAGGCAGATCCGAGGCATCTATACGCAGCAGTGCGAGGTCGGAACGGGGATCGGTACCGACGACTTTGGCATCAAACTCGCGCCGATCACTCATGCGCACCAACACGCTATCAGCGCCCTCAACCACATGATTGTTGGTCAAAATATAACCGTCGCTGGAGATGATAAACCCTGACCCCAAACCCATGCGTTCCTGCTCGGATGGGGGACCGCCACGGAACTCGAAAAAGCGGCGCAATTCCTCGGGAATCTCCTCTGGCCCCGGTTGCCGCTGGTCGGCGCGAGAGGCATTTTGCTCGACAATAATTTTTACCACGGCAGGAGAATGTGCACGCACTATCTCTTTAAAATCAGGTAATTCTGCCGCTGTTGTCACGCGGGGCCCGCACAGGGCCATCAGCAGAAAAACGAATCCGCACAATCGCATTTTGGTATTCATATAGTCTATCCAGTGAAATAAGCAAGATGTGGAAATAAAACGGTTTACAGCAGTGTCACGGGCTCCGCGAGTGGCGCAACGACACTCAGAAGCACGGGTTGAAAATTGGGATCGCGGCGATGACGCGCGCCGTGCCAGCGAACCAGGGCAAATCCCAGCGCCAATCCGCCTGCCGCCCCAAGTACCGCCAATAAGTCCTCATTGCCTGGCAGCCATCGCACTGCTGTCAGCGCGCCGGCCAGCATTATGACCAGCGGCAGGACGTAGGCGATAAATGACCCGCGCAGAATCACTTCTTCAGGAATACTGATCAGGACCTGATCATCGATTTTGTAACGCTCGATGCCGCCCTCGCCCGGTAAAACTCGAATATAGCCCCGTTTACCGTCGGAGATCCGGTGAAGCAGTCCATGACCGCAGCCTTTTTGCGCCGCACAGGTTCCACAAGTGCTGCGACGAATGGTCTCAACCCAGAGTCCATCCGCTTCTATACCTACCACTCGCCCGGTTTCTGTCAACATATATCACTGCACCCAGTTCACTGAGTCGGCCACCATTCTGGCCGTATTGACCGGCACCTCGCCTATCACAGTCACCAGCACAGGCTGCCCAGCAATGAGCATGCCGCGGGTATAGATCGTGGTGCCACCCTGCTCTTACCAACCCCTCTCCGGGATGAATCTGACGATCCAGATCTTCGAGAAAAACCGAAAAAACCGCCAAGCCGTCAGTATAGGTTCTTCGTCCAAGGATACCAAGAGAGGAATCGGTTGCAGCAAAACCACGCGGAAGCCATCCCAAGCTCCAGGCACGCGCCACCGCAGAGTTACGGCAGGGCTTTGGGGATGCGGATGCTGCGCCTCGTGCAAAACGACCTGCTTCACCGACTACCGGCACATCGGTAGCGTAGGAGATATGTGCAAACTGTATTGTTTCCAAAGCCTTGTGGCCATGGCTAATGGTCTGTGATTTCAGCAACAAACCGGTTTCCCGGTCCAGCGCTATCACATAACCAAAGCGATACATATCCCGGGGCTCTATGATAATGCGCACCGCATTTCGTCCGGCCACCCGCTCCCCGTCAGCGACGCTCAAGCGATACTGTCCAGCGATGCCACAATGGTCCCGCTGCAGCAGCGTGCCCAGCCGTAATAACTGGTCACCTGGATGAATACAGTTTAAAGGATGGGAGCCACGCACCACCTGAGCACCCTGACCAGTCAATACAGTAAGGCGCTCTGAACTGCTGCCATGATCTACTGAATGTGAGACTTGCATCACCTGCATCTCATCACCACGCTGCAGCGTCACTACTCCTTGATAGCTGACCTGACGCATACTTCTGGACATCTTGTCCAACCATTCCAGCGCCACCGGGTCAGCCTCAGGACAGGCAGCTGCCGTTGCACCCGCCGCTGCAAACAGCGACAGCAAGACGACCAGATCAAGACGATAACAGTTTCTTTAGCCGACTGAAATGCAAAGCATTGAGTCCTATTCGCGTATCTGTGGCACGCGAGCAAACGGCACCAAACCCTGGGGTGAATTGAGAGCCGCCTGTTCCACGTGTTCCTGCATATATTTGCGCAGACGTTGTTGCGCAAGTTCCTGATAGGCGGTGCGGGTCGCAGGCTGCAATACCGGAATAGGCTGTGTGCCATAGCTTGCCTGCACAGCAGTAGCGCCCAGACTATTTAGCATACCCACAGGCGATGCACTGTTGGCCACGGAGCGATCGACCCCATAAGGATCGCACCACCAACCTGGGCGAGTTGCTGCCCACCAATAACCACCGTAGCAGCTACCGAGGCCGCCACGGCAAAACTGACTAACGGACGCACCATACGCTGTTTAAAAACTGTGAGCGCAGTTCCAGTGCCACTGCCATCCGTTTGCGAACCAGCGAGAGCGGATTGCACTCGTGCTGATATATCCAAATCCAGGTACGCAACGGGGTGCCCATGCACTGCATGCTGCGTGAGGTTATAACGCACCCATGTCCTGCCGCAATTCAGTGTCATCCAGCTACCTGTGCAAGCACACGCTCCAACTCCAACTCGTTCGCCTCGTTATCCATAAGAGCAGATAAAGATTCATACATTCTGTCGTTCATACCTCACCACCTTGCGACCAAGTCACATATTGCCGTGCGGCCCGCTACAGCGGGGTTACTGCTTAAACCGATGGGCATTGAATATCTTCAAGCTCAAGCTTCACCACCTATTTGTTTGCTCACCAGCGCGTCGATTGCCTCGCGCGCCCTGAATATCCGCGATCTTACGGTGCCTACCGGACAGTCCATGATATCGGCAATATCCTCGTAACTAAGACCATCGAATTCGCGCAAAGTTATTGCAGTGCGAAGATCTTCGGGCAGTGCGCCAATCGCGTCATCCACCACAGCCTTTAACTCCGCCCCAAAAAGCGCGTTTTCGGGGTTCTCGATTTCGTGTAAACCCGAGCCACTTTCGTAATACTCGGCGTCCTCAATTTCTATGTCCGTTCCCGGAGGTCGACGTGCCCGAGAGACCAGGTAATTCTTGGCTGTATTGATCGCAATGCGATACAACCAGGTATAAAAGGCGCTTTCCCCCCTAAAACCGGGCAAGGCTTTATAAGCCTTAATAAAGGCCTCCTGCGCCACGTCCTGCACTTCATCAGCATCGCGTACATAGCGACCTATCAAACCAAATATCCTGTGTTGATACTTCAACACCAGCAGGTCAAATGCCCTCGAATCACCCTTTTGTACCCTGGCAACAAGCTGCTGATCCGTTTGCGCGGCAGTCACGTCCTGTTCCCCTTCCCGGTAACTGACATCACTGTCACGGTTGACGCAAACCACTGCGATAATAGACAACAGAAACTCGAACAGGTTCGCAGCGCATGCGTCGTGACGCACGTTATGAGAGCTTGCCGCAAAAAAAGTTCCCAGCGGATTAGTTCCGAATTAGCCACGAGGTCGTATATACTCCACTGCACTTAAGTTCGCTGAAGCTAAGTCTTTGAGACGCATCATATATTTCACCTTCCAAAGCAGCAAGCGCTGAGCTCCATGGCCACCCGTCACCAACATGACGTACTGGTTATAGGCAGCGGCGCGGCTGGGCTGAGCGTTGCTCTGCGCCTACCCGGCAATTGTCGGGTCGCCCTGCTGTCAAAGGCAGACCTGAACCAGGGATCGACCTACTGGGCGCAAGGTGGCATGGCTGCAGTGCTGCACAACCGGGACACCGTCGCATCCCATGTGGCGGACACGCTCGTGGCCGGGGCCGGCCTGTGCCACCGCGACGCGGTGGAATTCACTGTCAGCAATAGCCGACGCTGCGTCGAGTGGCTGGTAGAACAGGGCGTTGATTTCGATCTTCGCGAGGACACCGTCAATCCACAGGATCGGGAGTTCCACCTGACCATGGAAGGCGGCCACAGCCACCGGCGCATCATACACGCTGCCGACCGCACCGGACGAGCCATTTCAGAGGTGCTTACAGAGCGGGCTATTGCTGCCGACAATATTGAGATTTTTACGCAGCGCATGGCCGTAGACCTGGTGGTGAGCAACGGCCGCTGCCAGGGCGCCTACATTCTCGACCAACAGAGTGGCCATGTCGATCTGTTTCAGGCGTCGGCCGTTGTGCTGGCAACCGGCGGCGCCAGCAAAGCGTATCTCTATACCAGTAATCCCGATGGCGCCAGCGGAGATGGTATAGCCATGGCGTGGCGTGCCGGCTGCCGCGTGGCCAACCTGGAATTCAACCAGTTTCATCCCACCTGCCTGTATCACCCCAAGGCCAAATCGTTTCTAATTACCGAAGCTATACGCGGTGAAGGCGGCAGGCTGCTGTTACCCGACGGGCAGCGCTTCATGCATCATTTCGACGAGCGGGCGGAGCTGGCGCCGCGCGATGTGGTGGCGCGCGCGATTGATCACGAGATGAAACGCCTAGGAGCCGACTGCGTCTTCCTCGATATCTCCCATAAATCCCGCGACTTTCTGCACAGTCACTTTCCCACCGTCCTCGCACGCTGTGAGGAGTTCGGTATCGATATCAGCGCCGAGCCTATACCTGTGGTCCCGGCTGCTCACTACACCTGTGGCGGCATCCTTGTTGATCAGCATAGTCACACCGACGTCGCGGGACTTTACGCGGTTGGGGAGGCCTCCTGTACTGGCCTGCACGGGGCCAACCGTATGGCGAGTAATTCGCTGCTCGAATGCATCGTCTACGCCGAATCTGCGGCCAATCATATCGCCAACATCCTGGATCAAATACCCGCCCCCACCCCTGCAGCTCACTGGGATGAAAGCCAGGTCACAGACTCTGACGAGGATGTCGTCATCTCACATAACTGGGACGAGTTACGACGCTTCATGTGGGATTATGTGGGCATAGTGCGCACTAACAAGCGCCTGCAACGTGCCTTGCACAGGGTACAGTTGCTGCAGACTGAAATAGCGGAATACTACGGTAACTACAAGGTCAGCAATGATTTGCTCGAGCTGCGCAATCTGGCGATGGTAGCTGAACTGATGATTCGTGTGCAATTTCACGCAAGGAGAGTCGCGGACTGCACTACACCCTCGATTACCCTCAGATGCTGCCGGTCGCTCACGATACCATCCTGCAACCTGAAAACTCCCCGCTGTAGAGCAGCGCTAATGCGCAGTCGCCCGTGACTGGCACTTTGCCAACGCACTGGGCGCCGTCAGCGATCAAGCGTCAGCCGCACGCGCAATCGACGCAACTGATCTCTGGATGCACAGTCAGCATAGAGCCACAGGTGGCCACCGCGACCCGCCGACAGGTCACTGAATGCCAGATAAATCACCCAGGGTGTCGCGGTGCTGCGCCGGGTGGGGACAATGACTCTCCGCACGCCGGCGTGTTCCAGCGTCCAGATACCCTGGCGCCAGCGTAGCTCGACCGCCACCAGCGGATCGCGTCGCAGGTGCCACAACAGACCAGTCACAAGCAGTATGAGCAAAACAACAAGCACGACATAACCGCGAGTATAAAGCAGCCAAAGGCATAGACGCAAACAAGGCAAAGTGCACAGTAGAGCGTAGCACGCAGCCGCGATTCACCTATCCTCAGGTGCAGTGCGGGTGAATTGGAGTATCTGGCTGACAATTCCGGCTAGCTCCTGGTCGTCCGGTTGACCGCGCTGCATAAACCAGGCAAACAGATCCTGATCCTCGCACAGCATCAATTGTTGAAAACAGCGGCGGTCTGTCGCACTGAGTTGCGCATAACGGGCCGACACATAGGGCTCCAGCACCAGGTCGAGCTCCAGCATGCCGCGCCGCGCCGCCCACACGCATGCGATTGATTTCTTCCTGCGCAATCATGCCAGTAAAATTGTTCCGGTGGGCCATCAATGGCGACCAGTATAGCCATTAAATCTGCTGGCGGCGCGCTACATTGCTGACACGGGACGGGGACAGGGCCTATGATTGCAACCTGACAACCGGAGGTAACAACACTTGAATTGCCAATATACACATCTCGAACAGGAAGCCCTACTGCACATCATTGGCCCTGATACCCTGAAGTTTTTGCAGGGACAGACCACCTGCGACACACGCAAAGTGACGCCCAATCACGCTGTGCCGGGTGTTTTTTGCACACCCCAGGGACGCGTCGTCTGCGATTTCCTGCTCTGCGAACTGGGCCAGGATCATTTTGCGCTGCGCATGCGACGTGATATTCGCGCCAGCAGCAGCACCGCCTTTGGCAAGTACATCATTTTCTCGAAAGCAAAACTGGATGCTACGCGAGAGGACTGGGCACCCTATGCGGTCTGGGGCCCGGATGCGTCAAAGGCACTGGGCGAGATCTTCGGCGAGCTACCCACCGAGCGCTTCGGCGCCACCCGCGGAGATGGTTTCGTGCTGGTGCAGACCGACGAACAAGGCCAGCAATTCGAGTGTTACCTGCACAGCGCATCCAGCGCGGCACACCTTGCGCGCATGGATGAGCTGATAAAGCCGGGCAGCGAACCCCAGTGGCAGGCCCTGCAAATCGCCAATGGCATCGCCCGCATCGAGGCCGCCACCGTAGAAGAGTTCGTGCCGCAGACACTCAACTACGACCGCACCGGGCATATCAGCTTTAATAAAGGCTGCTATACGGGCCAGGAAGTGGTGGCCCGCCTGCACTATCTGGGCAAACCCAAGCGCCGCACCTATGTTGCAGAGCTACCGCCTGGAACGAATTGCCCTGCAGGCACCGCAGTGTACGACGCTGTTTCAGGTCAACATGTTGGCGCTATAGTCAATTGCTGCACCACGCAGGGGAAAACCCGCGCCCTGGTGGCAGCCACTGCCGGTGGTGTTGCAAACGGTCTCCACCTCGCCTCCTCCGACGGACCGTTGCTCACTCTGGGTGAATTGCCTTACACGCTAGACGCGGATTAATAATGCACGCGCGCTGGCACCCGGCTCAGGGTCGTTGCGGCAAGCGCCAGTCGATGGGCGTTACTCCCCTGCCCTGTAGATACTGGTTGGCCGCGATAAAATGACCGCAGCCAAAAAATCCGCGATGGGCGCTCAGGGGTGAGGGGTGCGGGGCTTTGAGCACGCAGTGCCGCTTGGTGTCAATTATCGCTCCTTTGCGCTGGGCGTAGCTGCCCCACAACATAAATACCACCCCTTCGCGCTCCCGATTGATCACCTCGATTACCCGGTCAGTGAACTTCTCCCAACCCTTGCCCTGGTGGGAAGCCGCCCGTGCAGCACTCTACGGATAACACACTGTTAAGCAACAACACCCCCTGGTCAGCCCAGGCGGTGAGATGACCGTGGGCAGGAATCGGCAGGCCCAGCTCTGCCTGTATTTCCTTGTAGATATTCTGCAGGGAAGGCGGCACCGTGACACCGGGTTTTACCGAGAAGCAGAGTCCGTGGGCCTGGCCCTCACCGTGGTAGGGGTCCTGTCCCAGGATAACCACCTTAACCTTATCCAGCGGGGTATGGGTGAACGCGTTAAAAAGCTCTTTGCCGGAGGGGAAGATGCGCTTGCCAGCTTGTTTCTCTGCGAGCAGGAACGCACGCAGTTGCTGCATGTAGGGTTGTTCGAATTCCCCTGCCAACGGAATTAGCCAGCTCGACTCAAGATCAATGCTTCTGCTGACTGTTCGAGTCATTCCAGGCAGATATCGGCTCAGTTACAGGCTGCCATCAGCACTACACTTTCGTACACGGCAGCGTCGCGTGATGGGTGCACCCAGTGCGCAGCGAACGCGCCGGGAGCGGCTTGTACTTCGACAGGCGGTGACAGTCGTTTGCTACGCTGTTGCTTTCTCGCGGATGCGCCATGTATTTCAACGAGGGCCTGCGCCTCGAAAGCAGCCTCGCGGCGCTCTTGCGCCGCATCGGCGTAAAGCGTGGTACGCATCCGCGGGATACGTCCGGCGGCGCGAATCTGCGCTTCCATGAAGGCCGGAGCCCACTCCTGACCATGGCCGGACCCGGCAGCGCGAGTAATACTCTCGTTCATCAATGAACCTCCGAGATCGTTGACACCGGCGTTCAGGCAGGCAGCAACACCTGCTCTGCCCATCTTCACCCAGGATGCCTGGATATTGTCGATCAGGCCGTGAAAGACCAGTCGCGCCACCGCGTGCATTAACACCGCTTCCCGGAAGCTCGGTCCACGCCGCGCTTTACCCTTGAGGTACATGGGAGCTTCCATATGCACGAACGGCAGCGGCACGAATTCCGTGAAGCCACCGGTACGCTGCTGCAAGTTCCTTATATGCAGCAGATGGCTGGCCCAATGTCGCGGCTGATCGATGTGGCCATACATAATAGTCGCCGTAGTGCGCAGACCCTCTGCATGGGCTGCCGCCATCACCTCTAACCATTGCGCGGTGTTGAGTTTGTCAGGGCACAGGCTGGCGCGAACCTCGTCGTGCAGAATTTCAGCTGCGGTACCCGGCAGGGTATTCAGTCCGGCCAGGCGCAGCTGGCGCAAAAATGTCGGGACGCTAACGCCCAGGGTAGCCGCACCCTGCCATACCTCCAGCGGCGAGAATGCATGGATATGCAGCTCGGGCGTGACACTGCGCACAGTGTGGACGATATCCAGGTAGGTCTGACCGGTATAGTCAGGGTGGATACCACCCTGCATACAGACCTCGGTAGCGCCCCGCTCCCAGGCCTCGACGCAACGCGCAGCGATGTCTTCGCCGGTGATATCGTAGGGCCTGCCGCGCAGGTTCTCGCTCTGTTTGCCCTTGGAAAAGGCGCAGAACTGGCATTTGAAATAACAGACGTTGGTGTAATTGATATTGCGATTAACGACGTAACTTACCGTATCGCCGTTGACCTGTTGACGTAACTCATCCGCCTGGGCCACCACAAAGGAAAACTCCATGCCACGGGTGTTGAACAGGCGTGTAACATCCGCTTCGGTCAGCTGGCCTGTCTCACGACAGCGCCTGACAATATCGCGCACTTCGGGAGACACCTCATCCGGGAGCGCTGCACGGGTCAACAGCTTCGCATCAATCGCGGGCACCGCATGCTCCTCGCCGGGAACCCAATTGTCACGCCGGGCGAAGCCTGCGCCATCTGAAAGTTGCAATACCGCCGTTTTTAATCCTTTGTCCAGCCAGCGCTCGCCCTCGCATCACATAAGCTGGATATACCGTGAGTCTTTGCTCGAGAAACTTTCCCGCAGCGGCCGTTTCCGCCGCCAGACGCTCAAGATGCGGCCAGGGCGCTTCCGGGTTCACATAGTCCGGGGTCAATGGTGAGACGCCGCCCCAGTCGTTAATACCCGCGGCGATTAATTGTGGCAAGACTCCGGGACTGAGATTCGGCGGCGCCTGGATATTCATCTGCGGGCCAAAAACCAGGCGCGCCACCGCAATGGTCCATAACAGTTCGTTGAGGTCCGGCTCCGGTGCTGCCGCCATCAGGGTACCGGGCTTGGCGCGGAAATTCTGTACGATAACTTCCTGCAGGTGGCCATAGCGGTCGTGGAGCCTGCGCAACTCCAGCAGGGATTCGATACGTTCACGGCGGGTTTCACCAATACCAATGAGTATGCCGGAGGTGAACGGTACCGCAGCCTGGCCCGCCAGCTCTATGGTCTGCAAGCGCCTGATTGGGTCCTTGTCAGGCGAACCGTAGTGGGGCATGCCCTTCTCGCACAAACGCTGTGAGGCGGACTCCAGCATGATGCCCATGGAAGCGCTCACCTGACGCAAGCCGGCAATCTCGAGCGCATCCATGCAGCCGGCATTGATGTGCGGCAGCAGTCCGGTCTCTGCCAGCACCCGTCCCGCGACGGTCCTGACATAATCCAGCGTACTGGTGAATCCCATTTCCTTCAGCGCTTGTCGCGCGGCGCTGTAACGCAGCTCCGGCTTTTCCCCCAGCGTAAACAGCGCTTCCTGGCAACCCATATCTGCGCCCTGGCGGCACAGTTCAAGCACATGCTCAACGGCCATGAAAGGTTGGTCAATTTTTTTAGGTGTGCGCGCGAAGGTACAATAGTGACAGACATCCCGGCACAGATGGGTTAGGGGAATAAATACCTTGCGAGAATAGGTGACTACGTTGCCGTGGCCGCGATCACGCAAAGTGGCGGCAATTTCCACCAGCGCCGCAGTATCATCCATGTCCGCCAGCGACAATGCCTGCTGCTCGCTGGGCATCAAGCCCTGTAGCAACTGTTCACGAAAAAATTGCCAGTCTGACATCAGCTTGCTATTCCCCTGTTCATCTCATCGCCAACTTTTACATCATCCGACAGCGTCGCCAGAGCCAAGGTCACCCGTGCCCCGAGCTCTGTATTGTAAAGTAACTGTGCAGTACTGCCCCTTACGTGCAAGTGCAACCGCTCCATAATACATTTCAAATCCGGCGCTTCGTCCACATCGACACCGATACCTGATCTTTGCAGTATCTGCACAGGTACGCCAGCTCTGTGGGCACTGGCCATATGCCCTGCACAGCTGTCGGGCCCAAAACAAAAGCACGGCATATGTGCGGCATTGAAGGCCAACAGGTTGGTACCACGCCCCCGGCGATCACAACCGATTATGAGCCCTTGCAACTTCCGTTGGCTAGACAGGACTGCGCTGATGTCTTCTGCAGTCAACAGTGGCAGGTCCCCATGCAGAACCAATAGCGGCTCGTCACCGTCGGCCAATAAACGTTCGCTCGCGCTCTGTATCAGGGCGTTGAGCCCACACGCACCTAACGATTTTTCCGACCAGCACCGGGCTCCATACTTCTGTGCCAACAAGCCCGCGCCCGGATCATCGGACACCAGGGTGATTTGCGCGATATCACTATGGCCCGCGAGCACGGTGAGCACATCTTCCGCCATGGCCTGTGCCAGCGCGCGGCGTTCCGATGGACGTAGCAGTCCGGCCAGGCGCGACTTCGCCTGTACCAGATCCTTCAATGGCACCAGTGCCTGCGCCATACGCCCTATGCCGCTACCAGATCCATGGTAAAGCGCGCCAGACGCTGTTTGTCTGCCCTACTCTTCATAACTGTAGGTGCCACCACCACTTTCACTCCCAACTCGACGATGTCCTCCGCCAGTGTAGCGTCACTCTCATCAATCACGAAATAATCGAGCAGGCCAGGGTAGCGCTCACAGTAGTGTTGCGCTACCCCGAGCGCGGTGACAGGCACCCCCAATTCCATCATCATTTTTGCAGCTGGGCCCTTGATTGCCGTGCCCGCTACGATGGGGGAAACCAGCACCACGGGCGCAGGATTGTCACGCAGAGCTGCACCAGAAACCGGGCATCTGTAGTATCGGATCAATGCTGACGAAAGGGTTGGAGGGGCATACGACGATGGCGGCAAAGGCAGTATTCCGCAACAGGGCCATGACAGTGTCATTGGGCTGGGCTCCGCAATGCCCTCGAAGCTGAACCCGGTAACCACGGGCTCGCAGCGCTCCTTGACAAAATAATGCTGGAATGCCAGGTCGCGCCCCGGCAGTGAACCGTAGTGCGCACTAGTTCCTCACACATGGGATGAATATGGCTGGCAATGCCCAACTGCCGTGCGAGGGTAGCCGTGACCTGCTATAAACTCTCACCGCGATCGAGCAGCTCGGTGCGCCATAAATGCGTCGCGAGGTCTTTATCACCGAGGCGAAACCAGGTATCGCCGCCGAGCCGCTGCAGGGCATCCATGGCGTTCCAGCTTTCACTCGCAAGACCCCAACCGAGTACCTCATTGGCGCTTTCAGAAGCGTATAGAGCAGGGTGTCAATATCAGGACTGATATGCAGACCGAGATGCCTGAAGTCATCGGCCGTATTGACCACGACATGCAATTGCCCCGGCGGCAGGATGTCCGCCAGACCAAGTGCGAGTTTCGCGCCTCCCACACCCCCGGACAGGGCCAATACAGACTTGCCGACTTTAGTCATCAGCGGAACATATCAATCGACTTGTCGCGCAGTAAACCGGCCGACCCACCAGCAGAGGGCTTCAGCCCGGCACCGCGAGCCAATACGACTGGACAGGCCTGCGCCGCCTGGCCCATCACCAGCGACGCACCGGCCGCCAACTCATCCGCCACTGCCGGTTCCGTCACCTCCAGCACGTTGCCAAACATGTCCACGTCACCGACCTGGTGATTGAGTGGCTCCAGACCGGCTGTACCAATCGCCACGCCCACCGTGCCATTACGCCAGGCACGTCCCATACTGTCATTGATAATCACCTGGGGAGCGATCGCGCCACGCGCCGCTAGGCCTTCGCGCAAGGCGCGCGCCGAGCGATCAGGATCTGTCGGTAGCAGCAGGACACGGGGATCGTCTGCTGTCCTGACAATATTGGATTTATCGATACCGGCATTGGCGTGAACATAGCCGTTGCGGTGTTCAACGATGATCACGCCGGGGCGAACCCGCAGCACT
>CAWJQO010000028.1:0-12179 GCA_963844975.1 uncultured Gammaproteobacteria bacterium | reverse complement strand
AAATGGGCATGATGATGACCACCCAGTTTTTCGCCATGAAAATACAGAAGTACATGCACGATTACGGGATCACCACCGCGACCCTGGCCAAAGTCGCCGAGAAGGCATTTATCAATGGCGCCAAAAATCCCAACGCCTGGCGCAGGGAGCCGATAAGCGTGGAGGAGATCGCCAACTCGACGATGGTGAACAACCCGCTGACCAAGTTTATGTTCTGCTCGCCTGCCGAGGGCGGTGTGGCCATGGTCTTATGCCGCGCGGATCATGCCACGCGCTACACGGACACGCCGGTGTACCTGAAAGCCGCCACCATGAAATCCCGCCGCTTCGGTTCTTTTGAAGTGTTCGCGCCCAGCCAGGCGCTGCAGCAGGTGGACGGTCCCACGGTGGACGCGTCCAAAGCCGCTTTCGAGATGGCGGGTGTGGGTCCGAGAGATATGCATGTCATGCAGCTGCAGGACACCGAGGTCGGCGCCGAGATCATGCACATGGCGGAGAACGGCTTTTGTGAGCACGGCGAACAGGAGGCGCTGATCCAGGCGGGCACTACCCATATCGGCGGCAGTATGCCGGTCAATACGGACGGCGGCTGCCTGGCCAACGGTGAGCCGATCGGCGCCTCCGGCTTGCGGCAGGTCTATGAAAATGTGCTGCAATTGCGCGGGCAGGCCGGCGAACACCAGGTGCCCGGCAATCCAAAGCTGGCGTATACCCATGTGTATGGCGCGCCGGGTATCAGCGCGGTCACGATTCTGCAGCGCTAGTTCAACAGCAACGAGGTTTGTCCCATGAATGAGAAAGTAAAACTGACGCCGCAGCAAATTGCCGCCCGCCACCCTTCAGAGACATTCCAGGACCTGCTCGACCTGGAAAAGGTGCATGTTCCAGAGGCATTGCGCGAGAGCACGGATACCTATCTCGGTTCTGAAGATATCTCTGTCGAGCGCTATATCTCACGGGAATTTTTTGCGCGGGAAGTGGAAAAGGTATGGCGCAAGACCTGGCAGGTCGCCTGTCGCGAGAGCCGGCTGCGCAATCCCGGCGATTACTTTGTTTACGACATCGTTAACGATTCCATCCTGTTGACGCGTACTGAAGCGGGTGAGCTTAAAGGGTTTTACAATTCCTGCCTGCACCGTGGCCGCGCCCTGAAGCGCGGCGCCGGGCGCGCCGAAATCCTCCGCTGTCCCTACCATGGCTGGAGCTGGAAGCTGGACGGTGAGTTCGACAGCGCGCCCTGTCAGTGGGACTTTCCGCATATCGCGCCGGAGACCAACAAGTTGCCGCAGGTGCGAGTGGCGACCTGGGGTGGCTGGGTATTCATCAATATGGACGATGCAGCGCCCTCACTGGAAGAGTACATGGGCGTATTGCCCGCGCACATGAACCAGTGGAAGCACGAGCAGCGCTATGTCTCGCTGCATGTTGAGAAGGTGATCGCCTGCAACTGGAAAGTAGCCCTGGAAGCGTTTATCGAGTCTTACCACGCCATCGCCACGCATCCCCAACTGATGCCTTTCCAGGCGATTGATAACTCCCAGTACGATGTCTGGGGCGATCATGTCAGTCGCACGATTACCGCCTACGGGGTGCCCAATCCTACGCATGCCGACCAGTTTACCGAGCAGGATTCCATGGATGCGATGATGGAGCTGGCCGGCAGTGAGGAGCGTCCGCTACTGGCGCCTGGCCAGACGGCGCGGGAAAAACTCGCCGAGGTCGCCTTGCCCACCGTCAATGAACAGTCCGGTGAAGATTTCACGGCACGCGCCACCATGTCCGAGTTGATGGACTCGACGCTGTACCTGCTGTTTCCCAACTTTGCGCCATGGGCGGGTCACGGCACCGTCATCACCTATCGGCATCGCCCCAACGGCGACGATGTCGACAGTGCCATCATGGATATATTTCTGCTCACGCGCTATCCCGAGGGTACTGAGCCCCCGGACGACGCGCCGACCTACCGCCTTGGCATCGATGAGCCGTTCAGCGACGCCGCAGAGGTCATGGGAGCCGGCTTGTCCAACGTGTTTAACCAGGATGGCGCCAACCTGCCCCAGGTACAGAAGGGCCTGAAGGCATCGAAGAAGGGCGCGGTCAGCCTGGGCAATTACCAGGAGGTGCGCATCCGGCACTTCAACCAGACGCTGGACAAGTACCTCAACGCCTGAACCCATACTTTTGATTGCACGTAAGAGCCAACTACAATGAACGATCTGCTACAGCCATTTTTACTTGAGGGCAAGGTCGCTCTCGTCACCGGCGCCTCCAGCGGTTTCGGCCTGCACTTCGCGCCGCTGCTGGCCCGCGCAGGAGCGCAAGTGGTGCTGGCGGCACGGCGCACCGATCTTATCCAGGCGGAAGCTGAAAAAATCATTGCTGACGGGGGCAAGGCCCTGGCCGTCACCATGGATGTTACCAGCAGCACGAGCATTGCCGCCGCGCTCGATCAGATCGAAGCAGTTTTTGGTGTGGTCACTGTGGTCATCAATAATGCCGGCATCACCATACCCAAATTGCTGCTGGACCTGAGCGACGATGATTGGACCAATGTCATCGATACCAATCTCAATGGCGTGGCCTACGTCACGCGGGAGACCGCCCGGCGCATGATCGCTGCCGGCACCGGTGGCAGCATCGTCAATATCGCCTCAATCCTGGCCGAACGGGTGCAGAAAGCCTTGACCAATTACGCCGCATCCAAAGCCGCCGTGGTGCAGTTCACCAAGGTCGCCGCGCTGGAATTGGCGCAGCACAATATCCGCGTTAATGCGCTGTGCCCTGGCTATTTCCAGACGGCGTTGAATCGCGACTGGTTCACGACCAATGAGGGGCAGGCGCTGATCAAGCGTATTCCGCAGCGCCGCACCGGCAACCTGGAAGAACTCAACGGCCCGCTGTTGCTACTGGCCTCCGACGCCGGCTCCCTGATGACGGGAGCGGCGATCACCGTGGACGGTGGACACGTGCTGTCCGACCTCTAGCGCCTGAATTTTTTCACCAACCGGAAGGGACTGAAGCCTTGATAAAAAATCCATTGAGCGCCGAGCGTATCAAGCGCGATAGCGCGCTGTGGGCCAACAGGACCATCGCCCAGGGCGCCTGGCAGAAAGCGCAGGAACGTCCCGATGAGGTCGCGATCTATCTGGAAGGCGAGCCTTCGATTACCTATGCCTCCATTGCCGATGAAGCCCGGCGGCTGGTCAGCGGTTTACAACAACTGGGCATGAAGTCCGGGGACGTGATCAGTTTCCAGCTGCCCAACTGGCGTGAATCGGTGGTGGTGGATATCGCGGCCTGTGCGCTGGGCCTGATCGTCAACCCGGTGATACCCATCTACCGCGATCATGAACTGCGCTTCATACTCAAGGATGCGCGGACGCGCCTGATCTATATTCCCGAGCAGGTGCGCAGCCTGGAGTTTCCGTCCATGCTCGCCGCACTGCGCGGCGAACTGCCTGACCTGGAGTATGTCGTTACCGTGCGTGCGCAGCAGCAATACGATGACATGTTGCGTTATGAGGACCTGGTGGAGAATGCGCCGGTGGATCTGGCCACGCTGCCCGTGGTCGATCCCAATTCGGTCAAGGCGATCCTGTATACATCGGGCACCACTGGCACACCCAAGGCGGTGATGCACAGCCACAATACCCTGGCCCGGGTCATCCAGAATTCGCTCGACTACTGGCAGATGGATGAGCGCGACATCATGTTGATGCCATCCCCGGTCACCCATATAACCGGCTATGGTTCCGGCATGGTGTTGCCGTTCATTACGCGAGTGAAGTCTGCGCTGATGCATCGCTGGGATGCCGACGCCGCTGTGGCATATATCAATGAAGTTGGCGCGACCGCCAGTGTCGGCGCGACACCTTTTCTGGTGGAGCTGGTGGCGGCGGCGAAACGACATAATACCGGCCTGCCCAGTATGCGCCTGTTTGCCTGTGGCGGAGCCGCGGTACCGCCGCAGGTGATCCATGATGCCTGTGAGTCGTTGGATAACTGCCGGGCGTTTCGCGTATACGGCAGCACCGAAACGCCGGTGATTACGCAGGGCTTTGTCGGCGCCGGACAGCAGCAGCTGGCGGCGGAAACCGACGGGCTGATTTATGGCTACGAGGTAAAAATACTGGATGAGCAGGGCCGCCAACTGCCGCCGGGCGAGGACGGCGAAATCGCCGCGCGCGGCGCCGGCATGATGCTCGGGTATGCCGATGCGCAGCAGAATGCCGAGGCGCATGACAGCGAGGGTTTCTTCCTGACTGGTGATATCGGGCATGTCACGCCTGACAACGCTATCCTGATTACCGATAGAAAGAAGGACATCATCATCCGCGGCGGGGAAAATATCAGTGCCAAGGAAGTCGAGGATGTGCTGCACGGCCACCCGGCTATCCGGGAAGTGGCGGTGGTTGCCATGCCCCATGAACGTCTGGGGGAGGGTGTGTGCGCCTACATCGTTCCCGTGTCCAACGACAGCGGGCTGGACCTGGCGGGCGTCGCCCGGTTCGCGGATGAGGCCATGCTGGCCAGACAAAAAATTCCCCAGCACATTGAACTGGTCGCGGAGTTGCCGCGCACGGCCAGCGGCAAAGTGCGCAAGGATGTACTGCGCAGGCAGATCAGGGACACCTTGGCGGGAGCGCGATAATGGCACGCTACAATCGTTGGACGACAGCGGAGCAGGTCAGTGAGGGCATCGACCTGACTGGCAGGAATGCGCTGGTCACGGGGGCCAATACCGGTCTCGGCCTGGAAACTGCGCGGGTACTCGCCCTGCGCGGCGCACACGTCACCATGGCCTGTCGCAACCTCGCAAAGGCGGAGCTGGCCAGGCGCTCGATTAGTTGACGCTGCCGGTAGCCGTATCAAGCAAAGCCAGCTCGATCTGCTGGAACTGGACCTGAACTCCCTGGCCAAAACACGACAGTCCGCACAGGAGTTCAATAGCCGGGGCCTGCCGCTACACCTGTTGGTCAACAATGCCGGCATCATGATTCCGATGGAGCGGCGCACGGAAGACGGCTTTGAAGCGCATCTTGGGATCAATCATCTCGCGCACTTTCTGTTTACCAACCTTGTCCTGGATACGCTACGGGCCGCCGGTCGTGCGCGGGTGGTGATCGTCTCTTCGCTCGCCATGAGCGGCGCGACGCTCACGCCAGCGCTGCACGATCTCAACTGGGAACAGCGCAAGTTTCGCGGCTTTGCTTCTTATGGTGATTCCAAGTTGATGAACCTGATGTTCGCGCGAGAGCTGCACCGGCGCTATGCCAGAGACGGCATCGTGGCCAATGGCTTGCACCCGGGCATCATCCCGACGGAGCTGGCCCGCGATCAGAAGCTCCCCGGTATGATGTTGGGGCTCCTGGCGATTCCCTTCATGAAATCGGTACCTCGGGGTGCGGCCACCACGCGTGTATGTGGCGACGAGTCCCGACTATGGTTTGCGCGGTGGACTGTATTTCAGCGATTGCAGGGAAAAAAAGCCCCCGCATAAACTGGCGCTGGATGACAAGGTCTGCCGCGCGCTCTGGCAACGCAGCTGCGAGCTGACCGGGCTGGAACCCTGAAGCGCTGCCGCGCAGGAAGGCATAGCAGGACGAACGCAACAATTTCCAATACAACACATGTACAGGCGCTTTGATATGACGACACTGGCAGGAAAAACAGCGGTAATTCTCGGCGCTTCCGGCAGCGCAAACTTTGGTTCTGCGATTGCACGGCGCCTCGCAGCGGAAGGCGCGAACACAGTGGTGGCGGCGCGGCGCAGGGCACCACTTGAGCAGCTCGCGTCAGAGTTGGGCGGCACTGCGGTGGCCTGTGATGTGACCCGGGAAGGCGATATCGAGAAGTTGTTTAAAAAGGCCTCGCAGACCTATGGACAGGGTGGACATTGCCGTATTTTCGGCAGGTATCCACTCCGCTGGTGTTATCGCTGAGCTGACTGCAGATGCGATTCGTCCGTCGCTGGAGATCAGTGTTATCGGCGCGTTGCTGTTTTTCCGGTATGCGGCAGCGGCAATGACCGAGGGCGGTTCGGTAATCACAATATCTTCCCTGACCGCGCGCATTCCGGGTCCGGGACTTGCCGCCTATTCTACGGCCCGCGCCGGTATTGATTACGCGATCAGGGTAGCGGCAGTGGAGTACGGAGAGCAGAAAGTGCGCTTCAATTCCATCGCGGCCGGTTTGATCCAGACTGATATGACAGATGCCTTTTTCACCATGCAACCCATTATAGAAGGACATATCAACGCTACGCCCTGTGGGCGCATGGGCACCCTCGATGATATGGCTGAGGCGGCACTGTTCCTGGCCGACGGCCAGCGCTCGGGCTACATCAACGGCCAGGTACTCGATCTGGCTGGCGGGCAGCAGAATGGCACGGCTGCCGCGCTTTTAAATTTTTCGACTAATGAACAGACAGGGTAAGAGGAAACCAACATGGCAAACACAGAAATGCAGGGTTATGAGGACGTCACGCTTTATCAATTGAGCGATGAGCGCGAGAAGGAACTGCTGGAAAAGCAAATTGAATGTAATTTCATCTGGACCAACAAGGCCGGTCACGGGCTCGGCGTGATCATGAACTACGTCGCCCGCAACGGTTCCATCTGGGTGACGGCGACCAGCCAGCGCGCACGCGTCAAAGCCCTGCGCCGCGATCCCCGCGCCTCGGTGGTGATTTCCAGCATGGGCACCGACATGGGTCCCGGTAAGACAATTACCTATATGGGCCGGGTTATTATCCACGATGACCAGGCCACCAAGGACTGGTTCTACCCCGCCATGGCGAAAATTATCTCGCCCTATCCCGCGCCCACGGTGGAAGCGGCGCTCAAGCACCTGGACACGCCGCTGCGGGTGATCCTGGAACTGGTGCCGGAGAAGGCCATCAAGTTCGACGGCGATGCTATTTCAAAGGCCTCCTATGACGGGAAGGTCCCTGGCCACGAAGCGTAGGAGTCTGCTCGCCACGGTTGACATCAGCGCCATATCACGGGCATCGTGTCGGACTATACTGCGCGGGTTCGAAGTTTGAGTTCTGCTATCGAGAACTTGCCGTGCTGTCATCCGCTACACGAGAATAATTTCCAACATGGTCTTACGCCGCGTCCTGCTGCTGCTTCTGATTGTACTGCCGGTTATGGCGGCAGCGTGGGCTTACCTGGCCGTCACCGGTAACCTGGGTGAACCGCAGGGTATCGGCGAAATAGCAAGTCAGGCTCGCGATACCGGGTTGATCAGGGAGGAGCAGCAGCGACAGCGCGATGCGCTCGAGAAGCTGCCCGTGGCAGAACAGCATAACGTGGGTGAAAAGCAGATCCTGTTCGGCGACCTGCATGTCCACACCACCTATTCTTCCGATGCCTATAATGTCAGTTTGCCCATGTACCAGGGCGAAGGTTCGCATCCCCCGGGGGACGCCTGTGATTTTGCCCGCTATTGTTCGGGACTGGATTTCTGGTCGATCAATGACCATGCGGAGGGTTTGACACCCAGGCAATGGTCACAGACCAGAGAAATGGTGCGCCAGTGCAACGCGGTCGCAGGTGACCCAGCCAACCCCGATATGGTGACTTTCCTCGGTTGGGAGTGGACCCAGACCGGCAGTACGGCTGAAAACCACTACGGGCATAAGAACGTGGTGTTGCGCGACACGGGCGAGGGTGAAGTGCCTGCACGTCCCATCGCCGCGCAGGAGTGGCAGCCGCCCCAGGGGATCAGTCTCTATACTGCCAAATTGCGCTTGCTGCTGATTGCCGGTGTGGCCGATGGCAATCTACGACAGTTGTATCACAGTGTTCTACGCTTTTTACAGGGCGATGACGAATTTGCTGCATTACTCGATAGCGACTGTACGGCAGCAGTATTACAACTACATTCGCTTCCTGCAGGACCAGGACGAACTGGTACCCTGTGAGCGTGGAAAATCGCCACGGGAATTGCCCGAGGATTGTCAGGAAAGTGCCCTGACGCCGACGGAATTGTTTGCCAAACTCGACGACTGGGACTTTCCCTACCTGACTATTCCCCATGGCAGCGCCTGGGGTTTTTACACGCCAGCCCTGAGCAGTTGGGACAAGCAGTTGGCAGCGCAGACCGACCCTGAGCGGCATGAGCCGCTGATTGAGATTTTTTCGGGACACGGCAATTCCGAATATTATCGTCCGTGGCGCGCCGTGGCAGTTGATAAAAATGGCAACAGCTACTGCCCCGAGCCCACCCCGGATTTTCTGCCGGAGTGCTGGCAAGCGGGTGAGATCATCCGCAGCCGCTGCCTGGCGGCAGGGGAGTCTGTGCAGAGTGTGAATACCGGGCTGCAGGCACACGCGACAATTTCATCCTGACCGAGCATTCCGGTCGCTGGACCGTGCCGGGCACCAGCCCGCAAGACTGGCTGGATGCGGGCCAGTGCCGCGACTGCTATATGCCGACCTACAACCTTCGACCTACCAATTCAGTCCAGTACGGTCTGGCGATACGCAACTTTGACGATGACACCCGTCCCCCCAAACGGTTTCGCTGGGGCATCATTGGCTCATCCGATTCGCACACAGCACGGGCTGGCAACGGGTACAAGGAAATCATGCGCCGCAATATGACTGACGCAGCCGTGGAGCAGCTCGGACCGTCGGCCTTTCTCATCGAGCAGGAACCCCTGCCAAATTTCGTTACGCTGGAGCAGGCATACGGACTTGGCGGGCCGTTTTTTGAGCGGCATTCTTCCTTTCATGGGCACTGGCGGATTGGTCGCGGTACACGCTAACGGGCGCGACCGGCAGGCGATCTGGGATGCCCTGCAGCGCAAGGAGGTTTACGCCACCAGTGGCGATCGCATTTTGTTGTGGTTTGACCTGGTCGATGCGCAACCGGATAAGCGCTTCCCCATGGGCAGTAGTGTCCGCAGCGATGCAGTGCCGGAGTTTGAAGTCAACGCCGTGGGCGCTTTTGAACAGAAACCCGGTTGCCCCGCTGACAGCTTGCGCGCCCTGCCGGCTGATCGTCTGCAGCGCCTGTGCGGGGGTGAGTGTTATAACCCCGGTGACCGTCGCAAACGTATTGATCGCATTGAGGTGGTGCGGATTCGTCCGCAGATTGTCGCCGGTGAAGAGGTGGGATCGCTGATCGAGGATCCCTGGCGCGTATTGCCCTGCCCACCCGATGGCGAGGGCTGTACTGTGCGTTTCAGCGATCCCGATTTTGTGGCTGCACAGCGCGATGCGGTCTATTACGTGCGCGCACTTGAAGATGCTACTCCGACGATTAACGCAGACAATGTGCGCTGTGAGCGCGACGCGTCAGGACAATGTATTGCGGTGAACCTGTGCCGCGCCGTGCCGCCAACCGCCTATACGGACGATTGCCTGGCGAGTGCGCAGGAGCGCGCCTGGTCGTCACCGATTTTTGTCGATTACGCTATGCCCCTGCAAAATCAGTAATTTTGCATCGCTAACAGTGGCAGTTGCCTTAGCATGGCCAGGATGCAAACTCGTCAGGTGTGTTAACAAAACGCAGGAGAAATAATTGTGGCGATCGACTTCACTTTCAGTCCCGAAGTGGAACAAGCCCGCGCCGGCATACGGGAGTTCCTGCACAACACGGTAAAAGCGCGCTATGCAGCACTGAGTGCGGACAAGTCCGCGAAACGGGAGGACTGGTCGGATCTCATCAAGGAACTGCGCCGGGAAGCTAAAGCAAAGGGCTTCTGGCTGCCCCACATGCCCCATTCGGTCGGAGGCATGGGATTGGGTGTGACGGCGCTTGCCGCAGTGTCTGCCGAAGCGGCAAAAGTGCCCTACGGCCCCTATATACTCAATGCCCATGCGCCGGATGAAGGCAATATGCACACCCTGCATCACTTTGCCACGGAGTACCAGCGCGAGCATTACCTTAACCCATTACTTGAAGGAGAAGTGCGCTCCTGCTTTTCCATGACCGAGCCCGAGGTAGCCGGCTCGGACCCGACACTCATCCAGACCACGGCGGTGGAGGAGGGTGACGAATGGGTGATCAACGGACACAAGTGGTTTACCTCAGGTGCCCGCGGCGCGAGTTTTGCCATCGTGATTGCCCGCACTGACCCGGACGCGGAGATTCCCCAGGCGCGAAACTCTGCCTTCATAGTTGACTGTAACTCGCCGGGGTTCGAGATCGTGCGCGATATCGAGACCATGGCCGGCAGCCACAACCACTGTGAGATTCTGTACAAGGATGTGCGTGTGCCGAAGGCCAACCTGCTCGGCGAGCGCGGCGGCGGCCACAAGCTGGGACAGGTGCGCCTCGGTCCGGCGCGGCTGGCACACTGCATGCGCTGGTTGGGTGAAATCGAAATGGCGCTGGAAATGTTGATCGAGCGCGCCACCAAGCGCTTTGCCCACGGCTCATTGCTCAGTGAAAAGCAGAGCATCCAGTGGATGATGGCGGACAGTGCCATGGAACTCTATGCCTCCAAACTGATGGTCCTGCACGCCGCTTACAAGATAGAAAATGGCATGGAGTTCAAGCAGGAAGTCTCGATGGCCAAGCACCATGTTGCCAACACTTTGTGGAAGGTCTGCGACCGCGCGGTGCAGGTGCATGGCGCTCTCGGCTACTCGAAGGACTCGCCCCTGTCGGGAATGTTGCAACAGGCCCGCTGGGCGCGTCTGGCAGACGGTGCGGATGAGGTACACCAGATGCGCATCGCCGATTTACTGATGCGCGCCTACAGGAGACCGGTTCCATAAATGGCGCGGTCGGGGGCTTGCCCCTGTAAGTTCAATTGGCTGGCATATATTCATCTGACTCAGCCACCTGCTATCTATACCCAGTCACGGAGAATCACGCCATGAACGAGAACAATGTCGCTTACCAGATGTCACTCAGGTCCCGTGAGTGCCTCAAAACCAAGGACAAGGCGCGCTGGCTGGCCATGTGGGCCGAGGACGGCATCATTGAGGACCCGATCGGCCCCACCATACTGGATCCCGATGGCAAAGGGCACTCCACACCTGCAGCCCGTGAGGCCTTCTACGACCGCAACATCGCCAATGCCGATATTGAGTACATCATCCACCAGACCTACACCGCCCATCTGGAGTGCGCCAATATCGTGACCCTCAACGTGTTGATGAATGTCAACGGCAAGCAGTACTCGCAGCAGGTCAACGGTGTGTTCACCTACAGTTGCAACGAGGAGGGCAAGTTGACAGCCCTGCGCGGCTACTGGGAGTTCGAGGAGGGCATGGCCACGTTCAAGGAAGTAGCAGCAGCCTGACTATCCAGGAGGGAACATGAGTGGCATTACAAGATGCTGGAAATGGAAGATGGATTTTCCATGTGCTGGCTGCGGCGCCCCGTGTTCTGATGAGCGCTCAGACGGTCATGACTTGTAATAACTCACACTTGGTCTGACAGAAAGTCCAGGTTCAGATGCAGCTCCAGTTACCGCTTTTCCCGGAAGGGACGTTAACAGGTCCCCATTCTGGGGAGATGGGATGTCGCATAACGCCTAGGAAAGGGGCCTCTAGACCAGGACTTCATGCCCGATAAAGCGGGGCAGGCCCTCGACATCATATTGACTCATCTTGGCGATAAGGAACAAAGCATCCCCACCCACCCGCTATTGGCACCGCCCACCAGAGCGCTGCCTGGGACATGGCCTCTTTTGCTGGGAAGGTCGAGCTTGTAAGAATCGCAGCGTACCCCTTTGTCTGTGCCCGATAGTCAGATTGCGTTCGCTTTGGCAACGTGACGTCGGGTAATTCGCGCGCCGAGTTTCGCTCAGAAAATCCGGGGCCGCTTCGCGCTCTTCCGATTCGGGAGCAAAAATGCTTTGGAGGAAACTGCTCACAACCACCGAGCTTATCATTTGCTGACGCAGTGCATTCATCGCCTCCGCCAACGGGTCCATCTCGCAAAGTTCATTCACTGCTTTGTAGTCTATGCCCTGTGCCGGTGTTCCGATAAGCCGAACCAGGAGTCCTTAGCCGAATCACTAACCTTGCGCCTTACCATAAAACAGCCTATGGCATCCGGATTGTCTAGCCAGCGAAGTGGTGAGCAGACCGCAAAGCCAGTATGCGAGCCGCCTGCCAGGGTTACCAGCTGCGCTCCAGGTACTTTGGCAATGACCGGTACGGCATTGGTAGCATAGGGAACAAGCGCGTCGATACTGCCTGCCAGCATTAGAA
>CAWJQO010000027.1:0-197059 GCA_963844975.1 uncultured Gammaproteobacteria bacterium | reverse complement strand
AAGGCTGCCGTACCCATTCCCACCCCCAGGTATTCGAAGGAAATCACTGTCGCCAGCAGCCACAACTCGGGGCCACTACTGGCAAGCAGGGCAAAGCCAAGGATGCTAACCATCTGCACCACACCAAACATCCACAGGGCGCGATTGATACCCACGCGCACCATAATCAGGCCGCCCACAAGCCACCAAATATAGCTGGCCACAAAGCCGCATGCTTGGCGATCAGCCCGATCTCTGTCTTGCTGAATCCCATTTCCAGATAGAACGGCATGGACAGCGCCGTGGCCATATTGTCACCGATCTTGTAGAGAAACATGAAACTCAGTACCAGCAGCAAACCGGACCAACCCCGACGACGCAGATATTCAGAAAATGGCGCAACCAGCGCCTGGCGCAGCCCGGATGCCGCTGGCAGCTCGGAATCAGACTCGGACACCATCAGGCTCATCATCACCCCGACGGACATGAAAGCCAGCGGTAATCCAGAACACACTGGACCAGGGCAACATATCCGCCAGGATCAGGGACAACGAACCGGGCACCAGGCTGGAGATACGATAAGCCTGTACATGGATGGCATTACCCATGCCCAACTCTTCATCCGCCAGAATCTCTCGCCTGTAGGCGTCCAGCACCACATCCTGACTGGCACTAAAAAAGGCGACAGCCACTGCCAACCAGGCGATCAGCCAGGTGGACTGGGCAGGCTCGAACATGCCCAGAACGCCAATTGAAACTACCAGTGCAATCTGGGTCAGCAGCATCCAGCCCCGGCGCCGCCCCAGGAAAGGAGGCACATAGCGATCCATCATGGGCGCCCACAGAAATTTCCAGGTATAGGGAATTCCTACCAGAGAGAACAGCCCGATTTCAGCCAGGGATACGCCACCTTCGCGGAGCCACACGGGGACCAGTTGAAAAAGTACGTAGAGCGGCATACCGGAAGCAAACCCGGTAAATATGCAAATCAGCATGCGTCGATTCAATATTGCAGCGCGCCAGGAAATGCCTCTCATATTCGACCCAAATTCCACCAATCGGAGTTACGTAAAAGAAGATCAGGCTCGACTGAACACACGCTGTCCCGCCGAAATAGGTTTTCCTCGCTCGCAACCCTCCGAGAGACAGTGGCGACTACTCTCAGTGTCGCTACAATGTTCGCCCAGGGGTAAATGCATTTCTGAATTAGTCACCGAAGATAGCTTCCGCCTTAGCAGATTTGATGTAACATTATTGTCGCTGCATTGCCTAACAATGTCATCCAAAGTTAAGTCCAAAAAAACAACGACGCCGATGTCGAACTCACTGATGCATCATTTGCTGCGACTGCCAGCATAAATGCATATTTATTGTAAATGATTTTGCGAAGTAGTCAGAAGTTCCGAAGATCCCGAGTACTAATGACGATGCCATAGCCAGTAAGTACCGCGTTTCTCGCCAACATATCCTCCAGCACTAAGCGCAGCGCCGATAACAGGGGCCATTTCTATCTTGCCCTCGTAAACCACAAAGGCAGGACGGTCATGTGCAAGCTGCGCCTGGAAGAAGGTTGCTGTAGACGTATTTTTTTCGTTCCCCTCCAGAATGTCGATCACTCGTCTGCGCCTATTGAGCTCCGAGATTCCAAAATGGCTTTGAATAGGTTCGAAGCCCAAATACTCATGCCTCACGATAAGCGGGTACGGATGCTGTCGAAATGTGGTGATTAAGGCTGCGATCGGAATCGGAGCGTAAATTGTTGAATGTTTAGGCGCATCACGAACAATTTCACTCGCTAGCGCATGAGAATTCATATCCACTTTGTAGTGGGGAAATGCAATTACAACCTGATTGTCAGGCGAAAGACTCAAACGATTTGAAAATAGCAATAGCGCCACCGAAATTGTTGGCAGCACTGCATGACGCATTCCCCGGGGAACTTTCTTTATTGCCAGAGCTGCTAGGCCAGCAAGTGAAATCGAAGCGGATAACACAAATGGTACGGACCAAAAGAGTCGCCATTCAAAAGCCCCGTCCAGCATTTTCGCCAGAAAAGCGGCGGTCCATGGATTTAGCAGTCCAACTACCAGCATCAAAGTAGTCGTTGCATATAACCGCCGTCTTCTGAAATCAGTCACAAACAAGGGGGCGACAGGAAATAACGCTAGTATTAGACTTCCCAGGATCCCGTCTCCCAATATAATTGACAAGCCGTTGCCAGTGTTGGGTATAAAATCCCCATAGGTTCCGTAACCACCAATGTTCATCGCTGTTAGTAGGGCTACGCCGATCGCAATGAGAAGAAGCAATGCGATCAACCCACCAGCTACGATTAACTTGACAGATGCGCGTGATGCGCTCAGCAAGCCGCCGCTTAACGTTGCTGCGACCAAAAACGGCACAACGGCCAACGCTGAGGAACTCATTCCCAGGCTTGCAATCGCTGCCATACTAAGCGCAAGCACGCGACGCCAATCAGGCGCTTCTGCGAACTGTAGACCTAGCAGCAGGCAGATAGGCAAAGTAACAGTGACCAACAGCGCTTTGCCTTGGAACAAGCGAACGAACGCAAAATTGCCGAATTCACGGTGTGACTCACCGAGCGCAATTATCAAGACCAGCCATATAATCAGCATTGATAACGCATGATGTGGAATCAAATATTGGGCTAGCCGCCAGTGCACCAATATCGCGATACCCCCGAATATTGGTGCCAGGACCAGATAGTAGAGTATCTTGTGATCTACTCGCAGCACATCGCTTAAAACAGCCACCAGTAGCTCGTAGGTGTGGAAGCGGTAGATTGGCAGCTCCAGTGGCACGCTCTGGTCCTGCCACAAGCCCGAACGTGAGAACAGCGGCTCAGAAGGAAAATCAATAGCTGTCACGACAAAATTGAGATATTGCGCATCGTCAAGATCGGGGCGGTGTGTTATCGCAACCAACATCATCCCACAGATGACCAGAGTGGTGATTTCTAGCCATTGCCACTTCGATTTTGAAATAATTAAGTCATCGCGTTCCGTGATCCAAGTTGAGCTGGCGCGAAAGGCCAGAATTGCTGCGCTTAGTAATGCTATCCAGACTAACCAATAAGGTGCATCGACTAGACGTAAAATAGTTGCGACGATAGTTACTGCAAACAGCGACCAGAAAATCTGCCGTGGAGTAGCCAAAGTCGATGTCAATTTCGGCTCAATGTGAGCAGCATCAAGCGACACACGATCAGCGTTGCAAACGGTTCCGAAAATGAATCCAACTATGACCGCTACTACGGACCATAACTTTAGGTCCGAGAAACCTAATCCAAGGAGAACCATCAAGTAACACAAAAGACTCCAACTTGCGAACACGCATACGCCGTAGATAAGAACTACATTTCCGATCGATCGATTCATGGCTGAGAATTATTTAAATACATAACTTATTTGGGAATGCCCGCAGACTAGGCGTCTACTTGGCGTAGGGCAAAAGATGATACCAAAGTCTGTGTCATCGTCTGATAACGCTTAATAACGCCATGTGGGTCCTATCTAACTAATGTCGGCTCGAGCAGATGCGGGATGCGTTGAACATGGGTCAAACTTCGATGCAAATCACTCGCGTGGACTAACTTCGAATGCAAATCAGCAGCTTTGATCAGACGTTCCTTTAATCAAATGACGCCCTGAATGACCTAACTATCCTAATAATCGGCAGCAACAACTGGCGCAACCATGGTCGCCTGTTTATAGCTAATTTGTAAATTTCCCATCTTTAACCAGATGTGATACTGGACAACGCCCATGATATCTTTCCAGAATGTACGATGTGCTATCTCGTCAGCATGAGGTAAGCCAACAACTGGGAAACTTGTGAACCTGCGCAAACCGCTTTTTGCATTCAAAGTGGCTTCCAGGAATGCATGGCCAAACCAGCGATCAGGCTCCAGATGACAGCCCTCTGCCCATTCATTCCAGGCGTTGATAAAAACCAATTCATCGCTCCTTCCTGATTTTTTGACAAGATCTATGGTCGAGCCGAGCCAATATTCATAATTGTTCGGCACGCCGTTAAGCATAATAACCGCACGATCTTTTGTCCGCGCCGTATTGTCCCAAGAAGGAAATACAGTCTTGAAAACTCGCGCATTGCCATAACCCCGTTGAAGATATGACCGCGCGGTAGCTTCGTATTCCATCACGTTGCCGCGAAAGGGATTATAAAAGCTTAACTGGTGATTGATATTGTCCAACTTTAGATTATGCGGGGGAAATTCGACCCCACTGTCAAATCCAAACTTGGCATATTCTTCATTTCCATGAGTCAATGCCGCACAAATGTGTATTTCGCCAATACAATCGA
Organism: uncultured Gammaproteobacteria bacterium; assembly: GCA_963844975.1. GTDB lineage: Bacteria > Pseudomonadota > Gammaproteobacteria > Pseudomonadales > Halieaceae > Marimicrobium. Next base: position 192,736 of record CAWJQO010000027.1, on the reverse strand, counting down.
TCTGGCAGTAATGCCGCCATACGTCAATCATCTTCTGGGCATCTGGTATGTGCTGCGGAAAATAGACAATCAAGAACGGCCTGCCTTCCAAACGGATGTAGCGCTTATCCTGAAAAAACGGCACGAGTGATTTGATGAAATTAAGATCGTCGTCTGGCTGATATTCCTGAGCGATCAATACCTGATGATCGGCAGCATCCCAACGCCGTGTCCAGTTCTCGTTAGCCCAGCACAGACAAAAAGGCATGTCACTCTGCGGGTCAGCAAGCATATCGTCCAGCGGTAAATTGAGATATTCGTTTGCCGGAAAACCAGTAGTAGTGATAGCAAAATCCATCAATACCATACTGTTTTGCCATTTTGATCTGGTCACGCCTTGTTTCGCGTACACGTAGATCGTAAAAACCAAAATCACTCGGCAGATGCGGTTGTAGATGGCCCTCAAACAGAGGCGCTGCCTTTGTAACATTGGTCCATTCGGTGAATCCTTTGCCCCACCAAAGGTCATTCTCGGGCGTCGGGTGAAATTGAGTTAGATAGAACGCAATCAGCCTGGGAACTGGGGGACCATCTGAAACTGAAATTTCACTCGAGTAAATCATCTTGATTTATCCAACAATCGTGCACGCCATAGTAACAAGCTATTTGTTCAAGTCACCACAATGAAAGTAAACCGTCGTTTTGGAATTTCCTTGGAATAAGACAGTCAAAAGTCGGTTTCTGTACTCTTACAATCTTTAAGATACCTTAAGTCTCAGATCCGAAATTCATTTTTACTTCTATACTTCAACCTGATCCCCATTCCTACTATATCCTTCGCCTTAACCATCCGCGCACCTTATTGGGAAGGTTCTTATTGAGCCAAATTACCAGGGACTGGTTTTTGCTAACGCGACTTGCAATCTTTCCCACAAGTGTCGGGGACGCATGCTCGTAAGTAATGGTTATCGCCCACTTTTCAAGCTCCGGTTGGCTGTATGGGAAGGGAAAGCGCTCTACAAGATCTGAATTTTCTCGATAGGTGACTCGCAAATTACGCTCAATGTATTCACCGGAGCCAAAGAATTCATATACGCCTGGACGCTTTCCAAGAGCCTTCTGTCCATACAAGTCTTGTTCTGACACATACCAGTTCGTAATGTCGGTCAAAAGGGCATCACCTTTAGCATGCTTTTTTAGCATTAGCTCATGCGTACCTATGTCAAAACCAGAGAAGTGGAAGAAACGCAATGGAACTTCGTCATTAACAGTGAGGTTACCCGTCGAATTTCGGCCTAACTTACGATAATACAGGTTCCAAGTGGCCATATTGTAGCCAGGGTGCTGTAGTACATGCAGTGTACGAAAGAAACAAGGCGCCAAGTCGATCCAGCGCTGGTCGGTGAACAGGCCCTTGGGGGCATCGTCATAGCACCAGTCCAGACAGCGTTTCGCCCACCAATCCAAGAACATAACACCTTCGCCATATTTCGCTAGTGCCAGGAAGCCTAAATTGAACACACCATGCCGTAGACTGCCAAGCATCTCACCGTCCAGCAAGTCATCTAAATCCTTCGCGGGAATCGTCACATGCGGCGTCAAAATGACCGGGTGCTCAGAAGCAGTCTGTAAATCTCTTCCATGGGTGAATACAGTACCGTGTCCGGATCCATGTAAATCACTTCATCGGCGTTATGCTTGGCGAAAATCGCCTTGAACGCCCATGGTTTGACTGCGGTACACAACTCAACAACTGTATGTTTAAAAATCCAGGCCTCTACAGATGGAACCGGCAGGTCGAGCAGATCTATTGTGAGTACTTCATCAAACGCAGAATAATCAATGTCGACCCTCTTGCTGTCAGACAACATGCAGGTCAAGTGGGCATCATCGCCGTAAATCCGGCGAAGTGAGCCGGCCAATACGATTGCTTTGGGAATATACGCATTATTTATAGATGTGAAAAAATAATTCATATTGACCGTCTAATTTATTATGCAAAGAAACTAGCTTATAGAAACCGTACCCTCCGGAAATGTCAAGATCCAAAAATCTGTTTACGTAATTGGCGCAATGGCTTACCAAGTCCAAGTGTATCCAGCATTCCAACCAGCTTCGACCGCAATCCGGAAGGTCGCAATCCTTTTTCCGCTTTTTAGTGCCCTGAGTTCCTCACGAAGATCATGAATTTCAGTCTGCAGTTTAATATTCTGCTCCTTAAGCAGCACTGGATCTGTTACGCTCCATTGTGACGACATTTCCTTCAGGTTCGACTGGTAAAAGCATTCCTCGTCCGAGGGTGCACTAGTGTTGCAATACCATGGCAGATGACGTGCTGTTAGCGGAGTAGCCGAGCGGAGGGAGCGCCACCATTTTCGATTCTGGGGAGAAATCCCCGGTCGATAATAAGCAAAAGTGGTGTCCACTGCTGCTTCATACATAAGCACCATCCTCCACGACGTTTTCCCAGAAAGGAGCCTCCCACTCAAGTACATTGGGTTTCAATTCGTAATGGTCCGGCAGGTCGTCGATCTTAACGAAAGACCCACCTTTGTGACATCGGGGTAACGCTCCAATATGGACGAGAGCAGCTCCACGACATTGGCCGGACACTCTTCCACGGGGACTACGTCGCAGTCACTGAGCACAAAATTCTTGTGCTTGATTACCTCATCGAATTCCCCCGACTCCCACAGCACCAAATGCCCGTAGTTCTTATTCATTCGATGCACATGATGGGGGCACTTCGCTAGATATTCCAGTAATGGCGGATATCTCGAATCGTTGTCTAAGATATGAATTTCAGTGTAGCCTGCATTTTCCAGCCACTCTATCAATTGTTTCAGATAACCTAGCCGGTTAAATGAGATTATATAAATGGGGACTTGGAAATAATTCATGTCGAGTGAGATTCAGCGATAAGCAATCCAATTTGATTGTTGGTATTGCTATGCCATGTGTTATCCGGACTAATATTGAAGCACTTTACTTCACACCCCCTAGGTAGCCGCCATCGGCAGCAACGAGTGCGCCGAATACTCGTTCGCAGGCATGCTCAAGTGTACCTTGCACATTGCCCATGCCTTCGGCGCTGAAATCCCGCAAGCTCAAGTTGGCTTTGCGCAGGCGGCTCAAGTGGCGGCCGCGTATCCAAAATATGGTGCCGGCGAAAAACAAAATGTCGGTGCCAATGGACAGCCTTTTGCATAAGGCATTGTAGCCAAGTCGGTCAGCATCAGGTGCTCGGCAGATGAAGCGCGTGGCTCCCACCATCCCCAATCCTGGATCCGCCGCGAATGCATGGTAAATCTGCATTACCCGTTCAGGATTTTACTGTTAGTGGCTCAATTAATCCGCGCCGCCAATCATCACCACTGCGAATATCTTCGTCAAATAACACCCTCACTGCATTCAGATATTTGGGTGTATTCAGGCTTTTCTTTCCATGAAGCTTCAGCACAAGGTCATATTCATCAAGTTTATAGCGCTGAAGAGCATCCATGAATGGCCCTATATCCTTGCCTCTGTTATCTGTTTGCCATACCGTGGCACGGGGGAAGCTCGCATGTACCTGAGCCTTAATCTGCTCGACTGATTGAGTGGTCGTCACAAAAATATCAAGCGCACCCGGAAGGTGTGACACGTCTTCCAGCAGTTCATCTAACAAATCGGTGTAATGTATATGAATGTGAACTGCCACTCGGGGCAATTCGATGCTATCGAATGCGACCGGATTCCGTTGATAACTGAAGATGTGCATAACGGGGTTTTGGATCTAGAGAAACCTGTGGATTTAATGGAGATGGCTGACGTCTCCTGCCAAGGTAAGTTCTTGCAGAAAGAGGCTCCACCATCGCAACTGAACCGATGAATTGTTTTCCACATGGCGCAATGGAGCCGACAATCGCCAGGAATTAGACTCGAAAAATCTCCTTGATTTTGTCCGTTTGGGCTGTAACGGCCTGATTAGCTGCGATCTGTCCGTCGCGTTCGACGATGGCCTGTTGAGGCTGGCGATCTGTCCATCGCGTTCGGCCACCAATTGTGAAATAGCCACTTTCTGCTCATATAGACGGTCAACAAGTGTTAACGCAGATTTCATACGGTCTAGCTCACGTGCCCAGCATTCAATCTTTTTCGGTATCGCAGGGTCGTCAAACCCGGCTTTATCCATCGCCAAATCCAACAGCTCGGCATAAACCTCGCGTACTAAAGGAGGGCATGCGTCATCAGCCAACAAGTCCATTGATTCGTAAATCGTATGACGAAGGTTCTGGTCAAGAAACTCACTGCTATATTCCTCCAATTCTTTTGGATCAACCTTCAAATCGAAAAATCTAGCAATTCGCTCCAATTCATGGCTAGCCGATTGCATCAGTATGTCGTAATCGACCACCGTCCTCTTGCCGCATCCGCTATCTCTCAAGCTGGTAATCACGTGGCTAAGCCATAGAAGATAGCTTTTTTCACCATCGAAACCATCGCGCTTGGCCAATGACCTGGCTACACTTAACGGATTACGCACGACAATCAGAAAACCAACATCTAACTGGCAGTGAGCGAATACTTCTTTCCAGAATGGCAAAAGCTTGGCCACACGTGGATCCTTGAATCCATAAACAGGCTCGTTGCTGGTCTTCTGCCGCAGCAACTCAACTGCGCGAGTGAAATAGCCTTGAGCTCGCAGATTTTCTACGTCTTTTTCTTTTATGGTGGACAAGCCGTGCCAATCGCTCTCAAGCGCTTTTAGCACTTCAATATTAAAAGCATTCAAATCAGCGTCTTCCCAAAATCCTGCTGCATTATTACCCTCGGCAGGAGGAATGAAGCTTTTACCGAGTCCGACACCGATTACTCGCAACCCACGGGTAATTGCACTTGTACCGCTGCGATGCATACCCAGTACCACGATCAATTTTTGCTTATCTACTTTCATCCCAGCTTTATTAAATAGCTCTGTTCTCAAATCGTATTTCCGGATAGCAATCAAAATCAACGATGCCAGTTGCCAGATTCCCCACTTCTGTCAACACCCTGAACATGGCAATATCAACAAGCCGGTGCAGATAGATTTCGCTACCGTTGATATCTCCGACCACGCCCGCATTCAGAAAATATACCCCTGGGTTTAATGCGCATCTGAATCGGTATTCAACCCGATGTGTCGTTCCCCGCTCTACATATGCCATGCTTGCTCTGGCTGAAGCAGCGGAGACACAGCCTCCGAGCTCGACGCCCGATATGGTCTTAATGAGCATTCCGAAACGCACGTTACTGGCGTTTTCGTTAAAAAGCACGTTGTATGTGTAGCGATAAGTCCTGCCACGGATGAGATTGTTTACGCGCTCCCCCTCCATTGTCAGGATCATCGGGGCTGCTATATATGCACCATACGATTCATATTCGATGGTACTGGTAGGTCTAAGACTGGGGTCAAAACTTTCCGGCAGTTCCTCGATAGATTCAGACTGGTCGCTTGTCATAAACGCAAGAGGCTGGGCTCAAGATTGACTCCGATATCTTCTAATTCATCGTTATCTTTCATAATCTGCTCTCGTACCGATTGTCGCTTCTCGACCGGAACATATAGCAGCTTCTGGTACCTGCCCACAATTTGTTTGGGAACTCCTACTGCCAACTTTTCGCCATTGTCCAGCAAAATGGCGCGGTCGCAGAGTTCGACAATCGTTCCGCCCGAATGAGAGACAAAGAGAATAGTCGCTCCGAGCGCACGTATGGCCTCCATCCGCGAAAAGCATTTGCGCTGAAATAATTCATCGCCCACGGACAGCGCTTCATCCACGATCAAGATTTCCGGATCAGAATTTATGGCTACGGCAAAAGCAAGTCGAACTATCATGCCGCTAGAGTAAGTTTTGACCGGCTGCTCAATGAAATCGCCAATTTCCGCAAATGCGGCAATAGAATCGAAGCGACTATCAACCTCTTCCTTGCTTAACCCAAGTATGGCAGCGTTCATATACACATTTTCGCGACCGGTAAATTCAGGGTTAAACCCAGAACCAAGTTCCAGCAACGCGGCGATACGCCCGCTAGTATGGATACTGCCACTGGTAGGGTTGAGCGTGCCGCAGATCAATTGCAACAGTGTAGACTTGCCCGAGCCATTACGTCCGACGATGCCAACGGTCTCACCTTTTTTCACTTCAAATGAAACGTCTCTGAGAGCCCAGAAGTTGCGAAAGTATTCCTTGGCTTGTAACCCGGACATACGCTGAAGTCGCGGCAGGATGAACTGCTTGAGACGATCACGCGGTTGATCGTAGATATGATAGCACTTGCTGAGCTTTGCTACTTTGATGGCGACATCAGATGACATCCGAAAACCCATTGCGTGTCTTCTGGAACCAGGCAAAACCCATCCATGCAAATAATAATGATACGCCCGTGTAGATCCCCAACATGGTCCAATCGGCGCCTTACCCCAAATAAGTACATCCCGAACAAGTTCGATCACAGGAGTTAAAGGGTTTAACATTAACAATGCTTGGTATTCAGGAGGTAATGAAGACATTGGGTAAAAAATGGGGGACATAAACAACAGCACGGAAGTGAAAATACCAATAAATTGTGACACATCACGCAAATAGACCCCCAGAGAGGCCAACATCCAGGAAAGTCCCAGCGTTAAAAAAATTACCGGGAATAACACAAAAGGGAGCAACAGTGCGGTCAGTTGTGGCAGCCCAAAAAAAATCCAGTAGAAAGCCATCCAGACAGTCAGGCTGATCAACATATGAAAGCTGGCTGACCCGAGCACCACCCACGGCAGGATCTCAAGTGGAAAAACGACCTTCTTGACATAATTTACATTTGACAGAATCAGCGTCGGTGCTCGGTTGATGCACTCCGAAAAAAGATTAAAAACGAGCAGCCCGGCAAAAAGCACAAGAGCAAACTCGGTTTTCGAATCACTGCCTACGTTCCACCGAGCTTTAAACACCACGCTGAACACAAAGACATAAACGGCCAGCATGCATATCGGGTTAAAAAACGACCACAAAATGCCCAGAGTCGAGCCCCGATACCGGCCTATAACCTCACGCCGAACTAATGCGGTAGCCAAACTGCGATTACGCCACAGGCTAGCAATAATCTCCCAGGGTGACAGACTATGGTGTTGCATCAGGCGAAAAATTCAGCGTCAACAAAAAGCGCACCTTGCTAGTCTTTGGCAGAAAGCAATGACTTGATATCACTCAACTGCCAGTCGATATTACATGAAGGGTCATTTCAGATGATGTACCGTTTGTGGGAGGAACAATAAAAATCCGTAGTATTTTAAAGCAACGCCGCTGTATCACTGCGCAGGCCAAAATCGCGGTGTTCGTCGTTATTCAGTTCACTGGTGTCCAGATGATCGCGCTGCTCGATGAAGGCCTTGATATTTTCGATGCCGAAGTAACCCGTATAACGGCGCTTGCTTGACAACGGGTTTATCCATTGAAATATATTCCTGATGGTGGCCTGATTGCACAGCAGCCGAAAGGTCTGGCAGATTGCGCAAGGGCGTGTCATCGAGTAGTTTAAAGCACCACCCTGCCCAAGCCAAGCCCATTCAGCCCACACCGCGGAAAATATCAAACCAACATAGGGAAAAGCTTCATGCAACGTGTTGAGAAGCACTTACCCAGGTAGAATTTCCCTGACTTGATTTAGCGCCTATGGAAAGTTTCTGGGTTAGCGTTGCTCCTGAACATAACTCAGGCGACCTCAAACAACCCCGCCGCACCCATACCGCCGCCGATGCACATGGTTACCACGACGTATTTCGCGCCGCGCCGCTTGCCCTCCAGCAGCGCATGACCCACCATGCGGGCACCGCTCATGCCGAAAGGGATGGCCGATGGAAATGGACCCGCCGTTGACATTCAGCTTGTCATTGTCGATACCCAGCTGGTCACGGCTGTAAATCACCTGGCAGGCAAACGCCTCGTTCAACTCCCACAGGTCGATGTCGCTCACGCGCAGGCCGTGCCGCTGTAACAGTTTTGGCACGGCAAACACCGGGCCGATACCCATCTCGTCGGATTTGCAGCCGGCCACGGCAAGACCGCGGTAGATACCCAGCGGAGCCAGACCCTTTTGCGCAGCGAGCCGCGCTTCCATCAGCACGCAGGCCGAGGCGCCGTCGGACAACTGCGAGGAGTTACCGGCGGTAATGAACTTGCCCTCCTTCACCCACTGCCCATCCTTGAACACGGGCTCCAGGGCCATAAGGCTTTCCAGCGTGGTGGAGGGACGGTTGCAGTCGTCGCGATCCACCACAGCATCCTCGTAGGTGGTCTCCTTGGTCTCCTTGTTGAACTCTGCCCTGATAGTGTTCATCGGCACGATTTCCGCGTCGAACAGGCCGGCAGCCTGCGCCGCTGCGGTGCGCTGCTGGCTCTGCAGGGAGTAGATATCCTGTTCCTGGCGACTGATGTTATAGCGCTGCGAGACCACCTCCGCCGTCTCCAGCATCGGCATGTAGGCCGTCGGGTCCAGGGCAGTCACTGTTTTGGACACATTGCGATAGGCGTTCTTGTGCTTGGTCTGCACCAGCGAGATGGACTCCACGCCGCCGGCCACCGCAATATCGTATTCGTTGCACATGATGCTCTTGGCGGCAGTAGCGATCGACATCAGGCCGGAGGAACACTGGCGCTCAATCGCCATCCCGGCAACTGTGTCGGGCAGGCCCCCGGCAATACCGCACAGACGGCCAATATTGTAAGCCTGCGTACCCTGTTGGGCGGCGGCGCCAAAAATGCAATCATCCACCTCGGCCGGATCAATCCCCGCCCGAGCAATAGCCGCGCGCACCACATGACCGCCCATGGCGGGCGCTTCGGTGTCGTTGAAACCACCGCGGAATGATTTGGCCAGGCCGGTTCGTGCGGTGGATACGATGACTGCTTCTCTCATACTGTCTACTCCCAGGAGGATAATGCGTTTACTTGTTTGGTGGTGAGCTGGAACCCGCGCCTGCTGACTCAGGACCGCTGACTGGAACAGGAGACAATCTCCCCGGTCATATAACTCGAATAATCCGACGCCAGGAACATCATCACGTTGGCGACCTCCCACGCTTCGGCCGCGCGACCATAAGCCTCCTTCGACTCAAGCTCCGCCAGCAACTCCTCGGAGGCCGACTTGCGCAACATCGGGTGCAACACGATAGACGGCGATACTGCATTGATACGCACATTGAACTCGGCCGCTTCCAGGGCGGCACAGCGGGTCAGCGCCATAACTCCTGCCTTGGCGGCGGCATAGTGCGCCTGCTCTTTCTGTGCGCGCCAACCCAGCACCGAGGCATTGTTGACGATCACACCGCCCTGCCCGCGCGCTTTCATGACCTTCATCATGTAGCGCGTCATGCGCATGGTGCCGTTGAGCGTAACATCAATCACGCGATGCCACTCCTCGTCCTCCATCTCAATCAGCAGCTTCGACGTGCCCAGCCCAGCGTTATTGATCAGGATATCCACGCCGCCCATAGTTTGCCCGGCAAAATCCACCAGGGCGCGCACATCTGCCTCAACCGCCACGTTGCCCACCTTACCGTACACGTCTGCCAGGCCCGATTCCGCCTTGAGCTTGTCTACGGCCGCCGCAAGACGCCCTTCGTGGATATCGCTGAGCACGATGGCCCGAGCACCTTCTTCCGCGGCGCGGGTGGCGGCGGCAAATCCGATACCTGCGCCGGCTGCAGCGGTCACCAACACGGACTTGCCCTTGATCAGGCCGTGGCCAGGCACATACTCAGGTGATTTCAAATTCATAGTGAGTTACCTCTAATCCTGTTATTTGGCTGCGCCCCTGGGTTCCTTGGGCATGCCCAGACCCCGCTCGGCGATGATATTGCGCTGGATCTGGTTGGTGCCGCCATAGATAGTATCGGAGCGCACAAACAGGTACATGGATTGCAGGCGACTCAACGCATAGGGCGCGCCCTCCAGAATCTCACACTCGGGACCCAGCACATCCATAGCCAGCTCGCCCAGGCTGCGGTGCCAGGTGGCCCAGAACAGCTTGTAGATCAGGGCTTCCTTCTGCAACGCGCCGTCGCTGCCGCTCTGCCCGGACAACATGCGCATGGAGTTGTAGCGCATGATCTTCAACTCGGCATGCGCGCGTGCAATGCGCTGGCGGATGATCGGGTCCTGCGCGGCGCCGTTGCGCCTGGCCTGGCGCACCACTTCATCCAGTTCGTTCTGGAACTGCATCTGCTGGCCCAGAGTGGACACGCCGCGCTCAAAACCCAGCAGGCCCATGGCAACCTTCCAGCCGTCGCCCGGCGCACCGACGATATCGCCTGCGTCACACTGGGCATCATCAAAAAACACCTCATTGAATTCCGAGGTGCCGGTGATCTGCACAATCGGTCGCACCTCGATACCGGGCTGATCCATGGCAACCAGGAAAAATCCCAGGCCCTTGTGGGCCACTGAGTCCGGATCAGTGCGGGCAAGCACGAAACAGTAGTCGGATTCATGCGCCAGCGACGTCCATACCTTCTGGCCGTTGATCAGCCATTTGCCCTGCGCCTCATCGAAGCGCGCCCTGGTCTTGACGTTCGCCAGATCAGACCCGGCACCGGGCTCGGAATAACCCTGGCACCACAATTGTGTTCCGGCCACGATACCCGGCAGGTATTTCTTTTTCTGCTCCTGGGTCCCGAAGGCGATCAGCGTCGGGCCGGTCAGACCTTCACCGATATGGCCCACGCGTCCCGGCGCGCCGGCGCGCGCATACTCCTCGAAAAAAATCACCTGCTGCTCTATCGAGCAGCCGCGCCCGCCGAATTCCTGCGGCCAGCCGACACAGGTCCAGCCGCCTTCAGCCAGCTTCTGTTCCCAGACCTTGCGCTCCTCGGGAAAGGTATGCTCGTCGCCGGGCCCGCCGCGGTACTTCAGTTTCTCGAATTCACCGGTCAGGTTGTCACGCAACCAGCTGGCGACTTCCTGGCGGAATTGCTCATCTGCGGGACTAAAACTCAATTTCACGTTCTTTCCCCCTCAGTCCAGCAACACGCTGGCCAGACGCTCGCGGTGTTGCGTGCCATTACCCAGCAGGTGCTCGGAGGATTTGGCGCGCTTGAAATACAGGTGCACGTCGTACTCCCAGGTGAAGCCGACACCACCGAACAATTGCAACGCATCGCCGGCGATGGCGAAGTAGGCATCGGAGCAATACGACTTGGCGACACTGGCCGCCTCACCGAGTTCTTCCGCCAGCGGGCCACCTTCCAGTGCTTCCTGCGCAACGCAAGCAGCATAGTAGACGGCAGAGCGCGCGACTTCAGTCTTCAGCATCATGTCAGCGGCCTTGTGTTTTACTGCCTGGTAACTGGCGATAGTGCGATTGAACTGCACGCGTTCGCCGGTGTAGGCCACCGTCATGTCCAGCAACTGCTGGCAGCCGCCCACCTGCTCCGCCGCCAGGGCGATGGTCGCAAGGTCAATCACTTTTGATAACGCTCCCCAGCCTTGCCCGGACTCTCCCAGCAGGGCGTCCGCGCCCACGCTGACATTATCCAGATGCACAGCTGCCTGCTTGCGCGTCTGGTCCATACTGGGCAGCCACTGGCGACTCACGCCCACTGTTGACGCCGGCAGCAGGAACAGGCTGACACCCTGTGCGCCGCTGCTGCCCACCGCGCGCGCCGCCACGATCAGCAGCTCCGCAGTGTGTCCGTCAATCACATAGCGGTAGTCGCCATTGAGCACATAGCCCGCCCCTTCCTTGCGCCAGGTGGCCGTGATTGCATCAGCATCCCAGCGACTGCAACCGCCATTAAAGGCCAGGGTCGCAGTCAGCTCCCCCGCACAGAGTTTTCCCAGCCAGTGGGTCTGTTGTTCCACACTGCCTGCCACGCGCAGCGCATTGCCCGCCAGGCAAACGGTGGAGAAGAACGGCGCGCACAATAAATAACGGCCCATCTGCTCCAGCATGGCAACCAGCTCCACGTAACCCAGACCCATGCCGCCGCAGTCCTCGGGAATATGAATCGCCTGCCAGTACATTTCGCCGCAGATCCGACGCCATAGATCGACCTCGTAGCCCTGCTCCGTGGCCATTGCGCGGCGCACCGCCGCGCTATCTGAAACCTCAGCAAGAAACGCAGCCGCCGTGTCGCGGATCATTTCCTGCTCTTGTGTAAACGCAAATTCCATAACTTCTCCGACCCGATCCGAGTCTCAGGTTCCCCAGACTTTCTGCGCGGGGACTTCCTTCGCCAGCAATACCTTCATCGCTTCACCAATTTCGGCGGGAGCCCAGGGCGCCGCCGCGATCAACACCGTCCGTGGTGCGCCAGCCGTCGCAGATACAGATGCGACCACCCTCGGCCTCGAATACCCGGCCAGTGACATGCGCCGCTGCGGTACTGGCCAACCACGCCAGCAGGTTGGAGACATTTTCGGGAGCGAAATGGTCGAAACTGCCGTCCTCCGGCTTGGCCATGCGTGCAGCCATTTCAGGCACTGCGCTGGTCATACCGGTGCGGGCAGAGGGCGCCACTGCGTTGGCTGTGATGTTGTAGCGGGCCAGTTCCGCCGCCTGGTTGAGTGTCAGCGCCGCAATACCCGCCTTGGCGGCGGCGTAGTTGGACTGGCCGATGGAGCCCTGCAAGCCGGCACCGGAGGTGGTATTGATAATGCGCGCGTCCACGGGCTTGCCTTCCTTGGACTGGCCGCGCCAATAGTGCACGGCGTGGGAACTGATGCAGAAATGGCCCTTGAGGTGCACGGCCATAATCGCGTCCCACTCCTGCTCGGTCATGGAGGCGAACATGCGGTCGCGGTTGATGCCGGCGTTGTTCACCACGATGTGCAAATCGCCGAAGCTGTCGATGGCCTGCCTGACGGCGTTCAGGCTGTCGTCGTAGTTGGTGATGTCGGAGCTATTGACCACGGCCTTGCCACCGGCTTTGGTGATCTCATCCACCACGGCCTGCGCGGCTGCTGTGTTGATGTCGTTGACGACCACAGCACAGCCTTCGGATGCAAAAACCTTGGCGTGGGCTGCACCTAAACCGCCGCCGGCGCCGGTGATGATGGCTACGCGTCCTTCTAGAATTCCACTCATCTATCTTCCTCTATCAGTCTTTAGCTTCGTTGTCGCGCCGTGTAAAGCAGTACTGACCGGACACGCCGTGAACCCATCCATGGGGGCTCGCTGCGGCCATCCATGGCGCAGACGGTCCGGGTCAGCTACTGCTTTCACCCGCGCTGACCCTAGGCGCCATCTCCTATATGTTCACGAGTGCCGATCTGGCGCGACTGCTCGGATTAACAACCGTGGACCGTCTGCAGCCATGGATGGCTGCAGCGAGCCTACATGGATGTATTTACGGCGTGTCCAGAGTTTCAATCCGAACACTCACGCAATAATAATGCACAACTACAACCGCTCAATAATCGTCACGTTCGCCTGCCCACCACCCTCACACATGGTCTGCAAACCGTACTTCCCGCCGGTGCGCTCCAGCTCATGCAACAGCGTCGTCATCAACTTCGTGCCAGAAGCGCCCAGCGGATGCCCCAGCGCGATCGCACCACCGTTCACATTGGTTTTCTCTATCGGATATCCCGTTTCGATCAACCACGCCATGGGCACAGAGGCGAAGGCCTCATTGATTTCCACCAGGTCGATGTCCTGCAGTTTCATGCCGGATTTTTTCATGGCGTATTCCGTTGCCGGAATCGGCGCAGTCAGCATCCAGATCGGGTCGGCGGCGCGCACACTCATGTGCACGATGCGCGCACGGGGTGTCAGGTTGTAGCGCTTGAGCGCCGCTTCCGACACGATCAATACGGCAGAAGAACCGTCGCAGGTCTGGCTGGACACCGCCGCGGTGATGGTGCCTCCTTGCATCAGCGGTTCCAGTTCCGCCATTTTTTCCATGGAGGTGTTGCGCGGTGTCTCGTCCATGGCCACGCCATTGAGCGGCGCGATCTCGCGGTCGAAGCGCCCTTCCTTGATCGCTGCCAACGCGCGAGTGTGGGAACGCAGAGCGAACTCTTCCATCTGCTCGCGCGATATCTGCCACTTGTCGGCAATCATCTGCGCCGAGGTGAACTGTGAGGGCGGAATAGCACCGTAGCGGGCAACCCAGCCCTGGCTGCCGGAGAACGGGTCGCTGAAGCCCATCGGCTGGGCGGCGATCATGGCGGAGGAAATTGGAATCTGGGTCATGGTCTGCACGCCGCCGGCAATCACCACATCGTTGACGCCGGACATTATGGCCTGCGCCGCAAAATGCACCGCCTGCTGCGAGGAGCCGCACTGGCGATCAATGGTGGTGCCGGGCACCACGTCGGACAGGCCGGCGGCGAGCCAGCAGGTGCGCGCGATATCGCCGGCCAGTGGGCCGATGGTATCGACGCAACCGAACATCACGTCGTCGTATTCATCGTCCGGAATGCCGTTGCGCTCGACCAGCGTTTTGAGCACATGCGCGCCGAGGTCAGCGCCGTGCACGTCGGACAGGCCTCCCTTGCGGCGCCCGGTGGGTGAGCGTACTGCATCTACTATATAGGCGTCTGCCATGTTCCTGTCCTCTGTGATTCATAGCGAAAGTGGCGCCGGCACCCAGTGCCGCACCTGTGGTGAAAATGCGGTCGCCTATCCGTGCTTTATGGAAACCCGCATCGCCCCAGGTATTGGCCAGGGCCCAGGCTTTCTTCATGAAAATGTGCAGGTCCACTTCCCAGGTGTAACCCATGGCGCCGTGCACCTGATGGCAGTTTTTGGCGGCCAGGTTGGCCGCCTCGCAGGCGACCAGTTTGGCGTGTGAGACGGCGTGGCTGGCTGAGGCGTGGCCGACTGAGGCCTGGCCGTGCTGACGCACCGGCGTAAGCGCGCGCGATGCGTCGGCGCCTTGGCATACTCCAGTCGCACGGCGACATTGGCCATATGGTGTTTCACCGCCTGGAAACTGCCGATAGGTTTGCCGAACTGCTGGCGCTCGCTGGTGTACTTTACCGAGAGATCGATCATGCGCTGGGCCAGTCCCAAAGCCTGGGCAGCACAGCCCAGCGCGCCGCGGTTCAGGGCGTCAGCAACCAGTGCAGCCGCACGTGCACCGGAGGCAACTGTCGTGGCACCCGGCAGTACTTCAACCGCGAACAGTTTGCGCGAGGGGTCGATGGATTCATTATGCTGCAGGCGTACCTGCTGCGGTGTCGCTGCCACCAGGGTATCGCCCTGCTGTAGCAGCAGCAGATCCGCCACATGCGCATCCTCCACGACCAGGTTCTGTTGCAGACCTACGATCACCTTCGCCTCACCGGCAGCGATCTGCGGCAGCCACTGCGCGGCCAGCTCGCCCCCGATGTCCTGCAACATGGGCACCGCCACCAGCACCGTGTGCACCAGCGGCTCGGGCAGGGCCACGTAGCCGCACTCCTGCGCCAGCAGCACGAAATCCAGCTCGGTCATACCGAGGCCGCCGTGTGCTTCCGGCTACGGTCATGCCGGTCAGCCCAAGTTCTGCGAGCTGGCGCCACAGGGCGGCGTCGCGACCGTGTCGGTGTCCCAACTGGCGCGGATGCGCTCGGGCGTGACTTCATTCACCAGGAAATCCCGCACGGACTCCCGGAACAGCAGCTGGTCTTCAGTAAATGTGAAATCCATGCTCTACCTCGGCATTCCCAGCATGCGTTCAGCGATGATATTGCGCTGCACCTCGTTAGTCCCGGCGTAGATGGGACCGGACTGGGCGAACAGCCAGCCGTCCAGCCAGTTGCCCACGCCCTGCGCCGCTGGCGCATGCGGCAGCAGTTCTGCACGCGCACCGAGAATACTCATGGCGGTGGCGTGCATACTCTGGTCCAGCTCCGACCAGAATATTTTATTGGTGGAGGACTCGGCGCCGATCTTGCCGCCCTTGTTCAGGCGACAGGCCGTCTGGTAGGTAGTGAGACAGTAGCTCTCCGCATCCAGATACGCGCGCAGCACAGCGTCCTTGACCGCCGGATCGCGATCAGCGGAATCGCGGTTGGCGGTGTACAGTTCGACCAGGCGACGCGCCGTCTCCTGGAAGCGCGCCGGTGAACGCAGCATCAGGCCGCGCTCGAAGCCGGCCGTCGCCATGGCCACGCTCCAGCCAGCGCCCTCGTCGCCGAGGCGATTCTCGACAGCCACCTCGACATTGTCGAAAAAGATTTCCGCAAAACCGGGCAAACCGTCCAGTTGCGGTATCGGGCGCACGGTGATACCCGGACTGTGCAGCGGCACCAGAATAAAGGTGAGGCCGTGATGCCGCTGCGATTGCGGATCGGTGCGAAACATACCGAAACACCAGTCCGCCCAGACCGCACGGGTAGACCAGGTCTTCTGGCCGTTGATAATGTACTTGTCCCCTTCCAGTCGCGCGCTGGAGCGGATCGCCGCCATATCGGAACCGGCATTGGGTTCGGACCAGCCCTGCGCCCAGACTTCCTCACCGTTGGCCATCTTCGGCAGGATGCGCGCCTTCTGCTCATCGGTGCCGTACTCCATCAGCGTGGGACCGAGCAGGAAGATACCGTTCTGGTTGACCCGCAGCGGCGCGCGCGCCTTGTAATACTCCTCCTCGAAGATCAGCCACTCGATCAGGTTGCAGCCGCGACCGCCCAGCTCCTCGGGCCAGGTGACCATACCCCAACGACCCTTGTTGAGCGTGGCTTCCCACTGCGCGGTGCTGGGCAAAACCCTCGGCGGTATCGAAGGACTGCAGCGGCGCGGCGGGCACGTTGGCCGCCAGCCAGGCGCGCACTTCCTCGCGAAAGGTCTTTTGTTGATCGGTATACGCTAAGTCCATCTCTGTTCCTGTAAAGGGGTCAGAGCCCTTTTTCATTGATTCAGTTGTCGGCCATGAGTAAAAAGGGCTCTGACCCCTACTAAAACTTCGCGTCGCGCTTTTGCACGAAAGCATCGCGGGATTCCTGCGAGTCACCCATGGTGTAGGCCTCCAGCGTAAAACCCTGCTCCCAGCGATATTTGTCTTCCAGGTTGCCGTCCTCGATGCCGGTGAGCGCCTCCTTCGCCAGCCTGACCATGGCCGGGGATTTCGCCGCGATTTTTCCGGCGATCTCGCGCGCAGTCGGCAGCAGTTCGGCCAGCGGCACCACTCTTCTCCACCGCGCCCAGGCGGTAGGCTTCGCGCGCGTCGATAAACTCACCGGTAAAGTACATGTAGCGCACCTTTTGCACCGGGAACATACGCTGCAGGTGCGCGCCGCCGCCCATGGCGCCGCGATCGATCTCGGGCACACCGAAGCGCGCGCAGTCGGAGCAGATGATAATGTCGGCGGCGCCCGCCATGCCGATACCGCCGCCCAGCACAAAACTGTGCAGGGCCACGATCACCGGTTTGGGGTTGCGGTGGATGGCGCGGAAGGTCTCGTAGTTGCCCTTGTTCACATCCACGATCCTGCGCAGGATGCGCGGCCAGTTCCTTGATATCCACACCGGCGCAGAAGCCCTTGCCGGCTGCGCCGATAATAATGACGCGCACCGCGTCGTTGGCACCCAGTGCATCAATCTCGGCGGCGATGGCAAACCAGCCCGCGCTGTCAAAGGCATTCACCGGCGGATGATCGAGGATCATTTCGGCAATGCCGTCGGCGATAGTGGTGTTGAATGGCTTGGACATAATGCGGCTCCTAGGAATTTTCTGTGACGCGCAGCGACAGCAGGGTGAGGCGCTGCTCGGCCTCGTTGACGATCGAACTGACCAGTTTTTCGCAGGACAGCAACTTGTCGATCACGCCCGCCACCTGGCCCGAGGGCAACACGCCGTGCGCGGGATCACCGTCCACCATGGCCTTCTGGATAATCATCGGCGCGTTGGCGGACATGATGGCCTGCGCGGCAGTCATCTCGTCGTCCCGGCCCATGGCGATAGCGGACTTTAACAGGCTGAACAGGCTCGCGCCGGTGTGCTTGCGAAACGCGAGGCCATTGCGCAGCGCGATGAGCAGCTTGCGCAACGTGCCGGCCTTCTCCAGTTCGGTGAGCAACTCATTCATGATCATGCGCTGGGGCAGGCCGTCCATCGCCCGGGATACAATGATGTCGCCGGGATTCTTGCAGTCGATATAGCGTTGCAGCGTCGCCCGCGGCACCGGACTCTCCTCCGTCATCAGGAAGCGGGTGCCCATGGCGATACCGTCCGCGCCCCAGGACAGCGCCGCCAGCAGGCCGCGCCCGTCCTTGAAGCCACCCGCGGCAACGACCGGCACCCTGTCACTCACCGCATCGACCACCTGCGGAATCAGCAGCGTGGTGGGAATCGCGCCGGTATGACCGCCCCCCTCCCCGCCCTGCACGGTGACCGCATCAGCGCCGAGTTCCACTGCCTTGGTGGCATGCTTGGGCAGACCCACGGTGGGCATGCAGACCACGCCGGCATCCTTCAGCTTTTTAATGAACTCGGGGCCGGGCGAACGCGAGTAACTCACCGCGCGCACGCCGTGGCGAATCACCAGGTCGACGATCTGCGCCGCATTGGGCTGGTACATGTGGAAATTCACGCCGAACGGTTTGTCGGTGAGTTCCTTCACGCGCAGGATATCGCGCTCCATCTCCTGCGCCGGAATGGTGGCGCCGGCGAGGAAACCAAAGGCGCCCGCGTTGCAACTGCCGGCTACGAGCCGCGGGTCGGCGACCCAGCCCATCGCGGTCTGCACGATGGGATATTTGCAGCCCAGCAGTGTGTGTCAAACGCGTTTCAAGCATGCTTCGTGGCCTCGTGTCAGGAACGCTGTCCCGGGCTGGGATTGTCCTTGATCTGTTGCGCGCGCTGGTTGTGCGGGTCCAGCGCGGCGATGATGTCCAGTTGCTCGCGGGTCGGCGCGGTGGTCGTTGGCACTGTCGCTGGAATGTACACCGGGTAGCCGGTGTTGGCCTGCACCTGCTCCGCAGTGATGCCCGGGTGCAGCGACACGAGACGGATCTGGTGCTGCGGACCGCCGAAGTCCATCACGCACAGGTCGGTGACCACCAGGCGGATATCGATATCATCCAGGCTGTGGCCTTTGGGCAGGCGCGCCGGGTTGTAGCCGATGGACGACACAAAGTCGCATTCACCGGCCAGGAACACCCGCGTGTTGTGCTCGGGTACGAAAAAACTGTTGGGGTGGGAAATCGAGTTCCCCGGAAAACCGCGCGCGCCCAGCATCATGCTCTTGGGCTTCTCGTAGGTACCACCCAGAGCGGAAGTGTTGGACTGGCCGAACCGGTCGATCTGCGTCGGCCCGAGCATCGCGTGGCGCTTGCCGCTCCACACATTGTCGAAGATACGCGCAAAGCCCATCCAGGTTTCGGTGGCAGGTACGAAACCGGCGGCACGCTTGCCCAGCGGATTGGGCTCGCTCAGCAGCCAGGCCTCGGAGTCGGTCATCATCAGGTCGGGGTTGGTAGTTTTCATGGCGAGGCTCGCCGCCAGGCGCGGAATCACGCCGATACCGGTGCCCAGCACTTCGCCTTCATCGGCGAAGGCTTTGCTGGCTGCGACGATGCACAGTTCGGCCAGGGTGTAATCTGTTGCTGCAGTCATTGCTTCTCTCCTGGCCGATCAATAGGTGGGCAGTTCAATGGCACGGATGGCGTTCAGGCCGCCGACATTCTTCTGGTACTCCTCCTCCGAGGCGCCCAGGAACTTGTCGAAGTAGCCCTGGATGCCAGACTCCTCCTTCGCGGACGCGGCATAGGCCTTGAAGTGCGGCACATCGAATCCGTACAGCGGGCTGCAGGATGTGGGGTGAGCGCCGCCGGGAATCGGAATCACGCCGGTGGTCATGGAGCGCTCCCAGTGCACCAGCCGCGCCTGGGCGGGATCGTGAAAATATTCGCTCGCCACCAACTCGTCGCAGGACACGAAGGTCTTGGCCGCCGCGCGGGCGAACCAGTCGTCCATGTAGTGGTCGGGGCCGGCGATCTGGCACACGCCGCGCACGTCGGCCCGATCCACGTGGATGAGGGACGCATCCAGCT
The DNA here is from genome assembly GCA_963844975.1 of uncultured Gammaproteobacteria bacterium. Classification (GTDB taxonomy): domain Bacteria; phylum Pseudomonadota; class Gammaproteobacteria; order Pseudomonadales; family Halieaceae; genus Marimicrobium. The sequence goes on along the minus strand of CAWJQO010000027.1, from coordinate 172,768 downwards.
TGAGCGCTGGCATGGCCACCCACTCCTTGTCGTCGTAAGGACTATCGATCACCTTGATGCCGGGATTCTTGGTGATGATGTCCGTGCCCAAACCGACCTCAGTGGGGATGAAGGGCAATGCCCCAGCTGGCGGCGCGCAGGCCCAGCAACATCATGCCCTCGTCGATTTCCATCACCTCGATGGCGCCGGCCTGGCGCGCCTGGCGGAAGTAGGGCTCCAGCGGAATAAAATCCAGCGAGACAAAGGCGAACACCACTTTCTTCACCTTGCCGGCAGCACACAGCATGCCCACATCGGCGCCGCCGTAGGAGACCAGGGTCAGGTCCTTGAGCTCGGAGCGCAGGATTTCGCGCACCAGCGCCATCGGCTTGCGCCGCGGGCCCCAGCCGCCGATACCGATGGTCATGCCATCTTTCAATTGCGCGACGACTTGCGCCGCTGTCATTTGCTTGTTCATCTACTACTTCCTTTTCTAACTTACGATCCGCGCCATGCGGTAATCGTGTTTGACAAAATTGACACCCAGTGTGCTTTGCGTGCCGCGCACACCCTCGATGCTGCTGATACGTTGGTGCACAAACTCCGCCAGGTGCTCCGCGTTGCGCACCATGGTGATCGCCAGGATATCGGCGCGACCCAGCATCACGCCGACAAAACCCAGCTCGGTAATGGCGGCCAGTTGCTGCGCCACCTGCCGGGTCTGGCCGCTGCGCTCCACCTCGATCCAGATGTAGGCCAGCGCGGCATCCTTGAAGCGGTCGATGTTGGTCACCGCCGTGATGCGAATCAGTTTTTCTTCTTCCATGCGCTTGACCCGGGCGCGCACTGTACCCTCGGTTACGCCCAGTTGTTCGGCGATCTCGCGGTTGCTGACGCGGGCATCGCGCGACAGCCGCTCGACAATGGCGAGATCCGCCTGGTCGAGGTTACGCCGCATGAAAGGGCACCCAGTCGGGCTGGTTCTTCAGCACATCCAGCGCCAGCGCCGGTGTCAGGCGTCGCACACCGGGTATTGCGCCCAACTTGTCTGTGATCAATTCATTGAGGGCGGCCTGGTCCCGGGCCACCACCAGTATCTCTACGTCCTGGGCACCGACCACCACATTGACCGAAAACACCTCGGGGATCGCAGCCATCTCGCGGGCCACCGCTTCCGGTGAGCGGCCCTCTACCTGCACACCAATGGCCAGCAACATGCCGAAGCCTGCCGCTTCGATATCCGTGACCGCCACCACGCGCATGGTGTCAGACTCTTCCATGCGCCGCACCCTGGCCCGCACAGTGTTTTCCGCGATATCCAGCGCGCGCGCGATGGCGCGATAGGGCATACGCCCATCCTTGCGCAGCAGATCAATGATGGCCTGGTCGGTCTCGTCCAGGTTGATATGTGCGGAGTGCGGGCGCGGCGACAGTTGATTCACGGCTGGGCCTGCACGGATCGCTTTATCAATGCCGCTTTGTCGACCTTGCCACCGGCGTTCATGGGCAATTCATCCAGAAAAATCACTGAGCGCGGCACCTTGTAGTTCGCCATCTTGTCCTTCGCCCACTCGATCACCGCCGCCTCGTCCAGCTGCGCCTGCGCGCTCCTTCACCAGATAGGCCCGGGCGACTTCACCGAGGCGCGCATCGGGCACGCCGATCACCGCAGCCCTGGCAATGCCCGGCATACCACAGAGAATGATCTCGATTTCAGCGGGATAACAATTGAAGCCGCCGACAATGAACATCTCTTTGATGCGCCCGGTGATACGGACGTAACCGTCCTCATCCATCACCCCGACGTCGCCGGTTTTGAGCCAGCCATCGCTGGTGACGCTTCAGCCGTCGCCGCCGCATTATTGAAATAGTGCTGCATCACGTTGAAGCCACGGCACCAGATTTCACCGTCGGTGCCCGGAGCGACGGAGCTGTCCCTCGCGATCGACACATTTGATTTCCGTGCCCGCCATGGCGCAGCCGGAGGTGTGGGAAATACGCTCGGCGCTGTCATCGGCGCGGCAGATCGACACCACCCCGCAACTCTCGGTGAGGCCGTAGGCGGTGACGACAACCTCGAAGCCCAGTTCCTCGCGCATCCGCCGCACCAGTTCCACCGGCACCGGCGCGGCGCCGGTCACGGCCAGGCGCAGGCTGGACAGGTCGTAGTCCTTGCGCCGGGGATGCGCCAGCAGCGACTGGTAGATGGTCGGCGGGCCGGGGATCATGGAAATCCTGTCCCGCTCAATCTGCGCCAGCACACTGTCGAGGTCAAAATTCAGCACCGGCAGGATGTGCGCCCCGCGGATAATCGCCGCCAGCCACCCGGCCTTGTAGCCGAAGGAGTGGAAGAAAGGATTGATGATCAGGTAATTGTCGTCGCAGCGCAGGCCGACGGTCGCGCTCCAGGTCTCGAAGGTGCGGATGTTCTGGCCGTGGCCGGTCACCACCCCCTTGGGATTGCCGGTGGTGCCGGAGGTAAAGAGGATATCCAGCGTGTCCTCGGGTGTCAGGGCGGACGCGCGGCTGGCGACCTGCGCCTCAGGCACCGCCTCCCCCGCCGCGAGGAATGCCTCCCAGGACTGGCAACCCGCCGCCGCGCCGCTCAGGAGTGACGGTGCGCTCCAGAGACGGCAGGGACTGGTCAGCCAGCAGTTCGGGATAGTGCACGCCGAGAAAATCGCCCACGGTAAATAACATCCGCGCGCCGCTGGCGCGCAGGATGTAGCCCGCCTCGGCGCCCTTGTAGCGCGTGTTCAGCGGCACCAGCACGCCACCGACGCTCTGCGCGCCGATCGCGGCGATAATCCACTGGTAAATATTGGGAGCCCAGATGGCGATGCGCTCGCCCTTTTCCAGGCCGGCGGCGATAAACGCCCGGGCCGCCCGTATCCGCGCCGCATCAAGTTCAGCATAGGTCAGCTGCACCTCGCCATCGGTGATGGCGAGGCGCTGGCCGTGGGCCGCCGCCGCGTCGGCAACGACCTGCGGCAGAGTACGGGCTACATACTGCTGTGCTGGCATGGTCAAGGCTGTGCTCGCAGCTATAAATGGCTGGGAGGGAGATATTAATCAGTTTTTGGGCAAATTTAAACTGCTATTCGTAGATTTTTTATTATTTTTTTACGAATAGATATAAAATTTCAAGCTTCTGGCCATGGTGCGTCGTCAACTACCAGGGATTTCCATAACAGACTCGGCACTCAATGCACGAAAAACGCATCATTTGATGTATGGCCTGAGGCTTGAGGCAGCTCCAGGAGACAGGCCGATGCGCACAACCCTGAATATTGATGATCAACTACTGGCCGAAGCCCAACGCATTACTGGTGTGGCGGAAAAGTCCGCTCTGGTGCGGGAGGCGCTGCGCAACTAACAGCGTTGCTGAATACTAGTCAGGTGTTAATGCACCCCTTCGTCGTCGGCGAACTGACCTGTGGCAACCTGAGTAATCGGGCCGAGGTGCTTGCCTTGCTGGGCAGCTGCCACGGGCAGCAGTTGCCACCAACGAGGAAGCGCTGTTTTTCATTGGGAGACATGAGCTGCTGGAACGGGGTATCGGCTATGTCGATGCTCATTTGTTGGCAGCGGTGTCATTGGATGCTGGCACACAACTCTGGACGCGCGACAAATGCCTGTTGGCCGTGGCCGGCACCATGACGCTCGCCTATGACAAGGAATAATCAGTTAAGGGGATACGGCTTTTTACGTTTTCCCGGCCTTTGCATCGGCAGCAGGCTGATGAACTTCTGGTAAAGCTCAAACAGGAATGCTCCGCGCAATTTATACAACAGGTCGCTAATGCACACCCGAAACAGGCCGCATCTGCGTATCGCACATTCCACCGACTTCTACTGTAACGAGTTTCTCCGGCGCGGCGCAGGACTCGGCCTGGTCCGCGATCCTGCAGGTCAGGCCCAGCGGCTTGCCCGCATCCAGCCAGGACGGGGTCTTACGGTAGCGACCGATCTCGCCGCGCGGGCAACCGGCCGGGACGCCGTAGGGCCGGCAGCCGGAGGCGGCGAACGAGCGACACCTTGCGCCCGTCGACCAGAAAGCCGGGGTAGTCGTCGCGGGTATCCACAACATCGCGCTCGTCAGTCTCCTCGAAACCAAAAGCGCGAAACCGGTAGTCCTCGCCGACCTTGTCACCGACCTGGATGCGGGTGTTCGCGATCAGCGCGAAGTCTTTCCCTTGCTGGCCACGGCACCGGACATGTATTCGACGCCCTCAGCTGCGGAAAGCACTTGCCCATGGCCGGGGCGTGGTAGTAGTGCGCCGTCTTCTTGATGTCGTCCAGGGACGCGCCTGGAAATAGTTCAAGCAGCTCCCCGTCGGTACCGAACAGGATGCGCTGCACGTCGCCGACACTCTGCGCGTACATCGCTTGCAGCTTCGCATAGTGAGGCTGTGTTGCCAGGTCGTCGCGCAGGAAACACGCCGTGAGCCCGGAAATCTGGGTGAGGTACTCGTCCCAGATGTTGTACTGCGAGACGGTCGAGGCGACGCCCACGAAATCTCCGCTGCGCCGCACAGCCTTCGCGATTGAAACAGCGCTCCAGTGCGCGATTGCGGATGGAGAGCGCGACGATATTGCGCTCGCAGGCACCGTAGGCGTTGCAACCTCGTCCCGAGATGGCCCTCGAACAGCGCCGTGCGCATGGTGAAATCGAGATGACGGGCCCTAGCCAGTTCCGGCCGCGGCCAAACTCCGGAGTTGGCGCGCTTCAAAGCCGACCCAGGCTGCATGGAGTGCATCGCGCCGACCCGTGAGATTGACGTTCACCTGCGCGCACTGGGCACTGTTGTGGAACGCGCGCACAATCGCGTCGGGTTCGCTGCTCGCTGCCAACCTGCACTGCACCGGGCGGCGCACCGGCGGCGCGCGGCGGATCGAAGAAAGGAACCTTCTCCATTGGGTATAGATTGCGCACGTCGATCACGTGTTCACGCCAGGGCCGCAGTGATGATTCGCGACCATGAGTGCTTTGCGCTGTGCGATCGCCTCGGTGATACGCGCTGTCGAATCGGGGGTGGCATTGCGTGGGTCGACCACGATCTCGAAGCCGACGAAGGGCGTGCCGCTGCTATCGGTCACCGGACGTCCGCCGCGTATTGCCAGACAGGGAATCAGCGTAGTCCCCTGCGCCAGGGTACCGGCCGGGCCCACGGCGCCAGAGCTCTGGAAACGCTCGATGTCATAGTACGGCAGATTCAGGTCGCTGTTGAAGCGGTAGAGGGTCAGCACCGGGGTCGCCGGTATATCAGCTGCAAACACCTCCGATGTAGCGAGTGCGAAGAGGGCGACAAGTGGGGTCCGCCCCCACGACCAAAGCAAACGAATCAAAATCTAACCCCTTGTATCCGGGGCAGGGCCAGAAGTTGGGCACCTGCCGAAATGCGAGAGCAGGCAGTATAAATTCGCAATGGATTTAGTCCATCCCTGAATTACAATTGACTGACATATTTAAAAACTATCACTCTAATAATAACAATTAGCATGATCAATAGATGCGCTGCCATGGAAGTAGACCCCGGCAACTGATCCGTAGCCCGAATAAGTAAATCTGTCGACGCCAAAGCAGTGAACCGTGTCAGACGAAGCAAAAATGCGGGCACCTACTGGATCGCCGATGGGCTCGGCGGTGCGGGCGCCAAAATACAAGGCTTCGCGCCGCAAACGGATGGGACCGTTAAACAGCCGGCAGAACCGGACAAGGTCCTGCAGAATCTGGAAGTGATCCACAAAGAGTGCGACAGCGTAAAAATCTCCGGCAAGAAAATTCTCTTGCTGTCCTGATTGTGATGTGCAGGTGTGCAGCAGCCTAGGAGTCTGCAGATGTGATGGAGAGCCTCGACCTTGTCTGACCTGCGCAGAAGCGCTGCTCTACTGGTATACGTCGGAAATACACTGACACTAACGGGATGCTTGGCCTTAATCTGTGGCTCCATCGGTTTAATTCCTATGGAGTCATTTGCCCTGGGAATATCATCGGGCGTACGGATGATTGCCACGGTAGCCATCACTGGTTGTCTGCTGAGCGCCATTGGTTATGGTCTTCAGGATTATTTTGATTTTTAGAGTGACGGGAGAATGAGCTATGTTCAAGAAATCGGATTACTTTATTTTGTTAGCCGTGATGTTGTCATTTTTTGTTTCCGCCTATCTGTGGTTCGTCGTTAAGGATCCTCAGCAGGCGATATTTACGGCAATTTGGATTCCATCAATCTTTGCCTTTGGCATCTACTTCAAGTTGTGTGCGTTAATGGGAAGGAAATAATTATGGACCTTATTCTGATTACCGGCATCGTTGCCTTCGCACTTCTGATAGTCGGGTTGGCCCTGACCTGGTCGGAATTTAACAAGTTTGATTGAATAGGCTATTAGCCTTGAGCGGGTAAGAGCCAGTGAAATCAGACGAGCCTTCTATTGCCCATTAAAAAGGCAACACAGAACCATCCCAGTTCATTAACAAACCGCTATGGTCTGGCGTTACGCTGCTGTGCAACGACAGCGAGCCGTCGTGCAGTTTGAGACGGCATTTTGCAGCTGCCCTGCGGCTAAATTACGCTGAAATGGTTTGGACAGAGACGAGTCCGTTGTGCCCGGATGCAGGGTGACGACCGCGGCGCTTTTATTGCTGCGCTTCAACTCAATACTGGCTGTTCTTATCCACTGATTCAGTGCTGCCTTGCTACTACGATAGCTGTACCAGCCGCCGAGCTGATTGTCATTGATACTACCGACCTTGGCACTGAGCTGCAGATACTTGATGTTCTCTGTGCGAGTGATATAAGACCATAAACCACGCAAGTAGAATATCGGGATTTCCACATTCACCAGAAACGTACGGTGTAATAACGCCACAGAACTCTGGGCTAAACTTTTCTCTGGTTTCAGGTGTTCCTGATGCAACCAACCAATACAGTTAAAGATCGTGTTGACCTGCTGTTGTTTCAGCTGATCGATCACATCTTCAAAAAAACATTATACAACGCCCAGTCGTCACAGCCCGTCAGTTCAGGTGCTGGAATCACAATGAGACGATCGTGTGAAAAATCAGGCGCACTGCGTGACAACCAGATCACGACACGCTCGTGCTGAAGGTAATACTGTGCCAGAGACCGCCCTATGGCGCTGCTGGCACCAATGATGAGAACGGCACTCATACTGCTACATTGGCCTGTTTGCTATGGCTTATAACTGAATCGGCCAGCTCCAAGCCCGCCAGATAGGCATTTTCAACGCGACCACCAAAACTCCAATCTCCACCTATCCAAAGTTGCTGCTCGGGTAAGGCAACAATGCCAGTTGGGGTCAGCTCAGTATTCTGACTGGCATACAACCAGCGATGCGCCGCTACAGGTTCAACTGGCGTATCAATACCGAACGCGGACTGCAAAATGTCGACTAGCCTGTTTAAACCAGAATTCCTCAGGCTGCTCAATGTTTTCCGAACTGAAAGTAGCATTGAAATGCAGAATGTAACAATCGTACCGCCCGGTCTTTGTCGCCTGATGACTGACAAACCGCAGCTTGGGATGCTGGCAAAAAATGGCATCGCCATGCGTGGTCGAATCTGCGTAAAGGGCCACAGCCCAGCATGGCTCGAGTAGCGAGTGCGGGGCATTGAATAACTCAGGCAACCCGCTTTGCACCAGCAACTGCTGAGCTTGTACCGGTGGCATGGTCAGCAAAACAGCAGAAAAACCGGCATAACTCTCTCCGGTTTCACTGAACACACTCCAGCTATTCTGGTGACGTTGCAGACTAGTTGATACGGCAGTTTGGTATTACTGGTATGTCTGACAACAGTGCTTTCACCGGTGCCTGCATCGAGGGTGTACCTATATAACGAAGTTGCTGATCTGCCGAAATTTCCACAGCCGATTGTCCCTCATCACAGGTTAACAAGGCAGTAGTACAGTTCCATACTTCAGCACATCCAGCTTTGAGCCATGACTGCACCTGACGTTGAAACTTCGGACTGCGTGCGGTGAAATACTGCGCGCCCATGTCCAGATAACCCGCCGCTGTTCTCTTGCTGCTCATACGGCCGCCGACAGCGCGGCCTTTATCAAAGACAGTAACGTGATAACCAGATTGCACCAGTGTGGCGGCCGCCGCTGCACCGCACAGGCCTGCCCCAATGACGGCTACTCTATTCATATCGGCCTGTATTGTGGGTTGGATCAGTCCTTTTCCTGAACATACTCACTTTGCGACACGCTATCACTTGGTGCCCTGATACTTGCAGCTACTCATCCAACAGGCTTCGCAACATCCACGCTGTTTTTTCATGTACTTCCAGACGCTGGGTTAACAGATCGGCTGTGGGTTGATCATTTGCCTTTTCTACTACCGGAAACAGTTTGCGTGCCGTACGCGCCGTTGCTTCCTGCGCAGCGACCAGGTGGCGAATCATATCCGTGGCCTTCGGTACTCCTTCTATTTCCTTGATTGATGCCAGTTTGATGAACTCCTTATAGGTACCCGGGGCAGGAAAATCGAGTGCGCGGATACGCTCAGCGATCAGGTCCAGCGCAGTCCATTGTTCAGTGTATTGGCCCATGAACATCAGATGCAAAGTATTGAACATCGGTCCCTTTACGTTCCAGTGGAAATTGTGGGTCATCAAGTACAAGGTATAGCTGTCTGCCAACAACTCCGATAGCCCATCGGCGATCCTGCGGCGATCACCCTCAGATATGCCGATATCAATCGTTGCGCCTTTACTCTGCCTTTTCTTTGCCATTGTCATCTCCTTAAACTTTGTTCAATTAACTCCATTCGATCACGCCTTATGAAACTTCAACCTGATATTCCATCAAACACTTCCAAACAGTTCTCCAACCGAGAGCTTAACGGTATCATGCTCGATTTTAGGCTCATAGTGGATGCGGCTAAAGAAACATGGACGAAATCAGTATCAATCAGGCCTTGCAAGAGCTGGACACCACGCTTGCAGATTTACTGCAGCAGTCCAAAACGCTGTCGCTATCAGAGCACGCCAGCGGAATCAGTTGCCGCCATCACTGGAACCCGGCAGCGAAAACCTTTAGCTATCATACGCATGTAGTAGTGCCACATATTAATTCGGAATCGCTCGAAACACTAAGCCATCTGTTTTTCAACGCTTACTCACTACAGCGACATGGCTGGTACTCCCAATTTGTCAGCGGGACGATCAAACCCCTGCCTTTCAAAACCAATGTAAGAGGTGAGCACCAATTGGGGCAGGGTTATTTTGACTTTGGTGTGGGTGCTTTGCGTCGCTACCATTTGCTGTTTTCAAAAATTCAGGTTGATGCAAAAACGCACGCTGTGGTATTGCGCAGTGTGCCTGAGAACATACCCGCTTTAACAACATCGCGGCAGGTCTTTATCCTGCCGCCAACAGGAGATATTTTTTCGATAGACGAGGCAGGCTTGCACTGGCATCACATTTGCACCACCAGTGGTGTGCGTCTTTTACCAGGCGTACTTGATCGCTGGCTGATGAATGCGTTGCGTGCTATGCGGCCTCGATAGCAAGGAGAGGAAAACCTACATTACAGAAGCAGAGGCTTTTGCGCGGTTTGTCAAAACGCTGTGACCATGAGATAGTCAACAACAGAAACCACGCATAAAAATAGGCCCATTGTGTAGCCGGCGATAACGCCATGCTATTCTGGTGTCATGCCAGACTGCCGCAACAATAAGTTTTTTAATGTTTGTTGTTGCTCTTTGAAGCGCCATTCATACGTATGGAATTGGTCAGCCGAAAGATACCGCACAGCGCGCACCTCAAACCGTAACGGGGGATCGATAACTCCCGAAAGTGCATCATGCTCGCAGCGATACAGGTGGAATCCCGTGTCAAAAACTTCCAGTAATTCCCGTGGCTGCAAACGCAGGCCAGTCTCTTCCCAGGTCTCCCTGAAAGCTGTGCACTGCGCAGACTCTCCCGGCTGACTGCTTCCACCCGGCAGACTGATTTCACCATTGAGACCTTGCACCATCAGCAATCTCTGGTCAGATGTCGCAAAACATCCAGCACTCGGCGCCAGCTCAGCTTTTCCGGTAGCCGGACAAGCAGGACTACTATCGGAACATGCCACGAGAGTAAGCAGCATTGCTGTCGGAATCAAGTGCAACCCGCTACCTTACTTTTTGCTTTTAGTTCCTCAACAATCTCCAGTTGACGCTGTACGGAAACGGGCTTGCCATCTTCATCTTTCAGGTAGACGAAGGCGGGTACGCCGTTTATTTCTTGCACCGTACTGAGCTCCCTTATTTTCTCTTCGTATTTTGCGCAGAGCACTCTTTTCTCCTCCCGCTGCTGCGCCTGCGCCTCCTCCCGCGCCTGCTGGTCCTCGCTTCGGCGCATTTGATCTCTCAAGCTGATCAGGCGCTGCTCCTCGTCGTATGCTTGTTGTTCCTGCGCGGTGCGCTCGGCAGGTTTATAACTCTCTTGCAATTCGACGTGTTGAGCTTTCCTCGCTTGTACTGGGTCTTTGGGCTTGTCGCCGTAGTGAACTTTACCTTCGGCATCCACCCACTTGTAGATCTCTGCGACAACCATCTGGGAGAAAACAGGAGGTCATTGCCAGTAGAAAAACACTGAGGTATCGGGTGTGAGAGTGACGCTTCACGGGCCTCCAATTCAATCTTGTTTACTGCAGTGTGGAACCGCAATGCCTGAGTGGCGCATTGCGGTAAGACCATGACATTGTATCGTCAATTTCTCTTACAAGACCAGTCCAAACACCCCCGCAGGCCGCCGAGGTTTGTGACGGTTTTATGAATATTTTGTGACACTCCGAGCTCATCATATCTACTCTTTGCTTTGTCATCGTCCGATATATACGCTTGAAAAAATCTATATACTGACATGCATGTTTTTCCTACTGGAGCTTCAAGGACTAACCCATGAATGGTCGCGTACTTTTTTCGTTGAAGTCACGCTGCACGAACTAGAGCCTGATGTTTAATTAAATTTATAAATAGTAATGGAGTTTCTTAATGGCTTTTAGAGTAGGCATTAATGGCTTCGGCCGAATAGGGCGATTGAGCATGCGAGTGGCCTGGGAGCTGAAAGATTTTCAAGTCATTCAGGTGAATGATCCAGCTGGCGATGCCACCACACTGGCGCATCTGCTTAACTATGATTCGATTCATGGCAGGTGGAATCATGATGCCACCAGTGACGGCAATAACATCGTGGTGGGCGACAGTCCGTCAGGTGTACTGCCAATAGAAATATCGCCGACACGGATTGGTCAGGCTGCGATGTCGTGATTGAAGCCTCTGGCAAATTCAAGAAGCAGGAAGCATTGAAAGAATACCTCGCTCAGGGTGTCAAGCGCGTCGTGGTGACTGCTCCCGTTAAGGAAGAAGGCGTGCTCGATGTTGTAATGGGTGTGAACCACGGTCTTTATGACTCTTCTGTCCACCGGATTGTCAGCGCAGCCTCATGCACAACGAATTGCCTGGCCCCGGTGGTGAAGGTCATTCATGAAGGGCTGGGTATCAAGCATGGGTCCATGACGACGATTCACGATATCACCAATACCCAAACCATTCTCGATGCGCCACACAAGGACCTGCGCCGGGCGCGCGCGTGCAGCATGAGCCTCATTCCCACCACTACCGGCTCCGCAACAGCGATTACGCACATCTTCCCGGACCTCAGGGGCAAGCTGAACGGGCATGCGGTACGGGTGCCACTGGCGAATGCATCGCTCACTGATTGCGTATTCGAGGTGCATCGCGAGACCAGCATCGAGGAAGTGAATGCCCTGCTGAAGTTGGCTGCCGAAACACACCTCAAAGGAATTCTCGGTTACGAGACGAAGCCTCTGGTTTCCATTGATTACAGGACAGACCCGCGTTCCAGTATCGTCGATGCACTGTCAACAATGGTGATCAATGGCACGCAGGTAAAACTGTATCTTTGGTATGACAATGAGTGGGGTTATGCCAATCGCACGGTGGAGCTCATGAGCCTGGTCGCCAGGTCAGACCGCGCGTAAAGCATGGGTAAGCGTCCAGACCTGTCCCCCTCCGCTCGTCAGTACCTGCTGGTTACCGGCAATTATTGGGCATTTACCCTGACCGACGGCGCGCTGCGCATGCTGGTCGTTCTGCACTTCCATCAATTGGGCTACAGCCCGCTGGAAGTCGCAATGCTCTTCCTGTTCTATGAAATATTCGGCGTCATCACCAACCTCGTGGGAGGATGGCTGGGAGCGAAAATCGGCCTGAATGCCACGATGAATTGGGGGCTGGCATTACAGGTGATTGCCTTGTCGATGCTACTGGTTCCCGGGGAATACCTGAGTGTCGCCTGGGTCATGAGCGCCCAGGCACTCTCCGGGATCGCCAAGGACCTCAACAAGATGAGCGCCAAGAGCGCCGATCCGGATGCTGGTTCCCCGCGAGGCCGCCGGGACGCTTTACAAATGGATCGCCATCCTGACGGGCTCCAAGAATGCGCTGAAGGGCGTGGGTTTCTTTCTGGGCGGGGTTTTACTCGCGGCATGGGGTTTCAGGGGAGCGATAGCAGCCATGGCTGCCGTGCTGGCAGTTGTCTGGTTATGCAGCATAATTACCTTGCAGCGGGATCTGGGAAAGTCCAGCGCCAAACCGAAGTTCAGCCACCTGTTTTCCAAGAGCCGGGCCGTCAACTACCTGTCCGCTGCGCGCTTATTCCTGTTCGCTGCGCGAGATGTCTGGTTTGTGGTCGCACTGCCGGTCTATCTCTTCTGTATTGGGCTGGGACCATTGGGCTATGGGGGCCTTTCTGGCCTGTTGGATCATCGGCTACGGCTTTGTGCAGTCTCTCGCGCCAAAACTTACCGGAAGCCGGCGCGCCAGCGTGCCGGACGGCAAGGTAGCATGTGCATGGGCGGCGGCGCTGGCCGTAGTTCCGGCATGTATAGCCATCGCGCGTCAAAGCGGAATGTTGCTGCCCTTCAGCCTGCTGGCCGGATTGCTGGTATTCGGTGTGCTGTTTGCCGTGAACTCGGCCCTGCACAGTTATCTCATTGTCAGTTACGCCGATGAAGCGGGCTGTATCACTGGATGTCGGTTTTTACTACATGGCAAATGCCATGGGCCGCCTGTTGGGAACTGTATTGTCCGGATGGGTGTTCCAGGTCTGGGGACTGGCGGCCTGTTTAGTGATATCCAGTATCTTTATCGGGCTATCAGCCGCTGTGGCTTGGCTATTACCGAGTCACAACGACATTGTCGACAGCAGACAATCTAACTCATAAGGTTAGCCGGTTCAGGAAGATATTTCCCGATACCAGTCGGTCATGTCGTCATACAGGAGCAAACGGGTCAGAGCCATATAACCCAAGCCGCTATTGATATGCTACGCTCAGGTCAGTCGCGGGTTTATAGAGGACAAAATTATGAAAATCATCATTGGCATACTTATCACAGCCGCTGCCCTTTGGCTCACCACCGCCGTGGTGCCGGGGATCCGGATCGAGTCTTCACTCACCAGCTTTCTGATCGTGGCTGTGGTCTTTGGACTTGTGAACGTATTCGTTCGACCGGTCGTCAGGTTGCTGTCATTGCCTGTCACCATCCTCACGCTGGGCTTGTTCCTGTTAGTGATCAACGCCCTGATGCTGATGCTGACGGCGGGGCTTGTGGGGAATGCCATGTCGATCGAAGGCGAGGGAATGACGAAGCTGTGGTGGGCGATCATCGGCAGCGTCGTGATCAGTATCGCAACCATGGTGATTGGCTGGATCATGCCCGATAAGGACTAGCCGGGTCGGCAGACTGTTGGCGAAAAGGCTTGAGCCGCTAGTTTTTCGTCTTGCGGGAGTAGTGAAGAATCACGTCTGAGGCAGCCCTGGCAACACCGCCCATCTGCGAACTGCTGGGCGCAATCGGCGCATCGAGGTTGCCGAACTCAAAATTCTCGCAACAGCAGGGACAGCAGTACCTTGCACATGTTGTGCGAAAACTTCTGCGCCGGGCAGGCGTGCAGGCCATGGCCAAACGTACTGATGGTTTCCTTGCCCTGCGCAATGAGTGCCGGATCAATTCGCCTGCCCTGGTAATGGTCCGGGTCGAACCTGCGCCAACTCGGGCGTTTGCGTGTTGATGACGGACAGCATCGTGGTGATATACACGCCGGGCTGTATCGTGTACACAGCATCGCCGCAGTCGAACTGGATTTCCTTCATCACCTTGCGCAGGGTGATGGAACGCTGCGCAAGGCGCACACTTTCCATCAGCAATTGCTCGCAGAAGCGCATGCTGTCCAGCGCCTCCTGTGACTCGTGGAAGTTGTCACCGAACGTGTCTTTCGTCGCGGAAATTTCCGCTTCCAGCCGTCGCTGTGTGTCCGGGTGTTGCTTGAGATTGATCAGCGACCAGCACAGCGCCGCATACAAATTGGACAGGAAGCCCTGGTTGGCATTGATTATATTGTGCGTCAGCTTTCGCAGCGTGACCTGCGGATCGTCCGACTTGAAGCGGTGGTACAGAAACGTCAAATTGTCATCGGGCCATGATTGCAGAAGCCTCGCGCTGCGCCATGATGTTACCCACCAGCGCCATGATTTGCTGCGACGGCCTGCTTTTCCTTGGCCTTGCCTGAAGTCAATGTTTCCAGCGTCTGCTGCGGGCTGACAAACGCGTTCTCCTGCGACAATACATCGAAATGCGTTTTGAACTGCTGCCAGACGCCATCCCGTGTCGCCTCCTCGCCAATCCAGACCTTGAACCCGACGCGCTGCTCCAGTGTCCTTATTGCATCGAACACATTGATCTCGCCGCTATCGCCCCAGCTCGCAATCACCTGTGCGATGACGTTCGAGAAATCTTTGACATAGGCAGCCACCTTGTCGGGCAGCAGCAGGTCATAAAAAAGATCGATATCCGCGTCCATAAAAATGTCCAGCGGCGTCTTGAAACCCAGCATATCGAAAGTGGCCATGCCAAAGCTCGCTTCATCCTCGGCCGCCGCGTAAAGACTTTTAAGACCCTGCAGGGGAAAACACACAGAACAGTTTGTAACCGAAGACATCCACCAGAAAGGTGTCGCCATATTCCTTCCTCATCTGCGTCAGGAAATTGGTCGGGCTTTGGGAGAAACGCAGTCCCGCGCCGATATGCGCCAGCTCGTCGCGCACCATTGCTGGCTTGGGGCTCACCAGATACTGTTGGTTATGGTTAATGCTCATCGCGTGGTATCAAGCTGTTGGCAAGCGAAATATCAATATCAAAAAGTGCGTTGTTCATATCACAATAGTCACGAGTAATTTCGACTCTGCTCGCGGTCTGCGTTACTTTGGTATTGGCGCGCACCTGTCGGGCCAGGTAAATCGATGTGGCAATGGTGGCAGCGGCAGCAATCAGTTCACCGATACTACCCATATCCTGAATATTCATTGTCATCTCGCTCGTCGCCCGAAGGGCTAAATCGAGAGCTTTTTAATAGCTTTTACCACATCGCTTCAATATTTCAGTCGCCAGGCCTCATAGCCACCGTCCATGCTATAGACCTCTTTATAACCCTGGCTGAAAAAATAATCTGCCGCGCCTTTGCTGGAATTGCCGTGGTAACAATAGACGATCAGTGGCTTGTCTTTATCCGCCGTTGACAAAAACTCTTCTACAGTCTCCTGCTGGATATGGATGGCGTTTTTGATACTGCTGGCAAAATACGCACGCGGCGTCTCTTACATCCGCAATGGTAGCGCCGCCCTGGTCGATAAGCGCTTTGGCATCGTCGATCGAAATACATTTATAGGACATATTTTCCTCCATCAGTTAATGGCCGTCATCCGACGAGAACTGCGCTATCGCCCTGGTGCTCGCCACAGTGTTGTATTTCCACCGTGACGTGGACGATATCCAGTTGCGGCGGAATCTGCGATTTATAGTAGTCAGGTGTTCTGGGTTCGTCACTGACGATGGCAATCTCTGCCGCGAAGATGCCATGTCCGATACTCCACACATGCAGATCCGTGATCCGGTCGGTCGAGTTTCCTTCAATGGATTCACGCAACACGGCGAGGTGATGGTCTTCGGCCTGGTGATCAAGCAGAACCCGCCCGGTGTCGCGAATGAGACCCCAGGACCAGCGGGCGACCAGCACCGCGCCCACAATACCCATGGCCGGGTCCAGCCAACCGGCACCCATATACTTGCCTGCCAGCAGGGCCACAATCGCCAGCAGCGAGGTCAGCGCATCCGCCAGCACATGCAGGTAGGCGGCGCGCAGGTTGTGATCATGCCCGTGGTGCGAGTGCCCATGATCATCAGCGTGATTGTGGTCGTCATTGTGGTCGTGGTCGTGGTCGTGTCATGATCGTGCCCATGCGGAGTCGACATCAACACCCAGGCACTGACACCATTCACCAACAGGCCAACGACGGCCACCATCAATGCCTGGTCAAAGGAAATGGCCAGCGGGTTGATCAGCCGGTCGGTACTTTCGATCACCATGACCAGTGCAAAACCCATCAACATCACCGCACTGGCAAACCCGGCCAGGCTGTTGATCTTGCCGACCCCAAAGGCAAAGCGCCGATCAGCGGCCAGTCGCCGCGACACCACATAGGCGAATACCGCAATCCCCAACGCGGTGGCATGGGAGGCCATGTGCAGGCCGTCTGCCAGCAGCGCCATGGAGCTATAAATCACCCCGGCCGCTATTTCCACGACCATCATCGCAGCGGTCAGAATTACGACGACTATAGTGCGACGCTCACCCGCGCGCTGCTCGTCCTGGCTGAAGACGTGGTCATGCGTCCAGTTGTTCAATTGCTGCGTATGCATGACAAACTCACTCCTTCGAAATTGATCGCAGAAAAAGCCAATGCAGGGAAAATGGCAATTATCCGTTTTGGATGCGTGCGAGCAGAATAGCCCAGAGGACTATAAATGTCCCCAACCGCTAGCGACATGTATGACCCTCAGTTGGGAGCTCAAACCGGGTATGCCGTGTAAGAATTGTCCGCAATACTCGCAGTCACTGTCCAAGTTGGGTAGTCTTGCCCTATTTGAACGTGACGTTGCGCTTTCCACTCCACGCATAGCAAAGTATCAGCCAGAAGGAAAACCGCCAGACAATGATTGATGTAAGGATGTGGGGCCGCGCCCTGGACCAGATGCCCAAGCTGTCCCACAGCGAGTGGCAGACTCTGGATCCGGTGGCCAAGTGGCTTATCGCCTGCCGGGCCTCGGTCCTGTTCATGACCTTCACCGCAGCCGCGCTGGGCGGCCTGATGGCCTGGCGGGCGGGCGTATTCCAGTGGCACCTGTGGCTGGCCACCGTACTGGGCCTGATGTTCGCGCACGCGACCAACAACCTGCTCAATGACTATACCGACTCCCGGCGCGGCATCGACAAGGACAACTACTACCGCAACCAGTACGGCGTGCATGTGCTGGAAGACGGCCTGATGAGCCAACGCCAGTTCTGGCGTTACCTGGGCGTGACGGCCGGCATCGCGCTGGTCCTGGGCGGGTGGCTCATTTTCCAGCGCAGCGGCCTGACCCTGAACCTGATGCTGGCCGGTGCGTTTTTTGTGCTGTTCTACACCTGGCCGCTGAAATACTACGGCCTCGGCGAACCCGCTGTCCTGCTGGTGTGGGGTCCGCTGATGGTCGGCGGCACCTACTATGTGCTGGCCGGGGCGTGGAGCGCTGATGTCACCTGGCTCAGCCTCGTGTTCGCGCTGGGACCCACCACGGTGCTGTTCGGCAAGCACACCGACAAGCTGGAGGCGGACCGGCGCAAAGGGGTGAATACCTTGCCGGTCATCATGGGTGAGCGCATGGCGCGCTATGCGATTGTGGGCATGATCGGCGCGCAGTACCTGCTGTGTATCGCACTGGTACTGGCGGGCAGTTTCAGCTGGCCCCTGCTGCTGGTGCTCATCAACCTGCCCGCGCTGCCCCGGCTGTGGCGTGTGTTCCAGCAGGCCAAACCGGATTCACCGCCGGCGGATTATCCTCCCGAGGTGTGGCCCCTGTGGTTCTCTGCCCACGCCTTCAGCCATACCCGCAGGTTCACCAGCCTGTTCCTCGTCGCAGTGGTGCTGGACACCCTCCTGGCCTGAAGAATACATACCTCGCATGATTGGCAATACACTGCCCTATGCATGAAATTATGAATCCTATAGAGTGTAAGTCGAAATAGTAGACCTCGCCATTGCAGGGATAGCGGAACGATGTCCGAAACCAATCCAAAGGGCTGGCTGAAAAAACTGCTGCGGCCGTCTGCCTCGCATTCGATTCTGGCCCTGCTGGTCGTTGGTTCGATTCTCGGCGTCCTCGGCGTGCTCACTTTTGGCACCGCGCTGCACGCCATCAGTACCGAGGAATATTGTATCAGTTGCCATGAGATGCGGGACAATCCCTACGCCCAGTTACAAAATACCACGCACTTTAAGAATGCCAGCGGCGTACGACCCACCTGCTCCGACTGTCACTTACCGCGAGAGTTTGTACCGAGAATGATCCGCAAGGTGGAAGCTTCCAGGGAAGTGTGGGGATCGATCACCGGGTGATCGACACGCCTGAAAAGTATGCCGCCCATGTGCCAGTGATGAAGCAGCGTGAAATTGCACGCATGCAGGCCAATGATTCCCAGGAGTGCCGCAATTGCCACGATACGGCGCACATGCAGGCCGACCTGCAGTCGAAAATGGCGCAAAGATTCCACCAGCCCGAGCGGGTTAAAGACAAATCCTGTATCGATTGCCATGCGGGCATTGCGCACCCGGAAAATTCAAGCTCCCAATAACAAACGGCAAGCTTGATCTGGATCAACAAGCGTTACAGAGACAGCATCAAGGGCGTGCAAACGGGACAAATATTACCCGATACTGAAGAAGGTATCGGCGTAAACGATAAGAACTGTACCGCAGAGTAATTCGACGATGTCAGGGAAGCACCTAAAAGCATTGATTATCGTCGGCGTCTGGCTGCTGGCCAGCAGCGGCGGTGTGGGCGCAGGAAGGGCCGGGATGCCTGGACTGCCACAAGGCGGAGCGGACTCACCGGTTCACGCCATCTTCAATACCGCGCACAGCTCGCTGCAAGGCGGTGGCGCCGCCACCTGCACGGCGTGCCACGGACCCAGTGAGGCGCACGATCGCAGGGGTAAAAAGGCCCCCCCGGATGTCAGTTTCGGACCGCAGTGGCCCTCCGCGGTGGAAACACGCAACGACCAGCTGCCAGGCCTGCCACGAAAATGGCGATCAGTTGCTCTGGGACGGCAGCGCGCACCAGCAGGAAAACCTGGCCTGTAACGATTGCCACAGCGCCCACCAGCCACAGGACCTTGCACTGGACGAGCGCGCAATCACAGCAGCTGTGCCTGAATTGCCATACACAGGTGCGCGCCGAACTGCACTTGCCCTCGCGCCATCCCATCACCGAGGGCAAAACCGCCTGCATCGACTGCCACAATCCGCACGGCGGTCTGGGCGACGCGCCCTGCACCAGCCCACGCTCAACGACAATTGCTTCAGCTGCCACCAGGACAAGCGCGGTCCGTTTCTGTGGGAGCACCCGCCGGCGGCGGAGGACTGCTCCCTGTGTCATCGACCGCACGGCTCGGTCAATGAACGCCTGCTGACGGCCAGAGGCCCGGCCCTGTGCCAGCAGTGCCACGCTGCGGCCTTTCACCCCAGTGTGCCCTATGGCAGTGAGGGCTTGCCCGGCGGCACCGCCAACCAGAATGTGCTGGGCAAAAACTGCCTGAACTGCCACAGCCAGGTGCACGGCTCCAATCATCCGTCGGGGGCGCGTTTGACACGATGAATCGAGCGCCGTCGCCCGACTCTGGCCGTGGATCACCGCCAGCGCCCTGGCGCTGGCGACCTGCGGCGCGCTGGCGCAGACGACTGAAGAGGCTGTTGATGATACCAGCCCCTATGCGCCCTTGGCCCTGGTAAATCGCCCGTCGCCAGACCGCCTGGCAATCGGACTACTCCGGCACCGCGCAATTCGGGCTGGGCTATACCAGTGACGATAACTACAAGTTCGGCGAGTACAACGGGCTCAGCGAGCAGGGCGCCACGCTTATCGGCGACCTGCAATGGCAGGATTTCCACAGCAGCGATAATTACTGGCAGCTGTCCCTGTCGGACCTCGGCCTGGATACCCGCGAAGGCGAAGCTTACCTGGGGCAGGATAGACCGCCTGCGACTCACCATGGGCTTCGATTCACAACAGCAGGTGCGCAACGACAGTGGCCAGACGCCCTTCCAGGGCAACGTCAACCAGGTGTTGCCGGACAACTGGGTCAGCGGCCAGACCACCGCCTGACTTTGTCACCTTGAATGATTCCCTGCGTGATTTCGACCGTATACTCAATCGGGACAAGGTGTTCGTCGGCGTTGACGCCAAACTCAATGACAACTGGCATATGGACAGCCACCTGTCGTATGAAGAGAAGGAAGGTCACGGCGATGCCGGCGCGGCCATTTATATTGACGGCGCGGCGGCCGATGCGGTGCTGCTGCGCTCGCCGGTGGATTACGGCACCACGGAATTTGACCTGGGCCTGGGCTACGACGCCGAGCGCCTGCACCTGAACGGGCAGCTGGCCTACTCGAAATTTGACAACGACGACGAGCTGCTGGTCTGGCAGAACCCCTACAACTCCTTTGGCCCCGCTGTGGCGTATCCGGCGGGTACCGGCGGACTCGGCCTGGCGCCGGACAATGAACAGACCAGTGGTCGGCTCATCGGGCATTACATTTTCTCCAGCAAGGCGCGCCTGCAGTTTGACTCAAGCTACGCCCTCGCCACGCAGGACCAGGACTATGCAGACTACACGGTCAACGAGGCGCTGCTGGTCACTGTGCCGGTGCCCCAGAACGACTTCAACGGTGAGGTCGCAACCGGCACCGGCAATATCAGGCTGCTGTTGAACCCGATGCCCAAACTAGGCACCGAGGTGTTCTACAAGCTGCGCGACCGCGACTATGACGCCGACCGCAACGGCTACCTGTACGTGCGCGGCGATGGCAGCGACCAGCCGGACTCACCATTGACGGTCTACAACACCAATCACGACCTGACCTCGCAGACCGCCGGCCTGGAAGCCGGCTACCGACTGCCACTGCACAGCAAATTGAGCGCTGAGTATGCCTACGAGGAGGTGGAGCGGCGCAATGCCCCCGTCGAAACAACCGAGGAGGACCGTTACACCCTGAAATACCGCATCCAGCCCTGGACCAACTTTACTTCAAGGCTGCACCTGCAGTATGCCGATCGCGCCGCCGACACTTACCAGTGGGCCCAGGACTATTATGCGCTGCTGGATACGCAGTTGATCAATGCCACCCCCGACACCGAGCGCTACACCAACCATCCCGCTGCTGATGAAGTACTACATGGCCAATCGCGAGCGCTGGGAGGGCGGAGCCGATTTCAGCTACCTGCCGAGCGACGCGCTGGAACCTGAACCTGAATCTGCTGTCGCGCGATGACGATTACGACCAGAGCAGTCTGGGCCTGACCGAGTCGCAGTGGCAACGCGGCCCACTTCAGCGTGAGCTACATCGTGTCGAACACGCTGTTCGGCGAGCGTCTACACCGGCTACGACAACTACCAGGGTGACCAGTAGCAGCCGCACCTTCCGCGGCGGGCAGGAAAAAAATGCGTTCGCGATTTATGCGCCGCTGCCCCAGGCCAGCGACCCGCAGCAGGATTGGAGACATCGACGGCGACCGACACGCAGCGTCACTCTGGGCGCCAACCTGCACTGGCAGTTGGCGCCGGACCTGGAACTGGAACTGGATTACAGCTTTGTCGATACGCAGCGCTGAGCAGGACCTGAACGACACAGCCCGGGGCCAGTGTCACCGCCTCCGATCTGCCCGATGTCAACACGCAGATTGCACCACCTGCAGGCCAACGGTATCTGGCATGTGCGGGACGACCTGTCGCTGCAATTAGACTACCAGTACTACAACTACACATCCGACGACTGGGCCTGGGAGGGTGTGCAGGCGGACACCATCGCCAGGGTGCTGACCTTTGGCCAGACCAACCCGAACGAAGATATTCATTATGTGGGCGCCGTCAGTCGATTTATCGCTGGCAGTAACAGCCCGGGAGAGGAAAACCATGCTTACACTCACACGCAACTGGATATTGGCGGGCCTGGTGGGTCTTCTTGTCGCCTGTGGTGGCGGCGGCGGTGGCGACAGCGCCCCGGGCGTGCAATCCGGGCCCGCCACCGCCCGGTCAGCCGATACCGCCGGAACCCATTCCGCCCGTCACCCTCAGTGAATCCCTACGTCGAGGCACAGGTACTGAATGCCTTCATCACCGACGCCGACCTGAATGAGGATAAACAGCCAGTCATCGAATTCCAGCTCAGTGATGGCAATAACGTCGCCATCACTGACCTGACGCTTGATGACGTGCGCTTTGTGGTATCCAAACTCGAATCAAGCCCGCTGGGCAACTCTCACCGGCACCTGGCAGTCCTATATCAATGTAATCGCGCAACCGCCAGGTGTGGGCCCGGGCACTGTACCGGAGCTGCAGGGCACCTCCGAGCGCAGACGGAATTCATTCACCAATCTTGGTGGCGGCAAGTACAGCTACCGCTATACCACCAGCCTGACTGACCTGCCGGCGGACATACTGCAGCAAGCCAAGGCGCAGGGACTGGATCTCAGCTACGATCCCAATCTTACCCACCGGGTGGCAATTCAGTTCGATAACGCGCCCGGCAAAGCCAACCCCAGTCACGACTGGGTGCCTGCCACCGGGGCGACCAACGGCATCTTCACCATGGATATCGCAGCCACCGCTAACTGTAACCGCTGTCATGACCCGCTGGCCGTGCACGGTGGCGGCCGCCAGGAGGTCAAGTACTGCGTAAACTGCCACAACGCTGGCTCGGTCGATCCCGAACAGCACCAATACGGTCGATATGAAAGTGATGATCCACAAGATCCATAGGGGCGCCAATCTGCCGAGCGTGCAAGCGGGAGAGCCCTACGTGATCTATGGATTTCGCGACAGCATCAACGACTATTCCCACGTGAACTTTCCGCAGGACATCCGCAACTGTGTGAACTGCCACGCGGGCAGCGCCACCGGTGCGGGACCTGGATTACCTCACCCTGACCGCGCAGGGCGACAACTGGTCGCTCTACGCCACCCAGGCCGCCTGCGGCAGTTGCCATGATGACGTGGATTTCGCGACCCACGCCGGCGGCCAGACGGATGACTCCAACTGCGCCAGCTGCCACGCACACGGGCGGCATCGCCGGCAGTATCCAGGACAGCCACCGGATACTGACAGTAGAAGCCAGCCAGCATTTTCGCGGCCGAGTATCCTGCCAGTGACAAACAGCATCGCCCGGTGAAAACCCGCGGGTGCAGTTCAAAGTATTCGACCCGACTAATCCGCAGACCAGCCGTATGATTTACAATGCGACCCTGTCTGGACCTCGGTCGCTCACTGGCGCCAGCCGCCTGGCAATGTGCGCCTGGCGTGGGATACCTCGGACTACACCAATAGCGGAAACGATCTGGAGAATGCCAGTTCCGTCAGTCGTGATGCGCTGACGGAGCGGTCGCCAATCGGCGATGGCAGCTACATTATCGACTCTGCCGCTCGCGATCCCGGATGGCAGTGAGCGACCCTTTATTCCAGCCACTGGCAGCGGCGCTGCAGGCATTGAGGGACACCCCGCTGTCGATGACTTGGCAGCGATGCGCGAGCCAATGTGCAACGCAGTGCCGTTCACCAATGTGCATGAATTCTTTTCAGCATCAACGAACCGGACGGCAAGGCAGCGGTACCGGCCGCACCTCCGTGGAACTGACCAACTGCCTGAGCTGCCACCAGACGCTAAGCCTGCACGGCAGCAACCGCACCGACAACGTGCAGTCTGTGTCGCTTGCCACAACCCGCGCAATACGGACCGGGATGTGCGCGAAATCGCCGCCACCCCGCCCACGGATGGCAAACAGGAGGAGTCCATCGACTTCAAGCGAATGATCCACGGCATCCACGCTGCGGGCATCCGCGAGAATCCGCTGCAGATCGTTGGCTTTGGCGGCCTCACCACCTACATCTTCGACGAAGAGGAAGTGCAATACCCCGGCAACCTGGCCAACTGCGTCGCCTGCCATACGGAGTCGGGTTCTACCCTGCCACTGCCCTCCGGGGTGCTGGGAACCACAATCGACACCGGCATTGATCTGCAGAGTCCGATTGACGACACGGTGATCTCGCCGACGACTGCGGTTTGCTCCAGCTGCCACGACAGCGACGGAAGCAGGTGCCCACATGGTGTGCCAATGGTGGCAGCTTCAACACCAGCCAGGCAGCGCTGGACAACGGTAAGGTGGTGGAAACCTGCAACGTCTGCCATGGCACCGGCAGGGTAGCCGATGTGAGCGAGGTGCACGACATACCCTGATTGCTATGCGCGTCAGTGAATCCAACGCTCCCGTCGCCAGCGGCAGGACGCGACGCTACTTGGCATTGATCGGGCAAACGTATATCGTCCCCAGCATGAAATATATTGGCACCGACAACTTCAACCACGAGCAGGTGCCCCGCGTCGGCATCCTGCTCACTAACCTCGGCACACCCCAGGCGCCGGAAAGAAGAGCGCTCAGGGCCTATCTGAAGGAGTTCCTGTCCGACCCCCGCGTGGTGGAAGTGCCGCGGCTGATCTGGTGGTTTATCCTGCACGGAGTCATCCTCAATATCCGCCCCGCCCGCTCCGCCGCCTCCTATCGCAGCGTGTGGACAGAGCGCGGCTCGCCCTTGCTCTTTCACACGCAGGACCAGACAGACGCCCTGCGCAAAACGATGACGCAGCAGTTTGGTGACCAGGTAATCGTGGAGTTCGCCATGCGTTATGGCACCCCGTCTATTCCCGATGTGCTGCAGGGAATGTTGCAACGCGGTGTCCGAAAACTATTGGTATTGCCCCTGTATCCGCAGTACAGCGGAGCCACCACCGGCTCGACATTCGACGCGCTGGCCGCCGATTTCACGCATCGGCGCTGGCTACCAGAACTGCGTTTTGTCAGTCACTATCACGATCACCCGGCCTACATCAGCGCCGTGGCCGACAGCATCAGAGCCTACCGCGCGGAACATGGCAGCGCCGACCTGCTGTTATTTTCCTACCACGGCGTGCCGCAACGCTATCTGGATGAGGGTGATCCCTACCACTGCGAGTGCTTGAAGACCTCGCGCCTGGTCGCGGAAGAACTGGGATTGAAGGAAGCAGACTACATGACCACGTTCCAGTCCCGTTTCGGCAGGGAGGAGTGGCTTAAACCCTACACTGATGTAACCCTGAAAGAATTACCCGGGCAGGGAGTCAAAGCGGTGCAAGTCATCTGTCCAGGTTTTGCCGCGGATTGCCTGGAGACGCTGGAGGAACTCGCGGTGGAAAACCGCGACTACTTCCTCGCGGCGGGCGGAGAGCGCTATCAGTACATCCCCTGCCTCAACAGCGCACCGGACCATATTGCCGCACTGGCGAGCATAGCCAACGATCATCTGGCGGGGTGGCTGGACCGGGAAAAGACCCGGCCCACCTGACTCTACTGGGGCAACAATTTCGCGATGATCAGTCGCAACTGTTCGTCGCTGAGCGCCTGGTTAGGCGCGTGTCGTTTGTTATCGGGAGCTTTGGCGGCGGTGATGATCTCCTCGACCGACAATCCCGCCCAGTCCTCGGCAGGTTCATGGCATTCCAGACACTTCTGGGGATCCTGAGCCAGGGCCGGCATCACAGCGCTGGACAGGGCCAACAGGCATAGACCAGCAACGAAATTCTTATTCATACTCTCTCCCGGGTGGCTGCACCAACAATTGCACTTGCGCGCCCCATCATGCGGCGGTCATGTGCCAGACCCTGCCAGCTTAGACACTTTTCTGGCTAAATCCAACGCCTGACGCGCTGACAATAGGCCGGATACTGTTCGGGAAACAAGTCCCGCAGCATGGCCTCTTCGGGTCGAATAAAGCGCATCTCAACGATGACCGCGAACAGCGGGGGAACAATCAGCGCCACGCTGGCGCCTACAGTAATGGCGCAGCCCAACAGTACGGCCACCATGCCCAGGTACATGGGGTTGCGCGTATAGCGAAAAATCCCGTCTGTCACCAGCGCGGACACATTCCGAAATGGTATGACACCTGTACCCGCGCGGTTAAACAAGCCATTGGCAATCACCAGCAACAGCAGGCCGATGATAATGAACACGCCGCCGACAAGCTGTCCCGCCAGGCTGGTAAAACGTGGTCCCGGATAAGTACTCATTGCAAACGAAGATCGCGATCAGGCCCAGCAGCAGCCAGATCGGCGGATAAATAACGCGTTTAACCATGGCGATCTGCCTCCGTTTCCTCTGCGGCAGGGTGAAAGCCCGCTGGCTCCACGCTGCCAATCCCATAGGCCACGACAATACCCAGCAAAAACGCGAGGGTCAACTTGGCCCGGTCGTGACTGTGAAAGTGCACCTCGGGCAGCAGGTCACTCAGTGCAATACAGATAAACGCGCCCGCCGAAAAAGCCAGCGCCGCCGCCACCAGGTGATTGCGACTGTCCGCCACAACATCCACGCCGAAGAAAAACAGCAGCGCTCCCAGCGGGCACATGAGAGCAAATATCAGATTGGCGCCCGCGCGGGCTTGCCTGCTCCAGCCACCGGCTTCCATCACGGTGACGATGGACATGGCGTCCAACGGCTTGTGCAGGAAGATGGCGAGAAACACGCCGATCCCGATCAAGCCACCCGCCGGGCTACCCGCGTGCATCACAGCACCGAGGGCCACGCCATCGATCAGCGTATGCACTGCCAGGCCCAGCGCGAGACCGACCCAACTGAGGCCGTGCACCGGGCTGTCATGCTTATCATGATGGTGATGATGATCGTGTTGAACTCCTTCTTCCTGGCTGAAATCGTGCTGATGAAAATGGAACACTCGCAGTAGCAGCAGCATGACGATCAGTCCGATCATCAGCCACCAGACCGCAGTATCTATCCCGCGTGAGCCACCCAGCAGCGCCACACTGTGCGGCAGCAGATGATAGAACGCCACGCCTAGCATCAGTCCTGAGACGAGACTCATCACCACCTGGGTGCGGGTGTGCGTCATCCTGATCCAGCCCGGCAACAGGCCGCCCATCAGCGAAAATCCCGCAATGGCCAGACAGTAGAAAATAAGTAGTAGCGTTGGCGACATCGTCCTGCGCTCAGTGACTGCTTGGGTGAGGAAGCCGCGCATTATTCCACATTCAACCTGCCTTGTAATGGCAGACAGGTAAAGTCCCGGCGTTACAGGCCACGATGGCCTTATCTCGCCGATGAATTTATTGGTCAGTCGCGATGGTCGCAAAAGACATTGACAGTCAAACTAATGACCATTAGTTTATCGGCATTCACACGAGGAGGACGCCATGTCTATCTACGAACCGATCGAATCCAATGACTCCCGCCGCCACCTGCAGCTGCGCAGCCCGGTCACGCTGGAGCGTACAGGCGAACTGGTTTGCGCCAACGCCGAAGATGTGGCCAGCGCCATCGCCAGGGCCAGGGCCGCACAACCTGTCCTGGGCTGCCACCAGCATGAAGGAACGCGCGGCAATCGTCGAACGCGCCACTGCAGATTGTACTGGCGCGACAGGACGAGATCATCGATACGGTGGTCAAGGAGACCGGCAAAGCCCGCACCGACGCCATGAGCATGGAAGTATTCTCGGTGGCAGACCAGCTCTGCTACTACGCCAAGAATGCAGAGAAGTTCCTCGCGCCGCGCAAGCGCAAGGTACACGGCATTCTGGGGCTGATGAAGCAACTGCGTATCCTTTACAAACCGCTGGGCGTGATTGGCCTGATCACGCCGTGGAACGGACCCTTCGTGCTGGTGATGAACCAGGCAGCGCAGGCTATGCTCGCTGGCAATACGATAGTAGCCAAGGGTTCCGAAGTCACACCGTTCTCCGCCAAGCTGGCAGAGGAAATTTTCCGCCAGGCGGGGCTTCCTGAAGGCGTACTGCAAGTGCTGCTGGGCGACGGGGAAACCGGTGCCGCCATCGTGCGCGGCGGCGTGGATAAAGTCTCATTCACAGGTTCCGTGGCCACGGGTCGCAAAGTCGCCGAGGCCTGCGCCAGCCAGCTGATTCCCTGCACGCTGGAACTGGGCGGCAATGATGCGATGATTGTGTGCGCCGATGCGGATCTGGACCGCGCCGCGGACGGCGCCTGGATAGGTTCGTGCATGAACACCGGGCACTACTGCTGTGGCACGGAGCGCATCTATGTAGTGAAGGAAGTCTACGACGAGTTCCTGCGGCTGGTGCTGGAAAAGGGTAAGGGACTGCGACAGGGTCCGCAGCATGGCTGGAACGAAGATATCGGCGCCGTGTTCTGGGACCGGCAAATGGCCATTATCGAAGCCCATGTGGAGGACGCGCGAGCCAAAGGCGCGAACATTCTGATGGGCGGTCGCCGTAATCCGGACCTGCCGGGTCTGTATTACGAGCCCACCGTGATTACCGAAGTGGATAACAGTATGGATATCATGCTGCTGGAGACCTTTGGCCCGGTACTATGCATCCAGAAAGTGGCCAGTGAACAGGAAGCACTCGCGCTGGCCAATGACTCCGAGTTCGGGCTCAACGGCAATGTGTGGACCAAGGATAAGGAAAAAGGCTACCGCCTGGCAGCAGCCATCGATACCGGCGCCTGCAGTGTCAATGATATGGCGGTGAGTTACGGCATTCCCGCTGCGCCCTTTGGCGGTAAGAAGAATTCCGGACTGGGACAAGTTAACGGCAAGAAGGGCATGCGCGGCTACTGCCACGAAATGCCCATCGTGATCGACCGCTTCGGCGGCAAACTGCAAAGTGGCTACCCCTACAGCGCAAAAAGCGCGGAAGGGCATGAAGAAGCTGATGAATTTCCTGTGGGTGAAGACTTCCCTGGGACGCTGGCTGAGCTAGGTACTGTGCCCCGCGCTGCCACGCCCGGCCGGTAAAACCCACCGGGGTGAGTGTCTTAGCAGTTCGAACCCCGGTGGGTTTTACCGGCCGGGCAGGAATATAAGCCGGACAACTACCTGCCACAGCCTGGCCAACGACTACACCAGCACCAGGTTATCCCGATGGATGAGTTCTTCATCCACCTGGTAGCCGAGAATGGCCTCTATCGCCTGCGAGGGTGAACCCATGATGCGTCGGGTTTCATCCGCACTGTAGTTGACCAGGCCACGGGCTATCTCACGACCTTCGGAATCACGACAGGAGACCATGTCGCCGCGGGCGAAGTTACCGCCGACAGCACGCACACCCACAGCCAACAGGCTGCGACCGGATTCACGCAGCACACGTACCGCCCCCTCATCCAGCTCCACGCTCCCCGGCGTCTGCACCATTCCTGCGAGCCACTGCTTGCGCGCATTCTGCGGCTGCTTGCCGCTGCGCAGCCAGGTACCGACATTAGCACCGGCGACAACGCTGCTCAGGATGTCGGCTACCCTGCCCGATGCAATCATGGTCTCGGTGCCGGAGCGGGCCGCCAGGCGCGCTGCGCGCAGCTTCGTCACCATGCCTCCGCGACCCAGGCTACCCCCTTCGCCGGCCATGGCATCCAGAGTCGGATCATGTACATCACACACTGTAACCAGCTCTGCAGCGGGATTGTGACGGGGATCCTCGCGGTAGAGTCCCTGCTGATCGGTCAGCAATACCAGTACGTCGGCATCTATCAGGTTGGCCACCAGGGCGGCAAGGGTATCATTATCCCCGAAGCGGATTTCCTCAGTGACCACTGTGTCATTCTCATTGACGATGGGCATCACGCCAAGTTTCAACAGCGTCTTGAGAGTACCGCGCGCATTCAGGTAACGATCCCTGGCGAGCACGTCGTCATGCACCAGCAACACCTGGGCGGTGAATATATTGTGGCGCTTGAAGGCATTTTCATAACTTTGCACCAGCACCGACTGCCCTACCGCAGCAGCCGCCTGCAGCTCGTGTATCAGGTGCGGGCGCGCCGTCCAGCCCAGACGCACAATGCCCGCCGCCACGGCGCCGCTGGAGACCAGCACCACCTCACAGCCGGTCCCGCGCAGCTGCGCCAACTGATCCACCAGAGAGGAGATCACGCCCTCGTCCAGACCGCGGCCGTCATTAGTGAGCAGCGCACTGCCCACCTTCACCACCCAGCGTCGGGACCTGGCTATTTCAGTTCGTTCTGTCATTCGCTTTCCTAGAGCCGGTACTCAACTTCAACCTCGAAGTCATCGTCATCAAAATCGTCTTCGCCTTCCAACGCCTCGCGGCGCAGCTCGGCGCGCAGTTCATCAATGCGCTGCCGGGCTTCCAGTTGCATGCGACTTTGCATTTCCTGCTCCGCCACGGCCAGTTGTGGATCTGCCGCCTCCCGGGCGCGACATTCCTCCAGATACCTCATCAGGTCGCCACATAGGACAGCGGTACCCTCCGCATTAATCGCCGCAATGGAGTACACAGGCCCATGCCAGTCCAGCGCCGCCAATACTGCGCTGCGGCGTTCCGCAAAGGTTTCCGCATCCAGCAAGTCGCTCTTATTCAGCACCAGCCAGCGTTCCCGTTGCGCCAGGGTAGGGCTGAAGCGTTCCAGTTCGCGCACAATGGTCAATGCCGCGTCTGCCGGTTCAACGCTATCATACGGGGCCATATCCACCAGATGCAGCAGGATGCGGTTGCGTGTCAGGTGCTTGAGAAAGCGGATGCCCAGCCCAGCCCCATCCGAGGCCCCCTCGATCAGGCCAGGAATATCGGCCATGACGAAACTGCGATGGGCCTCCACGCTGACCACCCCCAGGTTGGGTACCAACGTAGTAAACGGGTAGTCAGCCACCTTGGGCTTGGCGGAAGACACTGCACGTATCAGCGTCGACTTACCGGCATTGGGCAGGCCCAACAAGCCCACGTCCGCGAGCACCTTTAGTTCGAGTTTCAGGCTTCGGGCCTCCCCTTCACTGCCGGGAGAAGTCTGCCTGGGCGCACGGTTGGTACTGGATTTGAAGCGGGCATTACCCAAGCCGTGAAAGCCGCCCTGCGCCACCAACAATCTCTGTCCGGCGACTGACAAATCGCCCAATACCTCACCGATATCCTCGTCGATAATCGTCGTTCCCACTGGCACTCGCAACACCAGGTCCTCTGCACTCCTGCCAGTACAATTGCGGCTACGGCCGGATTCACCATCGCCGGCGCGGTAGTTTCGCTTGAAGCGGTAATCCACCATGGTGTTGAGCGATTCATCGGCCTCAAAGATAACGCTGCCACCATCGCCCCCGTCGCCTCCGTCGGGACCGCCTTTCTCAATGTACTTCTCACGCCTGAAGCTCAGGCAGCCATTACCGCCCTTGCCGGCATAAACACTGATACTGACCTCGTCTACGAATTTCATTTTCTCTAAACCTATTTGTGGACGGGACTTTGCCCGTCGCCCTGTGCCTGCGCATAAAAAAAAGCCCCGTCAATTGACGAGGCCTTCGATCGTCCAGCTTACGCCGCCGACTCAGGCGCTCACCACCTGCACAAAAGTGCGGCTCTTCGGGCCACGGGAAATGAATTCCACCTTGCCATCCGCCTTCGCAAACAGTGTGTGATCCTTGCCAAGACCAACATTGCTGCCGGCGTGAAAGCGTGTGCCACGCTGGCGCACGATTATGTTGCCAGCCTTGACTGTTTCACCACCAAAGCACTTGACGCCCAGACGCTTACTTGTCGAATCGCGCCCGTTACGGGTACTCCCACCAGCTTTCTTGTGTGCCATTGTCCAAGCCCTCCCTTAAGCCTTGATATCGGTAATCTTCACTTCAGTGAACCACTGGCGATGACCAGTTTCTCTCCGATAGTGCTTACGGCGGTTAAATTTGATAATTTTGATCTTCTTGTGACGACCGTGGGCAATCACTTCGGCAATTACCTTGCTGCCTGCCAGCAGCGGGGTGCCTATCTTGATCGTATCGCCACCAACCATCAGGACCTTGTCGAACTCGACAGTTTCGCCTGTGGCCACTTCAATCTTTTCCAGTTTGAGGGTTTCCCCCTCGATAACACGGTGTTGCTTACCACCGCTTTCAATGACTGCGTACATATCATGCTCCGTTTAATTAGCCTGCTCGCATTCATAATAAACCCTTGTAAATCAAGGGGGCAGAGCCAGGCACAAACAGTTGAGTTGACCCGTGACGGCTACGAATGGGCGCAGCACCGTCCAGAGGGCGGCGATTTTACGCAAATCAGACTGCCACAGCAAGGGCTAATTTTTATAAAAACAATGAGTTGCGAACGGTCCCCACTCGATCCCCCGCGCGTCGCGCTGCTTGACAGGCCAGTGGGCGCACCCTAGCATGCGCGGGCACTTTTCACTCCACAGAACCCTATGCATCAGATACAAGCCACAGTCGCACGGGAACTGGAGCTGGTCAATCAGCTCATCGTCGAGCAGCTTCACTCGCACGTCGAAATGGTGGAAAACGTCGGTCATTACATCGTGGACGCAGGGGGCAAACGGCTGCGCCCTCTGCTGGTATTGCTCAGTGCCGTAGCGCTCGGTCGCTCCGATGCAGCGCATATCACGTTTGCCACAATTATTGAGTTTATCCATACCGCCACCCTGCTGCATGACGACGTGGTCGACATCTCCTCACTGCGCCGGGGACGACCCACTGCCAATGCGCAGTTTGGCAACGCGCCATCCGTACTGGTGGGCGATTTCCTTTATACGCGCGCTTTCCAATTGATGGTCCGCCTCGGTGACATGGATATCCTTAGCCATATGGCCGAGACCACCAATATCATCGCCGAAGGCGAGGTCCTGCAATTGACGCGTGCCGGCGACGCCAGCACGAACGAAACGCAATACCTGGATGTGATCACGCGTAAAACAGCCATTCTGTTCGCGGCAGCCTGCTATGGGGCAGCCACCCTGTCGGGCGTGGATGAGAAAACTCGGAACACCCTACGGGAATTTGGCCTCAACCTGGGCATCGCCTTCCAGATGATTGACGATGTGCTCGATTATGACGGCAATCCGGCAGCAATGGGCAAGAACGTCGGAGATGACCTCATGGAAGGCAAAGTTACCCTGCCCCTCATACACACCTTACTCAAGGGCAATGCTGCTGAACAAGCCGCGGTGCGCCGGGCTATCATCGAAAAAAATTCAACTCAGATCGAACAGATCACCGCTGCGGTGAGACGCTGCGGTGCACTGGACTATACGCGCGCACGCGCCAAGCAATACCACGATATGGCACTGGAGAAATTGATGCTGCTGCCAGCCAGCAACGCGCGCAGCGCTCTGGAACGCATTACTGCACTATCACTCAGCCGCAACGCCTGACCGGCACCGACAGTAACAGCACCATGGACACCACGAGCGAAAGCCGGATAGATGCCGGGGAAATAGTGCAACGCTGGGCAGTTTGCTGACGAACTGCTTATTTTCTCGGTTCAAGCGTCTATCAGAGCCAGTAACTCCGTCGTTTTGGCTTCCATCAGGGACGGATCACCGCGGCTTTCCACATTAAGTCGCACCACCGGCTCGGTATTGGACATGCGTAAATTGAATCGCCAATTTCCCATGGACATACTCAAGCCATCAACATGCTCGACAGAGTCGGCTTGCTTCGCATAAACCTCTTCTACTTTTGACAGGACCGCAGCAGGATTCGCAATAGTGCGATTGATTTCGCCGCTACAGGGATAGGCCGCCATGCGCTCAGCAACCAATTTAGAAAGTGGCTGACCACCGCTGCTGACCAAACCAGTCACCAGCAGCCAGGGTATCATGCCACTGTCGCAATAGGCGAAATCCCGAAAGTAGTGATGCGCGCTCATTTCGCCACCGTACACCGCATTTTCCAGCCGCATGCGCTCCTTGATAAAGGCGTGTCCGGTCTTGCTCTGCACTGCCTCGCCACCCAGTGACTGCACGATATCAATTGTGTTCCAGGTTAATCGCGGGTCATGCACGATGCGCGCCGGACCCTGCTGTTGCAAAAAAGCTGCCGCCAGAAGACCTACAACATAATACCCCTCGATGAAATCGCCGTGCTCATCGAAGAAAAAACAACGGTCGAAATCACCGTCCCATGCCAGCCCGAGGTCTGCGCCATGTTCGCGCACAGCCGCAATTACGGCGGTACGATTCTCCGGCAACAGCGGGTTGGGTACTCCGTTGGGGAAATTGCCATCAGCCTCATGATGCAGCTTTATAAACTCAAAGGGCAGATGCGGTTCCAACAGATCCACCACCCGACCGGCACCGCCATTGCCAGCATCCACGACAATTTTAAGGGGTTTCAGGCTAGCAATATCAACATAGGACAACAAATGCTGCACGTAGGCTTCCGACGTATCCAGCGGGTACAACTTCCCCGGCTGCGCGGCAGCCGTGAATTCATCGCGCTCGGCCACCGCCTTGATGTCAAATAGGCCCGTGTCACCCGAGATTGGGCGTGACTCCTCACGCACGAATTTCATGCCGTTGTAGTCTTTCGGGTTGTGGCTGGCGGTGATCGCAATACCGCCGTCCATGCCGGCATGTGAAGTAGCAAAATAGATTTCTTCAGTGCCACACAAGCCGATATCGTAAACGTCTACACCCTGCTCCATCAGACCGCTTGTCACCGCTGCCTTGATTGCTGGACTGCTCAGGCGTATGTCATGTCCCACGACCACCTGCCGGGGCTTGACCACATCGGCATAGGCACGACCGATGCGACGGGCGATCTCTTCATTGAGCTGGTCCGGTACGCGTCCCCGAACGTCGTAGGCCTTGAAACAGGTAATTTCTTGCACTAGTGAAATCTCGCTCAGCTCTTCAGGTAATAGTGTTCGTAGACAAAGTTCGTGGCCTCCACAAACCCCGGGACACTGCCGCAATCGAAGCGACGGCCTTTAAATTTGTAGGCCATGACACAGCCATTTCGAGCCTGGGTCTGCAGGGCATCGGTGAGCTGAATTTCACCGTTGGCACCAGGCCCCGTTTCACGCAGGATATCGAAGATGTCGGGCGTCAGGATGTAGCGCCCGATAATCGCCAGGTTTGAAGGCGCGTCCTTGGGCTCAGGTTTTTCCACCATCGTATCGATGCGATAAATTCCATCCTTTAGGCTCTCGCCACCAATCACCCCATACTTATGGGTTTCATCCTCCGGCACCTCCTGAATGGCGACAATGGAACAGCGAAACTGCTTGTACAACTCCGCCATCTGGGCCAACACCCCCGGCCCGTTGTTAAAGCATAAATCGTCTGAAAGCAGCACGCCAAAGGGCTCACTATCCAATCAGCGCCTCACCGGTGAGGATCGCGTGCCCGAGACCCTTCATTTCCCGCTGGCGCACCATCGTGAAAATTCCCTTGTCCAGCACGCTACGGATACTGGTGAGGTAAGCTTCCTTACCCGTACCGGATATCTGGTGCTCCAACTCATAGCTGATATCGAAATGATCGGCTATCGCGCGCTTGCCGCGACCGGTGACCATCGCACAGGTTGTCATACCCGCTTCAATGGCCTCCTCCACTCCGTATTGCACCAGTGGCTTGTTAACCACCGGCAGCATTTCCTTGGGCATGCTCTTGGTAGCAGGAAGAAAGCGGGTACCATAACCCGCCACGGGAAACAGGCATTTTTTAATCACAGTAATAAATCTCCAGGTTGAGTCGGTCTCACTTACTACGACCGTATACGTCTTCAAAGCGCACAATATCGTCCTCGCCCAAATAGGCTCCTGACTGCACTTCAATTATTTCCAGCGGTATATGCCCCGGGTTCGCCAGCCTATGCTTATGGCCCAGCGGAATATAAGTGGATTCATCCTCTGCCAGCATAAACACTTTGTCTTCACAGGTCACCTCAGCGGTACCCTTGACAACAATCCAGTGTTCCGCACGGTGATGATGCATTTGCAAAGACAACCTCTGTCCCGGGTTAACCACAATACGCTTCACCTGAAAACGTTCAGATGCCACCAAGGATTCATAGGAGCCCCAGGGTCGGTAGACGCGCCGATGCAGTGACGCTTCCGTGCGTTGCCGTTGCTTGAGCGTATTGACGATCCGCTTTACATCCTGGACATTATTGCGGTCGGCTACGAGTATCGCATCGGCGGTTTCCACCACCACGAGGTTGTCCACTCCCGTTGCGGCCACCAGACGCGAATCGCTGCGAAAATAACTGCCACGGCAGTTATCCAGAATGACATCTCCTCGACAAACATTACCGTCCGCATCACGCTCGGCCACCTCCCACAAAGCGGACCATGCACCCACATCGCTCCAGCCACAATCCAGCGAGACCACGCCACCGACTTCGGTTTTTTCCATGACAGCATAGTCGATACTGTCACTCGGACAGTGCTTGAACGCCTGGGCGTCAGGGCGCACAAAATACATATCAACCGTCGCCGCTAGCATGGCCTGCTCACAGCAGGAAAGAATTTCCGGAGCATGCCTGCCCAACTCCTCCAGAAAGCTCTTTGCCCGCATCAGGAACATACCGCTGTTCCAGAGATAGCCACCACTTTCCAGGTAGTTTGCGGGCAGTGGCAGCATCCGGTTTTTCAACAAAACGATCCAGTTCATAAAGATCATCGCCCAATGCTGCACCGCACTTGATATAACCATAACCCGTCTCGGGCGCAGTAGGGACCACTCCAAATGTCATCAATCGGCCATCCCGGGCAAGCGGCAGCGCCTTGTCAACCGCTGCGACAAAAGCGTCAACATCCCTGATCAGGTGGTCGGCCGGCAGCACCAGTAAAATAGACTCCGGGTCAGCGCCTACTGCCTGCAGTGCCGCCAATGCCACTGCCGGCGCAGTATTACGGCCCTGTGGCTCGAGAATCAGCGCACTGGCCTGCAAATTCATCTGCCGCAATTGCTCTGCTACCATGAATCGATGCTCTTCATTGCACACCACCAACGGCGCGGCCGCCTCCAGTCCAGCGGTGCGCCGCAGGGTTTCCTGCAGCATGGTAATTTCCCCGGCCAGCGGCAAAAACTGCTTGGGGTGGGTCTCGCGTGAGACCGGCCACAAGCGGCTACCGACACCACCGGAAAGAAGTACGGGTGTTAACATCTGTATCCCCTGTAGCCTGATGGCGAAGTAGTTTGAATTATTAGCGGTCTGCGCTGCTCTGAATCACAAGCATAGCCAATTCATGGTATCCGAAGGCACTGTTTTTGGCCAGCAAACCACTGGACTTGTGACTCCCAGCTATTAGAATGGTCACGCTTAATGCCCTCACACGATCTCAGGCAGGAAGCTAACTCCGTATCGTGGTTCGGGACGCGTAGCGCGAGACAAGCAGTACCGGATCCTGGCCATACTGGATAATCTATGATCGGCAAAAATGCATACAACAAAGATGAACTGATCGCTTGCGGAAACGGCGAGCTCTTTGGCCCGGGAAACGCCCAACTACCCACAGACAGTATGTTGATGGTAGATCGCATTACCCATATCAGCTCGGAAGGAGGCAGCTTTGGCAAAGGCGAAATCATTGCCGAGCTGGATATCCATCCGCACCTGTGGTTTTTCCAGTGTCACTTTCCCGGAGACCCGGTCATGCCCGGGTGCCTGGGTCTGGATGCCATGTGGCAACTCGTGGGATTTTTCCTGGGATGGCGCGGCAACCCGGGCCGCGGGCGCGCACTGGGCTGCGGCAGAAGTCAAATTCAGCGGCCAGATACTGCCCAGCGCAACCAAAGTGGTTTATAACATCAATGTCAAACGCGTGATCGAGCGCAAACTGATCATGGGAATTGCCGACGGCAATCTCTCAGTCGACGGCACAGAAATTTATAGCGCAAAAGACTTAAGAGTCGGTCTCTTCAAATCAACGGAGTCGTTTTAGGCTTATGGGTAAAAGAGTAGTCATCACAGGACTGGGCATTGTCTCCTGCCTGGGCAACGACGCCGATACAGTCTCGAAGTCGCTTTATGAAGGCCGCTCCGGCATCAGCCTGAGCCAGGAACAGATCGATGCGGGAATGCGCTCACATGTTTCTGGCACAGCCGGACATCGACATCGAAGCACACATCGATCGCAAACAATTGCGCTTCATGGGCAATGCCGCCGCCTATGCCTACATCGCCATGCAGCGGGCCATCGATGACGCTGGACCTGCAGCCCTCCGAGGTCTCCAACGAACGCACCGGAATCATAGCGGGCTCAGGTGGAGCCTCTTCGTCAAGCCAGACCGAAGCGTCGGACATCATGCGCGAGCGCGGCCTGCGCCGGGTTGGCCCCTATCGCGTCACCCAAACCATGGGCAGTACGGTATCTGCCTGCCTGGCCACTCCCTTCAAGATCAAGGGGGTCAACTATTCGATTTCCTCGGCCTGCTCCACCAGTGCGCACTGTATTGGCAACGCCATGGAGCAGATTCAGCTGGGCAAACAGGATTTGGTGTTTGCCGGCGGTGGCGAGGAATTACACTGGACACTCAGCTGCCTGTTCGATGCCATGGGAGCGCTGTCCACCAAGTACAACGACACCCCGGAGCGGGCCTCCCGCGCCTATGACGTCAACCGCGATGGCTTCGTCATCGCCGGTGGCGGCGGCATGCTGGTCGTAGAAGAACTCGAGCACGCCAGAGCCAGGGGCGCAAAAATCTACGCGGAGCTGGTGGGCTACGGTGCCACCTCGGACGGTTACGACATGGTGGCACCCTCCGGTGAGGGCGCTGTGCGCTGCATGCAACAGGCACTGGCCACGGTGGACGGTCCGGTGGATTATATCAATGCACACGGCACCAGTACGCCGGTAGGGGATATCCAGGAATTGAAGGCCGTACGTGAGGTTTACAAGGACCACGCCAGGATTCCGGTGATCGGCTCTACCAAATCACTGTCGGGCCACTCGCTGGGTGCCGCCGGAGTGCAGGAAGCCATTTACTCCCTGCTCATGCAGCAGCGGGGCTTTATCGCGGCCTCGGCCAATATTGAGGAACTGGATCCGGAAGCGCAGGGATTGCCTATCGCGCTTGCACGGCATGACAATGTCGACTTGCAGCGGGTGATGTCCAATAGTTTTGGCTTTGGCGGAACCAATGCTTCTTTGGTATTCCAGAAGTACTCTGACTAGAGCATTCGCGACTTGCGAAAGGTGTCGGCAGATGCGCCACGTCGACGCCTTCGATGTTACGCCAAAGAATCCAACAGTATCACTTCCACACTATCGCCCTGCTGTACTGTAACTCCAGCAGGAATAACCGCCAGAGCGTTGCTGTGACTCACTGAACTCAGCACGCCGGAGCTCTGGTTGGCGTATCTCACGGCCTGCAGCCCCTGCTCTGTGTTTTCCAGCGTAACCCGCAAGTACTCCTGGCGCGTTCCCGGCCTGCCCACTGTGAAGGCAGCCCGCGCCAGCAGGCGCGGTGGCTCGGGCTCGGTAACCCCCTGCATCTTTAACAGGAAGGGGCGGGCTATCAGGCAGAAGGTGACGAATACAGAGGTGGGATTGCCGGGCAGGCCGATAAACGGTGTATCGCCAATACTGCCGAAAGCCAGGGGTTTACCCGGCTTGATGGCGAGCTTCCACAGATCCAGTCGACCCAGTCGCTCTACCTGATTCTTGACGTGATCTTCCTCACCAACCGAAACGCCACCGCTCGTGATGACGCAATCGGCGCGCGCGGCAGCATCAAGCAGCGCCTGTGCGGTGGCGTCCGGATCATCCGCAACAAATCCACAATCAACAAATTCCATATTGATCGAGCGCAGCAATCCAGCCAGAGTATAGCGGTTTGAGTTGTATATTCTTCCCTCGGGCAACTCGCCACTACCAGGCTCAATCAATTCGTCGCCAGTTGACAGTACCGCCACCCGCAAAGGCCGATAGACCTGCACCTGCGCACAGCCAACTGAGGCCAGCAAGCCCAGATCCTGTGGGCGCAGTACGCGGCCCCTGCCCAGCACTACTTCGCCGGCCCTGATGTCCTGGCCACGGGGGCGGATATTTTGACCCACGCTTACTGGCGCTGACACCGTCACCACGCCCGCAACCTCCGTACAGTCTTCCTGCATAACAACCGCATCTGCGCCGGCAGGAATTGCTGCGCCGGTGAAAATTCGTGCTGCGGTACCTGCCATCAGAGCGGCACCAACTGTACCGGCCGGGATGCGCTGACTTACCGGCAGCGCATGACCGGCTTCGCTGGCGCGCAGGGCATAGCCGTCCATGGCACTGTTGTCCGCCGGGGGGACGTCGATAGACGATATGACACCCGCCGCGAGTACATGACCCAGGGCATCCAGAAGAGGCACCTCAATGCTCTCTGCTATGGGTCGGGCAGCACTAAGAACCCGCGCCAGCGCCTCGGCAACCGGCAGCATGTTGCTCAATGGCCCTGTTCCCGCACCCTGAGCACCCCGACAAAATTACAGGGGCGATGACTGCTGTCCAACTGCTCGCGAATAAGCCCGTTCCAGGCCGTTTTGCAGGCGCCGGTGGAACCCGGCATACAGAATATTACAGTATCGTTGGCGAAACCCGCCAGAGCGCGTGACTGCACGGTGGATGAGCCGATTTCGGCATAGGATAAGGCCCGGAACACCTCGCCGAAACCCTCAATGTCCTTGTCGAAGAGGGGGCGCACTGCCTCGGGAGTAGAGTCGCGCCCGGAAAATCCCGTACCGCCGGTGATGAGTACCGCGTGAATGTTCACATCCGCGATCCAGGCCGACAGTATGGCGCGTATCTGGTAAATATCGTCGCGGACTATCGCCCTGCCACACGCTTGATGTCCAGCCGCCTCCAACGCCTGAACCAGATAGTCTCCGGAGGTATCATTCTCCCCGGTGCGGGTATCCGACACCGTCAGTACCGCTATAGACAACCGCTCTGAGCTGCCATTGGTCGCTTTAGGCATGGATGTTCTCCCTACTGCTGTTCGTAATAGTGCCTCACCAAATCACCGATCGCACTGCGCCAGGGAACCTGCCTGATGGCAAAGGTATTGCGAATCTTGCTGCAGTTCAGTGTCCGGTTCAGCGGCCTCAGACCCTCGGGTTCGCGCTCCAGTTGCACCGCCGAGGAACTGAACTCAAAAAACTGGGAGGCGGAAGCCAGCAGCGCCTCGGCAAATTCATAATAGGTGGCAGTATCGGAACTGCCATAATGATAAATTCCCCAAGGCTCCAGGCCGGTACCAAGTTGGTCCAGCAGGGCCAGTATTACCCGCGCCCCATCGTCAGCGGCCACCGGGCAACCACGCAGGTTGTTGTCCAGAATCAGGCTATCTCCCTCGCGCAAAGGACCCAGCATCTGGGTGATGAGATTTGTTCCCTCATAGGAAAAGA
This sequence comes from uncultured Gammaproteobacteria bacterium, assembly GCA_963844975.1. Classification (GTDB taxonomy): domain Bacteria; phylum Pseudomonadota; class Gammaproteobacteria; order Pseudomonadales; family Halieaceae; genus Marimicrobium. The sequence goes on along the minus strand of CAWJQO010000027.1, from coordinate 131,447 downwards.
TCGGACCAAGCCGCAGTATCAGGTGGCGCACACAGGCATCAGCTACCACATGTTCGGCACGAGCCAGCAGCAGACCCACGGCTTCTTCGTTATCTGGCGCATCCTGCTCCACGTAGGAACGGTCCAATTGACCGGAGAACACGCGCGAACTGGAGACATACAGATACGCGGTATCGGTCCGTTGGCAGGCTTTTGCCACCCAATGACAGCGCTGCAGATCCAGTTCCTGAATCTGGAGACCACCATCGCCTGCGGCTTCGATGCGAACGTCCACCACGATATCGCTTTTGGCCCTCACGACACTTTTTTTCGCCTGTCGCTCACTTTTCCAGCGGCACGCCGAGCGGCTCATGGGCACTATTTCATGGCGCCCCAGAAGCGCTTGCCGATGGATCAGCGCCATGCCTAACGGCGTATCGGATCCCAGTATGAGTACACGCACCGTAGATGTTCCACCCACCGAATCCTACTGACCAGTCATTTGACGCTACCCCAGCTAAAACGGGATATCGTCATCGAAGCTGCCATAATCGCCGACCGGCGTAGCGCCTGTATCAGCCGGTTGTTTGGCCGGGGCAGAGCGGGGAGCGCTCGGGGCGAAGTCGCCGGACTCCTGGGAACCGCCACCCTGGCCGGCACCTCGAGAATCCAGCATCTGCATTTCATTGACCACAATTTCCGTTATGTAACGATCCTGGCCGTCTTTATCCTGCCATTTGCGGGTATGCAGGGAGCCCTCAACGTAAACCTTGGAGCCTTTTTTCAAATACTCTCCAGCAATCTGGCCCAGCCTGAAATTTCCTCGATCACGAAAAACCACCCGATGCCACTCTGTGCGCTCCTGCATTTGACCTGTTTGCTTATCCTTCCAACTCTCACTGGTAGCAATACTGGCATTAGTCACCGCGCCACCATCAGGGAAAAAACGGGTCTCCGGATCATTGCCCAGGTTACCCACCAGGATGACTTTGTTCACGCCCCGTGTGGCCATAAAATTTCCTCATTTCTTACACTGAATCGATACTGGATTGGGAGCCGACTATAGCAACCCCAACCTTGAATTGCGACAGCAACCCCGTCCAAAGTCCACCAATTCAGCTGACAGCGGCACTTGATCCATCCGCAGAAAGCTTACGGTGCTTAACGCTTAGGCGCCAGGTAACGGGCTGGGGGTAATATTCTCAACCTCAGCTGACCTGGGCAGCCGCAACACCGCCAGCCACCAGACAGCGGCCAGCGCGAGGCACACGCCGCTCAGCATACCCTCGCCAAGGTGATCCAACAGCCAACCACCACCGGCGCCGCCAGCGAATGCACCCATAAACTGGCAGGTGGAGTAAACACCCATCGCGGTCCCCTTGCTGCCCGCAGATACCGTTTTGCTCAGCAGCGACGGGAGCGTCGCCTCCAGATAATTGAAACCCACAAAGAACAACCACAGGCCACCATATAACACCGGGGTTGCCGCAGCGTAATCCAGTGTGGCCATTGCCACGAAAATCAAAGCAATAGCCAGCAGGAACATCTGGCGCAGCCGCCCGCCTCGCTCCGCCAGGATCATCAACGGCACCATACCGGCCAGCGACAGCAGCAGCACCGGCAGATACACCATCCAGTGTTGCTCCCGATCAACGCCCAGGGAGTTCTCGATTATGCCGGGAACCACCAAAAAGAAAGCCACGAGAATGAAGTGCAGAACGAAGACGCCGAAATTGAGACGCACCAGTGCTATATCCTCCAAGGCCGCGCCGCATCGACCTCAGGCTGACCCCCACCTCGGCGTGATCGACACCAATAACCCGTGGGGATGGCGGCACCAGCAGGATCAGAATGACAATACCCGAACCTGCGAGCACCGCAGTAAACCAGAACACCGTCGGCAGGCCTCCCAACGCTGCCATCACCGGTCCGAGAACAAGCGCCACAGCAAAAGACAGGCCGATACTCATCCCTACGACCGCCATGGCTTTCGTGCGCTGCTCCTCTCGGGTCAGATCCGCCACCAGGGCCATAAGCGTACTGGAGATCGCTCCGGCACCCTGCAGTGTGCGGCCCACAATAATACCCATTACACTGTCAGCCATGCCGGCGATGATGCTACCCACGGCAAATATCACCAGCCCCGCAATGATGACGGGCTTGCGCCCCACCTTGTCAGACAGCCAGCCGAGGGGTATCTGCAGCAGGGCATTGGCCAGACCATACATACCCATAGCCAGCCCGATCAGGGTCGGGGTTGCATCCGGCAGGTCCGCCGCATAGAGAGCCAGCAACGGCAGTACCATGAACAGGCCAAGCATGCGGAAACAGTACAGCAGCGCAAGAGACGCTACCGTGCGCCGCTCCTGTGCCGTCATGGGATTTGCGGTTATCACTCGGGTGGTTCACCAGAAATCAGACAGAAAAACAGCGGGAAATACTACCAGTTTCGCGTGGTGCGGGACATCCTTACACCTCCCTCCGCCGAAATATAGGCCAGGTTTTTGCCACACATGCGGCTCTGGGCATATACTGCCCGGTTTCGATTTCTGAGCAGCACCAGAGGTTCTATGGACACCATTCAAGTACGCGGGGCGCGGACCCACAACCTCAAAAACATCGACCTCGATATTCCCCGGGACAAGCTGGTTGTCATCACCGGTCTGTCGGGCTCCGGCAAGTCATCCCTGGCTTTTGATACCCTCTACGCCGAGGGACAGCGCCGCTATGTGGAATCCCTGTCCACTTACGCGCGCCAGTTTCTTTCCATCATGGAAAAACCGGATATGGACCATATCGAGGGGCTGTCACCGGCCATCTCCATTGAGCAGAAATCGACCTCCCATAACCCTCGCTCCACTGTCGGTACTATCACAGAGATTTATGATTACCTGCGTCTGTTGTACGCCCGGGTAGGGGAACCACGCTGCCCTGACCACGGTACTACCCTGCAGGCCCAAACCGTAAGCCAGATGGTGGATACGGTCCTGGCTCTACCGGAGGAAACCAAACTCATGCTGCTGGCGCCAGTAGTGCGCGAGCGCAAAGGCGAACATCTGCACGTGCTTGAGGAACTGCGGAGCGGCGGCTTCGTCCGCGCCCGCATTAACGGGATCGTTACCGATCTTGACGATGCGCCGGTCCTGGATAAAAAAAAGAAGCATCGTATCGAGGTGGTGGTGGACCGCTTCAAGGTACGACAGGACCTGGGTATCCGCCTGGCAGAGTCGTTTGAGACCGCCCTGGGCCTGACCGATGGACTGGCGACAATCAGTTATATGGAGAGCAGCGACAAGGACATCAGTTTTTCCGCACGCTTCGCCTGCCCCGAGTGCGGCCACAGCATCGACGAACTGGAACCGCGCCTGTTTTCCTTTAATAACCCGGCAGGCGCTTGCAGTGGCTGCGATGGCCTGGGTGTGAAGCAATATTTTGACGAGGAACGCCTGATACTGTTCCCCGAATCGAGTCTGGCGGAAGGCGCCATACGCGGCTGGGACCGGCGCAATGTGTACTACTTCCACATGCTGAAATCGCTCGCTGAGCACTATGGATTCGATATCGATACGCCGTTCTGCAAGTTGAGCAAAAAACACCAGCAAATCATGCTGCACGGCAGCGGCAAACAGGAAATCGCCTTCTCCTACATCAACGACCGGGGCGATATCTTCAAACGCACGCACCCTTTCGAAGGCATCCTTCCCAATATGGAACGGCGTTATCGGGAAACGGAGTCGCAATCGGTGCGAGAAGAGCTGTCCAAATTTTTGGCCTCCCAGCCCTGCCCTGATTGCCACGGCACCCGGTTGCGACGCGACGCCCGGCACGTTTTCGTGGACGGCCACGACCTTCCCAGCATTACCGCCATGCCAGTTGGCGAGGCAGAGCTCTACTTTGGACAGTTAAAACTGGAAGGTCGCCGCGGCGAAATTGCCGATAAGATTCTGAAAGAACTGCGCGCCCGCTACCGTTTTTTGGTCGATGTGGGCCTGAATTATCTGACTCTGAACCGCAGTGCCGAGACACTATCGGGCGGCGAGGCGCAGCGCATCCGCCTGGCTTCCCAGATTGGTGCAGGGCTGGTGGGTGTCATGTATATCCTTGACGAGCCCTCCATAGGACTACACCAGCGTGATAATGAACGGTTGCTGGCCACACTCACCCATCTGCGAGACATGGGTAACTCGGTGCTGGTAGTGGAGCACGACGAGGACGCAATACGCCGTGCGGACCATATTATTGATATCGGCCCCGGCGCCGGTATACACGGGGGCCAGGTGGTGGCATCAGGCACCCTGCAGGATATCCTCAACTGCGAGCGTTCTCTCACCGGCGCGTATCTTTCGGGGGCGAAGGAAATCACCATACCGCAGCGACGCACGCCCCGCGATGCCAAGCGTTTGCTTACACTAAAGGGAGCGACGGGTAACAATCTGCAATCAGTCACGCTGGAACTTCCGCTCGGCCTACTTACCTGCATCACCGGGGTGTCCGGCTCGGGCAAATCGTCCCTGATCAACAGCACGCTCTATCCGATCGCCGCCACGGAGCTTAACGGCGCCACCACGCTCACACCGGCACCCTTTGAGTCGATAACGGGCATGGAGCAGATTGACAAATGCATAGACATCGACCAGAGCCCTATCGGCCGGACGCCCCGGTCCAATCCGGCGACATATACCGGCATTTTCACCCCGGTACGAGAACTATTTGCGGGAACGCAGGAGGCGCGCTCCAGAGGGTACAAGCCAGGTAGATTCAGTTTCAATGTGAAGGGCGGCCGCTGCGAGGCCTGCCAGGGAGACGGTGTCACCAAGGTGGAAATGCACTTCCTGCCAGATATCTATGTGCCCTGTGATATCTGCAAGGGACGGCGCTACAACCGTGAGACCCTGGAGGTACGCTACAAGGGCAAGAATATCCACGAGGTCCTGGAAATGACCGTCGAGGACGCACTGACGTTTTTTGAGCCAGTACCATCCATCGCCCGAAAACTGCAGACCCTGATGGACGTCGGACTTTCCTACATCCGCCTGGGCCAAGCCGCAACCACACTGTCCGGCGGGGAAGCCCAGCGGGTCAAGCTGTCCCGGGAACTGTCCAAACGCGACACTGGCAAAACCCTGTACATACTGGACGAACCTACGACGGGCTTACACTTTGAGGATATCAAGCAGTTGCTGGAGGTCCTGCACCGCCTGCGCAATCACGGCAATACTGTGGTTATCATTGAACACAATCTCGACGTGATCAAAACGGCTGACTGGATCGTGGATCTGGGTCCCGAAGGCGGGAGTGGCGGCGGCAGGATTATCGCTACCGGTACCCCGGAAGAGGTAGCCAGGATAAAAGGCTCATATACTGGTCACTTTTTAGCCGCCATGTTGAAGCGCAAGCTAGGGAAACACGCGGCCTGACAAACCAACGTATGCCGCAATCAATTTGACACAAATGGAGATTCAGAAGAAAAAAAGCCGGGACAATGCCCGGCTTTTCGAAATCCTTCTGATTTCCAGATATTTATCAATCCTCATCAGCCTCAAGCGCCTCAACCTGGGGTCGATCAACCAGTTCGACATAGGCCATAGGTGCCTTGTCTCCGGTGCGATAGCCACACTTGAGAATGCGAATATAACCACCCGGTCGCTCCTGGTAGCGAGGACCCAACTCATTAAACAGCTTGCCAACTGCCGAACGGTCTCTCGTCCGGTCGAAAGCAAGGCGACGATTGGCGATACTGTCCTTTTTCGCCAGAGTAATAAGCGGCTCAGCATAGCTACGCAGCTCCTTCGCTTTGGGCAAAGTTGTCCGGATAAGTTCATGCTCCACCAATGACACAGTCATGTTTCGAAACATGGCTTTGCGGTGGGAACTATTGCGATTTAATTGACGTCCACTGTGACGATGACGCATTTTTGCTATCCTATTCTAGTGTGCTATCACAGCACTGCTATCTATTGGTCGGGACTAATTAGACGCTCAAAACCCGATCATCATTTTTCAAACTGGCTGGAGGCCAATTGTCCAGGCGCATACCCAACGACAGACCGCGGGATGCCAGTACGTCCTTGATTTCGGTGAGTGATTTCTTACCCAGGTTTGGTGTCTTGAGCAACTCAACTTCAGTACGCTGCACCAGATCACCGATGTAGTAAATATTTTCGGCCTTGAGACAGTTAGCAGAGCGGACTGTGAGTTCCAGATCATCTACCGGACGCAATAGAATCGGATCTACCTCGTCCTCTTCCACCACAGACTCGGACTCAGACTCACTCTCCAGATCGACAAACACAGCCAGCTGCTGCTGCAAAATCGTCGCCGCGCGACGAATCGCCTCCTCGGGATCGATGGTTCCATTGGTTTCCAAATCCAGCACCAGCTTATCCAGGTCGGTACGCTGCTCCACCCGGGCGGCTTCAACCACATAAGAAACGCGATACACGGGAGAAAAGGTCGCATCCAATTGCAGACGCCCTATAGAACGGGTTTCATCATCGGGGCTGGTGCGGGAATCCGCAGGGGAGTAGCCGCGACCAAGCGCCACCGTCAACCTCATATTGATTTCTGCGCCGGCGTTGAGGTGACAAATGACGTGGTCAGGGTTGCGAATCTCAATATCGTGATCCACCTGGATATCACCTGCAGTTACGGCACCCGGTCCCTTCTTGCTCAGTGTCAGTTCAGCTTCTTCTTTGCCGCTCATGACCAAGGCTACACCTTTGAGGTTCAAAAGGATTTCGATAACATCTTCCTGTACACCTTCGATCGCACTGTACTCGTGAAGTACACCGTCAATTTCCACTTCGGTAATGGCACTACCGGGCATGGAAGACAGCAAAATACGACGCAGCGCATTGCCCAAAGTGTGGCCAAAGCCGCGCTCCAGAGGTTCCAGAGTCACCTGGGAACGTGTACTGTTTTTCTCGTCAACATTAATCACGCGGGGAGTTAAAAATTCGTTCACTGCACTCTGCATTGGGGCACCTGTCTTTTAGGTTGGTCCGTCAGTGGATTACTTAGAGTAAAGCTCGACGATAAGGTTTTCGTTGATCTCGGAAGAAAGGTCCTGACGATCAGGTACTGTTTTAAAAACTCCTTCCAGCTTCTCGCTGTTGACTTCGATCCAATCAGCATCTCCACGATGGGAAGCCAGCGCCAGTGCAGACTGCACACGCAACTGCTTCTTGGCCTTCTCACGCAGGGCAACGACATCACCTGCCTTTACCTGGTATGAGGGGATATTAACAACAGCACCATTCACCATAATGGACTTGTGGGAAACCAGTTGGCGAGATTCCGCGCGAGTAGAGCCAAAACCCATACGGTACACTACATTATCCAGCCGACTTTCCAGAAGCTGCAGCAGATTTTCACCCGTTGCACCCTTAAGACGGGCTGCTTCTTTGTAATAATTGCGGAACTGCTTTTCCAGCACGCCATAGATACGACGCACCTTTTGCTTTTCTCGCAGCTGCACACCATAGTCCGATAGACGACCACGACGGGCCCCGTGCTGACCAGGAATGGTTTCTACCTTACACTTGCTTTCCAATGCACGCACCCCGCTTTTCAGGAACAGATCCGTTCCTTCTCGTCGGGAGAGCTTGCACTTGGGTCCAATATATCGAGCCATGTCAATTCTATCCTGTAAGCGTTATACGCGACGTTTCTTGGGTGGACGACAGCCGTTGTGTGGGATAGGCGTGACGTCTGTAATGTTGCTGATCTTGTAACCACAGGAGTTCAACGCACGAACAGCCGACTCTCGTCCAGGTCCGGGACCTTTGACCTGTACATCAAGATTCTTGAGGCCATATTCCTTTGCTGCCTCGCCGGCTTTCTCTGCTGCGACCTGAGCTGCGAAAGGTGTACTCTTGCGCGAACCGCGAAAGCCGGAACCGCCGGAGGTTGCCCAACTCAGAGTGTTACCCTGACGATCTGTAATCGTGATGATGGTGTTATTGAAAGATGCATGAATATGTGCGATCCCATCAATAACAGTCTTGGTAATTTTTTTTCGAGTGCTCTTGGCACTTGGCTTAGCCATACCTTATTTCCTGTATTAATATCAACACTGCACTAAGGTGCAGCTACACTAAAAAGGATTCGCGACAAACAGTGCTTACTTGCGAATCGGCTTGCGCGGACCCTTACGGGTACGGGCATTTGTCTTGGTTCGCTGCCCTCGCAGAGGAAGTCCCCTACGGTGCCGCAGGCCGCGATTACAACCGAGGTCCATTAGTCGCTTGATGTTCATGGAGAGTTCACGACGTAAATCGCCCTCCACCATCATGTCACCTACTTTGGCGCGCAGAGCATCCATTTCCTGCTCAGTCAGTTCGCCAATCTTGACGTTTTCAGCAACACCGGTGTCAGCACAGAGGCGCCTGGCCTGACTGCGGCCTATACCATAAATATATGTCAATGAGATAACGGCATGCTTGTTATCTGGTATGTTGACGCCGGCAATACGAGCCATTCAACTCTCTCCAATCATTTGTCGTTGCTGCGTGCTGAACCCTGTCCTAACCCCGGCGCTTGTCGTTACCACACTCCGGGGCGCGCACAAAAGGCGCAGCAGTCTAGCGATATCGCTAATAAAAATCAACCTGTGCTGGTCGGCCTTATCCCTGACGCTGCTTGTGTCGTGGATCAGTATTACAGATCACACGGACAACACCCTTGCGACGGACCACCTTGCAGTTTCTGCAAATTTTCTTTACTGATGCACGTACCTTCATTACAACTACTCCCTGCTTGGGTAACCCGGGCCCGACTATCGAACACGCCCGGCTCCACCATAATTCTTCAAATTGGCCTTTTTCATCACTGAATCATACTGGTGTGACATTAAATGACTCTGCACCTGGGCCATAAAATCCATGACCACCACCACCACAATCAGTAACGATGTTCCGCCCAGATAGAATGGCACATTCCACATGACAACCAGAAACTGCGGCATCAAACATACTAGTGCAATATAGGCCGCACCAAATACTGTCAACCGGGTCAGTACGCCATCGATATAATCGGCGGTCTTTTCCCCAGGCCTGATCCCAGGTACAAAAGCCCCTGAACGTTTCAGGTTGTCAGCCACCTCTACCGGATTAAACATCAAAGCTGTATAAAAGAAGCAGAAAAAAACTACAAATACCGTGAACAACAGGATATTCAAAGGTTGTCCGGGGCCAATTGCCACTGCCAGGTCCTGCAGCCAGTCGGCAGAGCCACTGGAGCCAAACCATTGGGCTATAGACGCCGGGAACAGCAAAATACTACTGGCAAAAATGGCTGGTATCACACCGGACATATTTACTTTCAGCGGCAGATGGGAACTCTGCGCCTGATACATCTTCCGTCCCTGTTGCCTTTTGGCGTAGTTCACCGTAATGCGCCGCTGACCGCGCTCGATAAACACGATCATATAAATCACCGCGATTGCCAAAGTAAGGATAAATAGCAGCACCAGGATATTCAGCTCCCCCTGACGCGCCTGCTCCAGGGACTGACCTATCGCAGCGGGCAGACCCGCCACAATACCGGCAAAAATCAACAAGGATATCCCGTTACCGACACCCTTCTCCGTAATCTGCTCACCCAGCCACATCATAAATACAGCGCCAGTGACCAGAGAAGTAACGGCGGTCACATAAAACAGCAGCGACGAGTCATACGACATACCCTGATTCGCCATACCCACAGTCATACCTACGGCCTGGACAATGGCCAGCACTACTGTGAGGTAGCGCGTGTACTGGCTGATTTTACGGCGCCCGGACTCGCCTTCCTTCTTCAACTGCTCAAGCTGCGGTGTCACTGCTGACATCAACTGCATAATAATGGACGCAGAAATATAGGGCATGATTCCCAGCGCCAGAATACTCATCCTCTCCAAAGCGCCACCCGAAAACATATTTGCCAGTCCAAGAATGGTTCCCTGGTTCTGACTGAACAGGGCCTCCAGTTGTTTGGGGTCGATTCCCGGTACTGGTATATGAGTCCCGATCCTGTAAACCAGAATAGCAAGCAAAACAAAGCGCAGGCGAGAAAAGAGCTCGCCAAGGCCCGCCTTGTTGACTGAGGGCAGCTGTCCTGTTGCCATTTATTCCTCTACTTTTCCGCCAGACTTCTCAATCGCTTCGCGTGCACCCTTGGTAACGACGAGGCCTTTGAGAGTGACTGCTTTATTCAGTTCCCCGGACAGAAAAACACGCGCTCGGACAACATTATCCTTAACCAGATCAGCGCCCTTGAGTGCCGCCAGATCAACTACATCACCCTCAACCGCATTTAATTCACTCAGTCGAATCTGTGCTGTGGTGCGACTGATACGAGATGTAAAACCATACTTTGGCAAGCGCTTCTGCAGCGGCATCTGACCGCCTTCAAAACCGGGCCTAACCTTGCCACCCGAGCGAGACTTTTGCCCTTTATGGCCACGCCCGGCTGTCTTTCCTGTACCACTGCCAATACCACGACCTACGCGCTTGGCGTTCTTCTTGGCGCCTGGTGCGGGACTCAGGCTATTCAGTCGCATTACATCCGACATAACTTACTCCTCTACCTTTACCAGGTAGTGCACCCGGTTGATCATGCCTCGAACTGCGGGTGTATCCTCAACCTCAACCGTGTGACCAATTCGGCGCAAACCCAGCCCCGCTACACACGCCCTGTGATTTTTCAGGCGCCCATAGGTGCTTTTGACCTGTGTTACCTTGATCGATGCTTTAGCCATGACTAGCCAACCTAATAGTTAATTCAGAATTTCTTCAACTGTCTTGCCACGCTTGGCGGCAACGTCCTCAGGTGAGGACATATTGCGAAGACCATTGAAGGTTGCCCTTACGACGTTGACCGGATTAGTCGAGCCATAGCATTTGGCCAGCACGTTATGTACGCCGGCAATTTCAAGTACCGCCCGCATCGCACCACCGGCGATGACACCAGTACCTTCCGAGGCCGGTCGCATATACACCTTGGATGCACCGTGCGCAGCTTTAATTGGATACTGAAGGGTGCCGTTATTCAACCGAACATGAATCATGTTGCGGCGTGCCGCTTCCATTGCCTTCTGAATAGCAACTGGCACTTCACGTGCTTTACCGCGACCGAAGCCGACTTTTCCTTTTCCGTCACCCACAACAGTCAGGGCCGTGAAACTGAAGATACGACCGCCCTTGACTACCTTGGCCACACGATTGACCTGTACCAGTTTCTCCAGGAGATCGCCTTCAGTTTGCTGCTTTTTCTGATCGTTAAATGCCATATGTATACCCTAGAATTCCAGTCCGGTTTCACGAGCGGCATCAGCTAACGCCTTAACACGTCCGTGATACTTATATCCGCCGCGATCAAAAGCAACCTTCGCGATGCCTGCCTCCATAGCCCGCTTGGCCACCAATTTGCCGACTTCTGCCGCAGCGGCGATATTGCCGGTAGCTCCATTGCGCAAATCAGAGTCCAGGGTAGAGGCGCTAGCGAGCACCTTATCCCCAGCAGGCGCAATAATCTGGGCATAAATATGCCTGGGCGTACGATGTACACTCAGTCGGTTCATACCTAGATCACGTATTCGGGTACGAGCACGGCGAGCGCGGCGTAACCTTGAATCATTCTTTGCACTCATCTCATATACCTACTTTTTCTTGGCTTCTTTACGATGGACAATCTCATCGGCGTAGCGAATACCCTTACCTTTATACGGCTCCGGTGGACGGAAGCTGCGGAGTTCCGCTGCAGCCTGTCCAACGGCATGCTTGTCTATACCCTTCAAAATCACTTCTGTTGGACTGGGACTCTCGGCGGAAACACCCTCTGGCAGTTGGTAATCGACCGGATGGGAGAGGCCCACCGTCAGGTTGACTATATTGTCAGTAACCTTGGCGCGATAGCCTACGCCGTTCAGTACCAGCTTCTTCTCCCACCCTTCACTAACACCCTTGACCATATTGTTCAACAGCGCACGAGTTGTTCCGGCCATGGCACTAAACTGGACACCTTCATATGCCAAAGTCAGAATGCTTTCATCCTGGCTGAGCTGTATACCTTCCGACAAAGAAAGAGCCAGCGTACCTTTACCGCCCTTAACAGTGAGATCGCTACCATTGAGCTTTACCTCTACACCCTTGGGCAGCGGAATTGGATCCTTTGCGACTCTAGACATTTTGCAATACTCTTTACATCAAAAATGATTTTAGTAAACAGTGCAGAGCACTTCGCCACCAACACCGGCAGCGCGCGCCGCGCGATCAGTCATCACTCCACGTGATGTTGAAATGATGGCCACACCCAAGCCTGTTCGAACAGAGGGCAGCTCACCCCTGCCGCTATAGGTACGCAAACCCGGGCGACTTACACGATTTATTTCAGCAATTACGGGCTTGCCCAGGTAATATTTCAAATCAATGGCCAGACGCGGCTTAACGCCATCGTTAGTAGCACTGAAGCCATCGACATAACCTTCGTCTTTCAACACCTGGGCAACAGCAACCTTCAACTTGGAACCGGGCATTTCTACTCGTTTCTTGCCAGCCATTTGTGCGTTACGAATGCGGGTCAGCATATCTGACAGGGGATCTTGCATACTCATAATCTATTAATCTCCGTAGACCATCTCGCCAGTTACCAGCTCGACTTAACCAGGCCGGGCACGTCGCCGCGCATCGCAGCCTCGCGCAACTTGTTTCTACACAGGCCGAACTTACGATAGACCCCGTGCGGCCGACCCGTAATCTGGCAGCGACGCCGCTGGCGAGTTGGACTGGCGTCACGCGGGAGCTTTTGTAAGCTTACCTGCGCTTCCCATTTCTCTTCGTCAGAGGCCTTGGTATTGACCAAGGTCGCCTTCAATGCCGCGCGCTTTACTGCGTACTTTGCCGCGATTTGTGTACGCTTTTTCTCGCGTGCAATCATTGATTTCTTTGCCATGTATAAAGCCTCTTAATCCTTCAGTGGGAAGTTGAAAGCGCGCAGTAACGCACGGCCTTCATCATCCGTGCGAGCAGAGGTGGTAATTGTGATGTCCATACCGCGCAAAGCATCCACCTTATCGTACTCAATTTCAGGAAATATAATTTGCTCGGAAACACCCATCGCAAAATTGCCGCGACCATCAAAGGATTTCGGGCTCACGCCACGAAAATCCCGAATCCGAGGAATAGCGACGCTGATCAGGCGCTCCAAAAACTCATACATACGATCTGAACGCAGAGTTACCTTACAACCGATAGGCCAACCATCACGCACCTTGAAGTTCGCTATAGACTTCCGCGCTTTGGTCACTACAACTTTCTGACCGGCTATTTTTTCCATATCTGCGACGGCATTTTCCAAAACCTTTTTGTCGCCCAACGCCTCACCCACGCCCATATTCAGCGTGATCTTGGTAATACGCGGAACTTCCATCACATTGTCCAAACCCAGCTCTTCTATAAGCCGGGGAACAATTTCGCTTCTATACTTTTGTTTCAACGTTGCCATGTCTTCTACCTGTCGACCAGTCAGCCACTATATGGCCTAGGAGTCAATCTCCTCGCCACTGGATTTGAAAATGCGAACCTTGCGGTCTCCATCGACCTTGAAACCTACTCGATCAGCCTTATTTGTGTTCGGATTGAAAATCGCCACATTGGAAATCTGAATAGGGCTCTCGTTTTCAACAATACCGCCAGCCACTCCCGCCTGTGGATTAGGCTTGGTATGCTTCTTAACCATATTGATGCCGGAAACAATGACTCGATTGTCGTCCAGGACCCTACGCACCTTTCCACGCTTACCCTTGTCCTTGCCGGCCAGGATAATCACTTCGTCATCGCTTTTGATTTTCAACATTTCTCTACCTCTCCCTACCCAATGGACTAGATAACTTCTGGGGCCAAGGAAATAATCTTCATGAACTTTTCACCACGAAGCTCCCGCGTTACCGGACCAAATATCCGTGTGCCTATTGGAGCTTCCTTTGCGTCGAGCATAACCGCTGCATTATCATCAAACTTGATGAGAGATCCATCAGGACGGCGAACACCTTTTCTGGTACGAACAACTACGGCAGTCATTACCTGGCCTTTTTTGACCTTGCCACGCGGATTTGCTTCCTTAACCGTTACCTTAATAAGGTCGCCAACGCGAGCGTAGCGACGCTTGGAACCACCCAGCACCTTTATGCACATCACTCGACGAGCACCGCTGTTGTCTGCAACTTCCAAATATGACTGTGTCTGAATCATCTTCTACTCCAACTTGCGGCCGAGCCGCTGCCCCTTTGCTGCTGATACAAGAATCAGTCTTGCGCGGCTCTTTCCACTATTTCCAACAACTTCCAGGTCTTGCTTTTAGAAATCGGACGCGATTCAGCAACTGTAACAGTGTCGCCCATGCCGCACTGGTTGTTTTCGTCGTGAGCATGGATCTTCGATGAACGCGTAATGTACTTGCCATAAACAGGATGCTTCTCCCGGCGCTCTATCAGCACAGTAATCGTCTTGTCCATCTTGTTGCTTACAACCTTACCGGTTGTGACTCTTGTACGCTTTTCTACTCCTGACATGTTCAATTACCCGTCTTTTCAGTGAGCAAAGTCTTTACACGAGCTATGTCGCGCTGATTCTGCTGAAGCAAATGATTTTGTCCGAGCTGGCCAGTGGCCTTTTGCATACGCAGTTTAAACTGATCCTCGCGCAAAGTGAGCAGCTCCTTACCCAGGTCCTCAGCGGACTTTGTACGTAATTCGCTTGCTTTCATCACATCACCGTCCGTTTAACAAATTGCGTGGCAATAGGCATCTTGGCTGCCGCCAAGGCAAATGCTTCTCGTGCCAACTCTTCGGAAACGCCCTGCAGTTCGTAGAGCACCTTGCCTGGCTTAATCTGGGCTACCCAATACTCCACATTACCCTTACCCTTACCCTGCCGAACTTCCAACGGCTTGCCGGTTATCGGCTTGTCCGGGAACACACGAATCCAGATTTTTCCACCACGCTTTATGTGGCGCGTCATCGCCCGACGGGCCGCTTCTATTTGACGGGCGGTGAGACGCCCACGGCTTGTGGCTTTCAAACCATACTCGCCGAAGCTCACCTTGCTACCACGATGCGCCAGGCCACGATTGCGGCCCTTCATCATCTTGCGAAATTTTGTACGCTTTGGTTGAAGCATCTGCGTAACCCTTAATTAGTTGCTGTCTTCTTGGCGCTGTCGGCGTGACCTTCCGTGCCGATGACTTCGCCCTTAAAAATCCAAACCTTCACGCCTATTTTTCCGAAAGTAGTGAGGGCCTCATACGTGGCATAATCTATGTCGGCGCGCAGAGTATGCAGAGGCACTCGACCTTCCCGATACCACTCCGTGCGTGCAATTTCGGTACCACCCAGGCGACCTCCAACCTGGACCTTGATACCCTCAGCACCTTGGCGCATGGCGTTCTGTACCACCCGCTTCATGGCGCGACGGAACATCACTCGACGCTCAAGTTGTTGGGCAACATTTTGCGCGACCAACTTTGCATCCAGATCCGGCTTGCGTATCTCTTCAATATTGATATGCACCGGCACACCCATCTTCTGCGTCAGATCTTTTCGCAGTTTATCCACGTCCTCACCCTTCTTACCAATAATGATACCGGGTCTAGCAGTGTGGATCGTAATACGCGCCGTTTGTGCCGGGCGCTCAATCACTATGCGACTGACAGATGCGTGATCCAATGTCTTTTCAATATAAGCCCGCGCCTGCAAATCAGTTATCAACTGCTTAGCGTAGTTTTTATTGTCGGCATACCAGATCGATGTATGATCCTTAACAATTCCTAAGCGTATGCCGGTGGGATGTACTTTCTGACCCATTTGGTCTTCTCCTAAACTTAACGGTCGCTGTCTGCAACTTTTATAGTGATATGGCAGCTGCGTTTCAAAATGCGATCCGCACGGCCTTTTGCTCGCGGGCGCAAACGCTTCATGGTCATACCTTCATCTACAAAAATGCTGGACACCTTTAACTCGTCGACATCCGCACCTTCATTGTTCTCGGCGTTGGCAATTGCCGAGTCGAGCAACTTCTTCACAATATGAGCGGCCTTTTTGGTGCTGAACTCCAGCAAGCCAAGAGCTTCTTCCACGCGCAGTCCCCGCACCTGATCCGCAATCAGTCGCACCTTTTGTGCAGAAATCTGCGCACCTTTCAATCTTGCTGCTACTTCCATTTCCTAAACCTCGCTACAAATCAGCATCTAGCGCTTGGCCGCCTTATCCACAACGTGGCCCCGGAAAGTACGAGTTAACGCAAACTCCCCCAGTTTATGTCCGACCATGTCTTCACTAATTAGAACCGGTATGTGCTGACGGCCGTTGTGAACAGCGATAGTCAGGCCAACCATATCGGGTGATATCATGGACCGACGTGACCAGGTCTTGATTGGTCGACGGTCGTTGCTCGCAATTGCAGCTTCGACTTTCTTCATCAGGTGAAGGTCGATAAATGGACCTTTCTTCAGTGAACGCGGCACAATGTATTCCTCTTGGCTCTAACGACCGAACTTATTTCTTACCACGACGGCGTACAATCAAACTGTCAGTACGCTTGTTCTTACGGGTTTTGTACCCCTTGGTGGGAGTTCCCCAGGGACTAACTGGATGACGACCACCTGATGTGCGCCCCTCACCGCCACCATGCGGGTGATCGACAGGGTTCATCGCAACGCCACGGACAGTTGGTCTGAACTCCGCGCCAACGGACAGCTCCAGCCTTGCCCAACTTGCGCAGGTTGTGCTCGGAATTGGAAACCTCACCCAGTGTTGCTCGACAATCCGACAATACTTTGCGCATCTCCCCGGAGCGCAGACGTAAAGTTGCATACTGGCCTTCGCGCGCTACCAACTGCACTGACGCGCCGGCAGAGCGCGCTATCTGAGCTCCTTTGCCAGGCTTCAATTCAATACAATGCACCACAGAACCAACCGGAATATTGCGCAGCGGCAAACAATTCCCAGACTTGATCGGCGCAGCAGAACCCGACTGAAGCACATCACCCGCTTTCACGCCTCGGGGTGCAATGATATAGCGCCGCTCCCCATCTGCGAACAATAGAAGCGCAATATGCGCTGTGCGATTGGGGTCATACTCCAGCCGCTCGACCTTTGCCGGTATAGCATCCTTGGTACGCTTGAAATCGATTATGCGATAGTGCTGCCTGTGACCACCACCGATGTGCCGAGTTGTAATCCGCCCATTATTGTTGCGGCCGCCATTCCTGGTTTGATTTTCCAACAAAGGACCATAGGGTGCTCCCTTGTGCAGATCGTCGTTCACTACCCGGACGACGTGGCGACGACCTGGGGAAGTGGGCTTGCTCTTTAATACTGCCATTTCGCTCCTACTCCTTAATCTGCCACGGCAAAGTCGATGTCCTGACCTTGCTCCAGTCTTACGTAGGCTTTCTTCCAAGTCGATTTGGTGCTGAAACCATGCTTGTTACGCTTGACTTTACCTTTGACCCTCAAGGTATTGACATCACTTACCTTGACCTTGAACAACTGCTCAACAGATTTCCTTATTTCTGCCTTCGATGCGTCAACTGCCACTTTGAAGACGTACTGATTATTCATGTCAGCAACAATCGCGGCCTTTTCGGAAGTATGAGGGCCCGTAAGCACCTGAAATATGCGCTCCTGGTTCATCCCAACATCTCCTCAAATTTCTTCACAGCGCCTACCGTGACCATGACCTTGTCGTGACCAATGAGACTGAGCGGATCAATACCGTCAACATCACTCACATCCACTTTGTGCAAATTACGCGCAGCCAGATACAGGTTTTCATCTACCTCTGCGGAGACGATCAGTACATTGTCTACGCCGTATTCGCCAAGTCGCTGAAGCAGTAGTTTGGTCTTGGGGGCTTCCAAGATCCAAACTTTCAACAACCATCAGGCGGTCCTGGCGTGCCAGTTCCGACATGATCGTCTGCATAGCAGCACGATACATTTTGCGATTAACTTTCTGGGAGTGGTCCTGCGGCTTGTGCTGCAAAAGTCACACCACCGCTGCGCCATATCGGGGAACGCGTAGTCCCTGCGCGAGCCCGACCAGTGCCCTTCTGACGCCACGGCTTCTTGCCACCGCCGTTTACCGCAGCGCGGTTCTTCTGGGCGCGAGTTCCCTGCCGAGCACCCGCCATATAGGCAGTTACCACCTGGTGGACCAGATCCTCATTGTATTCACGTGCGAAGGCTGACATCAGAAACCGACACTGTGGCCACTTCACTGCTACCCGGCTTACAAACATTTAGTTCCACGTTAGAGACCCCCTAACCTTATGCTTTGGCCGCGGGACGGACAATTACGTCGCCGCCGGGCGCGCCAGGTACAGCGCCCTTGATAAGCAATAAATTTCGCTCGACATCAACCCGGACAATTTCCAGCCCCTGGGTCGTGACATTCGCAGAACCCATATGTCCAGCCATCTTCTTGCCCTTCCATACACGCCCAGGGGTTTGGTTCTGACCAATAGAGCCGGGAGCGCGATGCGAGCGTGAGTTACCGTGCGTGGCGTCCTGCATGGCAAAATTCCAGCGCTTGATGACACCCTGGAAGCCCTTACCCTTGGATTTGCCCGCCACATCAACTTTCTGACCAACCGTGAAGCGCTCTACGGTGAGCTCAGAACCAACCGCGGGCGCCTCATCGGTACTTCCCAAACGGAACTCCCACAGACCAGTGCCCGCTTCGACACCTGCCTTGGCAAACTGCCCCGCCTGCGACTTGCTTACCCTGGAGGCCTTACGACTGCCCCTGGTGACCTGAATCGCTCGATAGCCATCGCTATCGATCTCTTTGATTTGAGTAACGCGGTTTGGAGTAATCTCCACTACGGTTACTGGAATTGAAACACCTTCAGCGGTAAAAACACGCGTCATACCGGACTTACGGCCGACTAAACCAATAGTCATTTTACTAACCTCTCAGTGTACGGGGCTGAACCCTCTATGGCCGCCCATTGCTGGGCGTTACACACTCAGGACTCCTGCCCCAAGCAGGTCTTGCTACAATTTGTAGTTAACCAAGACTAATCTGAACTTCCACACCTGCTGCCAGGTCGAGTTTCATCAGGGCATCCACGGTTTTCTCTGTGGGCTCCACGATGTCCAACAGGCGCTTGTGCGTACGAATCTCATACTGATCACGGGCGTCCTTGTTAACGTGCGGCGAAATTAACACCGTGAACTTTTCCTTCCGCGTGGGAAGGGGGATCGGACCTTTGACCAGAGCACCGGTGCGGCGAGCTGTTTCAACGATTTCCTGAGTAGACGAATCTATCAATCGATGGTCAAAAGCTTTAAGACGAATTCGAATGCGTTGTCTATGCACCTGACTGAACTCCAATCAATAAAAAACCAGAGGATTGCAATGGAACCCCCCGAAAAAGGAACGCGAATTCTAATGACCGATCTATGCCGTGTCAAGCAAGACACATAATTAATTAGTGAAGCAACCCGGACCCACTTAACCATTACGCTATAACCAGTGGCCATACATTACTTAACATCACCGGGAGGGGGGCTAGAACACCCACTACCGGGCACAGCCCGAGCAGCGCGTGGCCTCAGGAATGGCCTTCAAGCGTGCCTCGCCTATAGGCTCTCCGCAACTATCGCATGCACCGTAGGTTCCATTTTCAATTCGCTCCAAGGCTGCAAGAATGGCGCGAATCGACAGAGCTGTCTCGTTCCCAATGGCATCCACTACCTCGTCATTTTCACGCTCCTGTGCCTGCTCTACAGAGTCGCCAGAATGGGGCTGAGTGACATCTTTCTTCAGGCTGGACAAGCGCGCCTGCAGGGCAGCCAAACGCTGTTCCAAATGGTGTTTCAGGGCATCATGCGCCATAAGTATGAGCCTCCGACCTTAAGCGGCCGTCAACAGACGATAGAGCTCGTCCTTTAAGTGGACGCGTCGCAGCTTGGCCTCTTCCTCGGTGTGTGTCGCGACAGGAGTTACCTCATTTTCCATCTTTTCGATCTCGCGGGTAAGTTCATGGTACTCGTCGAATAGTCTGCGAAAATGGGCATCACTTACCTTTAATTCATGGATGCGTGTTTTCAGTTGCGGAAACTCGTGAATAAGGTCGTGGTGTTCTACTGACATACAATCTCCTCATAACTATATAAGACATCTCAGTGCAGCTTACCGCGCAGGCACAATGAATTCCATGATCCATGTCAGCATAGGAGGTTGCAGCGATGAATCACAGACTTGACGCAGGGCCGGGCAGATCCGACCATGGGCACTCTCGCCTGGCAGCATCCGAGGAGACACATGCGTGGAACAACCCCAACGCACACATTCAATATTGTTGGGCTACCTGCTCTGGATCTTCGGATTTATTGGAGCCCATCGCTTCTACTACGGCAAACAAGTAACAGGTGTCATCTGGTTCTTCACATTTGGCCTCCTGTTTGTCGGCTGGATTATCGATCTGTTCCTGATTCCCTCCATGGAACGGGAGGCCGAGCGCCGTTTCGTGCCTGGACCTGTTAATTATGATCTGACGTGGATTCTCCTCACCTTCCTGGGCCTGTTTGGCGTACACCGTTTCTACATGGGAAAAATCTTCACCGGCCTGCTTTACCTCTGCACCGGTGGACTGTTTTTGGTGGGCTACCTTTACGACTTTCTTACTTTGAACGAGCAACTTTCCGAAGTTAATGGTAAGTATTAGCTGTTCTGCTACTTCAGACCACTGCTCCTCGCAAAGGCCTCACTGCTTGCAGGCACAAACATAGATTGGCACGGCATCAATCAGCGCTAAAAATTGCGCCCATAAAAAAGCCCGGCACTTAGGCCGGGCTATTTATGTGCTCGAAGTGCGAAGAATTTACTCGATAATCTTGGCTACCACGCCGGCGCCAACCGTACGGCCACCCTCGCGAATCGCAAAGCGCAGCCCTTCCTCCATCGCAATCGGCGCAATCAAGGTCGCCACCATCTGCACATTATCCCCAGGCATCACCATCTCAACACCCTCAGGCAACTCGCACGCCCCGGTCACGTCCGTCGTACGGAAGTAAAACTGCGGACGGTAGCCCTTGAAGAACGGCGTATGACGACCTCCCTCTTCCTTGGACAGCACGTACACCTCAGCCTCAAACTTCGTGTGCGGGTTCACCGAGCCCGGCTTGGCCAGAACCTGACCACGCTCAACATCCTCACGCTTGGTACCGCGCAGCAGCACACCCACGTTCTCCCCCGCACGGCCCTCGTCCAGCAGCTTGCGGAACATCTCAACACCCGTACAGGTCGTCTTCTGGGTGTCGCGGATACCGATAATCTCGATCTCCTCGCCAATCTTGATCACACCACGCTCTACCCGACCCGTCACCACCGTACCACGGCCTGAAATAGAGAATACGTCCTCCACCGGCATCAGGAACGGCTGGTCAATCGCACGCACCGGGTCAGGAATGAACGTGTCCAGCGCCTCAACCAGCGCCTTGACCGCAGACGTACCCAGACCGTTCTCGTCCTCACCGTTCAGCGCCATCAGCGCCGAACCACAGATGATCGGCGTGTCGTCCCCGGGGAACTCATACTTGTCCAGCAGCTCGCGCAGCTCCATCTCGACCAGTTCCTTCATCTCTGCGTATTCCTCAGAGTCGGCACCGCCGCAGTCGTCTGCCAGCAGGTCCGCCTTGTTCAGGAACACCACAATGTAGGGAACACCCACCTGACGGGACAGCAGAATGTGCTCGCGGGTCTGCGGCATCGGGCCGTCCGTCGCACCACACACCAGTATCGCGCCGTCCATCTGGGCCGCTCCGGTGATCATGTTCTTCACATAGTCCGCGTGGCCAGGGCAATCCACGTGGGCGTAGTGACGGTTCGCAGAATTGTATTCCACGTGAGACGTCGAAATGGTGATACCCCGCGCTTTCTCTTCCGGCGCATTGTCGATACCGTCGAAGGCGACCACTTGCCCGCCCCACGTCTCAGCACACACCTTGGTCAGGGCCGCCGTCAGCGTCGTCTTGCCATGGTCAACATGACCAATCGTGCCGACGTTAACGTGGGGTTTGGTACGCGCAAATGCTTCCTTTGACACTTTTAATCACCTCTGTGAAATGGACTAAATATTAATTTGTTTGGCTTTTGGAAATAATTTCCTGCGCAATGTTGTTCGGGGCTTCTGCGTACCTGGCAAATTCCATAGTATAGGTAGCACGACCCTGGGTTGCAGAACGCAGATCGGTTGCGTAACCGAACATCTCAGCCAGGGGCACCTCCGCAGTAATCACTTTACCCATGGCGTTCTCGTCCATGCCGCCGATCAGGCCGCGGCGACGGTTGAGGTCGCCGACCACGTCACCCATGTTCTCCTCTGGCGTAACCACCTCAACGGCCATAATAGGCTCCAGCAATACGGCACCGCCCAGCTGCGCCAACTTCTTGGTGGCCATGGAGCCAGCTATCTTGAACGCCATTTCATTGGAATCCACATCGTGGAAGGAACCATCGAACAGGCTTGCCTTCAAACCCAGCAAAGGATAGCCAGCAAGAACGCCGTTCTTCATCTGCTCTTCAATACCTTTCTGGACCGCCGGGACGTATTCACGGGGAACCGTACCACCGACAACTTCGTTAACAAACTCCAGTCCTTCTGCGTTGCCATCTTCGCCTGGCTCAAACCTGATCCAGACGTGACCGTACTGACCGCGACCACCGGACTGACGAACGAATTTACCTTCGATCTCGGAGGTATTGCGAATCGCTTCACGATAAGCGACCTGGGGCTTACCGATATTCGCTTCGACATGAAACTCGCGGCGCATCCTGTCGACCAGAACATCCAGGTGCAATTCTCCCATTCCGGAGATAATGGTCTGGCCAGATTCCTCATCGGTCCTGACGCGAAAAGAAGGATCTTCCTGAGCAAGCTTACCCAGTGCAACACCCATTTTTTCCTGATCGGCCTTGGATTTCGGCTCGACCGCCACTGAAATCACCGGCTCGGGGAATACCATACGCTCCAGGATGATAGGTCTATCCATATCGCACAGCGTATCGCCGGTGGTCACATCCTTGAGGCCAATCGCAGCGGCAATATCACCCGCCAGTACTTCCTTGATTTCCTCACGGCTGTTGGCGTGCATTTGCACCATACGCCCAATCCGTTCCTTTTTCTCCTTTACCGAGTTATAGACGCCGGTGCCGCTTTGCAATGTGCCAGAGTAAACGCGAAAGAACGTCAGTGTACCTACGAAAGGGTCGGTGGCGATCTTGAATGCCAGCGCCGAGAAGGGAGCATCGTCATCTGCCTCACGAACTTCAACTGTGCCCTCTTTGTCCAGCAGGGTACCTTCGATTGCCTTAACTTCAGTGGGCGCCGGCATGTACTCAATTACCGCATCCAGCATTGCCTGAACGCCTTTATTCTTGAATGCAGAACCACCTAAAACAGGGATGATCTCGTTGGCTATGGTACGCGCACGAATCCCTTTCTTAATCTCTTCCTCGGTGAGCTCACCTTCTTCGAGATACTTCTCCATGAACTCATCGTTGGCCTCGGCGGCCGCTTCCATCAGGAACTCGCGCATTTCGGCGACTTCGTCAAGCATATCCGCAGGCACATCTGCGTACACAAAGGTCATGCCCTGATCGGCCTCGTTCCACAGGATAGCCTTGTTTTTCACCAGGTCGACGACGCCTTTAAAGTCTTCCTCGGCACCAATAGTCATTTGCAGGGGAACCGCGTTGGCACCGAGACGCTCCCTCAGCTGCTTCACAACCTTCAGAAAATCGGCGCCCGCGCGATCCATTTTGTTGACGAACACAATTCGCGGCACTTCATATCTGTTCGCCTGACGCCAGACTGTCTCAGTTTGGGGCTGTACGCCGGATGAACCGCACAACACTACAACCGCACCATCCAGAACACGCAGCGAGCGCTCCACTTCAATGGTGAAATCCACGTGTCCGGGCGTGTCTATGATATTGATCCGATGATCCTCGAACTGGGCTTCCATACCCTTCCAGAAGCAGGTGGTTGCCGCTGAGGTAATGGTAATACCACGCTCCTGCTCCTGCTCCATCCAATCCATGGTAGCGGCGCCATCGTGCACCTCACCAATTTTGTGCGAACGGCCGGTATAAAACAGCACACGTTCGGTGGTTGTGGTTTTACCCGCGTCCACATGCGCACAGATGCCAATATTGCGGTACCGGCTGATAGGAGTTTTGCGTGCCACGATTTAATCCCCAATAAAATGTTGTCGGGCGAAAATTAGAAACGATAGTGCGAGAATGCCTTATTGGCCTCTGCCATACGGTGCACATCTTCACGTTTCTTAACAGCATTACCTTTGCCCTGTGAGGCATCGATAATTTCACCGGCCAGGCGCTGGCGCATGGACTTCTCACCACGATTACGGGCGTACTCCACCAACCAGCGCATAGACAGCGCCACCCGACGGGAGGGACGAACTTCGACCGGCACCTGATAGGTAGCACCACCCACGCGGCGGGCCTTTACCTCCACCATAGGTGCGATGTTTTCCAGTGCTTCGTCGAATGCTTCGAGGGGATCCTTGTTCAGGCGCTCTCGAACGATATCGAGAGCACCATATACGATGGTCTCTGCTACTGATTTCTTACCACTCACCATCACGTGGTTCATAAACTTTGCCAATGTCACGTTGCCAAATTTAGGATCTGGCAGTACTTCGCGCTTGGCGACTATTCGTCTTCTCGGCATGATATATACCCTTATCTCTCTTCAGGTGACCCGAACACCAACCTGCCACAAATGCGGGGGAGGCAGAGGTTCGGCCTTACTTACAACATCGTTAGCGTGGTTACGCCAGTAGAACTCGCTTACTTGGGACGCTTCGCACCATACTTGGAGCGACCGTTGCGACGGTCCGCCACCCCAGAAGTATCCAGACTGCCACGTACTGTGTGATAACGCACACCGGGCAAGTCCTTTACACGACCACCACGAATCAGCACTACACTGTGTTCCTGCAGATTGTGCCCTTCACCACCGATGTACGAGGAAACCTCATAACCATTGGTCAAACGCACACGGCAGACCTTACGCAATGCAGAATTCGGCTTTTTCGGGGTAGTAGTATAAACGCGTGTGCACACGCCACGGCGCTGCGGGCAGCTCTGTAGGGCAGGCACACCACTCTTTTCTACTTTACGTTTCCGAGGCTTACGAACCAATTGATTGATCGTTGCCATCTATTTACAACTCCAAATATAGTTACTTCTCATGACCTTAATCTGGTCAACTTCCAATCCCAAGCCAGGAACAATGCAATGGTTAAAACAACGGAACCATGCAAAACCACCCCCGGAAAGAAGAGGCGGCATTCTATAGACGCCACAGGTTGGAGTCAACCTGCGAAACCGGGTTGCGTGCTCCAGCGGATCAAAAAAAGGGGTGGAGGATATTAACCCGCCGCCCCCGCACATTGGGCACTTCTGAACGGTTAGTTATCCGCCTGTAGGGCCTCAGTCAACGCCGCTTCAATTTCCTGCGCTGACACAGTGACCTCACTCTGATTGTCGCGCGCTCGCTTGCGCTTGCGCTCCGCATGGTAAGCCAAACCAGTACCAGCCGGGATCAGACGGCCGACAACCACGTTCTCCTTCAGGCCACGCAGGTAATCGCGCTTCCCAGTCACTGCCGCTTCCGTCAGAACACGGGTAGTCTCCTGGAAAGAGGCTGCGGATATAAAGCTTTCTGTCGCCAGGGAAGCCTTGGTAATACCCAGCAGTTCTCTCTCGCCCGTGGCCGGTACCAGATTTTCTGCCAGCAGACGCTCATTCTCCTCCAGCAGAGTCGTAAATTCGACCTGCTCTCCCTTGATCAGGCTGGAATCACCGGAGGACGTCACAATCACCTTACGCAGCATCTGACGAACGATAACTTCGATATGCTTATCGTTAATCTTCACACCCTGCAAACGATAGACTTCCTGGATTTCATTGACGATGTATTTGGCCAGTTCCTTGATTCCTTTCAGGCGCAGAATATCGTGGGGGCTGGGAGAACCTTCTGAAACGACCTCACCCTTTTCGACATTTTCGCCCTCAAAGACGGACATGTGACGCCATTTGGGGATCAGGGCCTCGTAGTGGTCCGAGCCATCAGGCATCGTGACATTGTCAGTCGGAGTTATGATCAGACGACGCTTGCCCTTGGTTTCCTTACCAAAGCTAACAGTGCCGGAAATCTCCGCCAGGATCGCGGGCTCTTTCGGTTTGCGCGCTTCAAACAGGTCGGCAACCCGCGGCAGACCACCGGTAATATCGCGTGTTTTGCGACCCTTCCTGCGGGATACGGGCAATGATGTCGCCAGTGTTGATCTTGGCGCCGTTCTCAAGGCTCACCTGAGCGTGCGGCGGCAGGAAGTAGTGAGCCGGCACATTGGTATTCGCCAGACACAGTTCCTTGCCTTTGCCATCCACCAGGCTGATGGCAGGACGAATGTCCTTACCCGCAGCGGGACGCTCTCCAGCGTCCATCACAGAAATGCTGGATAAACCGGTCAGCTCGTCTGTCTGGCGCTTAATGGTAATGCCCTCTTCCATGCCGCTGAACTTCACTGTTCCAGCCACCTCGGTAATGATCGGGTGGGTGTGGGGATCCCAGCTGGCAACGACAGAACCCTTGTTTACTTCCTGATTATCCTTGACCTTCAGGATCGCGCCGTAAGGCAGTTTGTATCTCTCACGCTCACGACCGCGAACATCCAGTACCGACAACTCGCCCGAACGGCTGACGGCAACCAGGTCGCCATCGACTCGCTGCACTGTTTTCAGATTGTGCAAACGCACAACACCATCGTTCATCACCTCGATGTTGTCCTGAGCAGTCGCTCTGGAAGCTGCGCCACCAATGTGGAAGGTACGCATGGTCAACTGAGTTCCGGGCTCACCAATAGACTGGGCGGCCACGACACCAACCGCCTCGCCCATGTTGATCCTGTGTCCGCGAGCCAAATCCCGACCATAACAAGCCGAGCAAATACCGTGGCGGGTTTCGCAGGTAATCGGCGAACGAACCTCGATTTCGTCGATACCCATCTCTTCAAGTCGCTTGATCCACAACTCGTCCAGCATGGTACCCGCAGTAATGGCGATCTCATCCTCAGTGCCAGGCCTGATCACGTCTTTTACGACGAGGCGCCCCAGTACACGATCACCCAGTGATTCGATAATGTCACCACCGTCAATAACCGGCGTCATCAATAGCCCGTAATCGGTACCGCAGTCTTCTTCTGTCACCACCAGATCCTGGGCGACATCCACCAGACGGCGCGTCAGGTATCCGGAGTTTGCTGTCTTAAGTGCTGTGTCCGCCAAACCTTTACGTGCACCGTGCGTGGAGATGAAATACTGCAGTACGTTCAGACCTTCACGGAAGTTCGCGGTAATCGGCGTCTCAATAATAGAGCCATCCGGCTTCGCCATCAGGCCGCGCATACCGGCCAGCTGACGAATCTGTGCAGGCGATCCCCGAGCTCCTGAATCCGCATAAATGTAGACCGAGTTGAAAGAGGCCTGCTGCTCCTCCTTTCCATCACGATTTATCACAGGCTCCGTGGACAGGCCTTCCATCATTGACTTGGATACCAGATCATTGGCGCGGGACCAGATATCGATCACCTTGTTGTACTTCTCGCCCTGGGTTACGAGGCCAGCAGCATACTGGTTCTCGATTTCCTTCACCTCGGCATCGGCACGCTCGATCAGGCGCGCCTTCTCCTTCGGAATGACAAAGTCATTAACACCAATGGATGCACCGGAGCGGGTTGAATATTCGTAACCCGTGTACATCAACCGGTCGGCAAAGATCACGGTGGCCTTCAAACCCACCATGCGGTAACACTGGTTGATAATTCTGGAAATCGCCTTCTTGGCCATATTCTGGTTGACCATGGCAAAGGCTATTCCAGCGGGCACAATTTCCCACAACAGGGCACGACCTACCGTCGTATCGGCGACGAAAGTCTCTTTCAATAGTTTCGCCTTCATCGGTCTTCTCCATTTCATGGATTCGCACCTTGACCCGTGGCCTGCAGGTGTACATGCCCGCCCACGAAAGCGCGATGCACCTCCGAGACATTGGCAAACCGCATACCCTCTCCCTTGGCATTAACACGCTCACGGGTCATGTAATAAAGACCCAGAACCACGTCCTGTGAAGGCACGATAATAGGCTCGCCGCTAGCCGGAGACAGAATATTGTTGGTAGACATCATGAGAGCACGCGCCTCAAGCTGCGCTTCGATGGTCAGCGGCACATGCACGGCCATCTGGTCACCGTCAAAGTCTGCGTTGTAGGCGGCACACACCAACGGATGCAGCTGAATCGCCTTACCTTCAATCAGTACTGGCTCAAACGCCTGTATACCCAGGCGGTGCAGCGTGGGAGCCCGGTTCAATAGAACCGGATGCTCCCGAATGACTTCAGCCAGGATATCCCACACTTCCGGCGGCTCCCGCTCCACCATCTTCTTGGCAGCTTTAATGGTCGTGGCCAGTCCGCGCGCTTCCAACTTGCCAAAAATAAAAGGCTTGAACAGCTCCAGTGCCATCTTTTTTGGCAGACCGCATTGATGCAGCCTAAGAGTCGGACCCACCACAATTACGGAACGACCGGAATAATCAACTCGCTTGCCCAACAGGTTCTGGCGGAAACGACCTTGCTTACCCTTGATCATATCGGCCAGTGACTTCAGTGGGCGCTTGTTCGATCCGGTAATCGCACGACCGCGACGACCGTTGTCCAGAAGTGCGTCCACAGACTCCTGTAGCATCCGCTTTTCGTTGCGCACGATAATGTCCGGGGCATTCAGATCCAGCAGACGCTTCAGGCGATTGTTGCGGTTTATTACACGACGATAAAGGTCATTCAGATCTGAAGTGGCAAAACGACCACCATCCAACGGTACCAGCGGACGCAAATCCGGCGGCAGCACGGGAAGCACGTTCAACACCATCCACTGAGGCTTGTTGCCGGAACTGGCAAAGGCCTCCATCAACTTGAGTCGCTTGGAGAGCTTCTTGATTTTAGTCTCAGAGTTGGTAACGGGGATCTCTTCGCGCAGGGTAGCGATTTCATGCTGCAGATCCAGCTGCATCATCAGGTCCTGAATAGCCTCGGCACCCATCTTGGCGGAAAACTCATCGCCAAATTCCTCCATGGCCTCGTAGTACTTCTCATCAGACAGCAACTCTCTTGGTTCGAGGGTCGTCATACCCGGATCGGTGACCACATAGGATTCGAAGTAGAGTACTCGCTCGATATCTCGCAAGGTCATATCCAGCAACAGACCGATACGGGACGGCAACGATTTGAGGAACCAGATATGCGCAACCGGACTCGCCAGCTCGATATGCCCCATGCGCTCACGACGCACCTTGGCCAGTGCGACTTCCACGCCACATTTTTCACAAATGACACCGCGGTGCTTGAGCCGCTTGTACTTGCCACACAAGCACTCATAGTCCTTCACCGGACCAAAGATCTTGGCACAGAACAGGCCATCCCGCTCCGGTTTGAAGGTGCGGTAATTGATAGTTTCGGGCTTCTTCACTTCACCAAATGACCAGGAGCGAATCAGCTCCGGTGATGCCAGACCAATCCGAATAGAGTCGAACTCGTCATTGTGTCCCTGGGACTTCAACAGATTAAGTAAGTCTTTCAAGGCATATCCTCCGCGAGGTTTTTACTACCAGGCAGTGCGTGGAATATCCAGCGCACCTGCCACCAAGTCCAATGTTTACGTTTATTAGTCGCTCTCGAGATCGATATCGATAGCCAGCGAGCGTATTTCCTTAACCAACACATTAAAGGACTCGGGCATGCCCGGCTCCATGCGATGATCACCATCGACAATGTTCTTGTACATTTTGGTCCGGCCAGCCACGTCGTCAGACTTGACCGTGAGCATCTCCTGCAAGGTATAAGCCGCGCCATACGCTTCCAGAGCCCAAACCTCCATCTCACCAAAACGCTGACCACCGAACTGCGCCTTGCCACCCAGCGGCTGCTGGGTAACCAGGCTGTAAGAACCGGTTGATCGGGCATGCATTTTGTCGTCCACCAGGTGATTCAGCTTCAACATATACATGTAACCGACTGTCACCGGTCGATCGAAAGCCTCGCCACTGCGTCCGTCATACAAGGTGAACTGGCCACTTTCGGGCATATCGGCAAGCTTCAGCAAGCTCTTGATAGAATCTTCTGCGGCACCATCGAATACCGGTGTGGCCATGGGAACCCCGCCGGCAAGATTTGCCGCCAACTCCATGACCTCGGCATCACTGAAAGATTTGATATCCTCAGTACGACCGTCACCATTGTTGTAGATCTCCTCAAGAAACTTTCGTACCTCGGCTACCTTTTTCTGCTCTTTGATCATGGCGTTGATCTTGTCACCCAGACCCTTGGCAGCCATACCAAGATGCGTTTCAAGAATCTGGCCCACGTTCATCCGCGAAGGCACACCCAATGGATTCAGAACAATATCCACGGGCTCGCCGTTCTCATCGTAAGGCATATCCTCAACTGGCATGATCACCGAAATCACACCCTTGTTACCGTGGCGCCCGGCCATTTTGTCACCTGGCTGGATGCGGCGTTTAATTGCCAGATAAACCTTCACGATTTTCAGTACACCAGGAGCCAGGTCATCGCCGCTTTGCAGCTTGCCCTTCTTGTCCTCGAAACGGTCTTCCAAGAGCTTATTTTGCTCATCCAGCTGTCGCTGCGCCGACGCCAGAGCATCGTTCAGCTTGGCGTCTGACATCTTCAGCTTGAACCACTGTTCCCGATCCAAACCTGCCAGTACCGCTGCGGTCAGCGTCAGTACCCTTGCTCAAGCCACCACCACTAACGGTGCTCTTACCCTTCAACATACTCGCCAGGTGAGAGAATGTAGCTTCCTCAAATATACGGTACTCTTCTTTCAGATCCTTGCGATATTGGTCCAATTGGTGCTTCTCGATCTGTAATGCACGAGCGTCTTTCTCCAGCCCATCTCGAGTAAATACCTGCACGTCTATAACCGTGCCCTTGGTACTGGTAGGAACACGCAGCGAAGTATCTTTCACATCGGAAGCTTTTTCACCAAAGATAGCGCGCAGCAGCTTCTCCTCTGGAGTGAGCTGAGTTTCACCCTTGGGAGTAACTTTGCCCACCAGAATATCGCCCGCTTCCACTTCAGCACCGATATAGACAATGCCGGACTCGTCCAGCTTGGCCAGAGCACTTTCGCCCACGTTGGGTATATCACCGGAAATTTCCTCTGAACCCAACTTGGTATCCCGCGCAATACAGGTGAGCTCCTGGATGTGAATAGTGGTGAAGCGATCTTCCTTCACCACCTTCTCAGAGACCAGTATTGAGTCCTCGAAGTTATAGCCATTCCAGGGCATGAATGCGATGCGCATATTCTGACCCAGTGCGAGCTCTCCCATGTCAATGGAGGGACCGTCGGCGAGAATATCTCCACGCGCAATCACATCACCCGCACGCACGATGGGACGCTGATTGATACAGGTATTCTGGTTGGACCGCGTGTACTTGGTCAGGTTGTAAATATCTACCGGCGCCTCATCTACTCCGACATCTTTATCATTCACACGAACCACGATGCGACTGGCATCTGCGGAGTCCACGACTCCGCCTCGTTCTGCCACCACGCACACACCGGAGTCCGCCGCAACATAGCGCTCCATACCCGTCCCGACGAGGGGCTTCTCAGCCACCAGGGTCGGAACAGCCTGACGCTGCATGTTGGAACCCATCAATGCGCGGTTGGCGTCGTCGTGCTCCAGAAATGGAATCAGCGCCGCTGCCACGGAGACCACCTGTTTGGGTGACACATCCATATAATCCACGCGTTCCGGCGGCATCACCGTGAACTCATTCATGTGGCGAACTGCGATCAGTTCATCCACAAACCTCATGTTCTTGTCCAGAGTGGCCGACGCCTGGGCGATAACATGTTCCGCCTCGTTGATGGCAGACAAAAACTCAATGTCGTCAGTGACCTTGCCTTTGACCACCTTGCGATAAGGGCTTTCGAGAAAACCATAATCGTTGGTACGCGCATAGGTCGCCAAAGAATTGATAAGGCCGATATTAGGCCCTTCTGGTGTCTCAATCGGGCAGACGCGACCGTAGTGCGTCGGGTGTACGTCACGCACCTCAAATCCGGCACGCTCCCGGGTCAGGCCGCCCGGCCCGAGGGCGGAGACACGGCGCTTGTGCGTAACTTCCGACAAGGGATTATTCTGGTCCATAAACTGAGACAACTGGCTGGAGCCAAAAAACTCCTTGACCGCCGCCGAGACAGGCTTGGCGTTGATCAGATCCTGCGGCATCAGGCCTTCGCTCTCGGCCATCGACAGACGCTCTTTTACCGCCCGCTCAACCCGCACCAGACCCACACGGAACTGGTTCTCCGCCATTTCACCCACACTGCGAACACGGCGGTTACCGAGATGATCGATATCATCTACCATCCCTTTACCGTTGCGGATTCCCACCAGAGTGCGCAGAACATCCACAATATCTTCCCTGTCGAGCACACCGCTTCCTATCACTTCCTCTCGACCCAGGCGACGGTTGAACTTCATGCGACCGACAGCAGACAGGTCGTAACGATCGGCAGAGAAAAACAGATTCTGAAACAGATTCTCTGCAGACTCCTTGGTGGGCGGCTCTCCCGGGCGCATCATGCGATAAATTTCGACCAGTGCTTCCAACTCATTCCGGGTAGAGTCCTGGCGCAGCGTGTCAGAGATAAAGGATCCGCAATCCAACTCATTGGTGTACAGGGTCGCAATTTTGGTGACGCCCGCCTCTGTCAACTTATCCAGTATTTCCGCGGTAAGTTCAGTGTTGCACTCGACGATAACCTCTCCAGTCTTCGTGTCGACGATATTCGTGGCCAAAGACCGGCCAAACAGATAGTCGGGGGGAATTTCCAGAGCAGTGATTTTTGCTTCCTCCAGCTCGCGAATGTGGCGCGCAGTAATCCGGCGCCCTTGCTCCACGACCACTTTTTTGCCTGCCTTGATATCGAATGCCGCCACATCACCGCGCAGACGCTCTGGAATCAGCGTCATCGAATAGTTGCCATTTTTAGCGACATGAAAAGTATTCACATCGTAGAACATCTCGAGAATTTCCTCGGCCTCATAACCGAGAGCGCGCAGTAATATAGTCGCTGGAAGTTTGCGACGACGGTCAATACGCACGAAAACCAAATCCTTGGGATCGAACTCGAAGTCGAGCCAGGAACCACGATAGGGAATCACTCGGGCCGAATACAGGAGCTTGCCAGACGAGTGCGTCTTGCCCTTGTCATGATCAAAGAATACACCCGGGGATCGGTGCAACTGGGATACGATTACGCGCTCGGTACCGTTGATAACGAAGGTACCATTGTCGGTCATCAGGGGAATTTCCCCCATGTAAACTTCCTGCTCCTTGATATCCTTGATGGTCTTGTTGGAGGACTCCTTATCGTAAATGATCAAGCGAACCTTTACGCGCAGGGAACAGGAGTATGTCACACCGCGCAACTGGCACTCGTTAACATCAAATATCGGCTTACCCAACTTGTAATCCACATATTCCAGCGCAGCGTTCCCACTGTAACTCACTATAGGAAACACCGACTTGAAGGCAGCATGCAGGCCATAATCGCCGCGCTCTTCAAGAGCAACACCCTGTTGGGTAAATTTACCGTAAGAATCCATTTGGATCGCAAGCAGATACGGAACATCCATAACATTCGGCAATACGCCGAAATCCTTGCGAATACGTTTTTTCTCAGTGTACGAGTATGCCATCAGTACTCCCCAGCGTGATTAGCTTTTAATTGCCCTCAGGCAACCAACTAGCCCCTTTCAGGGCTAAAATAAGGCGGTCGCGCTATGCGCACCAACCCCGAAAACTTTCATTTCTTAAAGCGGGAAAAGGCCGGCGAGCACAGCGCCCACCAGCCTTGTCCTTATCCGACCGAAGCCAGATCAAAGCCAAACTTACTTGAGCTCGACGGTGCCGCCAGCTTCTTCAAGCTGCTTCTTGATATCCTCGGCTTCCGCCTTGGAAACACCTTCCTTGACGTGCGAAGGAGCGCCATCGACCAACCCTTTGGCTTCTTTCAAACCCAATCCCGTCACTGCACGAACAACCTTGATCACGTTCACTTTCTTGTCGCCGGATGCAGTGAGGATTACGTTGAATTCAGTCTGCTCTTCAGCAGCACCGCCAGCGTCCCCACCAGCAGCAACGGGCGCAGCAGCAACCGCTACTGCAGCAGTCACACCAAACTTCTGTTCCATTGCTTCGATGAGCGACACGATGTCCATTACGCTCATTTCGGCAATTGCATTCAATATATCGTCTTTAGACAGAGCCATGACTCATATCTCCTATTTAGCTGATTAGATATCCACAACAGAGGCTTACGCCGCTGCCTCTTTCTGATCGCGTACTGCTGCGAGTGTGCGAACCAGTTTTCCAGGTACTTCGTTCATTGTCTGAACCAGCTTGGTCACCGGCGCCTTCATAACACTCATCAACATTGAGAGTGCCTGATCACGCGTAGGCAACTTAGCCAGAACATCCAACTGATCTGCACCCAGCATCTGGCCGCTTACCGCCAGTGCTTTTACTTCAAATTTTTCGTTTTGTTTCGCGAAATCTTTGAATATTCGAGCTGCCGCACCCGGATCCTGCATTGAAAATCCGAACAGGGAGGGACCGACTAGCGAGTCGTTAATGCACTCGAATTCGGTTCCTTCCAGGGCGCGCCTGGCCAGGGTGTTCCGCACTACACGGAGGGTTACCTGGTTTTCACGCGCCGTTTTGCGCAAAGCTGTCATCCCGTCCACAGTCACGCCGCGCGAGTCGGCGATAACCAGGGACAGTGCACTGGTGGCAGTCTCGTTAACTTCAGCTACGATCGCTTTCTTGTCTTCGAGTCCTATTGCCACTGGAGTTACTCCTGGATTGCTAAGTTTGTGCAGTCCCAAAACGATTTTTTTCGTTTATGGCCAGCACAGTTAAATGCCGACAAATCTATGCCAACACTGCTTGTGCGTGGTGAACATGTTCACCATCTGCGTAGGCTTTGGCGCATCCCGAGGGACTTGCCGCGATTAAACCGCAACCGATAAACCGCAACGGCTTTGGCACCTACGGTCTTTGATGGCCTTTAGTTCTCAGCTAAATGGGCTAACCGCCCGGCGCCTTGTCCAAAAGACCTCAAAGTGGACCGGATCGAACCAGTAGGTATCGTCTCCGGTCTACAACACCCGCCTTCCCTGGCGGGCTTTGAGGAACCGCCCCTTGCAGGGACGATTCGATCAATTTTCTACCGACCCCTGGTCGATTGTAATGCCCGGACCCATCGTGGTGCTCAGGCTGATTTTCTTGAGATAGACACCTTTTGCCGAAGCCGGCTTGGCCTTCCTCAGGTCAGCAAGTAATGCCTCCAGATTGCCCCTGATGGCATCCAGTTCGAAATTGATCTTGCCGATACCGCCGTGAATGATGCCGTTCTTGTCCGTGCGGTAGCGCACCTGACCCGCTTTGGCATTATTCACCGCGGTTACCACATCGGGAGTCACAGTGCCTGTCTTGGGATTTGGCATCAGGCCACGTGGACCCAGTACCTGGCCAAGCTGGCCTACCACACGCATGGCGTCCGGAGAAGCAATGACAACGTCGAAATCCAGCATGCCGCCCTTGATCTGCTCCGCCAGGTCTTCCATGCCTACCAGATCAGCGCCGGCAGCTTTGGCTTTCTCGGCAGCCTCACCCTGCGTGAAAACAGCCACGCGAACCACAGAACCGGTACCGAAAGGCAGTGTAGTTGCACCGCGCACCGCCTGATCGGATTTACGGGCATCTATGCCCAGATTCACCGCAACTTCAACCGTTTCGTTGAACTTCACGGTGGCAAATTCCTTCAGCAGGTTAACCGCTACATCCAGCGGGTAAGCCTTCTGGGGATCAACTTTTTCCTTGAATGCGCGTACGCGCTTGGACAGCTTAGCCATCTTAGTTTACCCCTTCGACTTCGATACCGGCGGAACGGGCGCTGCCAGCAATAGTGCGCACGGCGGCGTCCATGTCAGCGGCAGTCAGGTCCGGCCACTTCTGGGTGGCGACCTCTTCCAGTTGGGCCCGATTTACCTTGCCGACTTTATTGGTGTTGGGTGTACTGGAACCCTTTTTGATCTTGGCAACCTTCATCAGCAGCACAGACGCTGGTGGCGTTTTCTTGATGAACGTGAATGAACGGTCACCGTAGACCGTGATTATCACTGGAATCGGCAGACCGGGCTCCATACCCTGAGTCTCGGCATTGAACGCCTTGCAGAACTCCATGATATTGACGCCGTGCTGACCCAGCGCCGGACCCACCGGCGGACTGGGATTTGCCTGACCGGCTTTTACCTGCAGCTTTATATAAGCCTGGACTTTCTTAGCCATCTCTATTCTCCCGGGTACAATCGCCGTTTAGGCCACACTGGCCTACTAGGGCTCCCCATAAAAGCAGCAATGCTGCCGTTTCGTTTATGGGGTCAGAGCCCTTTTTCACTGACTCGTGAAAAAGGGCTCTGACCCCGTCTTCGCATCAGGCTTTTTCGACCTGACTGAATTCAAGTTCCACCGGAGTGGATCGTCCAAATATCAGCACCGCCACGTTGAGGCGGCTCTTTTCATAATTCACATCTTCGACAACGCCATTGAAATCGTTGAAGGGTCCACTGACTACCCGCACCATCTCGCCGGGCTCGAACATTGTCTTGGGTCGGGGCGCTTCAACGCCGTCTTCGACTCGCTGCAGTATTGCCGCTGCTTCTTTCTCGGTAATGGGTGCGGGTGCGTCTGCCTTGCCACCAATGAATCCCAGTACTCGCGGGGTCTCCTTTACCAGATGCCAGGTATCGTCGCCCAGTTCCATCTGGACCAGCACATAGCCGGGAAAGAACTTGCGCTCACTACGACGCTTCTGGCCACCACGCATTTCCACGACTTCTTCGGTCGGCACCAGGACCTCTCCGAAGCGATCCTGCATTTTATGCAGTTCAATACGCTCCTTCAGGGCGGCGGCAACCTTCTTTTCGTACCCTGAATAGGCATGAATGACGTACCAACGCATTGCCATCGGCTAACCCTTATCTCGTTTGTTAAGCAATTGCACGCGACACCACCCAACCGAGGAATGAGTCCAACCCCCACAGCAGCAACGCCACCAGTAACACAAAGCCCACCACAATCATGGTGGTCTGTACGGTCTCCTGCCGCGTAGGCCAGACAACCTTGCGTATTTCGGTTCTGGAGCCTTTCACCAGCGCCCAGAAAGCCGCACCTTTGGCGGTCTGTAAAGCGACCACACCGGCAACCCCTGCTATTACAAGGATGCCCAACACACGGTACAGCAGTGACTGCTCGGCATAGTAGCTATTGCCCACCACCGCCACTGCCACCAGAGCGATTACGACAGTCCACTTGGCCGCGTCGTACTTGCTCGCAGTTGTTTCCACACTCATCA
The DNA here is from genome assembly GCA_963844975.1 of uncultured Gammaproteobacteria bacterium. Lineage (GTDB taxonomy): Bacteria > Pseudomonadota > Gammaproteobacteria > Pseudomonadales > Halieaceae > Marimicrobium. The sequence continues at coordinate 93,884 of CAWJQO010000027.1, read as the reverse complement.
AATCAACCTTGTTACATTAGACTGCGTCCAACCCGGACGCGGTCCCCGCCAATAAATAACTGGCAGGCCAGGAGGGAATCGAACCCCCAACCTGCGGTTTTGGAGACCGCTGCTCTGCCAATTGAGCTACTGGCCTAAACCTCTCACTTAGACGACGAAGCCGAACTGCCCATTCAAGCGGTTCGGCTTGGTCTAAATGGGGACAGATTTTAAAATCTGTCCCCCGACTGCGATGCAGTCGTTTTACTCAATAATCTTGGCTACCACGCCGGCGCCAACCGTACGGCCACCCTCGCGAATCGCAAAGCGCAGCCCTTCCTCCATCGCAATCGGCGCAATCAAGGTCGCCACCATCTGCACATTATCCCCAGGCATCACCATCTCAACACCCTCAGGCAACTCGCACGCCCCCGTCACGTCCGTCGTACGGAAGTAAAACTGCGGACGGTAACCCTTGAAGAACGGCGTATGACGACCTCCCTCTTCCTTGGACAGCACGTACACCTCAGCCTCAAACTTCGTGTGCGGGTTCACCGAGCCCGGCTTGGCCAGAACCTGACCACGCTCAACATCCTCACGCTTGGTACCGCGCAGCAGCACACCCACGTTCTCCCCCGCACGGCCCTCGTCCAGCAGCTTGCGGAACATCTCAACACCCGTACAGGTCGTCTTCTGGGTGTCGCGGATACCGATAATCTCGATCTCCTCGCCAATCTTGATCACACCACGCTCTACCCGACCCGTCACCACCGTACCACGGCCTGAAATAGAGAATACGTCCTCCACCGGCATCAGGAACGGCTGGTCAATCGCACGCACCGGGTCAGGAATGAACGTGTCCAGCGCCTCAACCAGCGCCTTGACCGCCGACGTACCCAGACCGTTCTCGTCCTCACCGTTCAGCGCCATCAGCGCCGAACCACAGATGATCGGCGTGTCGTCCCCGGGGAACTCATACTTGTCCAGCAGCTCGCGCAGCTCCATCTCGACCAGTTCCTTCATCTCTGCGTATTCCTCAGAGTCGGCACCGCCGCAGTCGTCTGCCAGCAGGTCAGCCTTGTTCAGGAACACCACAATGTAGGGAACACCCACCTGACGGGACAGCAGAATGTGCTCGCGGGTCTGCGGCATCGGGCCGTCCGTCGCACCACACACCAGTATCGCGCCGTCCATCTGGGCCGCTCCGGTGATCATGTTCTTCACATAGTCCGCGTGGCCAGGGCAATCCACGTGGGCGTAGTGACGGTTCGCAGAATTGTATTCCACGTGAGACGTCGAAATGGTGATCCCCCGCGCTTTCTCTTCCGGCGCATTGTCAATGCCGTCGAAGGCTACCACTTGCCCGCCCCACGTCTCAGCACACACCTTGGTCAGGGCCGCCGTCAGCGTCGTCTTGCCATGGTCAACATGACCAATCGTGCCGACGTTAACGTGGGGTTTGGTACGCGCAAATGCTTCCTTTGACATAACGACAGTCTCCTATAAACACCGGACATAGCCTTTCGGCCGAACCACTTCAATTAAAATATATCTAACAATTACAAACAGTTGCGCCAATAATGGAGCTCATAACCGGATTCGAACCGGTGACCTCTTCCTTACCAAGGAAGTGCTCTACCGACTGAGCTATATGAGCGCATCCTTCCTCCCAACTATGGAGCGGGTAGCGGGAATCGAACCCGCATATTCAGCTTGGAAGGCTGACGTTCTACCACTGAACTATACCCGCTACTTATTTTGCCCTCGCACCACTCGAGCTTCGTTCAGTCATGGTGGAGGGGGGTGGATTCGAACCACCGAAGCTCGCGCGTCAGATTTACAGTCTGATCCCTTTGGCCACTCGGGAACCCCTCCGAAAGGCGGCATATTGTCCTGATGGGCCACTCCCTTGTCAACCGCATATCCCAATAAAATTATTAACTTACATCGCCTTCCAAATATGGGGCGAGCACCGTGTTGGCCAGAATTCACCAGTAACGCTTGCGCAGAACGTCCTTTTGGACCTTACCCATGGCATTCCTGGGCAATTCGTCGACAAATAGCACCTTTTTAGGTACTTTGAAATTCGCGACCCTGTCCCTGATCGCATCCCGGATCCGCTCTGCGGACAGCGTGACACCCTCCACCAACACCACAACCGCTACAACCACCTCGCCAAAATCTGCATCGGGCAAGCCGATGACCGCCGACTCCTTTACCCCAGGCAATTCATCTATCAGCAGCTCTATTTCCTTTGGATAGACATTCAAACCACCACTGATCACCATATCCCTGGAGCGCCCAACGATCGAGACATAGCCATCCTCGTCAATAAGCGCCTGATCACCGGTATTGAAGAAGCCATCCGGCGTAAAGTCCTGCGCGGTTTGTTCCGGCAACTTCCAGTAGCCAGCAAACACGTTGGCCCCACGAACCTGTAGCGCTCCCACCTCGTTTACACCCAGCACCCGGTTGTCCGCATCACAAATTCGCACCGTCACACCCGGCAGTGGAAGACCTACGGTTCCCGCCCGTCGCATCACCGTGCAATGGGTTGGAGGTGTTCATTCCTGTTTCGGTCATCCCGTACCGCTCCAGTATGGTGTGACCGGTACGCCGCTCGAATTCAAAAAAGGTATCCGCCAGCAATGGCGCGGAACCAGAAATAAACAGACGCATGCCCGCACAACTTTGTGCGGTGAACGCGGAATCGGCCAGCAATCGGCTGTAATAGGTTGGCACACCCATCATGACTGTGCAGTGGGGCAGATTCTGCATTACTGCGGCGACATTGAAGCTCTTCAACCAACGCATGCTGCTGCCACTCATCAGGACGCAACCAAGCGCCACGAACAAGCCGTGCACATGAAAAATCGGCAGTGCGTGCAGCAGGCAATCGTCACGACCAAAGCCCCAGTAATCAACCAGCACCGAGACATTTTCCACCAGGTTTTTATGGGACAACATGATGCCCTTGGGCCGACCCGTGGTGCCGGAGGAGTAGACCAATGCAGCAAGATCTGCCGCACTTGTCACCGCCGTCTCGAAATGCGTCGAGCACTTCTGCGCACCCTGCATCAATGTGCCGGCTCCGTCAGCGTCCAGGGTACGCAGATGTGCCACACCCAAACTGTCACACAACGCGCGCAGAACCTCAGCCCGACTACTGTCACAGACCAGAACAGAAGAGGCGGCGTCCTCCAGAAAAAAGCGCAACTCGTCCTGCGTATAGGCTGGATTCAGCGGATGAAACACCAGGCCCGCCCGGATTGTACCCAGATACAACCACAGGGCCTGAACCGATTTTTCCACCTGCACGGAAACCCGATCGCCTTTTTGAAGGCCCAATTCAACCAGGTAGTTTGCGATCTGCGCAGAGTAATTCTCCGCATCATTATACGTGTAGGAAATTCCGGTGTCAGTAGTCAACAACACCTTATCGGGCTCAGGAAAGTGGCTCTGGTACGCTGAGAACAGATTTAACTGACTGACGCTATTCATGATTGGCTTGCACCGCAGGCATTCGAAGGCAAACTATAACCGATGTGGCCAGAATGCACCGGTGAGAAATGGAGCTGGCGAGAGGAATCGAACCCCCGACCGGCTGATTACAAATCAGCTGCTCTACCTACTGAGCTACGCCAGCCTTGATCAGATCGGAGCAGATGATATAACACCTACCCCGTTTTGAAGGTTGGGCAGTTTAGACAAAGAGCTATGGCAGTGCAATGGCATTCTCCTGGCAGTATCAGGAAAATACTTGGGTAGGCTGTGAAGGGCTATGAAGGGCATAAGGCCGCGAAATATTTTGATCCTGGAAGTATCTGACGCGTGCTGCTGTGATGCCGTGCTCAGCAAGCAGGTAATCAAGCAGGGTACTTGCAAACGAATCGGAGTCCATATACGGTCGTCGGTGCGCAGTGGGCACGAATGTCGCATCCAGGAGCTGCCCTTCGGGCTATGCTCTGACGATGATAGAACAAGTCGATATCGCGACGCCGCCCATCACAGCAGGCGTTAAATCTGCGCAACTTCGAGCTGGGGTAGTGCACGTTGTTATAGGGCGAGAGTTGGCTATCCTGCCCTGCCTGTATAATTCTCAAACCGTTGGAGTTAACTGCTTTGCGCGCAAACACATTATTCGCATTGATTACCTGTTCGCTGCTCACCATCTCCGGAATGCTCTATGCAGCCGCGGGAACTACCGTGCCGATTTCGGCAGAGTTAAGCACCAACATCGCCGGGGATCTCTTTCCCGTAACGGTCAAATTGACCAGAGGTAATCTTTTTCTTACCGAGCCCGTGGTGCAGTTTCTTGATAAGGGACGCACCGGCATGCAAGTGCGATTCCAGGCGTACGATCACCGCCCGGCGCAGGGCGTTGCCATCAGTGAGATGGGGCGGGCTGTCTTTTCCGGAAAAATTGGCTACGACCTTGCTACACGGCAGATATTGTTATACGACCCAGAGATAGACAAACTCGATTTCGACCGCAAAAGCGAGATCACACAACACATGCTGACACAATTAAAAGACGCCTGGAACATGCAGGTGACCAACCCCATTCGCGCGGAACTTCCACCGCATCCGTACCTCATTCCATTCAAAAACAATATTCAGGATTTGTCCTATGACGGAAAAAATATCAACCTGACCATCTCTTACGAATAGTGCTCGACGAAATTAGCAGGATGATCACGGCGAGCCGCAGGAGAGCATAGAGCAGGCGTTCTGCGACATCACCTCATGTGGTACCTTTACGAAACTAAAAATAACGAAGTCACTACCGTGCATTCAACTACTCGCGTCGTCTTGTTTGCAACCACGATTTTACTCGTTACCGCCTGCAGTGATGGCTACAGCTTGCGGCAGCGCATGATACTACGATCAGCGACAACGGAAGATGCTTTCGATATTGCTGAGGTGCATGTCGCCTCCTGGAGGCATGCCTTTAAGGGGATTATGTCCCAGGATTTACTCGACAACCTGAGCGTGCCAGAACGAGCGAACTCCTGGCACCAAATTCTTAATGAAGATCAGGGTAAAGTCTTTGTATCCGAACACGGTGGCTCCATATCAGGCATCATTCATGCTCGTGAGTATCGTTACGATGACATTGCGGAACCACTCCCCGGGGAAGTGACTTCGATCTATCTTTCTCCTGAAGTAACTGGGCAGGGAGTGGGCGCAAGCCTGTTGAAGCGTGGCATTGCGTTTCTGGAAGCGCAGGGTTCACTGATATTGCTCACTGGGTTTTGGAGGCGAATACTGAGCAATCAAATGCTACAACCGATTTGAGTTCTACCCGGATGGAGCTTCCAAACCTCACAAGAAATCTGGCCTTGTCGAGCAAAGGTATATTCGGCGTGGCAGCGCCACAAAACAAGTCAAGCCACGCGGACGTCAAAACCGCTACGCGGTTTTGCCGCCGGTGCTTGGGGCGTTATAAACTCAAGAATATCACTGGAAATTGAATGGGAAGACAATGGACATAAAAGAAGAAGACATCCTGGGCGAAAATATTTATGGCCATTGGTATTACGTCTCTAAGGGACGAGCGATGCGAAAGTTCCTTGGAGACATAAAATTACCAGAGGTACTCGATGTAGGAGCGGGGGTCTGGCATATTTTCGCGGCAACTACTTGATGAAGGAATATGCAATAGTGCGGTTTGTGTGGATCTTAATTATGCCGTAGAAAAAACGGAAAACTATAATGGGAAGCAGATTAAATTTGTTAAAACCATCGAAAATAGTTCGGATAAACTCATTCTAATGATGGATGTTTTAGAGCATGTTGCAGATGATGTCGCATTGCTCAAATATTATGCTGACAGTATGGATGCTGGCGGATACGTCTTTATAACTGTTCCAGCATTTCAATTTATGTGGTCTGGACATGACATATTTTTGGAGCATCATAGACGCTACAATCAAGACGATTGAGACAGTTGCAAAGAAGGCCGGCATGACGCCTATTAAGAGCCGTTACTTTTTCGCAAGTCTGTTCCCGGCGATAGCTTCGATCCGCCTAGTCGAGAAGGTCATTTTAGATCGTGACGGACTGAAACCTAAGAGTGATCTTAAGTTGTACCCTGAATGGCTCAACAGTATATTAGTCACTATCCATGATATAGAGCTGCATACTTTGTTTGCCTTTAATAAGGGTTTTGGCCTAAGTGTCTGTTCCCTATGTCGTAAGGATTAGAGGGTATAAATAATTTTGTGTAAATGGCCGGCTCATGTCAGACAGGCACCCTGTCACCAAAGAGAATAATGAACTGGTTCAGTGCAGCTTTCCAGTCCCGGATGGGCATCGTCCATTTCTTCGCTACATTGCGTAGGCCCAGGTAGAGCAATTTTCTGATGGCGTCGTCGTGCGGGAATGCACCGCGCCCCTTGATGACCTGGCGCAGGCTGTAGTTCAGCGACTCGACGGCATTGGTGGTGTAGACCACCTTGCGGATCGCAGGCGGATAGTCAAAGAACGGCGTCAGGCGCTCCCAGTTTCGTTCCCAACTCGGCGCAATGGCCGGATATTGTTCGCCCCACCGCTCAGTAAATTGCCCTAAAGCAGCCCTGGCAGTCTCCTCAGTGGGAGCCGTGTAAATGGTTCTCAAATCAGCCGCCACCGCCTTGCGATCTTTCCAGGACACGTACTTCAGGCCGTTGCGAACCTGGTGCACGATGCACAATTGGACCTGCGTGTGCGGGTAAATGGTCTCTATGGCTTCTGGCAGACCCTTGAGGCCGTCCACGCAGGCAATAAAGCAGTCCTGTACCCCACGGGTCTTGAGCTCGTTGAACACACTGAGCCAGAGTTTGGCACCCTCGGTTTCGGCCAGCCACATGCCGAGCAGTTCCTTCTCGCCGTTCATGTTGATGCCCAGGGCCAAGTACACCGCCTTGTTGCGGATAGCGCCATCCTGGCGTGATTTTACGAACAGGCAGTCGAAGTAGATGATGGGGTAGACCGGATCGAGCGGGCGAGCCTGCCACGCCTGTACCTCCTCCAAGACACTGTTGGTGACATTGGAGATCAGGGTCGGCGATACCTCCGCCCCGTAGAGTTCCTTCAACTCGGCCTGAATACCACGGGTACTGAGACCCCGGGCATACAGGGCAATGATTCTGTCATCGATGCCGTCGATCCGGCGCTGGCCTTTCTTAACGACCTGAGGCTCGAAGCTGCCGTTGCGGTCGCGGGGAATCTCCAGCTCCAACTCGCCATCCTTGCTGTGGACCTTCTTCGAGAAACGGCCGTTGCGGGAGTTGCCGGAGCCGTTACCGACCGGGTCATGGGGTTCGTAGCCCAGATGGCTGGTCATTTCGCCTTCGAGCATGGCCTCTACAACCCGCTTCCTGAGTGCCATCATCAAGCCATCCTGGCCCATCACGGCTTCGGTATCGCCTTTAAAGTCAGCGAGCAGTTCGTTGAGAAGGGATTCTTGTTTCTCGGTTAGTTTGGTCATCGTTGCCTCCTACAGGCGGTATAGTTCGATGACCATTTACACAGTTAAATTTACACCCTCGATTTATCGGGGGAAGTCCAACGGCATTTCGGGTGTACCATCGACATGTCGCCCAAAGCAACGGAGCTACCATGAGGTCGGTCGCTCAACCCGAAACAGTATGCTCGTTATTCTAAAATCATAGGAGTTAACCGCTTTGCGCGCAAACACATTATTCGCATTGATTGCCTGTTCGCTGCTTACCCTCTCCGGAACTGCTTATGCAGCCTCCAGGACTACTGTGCCGATTTCGGCGGAATTAAGCACCGGTATCGCCGGGGATCTCTTTCCAGTAACAGTCAAATTGACCGAGGGCAATCTGTTTCTTACCGAGCCGGTGGCGCTATTCCTTGATGATGGACGTATCGGCATTCAGGTACGCTATCAGGCCTACGATCACCGCCCGGCGCAGGGCATCGCCATCAGTGAAATGGGGCGGGCCGCCTTTTCCGGAAAAATTGGCTACGACCTTGCCACACGGCAGATATTGTTGCACGACCCAAAGATAGACAAACTCGAATTCGACCGGAAAAGCGAGGTCACGCAGCGCATGCTGACGCAATTAAAAGACGCCTGGCACACACAAGTAACCAACCCCATTCGCGCCGAACTTCCACCGCATCCGTACCTCATTCCCTTCAAAAACAATATTCAGGATTTGTCCTACGACGGAAAAAACATCAATCTGACAATCTCTTACGAATAAATCGGGGTAGGCTCAACGATGTCAGGTCATGTGGCGGCCATTACCTCCAGGCCTTCAAACACCAGGTCCGGCAGCCACTGTCCGCCGCGATCAACCAGCTTGCATAAGCGTCTCACCAGCACCACCACAATACAACAGCGCCATCGGCTCACTGCCGGCTTTTTCTATTGCCAGGGAAACCGCCCCGGCCTGCGCCAGCATGAGTGCCGTGCCGCACCGCAGCAGCTGTAGACGTGCCCGGCGCAAGGTCGTAGCCGACCTCTTCCGCAAAGCGAACCCTGTCCGTATCCAATAGCAGTGCGCGCTCCATCAATGCCGCCCCGGGAATAATGTAACCCCCCTCATGCTGACCTGCAGCGCTGACAATATCGATGGTCAGAGCGGAACCGGCATCAATCACGCACAATTTGCCCTGTCTCCCGTTCCCGCGCGCCAAGCATGGCCAGCCAGCGGTCAACTCCCATACGGCCAGGGTCCTCATAACTGTTGCGAAGACTCCCTGTGCGGGCCTGGGTGCGCGCAAACCAGGGCGCAACGCCCCACTGCTCCTGCAATAACGCGGCCAGTTCGGCTTCCGTCGCCGGTGCTGCGACACTGGCGATCCAGATGTGATCCAGAGTGTCTGTGCAGTGAAGCAATACTTCCTGCTCGCTTTCGTCACCGCGTTGGTAGCTGCCGCGGTGACTGATTTGACCGCGCCTCACGAGGCGCCACTTCACGCTGCTGTTGCCGACATCCAGCTGCAGGCAGGTGCCAGTGACGATCACGGCGCCGCCCGCAGGGAAATTTCACCGCCATACACTGACTGTACCCCGGTGGTGGTTTCCAGCTGCAATGCACCACGCTCATCCACGCCCCGGGCAATACCGCCCAACTGTGCGGAGCCGGTGTTCAGCACTACCGCTGCACCGTCAAACGCATCCAGTGACTGCCATTCATCGCGCCAGTGGTTGAATCCCTGCCGTTCAAAATCTGCCGCCAGCGGCAGCAACTCGTTCAGCACCGCTGCCAACAGTCGATTGCGCCCTGGATGCTGGTTCGCTGTGATTGTTTTGATATCGGTCCAGGCCTGGTCAATGGCACCTGCGGCTGCCGCGGGCATGGCGACATTGAGACCCACCCCGATGACCACCTGACAACTGCCGGCGGTATCACCGCGCATTTCCAGCAAAATGCCACCCAGTTTGGCGCCCCCGTACAACACATCATTAGGCCATTTGAGCTGCACGTTGGGCACAGCGCAAGCGCGCAGGGCCCGAGCCACCGCGACACCCACTGCCAGGCTAAGCCCCTCCAGCGCGGCCGCCCCCTGGCTGAACTCCCACAGCAGTGACAGATAAAGGTTGCTGGCATAGGGACTGACCCACTGCCGCCCGCGGCGTCCGCGACCGGCAGTTTGCTGCTCCGCCGTACACACCAGACCGCAGGAACAACCCTGTTCGGCCCGGCGCATGAGCTCCGCATTGGTGGAATCTACCGTATCGAGAATTTCCAGCCCGGTGAGCAGTGCGCGAGCGCGAGGATCCAGAGCGGACATCACCTGTTCAGCGTCGAGCAGGTCGATACCGCCCGCAATACGATAGCCCTTGCCTCTGACGGCCTCGATCGCAAGTCCCAGCTCTGTGGCAAGCCGATTGACCTGCTTCCACACGGCGGTTCGACTCACGCCCATGGCATCCGCCAAATCCTGGCCCGAGCGGAACTCGCCCTTCGCCAGCAGCGGCAGAAGTTTTGCTTTAGACACGAATGACAGCGCTCCACGGATTGATAGTGGCCCGATCATAGCAAAATAAATCTGTGGTGTCGGATATGCACTCACCTGGTCACCTGTTGGAACCAGCAGGCATGAAGCCGAGGAAAAAAGTGGGTCGGTCGTCTGCAGACTCGCCTCGATTGCCAAGTTTACGTTTACGTCAACGTTAGTATCTACTACACTGGGAATCTTCACCAGCGCAGCCAGGGGCATAAAAAGTTGCCAAAGCAGACCTACACAATCTCGGAACTGGCCCACGAGTTTGAGGTTACTACCCGTACCATCCGGTTCTACGAGGAAAAAGGGCTGATTCGCCCGCTACGCGAAGGGCAGAAACGGCTCTATACACCTGCTGACCGGGTGCGCATAAAGTTGATTTTGCGCGGTAAACGCATCGGCATGACGCTGCAGGAATGTGTAGAGCTGATCGACATGTATGAGCCGCAGCACAATAACACGCGCCAGCTACACTCCCTTATTAGTTCGGTCACGCAGCGTCGCGCCACCTTGTTGCAACAAAAGAAGGACATCGACGAGATGCTGGCCGGGCTCGACGAGGTGCAGGAGCTGTGCGAAATGGCGCTGGGCAAGCGCCGGACCAGCGTTTCAGCAACAAAAAAGAAATGACAGGAAGGCCCCAATGAACACCCGCTACCCCACTCTCAAATTTGGCCTCGGCGAAGACATCGACTATGCTGCGCGATGCGGTTTATCAAATGTGCCAGAAGGAAATCGCACCCCGTGCGGCCGATATAGATCGCAGCAACACATTCCCCGAGGATCTGTGGCGGAAGTTCGGCGACATGGGCCTGCTCGGCATCACCGTGGAGGAGCGCTACGGCGGCAGCAATATGGGCTACCTGGCCCACGCAGTGGTGATGGAGGAGATCAGCCGCGCCTCTGCATCAGTCGGACTGTCGTACGGCGCCATGTCCAATTTGTGCCTGAACCAGTTGCGCAAGAACGGCAGTGAGGAACAGAAAGCCAGATACCTGCCCAAGCTATGTAGCGGCGAACACGTGGGGGCGCTGGCCATGTCCGAAGCCAATGCCGGCTCCGATGTGGTCAGTATGAAACTGCACGCCCGCAGGCAGGGCGACACGTACCTGCTCAATGGCACCAAGATGTGGATCACCAACGGCCCGGATGCCCATGTCTACATTGTTTACGCCAAAACAGACCCCGCAGGCCGGCTCCAGGGGCATCACCGCGTTCATCGTCGAGCGCGACTTTCCCGGATTCTCCCGCTCGCCCAAGCTCGATAAATTGGGGATGCGCGGTTCCAACACCTGCGAACTGGTGTTCCAGGACTGTGCGGTGCCGGTGGAAAACGTGCTGCGCAACGAGGGCGACGGCGTGCGAATTCTCATGTCCGGCCTGGATTATGAGCGCACTGTACTGTCCGGCGGGCCGGTGGGCATCATGCAGGCCTGCCTGGACGAAGTGCTGCCCTACCTGCACGATCGCAAACAGTTCGGCCAGAGCATCGGCGAATTTCAACTGATGCAGGGCAAGCTGGCGGACATGTACGCCGACCTCAACGCCTGTCGCGCCTATTTATATGCCGTGGCAGCCGCCTGCGACCGCGGCGAGGAAACCCGCCAGGACTGCGCGGCGGTGATTCTTTATACCGCCGAGAAAGCCACGCAGATGGCGCTGCAGGCGATCCAGGCGCTGGGCGGCTACGGCTACACCAATGACGCCAATGTCGGCCGCCTGCTGCGCGACGCCAAGCTCTACGAAATCGGCGCGGGTACCTCCGAAATACGGCGCATGCTGATCGGCCGCGAACTGTTCAACGCAACTGCCTAGGAGCAATCGCATGGCTGTGCTGCATTCACGCATCAACACCCGGGACGAAACCTTCAGCAGGAACCGGGACCATATGCAGGCCCAGGTCGATGACCTGCGCCAAAAAGTAGATACGATTCGTCTGGGCGGCGGCGCCAAAGCCCAGCAGCGTCATACCGCCCGCGGCAAACTGCTGCCACGGGATCGCCTCCACGCCCTGCTCGACCCCGGCTCACCCTTTCTGGAACTCTCGCAGCTGGCGGCGTACAAGGTGTATGAGGACGAGGTACCGGGCGCCGGCATCATCACCGGCATCGGACGCGTCGCCGGCCAGGAGTGCATGATCTTCATCAACGACGCCACGGTGAAGGGCGGCACCTACTACCCGCTCACCGTGAAAAAGCAGGGCCGGGCGCAAACCATCGCTGAGGAAAATCACCTGCCCTGCCTCTACCTGGTAGATTCCGGCGGCGCCTTCCTGCCCTTGCAGGACGAGGTGTTCCCGGACCGCGAGCATTTCGGACACGCGTTCTACAACCAGGCGCGTATGTCCGCCAAGGGCATCCCCCAGATTGCCGCCGTACTCGGCTCCTGCACTGCCGGAGGCGCCTACCTTCCGGCGATGGCGGATGAATCCATCATCGTGAAAAACCAGGGCACGATCTTTCTGGGTGGACCACCGCTGGTGAAGGCGGCGACCGGCGAAATTGTGTCGGCCGAGGACCTGGGCGGCGCCGACGTGCACTGTCGCACCTCCGGCGTCACGGACCATTACGCCAATAACGATCACCATGCACTGGAACTGCTGCGGCGCGCCGTGAGTCGACTGAATCGGGTGAAGCCGGTTGCCATGGACCTGCGCCCCAGTGTCGAACCACTGTACCCGGTGCAGGAACATCTACGGCGTGATTCCCGCCGACGCCAAACAACCCTACGATGTGCGCGAGGTGATCGCCCGGGTGGTGGACGGTTCGGAATTTGACGAATTCAAAGCCCTGTTCGGCGAGACGCTGGTGTGCGGCTTCGCCCGCATCCACGGCTATCCGGTGGGTATCGTGGCCAACAACGGCATCCTGTTCAGCGAGTCCGCCGTGAAGGGCGCGCATTTCGTCACCCTGTGCGCCCAGCGCAAGATACCTCTGGTATTCCTGCAAAACATCACCGGCTTCATGGTGGGCAAGCAGTATGAGGCCGGCGGTATCGCCCGCCACGGAGCGAAAATGGTGCACGCTGTGGCCTGCGCCCGGGTACCCAAGTTCACGGTGATGATCGGCGGGTCCTTCGGCGCGGGCAATTACGCCATGTGCGGAAGGGCCTATGACCCGCGTTTTCTGTTCATGTGGCCCAACGCGCGCATCTCGGTGATGGGCGGCGAGCAGGCAGCAGGCGTACTGGCCACGGTGAAGCAGGACCAGATGGCGCGGGACAGCGCACAGATGAGCGCCGCCGAGGAGGCGGCCTTCAAGCAGCCAATCATCGATTTGTATGAGAAGCAGGGCCATCCCTACTACGCGTCAGCGCGGTTGTGGGATGACGGGGTGATCGATCCGGCGGATACGCGAATGGTATTGGGGCTGTGTATTTCAGCGTCGTTGAATGCGCCGATTGAGGAAACGACCTTTGGCGTGTTCAGGATGTGAGTGCGGGAATAACGTATGTTTAACAAGATTCTGATCGCCAACCGCGGTGAAATTGCCTGCCGCATCATCAGCACGGCGCGGCGCATGGGCGTGGCCACGGTGGCGGTCTACTCGGATGCGGATCGCGGCGCGCTGCACGTAAGACTGGCGGACGAGGCCATCCACATCGGGCCAGCGCCGGCGCGCGAATCCTACCTGCTGGGTGAGCGGATACTTGCCGCCGCGCACACCACCGACGCCGACGCCATCCATCCGGGCTACGGCTTTTTGTCTGAAAACGCAGGCTTTGCTGCAGCCTGCGCCGAGCAGGGCGTGGTGTTTATTGGCCCGACCAGCGCGGCGATTGCCGCCATGGGCAGCAAATCCGCAGCCAAGCGCATCATGGCGCAGGCCGGCGTACCGCTGGTGCCCGGCTATCACGGGGACGACCAGGATCCCGCCCTGCTGCGGCGCGCGGCCGAGGAGATGGGTACCCCGTGCTGCTCAAGGCCACGGCCGGCGGTGGCGGCAAAGGCATGCGCCAGGTGTGGTCGACGAGCGAATTCGACGCGGCGCTGGCCGCCGCCCGGCGCGAGGCCCTGGCCAGTTTCGGCGACGACAGGATGCTGGTGGAAAAATTCCTCGGCAAATCCCGCCATGTGGAAGTCCAGGTATTTTTCGATCACCTGGGCAATGGCATCTACCTGGCGGAACGGGACTGCTCGGTGCAGCGCCGCCACCAGAAAGTGATTGAGGAGGCGCCGGCTCCAGGCATGACCGCGGCCCTGCGCCAGGCCATGGGCGAGGCCGCGCTCAAGGCGGCTCATGCCATTGACTACCGCGGCGCCGGCACCGTGGAATTCCTGCTGGAGGAGAACGGCAGTTTCTACTTTATGGAAATGAACACCCGCCTGCAGGTGGAGCATCCGGTGACCGAGATGATTACCGGGCTGGATCTGGTGGAATGGCAACTGCGGGTGGCCTGCGGCGAAGCCCTGCCCCTGACGCAGGAGGCAGTGCAGCATTCGCGGTCACGCCTTTGAGGCGCGCGTGTATGCGGAGGACCCGGACCAAGACTTTTTGCCGGTGACCGGCACACTGGATTTTTTGCGGCCGCCGGACGAATCCCGCTATGTACGGGTGGACACCGGTGTGTGCCAGGGCGACGAGATCAGTGTGTACTATGACCCCATGATCGCCAAGCTGATCGTGTGGGACGAGTCCCGCGAACGCGCCCTGCACCGGCTGGGCAAGGCCCTGTCGGAATACCGCATCAGCGGCACGGTCACCAACCTCGACTTCCTGTACAACCTGGCCACCTGCCGGCCATTTGTCGAGGCAAAGCTGCACACGGGCTTCATCGACGAACACCGCGAATTGATTTTCCATGAGCAGAGCCAGGATCTGGCGCGCGAGTTGCCGTTGGCCGCGCTTGCCCTGCTGCTGCATAAGCAGCGCCAGACCAGGTTCGCCCTCCTGCATGGATCCCTGGTCACCGTGGCATAACACCAACGCGTGGCGCCTGAATGAGCCGCACATGCACCGTCTCACCCTGCACTGTCATCAACAGCAGCACGCCGTCGAGGTGGAGCAGCGCGGCGCGCAGTACCTGGTGCGTGTCGCAGGACGCGAAACACTGCTGGAGGGTGCACTCGAGGGAGATATCCTGCATGTTGAAATCGAGGGCCATCGCCGCAGCGGCACCCTGGCGTGCACGCAGGACGGCTTTACGCTCTACCTGCCGGAAGGCGCCTGTCACTTTCACGAAGTGCCGGCAGATACGGGCGAGGCAGACGAGTCCGGCAGCGCTAGCGGACTGCGCGCGCCCATGAACGGAACCATCGTCGCACTGCTGGCGCAGGTGGGCGCGCTGGTAGACACTGGCACGCCCCTGCTGGTGATGGAAGCGATGAAAATGGAACACACGATTCGCGCGCCCGGCCCCGGCGTCGTGCAAGCGTTTTATTACCAGAGCGGTGAACTGGTGGCGGGCGGCGCTGCGTTGCTCGACTTTGCCGCCAGCGAGGAGTGAACGCCAATGACACTGCCAAAAAAAGTCCGCCTGGTGGAGGTCGGCCCCAGGGACGGCCTGCAGAGCGAGTCCCAGACCATTCCCCTTGCCGCCAAGCTGCAGTTGATCGACGACCTCGCCGACGCCGGTCACACCTACATCGAGGCGGGCAGTTTTGTGAACCCGAAGTGGGTGCCGCAAATGGCCGACAGCGAGCAGGTGTTCGCAGAAATGCAACGTCGCGCCGGTGTGCGCTACTGCGCACTGACTCCCAATTTACGCGGATTCGAACGGGCGCTGGCCGCCGGCGCAGACGAGGTCGCGATTTTTGCTGTCGGCATCGGAAACCTTCTCGCACAAGAATATCAACTGCGGTATTGAAGAGAGCCTGCAGCGCTACAGCGAGTTGATGGATGCCGCGCGACAACACAATATGCCGGTGCGGGGCTATGTGTCCTGCGTGCTGGGTTGCCCCTATGAAGGGGAAGTATCCCCGCAGGCGGTCGCCGAGGTGACGGGCAGGTTAATGGATCTGGGCTGTTACGAAGTGTCCCTGGGTGACACCATTGGCGTCGGCAGTGCCGGCAGCATGCAGCGGCTGTTGCATGTGCTGCTAGCGCGCTTCAAGCCAGAGCAGCTCGCCGTACACTGTCACGACACCTACGGCCAGGCACTGAGCAATATCCTGGTTGCGCTGCAGCACGGCATAGGCACTATCGATGCCTCAGTGGCCGGACTGGGCGGCTGTCCCTATGCGCCGGGCGCCTCGGGAAACGTTGCCACCGAGGATGTGGTCTACATGCTGCATGGCATGGGCATTGAAACCGGCCTGGCGCTGGACAAGTTGATTGCAGCCGGCAGCCGGATTTCTGCTACGCTGGGCAGGGTCAACGCATCGCGCGTAGCACGGGCGCGCCTCGCCAGCCAATAAACAGGGTGTCGCATGGCAAACCGACCGGCTTTATTACTGCGCTATACAGCCGCAACGCTGATGTGCCTGTCGGGTCTCGGTCAAATTGCCGCGCTGTGGCTGCGTGAGCTGACCCTTACGGCGCTTGCCGATGGGCTGCTGGGCACGGTTTACCTGGTCATCGGTATCGGCCTGTTCGGGCACTCGCGGTTTTCCCTGTTCATGGCTATTGTCATCCCCGTCACCGCGACAGCCTGCTGCTGTACATATGCCTCAGCCTGAGCAGGTATATGCGCTGCGCATGGCTGTCGACGTGATCGTAGTCCTGCTCTGCGCGATCGTATTGTGGCAGGTGCGCCATCATCCCAGTGTGTGAATCGATATAGTCTGAATTACTCAGGGATCAGGGGTTGCCCGGCGTTTAATTTGCTTCTTTGCCGGACACGATCAATCAAGGCACAGGTTCGCCACAGAAAATAGGTAAAGCAGAGATACAGTTCAGCGCGCAGGGGTATGGAGTACCTGGGTTCGGATTGGGAAACGACATAGACCAGGCTTATGTAGATCAGACTTATGTAAAGCAGAGCGGGTACCAATCTGTTTTCTTTGCTCTCCGCCAAAAGAAAGCCCAGGCCAACAAGAGCGCCGAGCAGAATCCAGTAGATGCATACTGCGCATGAATGAATAGGTAAAGATGGCCGGAATAGAGATGTGGTAGAGCGAGAAATCAACCGGGTAAATATAAATATCGCCGAAGCCTGTTAGAATATCCCAATCCCACAGCAAAACCGGTTTATGAACTGAGTACCATGCCAACAACTGCATCGGGTCCTGGCCAATATTCGCAACCAGCTCATTGAAAAAGGCCCCATAGGAATTATCGACGCCAGATCCGGGCAACACTTCCTTCTTGTCTGGCTGCAAGATACTCGCTCGCCACTTCTCGTGGTAATCGGGATAAAGACCAATAATCAGGTTCGTCACAAGCCTACTGGACGCCGTCGGCTGATCCAGCGGTGACGGAGATTGCCGAACGAATGGACCAGGAGGCAACAATAATGACCAGGGGGACAACAAGTACTGCGATGTGACGTACATACTGTCCGCTTGTCGTCAGCTCGTGAAGACTTGCGCCCTGCGCTAAAAGCCAGGAACGCCGCAAGCAGGGGTGCAAGGAACAGCGAGACCGGGTTCACCAGATAAGCCAAGCCGAAAAATACACCCGAATAGAACCAATCCATTCGTACGCCTACCCGTCACGGCCCTGACCAGGGCTGTACAATGCCAATATCAGCGTAAAACCAAATAGGGTCTCCGTCGAGCACATACGAACCGGTACTGACCAGATGCGGAGAAATCGCTACCAGGCCAGGCGGCAGGAGCGCCCAAAAACCCGGCAGAAACGTCCTTGCCAACAGGTAGCAAATAAGCAGGGTGCCTACACCCAGCAGCACCTGGCAGAGCAGGATTAAATTATAGGCATCGACGGAGAGCGCTTCGGAGAGCTTGATCACTGCTGCCAGAAACAGGGGATACCCCGGAGCCCAGTAAGAATCGGGGACGGGATGCGGAGTCCGGTCCTTGGAAAACGTCCGGTATGCAAGCAGGTTATTGGCGTAAACCAGATCGTAAGCGGCATCAGCCCTGATCGGGTGATCGATCAAGGTATTGGAATTATAGGCAAGCCTGAGGATCGCCCCGCCAGTCACTATTATCAGAATGAACAGGAGTTGAATGGAGGAAGCCTTGTCTTACCAGGCGGCATTTTTATTTTATCGGCACGAAGTTGATGGTAAATGACACCTGTAATACGAATCGAGAAGCAATAAAATGCAATTATGAGAACTCACAATAATACTGGGCGACTGAGGTTCCAGGGACGTATTCTTGGTATCGTGGCAACAGCACGGGCTCGAGGGCCGCGCGATACCTCGACCAGCCGCTCCGGTCCCGGGTCGTATCACTTACAGGAAGGAGCCGTTTTGAACAATAGCAATTTGCACAGGGAGAATGCCCACCCGCTCATTTCTGTTGTCGCGCCCTTTTACAACGAGGAGCTGGTGATCGACCAGATTCTTTCGGCAGGTCATCGGTGTGCTGGAGACAACAGGAAGTGCATGGGAGATCGTGTGCGTGAACGATGGCAGCCGCGACCGCACGCTGGATCACCTGTTGGCCGCAGCCAGGACCAACCCGGCGATAAAGGTACCGCAACTGTCCCGGAATTTCGGCAAGGAAGCGGCCCTCACGGCTGGTCTTGAGAGCCTCCGAGCGGGGACGTGGTAGTGCTGATCGACGCGGACCTCCAGGATCCGCCCACTCTCATCAGCCAGATGCTGGACAAGTGGCGGGAGGGCTTCGATGTCGTCTACGGGGAAAGGCGATCCCGCGACCAGGACACACTGGCAAAGCGCGTCACGGCTCATGGTTTCTACAGGATTTTCAATTACCTTACGCCTACTCCACTGCCTGCGAATACGGGCGACTTCAGGCTGATGGACAGGCGTGTTGTGGACAGGGTACGCGAGCTGCCTGAACGAACCCGCTTTATGAAGGGCCTGTTTGCCTGGGTCGGCTTCAAGTCGACAGCCGTAGCCTATGACCGCCCAAGCCGCGAAGTCGGGGCGATCGACATGGAGCTACTGGAAACTCTGGAACTTTGCCCTCGACGGGCTAACGTCCTTTTCCACCACACCGCTGCGAGTCTGGATCTATGTGGGACTGACCATTTCCATGCTGGCGCTTTTCTACGCCAGCTTTCTCATCTTTCGCACCCTGATCGCCGGAGTGGATGTCCCGGGCTATGCCTCACTGATGGTGGTGATCCTGTTCCTCGGAGGCATCCAGCTGATCAGCCTGGGCGTGATCGGGGAGTATCTGGGCCGAATATTCATCGAAGTCAAACAGACGCCCGGTATACCTGATCGACCAGGTGTATCAGTTCCCTCCAGGGCGAGTCGGAAGCCCAAGAAGGCCAAGCCTAGACCCATGCCTCCCCCGAACAAACCCACGGCCGACGCTCTTCCCGGGAATCTGTCCGGCCAGGTGCTGCGATTTGCAGTAGTGGGCGCGGCAGCCACCAGCACCCACTATCTGGTCGCACTGCTGTGCACCATTCATGTCAATCTGTATGGCGCCAACCTCCTGGGCTACCTGGCCGCCGTGGCAATCTCCTATCTTGGGCACCAGCGATATTCATTCCGGGTATCCGCAGAGGATATCTCGCACAAACGGCAATTACCCCAATTCGTAGCCGGCTCCCTCGGCGGTCTGGCCCTGAGCTACCTGCTGTTGGCGCTAATGAGGGATTTATTTGGCGCCCCCAACTGGCTGTCCCTGGCGGTGGCAGTCGGCCTGGTGCCGGTGTACGCTTTCTTGTTCAACAAGTTATGGGTATTCCGAGCCGTTGCGCGCCGGTGACAGCGATCAAGAGGCCTTATTACTGTGTTGAGATGAAAGTCAAATACCCTGAGAGCAACACTCTACCGCGAGGCCGCACCATCAATCAGGAAAACCCACGATGTCGCTTGATCGTCCAACAGTAATCCGATGGTTCGCTTTTCTCCCTGATATTGATCTGCGGCACAGCATTCAGAATCGCCTACAACGCTCATACCGTACCCGATGGGTTTATCAGGGGAGATGCAAAGTCTTATCTGCTTTATGCCCATAATCTTTTATCGCACTCGACGTACTCAAAAGACCGGCAATCGCCCCCTATTCCCGACTCGTACTGGGCACCTGGCTACCCTGTCTTTCTGGCGTCGGTTCTCGCTCTCTCTGGCACCCACCGCGTTGACGAAGCGGGTTTTCTTTCTATTTGGAAAAGAGGCGTTCGATGTAGTTCTCGCTGCGCAGGTCCTACTCGGTGCGGGGACCATTTTTTTATGCTACTTGATAGCGGCATCGTTCCTGCCGGGATATTCGGGCCCTGTTCCCTGCATTTCTAGTCGCCATCTCCCCCCATCTTGTCAGCACCGCGTACTACATACTCACGGAAACTCTGTTCGGATTTACTCTACTGCTCACCGTGTACCTGGTCGTCAAGGCGAGCAATAGCAGGGGATTGTTCTGGTGGCTGGGTGCTGGCATTGCAGCTGGCATCACTTACCTGGTAAATCCCGTGTCATTGCTTTTGTCTCCTATACTTGCTCTGACGCTGGTATGCCTGAATTTTCAGAAGTCGGAACCCCGTCGCTGGCAAGAGATCTTGAGCAAGCTGTCCCTTTTGATAATCCCGGTATTGGTAACTACCGCCGCTTGGGCAGTTCGCAACGATGTCGTTGTTCCTGTCGATCAGCTATCAGCTTCAGACAGATTGTTGACTAACTTATCCATAGGGCTGTTCCCTGACTACCATGAAAAATGGGCGGCCAGTACGCAACAGCCAGAACTCGCAAATGAGCTTCCAGGCAATGATATTGATACCTATGGCGAATTTTATCTCGAATTATCCAACCACCTGTCGCAGGACCCGGCAGGAGTACTCAAGTGGTATGCAATTGAAAAGCCCATTCTATTTTTGAGCTGGAATATCGTGGTAGGTGAGGGTGACATCTATGTTTACAAGGTCGTTCGCTCACTGTATGACACATCGAATGCGGCCATCGCGAGCTACGTTTTTATGAAGTCCCTGCATCCCTGGCTGGCTATCGGGGGATTGCTGGGACTTTTTTACCTTTTCAGTGAAGATAAAGAAAATCTGGTAACTCCTCTGCTTCTCTATGTTGTTTTACTTTATGTCGGTGCGGTGTACGTTATTACCCAGTCCGAACCAAGATATTCTTTTCCACTGAGGCCGGAGCTGTATATCTGCGCAACTTTTTTCCTATGGAAAACATTTACCTTGCTAACGAGGTTGCGGCAAAGACAATAAATGAACTAACAGCGCAGCTCGCGCCGGTACCCAATGCGGTAAACCTGGACAGGCGCACGACATCCTGGATAGAACTTAGAGGATTACATGCACTGGGCAGGATGGGTGCAACGCGCTATCCTTTTGATTTCATTGCAGGTGTCAAACTGTTCAAGCATTATCACGCTTCGCCGACAAGGAAGAACCTGAAACATGGCGTTAAAACCCACGATTTACAAAGCCCAGATCGAACTGGCGGACAGCGATCGCAACTGCTTCGAGTCGCTCTCCCTGACCCTGGCCAAACATCCGTCGGAAACACTGGAGCGCATGGTCGTGCGCCTGCTCGCCTATTGCCTGAGCTGCACACGCGGCCTGGAGTTTACCAAGGGTATCTCTACCGCAGATGAACCCGATTTGTGGGTACACAGCGACAGTGGTGAAATACAAAACTGGATCGAGGTCGGACACCCCGAGACACCGCGCCTGCGCAAAGCCTGCGGGCGTGCCCGGCAGGTGACGGTATACGCTTTTGCCAAAAGCACGCCCACCTGGTGGAAATTGAACAGCGAGGCGATCAACGCCCTGCCGCATTTACAGGTGTGGCAGTTGGACTGGGCCGAGGTGCAGGCCGCCGCCAACCTCATTGATCGCACGGTGCAACTCAATGCCAGCATCGTGGGTGGGATCATCTACCTCGACAATGGCAGCGCTTCCACCAGCGTGGAACCAATGCTGCTGTGCCAGAATGATTGAGTGGCCTGGGTGTGTACTCAGGTGGCGGGTTCGGGTGTCCGTGCAAATGCCCGATGCTTTGATACTGGCAGGTAGAGCATGCGATGAGACGGGCTCGGCCGCCGGATATGCAATTTCCCCGCTTCCCCGATACTCGCGGAAAAATTGCATACCCGGCACCCGATCCCTCGTTCCGTACTATCACCCGGACCGATGTTTCGTGTAGAGGCACGAATCGAGGATTCGGGCGGGAAGGCTTTTTTGCATGTGAGTACGGGTGACCCGCATAGGGGAAACAGGCGAAAAAGCCTTCCCGTCCGGAGCCGTTAGCACGAATGAACCGGGGATGTCCGCGGCGTGTGTAACAAGCGACAGGAACAACAGGTTCAGGGCACCGTAGACCGCGGCCCAGACCAGACGCTGACGCTCAAGCCGGAGGGTGTGGCGAGCGCCAGCAGCAGACCGATAGCGCCCAGTCGCAACAACTCCCACCGAAGCAGACCGGCGGCGGGCCTGCCCTCCAGCCACAGCGCGGTGGTCACAGTGGTGGCCAGCAATATCGCCCACCCGGCAAAGCCCTGCCAGTAGGGCAGCTGTGTGCCTTCCATAAAGTTAAGCAACAGCACAACGGATACGAGTTGAAAAAAGCCGTAGACCGATACCCGCGTTGGCACTTTCGGATCGTAGCGCTCAAAGTGGCTCAAATCGTTTTTCTCCCGCGGGTACTGCGCGGCCACGTCCGCTGGCCGCCAGCCCGTGCGCGCCACCCAGACTTGCAACTTGTCGCGCCAGCGCGCCGTGCGCCAACTGTCCTTGGCCATATCGACATAAATATGGGTGAGCGCCTTTACCGGGTTCCAGCTTTTGAGCGGGCCGCGAATACCGAAGACCACCGGCTCCTCCGCCAGCTCTTCCTGGAAGGTACCAAACAGCCGATCCCACAGAATGAACAGGCCACCGTAGTTGCGGTCCATGTAGCGGTCATTCTGGGCGTGGTGCACCCGGTGATTGGAGGGCGTGACGAAAATCCACTCGTACCAGCCCAGCTTGGGCACATGCTCGGTGTGCACCCAGAACTGGTAAATCAGGTTGATGGATCCCACGGTCACCACTACGGCGGCCGGAATACCGAGCAGGTACATCGGAATGTAGAAGATCCAGCCCAGCAGGAAGCCGGTGCTGGTCTGGCGCAGGGCGGTAGTCAGGTTGTAATCCTCACTCTGGTGATGGGCGACGTGCGCGGCCCATAAAATGGTGCGCTCGTGACCCATGCGATGCAGCCAGTAATAGCAGAAATCGTACAACACCATGGCCAGCACCCAGGTAAACCAGTGGCCGGGGTCCATCAGCGGCAGGGAGAAATACTCAGTGAGCAGATGATAGACATAGCCGCCTACGCCGAGGGTGACAAAACGCTGCGCCTGGCTGAGCACGCCCAGGGACAGACTGCTGACGCTGTCGTTCAGGCGGTAGGTGTTGCGCTGTTTCGCCCAGCCATAGAGCAGCTCCAGCACAATGGCGAGAATGAAAAACGGGACTGCGTAAACAACGAGATTCATAATAACCGGCCCTGCAGCGGACACAAATTCAAGTTTTCTGGCCATAGTGTAATAGGCCGTGGAAAATAAAACAGCAGTCGCGCACTGATATACAGGGCCGATTTTGACTAGTACCGCTGCGCCTGCGGGTCTATATTGCCGGCATGCACCGCGACCTCAACACGACTGCCCTTGAGCCGAGCCTTGATCCGGAGGTGTGCCGCCGGGCCCGGGTATCCCGCGATGCCCGCTTCGACGGCGAATTCTACCTGGCGGTGCGGACCACGGGCATCTACTGCAGGCCGATCTGTCCGGCACGCGCGCCAGCGGAGAAAAATGTCCGTTACTTTCGCAGCGCCGCGCTGGCGGCCCAGGCCGGTTTTCGACCCTGCCTGCGCTGCCGCCCCGAGTCCGCCCCCAACAGCCCGGCCTGGAATGGCTCTTCCACCACAGTACAGCGCGCGCTGCAGTTGCTCAGCCAGGGCGCGCTGAACGAGGGATCGCTGGCTGACCTGGCGCTGCGGCTGGGAGTCGGAGAGCGCTACCTGCGCAAACTGTTCCAGCGTGAACTGGGCGTATCGCCGCAGGCGCTGGCGCTCAACCAGCGCCTGTTGTTTGCCAAGAAATTACTGGCGGAGACCACACTGCCGGTGACTGATGTGGCTTTTGCCGCCGGTTTTGGCAGCGTGCGGCGTTTTAACAGTGCCGTGCAAAAACAGTTCCGACTGCCGCCCAGTGCACTGCGCGGCCGACGCAGCGTAACGACCGCCAGCGCCAACATTGAGTTGCAGTTGCACTACCGCCCACCCTATGACTGGGAGGGCGTCGCGGACTTCTTCACGCGCCACGCCATCGCCGGAGTGGAATTCGTCACGCCACGGAGTTACCGCCGCAACATCACGCTGGGCGGTGCGTCCGGCAGTTTCGAGGTCAGCCCCATGGCGGGCAAAGACGCCTTGCGACTGGAGCTGCAATTAGCGGACCACAGTCTGTTGCTGCCCATCGTGACCAGGGTGAGACGCATGTTCGACCTGGATGCCAACCCTGCGGCAATCCAGCCAGGTGCTGGGGCAGGACCGGCGGCTGGCACCGCTGCTGCAGCGGTTTCCCGGTATTCGCGCAACAGGACACTGGTCCCTGTATGAGGCCGCGATACGCGGCATCGTCGGTCAGCAGATCAGCACACAGGCAGCGCGGGGTGTGCTCGCCCGACTCGCCGCCGCTGCGGGCAGTGCTACTGATCGTATGCTATTTCCCGGTGCCGCCGCCATTGCCGCGCTGGGCGATGAGCACTTCCCCATGCCCGGCAGACGCCGCGAGACACTGCGCACTCTGTGCCAGCACTGCATCGAACGGGAGGACGAACTGGACATCGAGGCCGTGGCCGCCTTAAAAGGTGTGGGACCCTGGACCGTCGCTATGGTAGCCATGCGCGGCGACGGACAGCCGGATATTTTTCCAACAAAGGATCTCGGTTTGGAAAAAGCCTGGGCGGGACTTCCCGGCCCGGCCGTCACCCTGGCAGATCACACGGCAAACTGGCGCCCGTGGCGCAGTTACGCCGCGAACCTGCTCTGGAGGAGCCTGAGTGTATGAATTTTCAATACCTTGACACGCCGATCGGCACCCTGCGCCTGCTCTCCAACGGCGCGCAGCTGGTCAACATCGAATTTGCGGGCCAGTACGGCGCCAACGATGCCGTTGAAAACAGCGATACCGTACTGGCTGCCTGCGCCGCGCAGCTGACCGACTATTTCGCCGGCAAGCGGCGCCATTTTGAACTGCCGCTGGCACCGCGGGGCACCCCGTTCCAGCAGTCGGTGTGGGCTGCCCTGGCGGACATTCCCTATGGAGAATTGCGCAGTTACCGGGATATTGCCCGGACCATCGGCAATCCGGCTGCGGTGCGCGCGGTAGGTGCCGCCAACGGTCGCAACCCACTGCCTATTGTCGTGCCCTGCCACCGGGTGATCGGCAGTAATGGCGCCCTGACCGGCTTCGCCGGAGGACTGGAGGTCAAAAGATTTTTGTTGGATTTGGAAGGAGCGCCGGGCGCATCGCGTCATGCGCCGCCAGTCGGGTGACCTGAGCCACGCTCAGGCATTAAGATCGGGAATCATATCGTCTTTAAGCCGTGTTATAGCGTCTTTCAGGCGCAGTTTCTCTTTCTTCAATCGCTGTAGCAGGATCTGGTTCTGGTAGGGGTAGCTGTGCAACTCTTCAATACGCCCATCCAGCTCCCGGTGTTTCGCCTGTAAATTCATCAAACGCATGCCGGGCGTCATCAATTCGTTAGCCGCTTCATCGTTGCCTGGTATGCCGTTGTCCGTTGGCCCATTCATCGCGCGTTCAATACTACCAATATTGTTACAAAGACGGCCTGCAACTCTATACCCTGATGGAATGCCGAGACAAGCCCGCTGCTTGCTTTTGCAAACTATTCCAACCCGGCTTGCAGCAACTGCTGCCAGAGCGGATGGGCACTATCGCGCGATAGCATAAAAAGGTGGACTGTAGAGCGAATCACGGCAGTTGTAGCGCAGCGGTGCTCCGTCCAATCCCAGTACACATCCCCCGGCCGCCTCCAGCACCGCCTGGCCCGCCGCCGTATCCCACTCGCAGCAGGGTGAAAACCGCGGGTAGAAATCCCCTTGCCCATGCGCCATCTGGCTGAACTTCAGTGCGCTACCCATATTGCATCTGGACACGGGCCCCCAGTGTTCGTCCAGCCACTGCAGGCACGCCTGCAAGTGGCTACCGCTGTGCCGCCGACTGGCCAGCACCAGCATAGGCTGGCCGGTCGGCAAGCTGCGTGTTGCCAGTGCGCTGGTCGACCAGGTACCGTCCCCGGCGTCGCTGTAACGTTGCGCCAGCAACCCCGGGATACCGACATAAGCGACCCGCTCCAGTGGCAGGTAGAGCATGCCCAGCACTGGCCGATGGTTATCAATCAAGGCAATGTTGATAGTGAATTCGCCGGTCCTCGCCAGAAATTCCTTGGTGCCATCAAGCGGATCGACCAGCCAGTAGCGTTGCCACTGGCGCCGCTGTGCAATATCCGCCGGGACCGACTCCTCGGATAAAATGGGAAGATCGGGATCGAGGGAACCCAGTCCTGCCTGCAGCTCAGCGTGGGACGCAAGATCGGCGCGGGTCAAGGGAGAATCGTCCCCCTTGGCCTCGAAGGCATGGGCTTCGGGGGCGTTATAGTGCCAACGGATCAGTTCACCCGCCGCCCGACACAAACGCAGCAGCGGGGATATCCACTGCTGTAAGTCCTGCACTTTTACTGTGTCCGTCATGCGCACCAATATACCACTGCCGCTGGCGCCGCCTGCCACTGCACGCAAAAAGAGGCATAATCACCCCCACGAAGACTGCCTCACCCCGCCGGGTGAGGACGGGGAATGATGCATGGTTGACTGGGGCGGTATCGACACGGTATTACTCGACATGGACGGCACCCTGCTGGACCTGCACTTCGACAACTATTTCTGGACCGAGCATCTGCCGCGCCTTTATGCCGCAAGACACCAGATATCGGAAGAGGAATCCAACGCCCGCTTGCACGGAGAATTCAGTGCCGAGCAGGGAACCTTACAATGGTACTGCCTGGATCACTGGTCACAGCGACTCGACATGGATATTGCGGCCCTGAAACGGGAACTGCAACACATGATCAGCATCAGGCCCTTCGCGATCGAGTTTCTCACCCGGCTTCACCACAGCCATCGGGACGTGGTCATGGTCACCAACGCCCATCGCAAGACGCTGGACATCAAGATGGATAACGTAGACATCACCCACTGGTTCGATCGCGTGGTAATCTCCCACGATCTGCGCGCCCCCAAGGAAGAGCAGACGTTCTGGCACCGCTTACAGGCCCTGCACCCATTCGATCCCTCACGCACTCTGCTGATTGATGACACCGAGCAGGTACTGGCCAGCGCGCAACAATACGGCATCGCCCATTTACTCACCCTGCTGCAACCGGACAGCCAGCGCCACAAGCGTATCGATACCCGTTTCCCGGGCATACACCATTTTGACGAAATCATGCCCGGCGAGCCCCAACTGTGAGTGACGCGATCTGACCAACCCGGCAAAGTACGGCTGGATAAATGGCTGTGGGCAGCGCGCTTTTTCAAAACGCGGAGCCTCGCCAAGGCCGCTATCGAGAGCGGCAAGGTCCACCTCGACGGACAGCGGGTGAAGGTCTCAAAAGAGATTACTGCAGGTGATATCCTGCAGATCCGCCAGGGCTGGGATGAAAAAGTGGTGCTGGTAAAACAGCTCAGCGACCAGCGTCGCGGCGCGCCCGAGGCGCAGTTATTGTATGAGGAAACAGCCGCAAGCCTGGCCAAACGTGAGGCGCAGGCGCTGGCTCGTAAAGCCGCCGGGGGCATGATAGACCGCCCGGCCCACCGGCCCACCAAGAAACAACGACGCCAGATACACGCCCTTAAAGACTACCCGGAATAACGGACCAGACCGCCAGCATCACTCCACAGCGATAGCGTTGCGTCCGGCCCCCTTGGCGTTGTAGAGCGCCTTGTCCGCCAGTTGGATCAGATGCGCGGGCTGCTGTTCGCCATCCGGCCGCACGGTGATAACACCCTGACTGATCGTAATGTACTCCGCTACCGTGGATGTCGCGTGGGGAATCCGCTCCTGCGCGATCATCTCCCGCAGCCGCGAAGCAGTGCGCAGGGCGGACGATGCCGATGCTCCGGGCAGGACCAGGATAAACTCCTCACCACCGTAACGCGCCACCACTTCCCCGGCCCGGGTGGATGCGCGCTGCATGATATCCGCCAGTTTCTGCAGCACCGTGTCTCCTGCGGGATGGCCGTAGTTGTCGTTGTAGCTTCTTGAAATAATCCACATCGAGCAATATTACCGAGAGCTCGGCACCACTGCGACGGGCCCGGTTGATCTCCTCCTGCAGTACGCGGTTTACCAGACGCCGGTTGCCCAGCCCGGTTAACTCATCCACATTGGCCAGGTCGGTCAGCTGACGACGCGCGTCCAGCAGCTGGCGGTTGCGGTCCCGCAGGGAACCCGTCAGATCGCCCAGTTCCTGTGCAATATGCTCACGCTCCCAGGCCAGCGAGATCATATTGCGAAACGACTGGTACGTCTGGTCACAGACGTAGATCAACAGCGCACAAAAAGCCAACAATACCAGCCCAATCAGCAGGTTGTACGGTTGCTCCCAATAGTGAACCAGACTCCACCAGGCCATGGGCCACAGCGAGGTAAACACATAAACGATGAAATACTCGCGCACCATCAACCGAGAAGCCCAGCAAAAACGCAGTGATCATCACGATCAGCAAAAGCAATACGTACTGTATGGTGACCGGTACGTGTTGGGCAGCAAAAATATAGACACC
Organism: uncultured Gammaproteobacteria bacterium; assembly: GCA_963844975.1. Classification (GTDB taxonomy): domain Bacteria; phylum Pseudomonadota; class Gammaproteobacteria; order Pseudomonadales; family Halieaceae; genus Marimicrobium. The sequence goes on along the minus strand of CAWJQO010000027.1, from coordinate 65,081 downwards.
GGACCAGACGGAGCCTGTCAGCGCCGCGCCGATCAGCAACTGCCAGTAAACACGTTTGGGGTGGGTTTGATAGCGCCGCTCAACCAGCGCATTACTCATCTGCAGGGAGCGGGTAAGCAACAGTATCAGAAAGGCGGCAGCCCACAGTAGCAGGTTGGTCAACGACATGAAGGGCCAGAACATCACTACTGCGGCAATCAGACCCACCAGATGCATACTGATCGTGGCCCGCCGCCCGTTTTGCAGCAGCATCTCCAACTGGGCTGCAATCAGCTCTTGCGGTGGTATATGACGTTGATAGATCATTTGCGAATCCTACACTGCGCACGCACCCACGAGACACTTTGCGCGCCAGGCTGAGAACGGGGTCACAGCACTAAAACTTCCCGCGTTGCCTGCAACAAGCGTTTACTCCACACTGGACCGCAGCGCAACACTTGAGACCCGGAGCATGTACTCCTGGAAAGCCATTCGCATTGCATGCTCTGTACTGCTGCTATTGCCCATCGTTCACCTGACCTGGTTGATGTCCAGGGACACCCTGGAAACCCTGAACTCTTCGCCCGATGCCTGGGCGCGGGAAGTTGCAGCTTACGCGGCGGCAGACGCTGGCACGCAGCTACCAGCAAGCCCGATGGTGGTGGTCGGCGGGCAGCGGGTGAAATTGTGGCGCTAACCTGCAAGACCAGCTGGCACCCCGGCCCGTAGTGATGCGCGGTCTTGGTGATGCCATCGTTGAGGACATCACTTTCAATTACACCCAACTGATCGGCTTTTATCAGCCTGATACCGTGGTCCTGCTACCCGGCAACAGCGAGTTTCATATCCGCGACAACAAATCTGCTGAGCAGCTCGCCGCCGCCATCCGGCAACTGGTTGAACTGGATGCCTCCTACGGCATTACCCGCCGCTTTTACGTCTTCGCACCACTGAAAACATTGCTGTACCCACAGGACAACCTGACCATAGACGAGACCATACAACTATTGCAGGCCTGGGCGAAAACTGAAGAACGGGTCGTTATTCTGGACGCCAACCCCCTTCTATCCGGCCCCGACGGCATGCCCAGGGAAATTTACTTCCGCGGCGATGGCATCAACCTCAATGAGCACGGTTACCTGCGCCTGTCCGTCTTGTTGCAAACACAGGTGGCAGAAGATGCTCCCGAGGTCCAGGCCAATTCTTCCAAGCCCTGAACCACTACTTTTGCGCCAGGATGCGCTAGAATCGCGCCCATGTTGTCGGAAATCCCCATAGTCCCTACCCGATACCCCGCTACTGAACAGAATCGATCAGGGCGCCTCGCTGCACCAGTCTGAACATACAGGAGCTGGTGCAACTGTCCGAGGAGCTGCGGGCCTTCCTGTTATACAGCGTGGGCCAGACCGGCGGACATTTTGGCGCCGGCCTGGGCGTGGTCGAGCTCACCGTCGCCCTGCACTATATCTACAACACACCACACGACCGCATTGTCTGGGATGTGGGCCACCAGACCTATCCCGCACAAAATTCTTACACGGCCGCAAGGGACAGATGCACAGCATGCGCCAGGCTGGCGGGCTGGCGGGATTTCCCAAGCGCGCCGAGAGTGCATACGACACCTTTGGCGTGGGCCACTCCTCGACCAGCATCTCCGCCGCCATGGGTATGGCACTGGCGGCCAGGCAGCTGGGCATCAACCGCAAGGTGATCGCGGTCATTGGCGATGGCGCCATCACCGGGGGCATGGCGTTTGAGGCACTCGCCCACGCCGGCCACGAGCGGCCCAATATGCTGGTCATCCTGAATGACAACCAGATGTCCATCGGCCACAACAAGGGCGGGCTCGCCACCTACTTCGCCAAAATCTGGGCCAGCAAATTCTATATCGCCATGCGCGAGGGCTCAAAAAGGGTTCTGGAGAAGATCCGCCCGGCCTGGGAACTGGCCAAACGTACTGAGGAACACATGAAAGGCATGGTCGCCCCGGGCACGATGTTTGAAGAGCTGGGCTTTCACTACATTGGCCCGCTGGATGGCCATGACCTGCCCGGGCTAATCCACACCCTGGAAAACATGAAAGACCTGGAGGGGCCGCAGTTCCTGCACATTCGCACCATGAAGGGCAAGGGCTTCGGGCCCGCCGAGAGGGATCCGGTAGGCTACCACGCCATCAACAAGATCGAGGCCAAACCTCGGCCGGCCGCACCGAAGGGCCACAGCCAGCGCTTAAAGCCCCCAAACCCGCTGGACCCAAATACCAGGATGTGTTCGGACGCTGGTTGTGTGACATGGCGCAGCGCGACAATCGCCTGGTCGGTATTACCCCCGCCATGTGCGAGGGCTCGGGTATGGTGGAGTTCGCCAAACGTTTCCCCAAGCGCTACTACGATGTGGCTATCGCTGAGCAGCACGCCCTGACCCTGGCCGCCGGTATGGCCTGCGACGGGCTCAAACCGGTGGTAGCCATCTACTCCACCTTCCTGCAGCGCGGCTACGATCAGTTGATTCACGATATCGCCCTGCAGAATCTCGATGTGACTTTCGGCATCGACCGGGCAGGCCTGGTGGGACAGGATGGCCCGACACACCACGGCGCCTTTGACCTGAGTTACCTGCGTTGCATTCCCAATATGGTGATCGGTGCGCCCTCCGATGAGAACGAGTGCCGGCAGATGCTTTACACTGCCTATCAATATCCCGGGCCCGCCGCCATTCGCTATCCTCGGGGCACCGGGCCCGGAGCGATCATCGCCGATACAATGGTGCAATTGGAGATCGGCCGTGCAGTACAGGTGCGCAGCGGGGAGCGAGTGGCCATTCTGAATTTTGGTACCCTCTTGCCGCAGGCCATGGCGGCAGCGCAGCAGTTGAATGCCACCGTAGTGGACATGCGCTGGGTAAAACCGATCGACGAGAAAATGCTGGTGGACGTTGCTCAGCGCCACTCACTTCTGGTAACGCTGGAAGAGAATGCAGTGGCGGGCGGCGCCGGTGCAGCAGTCAATGAGTTCCTGGCTGCACAGGAATACCCCCTGAAGGTGATCAATCTGGGGTTGCCGGATTCGTTCATAGAGCATGGCAGTCACGCTGATCAACTGGCGTGGGCCGGACTGGATGCGGAGAGCATATTGCGGAGTATAAAGGCGCGGCACATAGTCGCAGGGAAAAATCTTGTGCCTGAACTTGACGTCGGCATTCCCATCGAAATATCCCGTTTATCCTAGATGATTCACGTCTTCATCGGTACGAAAGCCCAACTCATCAAAATGGCACCTGTGATGGTTGGTTTGCAAGAAAGACATATTGATTACAATTTCATCTTCAGTGGCCAACATCAGGAAACGATCCAGAATATTCGCGCAGAGTTTGCACTCAAGGATCCGGATATAACCCTTTACAGAGGAAAAGATATTACTGGCATCCTGCAGATGCTTTTTTGGGCTTTTCGAATTTTCCTGTTTACCCTCTGGAACCGGCAAAAAGTTTGGCGCGGAGACCGCAATGGCATAGTGCTCAACCATGGAGACACCTTTTCTACGCTATTGGGTTCTCTTTTGGCTCGTGTATGTGGCCAGCGTTCGGCTCATGTCGAGTCGGGACTTCGTTCGTTTAACCTGCTTCATCCCTTCCCGGAAGAAATAACCCGTATACTGACATTCCTGCTCTCCAATATTTACTTCGCGCCCGGTGAGTGGGCGCTGGAAAACCTGAGACGTTATCGGGGAGTCAAGGTGAACACGATTCACAACACCTTATTGGACGCGCTAAGTATCAGCGAAAATGCCGTCGACGAAGCCAAAGTGGATATTCCGCATTACTCCTACGCCCTGGTTTCCATCCACCGTTTTGAAAATATCTTTTCAAAGGCAAAGCTCACCGAGATCGTCGACCTGCTGCTGTGCGCCAGTAAAAAAATGCCTTTATTATTTATCCTTCATAAGCCTACAGAACAAAAACTGGTTCAGTTTCATTTGAAAGCGAAACTGGAACGATGCCCAAACATCGAACTACGTCCACGGTACAGTTATTTCCAGTTCATGAAACTGACGAAGCAAGCCTCCCTCGTAATCACTGATGGCGGCAGTAATCAGGAAGAGTGCTACTACCTGGGTAAGCCATGTATCATCATGCGCGCCGCCAGTGAGAGACAAGAGGGGCTAGGTGAGAATGCGGTACTCTGCAATTATCGATATGAGGAAATCGAACGCGTGATGGACAATTTGTCCAACTATGAAATCGCAGATGATCGATCCGGAGTGTCTCCCACTAAAATCATAATTGATCACCTGATCCAGCTTGATGCCAAAGCGAATTAGGCTGTTGCCTTGCATGCATGAAGATTGACTCAAAAAAGCCGCAACACTTGCTGCTCCTGTTGCAGCAACTCATACACTGTTGCATTGCGATAGCCATTAGGCCGTTTCGGAAAAAACCACATAAACCACTCGTCATTCTTTATGGACATCAATTTTCAGGTAACCTGCAAGCCCTGTATGCGGAGTGGTCAAAGTCCTACAAAGACAAGTTCGATCTCTATTTCCTGTCTCTCGATCCGCAGTATGCCAGACAGCTTGGTACGACCGGTATACAAGTTCTGCGATGCAACAACCTTATGGATATGCTCAGATTAAGTCAGGCATCGGCCATGATCACCGATCACGGCCTGCATATGATGACTCCACTAGCATTCTTGACCGATATTATCTTCATCGACGTGTGGCATGGCATTCCCTTCAAGGGTTTCACTCCAGACGACTTTCGCTTGCAACGTCGCTACGACGAGGTGTGGGTCTCCTCGCCTCTGCTGAAGGAAATTTACCAGAGTAAATTCGGCTTTAGACCGGAAATCGTCCACAACCTTGGCTATGCCCGGACTGATAAACTTTTCCTAGCGGCAACTCCCTGACCTGCAATTTCGTGAGCGGGCTTCCATCCCTTCCGGGCATAGGGTCGTACTGTACGCACCCACCTGGCAGCAGGATGACAAGGGCCGGGAATTATTTCCTTTCGGAGAAAGCCAGGAATCGTTCATCCAGCGCCTCAGTGAGGTATGCCGCAAACATCAAGCGATGCTGGTGATACGCAGCCACCTGAACGCCAGCATCAGCACTAGGATCTTCGATAATGTGCGCTACTGTTCCATGAAAGATTTTCCAGATACTGAAGTCCTTCTGCTACAAACGGACGTCCTGATCTGCGACTGGTCATCCATTGCCTTTGACTATCTGGCACTTGATCGACCGACGATATTTCTGGATGTCGAGCCGCCGTTTAAAAACGGGTTTTCTCTCGGAAAAGAATACCGGTTTGGGAAAGTGGTGTCCGACCTGGATTCACTCGGCGAAACACTGGAGAGAATCCTGCAATGCCCACAGAGTTATACGTCAGAACAGGGCAATATCCACCGCGCAATAATTTCGGCTGTTTACGGGCAAAATACCGATGGAAATGTCGCGGAAAAACAATTGACAGCGACTGATGAAATTGATTGCCGCAGCCTGATGCCAGGGCCTTCACCGCACTTTTGGTCAGGACGAATTACAGGCGAATTTTTTCGATAACTTCCGTGGTCGAAATTGAAGGGGTCCTGGGCAAATAGACCACCTCGCAAAGCGCACTGAAATCATCGAATTTGCCCTGCCAGTCGTCACCCATGACAAGCTTTTTCGCACCAAATTCGTTGAATATAGTCGCCTTTTAATTCCAGGGATTCTTCGTAAAATACCTCATCGACGCATTTCAAGTGCGCTCACTATTTGCTGCCTTTCCTCCTGGGTATATACCGGCGCACGTCCCTTTTTCGCTATATTTAATCGATCAGTTGATACGCCTACAACAAGATAATCACCGTATGCTTTGGCGCGCTCCAATAATCTTAGATGTCCGACATGAAAGACATCAAACGTGCCAAACGTAATGATTCTACGCGACATAACTGGCACCGATTTAATTGAAACTATTGCAATTGAACGTCGAGATCAATAACAGATTTTGGGGATATGCCAGCCCGCTTGGCCAGATCCAGCATATCCCACACGTGGGGCTTTGCTCCTGAAATGGTGAGGAAGATATTTCTGATTCCGGGCAGGTGTGCCATATTTATTTGTACACTGCTGCAGAACCCATAGAGGTCCACACTTTCGTATTTGAGGAGTAAATCAGAAATAATCTCCTCGGCAATTTTCTCGGAATCCAAAATTTTCAAATTCTTCATATCCAGTGTTTCGCCTCTGGGATGTGGAACGTAATAGACTTCTTCCGCCAAGCTTGCGGACAGCTTTTCCATTTTATTTATAACCCTGGCGATGGAATCAGCTCCGAAAGCCTCACGAAAAACTGTACCAAGAATTACGGCGCACGTTCCTGCCCCTGGTGCATATGGCATACCCTGGAATATTGATATTGGTATGAGGTGGCTTGAGATATTGTTGGGGAAGTCAGGATAAATCGTATAGTGCCCCAGTGACTCCTGTCGTATCCGTTGAATCGAATACGTATTTCCAAACAACTTTAGAGCCAGATACTTCTTCATCGACAGCCCATAGGTTTCAGCGTAAGAACTGCTCGGTGACAAATTGGCGGTGCCATCATCGAAAGTATAAAGATTACGGTGCTTTTTCAAACTCAGTGCCAGCAAAGCAAATACACTGTTGACTGAAGCAAGATACACTGTGCTGTAATCCATTGCGGAGAAGATTTTTTTTGCTTTCGCAACATAGCCGGGAAACTTGAAATCACAGTAATAGAAGACGCTTTGCGCGCACCGTTCGCTAAGCAAACGATAATAGTGATCGTACTTCTTATTTCTGACTCCAGAATAAAAGAAAAGAATACAATCTTCTGCAACCAGATTGTTCAATTCGATAATTCTGACCGCAATCATGCTTTGCAGTGGCGTGCCACAAATAATTAGATTTTTCACTCAACACTCTCGATTGCATTCCACTCTAAGTTTAACGTCGGCCTGTCTCCAGGCAAACCGGGCGGCTATAAAGCGCTAAATCTTCCAGAGAAGTCATGGCAAGGCGATTCTGCTACAGCTTATAGATGCAACAAAGACAAATGTAAAAATGTAGGCAAATAGCGTTGCATAGGCAGCACCCACTATTCCGAACTGCGGTATCAAAATGAAGTTCAAGATCACATTAATTGTGGCCGCGATCGGAGTCGCGATTGCCAAAAGATGAGTAAGCTTGAGATGTATCAGGTAGGGAAAGAATATCTGGTATCCGCCATATGCAATGGAAGCGAAAACAAGAGGTGCCAACACAGATCTGGCTTCCCAGTATCGCTCATCTACGATATAGGGTAGCGCAAAATAGGCCACGCACAAATACAACATCGATCCTACAATTAGCAATCCAAGATAAATCCATATGTTCCTGGCAATTTCACCTCTGTCCGCCACAGAGTCTGAAGCAATTTTCTTAAAGAACCAGGGCTGCCAGGCCTTTATAAATGCCAAGGTAATAAACATGGTTAAAGTTCCGAACTGATAACCAATTGTGTAGATACCCACCTGATCAACACCCATCATCTCTTTTATAAATATCCTGTCTACTAACGACACGACGAAACCAGACATGGTATGAGGTATGAGGATCATAGTGACCCATAGGGTTTCTTTGACATCCCGCCAACGGAAGCGAAGAGGTAGCATCTTCCGCATGGATAGGGCTATGACACCCAATACGCCATACAGCGCCATAGGAATAACTATTCCATAAGCCCTGGCAGTCCAACCAAGCTGAAATACAAGCAGCAGTACCAGCGTCAATATCAGGTTTAATATCCCATTTGATACTTCCCAAGCAGCATATCTGTAGGGTCTTTCCTCTGTTCTCAACAGAGTAAGATTGAGCATGTTCGCCATGCTCAAACAAGCCAGGATTGGCATAGCCAACAACCAGTTCCTACTGAGCCCAAAGAGAGGCAGATCGGTGGCCACGTAAAGGAGAGATAGTAATGTGGAACTCAGGAACAGAATGATTAGCACCACGAAAACAGCCGTCATGTACGATTGAAACCTGAGCTTTCCCATCGAAAAGTAGTTTCGTGAAATGTTTACATTCAGTCCACCGAAGAGCGATTGAAAAAGAGACAGGAAAACCTGGATGATAACGATTGTGCCGTATTCAGCTGGTGTCAGGTGTCGGGTCAAAACTGGCAGCAGGAGTAGCGGTACCACCCTGTTCAGCAGCGTAGACAGCAAGTAAATAATTGAGCCTTTAAGCACTCCGGAGATATTCCAGGTCTTCTGGTGAAAATGGTTTTTGAAAAAGCCGGATGTTATTGCCTATTTTTTTATCATCCCAATTCCACCATTGCAATGTCAGCAGCTCGTCCCTTACTTCCTGCTCAAATCTCCACTTAAGATGCTTGGCTGGACTTCCCACAACAATCTCGTAGGCCTGTACATCCCGGGTAACTATTGCGCCTGCACCAATCACTGCACCGTCGTGAATTTGAATACCCGGCATTATAATCGCCTGCGCGCCAATCCAAACGTCGTTACCAATTCGTACTCGCTCGTGTGTCTGAATACGTTCGTCCACAAACTCGCCAAAACTTGGGACATAGGGGAATGCACTGGTAGTGATCCTCTCTATCGGGTGGGAGACAGCATTTACAGTACAGTCCCAAGAAATCGAACAAAATGATCCAATATCGGCATGGGTGACTTTCGTATTTCTACCAATAGCTGAATACCGCCCGATGACGCTATTCACTACACTGCTGTTCCTGGCTGCTGCGGAGAAATTGCCCAAACTACTCTTCTCGATTACTGCCGAGGAATGAATTCTACCCAGCTGTACCACCGTATTCTTCTTACCGATAAATCTAAGGTAATTGAACATTGCGCGCAGTTTCAAAATACTCATGGCAGACTCCGCAAGAAGCGCTCCATAACCGGGTAGTGTCTACGTATACTTTCCCTGGTCTCGCCAAACCGCACACCATTTAACATTTCATAATTCAGGATATTTGCATAATCATCTACGAAATTGTGTTGCGGTAAGGCTTTGTCGAAGCTAATTCCAATTTTATCCAGCAGCGTGGGTATGTACCCCATGTATGACTTTCGATATGCTTTTAGATTCACCCCTCCGATCACCTCACGCAGGGCCGTACCGCGACCATCCTCAATAAGCAACAGAGATGGTTTCGAAATACTGCTCATAAAAATGTGTGCGTGTATCCGGTAACCTACATGAAGGTCGCACTGACTGTAGAACGTCAACAGTTTTTCAGCATCGCCGGAAATATCGATATAGGAAATCTCTTCAGAATTGAGCCAATCTGTAAACTCGCGCTGGCGTCTATAGAGATCACTCGAAGCGCCATCGGACTGCAGATAGTCACTGCTGATGCCATGATGAAATACCACATCCAGCTCTGCATCCGGGAACCTATCCCTCGTGCAGAGTATTGTCGTCTTCATCTGCTGTTGCATGCGCTGCGAGAACTTCAGGGATACCCCCAGGGAGAAGCCGATTTTTTTCGGATCAGAAGTGACCGCAACAGGAGTATCCATGTGTTCGAGACTGTATAAAGCGGGACATCCGGTCATTACAAAATTACTAAACCCCCTCGATGCCAAAACATTTAGCGTGTGGTAGTCACGCACGCTCGACATGCAGGGCCCGCTATCAATTCTTTCAAGTAATTTTATTGACAAACTATTGAGCGGATAGTTATGGGTATCCTCCCATCCGCCATAAGGGCTGTACCAACCGATACCCATGGTCACAATAGGAACCGTAATTGCATTAAGATCGGCTATCAACCCATATACCCTTGGCCGCATCCGCTTTTGCAATGCCGGCCCGCCCATGAGAATGAGTGCTTTTGAGCCGTTGATCCTATCCAGATTTTCCGTGTTGAGCGCTTTCCATCCGTCCATATCCTCCACTTCACGATCTGGGCGAATGGTCGCAATAAATTCCTTGGCGCGATATCTTTATAAGGAAGTCCCCGGCGTTATTTTTGCCGCCGGTCAACATCACATAATAGTCTTTTTCCATGTCACGGCTGATCGCTATCGCGCGAAAGAAGTCCCAGCTGATGAACTGATCCTCTTCGATATTGACGATGGCTGATCTACCGAGCAATTCGTCCCAATGGACCGGACTTATTCCGTGCGCGGGACGCTTAGTCGTTATGTTTTCTGCTGTCAATTTCTCTCCCGCTTGTAATACTGCGCGCTGCCACGACGCTCCTTCTCGCATGTTTGCGCGCGCTTCCCTCTGATCAATTTGAATATTGACCGGAACCATCATTTGCCGATAGGTATCGCCAGCTTTTTTGAAAATGCGGACAGGTCGGCTTCGTCCATCGCATGATAGTGATCATTCCCTGGCAAAGTTTTGTCGTGGGTAAAATGCTTTTCAATAATGGTGGATCCCAACATCGTGGCCAGTTCGAGGGCAGCGAGTGATTCGCCGGGCGTGACGTGGTCGGAATAACCAATCATGCAATCAGGAAAAGTATGCATGAGTAGCTGTATCCTGCCCAATTGCGCATCTTCAGCTTTTGTTGGGTAATTCAACACACAGTGTAACAGGGAGATATCACTGGCTCCTGCCGATCGCAACTGCCCCACTGCAAATTCAATCTCTGCCTGGGTGGATGCTCCGGTGGAGATTATCAATGGCTTGCCGGTGGCAGCAACTTTCCTTAGTAAAGGTACGTTGGTAATGTCTGCCGAGGCTATTTTGAACGCCGGTACGAGGGGAGTAAGGAATGCAACAGCCTCTAGATCGAATGGTGTTGAGAGGAAATGTATTCCTTTCCTTTCGCAATGTAAGGCCAGCTCCCTGTAATCATCAGGTCGAAGGAGTCGTATTTTTGAAACAGCTTGTATTGACTTTCTGTGGGCTCCAAGGTGGTGTCCCAGTAAGCCGGACTGTTCCGGGAAGCCAGTTTTTCTGCTTTGTATGACTGAAACTTTGCGGCGTGTGCACCGCCGCTTGCGGCCTGATCAATTAACCGTTTAGCCAAATTCATGTCACCTTCGTGATTGACCCCGATTTCCGCTATCAGGTACGGATTCAGGAATACTCCTACTTCGAAATCATTTATAAAAAAGGATTCAGCCATAGCCAGCCTACACACTCAGTATTTTCGTAATTTGTTCGATGACCCGACGCTTACCATTTCTTCAAATCTGTGGCTCTCAACTTTTCGACCATGCTCTTGCGTGCGCTGCCATTCTCTATCAGGCGTACTATCGTTCTTAGAATTTCATCATCCTGCACACACTCCCTGTGACCGAAATTGATAACACCATTGTCGCTGGAGGCGAATGTATGCTGGGTCTCGCGCTCATTTTGGCAAATCGTTATCGTCGGAACTTTCAAAGCAGCAAGTTCGAGTACGGTTCGTCCTCCAGATGTTATCGCCAGATCAGCTCGGTGCATAAAATCAGAGATGCGGCGTGTATCATTGGAGACTGTGATATCAGAAAATTCGAGACTCTTGATATGCATCGACAGTTCCTGCTCGTGGAGATATCCCGGGCCGGTGACAACGTCGATCGATATCCCATTTTCATAACATACAGGAGCAATGAGCTTAAGGCAGCGCAGAGTGAGGTTGCCCTCATCTACGCCCCCAAATGTCAGCAGTATCCTATTTACGGTGTCACTGAATATTTTTTCTGGCAGAAAAATGAACTCATCCCTGAGGCAAAAATAACGCGACCCTACCAAAACATGATCGGGTAAATTTTCACCCGAGTACAACGCGTTGATTACCAAGTTAGCCTGTTGCGATCCCGATCCCATATCTTCAAAATTTACAACTCTGACGCCGGCAAGCTGTAGCGCAGAGATGTAAGTTTCATCTGTATCGAGAATGTCATTTATCACGAGATCCGGCTTGAGCTCCAGACAAGCAGCAAGAAATTGGCCATCTTCACATATGTGCACGGAGTAATTCTGCTCCCGTATTTTGTCTATTGCCAAGCGACTGCGCTGCTCACACACAAATTGCAGATCGAAGTGAATAAGCTCATTGGCCAACGTCAGTGCGCGGTAGACGTGCCCTAAACCTACACTGTCGTAGCCAATTACGGTGATCACGATCTTCCTTCTTTGCAGCAGCAGTTCGCATATCGCCAGATCAGCGTAGGTGTCTATATCTATACTCTTGTCATGGGGAATCTCCAACAGATGCACTTTTTTTCCGATTCGTGTTCCGGACATCAGTTGGGCGCGGCTGCAGGCAATAATGGCGCCGGTTTCTTTGAAACACTGGGGTAGCAACTGCCGATTGACGCGGGCGACATATTGGGGCCTGGGAACACCATTCTCCATGGTCCAGCTGAGATGCCTGTTATCTACTACTGAAAGCACGGTATCAATTTCACCTTGCTGCAGGTGGCGAACAGCATCACTGATGAGACTTGAGGAAATAAGAGGTGTCGTGGGTTGCACGGTCACGATAACATCAAAGTGTGACTGTAGATGCTTTTCAGCCTGGGCTACAGCGAAGGAAATTACGGGGTCCAGGGTGGTGAGATCATCAGCAAGCTCCGCCGGGCGCATCAGCACTAATGCGCCAAAGCGTTCAGCAAATAGCGCTATTTCCTCATCGTCAGTACTGACAGCCACAACATCGACACGCGTTGCCGCCAGGCAGGCCTGTATTGAATAGTAGATGAGGGGATGACCGGCGATTGGGCGTAAATTTTTTCGGGGAATTCCTTTCGAACCTCCTCTAGCGGGGATCAATGCGATAGTTTTCATTACGCCGATTGTTTTTTATGGATAGAGTCTTGGTAAAATTGCTCGTATATCACATTTACTATCCGTTGATCGGAGACACCCTTTGCTACAGATTGGAGCACTCTACTACGAACACAATATTTTCTACCAGTCATATGGCATGGATTGTCAATAAACACTGTTTTTTTGGCTGTAATGCTTTGCCCCACAGTGTTTAGTTTTCTATATACTTTGCTGTCAGACCGGCAAGAGCCGCACTCCCAGTCAAGCAAGTAAAGGCACGCATCCCATGGCGAAAACCCCAAAACTGAATTTTGAAGTAACCTGCACCCAACTCGCGGCAACCATCAACAAACTGGAGGATGAACAGGCATCCCTAGAAGAATCCCTGACAGCCTTTGAGCAGGGCATCACGCTGGCCCGTCAAGCGCAGAAGGCGTTACTCGAGGCGGAACAAAAAGTCCAATTGCTACTGGAAACTGATGGAGATCCAATATCGACTGCGTTCGTTGACGAAAACGTAGAATGAGTCGTGCTTTGTCTGACTGGCTGAAGACCAGCATCGGCCGTATAAATCGACAGTTGGCCGTTTTCGCCACCGCAGGTGATGCTTATGCTACCGACTGCGACCCGGCGCTCGATCCAATCGCTCAGGCCTGCCATTACGCTCTGAGCAGCGGCGGCAAGCGCATTCGACCGATCCTGGTATATGCCACCGCTGGCGCCTTGGGACGGGCGGGCGACGAACCCGGATTGGATTACATTGCGTGCGCGCTGGAGTTGATCCACACCTACTCCCTCATCCACGACGATCTCCCCGCCATGGACGACGACGATCTGCGCCGCGGCAAACCCAGCCTGCACAAGGCCTATGACGAAGCGACCGCCATTCTCGTGGGGGACGGGCTACAAGCCAGGGCTTTCGAATTACTGGCAGACGCGCCGGGATTGAGTCGCCGAGCAAAAGATTGCCATGGTCAAGGTCCTCGCCGCAGCGGCGGGCCCAAGGGCATGGTGGGCGGGCAGTTTATCGACATCCAGGCCACCAATTCCGACATGACTCTGGAGCAGCTCCAGGCCATGCACTCGCTGAAAACCGGTGCCCTGATCCGCGCTGCGCTGGCTCTGGGAGGTATCGCTGCCGGTGCCAGCGAGCAACAACTAGCCGCTTTGGATGAATACGGCACACACATCGGCCTGGCCTTCCAGGTAGTGGATGACATTCTGGATGTTGAAGGCGATACGCAAACCCTGGGCAAAACCCAGGGCAAGGATAGCGAAGCCAATAAACCGACCTATGTAAAACTGCTGGGCCTGGACGGGGCGAAGATAGAAGCGCAGCGTTTGCTGGAGGAGGCGCTGCACGCGCTGAAGGATTTCGGCGAATCCGCCGATCTGTTGCGCGATCTGGCACGGTATATCGTCGAACGCGACCGCTGAACGGGCTGCTCCGACGGCTTGATCGTGCGTCGATGCTATTTCGTATTTCGCCGGGGGATTACACCTCGCCCTCACTCATATGTCCCAGCTTGCCCACCTTGGTACGCAGGTACTTCTCATTGTGTGGATTACTGTCGGTATGCAATGCGATGCGCTCAACCACTTTCACCCCGTGCTCCTCCATAGCGGCCACTTTGCGCGGATTATTGGTCATTAATCGTACAGATTTGAGGCCAAGGTGTTCGATCATGGGTTGCAACATGCTGTAGTCGCGCATATCAGCGCCGAAGCCCAGTTGTTCATTGGCTTCGACCGTATCGGCACCGGCGTCCTGCAGCTTGTAGGCCTTGATCTTGTTGAGCAGGCCGATACCGCGCCCTTCCTGACGCAGGTAGAACAGGGCGCCCCTGCCCTCCCGGGCGATAGCCTCCAGAGCAGCCTGTAGCTGGTTACCACAGTCACAGCGCAGGCTGAACAGAGCGTCCCCGGTCAGGCACTCGGAGTGCACACGGGTCAGCACGGGCTCACCATTGGCAACGTCGCCCATGGTGAGAACGATGTGCTCCTTGCTGAACTCGGTATCCTCGAAGCCGTGAATGTCGAATTCACCCCATCGGGTGGGCAGGCGGGAGGATTCTATGTAGCGTACTGCCACGTGGGACATCCATCAGGAAAAGGCCGCACAGTCTAACAGCTTGACAAGGTGCAGTGAACAATTTGCATTCTCCCGAAATACACCAGATTACTGCTGAAAAACCCTGTCGTATTCAATTTGGTCTCAACTGGAGTGCACTGTGTATCACCCGCACGACACAGATTGGGCCAGCCGATTCCTAATTGGCGGAGGAAGGCCTGGCAATCACGGCAATGCGGCGCTGAAATAGCCTGCCAACCAGAGGTACACGGCCCAGGAGCCATTCTGCGTATTTGAATACCGGAATTGAGGAGGGGCGCCAACTGACATGCTCGGCTTCCCACCCATGCTCGGCCAGAAACGCGATGAGCTCTGCCCTGGTCTTCACATTTATGTGGCCTGATGGATTCTTCAAGATAAAATTATGGTGCTTTAATATCTCAAAAATGTGCGACCGCAGCGGCGTATAAATATAGAGCTTCGCCTCACTCACCTGTCTTTTTATGTTCTCGAGAATGCTGGCAAATACCCTATCCGGGATATGCTCGGTGAAGTCAGGCATTAATACCTTATTGATCTGGCGCCCGAGAGGCATTGTGGCCAGATCCCCACATTCAAACGAGCAAAGGTCTTTCAATTCAGGAAAGTGCTCGTCTCTTAACAAGCTTGAAATTGCAATAGCCTCGGGATCAAAATCAACTCCATGGCAGTGGCATGCGCTTTTACTGGCAAAATCAATACTGGTCTTCCCGCTTGATGATCCACACTCCAGGATAAAATCACTCGCGACAGGTTTTACCCAGGAAAGCAGAAAACGATGCTTATCAACGGAGTGTCGGGACTTATTTAAATACCCGCTAAACGCGCCACGATGATTATTGTGATCTAACGCGAGGAGTTCTTCGTCAGAGAGGTCATCTGCGGACATGTACCCATACTCCTTGCCACTATTGTTATGCAATTTAAATAGTGTATACACCCCTACCTCGCGGCAGATAGTGACAATATGCCGTTATGCTCCTGCAGCTTGACGTGTCGCAGGTAGGTCATACCCAACAAGATGGTAGCGGGGTAAGCGCCCTCCACGACCATGGCCGGCACATTATCCACCTGGATTCCCCCAACGCTCACCGACTGCAGGGTGATCGCATGGGCGCCGGTCAGGCCACTGGCCGTTTCCACCTGGGCCGGTGTACCGGCAGCGTAATCAATATTCATGGCCCTGGCCTGCTCGGAACTGATGGCCACCATGTTGGCTCCGGTATCCACCATCACCAGTACGCTGCGGCCGTTGATGGTGGCGTTGGTCTGGTACTGCATCATCGCGTTGCGAGGAATGGTGACAACCTGTTCCTGCGTCTTTTCAAAGTTCGTGCCGACACGTTGCGACATGCCGACAGACTTCGTTTGTCCGTTGATTTCGAGTGTCGCTGCCGTGGGCTGCGCCGCCACCAGCGTGACGCCGGCGAAGGATTGTCCCACCCGCAGAGTCTTGCGCTGGCCGTCAATCAGCAACACGGCGGTATCACCCAACAGGGCCTCGACCTCGACGGAAGTAGACCCCCCTCTGGCCTGCAACGCCGCCAACAACAGACCGATGGCCGCAAAGGTAGCCGCTTTCCTCATGGACATAACTCGCCTCCACACGAACGTTACAGAAACGCAGAGCGATATGTAAGGTCAGGCAGGCCATCACTCCGGCCAGCATATCGTCGATCATAATACCAAACCCACCACCCACCTTCCTGTCCAGCACGCGCACCGGCCACGGTTTGACGATATCGTATAGCCGAAACACCAGAAAACCCGCGATGACCCACCTCCAGTCCAGCGGCACGGCCCACATGGTGATCCAGAAACCCACGAACTCGTCCCAGACAATACCGGGGTGATCGTGCACTTGCAGTTGCCGACTGGCCACGCCACAGATCCAGACACCCAGCAACGCAGCCAGAAGAATAAGCACCGTGTAGTGCAACAGACTCCATTGGGCGATGAGCAAATACAGCGGTATCGCCACCAGCGTACCGGCAGTGCCGGGTGCGCGAGGCGCAAGCCCACTGCCGAAGCCAAAGGCGAAGAACTGTGCCGGATGGCGCAGTAGATCGGGTTTGGGGGAGAACGCCGATTGACGCTCAAGCGATGCGGGCATGGTCATTACCGGGTTGCAGTCGCGCGTTGTGGCGTGACCTGAGTACACTAGTCACTAAAATGCTGATATCCCGGCGGGATGTCAATCGCAAGCCCGCAGTCTACTCCAGCTCCCTGCTTCTACCCGGCCTATGCGCGCACAGCCAGTGGGCACCGGCGCACCGGCTGGCAGGCAGAAACACAGCTCATAATCATCGCCACCAGTAAGCGCCCATTGCAGAATCTGCTCCCGGCTGTGGTGGGAGGACAGTGCGGGCGACAGGGGCAACAGGTCCGTCTCGATACAAATCTTCACGCCGCTGGCTGCCGCCATGTGACCCGCATCCGCCAGCAAACCATCGGAGATATCTATCGCAGCGCTGGCGCGTCCCAGCAACTCCATGCCCAGGTCAATGCGAGCCCGGGGACGGTTGAAACGATCCAGCAGATATTCTGCATGCTCCGGAGTCGGCCGCCACTTATCCTGCAAAAAGGCCAGAGCGCCCGCCGCATCACCCAGGGTACCGGACACATACACTTCCTCTCCCACCCGGGCCCCACTGCGCAGCAGGGCCTGGTCCATCGGCAATGCGCCCAGCACCTGCACGGAAATCGTGAGCGGGCCGCGCGTGGTATCACCACCGACCAGCGGCAGTCCAAAATCGGAAACCGCTGCAGCCAGCCCCTGGCTGAATGCATTCAGCCATAACTCGTCCGCCTCGGGCAGCGTCAGTGCGACTGTCATACCCAGCGGCCTGGCGCCCATGGCGGCGAGATCGCTCGCAGCCGCAGAGACCGCGCGAAAACCAATATCCTCGGGAAAACTGTCTGCTGGAAAATGCACACCGGCGACCATGGTATCGACGGAGACAGCCAGACGCTCGCCCGCGCCCAGACGCAGGATAGCGCAGTCATCGCCCACGGAGAGATCCACGGCAGCGCCGCGACCCAGGTCGGAAAAATAGCGGGAAATCAGGGAAAATTCAGTAACTGGCATCAGGATGCCGCGTCGAGCTCAACCTTGCGCAGTTGCCGGGCAGCTTTGTCGAGTACACCGTTGACATACTTGTGGCTGTCAGTGGCGCCGAACTTTTTCGCCAACGCCACTTCTTCATTGATGACTACCTTGTAGGGTACGTCAATGCGCCGCGTCAGTTCATACATGCCCATGCGCAACAGCGTGCGCTCGATGGGATCCAGATCATCCACCTTGCGATCCAGCATGGGCGCCAGCGCATCGTCCAACTCGTCGACACACGCTGGAATGCCGTGCAGAAGGTCCTGGAAATACGCCAGGTCAACGTGGCTGAAATCGTAATCCGCGCGAAATTCCGCCTCGATGTCGCTAACGGCAGCACCGGCCATATGCCATTGATACAGTGCCTGCATGCCGTAGTGCCGGGCCTTGCGGCGCTCGGCGGCGAGGGTATTGTGTACCGGCTTGTTCATTCAGCCGAGCTTGCCCAGCAGGCTGACCATCTCCAGTGCGGACATGGCGGCCTCCGCGCCCTTGTTGCCGGCCTTGGTGCCGGAGCGCTCGACGGCCTGCTCAATGGTATCCACGGTCAGTACGCCGAAAGACACGGGGACACCGTATTCCATGCTCACCATAGCAATGCCCTTGGTGCACTCACCGGCCACGTATTCAAAGTGTGGTGTACCGCCGCGAATCACCGCGCCCAGCGCGATGATGGCGTCCACGTTACCTTTGGCGGCGACCTTCTTGCACACCAGCGGAATCTCAAAAGCACCCGGAGCGCGCACGATGGTGATCTGCTTGTCACTGACACCATGGCGCCGCAGCGTATCGACAGCGCCCTCCAGCAAATGCTCCACGACAAAACTGTTCCAGCGGCCCACGACAATACAGTAATTGCCCTTGCCGCCGGTGAATGTGCCTTCGATTGTCTTGATGTCAGTCATAGTGATGTCCTTCTATTGCCCGGGATCCACAAAATCCAGTACTTCCAGATCAAAACCGGAAATGGCATTGTACTTTATAGGTGCTCCCATGAGGTGAATTTTTCCCACGCCCAAATCCTTGAGAATCTGCGAACCCAGGCCCACGGTGGTATAGCTGTCGGGCGCTGCTCCAACCGGCGCGCCCTGCTCGCCCAGGGCCATATCGATACTGGCCAGTAATTGCTCAGGCCGCTCGGCGCGCGCCAGCAACACAACCACGCCGCGCCCATTGGCTGCCACCGCCTGCAGGCACTTGCCCAGGCTCCAGCTGGGCCGCCCTGAAATCCTGCTGGTCACCAGATCGCGCATGACCGACTGCACGTGCACCCGCACCAGCGTGGGCTCGTGTGCCAGGATGTCGCCCCGTGACAGGGCCAGATGCACGTCACCCGCCGTCTGGTCGCGATAGGCGGTCAGCCGGAATTCCCCGTGTGCGGTATCTATTGTGCCCTCGCGAACGCGACGAATGGTGCGCTCGTTTACCATGCGGAAGTGAATCAGGTCGGCGATAGAGCCAATCTTCAGTTCGTGCCTGGCGGCAAATTCGCGCAGCGCCGGGCCATCGGCAACTGTGCCATCGGAGGTCAGGATATCGGCGATAACAGCCGCTGGCAGCAAACCGGCCAGGCGCGCGTAGTCGCAGGCCGCCTCGGTGTGGCCGGCGCGCATCAGCACGCCACCGGGCATGGCCGTCAGCGGGAAGATATGCCCCGGCTGCACAATGTCGGCAGGCACGGCATGCGGCGCCACTGCAGCCTGTACGGTGCGCGCGCGATCAGCTGCGGAAATACCGGTATCAATACCAGTGGCGGCTTCTATCGAGAGGGTAAAATTGGACTTGTCACCCTGGGCGTCATCCACCATGGGCGGCAGGTTCAGCTGGCGGCAGCGCTCCTCGGTCAGGGTCAGGCAGATCAGCCCGCGCGCCTGGCGCGCCATAAACGTCACATGCTTGGCCTCGCAGTGTTCGGCGGCCACCAACACCACGCCTTCGTTATGACTGTCGGCATCATCGTCGATCAACACTACCATGCGGCCCTGGCGGATATCGCTGATCAGTTCGTCTACGCTATTCAATTCCATGCTTATTGTTTCCCCAAGCCCTTACTCACATCGCCCAGAAAGCCGTTTTCGGCGAGGGTATCCATGGAGAGGCCGCCGCCTGTGGCAACTGCGGCCGCATCCCCCTGCATGAGTCGCTCCAGGTAGCGGGCGATCACATCCACCTCCAGATTCACGCGGCTGCCGGGCCGATACTGGCCAAAGATGGTCTCCGCCATGGTCTGGGGAATGATATTCAGCTCGAACTGCGCGCCGTTCACCGCATTGACTGTCAGGCTGGTGCCGTCCACACAGATGCTGCCCTTGTGGGCGATATACCTGGCCAGTTGCGCAGGGGCGCGCAGCACCACCCGGATGGAGCGCGCGTCTGCACTGAGACTCAGCACTTCACCGACGCCATCCACATGGCCGCTGACAATATGGCCGCCGAGGCGGCTGTGCGGAGTCAGCGCTTTTTCCAGATTAACCGGCGGAGCCGGGTTGCAAGCTGCCCAGCGTGGTGAAATTCAGGGTTTCAACCGAGACATCGGCCCAATACCCGTCACCGGGCAATTCGATCACTGTCAGGCACACCCCGTTGGTGCAGATACTGTCACCGAGTGCCACGTCGTCCAGGGGCAGCTTGCCGGTGTGGATATGCAAGCGCATGTCACCACCGCGGGACTGCATGGCGGCGACATTGCCGACGGCCTGGATGATCCCTGTGAACATAGTGGTCTCTCGGTGACTCCAGTGTGCCTGATTTACGCGCAGACTCAGGCGGGAATGGCGGTGAAACGCCAGTCCGTGCCCACTTTGCGCACGTCTTCCAACACCAGCTGAATCTTGTCCGCCATGTGCGCTAACGGCAGTTCCAGCAGGGGACGCGCCCGGTCGCCCAGCAGGGCGGGCGCCATATAGATAATCAACTCATCCAATAAGCCCGCCTGCAGCAGGGCACCGGCCAGACGGGGACCAGATTCTACCAGAATTTCATTGCACTGCTGCGCTGCAAGGTGGGCCATCAGACTCTCCAGATCAAGGCCATGCTCGCCGCGTGGCAGTGCCAGTCGCTGGGCTGCGCTGGCGATGATCGCCTCTGGCACTGCCGCTGTCTCGTCGTGGCACAACAGCGTGGGCGCGTCGCCCTGCAGCACCCTGGCATCGCCGGGTGTTTGCAGGCGGGAGTCCAGTACCACCCGCAGCGGCTGTCGACTGCCGGCCAGTTGCGCTGCTTCCTGCGACAGGCCCAACTCCTGGGGCCGCACCGTGAGAGCACAATTATCCGCCAGTACCGTATTCACGCCGGTGACTATGGCACAGCTCATGGCGCGCAGGCGCTGTACATCCTGTCGCGCCGCCGGGCCCGTGATCCACTGACTCTCACCCGAGGCCATCGCCGTGCGTCCGTCCAGCGACATGGCCAATTTCGCCCGCACCCGCCCCCGACCGCGCGTCATGCGGGAAATAAACCCGGGAATCACGCGGCGCGCCTCGCTCTCCAGCAGGCCGCAATCCACGGTGATGCCGGCCGCGCGCAACACTTCCATGCCCCGCCCCGCCACCAGCGGATTGGGGTCGGACATGGCGACCACCACCCGCGCCACCCCTGCCCGCACCAGGGCATCAGCACAGGGTCCGGTTTTACCGTGGTGGCTGCATGGCTCCAGTGTCACATAGGCGGTTGCGCCGATGGCGTCGCCCGCAGCACGCAGGGCCTCGACTTCGGCATGGTTGCCGCCGACGGGACAGGTAAAACCCTCGCCTATCACATGGCCCTCGCGCACCAACACGCAGCCCACGTGAGGGTTGGGCATGGCCGAATATTGACCGCGCCGCGCCAACTGCAGCGCGCGAGCCATCATGCGGGTATCAAATTGCGTATCCATGAAAGGCAGCAGACCGGATCAATCGGCGGCCGGCTCAGCTTCCAGCCGTTCGATTTCATCCCGGAACTCGGCAATATCCTGGAAGCTGCGGTAGACGGAGGCAAAGCGCACGTAAGCTACCTGGTCCAGTTTCTTCAGAGTCTCCATCACCAGCTCGCCGACTACCAGTGACTTGACCTCGCGCTCCCCGGTCGCGCGCAGGGCATGTTTGATGTGATTGATATTCGCCTCGATATCCTCGACCGAGACCGGACGTTTTTCCAGCGCACGCAGCAGGCCCGCGCGCAGCTTGTTTTCATCAAAGGGTTCACGACTGCCGTTCTGCTTGATCACCCGGGGCATCACCAGCTCTGCCGCTTCATAGGTGGTGAAACGCTCGGCACAGCTGAGGCACTCCCTGCGCCGACGCACCTGGTCGCCCTCGGCGACCAGCCGTGAGTCGATAACCTTGGTGTCCTCCGCGGCGCAAAACGGGCAGTGCATGGGTGTATCTCGTTAATCTAAGTGGCTGAAGATTAACATATTTCTGTAGCGGCGGGCGTTACTCATTTGGGGTACGGGAATGGTCAATTTGCAACTTCGCAACCGGGAGTGCGGGGTTAGCGTGGTACCTGTGAACGGCCGCAAACTTTTCCCGCGTTTCGGGCTGCTGCGGAACTCGACCAAAATTGCTACGCAATTTTTGGGACTCGGACAGTCCTCGCAGAAAGCCCCCGAAACGCGGGAAAAGCTTAAGCAGCGGCCTGATTGTTCACAGTACGCCTAACCCCGCCTCCCTCCATGAGCGTTCAAGTACTCGGGAATCGAAAACCAAGGAGGTCGATGCCGGCGGGGGTCTCGAAAATATCAGGCCACGCTTAGCGCTGTCAACCCAATTGGGGCTTTCTGCGAGGATTGTCCGAGTCCCGATTTTTGCGCAGCAAAATTTGGTCGAGTTCCGCAGCAGCCAAATGGGTTGGCAGCGCTGTGGCCTTTTCGAGAACCCCCACCGGCATCGACCGGGTTCGAAGCGACCAACGAAACTATCTAGCCGTAAACCGGAAACCGCTTACAGATATCCAGCACCTTAACCTTCACTGCAGCAATCACAGACTCGGAAGTGCCTTTCTCAAGCGACTCCAGCACGTCGCACATCCAGCCCGTCAACTCAACCGTCTCAGCCTCACCAAACCCGCGAGTAGTGATGGCCGGAGTACCGACACGCAGGCCGGAGGTGATGAACGGCGAGCGGGGGTCGTTGGGCACGGCATTCTTGTTGACGGTGATGTTGGCAGCACCAAGGGCTGCGTCCGCATCCTTGCCGGTGTAAGGCTTGCCGATCAGGTCCACCAGCATCAGGTGATTCTCGGTGCCGCCGGAGACGATCTTGATGCCCCGCTTGATAAAGGCGGCGGCCATCGCCTTGGCGTTCTTCACCACCTGCTTCTGGTACTCGACGAACTCCGGACTCTGGGCTTCCTTGAAACTGACCGCCTTGGCTGCGATCACATGCATCAGGGGGCCTCCCTGGCCACCGGGAAACACCGCAGAGTTGAATTTCTTCTCCAGTTCCTCATTGGCTTTGGCAAGGATGATGCCGCCGCGGGGACCGCGCAGGGTCTTGTGCGTGGTGGACGTCACCACATCGGCGTAGGGCACCGGGTTGGGATAGATACCGGCCGCGATCAGGCCAGCCACGTGGGCCATGTCCACCATCAGGTAGGCGCCCACCTTGTCGGCGATGGTGCGAAAGCGGGCCCAGTCCATGATTTGTGAGTAGGCCGAAAAGCCGGCGACGATCATCTTCGGCTTGTGCTCCAGCGCCAGGGCTTCTACCTGCTCGTAGTCCACCTCGCCGGTAGCGGCATTCAGACCGTACTGCACGGCATTGTAAATTTTGCCCGAGAAGTTGGGCTTGGCGCCGTGGGTCAGGTGTCCACCATCGGCCAGGCTCATGCCCAGCACCGTATCACCGGCGTTACACAGCGCCAGATACACGGCGGCATTGGCCTGGGAACCGGAATGGGGCTGGACGTTGGCGTAGGCTGCGCCGAACAGGGCCTTAACGCGCTCGATGGCCAGTTCCTCGACCTTGTCCACGTACTCGCAGCCGCCGTAGTAACGCTTGCCGGGGTAGCCTTCGGCGTATTTGTTGGTCAACGCCGTACCCTGGGCCTGCATCACGCGAGGGCTGGTGTAGTTCTCCGACGCGATCAGCTCGATATGCTCTTCCTGGCGGCGCTCCTCCTCGCCGATAGCGGCAAAAATCTCGTCGTCGAATCCCTCAATGGTCATGTTGTTGTCAAACATGCTGGTCCCCTGGTTGATGGTGGGAGCGAGCTAGCGCCCTGCGGAAAGCGGCGCATTTTACCCTAAAACCGATCCGCACAAAGAAGCGACACCGGCGCCAATTATCCCGACTGTAGTCTCCTTTCAGTTGCCAGTGGCAATTTGCGTGCTGTCTCAAGCTGGCACGGCCTTTGCGTAATGCGTAGTGACGCAATCCCCATCCGCAAGGGCGATGATGAACAACAGCTGGAAATCCTACGACGCAGGCCCGTTCTTCGATGAACTGATCACCGGGTTCAGGCCAGCCGCGCGTTGCCGCCCGGCGCGTCGTTAAACTGTTACAAAGCCTGTCCGATGAAGAAATGGCCAGTCGCCGCGCCGCAGCAGAGTTGGCGATCCGTGAAATGGGTATTTCCTTCACCATATACAGTGAAGGGAAGAATATCGACCGGGCCTGGCCGTTCGACATTATCCCCCGGGTCATAGCTGCCAGGGACTGGGCCAGGGTGAGCCTCGGGCTGGCGCAGCGCAGCCGCGCGCTGAATTGCTTTATTGATGATATCTACAACAAGCAAACAATCCTCGCCGCTGGCATTGTGCCCGACGATATCGTGCTCGATTCGGGCAATTACAAACCCCAGTGCGCGGGCGTATCGCCCCGTTATGGTGCGTGGGCCCATATCTGCGGCACCGACCTGGTGCGCGACAGGAACGGCAAGTTCTACGTGCTGGAAGACAATCTGCGCGTACCCTCAGGCGTGTCCTACATGCTGGAGAACAGGGAAATCACCAAGCGCGTGCTGCCGGAACTGTTTGAAAACTACAGCATTCAACCGGTAGATGATTATCCCTCGCGGCTGCACAGCACTCTGGCATCCCTGTCGCCGAGGGCGCTGCGCCGTCCCTGCATTGTGGTGCTCACCCCGGGTATTTATAACTCGGCCTATTTTGAACACGCCTTCCTCGCCCAGCGTATGGGTGCGGAACTGGTCGAGGGCAGTGACCTGTTTGTGGGCGAAGACGATGTTGTCTACATGCGCACTGTTGATGGCCCCATCCGGGTCGATGTGGTGTACCGCCGTATCGACGATGATTTTCTGGATCCGGAGGTGTTCCGGGAGGACTCCGCCCTGGGCGTACCGGGAATCATGCGCGCCTGGAAAGCAGGCCACGTGGCCATCGCCAACGCCCCGGGTGCCGGTGTGGCCGATGACAAGGTCGTGTACGCCTTCGTGCCGCAGATGATCCGCTATTACCTGAATGAAAAGCCGCTGCTGGCCAGCGTCAAAACCTATCTGTGCGTGAACAAGCGGGACCGCGACTATGTCCTGGCCAACCTCGACAAGCTGGTGGTCAAACCGGCGAATGAATCGGGCGGCTACGGCCTGATGGTGGGACCCCACTCCAGCAAGGCCAAGCGCGCAGAGTTCGCCCGGCTGATAGAACAGAATCCGCGCAATTATATTGCCCAGCCCACCCTCGCCCTGTCGACCGCACCCACCTATATCGACAAGACCGTAGAACCCAGGCACCTGGACCTGCGACCCTTCATCCTGCAGGGCAAGGAGACCTGGGTCACACCGGGCGGCCTGACCCGCGTCGCCCTGACCAAGGGCTCGCTGGTAGTAAATTCCTCGCAGGGCGGCGGCAGCAAGGACACCTGGATTGTGGAGGGCAACCAAGTGACCATGCTCTCGCGAGTGGCAGATCGACTGTTCTGGATGGCGCGCTATCTGGAGCGGGCAGAAGATACCGCGCGGCTGGTCCATGCGTACACCCACCTGGTGATGGATATTCCCAAAGGGTCTGAACCCGGCTGGGACATCCTGGTGCGTATTCTGGACGCCGAGGTCAACTTTGCGGAGCACTACCGGGTCTACAACGAACACAATGTCATGAAATTCCTGATTGCGGACCAGGACAACGTCGGCGGCATCCTGAGTGCTATCCGCGCAGCGCGCGAAAACGTGCGAACCACCCGCGACGTGCTGCCCGGCGAAATCTGGGAAACTGTGAACGAGCTTTATCTCTATGCTCAGGAGTATGCGGAAAAATGTATCGGCCGGCGCAATCGCTACCAGTTTCTGGAAACGGTTATTGCACGCTGCCAGATGATCAGTGGCATGGTGATATCAACCCTGCCGCGGGGCCACGCCTACCGCTTTATCAAGCTGGGCCATCTGCTGGAACGCGCCGATATGACCACGCGAGTGATCGATGTGGGCGCCGCCGCCCTGCTCGGCGACGAGCGCCACCGCAGCACGGTTGATCCCCTGATCTGGGCCAGCCTGCTCAAAGCCCTGTCCGCGATAGGCGCCTATCGACGCGAAATAGGCCCCCAGGTCGAGGCCGGCGCCATGGTCAACTTCGTCCTGCGCGAGGACGCCTTGCCGCGCTCGGTAAAATTCTGCCTCAATGGTATACGCAAGGAACTGATGCCGCTCAACAACAACCAGGACGCCCTCAGGCTGGTCAACAAGGCGCGGCGCAAGCTGTCCCTGTTTGACCCACAGGCGCGCTCGCGTGAGGAGTTACATATTTTTATTGACCAGTTCCAGCTCATTCTCAGGCGTATCTACAGCAGCATCGAGCATACCTGGTTCATGACAGACCAGAAGTGAGTTACGTCTACAGTCACCGGACAAGGCAGGCCACAGACGGCCAACAAAGGCGGTAAACACAGATGACCATCCGTGTCGCGATCAACCATCGCACAACCTACAAGTTTGACCGCGCGGTCTCCCTGTCGCCGCACACCGTGCGCCTGCGCCCGGCGGCCCATTCGCGCACGCCCATCCACAGCTACAGCCTGAAGATCAAACCCGCAGAACATTTTATCAACTGGCAGCAGGATGCCTTTGGCAACTACCTGGCGCGCCTGGTGTTTCCGCACAAGTGCACTGAATTCGAAGTCGATGTGGAAGTGCATTGCCGATATGACGGTCATCAACCCCTTCGACTTCTTCGTGGAGGAGTACGCACAGAACTATCCCTTTGCATACAGCGAGCAGGTGAAAAAGGAGCTGCTGCCCTATCTTGAACTGCTGGAAGGCGGGCCACTGTTCAGGAAATTCCTGGCGGCAGTGAACACCAAAAAACGCGCCATCAATGATTTTCTGGTGGAACTCAACCAGCAGGTGCAGGGCGAGCATCGAATACCTGGTGCGCCTGGAGCCGGGTGTACAAACGCCGGAAGAGACGCTGCGGGAAGCCAAGGGCTCCTGTCGGGACTCGGCCTGGCTGCTGGTGCAACTACTGCGCCATCTGGGCCTGGCCGCGCGCTTCGCTTCCGGTTACCTGGTACAACTCAAACCGGATGAGAAGTCGCTGGATGGCCCCTCCGGCGCGGCAGCAAGACTTTACCGACCTGCACGCCTGGTGTGAGGTGTTCCTGCCGGGCGCCGGCTGGGTTGGACTGGATCCCACCTCCGGCCTGTTCGCCAGTGAGGGGCATATCCCGCTGGCCTGCACGCCCCACCCGGTGTCGGCCGCGCCCATTGCGGGGGCGACCGACAAGTGTGAAGTCCAGTTCAGCTTCAGCAACACGGTGGAACGTGTGCTGGAAGACCCGCGTGTCACCAAGCCCTACAGCGAGGCCCAATGGCAGCACATCGTAGCGCTGGGCAAGGCTGTTGACCGGGAGTTCGAGCAGCACGATGTGCGCCTGACCATGGGCGGCGAGCCGACATTTGTCTCGATCGACGACATGGAATCCGCGCAGTGGAACACCGAGGCCCTGGGGGAGCAAAAACTCAGTCTGGCCAAGACCCTGTTACTGCGCCTGCGCGACCGTTTCGCGCCCAAGGGATTGTTGCACTACGGCCAGGGTAAATGGTATCCGGGGGAGGAGATCCCGCGCTGGGCACTGGGTGTTTTCTGGCGCAAGGACGGCGAACCCCTGTGGAATAATCCGCAGTTGCTGGCCCGGGTGGACCAGGACTACGGTTACGACGTCAACGTGGCCGCGCGCTTTGGCCGCTATTTGTGCGATCTGCTGGCGCTGCCCAGAAGCTGCTGCCAGGCGGCTTTTGAGGACGGCCTGCACTACCTGATGCAGGAACAACAACTGCCGAAGAACCTCGACATCCTGGCGCAGAAGCTAAAGGGTGACCTGGATCGGCGCCGGCTGGCGCGCTTGATCGAGCGCAGCTTTGGCGTTCCCTCCGGCGTGGTCATCCCGCTACAGCGCAGCACCGGCTGGCCGCTGGCTGAAGATCAGAAAAACTGGCGCAGCAGTCTGTGGCCGCTGCGCCGCGAGCGGATCACCCTGATCCCGGGCGACTCTCCCATGGGGCTGCGCCTGCCCCTCAACGAGCTGCCCGAAATTGCTAAAAAGGCCGATAGGGTGCGGCCGCAACGCGATCCCTTCGAACCCCGTGAGCCGCTGGCAAAACGCGCCGACATGCATTTTGCCGCGCCGCTGGAGGATGCAGGAGACGAGCCTGCCGCAGCGGAGGATTACGAACAGGTCGTGCGCACCGCCATGTGCATCGAGGTCAGGCAGGGCCGACTGTACGTCTTCATGCCCCCGCTGGAATACCTGGAGGATTATGTCGAGCTGGTGGCCGCCATTGAGGAGACCACCGCGGCACTGAAATTGAAAGTGATCATCGAGGGATATGAGCCGCCGCGCGACCCGCGCATGCAGAAACTGCTGGTGACCCCTGACCCGGGTGTGATCGAGGTCAACGTGCATCCTTCCAACAACTGGGATGAACTGGTGGCAACCACCACGGCCCTGTATGAGGAAGCGCGACTGTCCCGACTGTCCACCGAGAAATTCATGCTGGATGGCCGCCATACGGGCACCGGCGGCGGCAACCATATAACGCTGGGCGGCGCGACCCCAGCCGACAGCCCGCTGCTGCGCAGACCCGACCTGCTGCGCTCCCTGATCACCTTCTGGCAGCACCACCCCAGTCTCTCCTACCTGTTCTCGGGTATGTTCATCGGCCCTACCAGCCAGGCGCCGCGTGTCGATGAAGGCCGCGATGAGATGCTGTACGAACTGGAAGTGGCCTTTGCCCAGATGTCCGATGGCGAAGTGCCGCAACCCTGGCTGGTGGATCGCCTGTTGCGCAACCTGCTGATCGATGTCACCGGCAATACCCACCGGGCGGAATTCTGTATCGACAAGCTGTATTCACCCAACAGCGCCACCGGACGCCTGGGCATCCTGGAGTTCCGCGGTTTTGAAATGCCGCCACACAGTCGCATGGCGCTGGTGCAGGCGCTGCTGCTGCGCTGCCTGGTGGCACGGTTCTGGCACAAGCCCTACCACAAGCCTCTGGTCCGCTGGGGCACCGAGCTGCACGACCGCTTCATGCTACCCCACTACATCTGGCAGGATATGAAAGATGTGGTGGAGGATCTGCGCGAGCACGGTTACCCCTTTGAACTGGAATGGCTGGCGGCATTTGAGGAGTTTCGCTTTCCGCACTATGGCCGCGTGCAACTGGACGACATCGAACTGGAATTGCGCTGGGCGGTAGAGCCCTGGCATGTACTGGGGGAGGAAACCACCAGTTTCGGCACCTCCCGCTATGTCGATTCTTCCGTCGAGCGGCTGCAGATACGCGCCACCGGCCTGACCGAGGGGCGCTATGTGCTGGCCTGCAATGGCCGCCGCGTGCCCATGCGCAGCACCGGTCGGCATGGCGAGCACGTGGGCGGCGTGCGCTATCGCGCCTGGCAGCCGCCCTCCGCCCTGCATCCGATGATAGGCGTGCATGTGCCACTGACCTTCGATTTGATCGACACCTGGAATGGGCGCTCCCTGGGCGGCTGCACCTACCATGTGTCGCACCCCGGTGGCCGCAGCTATGAGACCTTCCCGGTCAATGCGTTTGAAGCCGAGTCCCGGCGCATCAACCGTTTTGATATCCTGAGCCATACCCAGGGTCCCTTCATCCCGCAACCCGAAGTCGTCGCGCTGCGGGAATTTTTCCCGGACCAGCACCTGCCAAGACCCATGGAGCCGCCACCGGAAGAGTCTTCCGCAGAATATCCCTACCTGCTGGATATGCGCAGCCCACGCAGATGACGGCCATGGTCCCTTTAGTCAACACCGCCGAAATACGGTTATACTGCGCGGCAAAACGACGCCCAACCACTGGCCAGTATGGCCCGCCATTGCTCCGCTAAACTCGCTACAGGTACAGGTTTTGCCCAATCCCGGAAGTTCTTCAGAGCCAGGTCAGTCGCAGACCCAGAGCCAGACTCAGGTAGCGCGCCTCAAGCCATTGGCATACAACAGTCGCCCGGGCTTTCTGGATGACGCCTGCACCGCGGAAGGCAGTGTCAAACCTGAGTGGGAATACATGCTGGGCAGCCTGCGCGACCTGGGCGCGGAGGTATTGCGCGAGCGCGAGCAAAAAGCCCGGCGCATCCTGCGCGATGACGGCGCTACCTATAATATCTATAGTGGCGATGGCGGCCCGAGCAGTAGCTGGGAGCTGGATCCGGTACCCTACATTATCGGCAGCGAGGACTGGGCGCGGATTGAAGCCGGCCTGCTGGAACGGTCGGAATTATTCAACCTGATACTGCGCGACCTGTACGGCCCGCGAACACTGTTGCGCCACGGCCTGCTGCCACCCGAGGCACTGTTCAGCCACGGCGGGTTTCTGCGCGCCTGCCAGGGTATCCAGATACCCGGCGAGCATGAACTGATACTGCACGCAGTTGACATGGTGCGCCGCCGCGATGGCAGCATGTGTGTGCTGTCAGACCGTACCCAGGCACCGAGCGGCGCCGGCTATGTGCTGGAGAATCGCACGGTGATGTCGCGCGTCTTCCCCAGCCTCTATCGCGACAGCCATGTACACCGCGTCGCCAGCTTCTACCAGCGACTGCGGCTGAAATTGATTTCCCTGTCACCCTCCGATGAAGCGCCGCTCGTTGCATTGCTAACACCCGGAGGCCAGAACGAAGCCTACTTTGAGCATGCGTATCTTTCCGGTTACCTGGGTTTTCCGCTGGTGCAGGCCGGCGACCTCGTGGTGCGCAATGGCTTCCTGTGGATGAAGTCCATGGATGGACTGCGGCGAGTCGATGTGCTGTTGCGGTGGGTCGACGATATCTACTGCGATCCGGTGGAGTTGCGCAGTGATTCCCGGCTCGGCGTACCCGGCCTGCTGGAAGTGGTGCGCTCGCGGGCATGTAGTAGTGGCCAATCCACTGGGCTCGGGTGTGCTGGAGAATGCTATTTTCCTCAAATACCTGCCGGAAATCAGTAGAAGCCTGCTGGGCCGCGAACCACGGCTGGATTCCGTGAAGACCTACTGGTGTGGGGATGATGACGATTTGCAGTTCGTCACTGCCAACATCCGTGAACTCATCATCAAGCCTGCTTACCGCGGCAGTGGCATCACCAGCGTCTGGGGCGGCGACCTGAGCGAGGAGCAGATAAACGGGTTGCTCGCCACCGTACATGGCAAACGCTACCAGTTCGTGGCCCAGGAGCGCCTGGAGCAGCCGCACATTCCGTCGCTTGCAGCAGGCGCGCTGGAGCCGCGGCCAGCACTATTGCGCACGTTCTCGGTGGCCACAGACAGCTCTTATAAAATTCTGCCCGGCGGCCTTACGCGCATTGGCAACGACACCGGCAGCCGGGTGATCAGCATGCAATCGGGCAGCCCCAGCAAGGACACCTGGGTCACGGCCTCTGAACCGGAGCGCACGCCCCGCAGTGATAGCCCGATGGACAGTGCGCGCACCGCGGTGGATTCGCCGCTGGTGAGCCTGCCCAGTCGCGTCGTCGAGAACCTGTACTGGATGGGACGCTATGCGGAAAGAGCCGAAGCGTCACTGCGCCTGCTGCGCACTGTGTTCGTATTGCTGCACGCAGAGGAGCCTATCGGTCCAGCGGCCAGGAAAATTCTGCTGCAAGCAGTCAGCCGGGTCACCTCAACCCTGCCCGGGTTTACGGCAGCCTCGGATGCGTTGCTGGCAAACCCGGACGAAGAACTGATCAGAATCATTACCGATGGTCGCAGCGCTGGCAGCATCAAGTCGACCTTGAATGCCATGTTGTCCAGCGCTGACGAATCGAAAGAA
Source organism: uncultured Gammaproteobacteria bacterium (assembly GCA_963844975.1). Taxonomy (GTDB): domain Bacteria; phylum Pseudomonadota; class Gammaproteobacteria; order Pseudomonadales; family Halieaceae; genus Marimicrobium. The sequence continues at coordinate 32,949 of CAWJQO010000027.1, read as the reverse complement.
TTGCTGTCCACCGACACCATGCGCGTGATTAACGATTTACGCGATGCCATGCAAGAACTGGATATCACCCTCGCCAGCGGCCTGAATTCGGCACCGGAGGAGGCGCTGTATCCGCTGGTAACCGCACTGGCCGCATTGTCTGGCCTGATGCAGGAAAGCATGATTCGCGGTATCGGCTGGCGCTTCATGGAACTGGGCAAACGTATCGAGCGCGCCCTGCAAATCATCAACACGGTGCGTTGCCTGGTGACTCCGGTCACTGCAGAGGGCGACCAGCCTACCCTGTTGACTGCCTTGCTCGTTTCCATGGAAGTCTTGATCACCTATCGCCGACGTGGCCGTCAGCGCAGGGGGATTGAACTGGGCCTGGAGCTGGTAATGCTCGACGGCAGCAATCCTCGCTCATTGCTGTTCCAGTTGGAGCGACTGCAACAACACCTCGCCGAATTACCTAAAGCGAATATGCAAGGTTGCGTACTGGAGGAGGAAGACCGCACTCTGCTCGAGGCCCTGACCAGCCTGAGGCTGTCACGCTTGCCTGTGTTGCTGGAAACCAAGTCAACGGTCCGCGCAGACATGGACCAGTTACTACAGCAATTGGAAGCATTGCTAAAGGACTTCAACCGGATTATCAGCGACAAGCATTTCGACCATCGCACCGACGCCCAGCAACTGGTAACCGGCTTTGGGGGCGACACATGATCCGCTTTCTGGTCAAGCATGTGACACACTACAAATACTCTGCCCGGGTGACACGCTGCTACAACCTGGCCAATGTTATACCCAGGGACACAGCCCGACAGCACTGCGTGAAAAACCGGATAATCCTTTCGCCGCTTGCTGCCACCACGCACAAACGTACTGACTATTTCGGCAATAGAACGTTTCATTTCGAAATACAGAAACCCCACAACGAACTGATCATCACTGCAGAAAGCGAGGTCCAGATCACCGTCAAGGATCAAGCCCTGAATCTTGACCTGGGTGTTTCCTACCACGAGGCGCTGGAATACCTGGGCAAGGCCAACACGCACGACACCATAGAAGCCCGCGAGTTTTTACTGAATTCGCCGATGATCGAATGCAGTGAGGCGCTGGCCGACTACGCCAGACCTTCCTTTGCCAGTGACCGTTCACTGAAGTCCTGTGTGAGCGAACTGACCACCCGTATCTTCAATGAGTTTGACTACGACCCGCAGTTCAGCACCATCGCCACGCCGCTGACGGAGGTGCTAAAACACAAAAAAGGCGTTTGCCAGGACTTCGCCCACCTGCAGGTAGGCTGCCTGCGCTCCATGGGCATACCGGCCAAATACGTGTCGGGCTATATCGAGACGCTGCCCAAGCCAGGCGAGAAAAAGTTGGTGGGGGCCGATGCCACCCATGCGTGGATTGCCTATTTTTGTCCCCAGGAAGGCTGGATTGAATTCGACCCCACCAACGATGTGCTTGCCGACAGTGACGGTCAGCACATCGTGACGGCGTTCGGCAGGGACTATTACGATGTGACGCCGGTGAAAGGCGTTATCTTTGGCGGCGGGGAGTCTCCTGTACTCAGCGTCTCGGTGGATGTTAGCCGGGTGGCCGCAGCTTAGTTGTAATCGTTCAGCGGGTTGTTCACTCGGGACACAACTCGAGAATCGATATCTGCGAGTGCAGACATTCTCAGTTCTTTACTGCTATCGGCTCCGGCCGGGAAGGCCTTTTCGCCTGCTTCCCCCCGATACTCGCATGCGAAAAGGCCTTCCCGCCCGGATCCTTACTCCTGTGATTACATGAAACATCGCTCCGAGTGACAGCACGGTAGGAGGGTTTGGGTGTCGGGTGTGCAATTCGTCAGCGAGTATCGGGGAAGCTGGCGAATTGCACACCCGGCGGCCGAGCCCGCATAGACTGATCGAACTGCCGTTATTGGAATCGCGAATTGCACGCCCGAACCCGCTAGCACTGAACGTCTTTTTTCCCGGTTTGCTGCTAGAATCCGGCGCTTGCGAACAACAACCGGGTAGGACCCATGGCTCAATACGTCTACACCATGAACCGGGTCGGCAAGGTCGTGCCGCCCAAGAAAACCATCCTGCAGGATATCTCGCTGTCCTTCTTCCCCGGCGCCAAGATCGGCGTGCTGGGCCTGAACGGCTCGGGCAAGTCGACACTGCTGCGCATCATGGCCGGGCTGGACAGCGACATCCTGGGGGAAGCGCGCCCACAGCCGGGCATCAAGATCGGTTATCTGCCCCAGGAACCCCATCTGAACCCGGACAAGAACGTGCGCGGCAATGTGGAAGAAGGCGTGCAGGAAGCGATCGACGCGCTGGCGGCGCTGGAAAAAGTTTACGCCGATTACGCCGAACCGGATGCGGATTTCGACAAGCTGGCCAAGGAACAGGCCCGGCTGGAGGACATCATCCAGGCCACTGACGCGCACAACCTGGATCACAAGTTGGAAGTGGCCGCCGACGCCCTGCGCCTGCCGCCCTGGGACGCCAACGTCAGCACACTGTCGGGCGGTGAGTGCCGCCGGGTAGCCTTGTGCCGCCTGCTACTCTCCAACCCCGATATGTTGTTGCTGGACGAACCAACCAACCACCTGGACGCGGAAAGTGTCGCCTGGCTGGAGCGTTTCCTGCACGATTTCCCCGGCACCGTCGTCGCTATCACCCACGACCGCTACTTTCTGGATAACGCCGCCGGCTGGATCCTGGAGTTGGACCGCGGCCGCGGCATTCCCTACGAGGGCAACTACTCGGACTGGCTGTACGCCAAGGAGCAGCGCCTGGAGCAGGAAAAACGCCAGGAAGCCTCCCACCAGAAAGCCATCAAGGCGGAACTGGAGTGGGTGCGCAGTAATCCCAAGGGCCGCCAGGCCAAGAGCAAGGCGCGCCTGCAGCGTTTTGAAGAGTTGCAGTCACAGGAGTTCCAGAGCCGCAATGAGACGAACGAGATTTACATCCCCCCGGGTCCGCGCCTCGGGGACAGCGTGATCGAGGTCAAGAACCTGTCCAAGAGTTTCGGCGACCGCCTGCTGTTCGATAACGTCAGCTTCACCGTACCCAAGGGCAGTATCGTCGGCATCATCGGTGCCAATGGCATGGGTAAATCCACCCTGTTCAAGATCCTCATGGGCGTGGAGCAACCCGATGGCGGTGAAGTGATCGTGGGCGAAACCGTGAAACTCGGCTACGTGGACCAGTCGCGGGACGACCTCGATGGCAGCAAGACGGTGTGGGAGGAACTCTCCGACGGGCTGGACATCATCCGTATCGGCAACTACGAGGTGCCGTCGCGCTCCTACGTCGGGCGCTTCAACTTCAAGGGTTCGGACCAGCAGAAATTCGTCAAGGATCTGTCGGGCGGGGAGCGCAACCGCCTGCACCTGGCCAAACTGCTCAAACAGGGCGCCAATGTGCTGCTGCTCGATGAACCGACCAACGACCTCGACGTGGAAACACTGCGTGCGCTGGAAGAAGCGCTGCTGGCTTTCCCCGGCGCCGCCATGGTGATTTCACACGACCGCTGGTTCCTGGACCGTATCGCGACGCATATCCTGGCTTACGAGGATGATGGCGGCGTGGTGTTCCACGAAGGCAACTACACCGACTACGAGCAGGATCGCAAGGCGCGCCTCGGTGCCGCAGCCGATCAACCGCACCGGCTGAAGTACCGCAAACTCAAGTAAGGCTGATGGTAGATCCAACTACGGTGCCTAGAGGCCCGGCACCGCCGCTGATCTCGCAATCAAACTCCGGCGGCGTTATAGTTGAGCCTGCAATCCGGTAGCAAGAGCATCGTCATGACCAATTACCATTCCGAGAAACGTCGCTTCACCCGCGTCGAGCTGGCGCTGCCCGTGGAGGTGCACCAGGGCGGGAGTATGTGGCAGCAACGTCTCATTGATATTTCCCTGAACGGCGTCGCCACCGATCAACCCGAGCAGTGGGACGCCCAGTACAACGAGCCCTTTACGCTGATCATCAAGCTCGACGAGGGCAGCACCCTGGAACTGCACGCCTACCTGCAGCACGTGGAAGCCGGCAGGCTGGGGTTTTCCGTGCAACATGTGGATCGGGAAAATATGGAGCCATTGCTGGAAGTGCTGCAGGCCCATATGGACATCGCGACACTGGAAGAGGAACTCGCCCAGCTGGGCAATTAGTCCAGCGCCTCCACCATCGCCAGCTTCGCCACGGCCGCTCCTCCTGCCAGCGTCAGCCGTGTCGCTACGACGTGATCTGATCCTGTCAGGCTCTTCGGACAATCTTAGCGCGGTTGATCCGGTGCGTGGCGTGGTCCGGTCGACGGCGCTCGCCAGTCTGTGTATACCCAGTCATCCACCAGCACACTAGCGGTCGGCGGCATCAGATCGTTATGCCGCCTCGGGTCTATTCAGCGCTGCCCTGGCGTGCCACAACGCTGTCGCTCGTCAACGCAAGTCAACTCATAGACGCTCCAGCCGGTCACTCATAGCGCGCTCAAATCATCCAGCGTGGCGGGGTATCTATCGGCATCCAGCCGTCGGGCTGGCGGCGCCAGCGATATGAGTGTGTCGTCGGGCGGCCGACACCCAGCCGGCCAGGGCGGCGTCAGGGCTCGCTCGTCCGTCGCGCGGCGTGGGCGTGGCGTCAACCAGATACCGGGCCTCGACGACACAACGGGCCAGGGGTGGCGGTCGACGCTACCAGCGGTGGCACCCGCGGCCGGCTCCCCGCGCGGCGCGCGGCCGCCTGCCGGCCCAGCGGCCGCCGCGCCCCTGGAGTCTCAAGCTCGGCTACCCGCGCGGCCGGCGGGCCGCACTCGTTTTCGCGTTCGCAGCGCACGCGTAACGGCCGGCCGCGGCCGCGCCGGCTTAGTGCGAGTTCGCGCAGACGCCGACAGTAACCCCCTGCAAGACCGCCATCCCCCAATAATCCAGCGCGCCAGCGCATCCGCCAGCTTCGCTACAGCGGTCACCTGCATCCCCTTGATCTGGCCCTTCGGCGCATTGCCCTTGGGCACGATGGCACGCGTAAACCCATGTTTGACCGCCTCTGCCAGACGCTCCTGGCCGTTGGGTACCGGGCGTATCTCACCGGATAAACCCACCTCCCCGAAAATCACCATATCGCGCGGCAGGATTCTGTCCCGATAACTGGAGACTATGGCCAGCAGTAGCGCCAGGTCGGCGCTGGTCTCCAGCACCTTGACCCCGCCAACGACGTTCGCGAACACATCCTGGTCACCGACCTGCAAACCACCGTGACGGTGCAGCACGGCCAGCAGCATGGCCAGTCGATTCTGTTCCAGGCCCACCGCCACCCGGCGCGGATTGCCCAACTGGCTATCGTCTACCAGTGCCTGGATTTCTACCAGCAGTGGCCGGGTGCCCTCCCACACCACCATCACGGCGCTGCCCGATGCCGGCTCGCTGCCACGGTCAAGAAAAATGGCCGAGGGATTTTTGACCTCGCGCATGCCCTGTTCTGTCATGGCGAAGATACCCAGCTCGTTAACCGCGCCGAAGCGGTTCTTTTGCCCGCGCAGGGTGCGGAAACGGGCGTCATCACTCCCTTCGAGCAGGATGGAGCAGTCGATCATATGCTCCAGCACTTTGGGCCCCGCCAGGGAACCGTCCTTGGTAATATGGCCCACCAGCAGCAACACAGTCCCGGTCTGCTTGGCGTAGCGGATCAGGTAGGCGGCGCATTCGCGCACCTGGGAGACGCTGCCCGGGGCGGAGGCGATGTCATCGGTATGCACCACCTGGATGGAGTCGACCACTAACACCTTTGGCTGCAATTCCTGTGCGGCGGCGACAATCGCCTCCACGTTGGTTTCCGACATCAGGCGCAGCCTGTCTGTGGGCAGTTGCAGGCGCTTGGCGCGCATGGCCACCTGCTGCAGGGATTCCTCTCCAGTGACGTACAAGGCCTCCATGGTGCGCGCCAGGTGGCACATGGTCTGCAACAGCAGTGTACTCTTGCCAGCACCCGGATAACCGCCAACAAGAATGGCCGAACCAGGTACCAGCCCACCACCTAATACGCGATCGAATTCTTCTGCGCCGGAGGAAAAGCGGGGCAAGTCGTGCAGGTCGATGTCCTTAAGCACCCGGGCACTGGCCTGGGCACCGGCGAATCCGGCCCGCTTGCCAGCCACCTGCGCACCTGCCCGACCCGCGCCCTGCTGCGGACCCAATCTAACTTCGGTAAGCGTGTTCCAGGCCCCGCAATCGCTGCACTGGCCTTGCCATTTTACGTAATCCGAGCCGCAGTCATTGCACACAAAGGCGATTTTTTGTTTTGCCATCAGTTTTCCAAGCGGGCTAAAAGCCCTGGGCTGCGGTATCCTACCAAACTTGCGACAAGATTCCGGTATTACAATGTCAGATTTCTCCCTGATCCCCGAGCGACAGCTGCTGTTTTCCCCGCTGCTGGCGGCGACCATCGGCCTGGAGGAGGCCATTCTGCTGCAACACCTGCAGCCATTGTTCGAGCACCATAGCCCACAGATCCGCAACGGCCATGCATGGCTCAGCATCGAGCGCTCCTTCCTGCTACGGACCCTGCCCTTCTGGAGTGCCGAGGACCTGCATCGGATCAGCCGCAGTCTGGCGGACAAAGGCGTACTGTTGCTCGACTCTCCGCCATTGCACACGGCGGAGCGACTGGTGTTTGCCATGAACGAACCCGCATCGACCACCACCACGCCGGCCACACCGATCCCCCCTCCGATGGTGCCGACGAGGCGCAGTGCCGGACTGCTACCCCTGCACTGGTCGCCCAGTGAAGACCTGCTGCAGCTGATGAGCATGAACCACACCATACCGCGCCAGTTTGCGCTGGACCAATTGGAAGATTTCATCTTTTACTGGCGTGAGCGTGGCGAAACCAGTCACGCCTGGGAGAACAAGTTCCGCCAGCATGTGATCGCCATCTGGCGCCGCCACCAACAGCACCAGGCAGAAGCGTTCCGGGTGCCGCAGACTACTACCCTGGATAACAACTGGCGCCCCAGCGCGGACGCCATGGAAATCATGGAGCGCGGGGAGATAGCGCGCGACTTTATCGAGGAGGCCATTCCCGAGTTCATCCTGTACTGGCGGGAGCGCGGCACCAACCCCAAGGAACTCAATTCAAAGTTTATACAACATATTCGCATCCAGTGGGCCAAATACACCTCCAGCCTGGAACACAGCACCGAGCCCAAACGCATCACCGAGCAATGGCAACCGAGCGAGGATGTCTTTGATATCCTGCGCCTGTCGCATATCGACACTGAATTTGCCCGCTCCCTGTTGCCTGAGTTCATCGTATACTGGAAAGACAGCAACCAGGCGCACACGTCCTGGAACAGCAAGTTTATACAGCATGTGAAGCACCACTGGGCCAAGCGCCACCAGATCGAACAAGCAGGACACAGTCATGCCGGACAGCAGGGAACTAATACAACGGGTCGCACAAGAGATCGCAGCCTCCAGCAAGACCTCACCGACACCTCATGGGCAGAGTGAAACGGGCCGCAGGCAGGCGACAGAGGCGCATATCGAAGCGATCAACCAGATATTCGCCCTGTTCCGGCTGAACTACCACAACCAGTACTACGCCGCCTTCCCGGATGCAGAGCAGCTGCGCCAGATCAAGAAATTGTGGCTGGAGTCGCTCTCGGACTATCCGGTGGAACATATTCTCAAGGGCGCCAGACACGCTATCGAACACAGCGAATACCTGCCTACGCTGAACAGGATGCTGGAATGCTGCCAGCAGGGACTTGCCGACCTGGGCCTGCCGACCGCCCACGACGCGTATGTGGAAGCCTGTCGCGCGCCCTCACCCAAATCCGCCCAGCGCTGGAGCCACCCGGCCGTCTACCTGGCCGGTCGCGACAGCGACTGGTACTTCCTGGCCAACAACACCGAACGCACCAGCTGGCCGGTGTTCAAGGAGCACTACGACGGGTATTGCGCGCGCGTGTTGCGAGGGGAGTCGTTAATGGTACCGGAACCGGCGGCGCTGGAATGCAAACCCGCTGAACCTCTTTCAGGTGAGGAGCAATTGGCCCGCTTGCACCAGCTACGGGAGAAAACCGGGCTTTAGTCTGTATAGGTATTGATCACCTGTACCTGCATCTCGCCAAGCCGTTCGAACAATTGCCTCTCCGCCCGGAGCGGCCACCATTCGTAGAGAAAAATATTCAAGGGGTGCCACAAGGCGACCCAGCCTCCGATCACCACACTCTCCTGCAACAGCCAGGCATAGTTTTTATTGGCAATCATTCCGCCGAGATAATCGCTGACAAAAATCGCCATCGCCAGGAAGACAATGCCGATGACCATGCTGATGCGGCCTTCCCTGAGCATTTTCTTCAATTCGCGCCGTTTTGCCAGCGCACGCCGTTGGAAACTCTTGTGCACGGCGTCGCAAATCAAACCGGCGCCACGCTCAGGCGCCGATTCATGACTCAAGGTGACCACCAGACCCAGCGGCGCATCCGATGCAACCTCCCGCGCCCACTCAACAATATAATCGACCACATCGGCATCGAGGTCACGCTCATGGAACGGCGCAGGGTCCATGGAATTGAACAGCTGCATTGGATCGCCAATGCTCAGCTCCAGGGAAACAGTGGCTGCTTCAGTGGCCATACGCTGGCGTCGCGACTCAGCCTTGCAGCGGCCAGATGAACGGAATGGCGGCAATAGTGACCGCGCCATCAGCAGGTTCATCGGCACGCCGATGCGCAGGAAATCGGAGAAGCGGTAGCCACCGGGCCCGTAGACCATCAGATTGCACTGGTAACCGATCGGCGTGGCAAAACTCGCCGAGGCCGCCATCATCACCGCCATTACGTAAGGTACGTCATTGAGGCCAGCGGCCTGCGTGATCGCCAGCACCACGGGGAGCATCAGCATCGCTGCCGCATTGTTGGTAATCAGTTCGGTCAACACCATCACGCTGAGGTAGCAGAGCGCAAGCAGCAGCCAGGCATCATTGCCAGCGCGTGGCCACGATGCTATTGCCAAGGTATGCGGCCGCGCCGGTCTTCTCCAGCGCGTTGCCGAGCGCAAAGCTCGCCGCGATGGTCACCAGCACCGGCAGGTCCAGACTGCGTCGCGCCTCGTTCACGCTGATACAACGCGTCACCAGCATTGCCGCCACTCCCAGCAGCGCGGCATTGAGCATGCTCAGGAGTCCGGTGGTCGCCAGCGCAATGATTCCACCAAGGATCGCCCACGAGAGCCAGGCGTGTGAATGATCCGGCAATTCGTGATCGAGCACGTTCATCAGCAGGAAGTCGCGCGACTGTTTCAGGCGGCTGACGACATCCGGGCGCGCCTCCAGCAGCAGCAGGTCGCCGGGTTCCAGGATGATCGAACTCAGGCGCCCACGGATATGCTCGCCATTGCGCGCCACCGCCAGTACCACCGCGCCATAGCGGTCGCGGAAGCGCCCTTCGCGGATCGTGTCGCCTACGACCTCGCAGTGCTCGGCCACCACCGCCTCAACCAGACGGCGTTCCGGCACGTTGCGTTCCAGCGCGGGCAGGCTGCCCACTGCGGCCACCAGGCCGTTGATGCGCAGCACATCGACAATGGCCTCGGTCTCGCCCACGAACACCAGGCGATCGCCGCCACGCAGCACCTCCTCGGGCGCCACGGCGGTGATCACGCTCCCTTCGCGCTCGATCTCGGCCAGATAAATGCGCTCAAGGTGCCGCAGCCCCGCCTGCTGGATGGTCTTGCCCACCATTGGGCCGTCGCGCGCCACGGCAACCTCGAAGGTGAAGCTGCGCGTGTCGGCGAAGGTCTGTTCCGGACTGCGGCGCACCTTTAGCAGCCGCGGTGCCGCGAATACCACGAACACCGTACCGACCAGCGCGCAGATCAGCCCGATCGGGGCAATGTCAAAGAGGGAGAAACCGGGCTTGCCGGTCAGCGCCTGGTACTGTCCGTTGACCACCAGGTTGGTGCTGGTGCCGATCAACGTAATCGTGCCACCAAGGATCGAGGCGTAACTCAGCGGAATCATCAAAGCGGAACTGGGCACCTTGATACGCCGCGCCCACTGGCTTACCGCCGGAATCATGGTCGCCACCACCGGGGTGTTGTTCAGAAACGCTGACAGTCCGACTACCGGCAGCATCAAGCGCACCAGCGCGCTACGCGGTGTGGTCGGACGTCCCAGTACCCGCTCGACGACCAGGTCGACGCCGCCCGAGGCACGTATCGCCGCCGCCACGATAAACATCGCAGCCACCGTCATCAGTCCGGTGTTGGCGAATCCCGACAGGGCTTCATCAGGCTTCAGTATGCCGGTGATGCTGAGCAGCAACAACGCCCCCATCAGCACCAGGTCGGTGGTGAGACGCGGAATGGTGATCAGTGTGGCGAGTACCGCGACGGTCAGCCCGACCGTGAACCATCCCTGCCAGTCCATCAGCAATTCACCTCTCAACTTCAATAATCATCGCGGGAACCGCGCGCGAGATTTTCAAACCGGGTGTAATGGCTGATGAATGCCAGGCGGCAGATACCAATGGGGCCGTTGCGCTGCTTGCCGATGATGATTTCAGCGATGCCCTTCTCTTCCGACTCCTCGTGGTAAACCTCATCGCGGTAGATAAACATGATGAGATCCGCATCCTGCTCGATCGCGCCGGATTCCCGCAGGTCCGAGTTGACCGGGCGTTTATTGGGGCGCTGCTCCAGCGAGCGGTTCAGCTGGGACAATGCCACCATCGGCACCTTGAACTCCTTGGCGATGGCCTTGAGACTGCGCGATATCTCGGAAATTTCCGCCGTACGGCCTTCCGATGAACCCGCCACCTGCATCAGTTGCAGGTAATCCACCATGATCATGCCCAGACCGCCGTTCTCGCGGGCTACCCGGCGGGCGCGACTGCGCACTTCGGTAGGTGTGAGTGCAGGAGTATCGTCAATAAACAGGGGCACATCCTTGAGCTTGGTCACGGCGGCGCTCAGCTTGGGCCAATCCTCCTGCTCCAGCTTGCCGTTGCGCAGGCGCGTCTGGTCGATGCGGCCAACGGACGACAACATACGGATGATCAGGGAGTCCGCCGGCATCTCCATACTGAACACCAGAATGGGCTTTTTCTGCGTCAGCACCGCGTGCTCCACCAGATTCATGGCGAAACTGGTTTTGCCCATGGAAGGCCGGCCCGCCACGATAACGAGATCAGAAGGCTGCAAGCCCGATGTCATTTTGTCCAACTCGATAAAACCGGTACTGAGGCCAGTGATATCACCGCCGGACTGGAACAGTTCGTCAATGCGCCCCAGGGCGGCCTTTAGCAGCGGATTGATATCCTGGGGACCGCCAGCCTTGGGCCCCTCCTCGGCGATCTGCATGATCCGGCGCTCCGCCTGATCGATCAGCTCAGCTGACTTGCGCCCCTCGGGATTGAATCCGCTCTCGGCAATCTCCTGCGCGGCCTCGATCAGCTTGCGCAAACTGGCGCGTTCGCGCACCACCTGGGCATAGGCCCGGATATTGGAGGCACTGGGCGTGTTCTGGGCCAGCTCCGCCAGGTAGGGCAGCCCACCAGCAGCATCCAGTTCACCGCTGGCCTGGAGTTTGTCCGCCACAGTAATCACATCCACCGGCGCGTTGCCCTCGGCGAGCTGTGCAATCTGGCGGAAGATCAGGCGATGGCCCGGGCGATAGAAATCACTGGCCCCAACCGATTCGGCGACCGCATCCCAGCTGTCTGCTGACAGCAGCAAGCCACCCAACACGGACTGCTCAGCCTCGACGGAGTGCGGCTGCATCTTGATCCGCGCGACCTCGACTTCTCCCGGGTAGCGAAGTTCAGATACGTTGCTGGGATACTCGGGATCGGGCATAACAACTATTATTTTTAAAGGGGTACACAGACTATAGGAAACAGGCGATCAGAAGAAGTGAAAACACCTACGCCACCGACCGAACGTGCCACAGCAATACGCCAGGCAACAAAAATGCACCGGTCAGGGGTGGCCGGTGCATTATCGGGTATTGGTCGCTCCCCGGCGGAACAAACAGCGCTTGCTTACTCGGGAATTACCGCAACAGCAACCATCGCGGTAACGTCGCCGTGGACCTGGATCGCAATCTCGTACTCGCCCAGTTCTCGCAGCGCCCCACTCGGCAGACGAACTTCAGACTTATCCACCTCACATCCGAGCGCCACAATGGCCTCCGCGATATCCCGGGTACCCACGGAGCCAAACAGCTTGCCTTCCTCGCCCGCGTTAGCCGCAATAGAGATCAGGCCCAGCGCATTGATCGCATCGGCGCGCAGCTGCGCCGCTGCCAGCAGGGCCGCTGCTGCTGCTTCCAGCTCGGCGCGGCGCGCTTCAAATGCAGCGGTGTTGGCCTCAGTGGCATGTACAGCCTTGCCCTGCGGAATGAGATAGTTGCGGCCGAAACCGGCCTTCACATTCACCGTCTGGCCAAGCCTGCCCAACTTGCTGATGTTCTCCAGCAAAATGACTTCCATCTTACGTTCCTCTCTTCGGGGAGTATTCTCCCACTACTTCAAATGTCTCTATCGTCTCTGTCGTCGCGCTCGTCGCGCTGACTCACCTGTGTTCCCGGCCCCCCGGACCAGCGCTGGCGAAATTTCAACCAGCTGTCGGCGATAGCGAAAAACACTACCAGCAATTTCACCGGGTCAAAGATCAACCAGGCAATGTAAAACCACGTTAACCAACCCTTGCCCCGCCCGCTTAGCCCGATGCGGGTGTGTACTAACGCCAGTCCCGCGAATGTCAGCGGGATAAGGCAAATCATCGCCCAGGTGCGGTATTGCATGCCCAGGCTATACAGCACCACGGCCGCGACCACCAACACCGAACTCACTGTCGCCGGGTAGTAAAGCGCCTTGAACTCTGCACCAAATCCCCCCGGGTTATACAGGGCCGCCTGCCAGTAGCGCGCCAGCAACAGGCACAGCACCGACATCATGGCAGTTCCCGCACCCAGCATTCCGGCTATCTGCGCCGCGACGGGCCTGGGCAACTCCACCGCTTGCCCACCCTTGGACAACTGTTGCTCCATACTGGCCAGAAACTCGGCGAAGTAAGTCGACCAACTGGTCCAGGTACGCTCCGGAAAAGGCCAGCATGGCCAGTCCGGTCGCCACGCCAACACCAACCCCTGCCAACACTGCCAGCGGCAGGTTTACCGTGGCGCGCAACACCAGTGCCAGAACCATGGTGCCCGCCAGCAATGCCAGCGGCCCACTGTCCCCGAAGACGTACAGCAGTGTGCCGGCCGGCAACAGCGCCCACATAAACAACCAGGCACCCGATCCCGCGCCTTTACGCAGGGTAACCAGCGCCAGTGCGGCAGCGCTGATCCAGCAAAATAACAGACTGCCGGCGCCTGCCACTGTAACCAGCAGCGCCTGCAGGCGTCCGCGCATGACAAATTCTGCCAAGCCCTTCAAGAACAACCTCGACTGGCCAACGCGCGGATCAAGGGCTTTTTACAGATGCGAATCCGTATACGGTATCAAAGACAGGAAACGCGCACGCTTGATGGCAGTGCCTAACTGACGCTGATACTTGGCTTTGGTGCCGGTAATTCGGCTGGGCACAATCTTGCCGGTCTCGGACACATACGCCTTCAGCGTTTCCAGGTCCTTGTAATCGATTTCCTTGGTGCCTTCGGCGGTAAAGCGACAAAACTTACGGCGACGGAAAAAACGTGCCATGGTGATACTCCTCTAAATCTCGATATTCGTTACGTGACAGGCGAAGATTTATTCTTCATCCGCCTCATCGTCAGCCAGATCATCTTCGGCGTCACCGGTGCCGATCACTTCAGCCCTGGCCGCATCGGCCGCCTGTCGCTCCTCGTAACGGCTCTTGCGCTCGCGATTCTCTTTCTCCGCCTTCATGATGAAAGATTCTTCAGTCACGGGCTCGTCGCGGCGGATCACCAGATTACGGATGACTGCATCGTTGTAACGGAAAGTGGTTGTCAGCTCTTCCATGGCCTCATTGGACGCCTCCACGTTCATCAACACGTAATGTGCCTTGTGGATCTTGTTGATCGGATAGGCCAACTGGCGGCGCCCCCAGTCTTCAAGGCGATGTACCTGACCGCCGTCTTTCTGGATAGCTGTGGTATAGCGCTCGATCATGCCGGGCACTTGTTCGGATTGGTCCGGATGGACCATGAATACGATCTCGTAATGTCGCATACAGTAAGCTCCTTACGGGTTAATGCTACCCACAGAATGGTGTAGCAAGGAGGATCGGCCATTTGGAATAGCCGGGCAAATTTTGAGGGAGCGAAGTCTAACGACTTTGGCAGGAGGTGACAAGGATGATTATTTGCCAGGTCGGGCCGGCGCGCTGGCGCACCACCTCAAACAGGACGATACCGGCGGCCACCGAGACATTGAGGCTGCTCACCGAGCCGGCCATCGGCAGGTGGACCAGATAGTCACATTGCTCCCGCGTGAGGCGGCGCATGCCCTTGCCCTCGGCTCCCATCACCAGCGCCAGCGACGTCGTTAAGTCACTGTCATATATGGATTTTTCTGCTGCGCCATCAGTGCCATAGAGCCATACACCGCGCTCCTGCAGGGCCTGCAGGGTGCGACTGATATTAGTTACCCTGACAAAGGGCACCACTTCGGCTGCACCGCAGGCCACCTTGCGTACCACCGGGGTAAGGTCCGCCGAGTTGTCTCTTGGCACCACCACAGCGTCCACGCCCGCCGCATCGGCGCTGCGCAGGCAGGCCCCCAGGTTGTGCGGATCGGTAATCCCGTCCAGCACCAGAATCAGCACCGGACCGCCTTTATTTTCCACCGCATGCAACAGATCGGCCTCGCGCCACAGATTGGAGGCCGCAGCATCGTCCTGCGCCGCACCATCGCGTAGCTGGGCCACCGCGCCCTGATGGCGCGCGCTGACGATTTTGTCCAGACCGGCGCGCGACTCACGCACCACGGACACGCCCTGGTTATGTGCCAATGCCAGCAGTGCAGTGACGCGCTTGTCGTCGCGCCCCGCCTGCAGTAACAGGCGCTGCACTGATTTTGGATTCTGGCGCAGCAGGCTATCCACTGCGTGAATACCGTAAACGTACTGCACGTTCAGCGGCGCCGCCTGGCGCCGGTCTTGCCCTTGCCCTTGGATTTTCGGGAATCGCCGGATTTCTTACCCTTCCCGGCGCCCTTCCCGGCACCTTTATCGGCAGGACGTTCAGCAGGAGTTTTTGCTTTGCCTTTACGCGCAGGCTTGGCGTCAATCAGCTCCAGGTCGATCTTGCGATCATCCAGGTCGACCCGGGCCACCTGCACCCGCACCGCCCCGCCGAGCTGAAAACTGCGCCCGGAGCGCTCTCCGGTCAGGCGCTGCCGGGCCTGGTCGAAGTTATAGTAGTCGCCGGGCAGGGCCGTGATATGGACCAGCCCCTCGATGTACAAATCCTTCAGTTCCACAAACAGGCCAAAACTGGTCACCGCGCTGATGACCCCGTCGAACTGCGCCCCGACATGCTCCTGCAGATACTCACACTTGAGCCAGGCGTTGACCTCCCGGGTGGCCTCATCCGCACGTCGCTCGGTCATGGAACAGTGTTCGCCATTGACGACCATGGCATGTATATCGTAAGGAAATATCTGTTTGGTCGGAATGGATTTTGCGCCGTCAATGCGCAGCACACCTTTAGCACTGCCGCCACTGCGAATGAGATGCCGTATACCGCGATGCACCAGTAAATCGGGGTAGCGCCGGATCGGCGAGGTGAAATGGGCGTAGGCGTCGTAGTGCAGGCCAAAGTGACCCTTGTTCTCCGGCTGGTAGACCGCCTGGCTCAGCGAGCGCAGGAGCATGGTCTGGATCACATGGGCGTCCTCGCGATCGGCAATCTGCAACAGCAGATGCTGGTAATGCACGGGAGTGGGTTTGGCGCCGCCGCCGAGATCCAGGCCCAGCTCTCCGAGAAACTTGCGCAGGCCCTCCAGTTTTTCCTCATCCGGGGCCCTCGTGCACCCGATACAGCATGGGTAACTGGTTGGCATCGTAAAAGCGCGCCGTGGCGACATTGGCGCAGAGCATGCACTCCTCGATCAACTTGTGCGCATCGTTGCGCACCACTGGCACGATAGCCTCAATCTTGCGGTGCTCGTCGAATATGATGCGGGTTTCCACCGTATCGAAATCGATCGCACCGCGCTTGTCCCTGGCCGCGCGCAAGACATGGTAGAGACTGTGCAGTCGCTTGAGATCCGCCACCCGGCGTTTATCCACCTGCGGGTGACTGCCCTGCTCCAGCACCTCACCCACCTGGGTGTAGGTCAAACGGGCATGGGAGTGAATGACCGCCTCATAGAAGCGGTATTTGGCCAGCACGCCCTTGGCGCTCAATTCCATCTCACAGACCATCGCCAGGCGGTCCACTGCCGGCTTCAGCGAACACAGGCCATTGGACAGGGCCTCCGGCAGCATGGGCACCACCCGCGCCGGAAAATACACCGAATTGCCGCGCAGCGCCGCCTCCTGGTCGAGGGCCGAGCCCGGCGCGACATAGTGGGACACATCGGCAATCGCCACCCACAGGCGCCAGCCACCGCTGCGCTCTTCGCAGTACACCGCGTCATCAAAATCCCGTGCATCCTCACCGTCGATAGTGACAAACGGCAATTTGCGTAAGTCGATCCGGTGTTGCTTGTCCTTCTCCAGTGGCTCAGCTTCCAGGCCCGCAGCTTCCGCCTGCACTTCCTCCGGCCACTCAAAGGGAATCCCGTGTGAGCGAATGGCAACATCAATCTCCATGCCCGGATCCATGTGATCGCCCAGTATCTCGGCAATGCGGCCCTTGGCGCCGAGCTGGCGGGTGGGATAGTCGGTAATCTCCACCGTGACGATCTGGCCCGAGCGCACCAGGCCTTTTTCCCTGGGCGGGATAAGTATCTGCTGGGTAAGCCGGCCATTGTCGGGAATGACAAAGCCGATGCCGCTGTCCTCCTGGTAACGGCCCACCACGGTTTTGTGCTTGCGCTGCAGCACTTCCACCACCTTGCCTTCCAGGCGTCCCCGGCGGTCTTCCCCCGTCACCTGGACCAGCACCTCGTCGCCATCGAACACGAAGTGCATCTGCCGTGCGCTGAGGTAGATGTCATCGCCCTCCCCCAGCGGCATGGCAAATCCGTAACCGTCGCGGTGACCCTGCACACGGCAGTGCAGCAGATGCATCTTATCCACCAGGCCGTAGGCGCCGCGGCGATTGACCATCAATTGGCCGTCCCGCTCCATGGCCCGCAGGCGTTTTTGCAGGGCGTCCACCTGCTCCGGCTCCGCGAGACCGAGGGTCTTCGCAATAGCGGTGTGATCGAGCGGCTTCTCCGCCTCGGTCAATAGCTGGAGAATGACCTCGCGACTGGGGATCGGGTTGTCGTAGCGCGCCGCTTCACGCGCGGCATGGGGGTCGGCAATCTTGCCTTTTTTGGCCATAGAGTCTTGGGTCTTCCGTAAGAAAAGTCAGTGGGGTTTACAGGTATCCGGAGAGTATACGCGAGGAGAGCCTGCCCCGCATCATCGGGCATTGACAAAGCCGCGCGGGAAAAGTAAAGTCGCCGCCCTCAGATTCCTCGACGGCCAGTATTTATCGCGAGGGTCTGCTTCTGCCCAGATGGTGAAATTGGTAGACACGCCAGCTTCAGGTGCTGGTGCTCGCAAGGGCGTGGAGGTTCAAGTCCTCTTCTGGGCACCAAATCTAAGCTTGAATCTCAGCCACCAAAATATTGAAATCTGTTAGCCCAACGAGGTTTCACTATCAGCCATGAGTCCGACAGACTGTGGTGTATCAAATTTGGCACTCTCTACGCCAGGCGCTTGAAATGAAAATACCTGTGCTACGGCGATACGTCTTTCATCTACGATGGACTTAACCTGATCACCCGGTATCACCTTTCAAGCCTGATCGTGCGGTCCGCCAATGCCAAACTGGCTGGCCGGTGAGTAATCAAAATCACCGTCTTGCGCCCCAGCATCTCCCGACACTCTTCAATAAACGCCTTCTCTCCCTCCGGGTCGAACATGGCCGTGGCCTCATCCAGGATCAGGATGGGCGGGTCCTTCAGCAGGGTGCGGGCCAGCGATACGCGCTGGCGTTGGCCACCGGACAGGCGGATGCCCTGGTCGCCGATCACCGTGTCGTAACCATCGGGCAGTTGCGTGATAAAGGCATGGGCGTGGGCGGCCTTGGCGGCGGCCTCGATTTTTTCCCGGCTAACGGCCGGTTCACCGTAGGCGATATTCTCGGCCACGCTACCGTTGAGCAGCAGTACATTCTGCGCCACCAGGCCGATCTGGGCGCGCACGCTGGCGATGGTGGCCTCGCGGATGTTCACGCCGTCGATCATCACGGCCCCCGCGTCCGGGTCGGCGAAGCGCATCAGCAGGTGGGCGAGCGTGGATTTGCCCGCGCCGTTGGGGCCGGTGAGCGCCAGGGTTTCGCCGGCGGGTATCGCCAGGTTGAAGTGCCTGAGTACGGGCGGGCGCCCCGGATAGCCGAAGCTGATATCGCGGAACTCTATGCGGCCCTCTACATGGTCGAGCACCCGGTTGCCCTCTTCCGCCGGTTCCGGCTGCTCCCCCAGGAACTCGATGATCCGCTCGGCGCTGCCGCGAGTGCGTTGCACCTGCCCGTAAATGTCGGCCAGGGTGCTCAGCGGACTCATCAGCAGCATGGCATAGAGCAACAGGCTGACCATTTGTGACGGCGCCAGCTGGCCGCTTTCTATCTGCGCCGTGCCCATCCACAGCAGGACGACCAGCCCGATTCCGCCCAGCAGGCTGATCGCGGGAGAGAGCAGGGACTGCACGCGCAGCTGCCGTTGCGATAGCGCCAGCAATTGCCGGTTGGCCGCATCAAATCGCCCCTGCTCGTGTTGTTCGCGGGTAAAGGCCTTGATCGCGGGCAGCATGTCGAGGTTTTCCTGCACCACCGACACCACGCGGCTGTTGGCGTCGACCCATGCGCGTGACAGTGGCCGCAGCTGACGCCCCATGATCTTCATTGCCAGCACATAGGCCGGCAGGAACAGCACGGCCAGCAGGGCGATGCCAGGGTCCAGCCATGCCATCATGACAAAGGCCCCGAGAAAGGTGAGCAGGGCAGGTAGCAGCTGCACCAGGGTGTCGGTCACAAAACTGCTGATAATGGCAGCATCGGCACTGAGCAGTGTCAGCGTTTCGCCCGGCCGACGCTGCTGGTAGTAAGCCAGGGGCAGCGCCTGCAGGTGCTGGTACAGCCGCTCGCGCAGCCCCGCTGTCAGTTGCTCCCCCGTGGTGCCGATGCGGTAGCTGGTAAAAAAGCGGATCAGGCTGCTTATGGCCATCAGGGCGAACCACAGGGCGAGGATCAACTTCGGCTCATGCTCACCCTGGCCCAGGACACTGGCGGTCAGCAGTCCCGCCATCCAGGGGTTGGCCAGCGCTACCAGGCTGCCCGCCAGCAACAGGCCCAGCACCGCCATGAGCACGCGACGATGCGGGGTGATGTAGGTCAGCAGTACCGAGAAATTCATTGTGGTCCCGAGCTGCGCCGGCGCAGTGACTCTTTTTGTCTTTGCAGGGGGCGCTTGGTAAAGTGGCCAGCGTACACAAAAGGGCGATGCGAAAGCTACCCGCCATGATAGTTGAAGGAAGCGCCGGAAAATCATGAGTTATCAAGATGTAGTAGGGCATCGCAGCATGGTGTTTGACGGCACCCGCAATGCCGCCTACACCCGCGCCCTGAAAAAGGTGGTTACCCCGGACACGACCGTCATGGACCTGGGGGCTGGGCTGGGGATTCTCGGGCTTATTGCCGCGCGGCTGGGGGCTGCAAAGGTGTACCTGGTCGAGCCCACCGTCGCCCTTGAAGTGGCCCGCACCGTCGCCGCCGACAATAAGCTCGATGCGGTGGAATGTATCCGCGCCAGGGCGGAAGCGCTGCAGCTGGATACCCGGGTCGATGTCATCGTGTCGGTGTTCACCGGCAACTTCCTGCTCAGCGAAGACCTGCTGCCCTCGCTCTTTTACGCCCGCGACCATTATCTGGCGCCCGGCGGCCGGCTGATTCCCGACTGCGGGCGCATGGAAGTCGTTCCCGTTACCGCGCCCGCCTATTACGACAAGCATGTGGCGTCCTGGGGCGAATTCTCCCGGGTCTGTACGGAGGAGGACCTGCCGGAGCTGGATTTCAGCGCCCTGCGACCCTACGCGGCAAACTACATGTTTTTTGACAGCGCGAAGCATATGCAGGCCCAGCGGCTGGCCGAGCCCGCCCAGGTGCTGGAGCTGGATTTCAACACGGCGACAAAGGCCGAATGCGACAGCCAGGTGGAGGTTATTATCCAGCGCGACGGCATTTGCCACGGCTGGATGGGCTGGTTCCAGATGCGGCTGGTGGACGAGTGGCTGTCGACCGACGGAGAGAGCTGCAAAACCCACTGGAGCCAGGTCTTCATGCCACTGGCCCAACCGCTGGCCGTGGTAAAGGGAGACCGCCTCGGGTTCGCCCTGAAGCGGCCCGAGCGGGGGGAATGGACCTGGACCACGCGCCTGGGCGAGCAGCGCCAGCGCCAGAGCTCGTTTTTGTCCCGGCCGATCAAGCTCGAAGACGTGCAAAAGAAGGCGACGCATTACCGCCCCGCGCTCAACACCGAGGGCGAAGCCGCACAGTGGCTGCTCGCCAGGATGAAGGGCGATGTACCGGTTGAGCAGCTGGCCGCAGAATTACGTGAGCTGCACCCGGGGCTGTTCAGGGAACACACGGAGGCCGTGCGTTTCGTGCAGGACCTGGTGGAGCGCTTCGCTTAGCCCCGATATGCAGATTCCCAATGCCCGAAGCGCGCCCAACCGGCTGCAAAAATTCACCGCCCTGCCCGCCCGCCACAAGCTCCTGCTGGCGCAGGCCTGGTGCATGCTGGGCTGGTACCGCGCGGCTGTGCTGCTGGTCTCCTTCAAGCGCCTGGCCAGGAAATTGCAGCACCACCCCCTCTCCATGCCGCCGCCGGCCCTGCCGCCCCAGATGCGGGACGAGGCGGTGGCCATAGGCCGGCTGGTCGCCGCCGCGAGCAGGATTACCCCCTGGCAGAGCCTTTGCCTGACCCAGGTGCTGGTCGTGCAGCGCCTGCTGGCAAAGCGCAACATACCCGGCCAGTTTTATCTGGGGGTGCGCCGGGGCTGTGAACGTACCGACGACCCCACGGGCCTTTCCGCGCATGCCTGGTTGCAATGTGGCGACAATATTGTGAATGGCAAGGCGGGCCACGAGCAGTTCACCGTGGTTTCCACCTTCAGCTGGGGCGGCGCGCATGATTGAGTACTGCCTGTACGGGGTGAAGGTCAACTGCGACTTTGCGCTGTTCGATCGCCCGACGCCGGTCAGCGCGGCAGCGCCGGGCGAGCATAGCGCGCTGGAGTTGAGGCAGGCGGGCGCCGGTGCGGCGGCGCCGCTCCCGGAGTCTCTGGCCGAGACCATGCCCCTCTACGCCACCCACGGCCGGGAGCTGTACCTGCGCACCGACCGTGAAGCGGCCCGCAGCGCCACAGGCCAGCCCTGGCACCTGGAGGTGGAAGGCGTCGCGAGCTTCAGCTGGACCGGGGGAGAACCCGTTATCTATTACCAGCTCGGTGACAAGGGTAACCGAGGCTTACTGGTCTTCTGGTTCGTCCACATTTTCCTGCCGCTGTACCTCACCCTGGAGCGGGGCTACGACTTCATACACGCGGCCGCGGTGGAGGTGGACGAGCAGCCGATCCTGTTCATCGCCCCTTCCACGGGGGGCAAGTCCACCCTGGGAGACTACTTCCTCAGGCAGGGCCACCCGATGCTGTCGGACGACAAGGTGGCCACCTTCCTTGAGCACGGGCGCTATTATGCCGTGCCCTCGCACCCGCACCACCGGCCTTTCCGCCAGTTTGAAGTGCTGGGCAACCCGATAGAGCACTTTGCCCGGCAGGCGCGGCCGATCCACGCCTTTTACGTACTCGACCAGGCCGGGCCGGATGCCGGCATCGAGATCACCGAGGTCACCGGCTTCCGCAAATTCGAGCAGTTGCTGCCCAACTACCTGTTCAGCTTCCACTTCCTGCAGGAGCAGCGCCTGCGCTGGCTGGCGCAGCTGGCGGACCAGAGTCTGGTGTACCGGGTGAGCCGCCCCTGGAATCTGCAGCGGATGCACGAAACCTACGCGGCGATCTGTGCGCACGCCCGCAACGCTACAAGCAGCTGATGAACGGCGCCAGAGTGTTAGATCCATCGATCGATATGGGCTGTTGGCTGCGGGTGGCCTGACATTACGTATTGTCCGAATTTTCCGCTGCGGTACACTGTGGTGCGTACAGTGGCACCCGCGGATAACGCTATGAACCTCAATCAGACCGTAATCTTTTCGCCCGATGTGATCTCCCAGGAAGTCTCGGGTGAGACCGTACTGCTGGATCTGGAGAGTGAGTGCTATTTCGGCCTGGACGCGGTGGGCACCCGCATCTGGCAGTTGATTCGCGACAGCGGCGATTTGCGCACTATCTATTACACCCTGCTGGAAGAATACGAGGTCGAAGAAACGCAACTGCAAACCGATCTGGAGCATTGCTCACGGAGGCCTGCGAGCGCGGCCTGATCACCCTGCAGGATGCCCCATGAGCGCGTCAACCGCTGCGCACAAAATACACTTTCGCGCCTGCCACCTGTGCGAGGCCATTTGCGGACTGGTGATAGAAACAGAAGGCGACCAGATCCTCTCGATCAAGGGCGACAAAAATGACCCGCTGAGCCGCGGCCACGTCTGTCCCAAGGCGACGGCACTGCAGGATATCCACGAGGACCCGGACCGACTGCGGCAACCGCTGCGGCGCATCACCAATGCGGCCGGTGAAACGCAGTGGCAGGAGATCAGCTGGGACGAGGCGCTGGACAGCGCTGCCAGGGGACTGGTCGACGTGCACGAAAAGTACGGGGTGCATGCCATCGGCGTTTACATGGGCAACCCCACGGTGCACAACCATGGCATGCTGACCCACCAGGGCAACCTGTTCCGGCACCTGCGCACCAACAACCGCTTCTCCGCCACCTCCGTGGATCAACTGCCGCACCACCTGGCGGCCCTGTGGCTGTTCGGCCACAAACTCCTGTTCCCCATTCCCGATATAGACCGCAGCGATTACATGCTGATGCTGGGCGCCAACCCCATCGCGTCCAACGGCAGTATCTGGACGGTGCCCGATGTGAAAAAGCGCATCAAGGCGCTGCAGGCACGCGGCGGCAAGCTGGTGCTGCTGGATCCGCGCCACACTGAAACCGCGCAACTGGCGAGTGAACACCATTTTATAAAACCCGGCACCGATGCCCTGTTTCTGCTGGCGATATTGAATACGATCCTGAGTGAGGGGCTGGACAATACCGCCCACCTGCGTGACTTCACCAGCGGGCTGGATGTGGTGCGCGATGCCACTGCGGATTTCACGGCGGAGTACGCTGCGCGCTACACCGGGATCGAGGCCGACACTATCCGCCGCATTGCGCGGGAGTTTGCCGCTGCCAAGGCGGCGATCTGCTACGGTCGCATGGGCGTGTCCACCCAGGCCTACGGCGCCCTTAACCAATGGCTGATCCAGCTGATCAATATCGCCACCGGCAATCTGGATCTGCCCGGCGGCTCGCTGTTCACCCTGCCGGCGATAGACCAGGTGAGCACGTCCAGCCCGGGCGGTTTTGCCCGCCATCACAGTCGCGTGCGGGGCCTGCCGGAATTCGATCGGGAATTTCCTGCGTCTACTCTCGCGGACGAAATCACCACGCCGGGCGAGCACCAGATTCGGGCGCTGTTCACCGGCGCCGGCAACCCGGTCATGTCCACGCCCAACGGCCGGCAACTGGATGAGGCACTGGCCCAACTCGACTTCATGGTGTCACTGGATCCTTATCTCAATGAAACCACGCGCCACGCCGACATTATCCTGCCGCCCACCTCGCCACTGGAGCACGACCACTACGATCTCGCCTTTCACGCCAATGCAGTGCGCAATACCGCCCGCTTCAACGAGGCGATTTTTGACAAACCCACCGGCGCCCTGCACGACTGGGAGATCTTCACAGAGTTGGGCAACCGCGTCGCACAGTTGCTGGGCGTTGAACCGCAGCCGTCCGTTGCTCCGGAGCAGATCATTGACCTGGGATTGCAATTTGGTCCGTATGCGGACCAGGGTATGTCGCTGGCAAAGTTACGTGAGCACCCCTCAGGTATTGACCTGGGCCCATTGCAACCACAATTGCCCGCGCGCCTGCAAACCAAAGACAAGATCATCCGCTGTGATACACCCGAGCCACTGGCGGACCTGGCCCGCGTGCGCCGCGAGTTTCCCGCTGCGGGTGTGGCAGCCCCCGACCAACCCCTACTGCGACCACTGCAACTGATCGGCCGTCGCCATGTGCGCTCCAACAACTCCTGGATGCACAACTACCGGCGGCTGGTGAAGGGCAAGAATCGCTGCACGCTGTTGATGCATCCTGAGGACTTACAGCAACGGGGCATTGCACCAGGCAGTAAGGTCAGCGTGCGCTCGCGTGTCGGAGCATTGCAGGTGGTCGTTGAATCCTGCGAGGAGATCATGCCCGGCGTGGTCAGCCTGCCGCACGGTTTCGGGCATGATCGCGCCGGCATACGCATGGCTATCGCACAGCGCCATGCGGGCGTGAGCTGCAATGACATCACCGACGATCTGGCGCTGGATGCGCTGTCGGGGAATGCGGCGGTGAATGGGATTCTGGTAGAAGTATCGCCAGCTTAGTTACGTTCGCTATTGCCGGTACCTGACCTGGAAAATTTGTATTTGTAGTTGCGGCGCACAATACTCAACCTAAAGAGGGCACGTCTTATGGCAATATCCACCATCGTATTCTGGCTGGTTTTACTGGGCCTGGTGATCTACGTCATCACCATCTACAACACCCTGGTGACGCTCAAAAACCGTTATCTGAATTCCTTTTCACAAATCGAGGTACAGCTGAAACGGCGCTATGACCTGATACCCAACCTGGTGGAGACTGCCAAAGCCTATATGACGCACGAACGCGGCACGCTGGAGGCGGTGATTAACGCCCGCAATGACGCGGCGGCAATTCTCAAGACGATGGGCAATGGCCATGTGGGTAGCGTTGAGCTGGGCCAGTTGGCTACCGCCGAAGGCGCACTGCGCGGCGCACTGGGCAAGCTGAATGTCACCATGGAAGCCTACCCGGACCTGAAAGCCAATGAAAATATGCTGCAGGTGTCCGAGGAGCTGACCACCACGGAAAACCGCGTGGCGTTCGCGCGCCAGGGCTTTAACGATGCGGTCATGGCATACAACACCTACCGGCAGACCTTCCCGCCAGCATTCTTCGCCGCGAAATTCGGTCACCCCACGGATGCGACCCTCCTGACGTTCGAGGATTCGGCGCAAATTCAGGCAGCGCCTCGGGTTTCCTTCTAGCGCACTGATCAATATATACCATGGATTTTTTTGCGCAGCAGGATCTTGCCCGGCGCAATACGCGCCTGCTGGTGTGGTTCTTTTTATTGGCGGTCCTGCTGCTGGTACTGCTGACCAACGCTGCCCTTGCGGCATTCCTGTTTTTCAGTCAGGACTACAATATCTACGGTGGCTCCCGCGAAGGGCTGGCCGGTTTTCTGTCCTACTTCAGTTGGGCGCGGTTCGGGACCATCGGCCTGACCATAGCAGCCACCGTCGCGCTGGTGGTGCTGTGCAAGTGGGTGCAACTGTCCACCGGTGGCAAGGCGGTGGCCGAAAGCATGGGTGGTACGCGCATCGTGCCGCAATCGCTTGATGACGCCGAACGGCGCTGCCTCAATGTGGTGGAAGAGATGGCGCTGGCAGCCAACATGCCGGTGCCGCCGGTCTATGTGCTAAA
Organism: uncultured Gammaproteobacteria bacterium; assembly: GCA_963844975.1. Lineage (GTDB taxonomy): Bacteria > Pseudomonadota > Gammaproteobacteria > Pseudomonadales > Halieaceae > Marimicrobium. Next base: position 7,048 of record CAWJQO010000027.1, on the reverse strand, counting down.
TGGGGAACGAGGTATCAATGCCTTCGCCGCAGGCATCACCCCCGCCGACGCCGTGGTCACGGTCACCCGTGGCACTATCGAGCACCTGAAACGCCACGAACTGCAGGGCGTGATTGCCCACGAATTCAGCCACATACTCAACGGCGATATGCGCCTCAATATACGCCTGGCGGCCATGTTAAAAGGCATTACCTTTATCGGTGATATCGGTCACTTCCTGATGCGCAGCAGCAACCGGGTCCGCTCCGGCGCCAGCGCTCGCAATGGCAAAGCCGAAGCCGCCCTGCCCCTGCTGGGCCTGGCGCTATGGCTACTGGGTTGGCTGGGCGGGCTTGCGGCGGGATTTATCAAGGCCGCGATCTCGCGGCAGAAAGAATACCTGGCGGACGCCAGCGCGGTGCAATTCACCCGCAGTGCAGACGGCATAGGTGATGCACTGAAGGTGATTGGCGGGTACATACCGGGCACCCTGGTGCATGCCGCCCGGGCCACCGAGATGTCGCATATTTTTTTCGCGCAGATCGAGCATCGCCTGTGGCAGGTATTCGCCACTCATCCGCCGCTGCAAGAGCGAATAATGCGGGTGGATCCACGCTGGGACGGTCAGTACATCAAGCGCAAGCCCGTACATTACCCGACGCAATCATCCTCGCCCGGCGCTGCAGAGGTGGGTGTCGGACGGGCCGCGCTGGTGGCAGCTGCTATGGCCGGGGCATTGGCTGACGAGGCGACCGCCGGGATGCGCAGCGCGGACGCGGATTTCGAACCCGGCCCCGACCAACTGGAACAGCAGACCGCCGTCCGCCAGGACATCCCGCTGGTGTTGGTACAGCACAGCCGTGACCCGCTGGGCGCTCATGCGCTGGTCTACTCCCTGCTGATTGGTGAGGGGAAGGCATTGCGGCAGTCCCAATTGAACATCATCACCAGTACAGGCATCTCCGGGCTGGATACCCTCGTCAATACTCTTTACCCCGGAGTGCAGTCGCTGGGTGCCCCGCGTCGCCTGCCCCTGCTGGAAATGTGCCTGCCGGCACTGAAGTCGATGTCCCCAGCCCAATACAGTTCCTTCAAAAGTATCCTGGTGCAGCTGATCCGGGCTGACCAACGCACAGAGTTACACGAGTGGTGCCTGTTCCAGTTAGTGCGCCACTACCTGGATACCGAGTTCTTCCGTGTTAAACCCAGCCGACCGCGCCATCGCAAGCTGCAACAAGTGGCCGCCCCGGTGCAGATGGTGTTATCGGTGCTCGCCCATGAAGGCAGCGGAGCGTCGCAGGAGGCGTTTCGCCTCGGCGCGGACACCCTGGGCTTTACCGACATGACCTTGCTGCCGCGCGAGCAATGCAATGTCGCGGTCTTCAGCCGGGCGGTGCACGAATTGGCGGATTGCTACCCCCTGCTAAAACCACGCCTGCTGAAAGCCATGACCCTGGCCGCCAGCAGCGATGGCCAGCTCAGTCCGGTGGAGCGCGAGATTATCGCCAGTATAGCCGCCGTAATGGATTGTCCCGTCCCGATGTCCATGGACCTCTAGAAAGCGAGAGTATTACAACAAGCCTGTTCACGCGTCGCGACAGTGCTACCCAAAGTACAAACTAACCAAATTCGCTCACGCTGCCCGCGAAACTTTACCATCGATAATTTTGTGCTAGCTTGATAGTTACCGCTGGCCCCGCGCAAGGATTCGCGCTGCAGGTAAAACACCAGGTCACGCGGTACACATACCTCTGGAAACCACAACAAGGATGTTATGGCTATGGAACAATCACTTTTGTCGAATCACGGCTGGGATGACACTATCCCGCCACCGGAAAAACCCGGCTACCTTGCCCTCTCCCGCACCACCGACCGCGTGCTGCAAATCCTGCTCGGCGGCGATCTGGCCCGCCTGCGCGCCGACTCCGTCGCTGAATCACTGGGCATGAGCAGTACCACGTTGCGCCGTCGCCTGCGCGCGGACCACACCTGTTATCAGTTCCTGCTGGACCGGGCGCGGCAGTACCGCTGCGAACAGGTGCTGCGCAGCATGTGGCGGCCGGGCAAATGCCTGGCGGATGAACTGGGCTATCTGGAGGTCAACAGCTTCTACCGCGCCTTCCGGCGCTGGACTGGGTTGACGTACAGCGAATACAAGCTGCGCCACTTTATCTAGTAGTCTACAGCCAGCCCTTCCAGCGGTAGACCCAATAGCCCACGATTTCGTGCAGGGCATTGGTGCTCTGGTGCAGATTGCTCACAACGGGCAGCCAGTCAGGTAACACCTGCTTTGCCACCAGTTGTTGGTAGTCCGTCGGCGCCGGCACCACCTCCAGCCCCTGCGCCGCAAACAGTGCCAGCGAACGACGCATATGATAGGCGGAGGTCACCAACAGTATGCGGTGCATGCCCTTGGCCTTGAGTAGCTGTGCCGTATTCGCGGCGTTGTCGTGGGTGTTACGGCTCTTGTTTTCCAGCATCAGATGCTGGGCCGGGACGCCCATGACGGCCAGCACATCTTGCATCTGCTGGGCCTCCGGGCGCGCGTCCTCGAATGCAGCCTCCAGTCAGCACTATCACCGGTGCCTTGCCCGCCTTGTACAGTGCCACGGCATGTACCAGCCGGTCGGCGTGCTGGTTGAGATCAGGCAGGGTGCCCATGTGAGTATCGCCACGCATGGCGCCACCGAGCAGTACGATAGCGTCGGCCGGCGCGATGACGGACATGGCCCGGGGCACAAAGCCGCGCTCCAGCGTGCCCATGAGAAAGTTCGCGAACAGCGCCGTGGAGCACAGGTACAGCCAGGCAGTCGCCAGCAACAAGGTATAGAAACTACCACGCGCCCAGCGCAAACCTGAAAAGAGCAGAGCAAGTAAACACAGCAGCAGGCTCAGGCTAAGCGGATACACCAGCAGGGACAGTAATTTTGAGGCGGTAAAAGAACTCAAGCGTAACCCTTGGGATTACCCGCTTGCCAACGCCAGGCGTCTTCACACATCTGCTGCAGGCTGCGGGAGGCCTGCCACCGCAATAACTCCTGTGCCAGGCCGGGGTCAGCCCAGCAGGCGGCAATATCACCGGGGCGGCGGGCGACGATCTCATACGGTACCGGCTGCCCACTGGCGCGCTCAAAGGCTGCCACCATATCCAGTACCGACACACCCCTGCCAGTACCCAGATTGATGGTATGCAGGCCGCGCTGCCGGCAAATGTAATCCAGTGCAACGACATGTCCCTCCACCAGATCCATCACGTGAATGTAGTCGCGCACGCCGGTGCCGTCCGGCGTCGCATAATCATTACCGAAGACAAACAGTTTCTCGCGCTGGCCCACGGCCACCTGCGCCACGAACGGCATCAGGTTGTTGGGAAAACCCTGGGGATGCTCCCCAATACGGCCGCTGGGGTGTGCGCCCACCGGGTTGAAATAGCGCAGGCGGCCTATACTCCAGTCGGGATTCGCAGCCTGCCAGTCCGCCAGAATGTCTTCCACCATCTGCTTGGTACGGCCGTAGGGATTGGTGGGACCGAGGGCGAAATCCTCGCGAATCGGCACGGTGACAGGGTCCCCGTACACCGTGGCCGAGGAGGAAAACACCAGGTTCCTGACTCCGGCGCGATGCATGGCAGCCAGCAGTACCAGTGAGCCCGCGACATTGTTGTCGTAGTACTCCAGCGGTTTATCGACCGACTCGCCTACCGCCTTGAGACCGGCAAAGTGCAACACGGCAGTAATGGTATGGGTCTGGAAAATCCGGTCCAGGCAATCCCGGTCCCGGACATCACCCTGCACGAAAACCGGCGCGGTACCGCAAATCTCCCGCAATCGCTGCAGGACGACCACACTGCTATTGCACAGATTGTCGAGTACCACCACCTCGTAACCGGCTTCCATCAATGCGACACACGCGTGGCTGCCAATGTACCCTGCGCCACCTGTCACCAATACTGTACCGGCCATACTATTCTTCCCCTGCACTGATCTTTCCAATCGGCCGAGAGTATAACCGATTACACAAGGGGGAAGCCCCGCTACATCACACCCCCGCGAGTGCACATGCCAATGCAATGCAAAAGCGCGCAAAACGCTTTATCATGCTGCTCCGAACTCGCGTAGCAGAGTCACCCCAATGCATATCCTGGTCACCGGCGCTGCCGGCTTTATTGGCTATCATCTCAGTGAAAAGTTGCTGGCGCGCGGCGACACCGTCACGGGGCTGGACAACCTCAACGACTATTATGCTGTCAGCCTGAAGGAAGCGCGCCTGGATCGACTGCAGAAACACGCCGCCTTCCATTTCATCAGGGCCGACCTGCAGGACCGCGCCGCCATGGAGGCGTTATTTGCCCAGAATCGCTTTGATGCCGTGATCAACCTGGCCGCCCAGGCGGGCGTACGCTACTCGCTGGAAAATCCCCACGCCTACATTGACAGCAATATCGTGGGCTTCATGAATATCCTGGAGTGCTGTCGCCACCACGACATCGGCCATCTGGTGTACGCCAGCAGCAGTTCGGTCTATGGCATGAACAGCGCGATGCCCTTTTCCGTGCACGACAACGTGGATCACCCGATCTCGCTCTACGCCGCGAGCAAGAAGGCCAATGAGCTGATGGCCCACACCTACTCACACCTGTACGGCATTCCCACCACGGGGCTGCGCTTCTTCACCGTGTACGGCCCCTGGGGCCGGCCCGATATGGCGCTCTTCCTGTTCACCAAGGCCATCCTGGCGGGCGAGCCCATCCAGGTGTTCAACAATGGCAATATGCAGCGCGATTTCACCTATGTAGACGATATCGTCGAGGGCATTATTCGGGTAACCGACAAGCCAGCCACTGCCAACGCCGAACTGGGATGCCAGCTTCCCTGATCCCGGCACCAGCAGTGCCCCTTACCGCTTGTACAATATCGGTAACAGCAAACCGGTATTGTTAACTGATTTCATAGCGGCGATAGAGAAAGCCCTGGGCAGAACCGCTACGCAGGAACTGCTGCCCATGCAGCCGGGCGATGTGGCAGCCACCTATGCGGACATTGAAGACCTGATCGAGGCTGTCGACTACCAGCCACAAACGCCGGTACAGGATGGCATTAACGATTTCATCGCCTGGTACCTGGAATACATGCACAAGGAGAGCAACCATGAATGTTGTAATGATCGGGGCCGGATATGTGGGACTGGTGTCCGGGGCCTGTTTTGCCGAGTTCGGCGCCAATGTCACCTGCCTTGATGTGGACGCGGGAAAAATCGAGGCCCTGCAAAACGGCAAGATACCGATCTACGAACCCGGCCTGGAAGATCTGGTGCACCGCAATATGCGCGCGGGACGCCTGCAGTTTTCCACCCAATTCCAGGACTGGATCGGTGACGCCGACCTGGTATTCATAGCGGTGGGCACACCCACACGCCGCGGGGATGGCCACGCCGATCTCAAATATGTCTACGCCGCCGCCACCCAGATAGCCGCGCACCTCCAGGGATATACCATTATCGTGGACAAATCCACCGTGCCGGTGGGCACGGCACGGGAAGTGAAGCGCGTCATACAGCAGGCCAATCCACACAGCCGACTTCGATGTCGCCTCCAACCCCGAGTTTTTGCGCGAGGGCTCCGCCATCAACGATTTCATGCGCCCCGACCGCGTGGTACTGGGCGTGGAAAGTGAGCGTGCCGAGGCCCTGCTGCGTGAACTGTACCGCCCGCTCAACCTGATCGAGGCTCCCATCCTTGTCACCGACCTGGAAAGCGCGGAAATTACCAAGTACGCAGCCAACGCCTTTCTGGCGACAAAAATCAGCTTTATCAATGAAGTCGCGCAGTTGTGTGAAAAGACCGGTGCCGATGTACACGCAGTGGCAAGGGGTATGGGGCTGGACGCACGCATTGGTAAGAAGTTTCTGCATGCAGGACCGGGCTATGGCGGATCCTGCTTTCCCAAGGACACCCAGGCGATGATCCGCATGGCGCATGACGCTGGCACCTCGAGTCGGATTGTGGAAGCGGTCGTTGCTGTTAACTCAGCGCAGAAATCCCGGATGGTGGTAAAAATCCGCGAAGCGCTGGGCGGCAGTGTGGCGAACAAAACGATCGCCGTATTGGGACTTACCTTCAAGCCCGAGACCGACGATATGCGCGAGGCGCCCTCGCTTGCGATTCTCCCTGCATTGGTGGAACAGGGCGCACGAATAAAAGCCCATGATCCCCACGGCATGGACGAGGCCCGCAAGGAGCTGCCGGATAGCGTTGAATACACCGACAACATCGACGATGCCGTGCGGGATGCCGATGCCATCGTGTTAATGACCGAGTGGAATCAGTATCGCGGCCTGGATCTGGAAAAATTGAAGTCCACTGATGCGCGGCAATGTGTTTGTGGATCTGCGCAACGTGTATGAGCGGAAACTGATGCAGGCGCATGGGTTTCAATACAGTTGTGTGGGGCGGTAAGCCGCCGAAATCGCAGGCCACGGCGGTATGAGGTGCTGGTACGCAGTACAAACCAAGCCAAGGAAAGAAGCCATTGCAGAGCTGCACCTGCAACGGCAGCACTTTGAAACCTATCTGCCGAAAGTCCTGTTACGCAAACGTAGAAGAGATAAGTGGACCAAGGTGGTGGAGCCCCTGTTCCCGCGCTACCTGTTCATTCGTGTCGACCCGGACGAGAGCAGTCTCGCCCCGGTGCGCTCCACCCAGGGCGTGGCAGGACTGGTGCGCTTTGGCCACAGCCTGAAGCCCGTGCCGGATGGCGTTATCGACTACCTCCGGCAGACGGAAAACCCCGACACCCATCAACACCATGCGGAAGATTGGCCGCACCGCAGCGGTGATGCGGTACAGGTGCTGGAAGGTCCCTTCAAAGGTCTTACCGGCGTATTCCAGATGGCCACGGCCGAAGACCGCGCCCTGTTGTTGATAGATCTGCTGGGGCGCCAGAATACGGTGGATGTCGCCATGGCTACCATAGCGGCTGCCCCATAAATAATTCCGCGTTTTTGATTGCTGTAAGCCCCCCTTTTGCGTTTCAATGACCCTGCGTTCAATGGTTGAACGCAATAGCGCGAC
>CAWJQO010000026.1:0-76552 GCA_963844975.1 uncultured Gammaproteobacteria bacterium | reverse complement strand
TTAGCACATTCTGCGAATAGATTTTTATCTGCCTCAATGACGATTTGAATGCAGACTCCGATACGCTAAAACTCGGTTGGGTAATGAGGAGCTTTGCCAGGAAAATCACCGAATAGGGCTCACGTTGGCTCGAAGAGTTGACCTTCACACGCCGAACCAGCGGACTCGTTTTGCCAGCGACCCCGATACACCACAGTACGAAGGTCGCCAAGGTTGCCAGTAAGTATAATACTGTTCGACTGTGCTTATGCGTGCGGGCATGTTGAGACAGCCCCAAACCGTAACGCGCCGATTTACCATCCGGATCCTCCTCAATCTGCATGCGTGTGCGGTAAATACTCTGGATCTGTTTGGCGGTGCGGCCTCCAAGCGAATGCGACGCGACAAGCAACCAGGGCTCTCGTTCTCGATTGGCATGGGTCCTACTGCGTTTACAGTTGCGCCGGCGACCATCCAGCCGATTCGATGTGCGCTGCTTTTTGATACGACCCGACAGCACGATCCAGGCTGAGAACGCATTCCCTCTTGTCCAATCCACAGCACCCACTATCCTGGGTGTCTTGCGAGCCCGTGAATACAGCGATTTTGCGCTAAACCATGGACAGTCGGCTGAATAGCGTAAGACATCCTGTCCTCGAATACGGCCGACCCAATTCCAACCCAATGTCTGTTCAATGTAGCGGAAAAGGGCGTCTAAACCCGGAGTCCGCCACGACAATGGGTGTTGAGCCCGGTGGCAGTAACTTGGCCAGGGTCAACAGGAACTGATGCTGGACGCGACGATTACCGAGTTTGGATCGCGGGTGAACTTCTTCGTAGAGGGTAGAGTGCGCCCGCCGACGGGAACCGCCGCTCAAAGTAAATGCCAACGTTGATCGGGCACAGCGGGGACCAATCCACCACAATGATCGGCTCGGCCAGTCCGTTCAAAAGCGTGGTGGTAACGGCCTTGTAAATGAGCAAGCGTTCACGGAATACATGCGGGTTGGCGACCAGCCGATCCATGCGTTTGATCTTGTGTTTATCGAAGGCGTTGCCTTGCAAATGTCGTCCCAGAGACGTAATGAAGACTTGCGCACCCTGGGTCACGGCCTGCACGGCCTGCATGAGGGCTGTGAGACGTACGGCATGAATCGGGGGGGGGCGGAATGTTTGAGGAGCTTATGCAATACTGCGGTTGTGTGCATCGGAGCCACGAAAAGTGAAGAGTTCAGTGGAAAAAATCCGGTGCACACACTGTTTTTAGGAAAGGCTACCCCTTAACCCTCTGAATTAAAATGGTATTTTGTGGGGATAGCTCAGGGTCAGAGTAAAAACCTATTTGGGGTCAGAGTAAAAGCCGCGTCGGCTTTTGCTCTGACCCCAAATAGACACCAAATAGGTTGCTCAATGGCTTAAAAGTCAGTATGCGGGACTGGAAGAGCCGATCGATCCTGTCGCGGGCCATATACCGGGCGCCATCAACCGGCCCTGGCAGGGTGTGACTGACGCTGATGGCAGTGTGTTGGATACCGCCGGGTTGCGGACGCACTGGGGCGAAGCATTGGACGCTGAGCGACTGGTGGTCTACTGCGGCTCCGGCGTGACGGCCTGCGTCAACCTGTTTTCACTGGCGCTGCTGGGAAGGGAAGATGCGACTCTTTACGCGGGTAGTTGGAGTGACTGGTGTACCTATCTATCGCACTAGCACTGCGGGAGAACGGCTTAAAAGTCAGGCGGAGAATCACCGCGCAGCCACTGCCCTGTGGTGGGGTGGGTGAATTCCAGGGTGGTGGCGTGCAGCATCAGGCGCGGCGCCATGCCGAGCGCCGTTGCATGGGCATACATATCGCAGCCCAGTATAGGGTGACCCAGCTCCCGCATGTGAATGCGCAACTGGTGCGAGCGACCGGTGACCGGTTTGAGCATTACACGAGTGCGATCAGTCCCGCGCTCCAGTACCTCAAAGCGGGTGAGGGCGTTCCTGCCGCGCACATGGCAGATCATCTGTCGCGGGCGGCGCTCCCAGTCGCAGGTAATGGGCAGATCGACCTCGCCTGCATTCTCTGCCACGACACCGAACACGATCGCGTGGTAGGCTTTTTGTACCTGACGCTCCTGGAACTGGCGACTGATATGGGCATGGGCGGGCTTGTTCAGCGGAATCACCATAATTCCTGACGTGTCCAGGTCCAGTCGGTGCACGATACTCGCCGTCGGGTGGTGCTGCTGCAATCGGGTGATCAGGCAATCCTTGTTCAGGGGATGGCGGCCGGGAATACTGAGTAGCAGGTCAGGTTTGCGCACCAGCAAAAGGTCGCTCGTCCTCGTAGAGAATCGCGATTTCCTCGCTGCTGTGCGGGACGAGATAGGGCGATGGTTCATGCATGGCGCGCAGCTTACAGCAACAGCTGCAGGGAATCATTCCCCCGTAGCGAGACAGTCAATCGTGCTATTGGTCTGTCGCGCTTTAATTTTGTACACTGTGCGCCACGCCAATCCGTCGAGACGCCCATGCATGAATCCTAATTACCTTGACTTTGAGCAGCCCATTGCCGAGCTGGAGGTCAAGATCGAGGAGTTGCGGCTGGTCGGCACTGATAACGAGATCAATATCAGCTCGGAGATTGAGAACCTGCGGGCCAAGAGCACCAAGCTCACGGAAAAAATCTATTCCAACCTCAGTGCCTGGGAGATTGTCAAAGTAGCGCGTCACCCACGGCGCCCCTACACCCTGGACTACATTCCCCGCGTCTTTACCGAGTTTGATGAATTGCACGGCGATCGTCACTTTGGCGATGACAAAGCCATTGTCGGTGGCATCGCCCGGATTGAGGGCCGCCCGGTTATGGTTATCGGCCAGGAGAAGGGTCGGGCCGTAAAGGACAAGGTCCTGCGCAATTTCGGCATGCCCAAGCCCGAGGGCTATCGCAAGGCACTGCGCCTGATGGAGACGGCGGAGCGCTTCAAAATCCCGGTCGTTACCCTGATTGACACGCCAGGAGCCTACCCGGGTATCGATTCTGAGGAGCGCGGTATCAGCGAAGCGATTGCGCAGAACCTGGCGGTCATGTCCCGTTTGGCAACCCCTATTGTCTGCGTCGTGATTGGCGAGGGCAGTTCCGGTGGCGCCCTGGGCATTGGTGTGGGCGACCACCTGGCCATGCTGCAGTACTCGACCTATTTCGTCATTTCTCCGGAGGGCTGTGCCAATATCATCTGGAAGGATACTGCCAAGGCGCCGGATGCGGCCGAAGCCATGGGCGTAACCTCCAGGTTCTGCAGGATCTGGGGATTGTTGATGCCACCATTGCCGAGCCTCTGGGCGGGGCTCACCGGGATGTAGAGTTGATGGCGCAGCGCATCAGGGAACATATCGTCACGCAACTGGATAGCTTGCAGCAACTGCCGCTGGCAGATCTGCTTTCCAAGCGCTATCAGCGACTCATGTCCTACGGAAACTAGGCGGGATTGCTCAATCATACCTATCTCGACAGCCAGCTGAACGAGCTGCTTACTGCCCCGGGCTGGTACGTGGGGTTCAGTGGTGGTGTGGACTCCACCGTCCTGCTACATCTGCTGCACCGCTGGTGTGCAGCCAATCCGGGCTCTCCTACTCTCCGCGCACTCCATATCAACCATGGTTTGCAGGCAGCTGCCGGGGACTGGCAGCGTCACTGTGAGAGTGTGTGCCGCTCATTGCAGTTGCAGCTCAACACCTGCACCGTCGATGTGCACGCGGACGGCAGTGGTGAGGCGGCGGCGCGGACGGCACGCTATCGCGCCTTTCAAGAGCAGTTGCCGCCCGGCGCGGTGTTGTTCCTCGGCCATCACCTCGACGACCAGGTGGAGACTTTTTTCCTGCGCTTGTTGCGTGGTGCCGGGGTTGAGGGGCTTGCGGCCATGCCGCGCAGGCGCACGCTGGGAGAGGGAATGCTGGTGCGACCCCTGCTGGATTACGGGCGCAGTGAGATAGAGCACTATGCCGCGCACCACGGTCTGGAGTTTGTGGAAGACCCTTCCAACAGCAGCACCCTCATGGACCGTAATTTCCTGCGCGCAAAACTGCTGCCGCTGCTGGCCTCCCGCTGGCCCGGCTATCGGCAAACCGTGGCCCGAGCCAGCGCGCACATGGCTGCAGCGGCCAGGGCATTGACCGATCAACTGGGTGTCCCGGAAATCGTGCACAGTGTGATGGGTGACCCCGGCCTGGTTTTGTCCCAGTTACATATGGAGTCAGGGGAGGTAGTCGCAACGCGCTTGCGGGCCTGGTTGCGCGCGCGCGGATGTCAGGCGCCCGATCACGCGGCACTGGCAGAGTTTGTGCGCCAGCTGCGCGTGGCGGCCATTGATGCCAATCCGAGGCTGGTATGCGGTAGCTGCTGCCTGCAGCGCTATCGCGACGCGGTTTACCTGATAACAAATATTATTGCCCCGCCGCCAGCGGTGCCCCTTGACCTGGCGCCCGGCACGAGCCGTGCGGTGCCCGGAGTGGGCACGGTTAGCCTGCAGCGCGCGGCAGGCGATGGCCTGCTGCTGGTGCCGGGTGACCGGCTCACGATCAGTTGGCGTCAAGGTGGGGAGCGCTGCCGCCTGCCGGGGCGCAGCGGTAGTCGCAGCCTCAAGAACCTGCTGCAGGAGTGGGATGTGCCACCCTGGTGGCGGGATCGCGTGCCCCTGTTGTACCTGGAGGGCGAATTGCTGGCAGTGGGAGGGTTGGCCAGCTGTGCATCAAGTCGCTGGCGCACGGCGGCGCAGGAGGGCGAACAGCTCTGGAACCTGAGCTGGGAGCGACCTGTCGGCGCTGGTTCCGTTTGAGCTTGCGGCGTCTTTCTGGTAGCCTGATTGCCCATCTTTTGCAGGACTTGCGCCGGTAGCTAGAGCTCCCTGTGAGCAACCGGACGCGTGTTTTGCGTGCCCGGAAATACAGCATAATTAATTACATAACTACAGGCTAATCATGACGCGTTATATTTTCGTCACAGGTGGGGTAGTTTCGTCTCTGGGCAAGGGAATCGCTGCTGCCTCCATGGCTGCAGTGCTTGAAGCCAGAGGTATCAGGGTCACTCTGCTCAAGCTCGATCCCTACATCAATGTTGATCCCGGCACCATGAGTCCGTTCCAGCACGGTGAGGTATTCGTGACTGAGGATGGCGCGGAGACTGATCTGGATCTGGGCCATTACGAACGGTTTACCCACACCACCATGAAGCGCACCAATAATTTCACCACGGGCAGGGTCTATAACGCGGTCCTGCGCAAGGAGCGCCGTGGCGATTACCTGGGCGGCACAGTGCAGGTCATCCCTCATATCACGGATGAAATCAAGCGGCGCGTGGTGCTGGGCGCGGGCGATGCCGATGTGGCGGTCGTCGAGATTGGTGGCACAGTGGGAGACATCGAAGGCCTGCCATTTCTGGAGGCAGCGCGGCAACTGAAAGTGGAAATGGGGCCCAGTCGCGCGCTGTTGATGCACCTCACCCTGGTGCCCTATATCGCCACCGCCGGTGAGATCAAAACCAAGCCCACCCAGCACTCGGTCAAGGAGCTGCGCTCCATCGGCTTGCAGCCGGATATTTTGTTGTGTCGTTGCTCCGTGGAGATAGAGGAGAGCGCGCGCAAGAAGATATCCCTGTTCACCAACGTGGAAGAGCGAGCCGTCATTCCGCTGCTGGATGTGGATTCGATCTATAAAATCCCGGGCATACTGCGCGACTTTGGCCTGGACAAGTTTGTCGTGGAGCGTTTCGGCATCGACTGCAAAAGCGAGGCCGATCTGTCCGATTGGGACGACGTCGTCGAGCGGGAATTTACTATCAGTAGTGGCCAGGTGCGGGTTGCCATGGTGGGCAAATATGTCGACCTGCAGGACGCCTACAAATCACTCAATGAAGCGCTACTGCACGCCGGCCTGCAAACCCTGACCAATGTAAAGATAGAATATTTCGACGCAGAGGACATTGAGCGCAATGGCACTGCAGCCCTGCAGGGGATGAATGCCATCCTGGTGCCCGGCGGTTTTGGCGATCGCGGCGTCGAGGGCAAGATTACCGCAGTGCGTTACGCGCGGGAGAATAATATCCCTTTCCTGGGCATCTGCCTGGGTATGCACGTCGCATTGGTGGAGTACGCGCGCAATGTCTGCGGCCTGGCGGGCGCTGATTCCACTGAGATGAATCCGTCCACGCCCCACCCGATTGTGGCCCTGATCACGGAGTGGATGAATGCCGACGGCAGTTCCGTGCAGCGTGATGAGTCGTCCGACAAGGGTGGCACCATGCGCCTGGGTGCCCAGCCCTGCCACCTTGAAGCGGGCAGCAAGGTGCGGGAAATCTATGGCAAGGACGTCATTGCGGAGCGCCACCGCCACCGCTATGAGGTAAACAACAACTACCTCGATCAATTGCAGGCTGCAGGCATGCGTGTCGCCGGCTGGTCTGCTGATCACTCGCTGGTGGAGATGATCGAGTTGCCTGCACACCCGTGGTTTGTTGCCTGCCAATTCCATCCGGAGTTTACATCCCGGCCCCGCGGTGGACATCCGTTATTCACCAGTTTCATTGAAGCGGCTATCGCCCATGCGCGGAGCCAGACCGTCAACCAGGCAGACTGATAAAGAGTACCGCCGTGACTGACCAGACCGTTTCCGTTGGCAAACTGCGCATCGATAACACTGCCCCCTTCGTCCTGCTCGGCGGGGTGAATGTATTGGAGAGTCGTGACTTCGCCCTGCGGGTAGCGGAGCACTATGTCGAGGTGTGTAACAGACTGGGCATTCCCTATGTCTTCAAGGCCTCCTACGACAAGGCCAATCGCTCATCGATACACTCTTTCCGCGGCCCCGGCCTGGAGGAGGGTCTGGCCATTCTGGCGGCGGTGAAATCGGCGTTCGGTATCCCGGTCATCACTGACGTACACACCCCGGAACAGGCGGCGCCCGCTGCCGAGGTGTGCGATATTATCCAGCTGCCAGCGTTTCTGGCGCGCCAGACAGATCTGGTGGCGGCGATGGCGGCGACCGGCGCGGCGATCAATATCAAGAAGCCACAATTTCTCAGCCCCTCGCAGATGGCCAATATCGTGGAAAAATTCGCTGAGTGCGGTAACACCCGCGTTATGCTGTGCGAACGTGGCAGTAACTTTGGTTATGACAATCTAGTAGTGGATATGTTGGGATTCGGTGTGATGAAACGCAGTTGCGGCAACGTCCCGCTGATTTTTGACGTCACTCACGCGCTGCAGTGTCGGGATGCGGGAGGCGCCGCTTCCGGCGGGCGTCGCTCGCAGATACTGGACCTGGCGCGCTCCGGTATGGCGGTGGGCCTGGCGGGGCTGTTCCTGGAGGCTCATCCGGACCCGGACAAGGCCCGCTGCGACGGCCCCAGTGCACTGCCCCTGGCGCAACTGGAGCCCTTTCTGGCACAGGTGAAGGCGGTCGATGACCTGGTGAAATCATTGCCCCCCCTGCACATCGATTAGCAATTACGGAGTTGGAACGCATGACATCGATCACAAACATACAGGCCTTTGAGGTTATGGATTCGCGTGGCAATCCCACCGTAATGGCCGAGGTAACCCTGAAGTCCGGAGAAGTGGGCGCCGCCTGCGCCCCTTCCGGAGCCTCTACAGGCTCCCGTGAAGCCCTGGAACTGCGCGACGGCGATGCTGCCCGATATCTCGGTAAGGGCGTGCTGAAGGCGGTGGGTAATGTGAATGGTCCTATCAGGGCACTGCTGCTGGGACGTGATGCGGGCGCCCAGCGCGAGCTGGACGCGGCGATGATAGAGGCGGACGGTACTGACAACAAGGCGAAGTTTGGCGCCAATGCCATTCTGGCGGTGTCGCTGGCAACGGCGAAGGCCGCAGCTCTGTCCCGCAAAGTACCCCTGTACCAGCACATTGCGGATATCAACGGCAGTTCCGGGTTCTCCATGCCGGTACCGATGATGAATATCCTCAACGGCGGCGAGCACGCCGATAACAATGTGGATATCCAGGAATTCATGGTGCAGCCGGTGGGTGCGGCCACGTTTCGCAGAGGGCCTGCGGGCCGGTGCGGAAATCTTTCACCAGCTGAAGAAAGTATTGTCCGCCCGCGGCCTGAGTACCGCTGTTGGAGACGAGGGCGGCTTTGCCCCCAACCTGCCTTCCAATGAGGCTGCCCTGGAGGTCATTGCTGAAGCGGTGGGCAAGGCGGGCTATAAACTGGGCACCGATATCACCCTGGCGCTGGACTGTGCGGCGTCCGAGTTTTACCGCGACGGCATGTACAATCTGGCTGGAGAAGGCAAGCAGTTCAGCAGCGCGGCCTTCACTGACTACCTGGCGGACCTTGCCGGCAGCCACCCCATTATTTCCATTGAAGACGGCCTGGACGAGTCCGACTGGGACGGCTGGAAGTTGCTCACCGACAAGCTCGGCGCAGAAGATACAGTTGGTGGGCGACGACCTGTTCGTCACCAATACCAGAATTCTCAGGGAAGGCATCGACAAGGGCGTGGCCAATTCGATCCTGATCAAGTTCAATCAGATTGGCAGCCTGTCGGAAACCCTGGAAGCCATTGCCATGGCCAAGGCGGCCGGATACACCGCGGTGATTTCTCATCGCAGTGGTGAGACCGAGGACACCACCATTGCCGATCTGGCGGTGGCTACTGCCGCGGGTCAAATCAAAACAGGCTCGCTGTGTCGTTCGGACCGGGTGGCCAAGTACAATCGCCTGCTGCGTATCGAAGCGGAGTTGGGCGGTCGAGCGCCCTACCGCGGCCTGGCAGAATTCTCCCGCAAGTGACGTCCTGACCCATGCGCTGGCTGCTTTTCGTACTGCTGTTGCTGTTGGGTGTGCTGCAGTACCGCCTGTGGTTTGCCGAGGGCAGCCTGGCAGAGCAGCATCGACTGCAGGTCCAGATCGAGGAAAAGACCCGCATCAATAGTGAGTTACAGGCGCGCAACGCGATACTGGAGCGGGAGGTAATGGAGCTGCAAAATGGTAACAAGGGTGTGGAGCAGCGCGCCCGGGAGCAACTGGGGCTGATTCGGGAGGGTGAAACCTTTTACCAGATAGTCGAGAGTCCTGAGCCGGCTGAGGAAGCGAAACCATGAGTCGGGATCAGGTCGCGCTGCTGGGCAGTGCTGCCGGCGGCGGGCACTGGCAGCCGCATGGGTGGCGATTTGCCCAAACAATATATGGAAGTGGCCGGTGCCACGCTGCTGGAGCACAGTCTGCGTGCCCTGCTGGATTGTGAGCAACTCACCGGGGTTGTTGTTGC
Source organism: uncultured Gammaproteobacteria bacterium (assembly GCA_963844975.1). GTDB lineage: Bacteria > Pseudomonadota > Gammaproteobacteria > Pseudomonadales > Halieaceae > Marimicrobium. Next base: position 67,304 of record CAWJQO010000026.1, on the reverse strand, counting down.
ACTGCATGCAAATGACAGCCGGGCGGCTGCACTCCCGATTTTCCAGGACCCGCGGGTGCAAACCGTCACCGGCGCCGAGCAGCGCAGTGGCTCTGTGCTGGCGGGGCTGGATGCGCTGGCAGGCAGGGCAGCGCCACAGGATTGGGTGCTGGTTCATGATGCGGCGCGGCCCTGTCTGCAGGTCTGAAGATATGGCGAGGCTGATGGAGACAGTGATTGCCAGTGGCACGGGCGGGATACTGGCCGAGCGCATTGTCGATACGGTTAAACAGGCCTCGGATGACGCGCTGGTCGTACGTACCCTGGACCGCACTGCCCTGTGGCGGGCCCAGACACCACAGATGTTTCGCTTCAATGAGTTGCGCCGGGCACTGGGTCAGGCACAGGAGCGGGGCTTGGTGGTGACCGATGAGGCTTCCGCCATGGAGTTGGCGGGTTATCCGGTGCAGTTAATCGCGGCATCGACAGGCAATCTCAAGGTGACTATTCCCGCGGACCTGCCGCTGGCGGCCTGGTATCTGCAGGCGCGTGCCGGTAGTGCCTCCGCGTGAACTACAGGATTGGGAGCGGCCATTGATGCGTATAGGCCATGGCTACGATGTACACCGCTTTGGGCCTGGCGACACGCTGGTGCTCGGCGGGGTCCATATTCCCCATGATCGTGGCCTTGTCGCCCACTCCGACGGCGACGTGCTGATTCACGCGGTCTGTGATGCGCTATTGGGCGCGCTCGGCCAGGGCGATATTGGTCAGCATTTTCCCGATACCGACCCGGCTAACGCGGGTATCGATAGTCGCCTCCTGTTGCGCCGGGTAATGCAGTTGGTGCAGCAGGCGCACTGGGTATTGGGTAATCTGGATGCCACAATCATTGCGCAGGCCCCGCGGATGGCACCACATATTGCCAGCATGCGGAAGAATCTGGCCGCCGATATGGCCGCCAGCGTGGCGCAGGTGAATGTGAAGGCCACCACCACAGAGAAGCTGGGTTTTGCCGGTCGGCAGGAGGGTATTGCAGTGCACGCGGTCGTGTTGCTGCAGTCTGCAGCACAATGATGCCACCGTGGCCCCGGGCATGGGGTGCTCTCCCCGGCGCAGCCCTGATTCGCTGCAGCCCCGAGGATTTCCAGGTCAGTGAACAGCTGGGCTTCGGGTTGTCGGGTGAGGGAGAGCACTGTTTCCTGTATTTGCAGAAACGCCAGCTCAACAGTATGGAATTGCTGCAGCGACTGTCCGTCCTCAGCGGAGTGGCGCCGCGTGATATTGGCCTTAGCGGCTTGAAAGACCGCAATGCCGTGACCCGGCAGTGGTTTAGTATCGGCTATGGCGGGGCGTGCAGAGCCCGACTGGCAGTTGCTTGAGGCCGACGGCGATGTGCAGGTATTGGAGTTCGGGCGGCACTTGCGCAAACTCAGGCGCGGCGTCCACCGCTCCAATCGATTTATTCTGGTGTTGCGTGCGCTGACAGGCGAGCGCGCTGCGCTGGAACAGCGGCTGGAGAAACTGCGCGATGCAGGGTTCCCCAACTACTTTGGCGAGCAGCGTTTTGGTCGCAATGGCTCGACACTCGAGCAGGCGCGGCGCTGGATGCGTGGCGGACGCAGGATTACGCGCGACAAGCGCAGCCTGTATTTTTCCGCCCTGCGTGCCTATGTGTTCAATCGACTGCTGGCAGTTCGCATAGAGAGCGGGGACTGGAATGCGGTAAAGCCCGGTGACGTCTGCCTGTTGCAGGGTACACGGAGTTTTTTCACCTGCGCGGAAGTTAGTGAGGATATTCGAGCGCGCGCAGTCCGCGGTGATATTCACCCGGGATTGCCGCTGTGGGGGCGGGGACAGGCCGGTGATGGGCCAGGGTTCAGTAAGCGACAGGTGGACAATCTGGCCGAGTGCGCCGAGATATGTGACTTCCTGGAGAAGTCGGGTCTGGAGCTGGCCTGGCGTTCCGCGCGGATGGTGCCGGATGACTTTTGCTGGCAGTTTTGTGATGATGGGACGCTGCGACTGGAGTTTTCCCTGGGTGCTGGCGGTTATGCCACCGCCCTGCTGGCTGAGCTCGTGCGGTATCAAGAGGGGTTTATAGAGAGTGGTATCAGTAGTGAACAGGATTGATCTCCACGGTATTGGGATGACTTCCCAGCGAACTCGGGAGCGTTTGGTACAACGGCTGGTTGATCAGGGGGTCAGCAATACGGCAGTGCTGGATGTCATGCGCACCACGCCGCGACACCTGTTCCTTGATGAGGCTATGGCGCATCGCGCTTATGAGGATGTCGCATTGCCGATCGGCTTTGCAGCAGACCTTGTCACAGCCTTATGTAGTGGCGCGTATGACGGAGTTGTTGCTGGCGGCGGGACCGCGTTCGCGGGTCCTGGAAATCGGCACCGGTTCCGGTTACCAGACGGCGGTACTGGCGCAATTGGTCGATGAAGTGTTCAGCGTGGAGCGTATCAAGGCTTTGCAACAAAAGGCGCGCCAGCGCCTGCGTCAGCTAAAGCTGCGCAATATTCAATTGAATCATGCGGATGGCGGCATGGGCTGGGAGGAGTGTGGCCCCTATGACGGTATTGTTGTCACCGCCGCTCCCGAGCGAATTCCAGAAGAGTTGCTGTTGCAACTGGCTACCGGCGGCCGCATGGTTATACCGGTCGGGGGGGAGATCCAGCACTTGCAGGTGGTAACCCGCACACATGAGGGTTACGAAACCGAAATCGTTGAGGCCGTATACTTTGTGCCGCTGCGCTCCGGTAAAGAAAAATAATGAACAAAGTCCATGTGATGCCTGCTCGTGGTGGTCATGCCCAGTTGCGATGAAATCCATGTTGAGGAAATCGTTTGCTAGCGAGGATTTTGTTAAGCCTGGTGTTGAGCGGACTTCTTGCGTGTGGCGGGAATCCCCCCGCCCCCGTGGAAGACCGGGTTACCCAGCCGCAGCCTTCTTCCTCCTCCTACACCGTAAAGAGCGGTGACACACTTTATTCCATTGCCTTCCGCTATGGACTGGACTATCGCAAGGTGGCGGTAGCCAATGGCATCGGGGATTCCTATACCATTTATCCCGGCCAGATAATCTATCTGGGTGAGGCTGTACCACCCAGGCAGATCAGCACCTTGCAGTCGCCTGCGCCGATGAATACGACTCCTCAAGGTGCTATCCCCGTCAATCGCGAGGCATCCGGGGCTTCTACAGTCATCCAGAGTAAACCGGCTGTGAGCGAACCGAACCCGCCACCTCCGTCGGTATCCGCACCGGCAATCGCCATGGTCAAACAGGAGATGGACGCGGATACCTATTCAGGGGCTACAGTCGAGGCCTGGCTGTGGCCGACGAAGGGGTCGGTGACTCGGGGTTATTCCGAGAGTGTGCACAAGGGGATTGATATTGCGGGTGCGCGTGGTGATCCGGTGGTTGCAGCGGCTGCTGGTAAAGTGGTCTATGCGGGAACGGGTATCGTTGGATTTGGCGAGTTATTGATACTCAAGCACAACGAGGTTTACCTCAGTGCCTATGGGCACAATGACCGCCTGCTGGTCGCCGAAGGCCAGACGGTTACAGCGGGACAAACCATAGCGGAGAAGGGCAGTTCTGGAACGGACTCGGTGAAACTGCATTTTGAAATTCGTAAGGAAGGTAAGCCTATTGACCCGCAAAGGGTATTGCCGCGACGGTAATACACCGGCAAATAGGGCATTATCGACGTGGGTGAGGACCAACAAATAATAGTAAATACTAGTATATTTTTGCATTTCTATACTCGATTGCAATGTGCAATATATTTGGGTTAGTCTGGTCGGCCCGGCGGGAAATACTCTTAAAATTCAAACTGAAAGAAGAGTGGGTTATGGCCATGGATGTGGATCCAACGACCGCAGATTCGAAAAGGAATTCGAAATCAGGCAAAGCCGCGAAGCGGTTCGCCGGTTCAGGTGAAGCCACGTCTGGCAGTGCTTCATCTGCGAAAATCGGACGAAACCCTCGAATCCATTTAGAACAAACTGATACAACACACGCTGATACACATTGGCTTGATCCCTCGATTGATGTCAGTGATGACGATTTTGATCGCGCCATACTCGAAATGCCTCCAAAGATTGAAAAGTCACTCGATGCCACCCAGTTGTACCTGAATGAAATTGGCTACTCGCCGCTGTTGACTGCGGACGAAGAGAAGTACTATGCCCGCCAGGCGCGCGGTGGCGATGAGTCGGGACGCCAGCGCATGATAGAGAGCAACCTGCGTCTGGTGGTAAAAATTTCGCGTCGCTACATCAATCGTGGACTTACCCTTTTGGATCTCATCGAAGAGGGCAACCTGGGTCTGATCAGGGCTGTTGAAAAATTTGATCCCGATCTCGGTTTTCGCTTTTCGACCTATGCCACCTGGTGGATACGCCAGACCATAGAGCGGGCGATTATGAACCAGACTCGAACCATACGATTGCCCATTCATGTGGTGAAGGAACTTAACATTTACCTGCGCGCCGCGCGCGAACTTACACAAAAGCTGGATCACGAACCGTCTGCCGAGGAAATAGCAGATATGCTGGATCGGCCGGTGGCCGAGGTGAAGCGTATGCTGGGACTTAACGAGCGGATCATTTCGATGGACACTCCCGTTGGTCCTGATTCGGACAGTTCCATGGTAGATATGATTGCCGATGTTCGTGTCTGCGATCCCTCCCAGTTGTTACAGGACATCGATATCAAAGACAATCTTGCTGTCTGGTTGGAAGAGTTATCGGAGAAGCAGCGGGAAGTTGTATCACGTCGCTTTGGCCTGCGCGGTTACGAGAGTAGCACTCTGGAAGAAGTCGGCCGCGAGATCGGGCTTACGCGGGAGCGTGTGCGGCAGATTCAGGTCGAGGCACTCAAGCGCCTGCGCAGCATAATGGAAATGCAGGGACTTGGCGGCGATTCATTGTTCAGTTAAATCCGGTATCATTTAATCCTTCTTTTTCCCAACGACATGCTTCTGCCGAAGTTTTTATCTTTCAATACCCAGAGTCATCCGAATAAATAATGGAATGCTAAACATGGCGGAAGATATTCGCAGGCAGTTCGACCTACCTGATCTCAACCAGGTGGGCTTCGTGGTACGCAGTATGGAGCGGGCGCTGGCACTGTATGAGCCGTTGTTCGGGCCCTTCTCCACCATGGATCCGGGCCCTATGACCTACGACTACAGGGGCACGCAGGAGGAGTGCACACTGCGTCTCGCCTTTGGCAAGAGTGGTGACGTGGAGATCGAACTGATTGAGTGGGTGTCCGGGGCCTGTCCGCATAAGGAGTTTCTGGACGCCGGTCGCGAAGGGATGCACCACTTGCGATTTATTGTCGATGACCTGGAAACGCAGGTCGAGGCTGCTCTGGCTGTGGGTTATGAAGCGATTTGGCGCAAGCGCTTCGGGGAGGGCCTGGCAGTGGCCTATCTGGAAAGGTTGGGTGATCCACTCGTCATCGAGTTTTTCGAAAATCGGCGTGGTTAGGCTGGCCATCATCAACAGCTTATTGCTCGAGGCTTCGGTATATGCGCGGGAAAATCATCGCTGGCTTATGCTGTGCCATACAACTGGCCCACGCCGACTCCGTCGTATTGTTTGATGGGCACAGCCTGGGTGGCTGGCGGGCTGCAGGTGACAGTGAATGGTCTGTGGTGGACCAGGCGATCGTGGCCAGCGGTAGCGACGATGGTTTCCTGGTCAGTGAGAAGGACTACGGCGATTTTCATCTGCGGGCAGAATTTTGGGTGGACGCCACTACCAATTCAGGCATCTTCATTCGCTGCAGGGAGCGCTCCCGCATTCACCCCGAAACCTGCTACGAACTCAATATCTACGACGAGCACCCACAACAGGAAGCGCGCACCGGCGCTATTGTGAAGCAGTTTATGCCGCCCATGGCCAGGGTGGAGACAGTGGGGAAGTGGAACACTCTGGAGGTAATGGCCAAGGGTGCTGCAATCGAGGTAAGGATCAACGGTGTGACTACCGCAGTGCTCGATAATGCGGACCCCACTGCCGGGTTCATCGCCCTGCAGCACTGGGCAGATGGCACAGTCAAGTTTCGCAAGCTGGAACTGAATGCCCCTTAGCTGTTTGGCGGAGCTCCCATCGGGGGCGGAGTCACTGCACCCAGCGTCATGTCCAGCTGAATCTCTCCTTTTACATGGAGGATGATGCGGTACAGCAGTCCAGCTGCGGATCCGTTGAGCAAGGCATCCGTGACCATATCATCTGTATCCACGGCACGAGCGGCGTCCAACAGTTTTTTAAATGTTCTGCTGTAGTTTTCCGTATGGCGGGTGCGAACTGCAGTGCTAAAGAAAATTTCCTGCATTTTGTCGTGGTTTCCTATATCGCCGGCCACCAGTGCAATCATTTTTCGAATAAACCATGCGTGGTCGCCGCTGGCGGCGTGGGCGCGCTGTTCGGTAAATTCCAGCGAGGAAATCTCGCCGGTACCTGTTGGACCGCAGATCGACATAAAGTGAAATCCGGCGATCGCGCCCAGTTGGTCCTGCACGAGCGTGAGTAGCTTGAAATAGCTGTCCTGGCGGGAGTGCAATTCCAGTCGTCGCGCGCTCTGCTCCTGCAGTTTAATGGCCCTGGTGTTGGCACTGATCTCTTTCTGTTGCATGAAGAGGCCGATGACCAGCCACAGGAATGCAAGCGGTGCGAAGGCTCCTTCCAGAAAGTTGCCAATGTCTGCTGTTGGCAGTTGGATGAACTTTTCCTCGCCCACCATTACCAGCAGGTAAGCCAGTCCGGCGCCGATCCACAGGAGGGTGACTGTCAACCCGAAGGTGACGCGCCAGTCCATCGTAAACGGGGGTTTGTCTTCACTCATGGGGTCAGTCTAGCAGAAATCGGTCCAGTCACAGGTAGGTCGGATAGTGGCAGCGCGGTAGCGGAGTAAAGTTATTTTTCCCGGGCCGGTTGAGAATATAGGGGACGGAAGTGTCACGCAAAAAAAAGCCCCATCAGGTTGCCATGGCGGGGCTTGCAGTATGTCCTTGCGCTCAGCGCTGCAGGTATTGCAACTTGTCGGGTTTGCCGGCCCACTCTTCGGCGTCGGGAAGCGCAGGCTTCATTTCGGTAATGCAGGGCCAGATTTCGGCCAGTTCGGCATTCAGCTCCAGAAATACCGCCTGGTCTTCTGGCAACTCGTCCTCGGAGAAGATGGCATCCACGGGGCACTCAGGTTCGCACAGAGCACAATCGATACATTCATCGGGGTGGATAACCAGAAAATTCGGGCCCTCGTAAAAGCAGTCAACCGGGCAGACCTCAACACAGTCGGTATGCTTACAGTTGATGCAATCCTCGCCTACAACAAATGTCATTCCTGAAACGCCTCTTGGATTAGTGATGTCTGGACTAAGGGGCGTTAGTCTACCTGCTGGAAGTGCAGAAATGAAGGCCCCTGAGGATGATATTCCCAGGCGCTGTGAGGATGGCTCACACACGTTGGCGAGGCAGAATTACACAATGAACTCCGTGCTGCGTCAGTCCAGTTGGGCCTTTAACTCATACAGTTTGTCCAGGGCCTGCCGGGGAGTCAGCTCATTAACATCCAGGGCGTGAAGCGACTCAATCACAGGGTGCGGCTGGGACAGACTGAACAGGTCGTTCTGGGCCGGGACACTTGCGCTGGCCTGCTCCGGCCTGGCGTCGCGTAACGCGCCGCGTTCGAGTTCCTTGAGCTTCTCCTGTGCGGCCTGCAGTACCGGGACCGGGATACCGGCGAGCCTTGCTACCTGCAAGCCGAAGCTGCGATTGGCCGGCCCTTCCTGGATATTGTGCAGGAACACCACGTGATCCTGGTGCTCTGTAGCATCCAGGTGCACATTGGCCATGGTGGGACACACATCAGGTAGGCTGGTCAGTTCGAAATAGTGAGTAGCGAACAGGGTAAACGCCTTTATCGAACGCGCCAGTTGCACCGCTGCGGCCCAGGCCAGGCTCAGGCCGTCGAAGGTGCTGGTGCCGCGCCCCACTTCGTCCATCAGCACCAGGCTGCGGGGAGTGGCATTGTGCAGGATATTGGCGGTCTCGGTCATTTCCACCATGAAGGTGGAGCGGCCACCGGCCAGATCATCGGAGGAACCGATGCGGGTGAAAATGCGGTCGATGGGCGCCAGTTTCACGGCACTGGCTGGCACGTAGCTGCCGATATGGGCGAGCAGGGCAATGATCGCGTTCTGGCGCATGTAGGTCGATTTCCCCCCCATGTTGGGCCCGGTGATGAGCAGCATGCGCCGCTGCTCGTTGAGCAGCGTATCGTTGGCGATAAAAGGCTCCTGCAGTACCTGCTCCACTACGATGTGCCTTCCGTCGATGACCTCAAACACCTGTTCGTCACAGAATTGCGGCTGGCATAAACGGAGCTGGTCCGCCCGCTCCGCCAGAGTGGCCAACACATCGATTTCGGCGACTGCAGCAGCGGTATCCTGCAGGGGTGCCAGTTGTTCGTTGAGGCGTTCCAGCAACTCCTCGTACAGGAATTTTTCCCGCGCGAGTGCGCGACTCTTGCTGGACAGGGCCTTGTCCTCGAAGGCCTTCAGTTCGGGCGTGATGAAACGCTCAGCATTTTTCAGTGTCTGGCGCCGCATATAGTCTGCGGGAGCCTTGTCGGACTGCGCGCGGCTGATCTCAATGTAATAGCCGTGCACCCGGTTGTAGCCGACCTTCAGCGTGCTGATGCCAGTGGCCTGTTTCTCGCGCTTTTCGATGTCCAGTAAAAAGTCTCCGGCATTGGTGCTGATCTGGCGCAGTTCGTCCAGCTGTTCGTCGTAACCGTCGGCGATTACCCCGCCATCGCGGATCACGACGGGCGGGTTCTCGATAATGGCACTGCCCAACAATGCACAGAGTTCGGGATAGTCGCCGGCTCTGCAGGCTGAGTGCGCGCAGCAGGGGTGCATCGAGTTGGGACAGTGCCTCGCGCAATTGTGGCAGGGCCTGCAGTGAGCTGAGCAGTCGCGTCAGGTCCCGGGGGCGTGCGGAGCGCAGCGCCACTCGGGTGAGGATGCGTTCCATATCACCGACCGGCTTGAGTGCGCTGCGTACGGTCTCATAGGTGTCGTTTTCGCACAGGGTGTGAAGCGCTGCGTGCCGTGTCCGCAGTACCTCGACATTGGTGAGTGGTCGGTGCAGCCAGCGCCTGAGCATGCGGCTGCCCATGGCCGTTACATTGCGGTCCAGCACCGACAACAGTGTGTTGCTGCTACCGCCGCTCATATTGATGTCGATTTCCAGATTGCGCCGGGTTGCCGCGTCCAGGATGACACTGTCTGCCCGGTTTTCCTGCTGCAGCGCGCGAATATGCGGCAGATTGCCGCGCTGCGTATCCTTCACGTATTGCAGCAGGCAGCCGGCGGCGCCGATGGCAAGTTCGAGACTGTCGCAACCGAAGCCCTGCAAATCGTGGGTCTGGAATTGGGTATTCAGGGCACGACGGGCGCTCTGTGCGTCAAACTCCCAGCCGGGTTGGCTGCGCGCACCCCGGCGCGCGGTGATAACCGGGTGATAGATGGATTCGTGGTACAGAGTCTCCGCCGGATCCAGGCGTTGCAATTCACCGGTCAGGGCTTCCTCGCCGGTGATTTCCAGCACTCGAAAGCGTCCCGTGCTCAGGTCCAGGTAGGCGATGCCGTAATGCTGTTGCTGTTGGCACACGGCCAGCAACAGATTGTCCACTTTGTCGTCCAGCAGGGCTTCATCGGACAGGGTGCCAGGCGTCACAATCCGCACCACCTGGCGATCCACGGGCCCCTTGCTGGTGGCAGGATCGCCGATCTGCTCGGCGATGGCCACCGAGACCCCGGACTTCACCAGTCGCGCCAGATAATTCTCTGCAGCGTGGTAGGGCACGCCGCACATGGGAATGGGTTCCCCGGCGGATTTTCCGCGCGTGGTGAGCGTAATATCCAGCAGTTCGGCCGCGCGCTTGGCATCCTCATAAAACAGCTCGTAAAAATCACCCATACGGTAGAACACCAGGTCTTGCGGGTGATTTGCCTTGATGCGCAGGAACTGCTGCATCATTGGGGTATGGGTGTTGAGTCTGATTCTATCTGATTCATCAGGTATGACAAAGTCGATACTAAAGCACACAGCCCACTACTGTGACCGGGGAGAGTAGCCGAGAATCATAAAAATTCTCAACCCACGCTGCTGATGGCAACGGGCATTGTACGCAAATCGGGGTGAATGCCCAATGAATGCTGGAAAAATGAGCCTCTGATTCAGCGGGATGCCCCCAACAGTGGTGTAGGCCGAGGAGCAGGGTTTTGGGGGTGGCATTATTGACCGCCTAAAAACCTGTATTTGTGGCATCTTTACACCAATTTTATGTCGGGGCTGACACAATGGGCGCCGGACTGATTGGAGGTATCCTCCACCAGGGTGAACGGAGCCGTTATGACGCTATTTCGGAGCACAGGCTGGCCTCCTGCACTGCGGTATATGGCCGCGGTGTTGCTGGGTGGCGTCTGTGCCATGCTTTGCCTGCCACTTCTAGGCTGGCTGGATCTGGCCAATATCGTCATGCTCTTTCTGCTGACCGTGGCCATAACGGCAGCCTGGCTGGGGCACGGCCCCGGCATGCTTGCCGCGTTCCTAAGTGTGGCTTTGTTTGACTTCCTGTTTGTCGAGCCGCGCTTTTCCTTCGCGGTTCACGATGGCCAGTACCTTGTGACCTTTCTGGTCATGTTGCTGGTGGCACTGCTGATCAGTCATTTATCCAGCCTCCTCCAGCAGCAGGTACATAAGGCACAGCAACGAGAGCAGCGCACCAGAATACTCTACGATTGCGCGCGTAACTTTGCCGGCGCCATGACGCGATGGCAAGTGGATGCAACGCTGCAGGCCTGTCTCGCCGATAGCGTGCATGCCCGGAAGATTGCATTGTATTTGCCGGATGCGCAGGAACATCTGGAATTTTCCGATACCAGCAGCCGCGCTGCGCCCTCGATCCCGGAAAGGCTCGTGATCCAGCACAGTTATAACAGTGGCCACAGCAGATTAGTGCGGAGTTTGCAGCGGAAGGCTGCCATACCGCTTATCTGCCGTTGCGCGGGGCAACGCGAATGCGCGGCGTGCTGGTACTCGATCTGCCCGCCATCAAGGGCGAGCGCATGGATGAAAGATGCTATTTTCTGGAGGCATTGTCTTCCCTGCTGGCAACGGCCCTGGAACGATTGCACTTTGTTGCGGTCGCTCAGGCGGCCGAACTGGGTATGCAATCCGAACGATTGCGCAGCTCCATCCTGTCCTCCATTTCCCATGATGTCCGTACGCCATTGACCGTGTTATGTGGCTTGGTTGACACCTTGCAACTGACGCAGCCCGGATTGTCAGACGAAGGCAAGGAACTGGTGGCGTCCCTACGTGCGCACGCATTTCACTTGCATGGGATGGTGAACAACCTGCTGGACATGGCGCGCCTGCAGAGTGGCAGGGTGCAGTTGCAGCGCGAGTGGCAGCCACTGGAGGAGGTCATCGGGGCGAGTATTCATTTGCTGGGAAATACGCTGTCATCCCATACAGTGCGGGTGACGGTGCCTGCCGACCTGCCGCTGGTGCAACTCGATGCCGTGTTGCTGGAGCGGGTATTCTGCAACCTGCTGGAAAATGCCGCGAAATACTCACCGCCACACTCGACGATTACGCTTGCCGCTGCCGTGCAAGGCAGTGTAGTTGAAGTCAGGATTTGTAATGCGGGCGCGGGATTTCCTGCCGATTCGATGGGTGATTTGCTGGATGTATTTTCGCGCGGACAACAGGAATCGCCCGTGCAGGGTTTCGGAATCGGCCTGTCGATCTGTCGCAGTATTGTCGAAGCGCACGGTGGCGAGATTGCATTATTAAGTCCTGAAGCAGGTGGCGCCTGCGTAATGTTTACACTGCCTCTGGGATCACCCCCGACGGTCGAACCTGAACAGGCCTCGCCGGGGCTGCAGTCATGAATGCGACAGGACAAACAACCGGCGGGGAAAGTGTGGCAACCGTGTTGCTGGTCGAGGACGAACTCGATATCCGCCGCTTTGTGCGCACGGCACTGCGCAGTGAACAGTACCGGGTGCTGGAGGCGGGCACTATCAGCCAGGGGCTCATGGAGGCAGAAAGCGGCAAACCTGATCTGGTCATCCTGGACCTGGGTTTGCCGGATGGTAACGGCGTGCAGTTTGTACAGGATTTTCGTTACTGGTCGCAGGTGCCTGTACTGGTGCTCTCGGCACGCAGTGCGGAACAGGAAAAAATCGCCGCACTGGATGCGGGTGCAGACGATTACCTCACCAAACCGTTTGCGGTGGGAGAGTTGCTGGCGCGTGTGCGCGCGCTGTTAAGGCGCGGGCAGCAGTTACAGGCCGTACCGCAAGCCTGTCTGTCATTTTCGGATATCACAGTGGATATGGCGCGTCGATTGGTGACGCGTGACAGCGAACCATTGCACCTCACCCCGATTGAATATCGTCTGCTGGTGTTACTGGTCTCGAATGCCGGCAAGGTAATGACACATCGTCATTTGCTGCGCGAAATATGGGGCCCGGGGCAGACTGATAACAACCATTACCTGCGTGTCTATGTCGGCCATCTGCGGCAAAAGCTGGAAAACGACCCGGCGCAACCAAAACATATCCTCACGGAAACCGCCGTCGGTTACCGCTTCGTTTACTAATCCCAGTGGAGCACTTTCATGCAACATGACAATGCCAGGTCCGGCACGGCAAAACTCACTCTCGCCGCGCTCGGTGTGGTGTATGGGGATATCGGTACCAGCCCCCTGTACGCGTTCAAGGAGGCCTTTGCCGGTGCCCATGCTATGCCGCTTACCGAGGTCAATGTGCTGGCGACCTTGTCATCGCTGTTCTGGGCGGTGATGCTGATTATCTCGCTGAAATATGTCTGGATTGTCCTGCGCTTTAGCAATGAGGGTGAAGGTGGGGTGCTCGCACTGACTGCATTGGCGCAGCGCGTCACCCGGCAACGACCGACACTGGCGCTGGCGGTGATTATTGCAGGTATATTTGCTGCCGCGCTGTTTTACGGTGATGCGGTTATCACTCCGGCTATTTCAGTGCTGTCTGCCATTGAAGGCTTGAGTGTGGCCACGCCGGCATTTGAGCATTGGGTTGATGCCTATCACCATCGGTATTCTCATCGGGCTTTTTCTTATCCAGAAGCACGGCACCAGCAGGATCGGTGGACTATTTGGGCCCGTTACGGTTATCTGGTTTCTCACGCTGGCCGTGTTGGGCATGCTCAGCATTGTGCAGAATCCAGTGGTGTTGCAGGCCATCAACCCGATGTATGCCGTGCATTTTGCCGTACAGCACCCGCTGGCGGCTTTCCTGTTGATGTCCGCCGTGTTTCTGGCGCTGACCGGTGGCGAAGCCCTGTATGCCGATATGGGGCACTTCGGCGCACGCCCGGTGCGGATTGCCTGGTACGGCCTGGTTTGCCCCTCACTATTGCTCAATTATTTCGGCCAGGGTGCGCTGGTATTGCGCTCTGCGGATGCGGTGCAAAATCCTTTTTATTACCTGGCGCCGGAGTGGTTGATGTTGCCGCTGGTGGGGCTGGCGGCCGCAGCGACAGTGATTGCATCGCAGGCTACCATTACCGGAGCGTATTCGATGACGCTACAGGCGTCGCGCCTGGGTTACCTGCCGCGCGTGCGCGTGTTGCACACCTCGGATACGGAGCGCGGGCAGATCTATATTCCCGTGATTAACTGGATGATGCTGATTGCCGTGGTTGTATTGGTGCTGGAATTCCAGTCGTCCGGCGCGCTGGCGGCGGCCTATGGCATTGCCGTATCCGGCACCATGATCATCACCACGCTGCTGACAGGAATTGTTGCGCTGGCCACAACGGGGCGCATTCGCACGCTGGCACTGGCCTCCCTGCCGGTTTTCCTGCTGATGGAGCTGGTGTTTTTTGGTTCCAACGCCACCAAATTGCTGCACGGCGGCTGGATGCCGATTGTACTGGGACTGGCGATCTTTACCTTGCTGATTACCTGGAAGAGGGGCAGCCAGGCTGTGTCCACGGTGCGCAGGAAAATTGACGTCAACATGTCGGACTTCCTGCGGACAGGCGTCTCCGGCACGACACGCGTGCCCGGCACGGCGGTGTATCTCACTTCGGATCCCGAATTGGTACCCAGCGCACTGTTTCACAGCCTGAAGCATTTCAAGGTGATGCATGAGCAGATCGTGTTCCTGCATATTGTCACCGAGGATATTCCCCGCGTGCCGGACAACCAGAGGCTGGTGGTTAATCGACTGGCCGATCAGGTTTATACAGTGACAATGAATTTCGGGTTTCGTGAAGAGCCGGATGTCATGACGGCAATGGCAGGATTGGCTGCGCTGGGCGTGACATGGAGCCGATGCTGACTACGTTCTTTGTCGCCCGCACTGGTATCACCGATACGCCGGGTGCCTTGCCGGCCTGGCAGACAGCATTATTTGGCTGGATGAGCAGGCAGTCCGACAGCGCGGCGAGTTATTACCGGTTACCTGCCAATAAGGTGGTTGAATTGGGTACGCAGGTAACCTTGTAGAGGGTGTAAAACGCCGGAACTAACCGCGGCAGACTACACAGCGCCTGCGTCCGGCAGTTGCGGCACCGGCAGTCCGTAGAGAGATGCGGAACCGGCACTCATCAGTGCGACGGACTGCCGACGATCCTCGCCGCGCAGGACGGCCGCGACCCCGCGGTTGTTGTCGCCGGCGACATGCAGGGGACCGTGGGGCAGTTGCGCCAGGCCCTCGCGAGCCACGGCCATAGGGTCCATCGCATATCCCGGCTCAAAGCGTATTCCTGATGCAGTCATGGCGGGTGTGTCGGTAGCACCGGCCACCAGGCTGAGCACATGTACGCCGCAGGGCGCCAGTTCCGCCCACAGGCTCTCCGCCAGCACGATATCGAACGCCTTGGTGGCCGCATAGGCGGCGATGTAGGCGCCGCCGGTGAGACCGCTCATTGAACTCATCAGGAGGATTCCACCGCGCCCGCGTTGCCGCATCCTGTTACCCAGGTAATGACAGAAGATCGCCGGACCCGTGCAGTTGAGGTTAATCAGGTTGCGGGTTTTTGCCAGTGGTTCATCCAGAAACAGTGCCGCGCCGTGGACGGCTCCGGCGTTGTAAATCAGCAAACCGATGTCCAGACCATCGGTGATGCTGATCAGTCGTTCCTCCAGGTCCGCTGCGGTCAGGTCCAGCGGCTCGATGCGCACTTCCACCAGGTAATCGCGCAGCAGTTGTTCCTGAGCTGCTTGCAGCGGTGCATTGCGCCGAGCGAGAAGTATGAGGTTGATGCCCGCTGCAGCTAATAGCCGCGCAAAACACAGGCCAATGCCCTCCGAGCCCCCTGCGATCATTGCCCAGGGTCCGTATTGCTGCAACAGGGTATTACTCATTAGTCTGTGCTCCAACATTGCACGATGATAATCTCGGCGCTGACATTCATCGTATATACTTGGCGCACAATTGTGAAAGGTAATCTATTTATGAAATTAAAAGTGGTGGTATGGGGAACGGGCAACGTGGGCCGTCCGGCAATTCGCGCGGTGCTCTCGCATCGCGATCTTGAGCTCGTTGGTGTGATCGTGGCCAGCAAGGAGAAGGTGGGTCTTGATGCCGGGGAGATCGCCGGCGTCGGGACCACCGGCGTGATCGCCACGGACGACTGGCGCAGCGTACTCGATGCGAAGCCTGATGCAGTGGTCTACACCGCCACGGCGGATATACGTCCCGTCGAAGCCATGGGCGACTTGCTGGCCTGCCTCGAAGCCGGTATCAATGTGGTCTCCACGGCCTTCTATGCCTACCTGAATCCTGCGTCCACACCACAGGAAGCCCTGCAGCCGGTGAACGATGCCTGCGCCAGGAGCGGCGCGTCGTTGTTTGTGTCCGGGATAGATCCGGGCTGGGTCATGGACATGCTACCCGTTGTGTTGAGCGGTGCGGTCTCCGGGATTACCGAGATTCGCACGCGGGAGATTTTCAACTACGCCCTTTACGATCAGCCGCACGTGGTGCGAGAGGTGATTGGTTTTGGCGGGCCGATGGATGCACTGCCGTTGATGTTGCATGACTTTGCTATCGAGATGGTGTGGGCGCCCATGGTGCGCCTGGTGGGTGAGGCGCTGGGTAAACCGGTAGAGAAGCTGGAGGTGAAGGTCGAACGCCTGCCGCTGGAGCGCACCATTGAAGTGCCCGGTATGGGTACCTTTGAAGCCGGCACGCAAGGCGCGTTTCGCTTTGAAGTGCTGGGGTATCACGGTGGTAAGCCACTCTATGCCCTTGAGCATATTACCCGGATTGATGACGCGTGCGCGCCCCACTGGCCGTACCCGCCCGAAGGACGCGGCTGCCACCAGGTGATCATCAGTGGCGACCCGGACCTGCATGTCAGTGTGCATGCCGAGGATCACCATGAACCCGGAGTGGCCGGTGGCGGTAACGCCTCTGCCGCCAACTGGGTGGTTAACGCACTACCTGCGGTGTGCAGTGCCCGACCCGGTGTAGTCACTGTGCTGGATTTGCCGCGTATTACCGGTGCGGGTCAGTTGCGCAATGGCTAACGCGGCCAAAGACAACGATTCACCGGACGTAAATGAGCGTGTAGTCGAAATGGCTGCGGAGAGTTGCGCAGGACACTGCAGCCACTGCAAACAAAGGAAAACCTGCGCTGTCCCGTCGCCTGCGACTGGCAAAACTGGCGCGCACGCACGCACTGGTATTCCTTGGCGCACTGTCGGCCTTCGCCGCCGCTGATAGTTGGAGCGCGCTCTCCGGGCTGGGCATTGCCGGATTACTCAGCGTCATCACTGGCGCTCTGGCTGGAGTTACCATTGCGACGCTGATTCACGAGTGGTTCCATTACCTGGGTGCGCGGCAGTCCGGAGCGCGATTCGATATTCCCTCGCGGCAGGGCTTGTTTCTTTACGACTGG
Source organism: uncultured Gammaproteobacteria bacterium (assembly GCA_963844975.1). Taxonomy (GTDB): domain Bacteria; phylum Pseudomonadota; class Gammaproteobacteria; order Pseudomonadales; family Halieaceae; genus Marimicrobium. The sequence goes on along the minus strand of CAWJQO010000026.1, from coordinate 50,332 downwards.
GACTTTGGCAGCAATAGCCTGCGGCAATTCCTGACAATGAGTGTCGCCGGCACTATCGGCGGCTTCTTTGCAGTCTTCCTCTTGTGGACATCTGTCCCTGCGGACACCTGGGGTCGCGCCGCGCTGCGCGGCGGCGCTATCGCCGGTGTGGTATTCGCCGCCTGTATTGAATGGCCGGTGATCAGGCGCACCCGCCGCGGCGCCGACCCGCTGGCGGAGTTGTCGAAAATTGATCAGCGTCTGTTGTCGCGCAGCTTTGTGGTGGCGAGCGTTGCCGGTATTGTGATGACGCTGGTTTTTGTGCCCTGAGTCCGATGGGTGATTTTACGGACGGCGGTCAGGGTTATGACAGAGCAGAACTAATCAGACCAGCAGACTATCAGGAGGCTATTGTGAAAATGCTTTTAACTCTTGGGGGCGCGGCGCTGCTGGCACTCGTTGCGTGTTTATCCAGCGCGAGTCAGGTGGCTGTTGCCAGCGATGACAATCCTGCTCCGCGCATTCTGGTCACGGGGGAGGGCAGTGTCGATGTTGCGCCGGACATGGCAGTGCTGGTGCTGAGCGTCATGCGCGAAGCGCCGACGGCCCGGGAAGCGTTGACCGCCAATTCCACCGCCATGAGTAAAGTGCTCGATGCCATGGCGGGACTGGGCATAGCCAAACGCGACCTGCAGACGGCCAACTTCGACATCCAGCCCCGTTACACCTATCCCCAACCGGGCAAAGACGCAAATAATGCGCCGCGACTGGTGGGTTACACGGTGCGCAACGGGCTGACCGTCAGGGTGCGGGATATTGCGAAGGTCGGTGAGGTGCTGGATGCCTCTGTGACCCTCGGCGTCAATGAAGGCGGCAGCATACTGTTTACCAACGACGACCCCTCGGCAGCGATCACACAGGCGCGGGTGAAGGCCATGCAGGCGGCCCTGGCCAAGGCCCGCACCCTCGCCGAGGCGGCGGGCGTAAAGACGGGCAAGATACTGGAGATTTCCGAGCAGGACTACCAACCGCGTCCTATGGCGATGGCCAGGATGGAGATGGTGGCCATGGACAGCCCGGCGGGTGCGGCGCCGCCCATAGCCGCAGGTGAAAATACCTACAAGGTGACCGTGAATGTGTCGGTGGCGTTAGAGCAATAGTGCGTTAACCAGCGCTGCTGCGTTGAGGTATCACCCGAAGCATAGCGCCTGCACGCGTTGCCACAGCGTCGCACCGTCTTCAGCGGATTCCGCTGCCACGCGGTAAGCTTGTCTCTTCCTGCGTCAGTGCCTGCGCGCTAGCGCAGTTGTTGTTCCATCACCGCTACATCTGCTTCAGATGCATCCTGGGCATGGCGCGCTCGCTCGATCAGGCGCTGGCGCAGCTGGTCTGGCGGTGCGCTGCAATCGATAATCACAAAGGGCACTGACAGCCTGCGGGCCAGCTGGTGGAAAGAATCGCGGGTACTGCGGTGCAAAAAAGTCGCATCGACAATGACCGGGAATCCCGCTTCAATCACTATTCCCGCCAATTCCTCCAGACGAGAGAACGTCTTTCGACTCATCGCAGCACTGTAAAGTAAATCTCGCTGTTGCGGCTCACTGCGCTGTTCCGGTGCCATGCCCGCGAGTCGTTTGCGCTCGACGTCGGAGCGGATGCGCACTGCGCCGCTGCTCGCTACCAGCGCGCCGGCAATGGTGGATTTTCCGCTTCCGGATACGCCGTGTGTGATGGCGAGGAACAGCTGCCTTGGCTGTGTACAGCACCGCGCCAGCTCCAGATAACGTAGAAACTCCTGATAGCCAGGGGTCGTGGTGATGTCTGCTTTGTTTGCGTTGATTCCCGCAGCAGGTTCACCTTGGCCCGCACCATGGCGAAATAGCAGCGATAGATATCGCAGTACGGCAGCCCGGCGTAGTCGCCGCTGTATTCAAGGTAATCCGTCAGCAGACGGTGCGACGCCTCATGGTAGCCGCGCGCGTCCATGTCCATAGTGAGAAAGGCGATCTCCGAGATACTGTCCATGATGCGAAAAGACGCATTGAATTCGATGCAGTCGAACAGGCGCACCGCGCCATCTATCAGGGCGATGTTGCCAAGGTGCGCATCGCCATGGCCGTCGATTACCCTGCCCTCGAGTATGCGCTGCACCATGACGGGCAGCACTTCACTATAGCGTTGCAGTGACCATTGCCTGAGTGCCTGCAGTGTCATGTGACTGCGCTTCCGGCAAAGCGTAACTGCGAATCTGTTGAAAGTTTTGCTCGATGGCTTTGAGCAGCGCTGCGGGCGTACCGGGTTCGCTGCTGTCGGGGTCGGGGTGGCAGGCAGGCAGAATGTCGTGTAGCCGGGCCAGTTCCAGGGCCAGGGCGCGTAGCAGGGTATTATCCAGGCCGTCCCGGGCCGCAATACCATCGAGTAACTGGTCTTCCTCAAAACGCCGCATCTTGACCGCGTAGTCGATGGGCGGTCCGCTTCCGTCTATGACTGGGCCTTCCTCCCCCTGCGTGACAGGGACCACAGCGAGGTACAGCTCCGGCGAAAACCGCCGGTTGAGCCGTAATTCCTCTGCGCAAAAATGATGGCGTAGTTCCAGGCTGGAAAAATCCAGGAAGCCGAAGTTCACCGGCTTCTTGATTTTGTAGGCATACTCGCCGCAGAGAATGACCCAGGAAATATGGGTCTCGCGCAGTAGGGCGGGCTCCGTGTGATCGCTTTGCGATATCGACCGAAGTAGTTGTTCAATGCTTGTAGTATCCACGTGGGGCACCGTTTTTGTTTCTGGAGATCGCTTGCGTTCTGTAAGAGTTTACTCAAGCCCTTGCAAAATAGTCCCCTGTCAATCAAATCCCGCAAAGTTAGCAATCGTGGTTTACAAAACCACTTTACATGCCGCAGTCGCTCGTCTATGCGATGTTCGGGGTGACAGAATTCAATGCGGCAATTAACGCCTTCAATAGTGTTGGTTTGACGGCGACAGAGGAACTGCTGAATACTCCATTCAACTGGATTGGTAGATCTCGATTCAGTGCTGGGACTGTTTTCTGTGCGCTTCGCTGCAGTTTTTTTCTTGGACTTGGCTTGGACTTGGACTTGGTTATGGTTGCTGCTGCAGGACGATCGGAATTCTGTTGCGCCGCCAACCGCAGTTCCTCATAAGGCTTCCTGTAGGCACGCCTTGTAAAACTCCGGGTCCGGCATCATTTCGCGGCAGGAGATGAAGGTGATGGTGATAAGTCCGACGCCACTCAGGACCGCGTGAAACAGTCCCATCAAATCCAGTAGCGGTCCCAGTCCCAACATCATGTGCACCCTGGCGCCCGCCAGATACAGGGGAAACTGCGGTCCCGGTACATTGGAGATCACTACATGGCAGGGCATGGGCTTTGCGGTCCGCGCTGCCGCCAGGGTGACGGCCCGAAATCCCCACCCCAATACCTGCGGTATCATGATTTCACTGATATCCATCATGACGCTGGAGCCCACGGCACTGGAAAAGGCCTTGGATTGTTCCGCACTGTTATGGATGGCCTGCAGGCGCTCCACGGGATCAGCGATATCAGTGCCCATGCTGATGGTCATCAGGCTTATCTGGTTGCCTTTGGACGCGCTACTGCGTTCACTGCGCACATTGACCGGGGCCCCGGCAATCAGGCTGTCTGCGGGCAACTCGTCCTTGCTCTGCAGGTATTTGCGCAGAGCGCCACCCACAATCGAGACAATAATATCGTTGATGGTGACATCGCCGAGAGCCTTGCGCATGGCCTTGACCTCGGACAGATCCATGACCAGGGCGTCGACGACACGATTGGAGCTGATACGGGTGTTGAAGCGCGTCTTCGCAGTCAGTGGTTTCCTGCGCTCAGTGTCCGGGTCCGCGCTCAGCTTTGCCAGCACGAATGAGAGCCGGTACCAGGCTGCTGACTGTCTCCACAAATTTAACCGGGCGTTTCAGGTTATTGACGTAGGCGCGCGACCAGACCTGCCAGGCCGACGGTTCGCTTTCACCCGCCCAGTCATCAGCGACCAGTGGTGGCGCAATCTCGTTGGTCAGGCTGTGAATCGCGGTGATGATTTCGGCGCCGGAAATGCCGTCGATGGCCGAGTGATGGATCTTGATCATGATGGCGAAACTGTTGGCGGGTAAGCCCTGAACCCCGTTGAGTCCCTCGATCACGTAGGCCTCCCACAGGGGGCGCTTCATATCCAGTCCACGCGCCTGCAGTCGTGCCAGCAAAATGCAGAACTGCCGCCAGTCGCCGGGTTTGGGCAGGGCGAGGTGGCGCACGTGAAACTCCAGGTCGAAGTCCGGATCTTCCACCCAGTAGGGTGTATCCAGACCCAGGGCGCCGCCCGCCAGTTTGCGCCTGAAAATCGCGGACTTGTGCAGGTTGCGCTCAAAAACGGTGAGAATCTCCTTGAACCTGACCTTGCCTCCGGCGCGGGCGGACTGGTCGTAGACGATCACCGGGCTGATGTGCATCGGTGTCCGCGCGCTTTCCTGCTGCAGGAAATTGCTGTCCATTTCCGTGAGCTGCTGCATGATTGGTGGTCTCGCAAGTTGCCGAGATGAGCTACTTTGCACCGAAGCATTTGCCTCGGCAAGTGCTGGATGTCAGTATCCAATGGCAAGAGAGGGAAATACTGATTCATGACAAAATTTATTCTGTGGGGCCTGACCGCCTCACCGTACCAATTGAAGATGCAGTCCCTGCTCGATTTTGCCGGTCACACCTGGGAGCGCTGGCCAGAGCAGGCCGGCCGCCTGTCTGCGCTGTCGATGGCGCTGCGTTTGGAGAGGGCGAAGCGGCGGCGCGCGGTCATGCGCTTTCCCGCGATGTCGCCGGAGTTGGACGAGTATCCAGCGGTGCCTTTCTATACCGAGGACGGCCGCACGTTTTTACTACGATTCGTCCTCCCTGGCGCGCCACCTGGATGAGCACCCGGAGCGTCACCCGATACCGTTGATTCCGCAGGACCCGCAGCAGGCATTCATCTGCCAACTGCTCGACGAGGCCTTTGACGAATTCGGCCTCTACATGGTGCATCACATGCGCTGGGTAGGTTCCGCCCGGACTACGCCGATGGGGGACATGACGGCCAGCGAACTGCGCCCACTGTTGCCGCCGGGCTTTACGCCACTGGTGGCGCGAAGCCTGTACCGGCGACAGGTGAAGCGCTGTCCCTACCTGTTCAGCGTCGCGCCCGAGAACTATGACGCGGGAGTAAGTCGCGCCAGAACACCCCCGTCGCGCGCCGGTTTTCCGTCCACGCATGCTCTGCTGGAGCAGGCCTGGCGCGGCTACCTCGCGGCCATGGAACACCTGTTGGCGGCGCAGCCGTATCTATTGGGTGAGCGCTTTACGCTGGCCGATGCCAGCGCCTACGGACAACTGGGCATGAATCTGGTCGACCCCGAGGCCATCGCGTTACTGGAACAATTGGCGCCGCGCACCTACCGCTGGTTGTGCGCCATCCGTGCTGGCGAGCATGTTGCAACACGCGGGGAACTTGCACTGACGCCGGCCCTGCAGCCGCTGTTGCGGATGATCAGCCAGACATTCATGCCATTGATGATGCAGAACGAGGATGCCTACGAACAGGCGCTCGCTGCGGGCGAAACGCTGTTCAACGAGGCGGCGTTCAATCGCCATCGCGCGCTGTACGATGGGCAGTTGCTGGAGCATCCGTTTCCGGGCCGTGGTAAAAACCTTTCAGGTGCGGGTCTGGCGCGAGCTGAAGGCGAGCGTGGTGGGCCCTCGCCGCGCAGGACCGGGCCGCGCTGCAGCGTGAATTTTTGCCCGATGCCGGTATCGCCTTCAGCGATGTCTGGCGCTTAACTGCTGTGGAGAGTCGGGTACCTGTAGACAATTCAGGCGGGTTTTTTTTCGCCTGTGCCATATGACCGAATTTAATTACTTTTAGGGCTTGCAATCCGGATTCAAACCACTGAGTATATATACAGTAGTTTTGCTTTATGACGAAAACCGTCTGGAGCAAGCCGAACAGGAAGCAGGTCTGGATCAGGCCGGGAACATATCGAAAACCAGCTGACAATTAGCATAAATAGAGGGACTACTATGGACGCCAACAAGACTAAAGCACTGGATGCAGCACTGAGCCAGATCGAGCGACAGTTCGGCAAGGGCACTGTAATGCGTATGGGAGACCGGGAGCATGTGGCTATTCCCGTCATCTCGACCGGGTCTCTCGGGCTGGATATCGCGTTGGGCATAGGCGGCCTGCCCAGGGGCCGTATTTGTGAGATCTACGGTCCCGAGTCCTCTGGCAAGACCACCCTGACCCTGCAGGTGATCGCCGAGGCGCAGAAGTTGGGCGGCACCGCCGCGTTTATCGACGCCGAACACGCACTGGACCCCGCCTACGCCGAGAAACTGGGTGTGCGGATGGATGAATTGATCATGTCCCAGCCCGATACCGGCGAACAGGCGTTGGAAGTGGCGGAGATGCTGGTGCGCTCCGGTGCGGTGGATGTGCTGGTCATCGATTCCGTCGCGGCATTGACACCCAAGGCGGAAATCGAAGGCGAGATGGGCGCCTCCCATGTGGGCCTGCAGGCCCGCTTGCTCAGCCAGGCCATGCGTAAGCTGACCGCCGCCATTAAGCAGACCAACAGCCTGGTGATTTTCATCAACCAGATCCGTATGAAAATCGGTGTGATGTTCGGCAGCCCGGAAACCACCACGGGTGGCAATGCCCTCAAGTTCTATTCATCCGTGCGTCTGGACATTCGCCGTATTGGCGCAGTCAAGGATGGCGACGAGGTGATCGGCAACGAGACGCGGGTGAAAGTAGTCAAGAACAAGGTGTCGCCACCCTTCAAACAGGCAGAGTTCCAGATTATGTACGGTCACGGCATTTACCGCATGGGTGAAGTCATCGACTGGGGCGTAAAGCTGAATCTGGTAGAGAAGTCCGGCGCCTGGTATGCCTACAAGGGCGACAAAATAGGTCAGGGCAAAGCCAATGCCGCCAAGTTCCTGGGAGACAATCCCGCGGTGGCCAGTGAAATCGAAGGCCAGATCCGCGCGCAAATGCTCAATACAGGCGCTCCGGCAAAGCTTGCCGCATCGGTTAGTGTCGATGCGAGTGTTGAGGAGATTGTACCGGAGGAGTAATACTGCCTGGACACAGTATTGCTCGTGAATGTTTTCCACAGGCGCCGGGATCCCACTTATCCCACTCAAGTCCCCGGCGCCTTTTTTTACTATGCCTGAATCCATCCCGCCAGCGACCATGCCTGATCACGATTCGTCCAATCCGGTAGAGATCAATCCTGCTGATATCCGCCTTGCAGCAATGAACCTGTTGGCGCGTCGAGAACATTCCGTGCGTGAACTGCGCAATAAACTGAAACGCCGATTTCCCGATAGCGATAAGATAGACGAACAGCTGTCCCTGCTCATTGCGGAACGTCTGCAGAGCGATGTCCGCTTTGCGCAAAGCTATGCCCGGCAACGCATCAGTCGCGGTTATGGGCCGATCCGCCTGCGAGAGGAACTGCGCGAGCGCGGGGTATCAGAAGCAGATGTCGCCGCGGCCATGGATGAGATGGAGATCGACTGGTGTGCAGTTGCGACGGATGTCATGCATAAAAAGTTCGGTTTGCGTGATGCGATTGACCTGAAAGAGAAAGCCCGACGTGCCCGCTTTATGCAGTATCGCGGCTTCGCTACCGAGCACTACCAGGAGCTGCAGAAGGACTGATGTTGTTCCATCACACAGACCCTCTTGCCCGATGTACTAAATCTTAGTACCGTCTAATCCAGCAGATTCTCGGTTACGCCACGCAATCAAGGAGTATAAGGAATGTCTCAGGACAGGCTGGAGGATGAGTCGATCATTCACCATGAATTATCGCTGGATTACCATGATCCCCTGATTCGTGTTTTGCATCGCGTCATCAGGGCATCTATCAAGGTCATGGCCATTTTGATGGCGTTTGTTATCGTTCTCGGTGTTGTCGATGTTGGCTACAATATCTATGACAGTTTGAAATCGCCGCCGCTGTTACAATTGAGCGTCGGCGAGATTTTTCAGATCTTCGGAGCTTTTATGGTCGTCCTGATTGCGATCGAGATATTTATCAATATCAGGTTGTATCTTGGTTCCAATACCTTGCCGATAAAAATGGTGGTGGCAACGGCGCTGATGGCGATTGCGCGTAAGGTCATTGTGCTTGACCTTGACAAAACGTCTTCAAAAGAAGTGTTGGCGATTGGCGTGGTCACTCTTGCACTGGGGGTGACATATTGGTTGGTTGGTAAAAGCGACAGAATGCTGTCGCAGGACCCATCATCAGACTAGGTCACCAGATACCCGGTTCACTGGCGGCATATCGAATCTGGCCCGGTAAAATTTTCTCTGGTTTACGAGACCCTATTCCATGGCGACAGTAACATTTTACGGCGCGGCACAGGAGGTCACAGGTTCCTGCTATCTGCTGGAAACCATTGGCGGTGGACGTGTCTTACTCGAGTGTGGCATGCATCAGGGCGGTGATGCGGTAGAGCGCATCGGGGACGAGCAATTTCCGTTTGCTCCGTCCGACATCGACGCGGTTATCCTGTCGCACGCTCACCTGGATCATTCGGGCTTGTTGCCCAAATTGTACCGTGAAGGATTTTCCGGTCCGATCATTTGCACCCGGGCCACTGCAGAGTTGCTGGACATTATGCTCAGGGATTCGGTGGGGCTTTATCTGCGCGACCTCGAGCGTACGAATGTGCGCAATTCTCGTCGGGGCAGGCCTACCGTTGAACCTGCCTTTGATATGGAGGATGTAGAGGGTTTACTCCTGCTCTGTGAGGGACACGCCTACGAACATGAGGTTGCACTGGGTGACAGCGCAGTCATCGTGTTTCATGACGCGGGGCATATTCTGGGCTCGGCCATCGTCGAAGTGCGGCTTAAGGAGAAGGGGAGGGAGAAGACGCTGGTGTTCTCTGGTGATCTGGGTAAACACGATTCCGTACTCATGAATGAGCCGAGCACATTATCCAGGGCTGATGTATTGCTGGTAGAGAGTACCTATGGTGACCGGGAACATCGGGGAGAGGAAGATTCCATGGTGCAGTTGCGGGATATCCTGCGCGAAACCTGGAAAGCCGGCGGCACCGTGATGATTCCCGCGTTCGCTGTGGGGCGCACCCAGGATATTTTGTTCCATCTGGGCTGCCTGCATCACCAGGGGGAGCTGGATAACTGGGAGGTTTTCCTGGACAGCCCCATGGCCATTGCCGTCACGCGTGTTTACGACTCGTGGCTGCATGCGCTGGATCGGGACGATGTGCGCCAGCTCAGTGATGCACACAAGACTTCATTGGAAAATTTTCTGCCCAAGCTCAATATGGCGGTAGACACTGAGCAATCCATGGCGATCAATCGCATCAAGGGCGGCGCCATTATTATTGCCGGTAGTGGTATGTGCACGGGTGGTCGGATCCGGCATCACCTGAAACAGCGTGTCTGGGACGAGCGCAATACGGTTATTTTTACCGGTTACCAGGCCAGGGGTACCCTCGGGCGTGTTCTGGTGGACGGGGTAAAAGCGGTAAAAATCTTCGGTGAGGAATTTGTAGTAAAAGCGCGGATCGAGACTCTGGGCGGTCTCTCCGCCCACGCGGGGCAGAGTGGACTGGTGCGGTGGATTAAGGCTTTCAATCCGCCGCCCAGAACCTTTCTGGTGCACGGCGAGCCCCGTGCCCAGGATGCCCTGTCCGACTGCTTGTGGCGACGAGCACCAACTGCAAGTGGACATCCCCGCCCGGGGCGACAGCATTGTATTTTGAGTCCGCTCGCCGGTTAGGGCAGCAGCTTTCTCAGCAGCCGTTTCTCCTCTCTACTTGTACACCATCAACATAATTAATCTCCGCCAAAATCTTGCCATTTTCAGCCCAAACGATTCTCTTCCCGTGCGGCTTCCCATCTATATAGTTTTCCTCAAGCATCTTCTGGCCATTCTCATACCAGCGTTCATACTTGCCGTACTCTTGCCCATCTGCATAGTTTTTCTGGGACCACTTCTGGCCACTCTCATACCACTCTTCCTGCTTACCATGCTGCTTCCCATTTACATAGTTTTTCTCAAGCATCTTCTGGCCATTCTCATACCAAGCTTCCTGCTTCCCGTGCACTTTCCCATCTACATAGTTCTTCTCAGACTGCTTCTGGCCATTCGCATAAAAGGTCTCCACTTTTCCCGTGTAGGGGTCTGGATTATTAACTTCGTAAATAAGTCCATCCCTCTGCTGTAGCTGTTCAGAATTAACGCTTCTGGAACATACTGCAAGCAACATGATCGCAAACATAGCGACCACTGTTCTATTCAGTTTCATAGCATTCCTTATTTCCTGTTGTTAGTGCCTACCGCCTGCAGGTCGGACATCTTACGCGTTTTATGAAATCACCCATGTCGGGAGTGTAGCCTATCAGGACCGACTGCGCCGGTATCCAGCGTGGTAGACGATGGCCTTTTAGACATCGCCCACCAGCTTTAAATTCAGGGGGAGGCCTGGCACGGTGGCATGTGGAATAGTCTGGTTATCCAGGTGATGAAAGGAAGTGCCGTTGCTGCCTGCACTTGGTATCGCTAAACTGCGATCAGGCAAATTTTGGGATGAACCTGTGCAGGAATTTCTGAAAAACGATCTCTCGCTATTTGCGCTACCGCTTTTTATCGCTGCGATACTGCTGGAAGCCCGTTGGTCACGCCGCCGTGGAATGGCATTGTATCGCGGCGCGGACACGAGGGCGTCGCTTAGTATGGGGTTAATCGCGCTGCTGGTAGAAATCGTGCCGCGCCTTTTGGCCCTCGCCATCATGGTGGAATTACACGACATCAGTCCTTTGCGGGATGTCGTTCAGCATCAGTGGTGGGCCTGGTTGCTGTTGTTTTTCCTGGACGACTTTACGTTTTACTGGTTTCACCGTTCCAATCACGAGGTGCGGATACTATGGGCCGGCCACGTCAATCACCACTCCTCCCGCTATTTCAATTTCGGCACTGCCCTGCGCCAGGGCGTCGGGGAACGCCTGCACAAATTCCTGTTCTGGTTGTGGTTGCCGCTGCTGGGCTTTGATCCGGCCATGATTATCACCATGATCAGCATCAGCCTGTTCTACCAGTTCTGGATACACACCCGCGCCGTCGACAAGTTGCACCCGTGGTATGAGGCCGTGTTCAACACGCCGTCCCATCACCGTGTGCATCACGGCTCGAATGTGCGCTACCTGGACCGCAATCACGGCGGCGTGCTGATTATCTGGGACAAACTTTTTGGCACTTTCAGTCCGGAGCGGGAGGACGAACCAGTGGTATATGGTCTTACGAAAAACATCGAATCAGACAATATCGCCTGGGTAGCGCTGCACGAGTATGTCGCCATCGGGCAGGATTTGAAACGCGCCCCTAACTGGGGTGATCGCCTGCGCTATCTGTTTCTGGCGCCAGGCTGGAGTCATGACGGTGTGGATAAACGCGCCAACGTCCTGCGCCGCGCGCTGGGCTAATCAGCGGGCCTGTTCTGCCAGCAGTGGTGCCAGCACTTGCTCGCTGTATAGGTGCAGACACTGCCAGGCTTTGTCCAACGGCATGCCGCCGATGAGCGGGTGGATGGCGGCGAAGAAATCACTGCGCTCCCGGTGCCGCTGCATACATTCCTGCGGCGTGATGATCTCGTAGCGTTTTTCAGACCGTAAGGCCTCCACTGTGTCGCTGCTGAATTCCAGTGGGCGGTTCACCCCCGCCGTTTTCCAGCTGCTGTATTCGACAACCTCATTGAGGAAGTGGTGGCCCAATTCCTCCCAGGCCTGGTCGGGATTCTCGTGGATGAACAGGATGGAAAAATCCGCCGGCGGCGAATGTGTGAAACCCTGCTTGCCGTATTTCTTCAGTTGTTCGTAGTAGTAGGCCTCCAGCACCGGGTCGGCCACGGGTGGCGCGAAGGGCAGCCCAAGGCGCGCGGCCCGGCGCGCGGCCGGCTTGCTCATGCCGCCCACCAGGAACATCGGGTGCGGACGGCTGAAGGGTTTGGGCGTGACGTTGACCATTTTGCCCCGGTACTCGAACGGCTCGTCCGACCAGGCCTTGAGCAGGGTTTCCAGTACATGATCCATCCACGCGCCGCGCTCGGCAAAGGGCTTGTTGGCGATATGGAATTCCACCTCCCGGTACCCCATGCCGGCGACGAAATTAAGGCGTCCCTGGCTGAGCAGGTCAACGACAGCGATATCCTCGGCCAGACGGATCGGATCGTATAGCGTCACCAGCAGCGCCATCACACCAATACTGCAGCGCTCGGTGCGCGCAGCGATGGCCGCAGCCATGGTGAGGGGGGAGGGCAGCCAGCCGTTATCCGCCACATGGTGTTCCTCCACGTTGACGCTGGAGAAACCCTGCGCATCGGCGTAGCTCGCCATCTCTATGGCAGTGCGATAGCGCAGTGCGCGCAGTGCGGGGTCAGCTTCCGCCCCTGTCATGTTCAGGCGCAGATTGCTGCTGATGGTTGCCATAGAACGTGCCGGTCAGGCCGCTTTGGGCGCTGCCTGGGTGCCGCGGATCAGGGTGCCTGGTACCGCTCCGGTGTACTGGCCGTTTTCCATAATCACTTCGCCGCTGACGATTGTGGCAACGTATCCGCGTGCGCCCTGGAACATGCGGCGCCCACCGGCGGGCAGATCGAAAATAATATGCGGCGCTTCCACTTGTAACGCGTCGAAGTCGATGATGTTGAGGTCGGCCTTCATGCCGACTTCCAGCGTGCCGCGATCCTCCAGTCCGACGCAGCGCGCCGTATCGTGGGTCTGCATCTTGACGACATCCTCCAGCTTCAGGCGATGGCCGCGCTGCCGATCGCGCACGTAGTAGCTGAGCATCTGGGTGGGCACACTGGCGTCGCACAGCACGCCACAGTGGGCGCCCGTGTCCGCGAGCGAAAGCACGGTGCTCTCATCCTCCAGCAGTTGCACCTGGCGGCTGAGATCATTCGCGCCGTAGCCGAAGCAGGGGAAGTACACGACGTTTTTGCCGCCGTTCTGCATCATCAGGTCGTAGCAGTATTGCTGCGGCGGTACGCCCGCTTCTGCCGCCTTCGCCGCGATACTGTCCTGCGGGCCCGGTTCATAGTTCGGTGGGTTGCCCAGTTCATACAATTTGTCGTAGCCGCCGATGATGGTGTCCATGAACGCATCACCCATCAGTGGCAAATCCTCGGCCAGAATCGCCGCACGCACTTCCGGCTTGCGCAACTCGGCAAGGCGCTCCTCGTGGGACATGATCGAAAGGGCGGCGTAATTCGTATGAAAGCTGAAGGGATTGATGGTGCCGTCCCAGCTCAGCAAAATATTCACCGGGCGGGCGCCGACGTGGGGAATCAGTTGCGCACCCTCGGCCTTGGCCCGACGGCAGTAGTCCAGTTGTTTGAGTACGCGATCCCAGTCCTTTTCCTCGCGGAAAAACAGCACGAAATTGACCTGGCAGTTGTTCTCGATCGAGAGGCGCTTCATCCAGTCCATCTCCTGCTCCCAGTTGTGGAAGTCGGACACCAGACCAAAAATTCCCTTGCCGCCCAACTCGCCGATCACTTTACCGATGCCGAGCAATTCCGCCTCGTCGGCATAGGTGCCGGGCATGGCCTGATCGCCGCCGGTGGTGTGTAACTCGGTGCGCGAGGTGGTGAAACCCAGGGCCCCGTGCTCGATGCCCTCCTTGACGATGGCCGCCATGGACGCCACGTCCGCTGGCGTCGCCATCTCGTTCTTGCTGCCGCGCTCGCCCATTACATAAGTGCGCACAGCGCAGTGGGGAACCTGCGCGCGCTACATCAATAGCGCGCGGAAATCGTTCTACCGCATCCATATACTCGGGGAAACTTTCCCAATCCCACTTCACACCTTCATGCAGTGCGGTGCCGGGAATATCCTCGACGTCCTCGACCACGGTAATGAGGCGCGCCTGTGCTTCCTTGTTGGGTTTGCAGGGCGCGAAGCCGATACCGCAGTTACCCATGACCAGCGTGGTAATGCCGTGATTGGCGGCGGGGCTGCACAGCGGGTCCCAGGTCGCCTGGCCGTCCATGTGCGAGTGCACGTCCACCCAGCCGGGTGTGAGCAGTTTGCCCTGGGCATCGATTTCCTTTTTGCCCGTGGCGCTGACAGCGCCCACGGCGACAATCTTGCCTTTACTGACCGCCAGATCCCCGGGGAACGCGGGCCTGCCGGTGCCATCAACTATCTGTCGCGTTTCGAATGACCAGATCGTACATACTCATCGCCTCCCATCGCTATTGCAGCACAGTGTACTTAACTTCCCGATTGATCAGTTAGTGCAGAGGCGCCAAATGCGCTGGCCGGTTCAAATTTGGCGACTTTGGCCGCATCCTGTACCGGATTCACGGAATTCTTCGACGGCGCAGGCCGCGGCAGAGACAGACTGTGCGAGACTGGTCTATGGTTAGGCTCCGCATGCATAGATAAAATAAAGGGGTATTTCCCATGAACCTGAATCGTCGCGATTTCACCCTGGCTTCCCTCACTGCGTTAAGTGCATTTGCGTTGCAACCGGTGCAGGCCGCCGCGCCACCGGTTAATCGCCGCATTGTGTTGGCTTCGCGCCCCAGAGGTATGCCAATCACGGACAACTTCAAGCTGGAAACGGTTCCCGTGCCGCAGCCGGGGGACGGGGAGGTGCTGCTGCAGACCCGGTTCCTGTCCCTTGATCCCTATATGCGCGGGCGTATGAATGCGGGTAAGAGTTACGCGCAGGGCGTTGAACTGGGGGAGGTCATGGTCGGCGGTACAGTCAGTGAAGTGGTCAGCTCGCGCAATCCTGCTTTTGCCAAAGGCGATCTGGTCACTGCCTACGCCGGGTGGCAGGACTATGCCCTGTCCGACGGCAGCGGTTTGATGAAGCTGGACCCGCGCATCACGCAGCCCTCCTGGGCACTGGGCGTACTGGGTATGCCGGGCCTGACGGCCTACGTGGGCCTGCTCGATATCGGTGAGCCCAAAGCGGGGGAGACCGTGGTGCTGGCGGCGGCCACTGGCGCGGTGGGGTCTGTGGTGGGTCAGATTGCCAAACTCAAGGGCTGTCGCGTGGTCGGCATCGCCGGTTCTAAAGAGAAGTGCCAGTATGCAGTGGAGGTGCTGGGCTACGATGCCTGTATCAGCCATTACGACAGGGACATGGCCCAACAATTGGCAGCGGCCTGTCCCGCAGGCATTGATGTGTATTTTGAAAATGTCGGCGGCGAAGTATGGGACGCGGTGATGCCACTGCTCAACAATTTCGCCCGAGTACCTATCTGCGGCCTGATTTCGCAGTATAACAAGACCGAGTTACCTGCCGGGCCGGACCGCATCAGCCTGCTACAGGGTCTGATATTACAGCGCAGCCTGAAAATACAGGGCTTTATTGTCAGCAATTACCAGGGCCGTATCCCGGATTTTATCGGTGATATGAGCGGCTGGCTGGCGCAGGGAAAAATAAAATACCGGGAGGATATCGTCGAGGGCCTGGAAAACGCACCCAGGGCGTTTCTCGGCCTGTTCAGCGGGGACAATTTCGGCAAGCTGGTGGTGCGTGTGAGTTGAGGTCCTGGCATGCGTACAGGGTGCGCCTGGCCCTTGCCGAGGTCTATACAATATGCCGAAACTCTGCGCGCTCCGACCGGGCAATGAATGCCACGACTTTGCCCCACACTTCTTCAAACTGTGGTGTGCGGAAATTGCTGCGGGTCGCCAGCCAGTCATAGCGCTGCTGCGCATCATCCTCAGCGCCGCCATGATGTCCGATGATATCCAGGTGATCTGCCTGGGCCACGGCAATGCAACGGCCCCAGGGTTGTGAGAGCGTGGGGACGATACCGTCATTGGCATTGGAGTCAGGCACCTTCCCGAAATGCTGGCACAGCGGTTTCCGGTACTGCGCACTGGGTAGTGGAAAAGCGTGACCGCTGGCCAGTCGACTGAGGCTATAGTAAAAGGCCTGCTGGGCCTGGTCGACCAGGTCCAGGCCAATTTCCAGTGAAGTGTCCAGTCCGGGTGGTCGTGCACGCGTCACGACTGACCCGTAGGCGACGCTGTCGCGATCACTGACGGTGGCGTTGAATATATCCATCGATTCCACCGTCAGCTGGGTGAGTAGCGACTGGTCCTTTTGTACTTCACCCAGTAACTCCTCTACCTGTGCGCGCCGTTCGGCATTGAAGTCTGCCAGTAGCTGATGGTACAGCTGGCTGGCGAGGGAGCCGGTGGCGTCACCGAAGGCAGAGGGCAGCGCGAACAGCCCCGCGATTTCTACCCACACCGAGAGTGGTAGCTGCGCACCGCGCAGGGCGGCGATGGTGACTAGCGATAAGAGTCGCAGCAGATGGTGGCCAAGCACGCTGGCAAAAAAAGACGCTATCGGAGCGCCCCGGTGCGGAGTCGCTACGCTGATGCTGGAGCACACCTTGCTGGCAATCGCTTCCACATTTATTTTTGACTGCAAATCCACGGTCGGCGTCAGCAGCAGTCGCGCATCCAGTCCTCCCGTTGAATGACCGATCAAATGAATTGCCGTGTTGGCGCGAGGTCGTACCTGCGCGACCGTCTCCAGCAGGAAGCGGGTGCGTGCGCGCAGGCTGGCGGTGGGAAGGGATTTTACGCAGTGAATGTCCGCTGGCATGCCGGCATCATCGAGCAACTGCTGCAGTTTATGTTGCACCGGCCCCCAGTAAGCAAAATCTCCCAGATTAGCGAAGCCGAAGAACCCGGGAATAAGGAATACGTGTCGTTTCATCGCTACGCCCTGAAGACAAGACCAAAGCCATAATGTCATATTACGGGCACGGCAGGGCAGGCGATTTGTGAGTGCCTTGCATACAGAATTTTCTTGAAGTCGAGCACCATTCGCCGAAACTGAATTTACGCAGTAGCCGCGAGGTCTGATATGGACAGACATGACGATAGACACCAGCGCTTCCGGCGAGCTACAAGCGATACGACCGGGATTTTTTGCGACCTTTCGCCTGATGCGCAAGAGCTATGTCAATCCGCTGCGGCACGCCCAGGAGCTGCAGGAGACCTATGGTAATGCCGTCATGCAGAAGTTTGCTGGCATAACCTTTGTGCATCTTTACGGCGCAGACGCGCACCGCCTCGCCCTGGTCAACGATGGACAGGTGTTTTCCAACAAGGAAGCCTGGGACCGGATTATCGGCAGAATATTTCCCAACGGCCTTATGCTGAGGGATGGTGATGATCACCGCTATCACCGGCGCTTGATGCAGGCGGGATTCAAAAACAAGGCCATGCAGCGTTACCTGCTGGAGATGGAACCGCAGGTGCAGCAGGCTATCGCCAGCTGGCCGTGCAGTCCCGGGCAACCAATGCTGGTATTCCCGGCGTTCAAAAAACTCACCCTGGACCTTGCAGCAAGTATTTTCCTTGGTATGGATCTGGGTGAAGAGGCCAGTCGCATCAACAAAGCCTTTGAAGCCACCGTGGCTGCATCCATGCCACGAATTCCGCTGGCAATTCCGGGCACTGTGTTGTGGCGCGGTATTCGTGCGCGCAACTACATGTGCGAGTACTTCCAGCGGCTGCTTCCGGCAAAGCGCTCCGGCAATGGTAACGACATGTTTTCACTGCTGTGCGCTGCCACGGATGAGGAGGGCAACAAGTACACGGACCAGGAAGTGATCGACCACATGATCTTCCTCATGATGGCTGCCCACGATACCACTACCAGCACCCTGACCAGCATGACCTATGCCCTGGCGCGCCACCCGCAGTGGCAGCAGCGTTTGTTGGAGGAGGTTGAGTCCCTGGGTGTGGATCACCTGCGCTATGAGGATCTGGAGCGCATGGAGCAGACCGAGTGGGTGATGAAAGAGGCGCTGCGTATGTACCCGCCGCTGTCGACACTGCCGAAGTACAGCCTGAAGCCTTTCGAATTTGAGGGGCATGAAGATTCCCGCCGGGGCGTTGGTGGCAACCTATCCCATTCATACGCACTATATGGCAGCGTACTGGTCGGAGCCTGAGCGTTTTGACCCATTGCGTTTCAGCGAGCAACGCGCGGAACACAAAAACCACCCTTATTGCTGGGTGCCGTTCAGCGGGGGCGCGCATATGTGTATCGGCCTGCATTTTGCCATCATGCAGGTGAAGCTGGTGATGTTTGAAATGCTGCGTCGGTACCGTTGGTCAGTGCCGGACAGGTTATACGATGCCGGTGCAGCAGTCGCCGATATCCAAGCCGCGCGATGGCTTGCCGGTGTATTTTGAGGCGCGACCGGGCAGTCCGTTCAGGCACTCCTGAGCAGGAAGGCTTTTTTCAGGAAACTGATTCGCTCGAGCATTGATCGCATGGATATCTCGCTTTTTGCCATGCCGTCATAGCCGTGGACTGTTTGTCGCGTTGCGTTGACGATCACCTCAACTCCGGCCTGTTGCAGGGCGCTGGCGTGGTTCATCCCTTCGTCCCTCAGTGGGTCGAACTCAGCCGTTTCCACATAGCTCAGGGGCAGGTTATGTAATTGGCCATGCCCTGGCGCAGCATACGCGGGTGTCTCACTTTTTGGGTAGCGGCCTAGATACACCTCCCACATATGCCGGTTGGAGACGGCATTCCACAGCGGCACATCGACAAAGTCAGTGGCAGAGGGTGTTGAGCAGCTGTTGTCCAGCACCGGGTAAATGAGAAATTGCGCACAGAGATTAACGAGTTGCTTGTCCCGGGCTTTTTGTGCCACGCCCGCCGCCAGTGCGCCACCGGCGCTATCGCCGCCCACCGCGATACGATTGGCATCAATACCCAGGCTATCGGCCTGTCGCACGACCCACTCCAGCGCGGCGTAGCAATCGTCGAAGCCACCGGGGAAGGGATATCGAGGCATCAGGCGATAATCGACGAAGACCACGATGCAGCCCGCTTCATTGGCATAGCGCGCGCAATTGTGCAGGTGCAAGGTGGCATAGGTGATGGCAAAGCCACCACCGTGGTAATAGATGAGGGCAGGAGCAGGTTTTGCCAAGCCGTGAGGTGTCATGGTGGCAACCTTGAGGCGACTACCGTCGGCTCTGGCAATGCGGTGATTATCGACCACGAGTTTGAGCGAGCGCCATGCAAAGAAGCACATAATTTTCGTCAGCGTGTTGATGAACCACAGTAGCAGCGCGTTGAACTTGAAGGTCAGCACTGGAAATCTGGCGAAGTCGGGGTGGATATCGTATTTTTTAGTCATAGCAGGAAACCGTCCGCATTAATTGGGAGGAGATCGTAGCAAACACACGGCATTGCTCCAAAGAATTATGCCTGCGAAGCGCACGATGCAGGCGCAGGCGACCCGCACTCAGAACACCAGGCCGACAATGGCGCCCGTCATGCAGGTTGCCAACAGCCCGGACCAGATCGAGCGTGGCGCCAGGCGCAGTATGTCTGCGCTGCGTCCGGGACACATGGCAGTCATGCCGCCGATCATGATGCCGAGGCTGCCGAAGTTGGCGAAGCCGCACAGGGAGTAGGTCATGATCAGGCGGCTGCGTTCACTCAGGACATCCGGTTCCAGCGCCGCCAGTTGCAGGTAGGCCACCAGCTCGTTGATGAACACCTTGGTCGCCAGCAGTTCCCCCGCCGCAGACGCTTCGCGCCAGGGTATCCCGGTCAGCCAGGCCAGCGGCGCCAGCACCCGGCCGAACACCCCGACCAGGCTGAGGGGCTCGGCGCCCGATGGAACCAGCGCCAGTATCCTGTCGGCCATGTACACCAGCGCCACGAACACGATCAGCATGCCGATAATATTGGCCAGCAGGCGCAGGCCCTCGCCGGTGCCGCTCACCAGGGCATCCATGCTGCCGCTGTAGGGTGAATGCATCTGGACGGGGCCGTCGTATTCGCCACCATCGGGCGGCAGCATCACGGCGGCCAGCATGATGGCGGCGGGGGCGCTGATCAGGGAGGCGACCAGGATATGGCTCAGGGCATCCGGTACCGAATTGGCCAGAATGCCCGCGTACAGGCCCATCACAGTGCCGGCGACGGTAGCCATGCCGCAGGTCATCAGCATGAACAGTTCGCTGTTGGACATGGTCTGCAAGTGCGGCTTGATCAGCAGGGGCGATTCCACCATGCCCACGAAGATCGAACTGGCGCTGCCCATGCTGATCGCGCCGCTGAGCCCCATGGACTTCCCCAGCAGCCGGGCGAGGCCGGAAATAACAAACGGTATGACGCGCCAGTGCCACAGCAGGGCGCTCAGGGCGGCGAATACGATCACGATGGGCAGGGCGCGAAAGGCCAGTACGAAGCTGTGCTGCGGCGCGGTGACCGCGAACGGCGCCGGCGCTCCGCCGAGATAGCCGAACACCATGGCGGTGCCCGCCTGCGTCGCGGCCTCGAGCGCCAACACCAGTTGATTCACCAGCATGAGGGCATCGCGCAGCAGGGGTACTTTCAGCAACAGCCCCGCCAGCAGCAACTGCGCCAGCAATCCGGTGACCACCAGGCGCAGCGGAAAGCGGCGGCGGTTGCTGCTGCTCAGCCACGCCAGCAGGATGATACAGGGGAGTCCTAGCAGGGCCTGGGGCATGGGGAGAGGCTCGTCACGGCGAAAAGCCTGACGGTAGAGGAGCTGTGAAAAAAAGTCCATCTCTCCCTCAGAGGTGCCGGTTCCGAGTTTGCGGATCATCTGCCTGGTTCGATTTAGCATACATGCGCACACTGATTTTCATTCCGCCTTGTTGACCGAAACGATGTGGTCCATGCTTGCGTGCATTACAGACAGGGAGTTAGAAACACATGCTATCCAAATTTGATGATTACCCCATCCACCAGACGCCAGAGCCTGTTTATCACACCGCCAGCAGCGATCGCTTCTTCTACGATCGCTACTGGTACAACGGCCACGCCCGCGACGGCAGCTTTTATTTTGGTGTGGGCCTGTGCCGCTACGCTAATCTGGGTATCCTCGATTGCAGCCTGAGCCTGGCTATAGACGGGCATCAGTATGCGTTTCATGGTTCGCGCCGGGCGCCGCACGAACCCACGGATACCACCGTGGGGCCATTTGCATTGCAGATACTCGAGCCCATGGGTCGTCATCGCGTAGTGATAGAGGCCAATGAGACTGGTATTGAGTGCGACCTGGTGTTTACGCCGCGCACGGCCTGTATCGAGGAGGGTCGCCAGACGCTGCGCAACGAGCGGCACATCGTGATGGACGCCACCCGACTGGACCAGTTTGGCTTCTGGTCCGGCTGGATTCGCTACGACGGCCGGGAACTCAAGGTCGATGGGCGTACCACCTTTGGCCTCAAGGATCGCTCCTGGGGTATACGCCCGGTAGGAGACGCCTATACCGGCGGTGCGCCGCTGGCTGAGTATCAGGCCATTCATTTCAACTGGATGCCTATTCACTGGGAGAACGAGTGCAGTCTGGCCGGTTGGTTTGAGGATGGCGCTGGCCATCAGTGGCATAACGGACCAGGCCTTTTTACCCCACTATCCGAGTATGGAGGCCATACCCGGTACCGTCGATCCCAATGCCCGCGTGTGGCAGGGCAAGGTAGAGCACCAGCTCACGATGATTCCGGGTACCCGGCGGGCCCGCTGCTGCGATCGTGACCATGCATGACAAGTCGGGCGAGAGCATGGAAGTGCATCTGGAGCCCGTGCTGGTGCACCGCATGAAAGGCCTGGGCTACCAGCACCCCCAATGGGGGCATGGCAAGTGGCAAGGGGAGCTGGCCATCGCGGGCGAGAGCTGGAAGGACAGTGACCTGGACCCGCTGGCCCTGGAGAATCTGCATATCCAGCAGATTGTCAAAGCCACCTGTGGCAACCGGGTGGGCCACGGCGTGCTGGAGCAGATGCATATAGGGCCGTCGACAGTGCTGGGGTTCGACGACTGGTTCGACGGCGCAAAATAGCCATGGCCGCCTGGACGGTGCACAATAGCCACGTCGTATGGTATTAATGTGTCCTCATCGAAAACTCGGAGGTGTAGGGCACAATGGCCAGGCGTAGGGGTTTGCTGTTCAGAATACTGAGGATGGTGCTGTTGCTGGCCATGGTGGCCGTTGGTGTGGGCCTGGCAACCATCTGGAAAGTGGGTGCCTGGAATCTGGTTTTTCCCTCCCATCAACACGATACCGTGGCACCTGCCATTCCTGCAGACCTGGGTTCTCCCGCTATTCTGGTCTTTAGCAAGACCAACAGTTTTCGGCACGAGGAGGGTATTGCCGGAGGCGTAAAAGCCCTGCAGTCCATTGCTGCGCGCCACCAGTGGGGAGTATTCCATACGGAAAACGGCGCAGTGTTCAACGAGTCGGACCTGGCGCGTTTCGCTGCAGTGGTATTCCTCAATGCATCGGGAGATGTGCTCAACGAAGCACAAGAGCGGGTGTTCCAGTCCTGGCTACAGAGCGGCGGTGGTTGGCTGGGTATTCACTCGGCGGGCGATGATTCGCACCTGGCATGGCAGTGGTACCGGGACAATCTGATCGGGGCAACCTTCACCGCCCATCCCATGAACCCCCAGTTCCAGCGCGCCACCGTAGTGCTGGAAAACCACGATCATCCGGTCCTGCGTGGTTTGCCGGATATCTGGCAGCACGAAGAGGAATGGTACTCCTGGGAAAAGAGTCCACGAGCAGAGGGCTTCACCATTCTCGCCACCCTCGATGAAGATTCCTATTCCCCGGTGCAGAAGTTTATGGGTAAAGAACGTGACCTGCACATGGGTGATCACCCGGTGGTGTGGATTAATTGTATCGGGGAAGGTCGCAGTGTTTACACCGCCATGGGCCACAAGGCGGAAGCTTTCGAGCAGTCGCAGGTTGTACTATTAATCGAGAATGCCCTGACCTGGCTGATCGAGGCCTCGGAGGAGGGTTGCCCGCAAGCGGAGGCAGGACCAACTCACGACAGCGTAATCACCTCGGTTTCCAGCGGTGGGATGTCTCCTTCCGGTAGTTGAAAACGCCAGAACATGATGCCGTAGGGACGCCCTTCAGTATCCAGCCAGTTGGGGCGACCCGGATCCCGGTGCGCCACAATCATTTCAAAACTGCCATCCTCTTGCAGCACGGTCTGCGCCCGGTTCAGTGAGATGCTGCGCTCCTCGTAGTCCAGGGTCTGCAGGAAGCGATTGAACAATACCACGTTGGAGAATCGGCACGTGGGAAAGCGGCCCCGGATCAGCAGTGCCTGGTCCGGGCCCAACACAAATGGCGCCATGCTGTAGACGTTGTCGCGGGCGGCATAGGTGATCTTCGTCATGGGTAGCGTCTTTTTTGGGCGGGTTAAACTGATTGGGCGTGCGCGACACCCAGGGCGGACTGTTCTCGCTGGTCATCGGGAAGACATTGCCTTTAACAAAATTCGTGACACGGCGAATTCCTGCCGCGATGTCCTCGTCATTGGGTGATGCGTCGCGGCGGTACTTTCTGCAGATTACTTATATCCACCGGGATATGGTGCAGGCGGTCATTGTTGATGCTCTGCTTGCGCTCGTAGTAGTGGCGCGTGGTGATGCTGCTGGCGCCTTTGCTCATCGGCATCCAGTTGCCCGCGACTTTCTCCGCACTGACAATGATTTCGTAATCACCGTTTTCGTCTGCTTTGAACTGGGTGTCGTTCAAGGTGGAGCCAATGCCAGCGCCGTCCGTTCCGGCGCCCAGCTCTATAGTGAAGCTGGTGTAGGTGGCCCCGGCCAGATTGCCGCGAATACGATAACTGTGCTGGTCATCTATCACGGCGGAGTAATAGCGTGCATCGGGATTATCGCCCAGCAATTTTTTGTGCTGATGGATAAAAGGCGTGAAGAACGGTCTGGCCGGGTCCGCCTCCAGCCAGCACTCCAGCCCATGCAAAAGGGTGTGCAGCAGCACACGTCGTGCCTCGGCAAAATCCTGCGGCGTACGCAATTTCCACTCGGGACTGGCGAACGCGATCTCCAGCTGGTCAAGGGCCTGTTGCAGTTCTGCCAGCGCCTTCGCGGCCGCGCTGTCAGCCTTGTTCTGCGCAACTGTATCCTGAGCTACTGTCGCCACGGTCTGACGCCAGCAGTCCACCGACCAGGCCACTCAGGGCCACTCCCTTCAATAAATCGCGACGCTGCATGATAATCTCTCCGAATATTGGCTTGATGGACGTTTCTATTTTCCAGTGCCAGATGGCGGACGCTGACCACCGCAGAGCACATCGGTGACGCGCTCGGTATCCATGTACTCTTTTAACCTGAGCAATTTGCCCTCGCGAAATTCAAACAGGAAGTGGTATTCGTTAGCGTAGATCTGTCCGGAAATGTGTTTCCCCTCACTGGTCGCTTCCACGGCAACCTTGTCCCCTTCGCCCACCATGCTCAGTGCTGTAAACGTCAAGTCCCTCGGGAAAGACATCGAATATGCCGCCGGCGGACGCGGCAATCTGCTCCCGCGAAAATATACCGGATATCAGTGTTTTGCCCATGGTTTGCACAGCAACCGTCCGCGGCGTAGGTATCGACGATGAAATCAACATCACCCTTGTTCAGGGCTTCGAAGAAGCGCGTGACGATGGCCTTGTTGGATCGCACTATTGTTTACACTCATGACCGGGCTCCGTTTAATGTGCGATTGCAGAGTTTCAGACTTCTACCCTGGCGCGCTGGGATTTGAGTTGGCCGCGTTTTGTTTTGCTATCCACCCGCTTTTTCTGGCTGCTGCGGCTGGGTTTGGTGGGTTTGCGTCGTTTGCGTGTTGCCCCTGCTGCTTGTAACAACTCACGCAGACGGTCCAGCGCATCCTCGCGATTTTTTTCCTGGCTGCGAAAACGCTGTGCCTTCAGGACAATGATCCCTTCGCTGGTAATGCGCTGGTCACGGAGTTTTCGCAGGCTTTCCTTGTAGCTGTCCGGCAGAGAGGATGCTTCGATATCGAAGCGCAGGTGCACGGCTGAGGAGACCTTGTTAACGTTCTGGCCCCCCGCGCCCTGGGCGCGAATGGCCTGTAGCTGGATCTGCTGCCAGTGGAATGCTGACCTGGTTTGAAATCTTCAGGCTCATAGACTCATTTATTTCGATATGGCGCGGCAGTGCCGGGACGCTAGCGATTGCGCCCCAGTCGTTCATGGGCATCTACCCACTCATTGGTTCGCGTCTTCTGGTCGATCTTGGCGGCTGCGCCCAGCGAGAGTTCCCCAGCCAGTACCAGCCCTGCGGCAATCTCTGCCAGTTTGAGAGCCTTGCCGGGGCCAAAGCAATCCATGATTTGCAGGCATTCGCGCTGGGTCGGCAGGGCTGTGCCGCCGCCGTAGGTCGCCAGGATCAGCGCCGGTAAAGTTATCGAGAAGTAGTAATCCCCCTCACGCGTCACCTTGTTATAGGTGGTGCACTGGTTGGACTCGCCGATATTGGCAATGTCCTGCCCGGTCGCCAGGTACAGAGCAGCGAGACCGTTGGCAGGATGGGCGGCGTTGTTGGATGAGTTGCTCAAAAAGGCACTCAGGGTGCTGATGCCCTGGCCATAGTGCATTTGCTGTGGCGAAATTCGCAGGTTGTTTATCATAACGTCGCGCGGAATCGTGATCTCTGCGGTGACTCGCCTGCCGCGTCCCTTGAGCAGGTTGACGGAGGAGGTTTTCTTTTCGGTATCGAAATTTCCCGACAGCAGGTAGTGCGACAATGACTTGAATTCCTTGTTAATCCATTCACAAGCGACGAAGGTCGCCCTGCTGGTCATGTTCTGTCCGGCAGCATCTCCTGTGCTGTAGTTGAAGCGGGAGAAAACCATATTGTGGGCATGATAGTGTTCAATTTCGTTCAATTTGCCCACTGAAGTGGTGGATTCCGCTACTGCCTTGATGCGTGCAAAGTTCTCATCAAGCCAGAGGCCGAAATCCCGTGCTTCCCTGGCACTTGGGAAGACAAATACTGGTGCGCGCTGCATGGCCTCGCCGGACACGGTAGTGATCACGCCACCACTTTCCCTGATTACGCGCATACCCCGGTTGTAGCTGGCCAGCATGGTGCCCTCGACGGTGGCCATGGGTACATAGAACTCGCCCCTGGCATGCTCACCATTGACCAGCAGCGGACCCGCGAGGCCGATCGGAACCTGGGCCACCCCGAACATGTTCTCGATGTTGCCCGACATTACTGCGGGGTCGAATGAAAATTGTCCTGGTGTGATCCAGTTTGGCCTGCGTGTTCGCTTCGATAAAATCCTGACGTTCTCGTATGATGTCCAGACTGTAATCGTCTTCGTTGGAACGGGGTATTTTCTTGCTCACAGTCGTAGCCTTATAAATAATGAGGCGTTGAAATTACGCGGTTCGCCGCAGCAGGTCAATCCGCCATAGGGGTGTTTGCAGGTCGCTATGGGGTTTTGGCAAGGGTAGCTGTATGCGCACGGACGTCAAGGCGATACCGATCAATTACCTGTAAAAAGGCCTCGCCATACTTGTCCAGTTTACGCTCGCCCACGCCAGTGATCCGTCCGAACTGCAGTAAGTTGCGCGGTAGGGCTGTACACATTTCTTTCAGGCTACTATCGTGAAAAATGACATAGGGCGGAACACCTTGTGCTTCGGCCAATGTCCGCCTGCACTCTCGCAGTGCTTCCCACAGTGAGATGTCAATATCGCCGGATAGTGTTGTTTTTGTTTGCTGCCGTGCGGTCTTGCTGCCGATGTCACGGCGCAACCGGATGCCTTGTTCGCCGCGCAACAGTGGGCGACATTTCTCTTCCAGGCGCAGCGCACCAAATTGCGCCAGATCCACGCTGAGGTGGCCTCCGGCGACCAATTGCCGGAATACCGAGCGCCATTGCTTGTTGTCCATCTCCTTGCCCACAGCATAGGTCGGCAGATGTTGGTGGCCAAACTGGAACACCTTGTCGTTATCCGCACCGCGCAGCACGTCAATCAGGTGATTGACTCCGAAGCGCTGGCCAGTGCGATAAACTGCGCTCAGTGCCTTGCGCGCCGCCTCGGTACCATCCCAGGTATCCACGGGCTCCAGACAGGTGTCGCAGTTTCCGCAGGGCTGGGGCAGGGATTCGCCAAAGTAGTTCAGCAGGCTTTCACGGCGGCAGGTGGTGATTTCGCACAGGCCCAGCATGGCGTTCAAGCGATGTTGCTCTGCTCGCTTATGTTCCTCATTGCCGTCAGAAGAGGACATCATCTGGCGCAGCTTGATGACATCCTGCAGGCCATAAATCATCCATGCGTCGGAAGGTTCGCCATCACGACCGGCACGCCCTGTCTCCTGGTAATAGGACTCTACCGTTTTCGGCATATCCAGATGCGCGACAAAGCGCACATCCGGTTTATCGATACCCATGCCGAAGGCGATGGTAGCAACGATAATGACGCCGTCCTCGCGCAGAAAACGCTCCTGGTGATGGGCACGTAAGGCGGAGGGCAGGCCGGCGTGGTAGGGTAGCGCGTTGAAACCCTGACCCTGCAGCCAGGCAGCGACTTCTTCGGTCTTATTGCGCGACAGACAGTAGACAATGCCGGCGTGCTGCGCGTGTTCCTCCTGTAGAAAACGCAGCAGCTGGGCTTTCGGATTGTGTTTGAGCGTGATGCGATAGCGGATGTTGGGACGGTCAAAGCCAGCGATAAACTGTCGGGCGCCATCGAGGTTCAGGCGCAGGATGATCTCGGCGCGCGTACGAGCGTCTGCTGTGGCAGTGAGAGCAATACGTGGGACTTTGGGGAAATGCTCCTGCAAGAGGTTCAGCTTCAGATAGTCGGCGCGAAAATCATGACCCCATTGGGATACACAATGGGCCTCATCAATGGCAAACAGTGCTATAGACGCCCGTTCCAGCATAGCCAGGCAACGCTCCTGGGTTAGTCGCTCGGGGGCGATATACAGCAGGTCAAGAGCGCCAGACAGCAGTTCATCTTCCACTGCCCGCGCTGCCACAGGGTCCAGCGTCGAATTCAAAAAGCTCGCCCGCACCCCGATTTGCCGCATCGCGCTGACCTGGTCCTGCATCAGGGCAATTAGCGGTGAAATGACGACCCCGCAGCCGGCCCGGGCCAGTGCCGGAATCTGGTAGCAGAGGGATTTGCCGCCGCCTGTCGGCATCAGTACAAGGGCATCACCACCGTCGATGACGGTCTGGATTATCGCGTCCTGTGGCTCGCGGAAGGACGCGTAGCCGAAGACTGATTGTAGGATGTGCTGGGCGATGGCTCATGGCACAGCAGTATACCCCACCACCTGCATCAGGCCGGAGAATTCGCCGGCTCGTAGCTATAAGTGGTGGAGTCCTGCGCGAAGTATGAGGGTAACGACATCCAGCTAGCTCCTAATGCGCTGATGTCGGCCTCGTGTGTTTACACCATCTTCACTCTCTAAGGTAACAAAGGAGGCCTCACAGAATAGATGCTGAGTTGATCTGCCGGAGTTGGTCTTTGAAGTGGCCGGGCACCAGCAGGCGCTTCAATTCATGTAAGGGAACAGGTTTGCTAAATAGATATCCCTGAATGACACTGGCACCGTTATTCCTCAGGAAATGGTATTGCTCATGGGTTTCCACTCCTTCGGCTACCAGATGCAATCGCATGCTCTTGGCCATAGCAATAATGGCGATTACCAGGCTGGCATCGTTTTCGCTCTTGTCAAAATCAATGACAAAACTTCGATCTATCTTGAGTTCGTCCAGCGGGAATCGACTGAGATAGCTCAGAGAAGAGTAGCCGGTACCAAAATCATCGATGGAAAGCCGCACACCCAGGTCTTTCAGATGGGACAGGGCGCGGATGGTAGCCTCCGTGTCGTCCAACATAATACCCTCGGTGAGTTCCAGCTGCAGCCGCATGGGGCGCAGCCCCGTCTTGGTCAATACTTCAGATACCCGCCCGATAAACGCCGGGTTGAATTGCAGGGCGGAGACGTTCACCGACACCTTTGGCAGCTCCAGGCCCAATGCTTGCAGTTCCACCATCTGGCGACAGGCCTCTTCTACGCCCCATTCTCCCAGGGCACCGATCAAGCCCATCTCTTCGGCCAGTGGAATGAACTTGAACGGGGGAATCAGGCCCCGTTCCGGATGCTGCCAGCGCATCAGGGCCTCAGCACCTACCACCGCGCCGGTCAGTGTGTCTACCTGCGGCTGGTAGTGTAGTACCAGTTCCTTACGTTCCATCGCCTTGCGCAGGTCGGTTTCCAGAGCCAATCGGTCAACGTCGGCAGCCTCCATGCTACTGCTGTAGTACATAAATTTGTTTTTGCCCGAGGTCTTGCAGTGGTACAGGGCTTTGTCGGCTGCCTTGAGCAGTCCTTCTACGGTGTCAGCATCATCAGGTGCAATAGCGATGCCTATACTCGGTGTAATCACCAGTTCGTGCCCCTCAATGGTCATTGGCTGGGCCAGCATGTCGATCAGGCGACGTGGCGACTATGCCAGCCGATTCAGGGCTATCCAGTTGGTTGAGAACCACGGTAAATTCATCGCCACCCAGCCGGGAGACATCTATTCGTGAGTTCGGCTCCACATAGTGGGCAACCAGGTCGCTGTCCCTTACGCAGCGGACAAGGCGCTTTGCCACCTCGCGCAGCAATAAGTCACCCGCACTGTGGCCCAGGGAGTCATTGATGCGTTTGAAGTTGTCCATGTCCACAAATAACAGCGATAGCATTTCCTTGTTGCGCTTGGCCAATCGGAGCAGCAGGTCAAGTTGTTCTGTGAACAGGCGCCGGTTGGGTAGTGTGGTCAGGCTGTCGTAATACGCCAATTGCCGCAGGCGATTCTTTGTTTCCGTGACCTCTTTTACCGCCCGGTTCAATTCCTCATTGCGCCGGGATAACTGCGAGGTGCGCTCCTCTACCTTCATGCTCAGTAATTGGTGATCTACGTCCATCCGGGTTTTGTAGGTATTGAGGCCACCGATGATGCTGTTGAGCAGGACCACGATTTCCCTGAATTCGCCGCTGCTTTCGAGGCCCCGGGACGTCACGGCGTTACCTGATGCAATGTCACCCGCCATGCCCTTTATGATGGAAAACGGCGCTGTAATCCTGCGCGTCATGTACCTGCTGAAAATCCCACACAGGAGTATAAAAGTCAGCGCCATACCCACCACTATTCCCAGGGAGGGGAGAATTTCCAGCAGCAGCATGGTGCGGCTGATCCCGAGGTGTACATAGCCGATGACGTGCAGACTGCTCGCTGTACGTGAGTTGGCCAGTGCGGCACCGAACTCGCTGCGACTGATATTTTTCTGCAGCGGATTGATAACTGAAAACACAGGAATCGTTAAGTCCCATATTATGTCTCCAACTATAGGTATGACCGGCTGCTGCATATCTGTCGTGGCAAACTCACGGTGAGTAGTCATGCCCACTTCGACTACAGACGTGTTGCCACGAATCTGGTCAAAAGGCGCCAGTTGGTACTCTGGGGTATTGGGTTGCTGCAGGCGGCTCAGGG
The DNA here is from genome assembly GCA_963844975.1 of uncultured Gammaproteobacteria bacterium. Lineage (GTDB taxonomy): Bacteria > Pseudomonadota > Gammaproteobacteria > Pseudomonadales > Halieaceae > Marimicrobium. The sequence continues at coordinate 19,924 of CAWJQO010000026.1, read as the reverse complement.
CATTGCCCTCGGCATCGCGAACAATGGCGTAAAGGATCGTCGGTGAAGAATTGATGAAGCCCTGCAGCGCGGCCAGTAGCTCGGGCTGGTCCTGCAGATAAATAGCAACCTGTAACTGTGGTTGGCTCTGTACACTGTCTTTGGATTGCTGAATCAGGCGTTCACGGGCGAGGGAGTACTCCCGTTGCACCGCGGTCGCCGTTAGCATGCAACCTGCCGCAATGGATATGGAAAGGACTAACGCATTGATCTTGCCCGCAATAGTCATAGATTCTGGGTCTCAGTCTCGGAACTGCACACTGCGCCCCTGGCCCCGAATGATGCCACCCATTAACACCTCAGTTCCTGGATACAGCGTCTAGTGGCTCGTCTATCGGTAATTTTTACTTCGAGACAGCGATCTCCACCATAATGCTTTTTCAGTTGAAAACAAGCACTTGCGTGAAAAGTAGCATGAGTTAGTTCAGCGGTGCAATGGTACAAATTGCAGCAATACAAGAGACCCTGGGCCACTCGTTGGCTGACTGATTCAGATCATCATTCGCCGATCGGCAAGAGTGCGCCGATCACTGGCGATCAGAATACCATTCACAGCAAGAGGAAAGGTGACTGACCTGCCGCTCCGGCGATCGGTGGGTTTGCGCGCAACCAGTTGATGTGGCGGGGCAGGCTCTGACGAATCTCCCCGAGAGGGTCTGTTATCGTCGGAGACATAGTTACGGGCCGCCACAAGGAATACGTAGGTCGATATCGCTATAGCGCCGAAGCCCATTATGCCGAGGGTGACCAGTACTACATCCATGATTGTTACAATCCCCTAGCCAGTAAAAAAGCAATTCACGCTCTGACAAGCAAAATCCGCGCCGATTTTGTAAATGCTTATTATACAATTGCTTGCAGCATGTTAACGCCGCCAGGAAGCGCCTACAACCTGGAAGTGTATAATTTTCTGACACATTTGGGTTAGCGGGCAGCCCTTTCCGAAAAGTACAACTTCGACGGTACTGAGGGTAATCATGAAGTCCAGAAACAGGCTCTGGTTTTTCACATAGTAGAGATCGAATTGCAGTTTCTGGCGGGCGTCCTCTTCGGAGGCGCCGTAGGGATAACACAGCTGTGCCCAACCGGTGATGCCGGGCTTTACGGCATGCCTGGAGTTATAGTACGGAATTTGCTCGGTCAGCTGCTTCACAAACTCGGGTCGTTCCGGACGCGGACCGATAAAGGCCATCTCGCCCGACAAAACATTGAATATCTGTGGTAATTCGTCTATTCGTGTGCGGCGGATGAATGCGCCAACCCTGGTAATACGGCTGTCATTAACCGTAGCCCAGCGCGCTTTGCCATCGCCTTCGGCATCCACGCTCATGCTGCGAAACTTGAGTACTCTAAAGGCTTTGCCGCCCAGACCCACGCGCTCCTGACTGAAAAAAATAGGTTCCTTGAGTCCATCCTCAAACCAAATGGCCAGAGCTGTTATCAGCATCAGAGGCCAGGTCGCCATCAACAGCAAGAGGCTCGCGCAAATGTCGAAACCGCGTTTAGTAAAACTGGTTGAAGTATTGCTGCGCAGGTCTTCGGTAAGGGTCATCCAGCCAGGAGTTGCAAAGTCCACCAGTATTTTGCCTGCCTCCCGTTCAAAAAAATTCACCAGATTCAATACCTTGACACCTTGCAGACGACATTTGAATAACTCATCCGTGGGTGTCTGATCCCGTCTGTTGTCCAGCGCGACAACAATCTGGTCGATTTCCGTTTGTCTGGCATATTCAGCCAGTGGCTGACGTAAGTTGATGATTCGCTCACCCGTTACTTTGGGCTCTTCGCCATCGACCCTGACAAAGCCCACGATGGTAAAACCCTGCCGATCTGTTTTGCGTCGCATGGAACTGGTAATGGTAGAGGCCGCCGAGCCGGAACCGTAGACAAGCAGCCGACTTTTGAATTGGTCCATATCAGTCACGTTGCTGAAAGTCAGTCGACTGATCAGGTTGGCGCTGAAAGACAGAAGAACCGTGTATAAAAGTACACCGCGCCACACTTGGAAATCCGGTAGGAGGAAGAATATAACCACTGTAACTGCGCTCGCCAAGGCAAAACCACCGAGGGTGCGCACCAATACCCCCGATCTGCCCTCGCGCATGCGTGGCTCGTAGAGCCCCATGGCGAATAGACAGACTGTGGTTATCAGCGCGAATATCAGGGCGCGGCTTGGTAGCTCCTGCATGTACCCGTGAGAAGTGCCGGGCGCTAACTCAACGAAGCTGTAAATGTACGTGCCGGCATATAAGGCCATTACAAACAGAGACGTATCTACCAGAGCAAGCCAATAGAACGATCTATGAACATGGTGGTTGAATACACTGACCGTAGCCATTAGTGCCTTCCGTTATACTGCTCTAACCGTATGCTTTGCCGGGCGTAAATAGAGTTAGCTCGCCAACTATTAGGCGACAAGCCTAAGTTTTATTATTTGATGCCGTGCCGCCTGATTCAATGGCCTGGAGGCATGCTATTTATACGCTATTACTCGCAAAATTTCATACTTACCCACGAAAATTTTAAACTATAGTTTAGGAAACATGTGTTTAAACGAACTGTTCCGACAAACTACCAGATCTGTGAACCAGGTCGCTTACGCTCTCATCGTGTCGTTACAACTGGCATGGCCGCCGTGCTGCGGGGGTGAAAGGCTTATCGGTGATGAGCACCCAGATTACATAGGGATCGGACTTGCTCCCCGGAAGTAGGATCACTGGTTCAATGGAGCTCGTCCGGACCCCCAGCGTTGCTCATGCTGACTCGTTCTGGAACATATTTTTATACTCGTCCGCCAGCATGCGCCGGTCAATTTTGCCATTCTGGTTGTGTGGCAGGTTACTGCGCGCGATGATTGCGGTGGGGACCATGAAATTGGGTAGCTCCCTGCGACAATGAGCTAGCACTGATTCTTCCAGGGCAGTGTCCACGACAGCGTCTGGCCCCGGCGTTACCACCAGCAGTATGGCCTGGCCCAGAGCGGCGTGGGGCAGTCCCAGTGCCGCCGCACCGGCGACCTTGCCTGAGGCGTAGGCGATTTCCTCTACCTCGGTGGGACTTACCCGATAGCCGGATGTTTTGATCATTTCGTCTTTCCGGCCGATGAAGTACAAGTAGCCCTCCGCATCCTTCATCACCTGGTCACCAGACCAGACGGCCAGTTCGGTGGTGGGAATTTCCGGGGGTAGTGCGGGGCAGGGCTTGAAACGTTCCGCTGTTTTCTCCGGGTCATTCCAGTAGCCCAGACTTACCAGCGCGCCGCGATGGACCAGTTCACCGGGCTCGTTGGGAGCGCACTCTTGCCCATCTTCATTAATCACCAGGATTTGGACATTGGGAATCGCTTTACCCATTGATTCGGGACGGATATTCAACTGGTCCGGAGGCAGATAGGTCGAGCGAAACGATTCGGTAAGCCCATACATCAGGAAGATAAGGGTGTGCGGGAGAATCTGCTGCAAGGCACGGGTGGTGGATACCGGCATGGCGCCACCCGTATTGGTGATATAGCGCAGCGACTGCACGGCCTGTTCAGGCCAGTCCAGTGCCTTGAGTTGGTTCCACAGGGACGGAACCCCCGCCAGGCCAGTGACCCTCGTAGCGCGCTACCGCCCGGACAACGTCGCGGGGCAGGAGATAGTCCATCAACACGACGCATGCGCCCACTGAAAATGCCGTGGTTAGCTGGCTGAGTCCTGCGTCGAAGCTGAGCGGTAATACCGCGAGAATTCGGTCAGCAGGGCAGTTGCCCAGGTAACTGGCCACACTGCGCGCTCCCGCCACCATGTTGCGATGGGACAGCACCACACCCTTGGGGTTGCCGGTACTGCCAGACGTATAAAGAATGGCGGTCATGTCAGTGTCAATGCGGCGGTGTGGCATCGCCCCACCACTTGGCAACCTACAAAATTCAGCGTAGCTCAGCAGCTTCTGTGGCAGTGCTCGCGCGCTCTGGGGTATCTGGTCCTCCACCAGGATGATGGTGTGAAGGTCGGTGCAGGTTGCCAACACTGGCAGCAGTGTCTCCAGGCGCGGGACAGAGGTAATCAACACCCTAACGTCGCAGTGCGGCAGGATATAGGCCAGCTGACGTGGTTTAAGCAGCGGGTTGATCGGCACGAAGCAGGCCCCGGCTGATGCCGCGCCAAAGAGGCTGAACACCGTTTCAGGTTGTTTCGGCAGATACACCGCAACCCGTTCGCCCGGACCGATGCCCAGCCCCACCAATGCGTTGGCTGCCGCATCGACCTCATATTGCAACTGTGCGTAACTGAAGGACTGTTCCTTGAAAAGCAGGGCGGGTGCATCCGGTGTGACCTGGGCACTGTGTACGATAAATTGGTGTATCAGATCTGGCATTGCAATGAAATCAATTAGCTGCGGCTCATCGGCAAAAGAGTGGTAGTGTAGCCCATAAAATGCAAGGTTAAGGCGCAGAATGTGCGATGAACATCTGCCGGGTACAATAGCAGTCGACTTGATCTGTGGATGAATGCAATTGTTAACGCAGGTTCCTTGCCCCTAAGGGCGGTAGTTCTGGTTTGTTGATTGATGGTGCAATTTGGCTACTCTTGCTTACTTCCAGGTCAGTAGATGGCGGTGCAGATCGGCTGTGGTCTGGTCGGGCGCAAGTGGGAAATTTATACTGGCGCAGTGCCATGCGGGTTCACCTATGAGCATTTTCAGCAAGCCTTCCGTTACAATTCTCATGGTGTGTACTGCCAATATATGCCGATCTCCGATGGCTGAGGCACTGCTGCGCAAGGAGCTGAAACTGCGTGGTTTGCGCCGCAAGGTAAGCGTGGAGTCAGCTGGTACTGCGGCACTACTTGGCCATACTGTCGATAGTAGGGCGCAGCTGGTGTGTGCTCGTGAGGGTATCGTTTTGCGCAAATCTCGGGCCAGACAGGTCATTGTGGATGATTTCCTGCGCTTCGATTACATTCTCGCTATGGATCAGCGGAATTTATCACTGGTTGCTCGAATACTGTCCGGCATCGCATAGAGATCGAATTTCGTGTCTGGGTTCCTGGGCTGTGAGGGATCAGATCGATGACATTCCTGATCCCTATTTTGGTAGTCTGGCTGGCTTTGAGCAGGTTCTGCTAACATTGCATTTATGTATAGATGGATTTCTGGCGCACCTCCTTGAAAAATTGAAACAATTCAAAGAGTAATTGCGGCGCTGGCGGAAAGCTAAAATTTTCAGCAGAACCGAACTATTTTGCGATGATGGTATCCTTTCTGTCAGCGATTGCCTGATTGAACACTGTTATTGCATGACCTCATTCGTCGAGATAATTGAAGTAAAAAATGAACCGATTTTTACGTGGCCTATCCGTCCTGCTTTTTTGCGCTATGCTTTTGGCGTGTGGCTATGACCTGACCAGTGAAGATCATCTCACTAAAGCAAAGACATTTCTCGAACAGTCTGACCCAGCCTCGGCCATTGTGGAGCTGAAAAATGCGCTGAAGAAAGACGTGAATAACTCGCGTGCAAGCTCTCTTCTGGGAAAGCTCTATTTCGAAGCGGGATCATATGAAGATGCAGACAAGGAACTATCGCGAGCGCTGTCAACGGGGGAAGATGCAACTGTCATTGTTCCTATGCTGGCTAAAGTACTGTTGAGTTTGGGCGAGTTCGACAGGCTCGATGCTCTTGCCCTCGATGGCCTCGACCCGGAGAGTCGCTCTGTGGTGCAGGCGGCGAAGGGGCTGTCCATGATTTACCGGGAAAATCCGGTAGTGGCGGCGGAGATCATGGATGCCGCATTGCAGAACGAACCGCACTCGCCCTATGCCGAGGTAGCAGCGGCGCGGCTTTCGATGGAGCATGCGGCCCTTGACGAAGCCCGTAGCCGATTGAATGAAGTTATTGCCAAGTTCCCGGAGTATGCCCCTGCGTGGAATCTGCTGGGAGACATTGAAAGTGCGCAACGGCGGCCAAAAGAAGCGGAGATTGCTTACACCAAAGTTATCGAGTTCTCAGGTGACAATTTTAACGCGCTGCTGAATCGGGCCTTGATGAGCATCTATCTGGGAAATTTCCAGAGTGCTCAAAAGGATCTGGTCAGCAGTGGTGACTGCTTATCCCCTGGCGCGTGACCACCCCGGCGTGCAATTCGCCAATGGCCTGGTTTATCTGCAAAATAAACAATTCGATCCGGCCAGAAAAGCCTTTTTTCAGGCCTCCGAGTACTCCGATAACTATCCTCAAACACGGTATTATCTGGCGACAATTGATCTGGAGCAGGGTCTGGTGGCGCAGGCCTTGAGCAATGCTTACAAGTTCCTTGGCTTGGTGCCCGGCAGTATAGCGGGAGCTAAACTGGCTGCGAAACTTGAGCTAGGGCAAAAGGCTTACAGAAAAGCAGAAAAACTGTTGCTACCGGTGGTCGCTGCACGCCCTGATGATACAGAGGCACTCAATCTCCTCGCGAGCGCCATGCTGGCACAAGGCAAGGGTGCAGAAGGAGTCGAGTTATTGGCCAAGGTTGCTGCACTACAACCTGACTCGATAGAAGCAAGGGCACGACTCGGGGCGATCCTGCTTCAAGCGGGGTCTGATGAACCGGGGATGCAAGCGCTGCGCGACATTTTGGCAAAATATCCCGGTTACGAACAGGCAGATGTCCTGATTGTGTTGAATTATCTGCGCCAGGTGAATCTGGCAGGGGCGATTCAGGCTGCGCGGGAGTATCAGGAGCGTAATCCTAGCAGCGCAACATCCTACTACCTGTTGGGACGCGCGTACCTCGCGAGCGGAGAACGTCAGAAGGCCATGGCCGCGTTTAACAAAGCACTGGAACTTAGGCCGGGCGACCCTGGCGCGGGCAGCAGCCTGGCGGATATTGCACTGTCGGATGGTGATTATGAAGCAGCACGCAATTATTACAAGCAGGTGCTGGAGCACTATCCCGATCATATGCAGACTCGGCTAAAAGTTGCTGCTTCCTATGCTGTCGAGGGTAAGGAACAGGAAATGCTGGATAGCCTGCAGAGTACATTGGCGGCGTATCCGAGAGCCATGGAGCCGCGTTTGGTCAAGGCGAGATACTACATGGCCAAAGGTCAGTTGGAAAAAGTCATGCCGTTGCTTGATGAACTCACAGAGGAACAAAAGGAACATCCGGATGCATTGTTGACCGTGGCAGCCTTTGAGTTGGCAGTAAGCCGATATAATCAGGCGCTGGTGACTCTCGAAAAGTTGCTCAAGATCGCCCGGATGTAAGCCAGTATCACTATATGAAATCCAAGGCTTATGCGGGACTGGGCGACCTGGAGAACGTATCTGCTGCGCTTGAGCGGACGGTGGAGTTGGATCCCAATCACTTTTACGCCAGGATTGCACTGGCGCGATTGGCACTGCTGTCGAACCGGCTTGATACATTCGAGAAGCAGCTTGAATGAGCTAAGTGACAGTCGGCACCGGATAACCTTGATGTTATGAAGCTTGCAAGTCGCGTCCGCGCAAAGAAGTGGCGATAATAAATCTGCGCTGCAGTTGTTGGAGACTGTGTTTGCACAGGAGCCAACAACCAGTAATGTGATAGCGCTTGCCGCACAGCATCAGTCGGATGGTAATGTCAGTGGCGCTATTGCACAGCTGCAACGCTGGGTTAAGGATCATGCCAATGATGTAAAGGCGCGAGAGAAATTGGCAGAAATATATGGCAGCAATAATCAAGTGGGTGAAGTCGTTTATCAGTACCGTGAGATCCTGCAGCTGAATCCGGAGCACGTCATGGCATTAAATAATCTTGCATGGCATTTGCTCGAAGACGATCCACGGCAGGCGCTGGACCTTGCCGATAAAGCTAACAGATTGTCTCCGGATTCAGGCTCCATACTTGATACTTTGGCGATGGCGCAGATGAAAAACAACAACTTTATAGAAGCGAGGAGATCGATTGATCGCGCTCGTGCTCTCGCTCCCGAGAATCCGGAAATGAGCTTTCATGAGGCTCAGGTCAGGGCGGCCGAAGGTGACACGAATGGCGCAATCGATGCGCTGAACTCACTGCTTGCGAAGCACGCAATATTTTCAAGTAGAGCGGAGGCTGAAACGTTTCTCAAACAGCTGAAATAGTTTTATGGGTGCAATATCGTGGATTTAAAGCTCGCATGCTACGGTCACGCTCATGTTCTCAGCCCCAATTTTTCCAGCAAGCTGTAAAGAGTAGGCCTGGTAATTCCCAGTGCATTGGCTGCGTCGGTTATATTCTGGTTACTTGCACTCATGGCCCGAATTATCGCTCTGCGTTCAGCCTCTTCCCTGACTGCTTTCAGGTTTAGCGGCAAGGGCTCCATTGCGGCGATCCCCGGTATTGTGGCGTCTCCCAACTCCAGATCATCCGGGCTGATCTGGTTACCCTCAGCCATGATGACTCCTCGTTTTATGCGGCTTTCCAGTTCACGCACGTTACCTGGCCAGTCATAGGCTTCCATGGCTGCGATGGCTTGTGGGGAAAAGTCCAGTGGCGAACTATTATATTCCTTGCTCCACCGGGCCAGGAAAGATTTGGCCAGTACGAGAATATCTCCCTCGCGCTCCTTGAGCGGCGGTATCTCCAGTACCATATCACTGATTCGGTAGAATAAGTCCTCGCGGAACAAGCCCTTTGCGATCAAGTCTTGCAGATTTTGGTGCGTGGCACACAGGATTCGCACATCCACAGGTATAACCTTGCGCCCCCCTATTCGTTCAACGACTCGTTCCTGCAGGAAGCGCAAAAGTTTGGCCTGCAGTTCCATTGGCAGGTCGCCTATTTCGTCGAGGAACAGCGTTCCCCCGTCGGCGTACTCAATTTTCCCCGGGGTCTGCTTGGCCGCGCCGGTAAACGCGCCCTTTTCGTAGCCGAACAGTTCGCTTTCCAGCAGGTTCGCAGGTATGGCTGCACAATTGATGACCACCATTGGTTTATGGGCGCGCGGGCTTAACTCGTGCAGCGCCCGGGCGCAGAGTTCCTTACCAGTTCCGCTTGCTCCCAGCAGTAGTGTAGTAATGTCCGAAGGAGCGATTTTTTCGATGGTGCGGCAGAGTTTGAGCATCTGCGGGCTAGCTGTGATAATGCCCTTGAGAGGCATGGTTTGCTCATGTTGCTGTAGCCTGTAATTTTCAAGCTCCAGCTCATACACGTGGTAGGCGCGCTGTACCAGCAGGGCCAGCAGTTCCGGGTCTGCCGGTTTCTGGTGAAAGTCATAAGCTCCAAGCGCGATAGCCTTTACCGCGTTGGCTCGGTCGTCATCACCAGTAACAATAATGACTTTGGTTGCGGGGGTCAGTGATAAAATCTCACTCAATGTGGCCAGCCCTTCGGTAACGCCCCCTGGGTCCGGGGGAAGACCCAGGTCCAGTAATACGACTCCAGGCTGAATGCGGCGCAGTTGGCTAATGGCCTCGGTGCGGTCACCGGCGACTGTCACCTCGAAGCCGTCAAATGCCCAGCGCAATTGGCTTTGCAGTCCCTCGTCATCCTCTACCACCAGCAGGTGTTTTTTGGCGTCTCTTCACTGGATATTGCCCTTGAGTGGTCTGTTGGTATGCCCAATGCCCGACTCCTCCACGCAGGGTATGCGTACGCGAAATACAGAACCTCGCCCCGGTGTACTTTGTACGTTTATATTTCCTCCCAGACTGCGAATGAATTCGCGACTTTCAAACGCGCCTATACCCATACCGGTGAGGCCTTTGGTGGAATCGAAGGGCTTGAAGAGCCGGTGCTGGACGAAATGCTCGTCCATGCCAATGCCGTTGTCTTCGATTTCCACTACTGCAGAGCCATTGCTACTCAACAGACGGACAGTTACATGCCCGCCCTTGCCGGTTGCTTCCTGTGCATTTTGTACCAGGTGTTCGAATACGGTTTGCAGGCGTTCCCGGTCACATATTAGCGTAAACTTGCCGTCCACCAGAATGAGCTCGGGGATGGGTGTTCGAAGTCTGCATTCTGCCAACACGATTTTGAGCAATTCTGCCAGTTCAACTTCCGACTGCTCTGTTTGCCTCGTGCCGCTGCGCAACTGTATCATCAAGCTTGTCATGCGATTCACAGAATTGCTAACGGTATCGACCATATCGTCAATAAACTCAGGATTGTTTTTGTGCTTTTGCGCATTGGAGACAATCAAGGAGAGTTGCGCGAGAATATTCTTCAGATCGTGAATAACATAGGCGGAGAGGCGGTTGAAGGCTTCGAACTGGCGCGACTCGATCAGCGCCTGGTCCGCCTGGAACTGGGCCAGGTGGCTGCCGGCCTGCTTGCCTGCCAGCTTTAGAAGGTCCCGATCCTCCCAATTGAGGTCGCGCAGCAGGTCGGATTCGCGAAGTAACAGGATGCCCTGCAGGCGATCGCCGAATAACAGGGGGATAATTAACCAGGCTCGAGAAATGGCAGTCAATGCTTTGGGTAACTGGAGATTTCGATACACGTCCGGCGCACTGCGCCACTCTCGTATATCAATTATCCACCCGTGTGTTTGCAGCCACTGGGACAGTTCGCGCAGATCGATATCCGTGGCGGGAGACGGCATTTCCCAATGGGCCACAATATTGAATCTCACGTCCTCAGCTCTGCTCCAAAGAATCCCTGCTGGGCTCTTGGCAAGATTGGCCACAGCGCGGATGATATTTTCCGGAATATCATTGCCGCCGCTTGCCAGCATCTGTGTGAATTGCAACCACTCGAGGCGGTAATCATATTTGTAGCTGAAGAAATTTTTACTGAGCCACACCCGGGTGCGGGCGCGAATTTGTCCGGAAAATAGCAACACTATCAAGGTCAGGCCAGCGGCGCACAAAAACACGATCTGCAATACCCCACCCCAGCTCCCACCCAGATAACGAATGAAGTAGGCCGCCAGGGCCATGGTGATCAGGTATATACCTGAAGCCATTAACGTGAGTGATTGAAAGGCGAAATGCCGCGAAAGGTGAATACCTTGTCTGCTATCGGGCGTTTCGCTGCGCTCAGTACGACTGATGCTAACGGCAATCAGGATTGCAGCCATCGCGCTAACAAGCCCTCGTGCTTGCCACAAATCCTGATCCAACTGGCGAAACAGCAGCGCTTCGGCGTACATAAAAAAGTCGTAAGAATAAATTATGCCCAGACCCAGGCACAGGTGCTTGGTAGGCCAGAGTTCCGCTTCGTTACTGTTGCGGAAAAATTGTTCCAGCAGCAGTAAGCCCACGATAGGCATGGCGAGCAGGACACTGAAGCTCGCATACGAGTGAAAATCGTAGCCAGAAGTCAGTAGCCCCGCCAGCGTTTCAGCACCCAGCAGGGCCACGAGAATCAGGGTGACTGCCGAAGCCAAACCAGGGTATCCAGCTGTTGGATGCCAGTATGTGATTTGTGCCCTGTAATCGAAGGCCAATGAGTTTTAGCAACACGAAAATCCAGGCAGCGTTACGAGTTACCTCGGTCAGCTGGATGAGCATCACCAGAGGTTCTGCCAACACGGTTGACAGCGTAACTATTGCGGCCCACAGCGCAGATGAGGCCACTCGCCGCCAGAACGGCGCCACCCAGTGGATTGTTGCGCCTGGTAATAAGCGCCAGGATTGTCAACATGATATAGGCGAGCAGGGCTGTACTGTAGCTGTACAAGCCAATGTTGCTGAGTATGTTGGGTTGAGCCTCCAAGTACTAACTCACTAAATCGTGTGCCAGGTCACGTTCCGCGATGGCGATGCCACGACGAGAAACACTATACTCACGCATCATTAGTGTAAATGCCATCAGAATGGAAGTGGGATGCGCTGCACATAATAAATGGCGCACTCATTTGTGCACGGTTGGAAGGTACTATTCATTGTCTATGTCTCCCTACGATGCACGTAGAGCTGCGGCTTTTGCAGCGGCTCATCCAGGTGGTTGGTTACCGGTGCTGCGCTATGCCAATCAGGGGCTGGCAGTTACCAGCGAGTGGTTTTTGGAGGATATCAGAGATAAGGGTTTATAGGTAATGGAAACATTGGACACTGTAGCAATTGTGGGACTGGGGTATGTCGGACTGCCGCTAGCGGTGGCTTTTGGTCGCTTGCGCCGAACCATCGGTCTGGATCTGAATGAGGAGAAACTCGCCCATTACAGGGCCGGTAGAGATCCCAGCGGTGAAGTCGAGCCGCAGCAATTGGCCCAGGCGAGTATGCTCGAATTCACCAGCGATGCCAGTAAACTGTCCGCAGCGCAGATTATAATCGTGGTTGTTCCCACGCCCATCGACCAGGCGCGACGACCTGATCTTGCGCCGCTGGAAGGCGCGTGTCGCGCGGTGGGTGCACATCTGCGACCGGGCACTACGGTGATTTTTGAATCGACGGTTTACCCCGGTTGCACGGAAGAAGTTTGTGTGCCGATACTCGAGAAGGCTTCCGGATTGCCGTGGGCAGGCAGAACGGCGCAGGGTACCTTTGGATGGATTCTACGTCGGTTATTCCCCGGAGCGCATAAACCCGGGTGACAAGGAGCATCGACTGGAGACGATCACCAAAGTCGTCTCTGGCGATACGCCGGAAACGCTCGAAAAAGTTGCCATGCTTTATGGTGAGGTAGTCAAGGCCGGTACGCACCGGGCGGCGAGCATCAAAGTCGCCGAGGCAGCTAAGGTCATTGAAAATACACAGCGCGATCTCAATATCGCACTCATGAACGAACTGGCGCTGATTTTCAACCGATTGGATATTGATACTCTCGATGTGCTGGAGGCCGCGGGCACCAAATGGAATTTTCTCCCATTTAGGCCTGGTCTGGTTGGAGGTCATTGCATCGGAGTTGATCCCTATTACCTGACGTACAAGGCAGAGGCAGTGGGGCACCATCCCCAGGTTATTCTCGCGGGGCGCAAGACTAATGACAATATGGGCAAGTTTGTGGCGGAGCAAACCGTCAAGCGCCTGGTGGAGCAAGGGCACCGGGTGAGTGGCGCAAAAGTGGCAGTGCTGGGCCTGACCTTCAAGGAAAACTGTCCTGATCTGCGCAACTCCAAAGTGGTGGACATTATCGATGAGTTGCGGGAGTACTGCTGTGAAGTGCTGGTGCACGATCCCCTGGCAAATCCAGCAGAGGCGCAAGCGGAGTATGGCATTGAACTGTGTGCATTGCAGGATTTGAGGAATTGTCAGGCCGTCATTTTGGCTGTTCCGCATGTGCAGTACTTGCAATTGAGTGTCGCTGAATATGGCGCGATGATGGATGAAGGCGCGACCTTGATAGATATCAAGTCTGTTTTGGATAGGGCGGAGATGAAAGAGGCCAATCTGAACGTGTGGCGATTATGACGCCGACCGCGAAATAGGGCGGGCGTCTACAATTCCTTGTTCTTCGGACTTTCACGTGAATGGCCGTCATCCTCGAACAGCCTCATCCATGCTTTTCTGGCCAGGTGGGGTAGCAGCAAGTATAGCGGCATACGCAGCAAGTGAGACCGCACATACAGTATGCTGAGCGCCAAATCGGTATACGGCAACTTGCACTGTGGATGATCCGGACGAAATGCCCGCAAAAACAGGAAGTCCATGACTGGTTTGCGCAACGACGTCGACCAGTTACCAGTATCTTCGACAATACCCTCGGGCAGAGGCGTTCCGAATAGCTGTTGCGCATAGGTCAGACCATGGAAAAGAGATACCTGCAGCTCAAGTTCCCGCGCCCTGGATACTAATCCCTCCCAGAATTGTGGGTCCCGGCCAGGGAAATCCCGCAACATACGATCCAAATCCCACAGGTCTCGCAGTCCGTGATGGAATTCACCCTCGTGGAAGAGATGGGTCGCACTGTGAATTACCATGTCTTGCCAGGAGAGTGTGAAAATACCTGGCTTAACTTCGATCAGCCTATCAAAGAACAGACTTGCATTGACGTTGGGCCCGGCGGTTGGCGGCAGAACATTGTGATGCACATCCAGTGTTGTTCCGCGTTTTCTATTGGTAAGCGGTGGAATCTCATGACTCCATTTTCGATAGTAGCGTTCATTGTAATTATTAACATAACCGCTGTTCCAGCCGAATTTGTTGAAGGCCTTTTCTACCTCGTCGATACGCTGTTGCGGAACGAGGATATCGATGTCGGTGATGAGGCGCCCACGGCCTACCGGGAGTTCTGCGAGCATATAGGCCGCGCCCTTTAGCAACACGAGTCTCTCACTGATAGAATCGAGAACCAGTTTTATTTTTTCGCTATCGTAGGCAAGATCCCTTTTCTGTTTGTCATGGATCAGTATCGCCGACTTCAAATGGCGACTGACAGTTGTGGAAAGTTGGGAGTCGACCGCCTCATTTTGCAGTTGGTGAGCGAGGGATGCCAGTAGTCTGGCACTGCGCGCCTGGGAGAGTAATTGGTTTAGTTGGTCATTGTTCAGCTCCAGGGCGAGGCGGGGCTCGAGCAATATTTGCTGTAGTAGAAAGCTCATAAGCCGGACTGCCGGTCAGGCAGGTCGTTCACTGCATTAACCGCCCAGTCCAGATCGTGATAGACCAGATCAAAGCAGTCGATATTTTCGATCAGGGTTTTCATCGCCTCAAAGCCCGCTTCACAGAGCAGGCTGTAATTGAACGAATGGTAAGCGGCCAGGATAAAGCTATCGGTCCGTCGTCGCGGACTAAGCCGTTGGGGTTCGTCCCTGGCATATCTTGGAAAAACCATCGCTCTGGCCTGCAAGTGTTTAGTATCATGGCTGTCTGCTTGTAGATCTGCCTTCATATGCGCCACGACACCCTTATGAGTCTCTTTGCTGACAGGGCCAAATATTGCATCCGATGAGAAGGACTTGATCACCTCAATGCTCTCATTTTTCAAGCTTACCGGGCGACACAGGGGAATAATCTGAGTGGTATTAGGCCGGATCATGGCGTGCTCATCGGATAGAATTCGCCAGCCGCTCAAGCCCAGTGCGGCGCAGAGAGTACTTTTGCCGGCTCCTGGTATGCCGGGCATGATGATGGCCCTGTCGCCCCGGGAGACTGCCGCAGCATGTAATTTGAGATATTCGTTATTGTGCACGGAGACACACCAGTTCATGCCCCATTCCAGAAAAGCGTAGGCTTGCCCGGCCGGTATGGTGTCAAACGGGCTCTTTTTATCAAAAAGAAATTTAGCCTTGCCTCGAATGCGCTGCAGGAGCCCGCTGTGCACGATAGCGACGTTATAGTCTACAAACTCTCCGGGGTCAGCGATCCGGAAATCTCCGTATAGTGTAGCAACGCCCGCAGCAACCGTTGGCAAATTACTTTGGACGTTGTAGATGTAAGGGCCTACACGTATAGGCAACTCCCCGCGCGCCAGTCGTTGTCTGAAATCGTCCGTTGCCAGGTGACGGAGAAGCCGCATTTATTCTCGCTTCAGGATATCGAGGGCGACCAATTCCTCAAGTACGCCCGATACAGCCATCGTCAACTCCGGGATATTACTCGACTCGATAGCAGGTGAAATCTTATTCACCAACTCCTCGGTGGTTAGGGGTTGATCGTCAAGTTGCTGCATGACATACGCAGCAAAGTCGCTAATAAGATGGGTGTCTCCGCTGTGTGAATCAAAATACACTACTGTGTCCTCAGCTGGGTCATAAAATCGGCCCATGGAGTCAATTCGCCACTTCATAGTCACAGTAATTACCTTGCGCAAGCAATCAGGGCGGGCAATCACCCTTAACGAGGCAAATTCCATCGAGGGAGTCTGGGTCCTGGCAGGTAGAGTAGTTTCCATCCGTGCCCAGGTAGTCAGGCGGTTGTGAAAGGCGGTGTATTTCAGCGGCAAGGTTTTCGTTATGATCTGGTCTGCCAGCTGGCGCTGAGGCAAACATTCCTGTCGTTGGGTTAAAAGAGTTTATGGTTGTCAGTGACATGCAGTCGACAGTCTGGCCCCAGGCCGACCGATTTCCCAGAGACAGCAGCACCGCACTGCCGGCGAGTGCATTGCGGGAGAAGTGGCGTCGATGGGGGTCCTGCGGCTGGCCGGATGTTACCGATGCGCTCCCCGCTGTGTTTTCATCGCCCTTGTTGTCCATGAAACTACCCACGTTTTCTCCCAAAGTGGCGCTATCTAAACTATCGTCAGCTGGTGCATGGTCAACGTATCATCTTTAAAGCTAACTGACACCGCAAACTTTACCATCACATGACTACGATGTGCACTTGCCTGGATGGCGTCTGCCAGGCGCTGCACACCACATGCTCCAGAAGGGGCTGAGAATAGACGACAGGCAATATTTATAGCGATAACTAATTTATGTGAATCAAAGACAGTGAGTTAAGTCTAGCTCATCCGGCTATAGCGTAGGTTGCACAGGAGCGGACAGCTAACGCTGTCCCGGTAGGTTATCTCGCTACTCCCTGCGCTGGGTCGACAGTGAATCCAGCTTTACCATGCATGCGAACACCATCATCCCCACGCCCACATTGAATAAGGTAGTGGATTGGTATCCCGCCAGATAATAAAACCCCGCGATACGGGCCAATCCAGCGATAAAGCAGATCAATGCACCCAAAATCCCTGCGATCGAACCAGCCAAGGCAAGATTTTTGTACATATTTTACTCCGAGTAGTCTGCGCCCCAGGCGCGCGGGAATCGAGCTTCTTGAGCGCATTCTGGAGCGGCTTGGCCAGTTTATGACAAAAAAGCCCATTTCGGTAACTGTAATGTGCCTTGCAAAGGATATTGAAGTCTGTGAAGCTGACAAAGCGATTTAGGTGGTATTTCTGGATGTACGAAGTCTTTTACAAACTAAAGGCTGAACCGTTCCGGCTCAGTCCTGATCACAAGTTCTGCTTTGAGCACAAAGGCTATGCGAAGGCGCGGGCCTATATGGTCTATGCCTTCAGGCGGGCGGAAGGGTTTGTGATGATTACCGGTAGGCCCGGTACAGGCAAGACAACCCTGATTGGCGAATTGGTTGAGAGCCTGCCAAGGGATGAAATATTTACCGCCAACCTCGTCTGTACGCAGCTGCAGGCTGATGATCTGTTGAAAACTGTGGGCTATAGTTTCGGTATCGGCTCAGCAAGGATCGATAAGGCCGAACTGTTGCAGCGCCTGACCGTCTTGTTTACCGATGGCATCGGGAAGGCCGACGGGCACTGCTGATCGTCGATGAAGCACAGGATCTTACTTCCTCGGCCATGGAAGAGTTGCGCCTACTTACGAATATCCAGATCGGCGGCCAACCCCTGTTACAGATTTTCCTGCTGGGGCAGCCCCAACTGCGCGATTTGATTCTCTCCCCTGAAATGGAGCAGGTACACCAGCGCATAGTGGCGGCAAGCCACATCGAGGGGTTGCAGGCAGACGAGACCGAAGCCTATGTGATACATCGACTGCAAGTGGTTGGATGGCAAGGTGACCCCGCGATAGACAGGGCTATTTTTCCGCTGATACACAAGTTTAGCGAAGGGGTTCCCCGGCGGATCAATCTTATTTGTAGCCGCCTGTTCTTGTTGGGCAGTGTAGAGCAGCGTCATGCCATTGATGTAGAGGATGTGCGCGTCGTTATCAGTGAACTTCAGGCCGAGCATCTGGCTGCAGGAACGGGATTTTCGCCCGATGATTTCGAGGTTAGCGGAGAGACAGAATGGGTGCCAGTTCCTGCAGTAGCAACGGCACAGGAGCGGTCAGAGGTCCACCTGCGCCCCGTCAACACTGAGTCTTTCGCGGACAGGGACTTGGCTGAGGGCGCTGTCGAGCAAAAAAAAAACACTTCCAACGTAACGAATGCTCCACAGCCGGCTCCAGCTAGTTATTCATTTGGCTCCGAAGTTTCCAGTGCTCCTCGTGAGGCGCAGCTCGTGGATGAGCAGAGCGGCGACAGCGCACCTGCCGATCTGGCAGCGGCTGCCAAATTCCGTGAGCGTAAATTCTGGCGGCGGGGAGAGCGTCGCCGACGCCGGAGGGGGACAACTCCGGTAGTCCACGACTCAGATGGTGGCGAGCGCTCGTCCCGGGCTCTATTGTGCTTCTGATACTCGCTACTGATTTTTCTCATTAAGATTGTTGGCATCACACCGGGATTGGTGGCCGCTGTGAAAAAGCGGGCCTGCGGGAATCAAAGTATCCATGTGACGTTGTTCACAATGTTTGTCCGGTAGCTGATTTCTCCATTAGCTGCGTGATAAAATCGGGCGATTAAAACGGGTGTCTGTTTACCCAATGGAGGTATAGATGATTGAGAATAATTATGCACGGTTCAATGTTGTTCCCGTCACTCCGAAGAATTCGCTGCGGGAATCGCAGTCCTGCTGTTTGTCCTTTGTGCCGGTTGCAGTTCCAATCCTTTTTATTCCAATCCTTACCCGCCTGTGCCGGAATCGCAACGGAGTATTGATGTCGATTACGACTATGTTTTGGGCCCGGGTGATGCGGTCAGCATATTCGTGTGGGGTAACGAGGAGCTGAGTACGTCTGCTACGATACGCCCTGACGGCAAACTTACTACGCACCTCGTGGAAGATATTCAGGCGAGCGGCAAGACATCAACACAGTTGGCTCGTGATATCGAAGTTGCCTATTCCGATTATGTTCGTGCGCCTGTGGTCAGCGTGACTGTCAGTGGTTTCGTCGGCGTGCCGGATCAATCGGTCAGGGTGATGGGTGAGGCTACCACGCCCAAGCGCATAACCTACACGAAATTCATGACGCTGCTTGACCTTATGATTGCAGCCGGTGGCCTCACTGATTACGCAGATGGTAACAATTCTGTATTGGTGCGCATGGTTGATGGCCAGCAGGTGACTTATAGCGTGCGCCTGGATGATCTGGTCAGGGACGGGGATATTACGGCAAACCTGTCCGTAATGCCGGGTGATATTTTGATTATTTCCGAATCCTGGTTCTGATCCGGCAATGAGAGTGGCGTAAGGGGAAGGAACGGATGCAGGAAATTCTTGCACAGGTATTCTCGTATGTATGGGGTGTCTGGCGCCATCGCTGGCTGGCGCTTGCTATCGCTTGGGTGATTTCCATCGCTGGCTGGATATGGGTATGGCAATTGCCTGAATCCTATGTGGCCAGTGCCCGAGTCTATGTGGACACCAACAGCCTATTGGAGCCGCTGATGGCGGGCCTGACTATTCAGCCTGAAAGTGTGGATCGCATTGGCCTGTTGAGTCGCACACTTTTGAGCCGCCCAAACCTCGAAAAACTGATGCGTATGACAGACCTTGATCTGCAGGTGACCACCTCGGAAGAAAGGGACAAGATGCTGTCGGATCTGATGCAAGCAATCAGCCTTTCGGGAGGGCAGATAGACAGGTCTCTTTACTCTATTAGTGTGCAAGATCCCGATAGAGAGACAGCGAGGCGCATTGCACAGGCACTGATTACGGTCTTTATTGAGAGTTCTTTAAGTGGTAAGCGTGAAGATTCGTCTGGCTCCCTGGAATTTGTGGATGCGCAGATAAAAGAAGATGAAGCGCGCCTGATCGAGTCGCAGAATCTCATAGCAAATTACAAGCAGGAACATTTCCGTTCATTTGGCAGCGCAGGGGATTATTACAAAAACCTCACTAACGAGAGGGCAAAGCTTGCTCAGGCACGTCTGATGCTCAAGGAGGAGCAGAATAGGGAGATTGAACTGCTGCGACAAGTTGAAGGAGAAGATCCTCTGTACGATCCCCTTTTTATTCCGGAAGCGCCACACAATAATTCCAAAGAAGGCAGCGAAGGCACCGAGAGTCAACCCCATAATGAGACTGACGGAATTGGACAAGCAGGTAGCCGCTGTACGAGATAATCTTAATAAACTGCAGGTCAAATACACGAGTCGCCATCCCGAAGTGAGGCAGGCGGAGTCCATGTTGGATGAGCTGCTGGAAGAAAAAGCCGTAGAGGAAGCAAAAAGGGATGAGGAGTATCGCGCCCAAATCGCAAGATCGAAAGCGGAATCCAAAAC
>CAWJQO010000025.1:0-66256 GCA_963844975.1 uncultured Gammaproteobacteria bacterium | reverse complement strand
GCATCAGCCTGCAGGCTGTGGAAGTGCGCGCGGGGCTCAAGGCAATCGAGAAAACGCCTTCCGGTGAATATATTAATACCGGCACAGGATGGCAGATAAAGTAACAGGGGTATTCGCAGCCACTGGCCTTACAGGCTGCGGCTAGATGACGCCGCGCGCTTTCGCCATATCCAGGGCGAGGTCCTCGATCATGTCCTCCTGGCCGCCAACCGTCCTGCGCCGCCCGAGTTCCACCAATATATCGCGGCTGGACAAGCCGTACTTCTCGGCACTGCGTTTGGCAAACAACAGGAAGGACGAGTAGACGCCGGCATAACCGAGTGTCAGTGCATCTCGATCGATGCGTACCACATGATCCATCATCGGCACGATCAGGTCTTCGGCAATGTCCATCGCCTTGAACAGGTCCACGCCTGTCTCAACACCCATACGGTCACACACCGCGATAAACACTTCCAGCGGTGTATTCCCCGCACCGGCGCCCAATCCGGCCAGCGAACCATCAATACGATTCGCGCCCGCCTGCCACAGCCGCCAGCGAATTGGCGATACCCATGGCCATATTGTGGTGGCCGTGAAAACCCAGTTCCGTCTCGGGCCGCAGCTCGGCACGGGCCAGGGCTACCCGTTCGGTCACATGGTCCGGCAGCATATAACCCGCTGAGTCTGTGATGTAGACACAATTGGCGCCGAAGTCCTCCATCATCTTCAGCTGCTGCACCAGTGGTTCCGCCTCTATCATATGCGCCATCATCAGGAAGCCTACCGTGTCCAGGCCAGGATATTTGGCGGCCATCGTAATATGCTGCTCTGACACGTCCGCCTCGGTGCAGTGTGTCGCCACCCGAATAGTCGAAATGCCACAATCGACCGCCATTTTAAGGTGATCCACAGTACCGATACCGGGCAGCAGCAGGGCCGAGACCCGGGTCTTCTTCATCTCCTTGCATACCGCCGTCAGGTACTCCTGATCACTGGCAGCGGGAAACCCATAGTTGACCGAGGCGCCGCCCAGACCATCGCCGTGGGTAACTTCTATCAGGGGTATCCCCGCCTCGTCCATGGCCTTGGCAATCCTGACCATTTGCTCAACGGTGATCTGGTGCTGCTTGGGGTGCATGCCGTCGCGCAGGCACATATCGTGGAGGGTAATTTTCTTTCCGCTAAGGTCCATTGTCTTGCTCTCTCGTAGTGTTCATCGATAGCCTTTATCGATAGTGGCTATCGACGCTATTCAGGCAGCTGTGGGGACAAAAGTCCCGGCCAGGATCTCCTGGGCGTACATCTCTGCGGTGCGCAGGCCTGCGGCCGTCATGATGTCCAGATTGCCGGCGTATTTGGGCAGGAAATCACCCAGGCCCTCGACTTCCATATAAATGGAAACACGCTTGCCATCAAACACTGGCCCATTTTTCAGGATATAGCCTGGCACATACTTCTGCACCTCGGCGATCATGTCATGCACAGATTGGGTAATCGCCGCCTGGTCGGGCTCATCAACCGTCAGGCAGTGGATCGTGTCGCGCATGATGAGCGGGGGCTCTGCCGGATTGATGATAATAATTGCCTTGCCGCTTTTGGCACCGCCCACCTTTTCAATGCCACTGGCGGTAGTACGGGTGAACTCATCAATATTTTTGCGCGTACCCGGGCCTGCTGATTTGCTGCTGACTGTGGCTACGATCTCGCCATACGCCACGGCCTGTACGCGACTGACGGCTGCCACCATCGGAATGGTCGCCTGCCCGCCACAGGTCACCATGTTCACATTCATGGCCTTGGCGGCTACCGCCTCCGCGAGATTGACTGGCGGCACGCAGAACGGACCGATTGCCGCCGGGGTGAGGTCGATCATCACAGCGCCCTGTGCATTGACCTTGCGACTATTTTCCGCATGCACATAGGCCGAGGTCGCGTCGAAGCAAATCTGTACGCCGTCAGCACGCATTGTGGGCACCATGCCATCGACACCTTCTGCAGTGGTTTTGAGTCCCAGTTCTGCGGCCCTGGCCAGACCCGGCGAATCGGCTACCACGCCGACCATCCACACGGGCTCGATCAGCTCGCTGCGCATGGCCTTCATCAACAGGTCTGTCCCGATATTGCCGGGGCCGATGATTGCTGCTTTTACTTTTTTGCCCATATCGGTTCTCTTCTACGATGCTGCCAAGTATTCATATATGCGCTTCAATGCCGCGCTGGTAGCCGGGACAGGACGCCGAGCTCAAGCCCCTATGAACGGGTTTGCTGCGTGTCCTGAGGGGAACAGCTTTATCTCGCAGTCCGACTCGAAGGCACAAGGCTAAACAAACCGACAACTACAACCACCAATCCCGTCAATCACCAACGACATCTCATCCCCCGCCACCACCGGAATCAAGGGCGCCAGCGAGCCCGACAAAATGATCTCGCCTGCCTTGAAGGGTATACCAAATTCACCGAGTGTATTGGCCAACCACGCCACTGCGGTCAGGGGATTGCCCTGCACGGCACTGCCCAATCCTTCTGCATTGAACACGCCATTCTTGTAGATGGTCATCTTCAAATTGGGCAGGTCGAAATCCCGCGGATCTACTTCGTTTTTACCCAGTACATAAACGCCACAGGATGCGTTGTCCGCAACTGTATCCTGGATTTTAATCCGCCAGTTGTCGATCCTCGAATCCACGATTTCAAAACAGGGCATGATAGTGGCTGTGGCATCGAGTACGTCCTGCTCGGTGATCCCCGGACCGACCAGATCACTTTTTAGTCGAAAGGCAATTTCGCCCTCGGCCCGTGGCTGAATCATATTGCCAGCTATCGTAATAGCGGCGCCGTCCGGGTATTCCATCCGATCCGTCAAAAAGCCAAAATCCGGCTGGAATACACCCAGCATCTCCTGCACGGGCTTACTGGTAACGCCGATCTTCTTGCCCACGATGCGCTCGCCGTCCAGCTCCATGCGCCGGTGCAGCATGCGCAGGGAGATGTGGTAGGCATCCTCGATGGTGATAGCAGTTTCTCGCTCTGTCAGAGGAGCCAGCGTTGACTGGGTGCGCAGGGCTTCATACAACTCATCCCCCAGTGTATTGATCCGGTCTTGCTGCATCATCAGGCTGCATGTCTCAATGATTAAGGCGGCAATTTTACACGCCTTTTGGATAGCATACAGTACAATAATTTGTCCGATCACTACTAACTTCCCAGCCCGATCAAGCGCAAGATCTTTTGATCTGGAACATAACGTCGAGGGCAATGACGACCTATGCTTATTACTTGATACCATGAAGTTGCATAAAGGCCGAAACTATGTTCAAGCGCATTAAAAAATGGTACCGCGAGTTGGCTGGGGGACAGGCCACCGTCGAAGCGCCGCTGCAGCATAGTCAAAGTCAGCACTGGGATATCACTGTGGATGTAGCCGTCGTGGGATTCGGTGGCGCCGGAGCCAGTGCAGCCATAGAAGCAAAAGACAATGGTGCCAGCGTAGCCGTGATCGAGCGCTTCAATGGGGGCGGCTCTACCAAGATCAGCGGTGGCATAATCTACGCAGGTGGAGGCACCGCCATACAGGCCGGGGCTGCTGTCATCGATAAGCCCGACAATATGTACAACTATCTGGTGCAGGAGACCGGCGACGTGGTAAGCGCAGCAACCCTGCGCATGTTTTGTGACGAAAGTGCGGCAAACATCGATTGGTTGATGCAGCTTGGCGTACCTTTTGAACCTAGCCTTTGCCCTTTTAAAACCTCTTATCCGTCCAACGACTACTATCTCTACTACTCGGGCAACGAATCATTCCCGCCGTACAGCAATACTGCCGAGCCAGCCCCTCGTGGTCATCGAGCGCATGGCAAGGGAGTATCCGGCGCAGCACTGTTCCAGCCATTGCAAGACGCGGCGCGACGTAAAGGCATCCAAATATTTACCCAGCACCGTGCGCTGGGCCTGATTTGTAACGAACAGGGCGATGTTGTTGGATTGCAACTGTCAAAAATGCCAGCCGGCTCGGTGACGACCTGGCTGCATCGCCAGTTGTATGCGCTGCTTATTTACTCCCGTTACGCCGCCATGTACGCCCCTGTCATCACCTGGTGCCTGCGCGCGCTACTGGAAAAACTGGAAAAGAGCTTTGGGCAGGTGTTACGCCTGCGTGCCAGAAACGCAGTCATAATCAGCACCGGTGGCTTTTTTTATAACCGCGCCATGGTCCAGCAGTACGCGCCGGAGAGTTTGCCGGGCATGCCTCTGGGCACCATAGGAGATGATGGCAGCGGCATCCTGATGGGACAAAGCGTCGGCGCCAAAACAGCATTAATGGAAAACGTGAGCGCCTGGCGCTTCGTAAATCCGCCCCAGTCATTCATTCGGGGCATACTGGTCGATGCCAACGGACAGCGTATCTGCAACGAGATGCTGTACGGCGCCCAACTCGCGCAGAAAATCATGGATAAGGCTCATGGCAAGGCGTGGCTGCTGCTCGATTCATCACTTGCACGACAGGCCCTGCGCGAAATTGGACCCCGCCGCGCCATGTGGTTCCAATCCGCCGCTGCGCTTCTATTCCTGTTTCTTGCACGTAAAAAGGCGCCGACATTAACGCTATTGGCCCGCAAACTGGCATACCTGAGGCGGCTCTACGCGACACTGTCGCGCTGTACAACGGGCTGCATGAAGGGGGCGTGGCGGACCCCATGGGCAAACCCGCCCAGTATCTGGCCGCATTGAAACAGGGTCCCTGGTATGCGCTCGACTGCCGGGTTGATGGAATGGTCAGAAACCCGTCCATCACACTGGGCGGACTATGCGTCGATGAAACCAGTGGCGAAGTGCTGGCAACCAACGGGGGAAAAGTAACCGGTCTGTACGCGGCTGGCCGCGCCGCAGTGGGGGTCGCCTCCCACTCTTATGTGAGTGGGCTGTCAATCGCCGATTGTATTTTCTCAGGCCGAAGAGCGGGCGGCCACGCCGCCAGGACCGGGAAGCAGGTTTAGCCGTACTGCAAAAAATCCAGGCAAGCACGATTGAACATCCCCTCGTGCTCCACCATTACCCAGTGCCCGCACTCGGTAACAAGGATAAGCCGCAGGTGCCTGATATTTTTAGCCATGGCCATAATGCCATTCTCCGGCATCATCTTCTCGTCCATGCCCCAGAAGCCCAGCACTGGACACTGCAACTCGTGCAGTCGATCTACCAGCACCGGCACCCGCATGGTCGCCATGACGTGTCCGTTCATGATCTGCATGATCTGCATCCGCTCCTCCACCAATTCATCGGTGGCGTACTTCGGATCGTGCATCAAACCGGTGGCAAACAGATCCTTCATCACCGCCGGGGTAACCGGCTCGCCTGAGCCGAATACCTTGAATACCTTCTGCATACCTGGCATCTGCTGGTAATCGGCAAGCTCACTGAGACCCCCCGGGGCCATAAGAATGAGTTTTTCCACCAGTTGCGGATATTCCAGTGCCAGTCCCAGGGCGATGGCGCCGCCCAGCGAATTGCCGATCAGGGTACATTTCTGTACGCCGGCAACATCCAGGGTCTGCTTGATGCACTCGACAAAAAAGGACAGCGGATGATCAACATCATTGGGCTTGTCCGAAAAACCATAGCCAATATGGTCCGGAATAATACAGCGGTAACCCGCTTCGACCAGATGCGGGTAATTGCGCTTGAAATTGCTGTAGCCACTGGCGCCAGGTCCCGAACCGTGCAGGAACACAACAGCCTCGCCCTGCCCTTCGTCCAGGTAATGGATGCGATAGCCGTTGGCGCACTGCGCGTAATTGGCCTCCGGTAAACGTCCGTTCATTTTCATACTGTCTCCTGCTCGGGGTCAGACCTCAGAGGGCAAAATCCGCATTCTCTTCACCAAAGACAACGCCACCCAGATTGCTGGCAAATGGCGTGGAGTGGTTAGCCACATGCGCCTGGCTGGCGAGAATATCCAGATGAAAGGCCAGCAACTCACTGTCCAGACGTATCCCGCCACTGCCCGCTGCCTTGAGCATTTTGCTGGACAGCGCGAGACAGCGATCAGCCACCACTGCTGAATCATAGCGATAGCGCACCCTATCCTCGATAGGGATGGGCACACCGGCCCGACAGCAGGCCATCATGGCTTCGAAATTGCGGATCAGGGTCAGCTTCATTTCTTCGATCGACGCCTTAACCTCTGCGGCGATAACGCGGGCGAAGGGATCATTCTTCATTTTGTTCGGACCCACCTGGCGCGTTCTGGCGACTTCGATATACGCATCCAGGGCGCCTTCACAGGCACCCAGCGTGGCAGTACACACGGCACGGACAAATACCTGCATAAACGGCATGCGGTACAGCGGCGCCTTGTTCACCACATTACCCGGGATTGTCACAGAGAAACCCGTCCATGGCCTTATGGGTACGGTGCTCCGGTACAAACGCATTATCCACCACGATGTCGTGGCTGCCGGTACCCTGCAGACCCACCACATCCCAGTTGTGTACGATCTCGTAATCACTGATCGGCAACAGGAAGGTACGGTAATTGGCCATATCGAAAGGTGCTTCAGGCGTCGGCACTACCGCGCCCAGAAACACCCATTTGCAGTGCTCCGAACCACTGGAGAAACTCCAGCGTCCGCTGAGACGGAACCCGCCGTCGACGACTTTTACCTTGCCTACGGGCGCGTAAGACGACGAGATCAGTACGGAGGGGTCATCCGCCCACACGTCCTGCGCCGCCCGATCATCGAACACCGCCAGCTGCCAGTTGTGCACGGCAATGACCCCGAGAATCCAGGCACTGGAAGGACAGAAACGGGCAATCTCCAGGCCAACCGCATAAAACACCTGGGGATCCATGGCGTAGCCACCCCACTGTTCGGGCTGCAGAATCTTGAAGAAACCGGCCTGTGCAAACTCTGCCACGGTTTCGTCGGGCACGCGGACGTCTGCCTTGGCGCGCGCCCGGCGCTCCTGCAGAGCAGGGCCCATGGCCCTTGCCGCGCTGATCAGTTCCTGCGCGCGTGGGCTGTCTAATCCGTATTCGCTCATAATATTACCTGTCTCATTATTGTGGTTCGATCATGACGGGCGCCATGCGGTGTGGCCGTCGCTGGCACCGTATAACTGTAGGCGACCGCTGACCAGGTTCGCATCCTCCATTTGGGGTACCAATACTACTCCACGACCGCGTCACCGAAGGTGGTGGTGTCGCCAAAAAAGGCCCGATGAGACGGGGGAATGCGGCCATTGGTATCGGTAAGACCGTACTCCTGTCCCAGCTCAGCGCCAATCAGTACCCTGCCGCTTTTATCCATCAAGCGCGGATCGCTGGCCAGCGCGTCGATCACGCGGCCGGTAAACTCCGGCGTCTCGGCGGTAGCGGCCAAAGCCGCGTATTTATCGGGTTCCGCAGCAAATACCCGCAGGGTGCGCTCCGTCAGGAGCAGGCCCATCCAGATTGAGACCACTGCGACATTGTGCGGGCGAAAATCGATCGCCATATCGTGCGACATCTTGTCCACCGCCGCTTTTCCGGCACCGTAGGCGGGGCCATGCATGTAGATACGACCGCCAAAGGAAGAGGTATTGACGATAAGACCCTCGCCGTTGGCCAGCAACAGCGGTGCCGCATGCCAGGCTGCCGTGTAATGGGAACGCATACCCACCTCCCACAGCTCGGTGAGCGCCAGGGGCTTTTCCCAAAAAGGCCCGCTCCGGGTCAGGGCATCATGCAAACTGGTGGCATTGTTCACCAGGATATCGAGGCGGCCCTGCTCATCGGCTACCTGCTCAAACAGCTGCCGCACCCTGGCATCATCAGCGTGATCACAGTAGACGGGAATGCCCTTGCCCCCGGCAGCGGTCACCGCCGCCGCAGTCGCCTGTACGGTACCGGGCAGCGGGGCATCACCCTCATTGCGCGTGCGCCCGGTCACATAGACGGTGGCACCGGTGGCGCCCAGTGCCAGCGCAATCCCTTTGCCCGCTCCACGACTGGCCCCGGTAACCACCACGACCCGATCCCGCAGCAGTGCCATAGGCTATTCCTTTACCTGAGTGTTGTACTGTTGCCGCGGATTGCTGGCGCGCGGGCGGCGGCGCACCGACGTGTGGTGCGCCGCGCAGTGCTGCCAATTCAACCTGCTTCTGGCGCTCCCTGAAGCGCAACTTCTGGTCAGGCGTCAGGTGATCGTAGCAGTGGGGACAGCACACCCCCACCTCATACCTGCCGGAGTGTTTGTCCTCCTCGGTTATGGGATGGCGACATCCATAACACTGGTCGTAGCGCCCCTTCTGCAACTGGTGGTCCACCGCTACCCGGTTATCGAACACGAAACATTCGCCGTCCCAGATACTTTCCTTGGCCGGCACCTCTTCGAGGTATTTCAGAATCCCACCCTGCAGGTGATAAACCTCCGCAAACCCCTCATTGAGCATAAACGCCGATGCTTTTTCACAGCGAATCCCGCCTGTACAGAACATCGCGACTTTCTTATGCACGCCCGGATCGAGATTGGCGCGCACAAACGCCGGGAAGTCCCGGAAGCTCCTGGTGCGTGGATCAACCGCACCCCTGAAGCTACCAATATCGCACTCATAGTCATTGCGGGTATCGATGAGTAATACCTCGGGATCGTTAACAAGATCGTTCCAGTCACAAGGTCTGACATAAGTGCCCACGCGCAGGTTGGGATCAACCCCCGCTATACCCATCGTGACTATCTCTTTCTTCAGCTTGACCTTCATGCGATAGAAAGGCATCTGGACGTCCCGCGATTCCTTGTGCTCCAGGTCGGCCAGGCGCGGATCACTGCGCAGGTAGGTCAATACCTGATCGATGCCCTCCCTGCTGCCGGCGATGGTGCCATTGATGCCCTCGCTGGCGAGCAGGAGGGTGCCGCGCACACCGGCTGTGACACAAGCATCAAGCAGGGGTTCACGCAGGGCGTGGTAATCGTCCAGGGTGACAAACTTGTACAGCGCTGCAACGACGACCGTCTGCATAACAGAGGCTCAGGTACCCTCGGCTTTACTGCCGCCAAGGCACGGGGGTGAAACCGGCGCGTCGCCCTCGCGTTGCTGCCACTCGCCGGGCGAGTAGAGTATGCAGCGCCAGCGCATGCACCGGCCCCTCCAATTGGGGGGCGAGCGCCGCATAGACCTGCTGATGTCGGGCCACTCTGGAACTGCCGTCGAAAGCCGTGCTGACCAGCACCACCCGAAAATGGGTTTCCGAGTTGGGTGGCACGCTGTGCTGGTGACTTTCATTGGCAACGTCCAGGAACACCGGGGAAAACCTGCTCTGCAGTCGCTGTTCAATTTCCTGCTGCACTGTCATGAAAAAAACCTGCCAGGGATAAGACAAAAAATCGATGCGGGTGGATTATAGCCAAGGTCTACCAGCGGGGACAGCGCCAGTGCTCAGCTTTTGCGCGCGCGCCGGGTGGCACGAAATTGTCCCGGCGTCTGCAGCGTCCATTTCTTGAAAGATCGGTGAAACGCGCTGGGGTCAGTAAACCCCATTTGCAGGGCAACCTCGTTAATCGACAACTCCGGCCGGTCGAGACAGAGCTTGGCAGCGTCACAGCGTGCTTCGTCCTTGAGTTGCTGGAAAGTCGTACCCTCACGTTTCAGCCTGCGCCGGAGGGTTGGAGCCGACATGTTCAGGGCGTTACTGATAGTTTCAAACCCTGGAAACCCCTCACTAAAATCGTGTCCTATCATGGCTTTGACCTGGGCAGAGAGATTATTGCCCTGCGGACTGCTCTCCATCATCAACAACTGGTAGGGAGCCGTGCGCAGGAATTCGCGCAGTGAGTGCTCGGTGTGCACCACAGGCCAGGCCAGGCACGCACTGTCGAAGTAGAGTAGATCATTGGCCTGGTTGAAGTAGAGGGGACATCCGAACAGGCTTTCATATTTCTCCAGGCGCTGCGGCGTGTCCCCGGTAAAATCCACGCGTTTGAGCTCAATCGGCCGTCCGCACAACCAGCCAAAAAAGCGATGCCACATGGACAATCCGTAGGCATCTGCCGCTTCCACGCGAGGGTGCCCCTCACGCAAACGCGTGCGATAACCAACGCGCGCAAACTGGTCACTGAAATTGGCATATAACTGACTGCGCTCATCAAAAAACGTGCGATAAAACTCAGCAGCGCGCTGAATCGCCTGGCCCAGATTGCGACAGGAAATAATGCAATAGCACATCATGCGAAACGCGCCGGGGGCGACCAGTTCACTGCGCGTCGTGCCGAAGGTTTCATCCTGCAGCAGGCTGAGGACGCTTTGATAAATGCGTGAATACTGCATGGCGCTGATCTCGCCGCGATAGTCAAGATCAGTCTCATCAAGAGGATTGAAATCCAGTCCCGCTTCATATGAGAATGGCGCTGAAATCATAACCCCTGTCCCCCACCATGCGTAGCAAGGTTCGTACGAATCGGGTGGGGACGCGGTCGCTCATAGATAGTGTCACGGTAACGAGAGCACCATGTTAGCAGAACCCACCGTCGATGGTCAGATATCCACAGTGGTATCTCATAGACTCACCGGGACAAAATTTAATAGAAACGCCAGGGATGATGTCGGGCGGCGAACTTTCAGTTACTCTTGCCATCTATGATACTCACAATCCAAAAATGTCAGGAGAGATCTGAAATATGAGTGCACAATCCATGTTGGAACAACTGCTGAAGTCTGGCCTGTCCATGCTTGATAACAATACTGGCAACAATAAAACGGCGGGGGCAACCCTGCCCGATTCGGGATTGGGCAAGTTTGGCACGGGTGCCGTCGCGGGGGAGCGCTGGGCCTGTTGCTAGGGAGCAAGGGCGGCCGTCGCATTGGCGGCAAAGCACTGCAATACGGCGGTGTAGCAGCACTGGGGCTAATGGCGTTTCGAGCTTTCAGCAACTGGCAGGCGCAACAGGCTCAGGCAACAGGGCCTGAATACGAGTGTGTCGTCCTCGCCCTCGTTGCGCACGGTAAACCTGTTGTCTTCTCCCGAAATCGAAGAGCACAGCCGCGGCATGCTCAAAGCCATGATCGCAGCAGCCAAGGCCGACGGCCACATGGACGAGCGCGAACGGGGCCTGGTTGAAGCGGAGTTGTCGCGACTGGAGAGCGACCCCGTGATGCGCCAGTGGTTTGAAGATGAACTGCGTCGCCCACTCGACCCGGCAGAAGTGGCGAGAGCCGCCGCTTCGCCCGAACTTGCGGCCGAAATGTACCTGGCCAGCTTGCTGATGGTCGACGATACCAGTTTCATGGAGCGCGCCTATCTGGATGAACTGGCGCGACAATTGCGTTTGACCGAGAGCCTGAAGATCGAGCTGGAACGCCAGGCGCAGGGCGGTTGAGATCACGGCCCACAAGACCCCGAAGCTGGTAAGAGGCTATACTGGAACATGAAATGTGAGGAGGCCGCCCAATGGAAGAGCGCTACAACGTATATTTCGCCGGTCAGGTGCTGGAAGGCTATGATCGGTCCAGCGTCCGCGACAAACTGGCCAAAGTGTTCAATGCAGATCAAGCGACCCTGGATAAACTGTTCAGCGGTAAAGCCCAGTTAATCAAACGCGATTGCGACAAGGCGACGGCCCTGCAGTATAAGGAGGCCATGGAGCGTGCCGGTGCGATACCGATCGTGAAGCTCACCGATAGTGAGGCCGTCACCACCGAAGACCGCGCCCGCCCGGACCATGACGGCGGCAGAAAAAATTGCGGCACTGGCAGCTGCTCCCGATGCCAGCCTCTATAGCTCTGGCGCCTCAGGAGCAGCGTCGCAAGCATTAAACCAGGCAGCGACACCTGAGCCGGGAGGCATAGCGCTCGCTCCAGCGGGAACCGAGGTGTTACGAGAGGAGGAACGGGCCTGCACCTGTCATCCGTGAGGTAGACACCTCTGGCCTGGCGATGGATACCGCTGCCAAGCGCTTGTCGGAAGAAGCCCCGCCTCCCCCTGCGGCGCCGGATACCCGCCACCTGAGCATGGGCAGACGCGGGCGACACCATCCCCAATCTTCCCAGATTTACCGCGCCGCTATCGCCGGTGATCGATGGCCTGGCCCTGTCAGCACCTGGCACCGACTTCAGCGACTGCGCCGCACCCGAACCACCGGCCTTGCAGCTGGATCTCTCCGCACTGGCCATACTGCCCCCCGGGACCGCACTGCTGGAGGAGCAATACCGCAGCCGGGAACACGGTGCAGTCCCCTCCACCGACCATATTTCGCTGACAGAGTAAACGCAGGCAGGCAAGCGCCCCGGCATTGCAGTCCTATGGCAGTGTCACCCTGACCTGCAGTCCGGGATTATTGCTGGCCAGTTCCACACTGCCATGGTGGTACTGTGCAATAGCCTGCACCAGACTCAAACCAAGTCCATGCCCCGGATGCTCTGTGCGACTGGATTCAACGCGATAGAAGCGCCGAAAGACATTTTTGCGCTCCCCCATCGGAATACCCGGTCCGGAGTCAGCGATAAGTACGCTGTGACCAGTGCCGGCAGCAGCTGGGCTCAGCTGCACCCGGATTTGGCCCCGGGGTAACGTATACTTGATCGCATTGTCCAGAATATTGGCGAACATCTGGAACAGCAGATCTGCCTCACCCTTGCACAGCTGCGGCTGGGGCGCATCCAGCACCAACTCAATCTCCCTGCTCCTGAGCCAGTGGTTCATAGAGTTCCACGACGTCGCGCAACAGCGCGCCCAGCTCCACGTCATGCCCTCCGGCCAGGCGACTGCCAGACTCCAGCGCGGAAATTCGCAACAATGCGTTGAAAGAAGACAACAGGTCATCGCATTCCTCGATGATTCGATCAAGTTGCCCCGCCTCCTGCCGCCCCAGTCTGTTGCGCAACTGGCTGAGATTGTTACGCATACGGGTCAGCGGTGTGCGCAGATCATGGGCAATATTGTCAGAGACCCTGCGCACGCCCTGCATAAGGGTTTCCATCTGCTCCAGCATCTGGTTCATGACTGTTGCCAGGGCTCGTATATAGCCCTTCTCGCCCGCTACCTGGAGCCGCTGGCCGGGGTCTCCGCGCACTATGCGGGAAATCTCCCGATTCAACTGCTCGACCTGATCCAGTGCACGGGACGCACTGAAAAAGCCACCGATGATGCCCAGTATCACGGTCGCGATCATGACCCTGACCAGCGTGCGAAATACCAGTTTGGCCCGCTCCACAATATCTGCATAATCACGTGCCACCATCGCCTGGTAGCCATCACCAAGTGCCATCGGACGCGCCAGAAAATCCACATCGATAGACTTGCCCCAATTCTGCAATGCCATCTCGAAACCCAGCCAGCCGTCGTCAAACTCGCGGTAACGCGGTGCAGCGGGTAAATCGCCCGCCACCTTTGCTCCTGACTGATCGGTCACCAGATAATAGAAGCGGTTAACGGACGGTGATTCCATCTGATCAGCAATATACTGCTCCACTCCTTCCAGAGCCTGTCCGCGATAAACCAGTTGCAGGGTCTCCAGCTCATCCACCACGCTATCGCCCAGATCTCTAAAAGAGGTGTAGCTGAAATACAGATAGAAAATAGCCTGCAGCAGGAATACGGCAGCACTGAGCACGATGACATATTTAACGATGTAACGAAAAGTGAGGCTGTTGACGACTTCACGAATCTGCACAAGATAGCGCTCAGTCGACCAATTCAGGGCCGAGCCGGTAGCCCGCACCCCGCACTGTAGCGAGCAGGTGAGGCTCGAAGTCCTTATCAATTTTCTGTCGCAGACGCGACACATGCACATCGATAACATTGGTCTGTGGGTCAAAATGATAGCCCCATACATGCTCCAGCAGCATGGCCCTGGTAACTACTTGCCCGGCGTTACGCATCAGGTATTCCAGCAGCTTGTACTCGCGAGGCTGCAATGTAATGGGCGTATCCCGACGCTGCACGTACTGGCGCAGCAGGTCCATGGATAAATCCGCGACTACGAGCCTGGTTTGGGTGTCTGCACCGGGCAGCGAGACGCGACGATGAAGCACCTCCAGTCGTGCCAGTAATTCGGCCATGGCAAATGGCTTGACCAGATAGTCATCCGCACCACAATGCAGTCCCTGCACCCGATCATCCACTTCCCCAAGCGCACTCAGTACCAGCACAGGGGTGTGATTCCCCGCCTTACGCAGAGTCTTGATCAACGTGAGCCCGTCCATCCGCGGCATCATGCGATCGACCACCATCACGTCATAGGCGGCGTCAGAAGCCGCCTGCTGACCGGCCTCCCCATCAAGCGCGTGGACACAGGAGTGGCCCGCAGCAACCAGCTCGGCGACGATGAATTCGCCGACCTGTTTGTCATCCTCCACCAACAGCACATTCATGCGCATAACCCCTTACAGCGATGGTCAATGTAGCACGCACCGGAAGCGGCCCTCAATTTACATTTCGTTAATACGCCACGGCAATAATGCTAAACTCACAGCTGATGACAGCTCCTGAAAAAAATCTCTCTCCCTCGCTCCCGCGTCGCCTGACCGCCATGCTCTATGATGCGCTCCTGGTCGTGGCTCTGATAGCGGTGGTCAACGCACTGGCCCTGGGGATAGTAGTGCGGGTCACGGCGGGCGAGCAGCAGGTACTCCATGCCCATCTGGTGCAGTTGCTCACGGCTGTGAGTGTCGTCGGCTTTTTCAGTGTCTTCTGGCTCCATGGCGGACAAACTCTCGGCATGCAGGCATGGCGCATAAAACTGGTGGACTTCCAGGGCAGACCTCCCACCGCAGGCAAGGCCCTGTTGCGCTGCCTCGGCGCCTTCCTGTCAGCAGCGTGCCTTGGACTTGGCTATCTGTGGTGCCTGATCGATCGCAATAACCGTTACTGGCATGACTATCTTTCCCAGTACGCAGTTGATCCTGTTGCCCAAACAGGGCGAAGAGAAAAAAAGCCGTGAAGCCACTATAAAGCCGCTCAGGGCTGTTTTTTCAGTTCAGTTTACGCGCTGCTCGGCATACACTAGGGCACTTTGAGTTCACTGGTAAAATTGTATGTCTGCCATGACGTTCATTGCTCGCGATGTGAGGGATGTCGCCGTTGCCTCCACGCAGTGCGCGATCCTGCCGTTGTTCCAAAACACGAAACTGACCGGGGCCGCGCTGCAACTCGACCGGGCCTGTGCGGGAGCCATCAAGGCCGCGCTTGCATTGGGAGACTTTCGGGCCAAAACAGGTGAGAGCCTTACGCTGCCAGGCACTGGTGCCGCAAAGCGCATACTATTAATCGGTTGTGGCGAGGCAAAGAAATTCGATCGCGAGGCAGCGCGAAAATTTAGCCAGACCCTGTACCGATCTCTTGAATCCAAACAGGCTACGGAGGCCACGCTACACTTCGCGGGTTTAGCACTGAAAGACAAGGAAGCGCGCTGGGTGCTGGCCTACCTGGCCCGGCATCTCACCATGGCCTCCTATCGCTATACCGAAACCGTATCCAAGCCGAAGGAGGCCATTAAACTCCATCGGCTGATTATCAATATCAACGGCGCGATGCGACCACAGACAGCCAACAATGCCTTGCGCGAGGGCAAAGCGATCGGCCTGGGGATGAATGAAGCCCGCAACCTGGCCAACCTGCCGGGAAATGTCTGCACACCCACTTATTTGGCGCAGCACGCCCGCAAACTCGCCCGCAACCAGACTCGACTGAGCGTCACCGTACTGGAAGAGAAAAAAATGCGGGAGTTGGGTATGGGTGCGCTGCTGTGTGTATCTGCCGGCAGCGCACAGCCCGCCAAGCTCATCGTGATGCACTACCGGGGAGCCAAGGCCAGCGATAAACCCTATGTGCTGGTAGGTAAGGGTATAACCTTCGACAGTGGTGGCATATCCCTGAAGCCCGGCGCCAAAATGGACGAAATGAAATTTGATATGGGCGGTGCCGCCAGCGTATTCGGCACCCTGCGCGCTATCTCAGAGCTGTCCCTGCCCCTGAACGTCGTTGGTATCGTCGCTGCCGCCGAGAACATGCCCAGTGGCGCCGCTACCAAGCCCGGTGATGTGATTACCAGCATGTCGGGCAAAACCATCGAGATACTCAATACCGATGCCGAGGGCCGACTGGTCCTGTGCGACGCCCTCGCCTACGCGGCGCGATTCAAGCCAGCGGCGGTCATCGACATTGCCACCCTGACCGGAGCCTGCGTGGTAGCACTGGGCTCCCACGCCTCGGGACTGTTCGCCAACGATGACACATTGGCGGAGCAACTATTGGCTGCGGGTACCGAGGCTCACGACCGCGCCTGGCGACTGCCACTGTGGGAAGACTACCAGGAGCAGCTCAAAAGTAACTTCGCAGACCTCGCCAATATCGGCGGCCCCAACGGCGGCTGCATCACCGCAGCCTGCTTTTTGTCCCGCTTCACACAAGACTACCAGTGGGCTCACCTCGATATCGCCGGCTCCGCCTGGGACAGCGCACCGAAAGGCGCCACTGGTCGCCCGGTGGCGCTGCTCACCCGTTACCTGCTGGACCGGGCGGGCCATTAGCGATGACTTTGGTGGGGTTCTACGTGGTGCAATCCGCAGAGCCGGGCCAGCGCCTGCAGGTGGCCGTGCGCCTGGCAGACAAGGCCTTCCAGCGCGGACATCGCATTTTCATCAATGCCAACGATGAAGCACAGGCCAGCGAGTTGGACGAGCTCCTGTGGAGCTTGCGCCCCGCCAGTTTTCTGCCGCATGGACTGCATGGCCAGGAGCACTCCGATACTATCGGCATCGGCTGGGGTCAGGAACCAGAGCACCACAACGATCTATTGATTAATCTGCAGTTGGCGATTCCGCCTTTCTTCAGCCGCTTCCAACGCGTGGCCGAGGTGGTCACGCAGGAGCCAGCCAGTCTGGCGGCGCTGCGAGAATCCTGGAAGTTTTACAAGGAACGCGGTTATCAGCTGGAAAAGCACGATCTCTAGGCATGCCCGGCCGCGGCAGAGTGCGTCGGTCGCGATTCCGGTCAGGAACCTACTCCCGTATAATCCCTGACCGCGCCGGCCCGCGCTGCCAGGCGGCAACACTGTTAACTGTCTTCCGGATTCCCTGAGTTATGGATAAAACGTTCCAACCCTTCGCTATTGAAACCCGCTGGTACCAGGAGTGGGAAACCAAAGGGTACTTTGCTCCGCAGGGTGGAGAGAAGGCTTACTCCATTATGATCCCGCCTCCTAATGTCACCGGCAGCCTGCATATGGGGCACGGCTTTCAGGAAGCGATCATGGATGCGCTCATTCGTTACCATCGTATGTTGGGTTACAACACCCTGTGGCAGGTCGGCACTGATCACGCTGGTATCGCCACACAAATGGTGGTTGAGCGACAGCTCGAAGCACAGGGCATCAGTCGCCATGACCTGGGGCGCGAAAAGTTTGTGGAAAAAGTCTGGCAGTGGAAGGAAGAGTCAGGCGGCACCATCACCCGCCAGCTACGGCGTCTGGGCTCCTCCCTGGACTGGTCTCGTGAGCGTTTTACTATGGATCCCGGGCTCAGCGCAGCAGTACAGGAAGTGTTTATTCGCCTGTATCGTGAGGGTCTGATTTACCGCGGCCAGCGCTTGGTTAACTGGGATCCGGCACTACACACAGCGATCTCCGACCTGGAAGTAATCTCCACAGAGGAACAGGGCCACCTCTGGCACTTCAACTATCCGCTGGCCGGCGCCGAGGGTCACCTGACTGTCGCCACCACCCGTCCGGAAACCATGCTGGGCGATAGCGCGGTCGCTGTTCACCCCGATGACGAGCGCTACTCTCACCTGATAGGGCGCATGGTACAGCTGCCGCTGTGCGATCGGGTGATACCGGTGATTGCTGACGAATATGTTGACCGCGAGTTCGGGACCGGCTGTGTCAAGATTACCCCGGCCCACGATTTTAATGATTACGAGATGGGGCGCCGTCACGGCCTGCCCATGATCAATATCTTCAACGACAACGCGGCCATCAGTGATGCTGCGCCACAGGCCTACCGTGGCCTTGATCGTGGCGAGGCGCGCCAGCGGGTAGTCGCTGATATGGCCGCCCTGGGGCTTGCTCGAAAAAGTCGATGAGCACCGCTTGAATGTCCCGCGTGGTGACCGCTCGGGTGTTGTCATCGAGCCCTACCTCACAGACCAGTGGTATGTGGATGCCAGGGAACTGGCCAAACCAGCCATTGCCGCGGTGGAAAACGGGGATATCCAGTTCGTACCCAAGCAGTGGGAAAACACCTATTTCGCCTGGATGCGGGATATCCAGGACTGGTGCATCAGCCGACAACTGTGGTGGGGGCACCGCATTCCCGCCTGGTACGACCCCGAGGGAAAATTCTATGTAGGCGAGAGCGAGGAAAGCGTACGCCGGGAGCACGCGCTGGGAACAGAGATCACACTACGCCAGGATGAGGATGTACTCGATACCTGGTTTTCCTCCGCCCTGTGGACTTTTTCTACCCTGGGCTGGCCTGCAGAGACTGAGGAGCTGGCCCTGTTCCACCCCACCTCTGTGCTGGTCACGGGATTCGACATTATCTTCTTCTGGGTCGCACGTATGATCATGATGACCTTGCATCTTCGCCATGAGGTACCCTTTCACACGGTGTATGTGCACGGCCTGGTCCGCGATGGCGAGGGTCAGAAGATGTCCAAGTCCAAGGGCAATGTTATCGACCCTATAGATCTGATTGATGGCATCACACTGGAGGAACTGATCAGCAAACGTACAGCTGGCATGATGCAGCCACAGCTGGCAACAAAAATTGAGAAAGCCACACGCCGGCAGTTTCCTGAGGGTATTGCGCTCCTATGGTACCGACGCGCTGAGATTCACTTACTACTCGCTGGCCTCCACGGGCCGGGATATCAAATTCGACATCGGGCGCATCGAGGGCTACAGGAACTTCTGTAACAAGATATGGAACGCGGCACGCTATGTATTGATGAACTGTGAAAACGAGGACTGTGGCACGCAGCACGGCTCGACCGTGGAATTGAGCCTGGCCGATCGGTGGATTACAGGCAAAGTTCAGGAGACAGCAGCAGAAGTGGCGCGCGCGTTCGATAACTACCGTTTTGACCTCGCCAGTCAGGCCTTGTACGAATTTATCTGGAACGAGTACTGTGACTGGTATCTGGAACTGTCCAAACCCATTCTCTGGGATGAGGACAGCCCACTCGAAGCGAAGCGCGGCACGCGGCAGACCCTGATACGTGTGCTGGAGATATGGCTGCGACTGTTACACCCCCTGATGCCATTTATTACCGAGGAAATCTGGCAGGCCGTCGGGCCGCTGGCAGGCAAAGTCAGGGCCCACCATCATGCTGCAACCCTATCCGCACCCTATAGAAGGCGCCATAGACAGTCGCGCCAACGAGGATATTGTGTGGCTTAAAGGCGGTGATTCTCGGCATACGGAATATTCGTGGCGAAATGAACATTCCACCAGGCAAAGCGCTTACGGTACTGCTGCGCAATGGCGACCAGAACGATCAACTCAGGCTGGCACAAAATTCGCAATACCTCAAAAAGCTGGCTAAACTTGCTGATATAAGCTGGTTGCCGCAGGACGCTGCGGTGCCAATGGTTGCGACAGCACTGGCCGGTGAACTGGAAATACTGGTACCCATGGCCGGCTTGATTGACAAGAACGCAGAAATTGCTCGTCTCAACAAGGAAATCGGCAAGCTGGAAAGCGACGTGGCTCGTCTGGGGGCAAAGTTGGGTAACGCTGCCTTTGTTGACAAGGCGCCCGTCGACGTAGTGGCGAAGGAGCAGGAAAGACTGCAAGCGCAACAGCAGGCGCTGGAAACATTACAGGAGCAGTTAGAACGCATCCGCGCAGTTTGACAGCCAGGATGAGACAGGTATCTTGGTGCAGTCGCCGGTTAGCGTGTACCAAGCATAATAAAAGCAAGATGTTAATCCGAGGAAAGTGGTATGAGTGATCGAAAAAGCGGTACCGTCAAGTGGTTCAACAACGCCAAGGGTTTTGGCTTCATCACCAGACAGGAAGGTGAAGATGATGTTTTTGTTCACTTCAGGTCCATTCAGGGCGATGGTTTTCGTACACTGAATGAAGGCCAGGCTGTGGAATTTACGCTGGTAGACGGACCCAAGGGTCTGCAAGCCGAGGATGTCTTAAAACTCTAGCCAGCTGCTTGAACCTGATTCGGGTGTCGCTTATTTTCTCCCGGAGCATTCCCCTAAGCATCATTGGTGTTAGAATGCCCGGCTTTTAAAACCGTGCAATCCTGACACGGTGCACCATTGGGAGGAAACCGATGAGTCTAATTACCAAGCTGATTATCAGTCTGTTTATCGCCGCCGTCGCCGCAACACTAACCAGCGTTCTACTTGATGGTGACCACATTGATCAGCGACTATTACTATTAATCGCATTCTTCATTTCCACGAGCGCCACAGCAATAATCTTCGGCATAAAAGCCGGCACCTTAAACCCGGAAGCCGAGCAAGTCCCTCGCAAGACTATTGTGTCGGAGATGCTGCACGCGAACATGGCACGGTAAAGTGGTTTAACGTCACCAAGGGATTTGGCTTTATCGTCAAAGACGACGGCGAAGAAATTTTCGTGCATTTTCGCTCTATCCGTGGAGAAGGACGCCGCAGCCTGCGCGATGGCCAAAGCGTTAATTTCATTGTCGCCCAGAGCGATAAAGGCCCCCAGGCCGAAGACGTGGTGGGAGAGGACTGATCAGAGCACCTGATGTGAGGTCAAAACCGCCTGCCAGTACAACTCAATCATGCGCGAACCCTCTCGCAGAATCGTGTCGGTGGGCAGAGATTGATCCTCCAGCGCCATCTCCACAATAGCGTAACCAGTATCAATCGACAGCCGCGCCTGAGTCCTGAGCAATTCATCTACCGGGCGCGTGAGCAACTGCGCCACGGTCATCGCGAACTGGTTGGCTACCAGCCGGTGAGATTCAAGTCGCACTTCCTGCAACGGGGCTACCGCCCGCAATGCCTGCACCACTTCCAAACCACCGATTTGCATCCGTGTGACATCGTAGGTTGCCTTGAGCAGTTCATAGATATTGCCCAACAACAGCTGCGGATCGCGCCTCCCCGAGGTATTTGTCAAACCACTGTTGGAAAACGGCATTCTGCTTATCCATCAGCGCCGCACCAAGCGCATTAAGGACTGCGTATTTATTGGGAAAGTAGCGATAAAGAGCCGGCACAGTGATACGTGCCCTCTCGGCGACCAGATTGGTTGATATCCGCTCCACGCCAACTTCAACCAGTAACTCAGCTGCCGAGGCCAGAATACGCTCGTAAGTGCGTTTCGCCCTGTCCTGCTGCGGCTTATTTTTTTCGAGCAGTTCGACCCGATGCCTGACGGCCACCATTAACCACCCCTCGATTGGTCTGCGCGCGATGCCCACAAATCTGCCGTGCCATCGTAGCGCAGTGGACTGGCCTGATCCAGTGCAGCAATTTTGCTGCTGGCACAGACAGCCAGAGGGTGGCGCGCGCAGCCACGCAATGACACAATGGCCAGCTTTGGAATTTGGATAGCCGGGAACTAAACTGAGCAATCTAGAATGGATCATCGGCAATCCGGCTTTAGCCGCAGGACAATACAAGGGAATCAAGTTGAATCAACATAAACCACGGACCGGACACCGCTTTCGCGGCGTTACCATGCCCACGAGTTCACACCCGGTAATTCGTCAGGTCAGGCGCCAGGGCGCCTACCCCTCCATTCACGGCAATAAGCTGTGGAAGTCCAGTCGCCTGTTAATCGATTACCTGAACAAAAATCGACCTGCGCATTGTAAAAATGTTATCGACGTGGGTTGCGGCTGGGGCATCTCTGGCATCTGGTGCGCGAAGACCCTCGGCGCGCAGGTCACATCAGTCGATGCGGATCCCGATGTATTTCCATTTCTGGAGGCCTCGGCCAGCCTGAATGGAGTGACTACGACTCCACTGGTTTCCAGCTTTGAAAAATTGAGCACCAGGCAGCTGTCCCAGTTCGATATGCTTATCGCCGCCGATATCTGCTTCTGGGATGAATTGGTGGATCCGGTTTTTAACATGGTCAATCGTGCAGTAAAGGCCGGTGTGAAACACATCGTAATCGCCGACCCTGAACGTTCGACTTTCTTTGACATGGCGCGGCGCTGCAAAGACCGCCACTGTGCCGAGATCATTGAATGGCAAACCGACTCTCCGATCAAGGCCCGTGGCGCCCTTATGGTGCTGGAAAACGCGTGATCTCGACTGCAGGACGCAGGCATGGCGTGGCTTAAGTTGCAGCGCGACAATTTATGCTAAATAATTAGCTTGTTGGCCAATTTTTAGACCAGGCATTGTGGCCTGCAGCCTTAATCGATGCTATATAATCAGCTCTGTTTTGTAGAATTTTCCCAATGTACCGTTTGCACGCATCCACCTCGCGATCAGCCTGGCGCGGATGAGCCGGTAGGGAGTGGCAGCCATACCTGATCCAAGTGAAAATTTTGCGGCACTCGACTGCCCTTCAACGGTGATGGAATTGTCCGCAGGGAACCTCGATAAATCATGAAACAACTAGGAATACTCGACTCCGCTTTCGTTAATCTGGAGCAAACCAACACTCCGCAACACGTCGGAGGTATTGGAATCTATGACCCGTCAACTGCCCCGGGTGGCTTTGTTCGCTTCAAGGACGTGATTGCCAGTTTCGAGCGAAGGCTCGGCAATCTGCCCCTGTTTCGCACCCGATTGGTGGAAGTGCCCGGCGGGCTGGATCGACCGTACTGGATTAAAGACGCCAACTTCGATGTGGAGTTTCACCTGCGGCATATCGCCCTGCCCGAGCCCGGCGACTGGCGCCAGTTGTGTATCCAGGCGGCGCGCCTGCACTCCCGGCCACTGGACATGTCGCGCCCCCTGTGGGAGGCCTATATTATCGAAGGATTGGACAATATCCCCAACCTGCCCAAAGGTTGTTTTGCCGTGTATACCAAGATGCACCATTCCCTGGTCGACGGCGCCGGAGGCGCCTCCTTTATGGCCGCACTGCACGACCTGGTACCTGACCCCGAATACAATCTTTCGTCTGAAGCCGAACCGCGCCTGGTAGACACCATTCCTTCGGTTGGCGAACTGCTGACCAAGGCGACCATCAATAGTGTAAAAAATACCGTGCAATTGTTCAGCGGAACTGTCAGAAGTGCGCGCGACCTGACCAAGTATGCGCTGGACATCGCACGCAATGAGATTCCTGCTCCGGATGTGTCTGCCCCTAAAACCATCCTGAACAAGCCGGTTGGCCCTCACCGTGTATTCGACGCGGCGGAATTTCCCCTGGAGGGCTTTAAGGACATCAAGAATGCCGCCGGTGTCACTGTGAATGACGTAGCGCTCGGCGTCATCGGCGGCGCGCTGCAGCGCTACCTCACAGCTAAGGGAGAGGCGCCCGCAGAGGGCTCCCTGGCCGCCGCCATGCCCCTGAACATGCGCACACGCCGTGGAACTACCGAGGAAAATAACCAGGTCGGTTCGGTATTTGCCTCCCTACATACCGACATCGCTGACCCGCTGGAGCGCATCATCGCGATCAGGCAATCGACAGAAAATGCCAAACTGAGTGGCGAAGCCAGCCCCCTGGTGGACGCACTGAAGTTGGCGGGTGTTTTTTCTCCGGTGATCTCAAAGTCGGTGGCCAGGTTCTGGTCGCGCAATGAGCTGTCCAGGCACATTCCGATGAATATCTCGACCTGCATTTCCAATGTCGCGGGCCCCGACTTTCCGCTGTATTGCGCCGGCGCCAGGATGGTGGATTATTACGGCCTGGGTGTACTGACGCCGGGTATGGGGATATTCCACCTGGTGTTCAGTTATTCGGGGAAAATAACCCTGTCCGTGCTGGCAGACCGGGACATCATGCCAGACCCCGAGTTCTATCACGACTGCCTGGTTGCCGCCTACGAGGAGCTCTACGCGGCAGCCATCAAGTTGGGACCCGGCAAGCCCAAAAGTGCGGCAATTGCTGCCAAGGCCAGGATTAGCTCACCCAAGCGAGTTCGGGCTGTTACTGGAGGAAAAGCCCAGACCAAAGTTGCGTCAAACAAGACTACCACTAGCGCCAGGGCGAAAAAGCGGACACCA
Source organism: uncultured Gammaproteobacteria bacterium (assembly GCA_963844975.1). Taxonomy (GTDB): domain Bacteria; phylum Pseudomonadota; class Gammaproteobacteria; order Pseudomonadales; family Halieaceae; genus Marimicrobium. Next base: position 42,176 of record CAWJQO010000025.1, on the reverse strand, counting down.
GGCAAGATTAAATCCCAAACCACGACAACCCGACTCAAGGCCACCCGACGCTCAACCGCTAAACCAAAGCCGAAACTCAAATAGTGGTTAGTGGCTAATCATTGCCTAACCGGATGACAGACCATCGAGCTCACGATGCCCTTCACTAAAAGCAAAGTGCGAGAATCACCGCAGCCAGGACAGACCCACAGCGATAGACGACAATGAGTAACAAAAAACGGCGTGATATTCCGCGCTTTGAGACACCCATCATCGAAACACACTGCCACCTTGATTACCTTGAGCAGGCAGAGCTGGACATCACCCTTGAAAAATCAAGTGCCGGCAGGAGTAGAGCGGATCATCACTATCGCTGTATCACCAGGCAACCTGAACCGGGTAATGGAACTCACCAGATATTCCCCCAATATCTGGGGCTCTCAAGGTATACACCCACACGAAGCAGAGTCCTATAACCGCGAGATCGATGAGACCATCCGGGCGAATGCGACAGACGCGCGGATACTTGCAGTGGGAGAAATTGGGCTCGATTATTACTACGACCATGCGGACCGCTCGGTGCAGCGCCTGGTGTTTGAACAGCAACTGCAGACTGCTGCAGAACTCGACCTGCCTGTTATCATTCATACCCGCGACGCTGATGCCGACACACGCGATATATTGCGCAATTACAGCGCTTCCCTCTCCCGCAAGGGCGTGATACACAGCTTCACCTCCAGCATGGAACTGGCGGAATTCTGTCTGGCAGAAGGCTTTATGCTGGGGTTCAATGGCATCATCACCTTCAACCGTGCGGAAAATGTGCGGCAGGTAGTCGCCGCCACGCCAGTAGAGCAGTTATTACTGGAAACCGATGCTCCGTATTTGACTCCAGTTCCCTATCGTGGCCGACCCAACGCACCCTATTATCTGCCCTTTATTGCCGAAACAGTGGCCGCGATCAAGGAGCTGGACGTTGAAGAATTATTGCGCCATGCCTATAGCAACAGCGGAAGTCTCTTTTTCTGAAGTTTCCTGCAAAACTTTTTTGAGACTACCAAGCGCCCTACTCAAATCCGTGAGCAATCTGCCAAGCTTCTTCACGCTCTACAGTGATAGACTACGCGCCGTTGCAAATGCACCCGGCTCGAAAATCACAGGCAAACCTCACTGATGGACTATATTGTCGGACAACGTTGGGTCAGCCACGCTGACGCGCAATTAGGGCTTGGCATCGTCGTTGATATTGAGGGGCGACGGGTGACGCTCACCTTTCCCGCTGTCAGCGAGGAACGTACCTACGCGATGGAGAACGCGCCCCTCACCCGATTACGATTCAAGGCAGGAGACCATATTTCCACCGTCGATAAAGTGGATGTGCTGGTAACCGAAGTCAAGGAGCATCAGGGGCTATTGGTCTACGTGGGCACGGATCACCACGAACAGCGAGTTAACTGTTTCTGAGCTTGAGCTCGATGCATTCGTCCAACTAACCACACCACAACAGCGTTTGCTCAACGGCCATTTTGACAAACACAGCGAATTTGCCCTGCGCTGTCGCAACATTCTTCCATGCGGACAAGTTACAGCGCTCTCCCGTCCGCGGCCTCATGGGTTCACGCACCAGCCTCTTGCCGCACCAGATTTACATCGCCAATGAAGTGGGTCAGCGGCACGCGCCGCGAGTACTGCTGGCGGACGAGGTCGGGCTTGGCAAAACGATTGAAGCGGGGATGATCATTCAGCAGCAACTGCTGACAGGCCGGGCATCGAGGATTCTCGTTCTGGTGCCTCCCAGCTTGCTGCACCAGTGGCTGGTAGAAATGCTGCGCCGCTTCAACTTACATTTCTCCCTGTTCGATGCTCGAGCGCCTCGCTGAAATCACCGAGGGCAATCCATTCGAGACAGAACAGTTGGTGCTGAGCAGCCTCGATTTATTTCTGTCGCAGCCTGAAATTCAGAAGCAGGCGTTAGCCGCAGGGTGGGATCTGGTGGCCATTGACGAGGCCCATCACCTGCACTGGTCGCAGGACAGCGCAGGCGACGACTATCTTTTTGTTGCAGCGCTGGCGCGGCAGACCGCCGGGCTGTTGCTGCTCACGGCCACGCCAGAACAAATCGGGCAGGCCAGTCACTTCGCCCGCCTGCGTTTGCTGGATCCCACGCGCTTTCATGACCTCCAACGGTTCCAGGAGGAAGAACTGCAGTACCGCAAGTGGAGTGAATTGGCCGACGCCCTGGAAAAAGGCCAAAGCGTCGAAGAACTGCCCGCCGGACTGGACCCGGCGGCCCCGATCCCAGCCCTCATCGAGCAAATACTGGATCGACATGGCACAGGACGGGTACTTTTCAGGAATACCCGAGCCGCAGTTGCAGGTTTTCCTCGACGAGTACTGCACCACTACCCTCTGGCTGCTCCCGAGCAATATACGCTCGCCACGGCAGATCTTCAAGGAGCGGCTTTATCCTGAGCTGACCTATGTCGACGATAGTTGGCTGGCTTTCGACCCGCGTGTGGCCTGGCTGGAGCAAACCCTGAAACAACTGCGGCCCGCCAAGGTCCTGGTCATTTGTGCGCACGCCACCACCGCTGTCGCTCTGGAACACCATTTGCACCTGCGATCCGGAATTCGTTCATCCGCCTTCTATGAGGGCCTGTCAATCATTGAACGAGACCGTGCCGCGGCATATTTCGCTGATGAAGTGAATGGAGCGCAAACCCTTGTTTGCTCGGAAATCGGCAGTGAAGGGCGAAACTTCCAATTCGCTCATCACCTGATACTGTTCGACCTGCCGATGAATCCGGACTTGCTGGAGCAACGTATCGGGCGTCTTGACCGCATAGGGCAGCAATGCGATGTAGACATCCATGTTCCCTATTTGGAGCAGACGGCACAGCAGTCCCTGTTTGAATGGTATGACAGCGGGCTTAACCTGTTCCGCGACAGCTGCTCTGCCGGCTACATGATTTTTGAATCGTTCCGGGACCGCCTATTGTCGCAACTGGAACAACGTACTGAAACATTTGACGCGTTACTTGCAGACAGCGCAGCTTTTACCGCAAAAACTCGACAGGAATTGCGTGAAGGCCGCGACAAATTGCTGGAGCGTAATTCCTGCAAGCCGGAAATAGCCAGAAAATTGATCGATGAAATCGCCGCTGATGAATCCGACGACACACTGGAGCACTACCTCGAGGCGCTCTGCGAGACCTTCGGCGTCGACCAGGAATTTCACTCGGAAAGAACCCTGATACTCCGTCCCTCTGAACATATGCTCACCGGCCATTTTCCCTGTCTTAGGGAAGACGGCACCACCGTTACCTTCAGTCGCGACAAGGCCCTTGCCAGGGAGGACATAGAATTCCTGACATGGGAACACCCCATGATTTTGCAGGCTATGGACATGGTGCACTCAACGGAACTCGGTAATGCGGCGCTCGGTACTATCAAACTCAAAGGCGTCGCACCTGGCACAATGTTGCTTGAAGTGCTCTATACGGTAAGCTGTATCGCGCCGCGCGCCCTGCAGGTGGAGCGTTTTCTGCCCATGAGCCCGATGCGCCTGCTGGTGGATGCCAGGGGAAAGGATCTTGCCGATCTCGTGCCACACGAACGTCTTAATCAATTAATTGAAAAGGTGAAGAAATCTACCGCGCTGGCGATTATTAAGCAGGTCCGTGTTGAGGTCGAAGATAAAATGTCGTTGGCAGCCCAACAGGCCGAAACGAAACTTCAGAACATACTGACCGATGCCGAGAAAGCGATGTGCCAAGCCCTGGGTACGGAATTGGATCGCCTCACCGCTTTGAGAGTAGTCAATCCTTCCATTCGTCAGGAAGAACTCGACCATCTCAGCTACCGTATCGAAGAGTGCGCCATTCATATTCAGCACGCCAACCTGCAGTTGCAGGCCCTGCGCTTGATCATCACCACTTGAGGGCAATCGTGAGCCGGGCGAGGGGCAACCCGGCTCCGGGAGTTACTCGTCAATTTGCTGGAAGTCTTCTTTGTAGCGCACCGCACAATCGGGGCAGGTAAACTCCTCCGGCAGCGAATCAAACGGTGTGCCAGGGGGATAGCCCTCATGAGTATCCCCCTGCTGCTCATCGTAGGTGTAATCGCAGCCGGGGCAGCGGTATTTACCCATTGCGCAGTCTCCTAGGTGGCCAACGTCAGGTGCTGGCCGTTGCCGTACTTCGCGTAAATTTCATCGCGGCGCTGCGGATCGATATTGACCTTGGCCAAATCTCCGTTGATATGCGGCAGCTCGAGTACGCGCTTGTCCATCACTTTATACCAGAGCCATGGTACGTAGGCGAGCAGGTACATGCCGTAGTAGCCATTGGGCAGTTCGGGAATCCCGTCGAAATTGCGCAGGCTCTGGTAACGACGGGTCGGATTGGCGTGGTGGTCCGAGTGGCGCTCCAGGTGAAACAGCAGAATATTGCTGAAGATGTAGTTGGCGTTCCAGCTGTGATAGGGCTGGCAGCGCTCGTAGCGGCCACTGGCCTCCTTTTGCCGCAGCAGGCCGTAGTGCTCGATATAGTTGGCGCTGGTGAGCTGGTACCACGCCCAGAAATTGTGAATGGCCAGGAAGGGAATCATGATCCAGCCAAAGGCGATGATGAGCGAGCCCTGCAATACCGCGCTGATGGCATAGGACTGCAGAATGTCGTTGTGGATGCTCCACTCGCTCTTGCCAAGGCGCGCCAACCGCTCTTTCTCCACGGCCCAGCCGCGCTTGAAGGTACCCGGGATTTCCCGCAACACGAATTTGTAGATTGATTCCCCCATGCGTGCACTGGCGGGATCTTCCGGAGTGGCCACATCGCGATGATGGCCGCGATTGTGCTCGATACAGAAATGGCCGTAGGTCGGCACCGCCAGCACGATCTTTGCCAGCAAGCGCTCGAACTCCGGTTTTTTGTGCCCCAGTTCATGGGCGGTGTTGATACCCAGGCCGCTGTAACTGCCCGCGGTAATAGCCAGGGCCAGGACGGACCAGACGGTCAGATCCTGCGTACCCACGAACCAGGCAATGCCAATCAGTACGATGAAATGCATCGGCACCGTGAACCAGGTCAGCAGTCGATAGTAACGATCCTGCTCCAGCTGCGGCACAATTTCCTCCGGCGGGTTGTTCTCGTCGGAACCGAAGGCGTAGTCCAGCAACGGGACAATCACATAGCTGAACAGCAGCGGAATCCCCAGCAGCCACTGGGAGTCGTAGGCGAAGTACAGGGCAATGCCCAACATGGGAAACAGCGGCATGGCCAGCGACAACATCCATAAATACCGCTTCCTGTCCGTATACTCGATATGTCCCTGCTCGGGGTTGTCTACTACATAGGTTGTGCTCATGGCAAAGTCCTCCTTTTATGTATGAGAGCAGGTTAACTCATTGAAAGGTCTCTTGGCTTTTCACTAAAAGACATACTTCTTATCATTTAGTGACAAAAACAATCGGATGCGCTAGCGTTGCCCAATGCCCAGAAAAATCGAGATGTCAGCTGCCTATGCCCGGCTGGTGCTGCAATCCGGGGTCGCGCCTGCCACTGAACTATTGCGTGGCGTGACCAGCACGGAGGATGCGCTGGCGGAAGCAGAGTTCATTGATGCCGCGCAGCTGGGTGTCCTGTTCCGCAATTATGACCGCTGCATCAACGACTGTGCCTGGACCGCACGACTCGGCTCCCAATTCAGTATCGCCGCACACGGACCGCTGGGTTTCGCGGCCCTGAGTGCACCCACCCTGGGTGAGGCCATGGACGTGATGGGCACGCTCTATGCGAGCCGCAACACGGCCATGACCGCCCACACCTACGCGACAGATACGCACTACTTTCTGCGCGTCGATGACGCGACTGGCGAAACCGATGTTGCCCGCTGGCTGGTGGAAGTTGTGCTAAAAGTCATCGAGGTTTTGCTCTCCACCATCCTGGGCCACCCGGTAGGCAAGAACGTGCTGATAAGTTTTTCCCATACAGCGCCACCTGATAGCGCACGATTGATATCCGCCTACGACGCTGCGGTCATCTTCGACGCTAGCGAAAATTCGATCGCCGTACCGCTGGCGTGGCGCCAGTTACCCTCACCTTTGTACGACGAATCTGTCTATCGCGCTAACTTGATACGGTGCCGCGAGTTGATTGCCGCACGCGAACAGGCCGGCAGCGTTGCATTCTCGGTGCGCAACCGGTTGTGCAATCACTTTGATACGCAGATGCTTTCCCAGGAGCAGCCTTGCCGGCCGCCGACACTTGAACAGCTTGCAGACTCAATGCACCTGACCCCGCGTACCCTGATCCGTAAGCTACAGCGCGAACATACCTCCTATAAGGATGTGCTGGAGAGCCTGCGCAGGGAATATGCAGAGCGCTTGCTGGGCAATGCCCGCCTCAAGGTGGGGGATGTAGCTGAAATTCTCGGTTACCGCGAGGCGGCAAACTTCAGTCGTGCCTTCCGGCGCTGGTATGGCGCTTCACCGGCGGCCTGGCGCCGCCAGTGAACGGCCGGGTGTTACTGCAGCAGGTCATCCGGTATGTTGCCACCATTATCCGCAATCTTTTGCAGCACGGTCTTGTGCAGCCAGACATTCATCTTCGCAGAGTCGCCCATGAAGTCCGCTGGGCAACCCAGTTCAGTGGCCAGCTCCTTGCGCGCGCCGAGACTGCTATCCAGCTCCAGCAGTTTCAGCAGATCGACAATGGACGTCTTCCAGTTCAGTTTCTGCGGGTTGCTGGCCGCCCAATCTTCGAGCTGGGCCACCACGTCCACCAGAGCGATGGGCTGTGGAGGTGGCGGTGCCATTGGCGCCGTGGCCACTGGCGGTGCCGCAGCGGGCGCCGTGGCGACTGGCGGTGGTGTCGCAGCCTGGGCCGAACCGATGCCAAGTTTTGCTAGTATCTTGCTGAAAAAGCTCATGAGATAGTCCTTTAGATGATTGAATATTTAGACAGAACGTTAAGGACCGAAAACTCAGGTACTGATGACCTGGCATGCCCTTGATTTTTCTTGTTCACTGTCGCATTGAGTATAGGCCACATAGCCGCAGATGGCACAGCCTGCAGAGCCCTTCATCCATCCCCGGATGGGTTATAACCATTACGCTCATTTCCCTACCGATGGCGGACTGCTCTGCCCAGGCTTGGGCACACGAGATCGAAGTACGGGCCAACCAGCCCAAATCCATCAGGTCAACCACGGATACCCACGACGGCCCTGCAGTCCGCCGGTATGGATAGCCAATAGCGGCACATCAGCGTCACACTCTTCCCGTTCGAACAGTTGGTGAATGGCAAACAACATCTTGCCTGTATACACCGGATCAAGCGGCACCCCGTGAACACTTTCAAATGCCAGCATAAACTCGCGCAGCGGGGAATTGACGCGGGCAAAGCCGCCGCAATGGTAATCGTGCAGGATATGCCAGCGGGCGTGGCGACTTGTCGTCAGCTTGCCGAGCAGCGCCTGCACCCGTTGCTCCAGATCGGTTGCTCCTTTCAAGGCAGAAATACCCAGCACTTCGTAGCGGTCGTCCAATGCCGCCGCCAGTCCCGCCAATGTCGTCCCCGTACCCACAGGTAGCACAATGTGCGTCGCCCACGATGTGTTGCGCTGGATCAGTTGGGCGATAGCGCCACAGCCCCTGGCCCCTGTCACCGAGCTTCCGCCCTCAGGAATAAGCAGGCACGGAGCGAAGTGCTCGTTGAGTCGCTGCTGATAGTCGACATCATTGCGCTGCCGGTACTCCTGCCGGCTGACATGGACAATGCGCATCCCCCAACGCTTGGCATCGGTCAGCATGGCGGATTCCTGCTCAGTCTCCTCGGCGCGGACAATACCTACTGTTTCAATCTGATGTTGATGACCCAGTGCTGCCAGCGCGTGCAAATGATTGGACCAGGTGCCGCCAAAAGACACCAGTCGAGGTACTGCCAGGCGTTTTGCCTCGGCAAGATAGTCGCGCAACTTGAAAATCTTATTACCCGGCGCCAGGTGGCCAACCTTATCCAGTCGCAACAGGGACACATTCGCCAGTGACACTCCCATCACCGGCGCAGCGTCCAGCGTATGGATCAATTGATCAAAAGAATGGTCTATGACAAGCCCACATTATTTTTTGCCAATACCTGCTCTGCGCGGTAGCTGGAGCGCACAAATACGCCGGAGACAACTTCCAGAAAGCGCTTTTCAAGGCCCCATCGGCGATACTGCTCAAACTGTTCGGGAGCGACATAACGGGCGATCGGATAGTGGTTGACCGTGGGCTGCAGGTACTGGCCCAAGGTGAGGATATCAACCTTTGCCGTGCGCAGGTCGAGCATGCACGCCATGATTTCCTCGTCGGTTTCTCCCAGTCCCAACATCAGGCTGGTCTTGGTCAACACGTCCGGACGATACGCCTTGGCATGGGCCAACACATCAAGCGTTTGCTGGTAGCCGGCGCGGGGATCGCGCACCGGATGCGTCAGGCGACGGACGGTCTCGATATTCTGCGCAAATACTTCGATACCGGAATCCAGCACGGTCTCGACATCCCCTGGGACGCCCAGAAAATCCGGTGTGAGTGCCTCCACTGCGGTGTGCGGATTGACCTCCTTCACACGTTTCACGCAGGCCGCATAATGACCTGCGCCGCCGTCAGACAGGTCGTCCCTGTTGACTGACGTCAGCACCACATAATTGAGGTTCATCAGCTGGACCGAGCGCGCGACATGATCTGGCTCTTCCGCGTCCAGCCAGCCCTTGGGATTGCCGGTGTTGACCGCACAGAAGCGGCAGGCGCGGGTGCACACATCCCCCATCAACATGATGGTGGCGGTACCGGAACTCCAGCACTCACTCATGTTCGGGCACTTGGCCTCCTCACACACTGTCGCCAACCGGTGTTCTTGAACAATCCCCTGCACCTTCTCGAAAGTGGCGCCGCCGCGCACGCGAATCCGCAACCAGTCAGGTTTGCTCAGGCGCTGGCCATCAGCACCAGACGACTTGATGCCGTCTTTGATGGCGGTAATACCCCTGTGGTTGACGAACTTTTCTCCGCTGCCCACCTGCACGGTGGGGATGCGATCTCGGTCGGACATAGATCCTGTTCCTGGTCCTGCCTGGGGAAGAGCGGCAATTATAGCCGCTTAAGCGCGCGTAACACAGCTGACAAATGCACCGTTAACTGCGCCAGAACAAGGTTAGTCAGTATCGAAAGAGTTTTAGTATGATCCCAAACAAATGACTTCTGGAAGAGTTTTCGATGTCGAGAACTGTGTCTGTCTGGCCAGCGCGCATGGATATACTGCAGAGCCTTTCCGGGTTGTTACTGGTGCTCTTCGTGTGGGCGCACATGTTCTTCGAGTCCAGCATTCTGCTGGGCATGGACGCCATGTACTGGGTAACCAAAATGTTTGAGGGAGAACCGCTGTTCGGCAGGCCCTATCCACTGCTGGTATCCGCTGTGGGAGTGGTAGTTTTTCTGTTGATCGCCGGCCATGCCCTGTTGGCACTGCGCAAGTTCCCGGGCAACCAAAGGCAGTACGCAGAATTTCGTCGACATATGGGCGCTGTGCGCCACCCGGATACCACGCTCTGGTATGTTCAGGTCGTCACTGGCTTTTGTCTATTTTTCCTGGTGTCCGCGCATCTGTATATGGTCATTGCACAGCCCGAGAATATTGGCCCCTATGCCTCGTCGGATCGTATCTGGAGCGGCAACTTCTGGATTCTCTATGCCTTACTGCTGGTGGCGGTTCATCTCCACGCGGGGATTGGTATGTACCGCCTGGTCATGAAGTGGGGCGCATTTTCCACCGCAAACGCCAGGGTTGTGCGGACCCGCCTGAAAATCGCCATGTGGTGTATCGTGGTCTTCTTCCTGTGCCTGGGAAGCGCCAGCCTGCTCACCTACATGAAGATCGGATACGAGCACGCCGATCACGTGGGTGAACCGTACATACCGGGCGCTACTTTACCGCGGCGTGAGGAAAACTAGACCATGCAGATTATCTATACAGATGTACTGGTCATTGGCGGCGGCCTCGCCGGTCAACGCGCGGCTATCGGCGTAAAACGGCGCGGCCTCGATACGATTGTACTCAGCCTGGTACCGGCCAAACGCTCTCACTCAGCGGCAGCCCAGGGCGGCATGCAGGCCAGCCTCGGCAATTGCCTGGGTGCGGCTGGCGACAATGAGGATTGCCATTTCGCCGATACGGTGCGTGGCAGCGACTGGGGCGCTGACCAGCAGGTGGTACGCATGTTTGCCCACACTGCGCCCAAGGCCATACGCGAACTCACCGCCTGGGGTGTACCGTGGAATCGGGTGCAGCGCGGCGAGCGCCAGATTACCGAGGATGGCGTCAGGAAGACCATCTCGGAAACAGCCGCGGCCCACGGGCTAATCACTTCGCGCAATTTTGGCGGCACCCAGAAATGGCGTGCCTGCTATGTGTCAGACGGCACCGGTCACGCCATGCTGTACACCATGAGTAACCAGGCCATTGCCGCCAACATTCCGGTACATGAACGCATGGAAGCGCTTTCGCTCATTCACGATGGTGAGCGCTGCTGCGGCGCTATCGCACGCAATCTGATAAATGGCGAGATCCTTGCCTATGTCGCCAAGGCCACCTGTATCGCTACCGGCGGTTTCGGTCGTATCTACCGGGCTTCCACCAATGCCATCATTAACGAGGGCATGGGTGCGGCCATCGCACTGGAAACCGGTATTGCCTGCCTGGGAAATATGGAAGCCATACAGTTTCACCCCACCGGAATTGTTCCCGCCGGGATTCTGGTTACCGAGGCCTGTCGCGGTGACGGCGGACTGCTGCTGGACGCTGCGAACCGCCGCTTCATGCCCGACTATGAGCCCGATAAAAAGGAGCTGGCCTCCCGCGACGTCGTGTCGCGCCGCATGGAGGAGCATATCGCAGCAGGTCACGGTGTACACAGTCGTTTCGGAGAACACCTGTGGCTCGATATTCGCCCGTTGGGTCGGGCACACATCGAGCGCAATCTGCGCGAAGTAAAGGAGATCTGCCGCTACTTCCTCGGGATTGATCCGGCGCAGGAACTGATTCCGGTAAGACCGGCACAACACTACTCCATGGGTGGCGTGCGCACCAATCATCAGGGCCACAGCCCGACGTTGAAAGGCTTGTTCGCAGCGGGAGAGTCAGCCTGTTGGGATATGCACGGTTTCAATCGACTGGGCGGCAATTCCGTCGCGGAGACGGTGGTAGCTGGCATGATAGTCGGCGACAGCATGGCGGATTTCTGTAACTCCACAGACGGTGCACTGCATATTTCCACCACACTGGCTGAGTCCTTCGGCTGGCACGAACGGCAGCGACTGGCCGCAATCGCCGACTGCGAGGGCGGCGAAAACGCCTTTGAGCTCACCAGACTCATGCAGGATACGATGACCGGGCAAGTGGGCATATTCCGCCACGGTGAGCACCTGCAGGACGCGGTTGCCAAATTGCAGGAATTGCAGCGCCGCGCGGACAAACGTTTCGCTGCGCAGCAACGCGCCGGGCGCCAATCCGGAGTTGGTGGCCGCCTACCGGCTGCCGCGCATGCTGAAGCTGGCGCTATGTGTTGCTTTCGGTGCCCTGCAACGCACCGAGAGTCGCGGCGCCCATTACCGCGCGGACTATCCACAGCGTAACGACAGCACGTGGATGCGACGTACCCTCGCCACCTGGCCGGACCCACAGGCGCAGCTCCCGGTGCTGACTTACGAAGCACTGGACATCATGCGCATGGAATTACCCCCGGGTTGGCGCGGCTATGGCGCCCGGGACTACATCGAGCACCCGGATACAATCCGGCGCCAGCAGGAAATTGACAGGGTGCTGGCCGGTATGGGCGCAGCCGACCGCTTCAGTCGCCAGGAAGCACTAATGCCCTTCCGGCACCTGTTGCCGGAGTACCTGCGCGGACGCAATCAGCGTCTGGGAGAAGAGCAATGAACCGTATCCCGGTAAAGGAGATGTCCCGCACTCTGCACATCCGGATACTGCGCCACAATCCGCACGATCCGGACAGCGTACCGCGACTTCAGTCTTTCGAACTGGAAGAGGCGGACACTATGACGCTGTTCATCGCCCTGAACGAAATTCGCCAGACGCAGGACCCTTCCCTGCAATTCGATTTCGTGTGTCGCGCCGGTATCTGCGGCAGCTGCGGCATGATTGTCAATGGTCGCCCTGCACTGGCCTGCCGCACCCTGACCAGGGACCTGCCCGACAACATCACACTCGCACCGCTACCGGCCTTTGAGTTGATCGGCGACCTGTCGGTTAATACCGGGAAGTGGATGCGCGGCATGTCCGAACGGCTGGAGACCTGGGTCCACGCGCAAAACCTGGAGCGGATCGATATCGACAGCATGGAGACAGGCCATGGAGCCAGAACTGGCGGAGAAAATATATGAACTGGAACGCTGTATAGAGTGTGGTTGCTGCATCGCGGCCTGCGGCACTGCCCAGATGCACGAGGACTTCGTGGGCGCCGTGGGACTCAACCAGATTGCACGCTTTCGACTGGATCCGAGAGACCAACGCACCGATGCAGACTACTATGAGTTGATCGGCGATGAATCCGGCGTGTTCGGCTGCATGACGCTGCTGGGCTGCGAGGATATGTGCCCCAAGGACTTGCCGCTGGCCACGCAAATCGCATTTCTGCGCCGACGCATGGCCATGGCGGCGCGCTAATCTCTAGTCCAACAGCCGACTCACCGTGCGCGACACCGCTATTTTACCCTGATCAAAATAGGCCTCGTGGTTTTCTTCGATGCTCGGCAGATCGTACAGGTAATTGGCCATAATTCCCGCTGACTGCTCCCTACCCTTTACTGACAGGTCTGCTGCGCCATGCAAACCATAGAGCTGCGCACCATTACCGAGGTGAAAGCGAGCCACTGAATCGCGGGGCAACAGGCCAGACTTCACCCTCAGAAGATAATGTGCGCAGAGTTTGAGCAGGGCATCATGGACCTGAGCATCCACCACGCGGCCCATTGGCTCCCTCACCCTATCAACAAGCTCGGCAGCGACCAGCCCATCCAATGGATTGTCGAGCAACCATTTGCGAAAGCCCGGCACCGGAGACAGGGTGACAAATGTTTTTAGCGTGGAGATCTCCTTCCTCAATTCCTCTACAACGTTCTTGATAAGGAAATTACCGAAGGAAATACCAGCCAGACCGGGATGGCAGTTGCTAATTGAGTAGAAGACCACCGTATTGACGCGCTTATCCAGCTGTTTATCTCTCTCCTCTACCAACAGCGGCGCCAGTGAATCCGGGATCTTGTCAGTGAGGGCAATTTCCACAAACACCAGCGGGTCGTTATCCAGAGCCGGATGAAAAAAGGCAAAGCAGCGGCGATCATCACGCAGACGGCTGCGCAGATCCTCCCAACCGTTGATCTCGTGGACCGCCTCATAGTGGATGATCTTTTCCAACACGCTGGCCGGCGACGACCAATCAATGCGCCGCAACTCCAGAAACCCCTTATTGAACCAGGAAATAAACAGGTGCTTGAGGTCGGAATCGACTCCCATGAGGTCCGGATGCGAACGTAGTACCTCTAAAAGATGACCGCGCATCGCCACCAGTGTTCGGGTCCCCTCTGGCGCGGTGTTGATACGGCGAAACAGCTTCTGGCGAGGCGCCTCCGCCGCCCGGTGTATCGCCCACAGATTTTCCAGGCTTCTATCCTCACGATAGCGATCGGCTGCCTGCAAAATGGCGGCACTGTCGACTTCAAACTCGGTGGCCAGACTGGCGAAAAATCTCTCCCTCTGGGATTCAGGCAGATTTTGGTAACCGTCCACGACCTCACTGGCCAGTGCCAGACCCGAAGCCTCACCGCGGTGCTGCAGTAGCTCCCGACATAAGGCAATGAGATTGGCGGTGGTCTTCAGTGGCGCCGGCTGGGAGTTACGCCGCCGCGCCAGCAGTTCCCGTCCGACATCCAGGACTGAACTGAAGGTGCGGCCCAGTGTCGTTATGGTGCGGCCCGGGAAACTAGCATAGGTCGAGGACAAAGACTGCTGTTGAGATTCTATCTTTACCGGTTCTTCTGACATAGTGTAAGTCCTTGTCCTCTCCTTTCCACGCTATGCCAGAGCATAGTCGTGTAATAATTAGCTGGCCGATCGCCACACACAAATGCGGTAAAACCAACCGACTCCACTATAGGCCATAGGCTACCGCGATGTGACCTTTAAAAAGAACTAACACAATATGAATCTGAATATTTGTGCGTCAGATAACACTTCCACTGGCAAAAACTGCTTTTTCCAGGAACTGCGCAGCAACCCACGGCGGACTTTGACTCATGGCCATAGCCACCTGAATGCCGTATTCTTTCTTTTATTTGTCACTGCATGAGTGAAAATCCTATGAAACAATCAGCCCTGCTTATTTCTCTGGCGCTGTGTATGAGCCTGTTGGGTGCCTGCGCACAATTCGACAGTAAACGCGGTGTGGAGGTGAACTGGCAAACAGAAGTCACCGATAAATTGACCAAAGGAGAAAGCACGCGCGCCAATGTCCTGGCGCTGCTGGGGCCACCATCGCAGGTGATTGCGCTTGATGGCGAGACAGCTCTGTACTACCTGTTTGAGCAATCCAAAGGTGACGGCCTGATCCTGATCGTATACAACCGCATGCGTATTGATACCCGTTATGACCGGGCCATATTTTTCTTCAATGAGCATGATGTCCTGACCGAATATTCCACACGCATTTATCAATCCGATGAAGGCTAGGTCACCACGCATTGCTGCTGCACTGCTGGTCTGCGGGCTGTTAACAGCCTGTTCGCAGTGGCGCTATGACCTGGGCACACCGCTGACTGCTATTGATCTGCCACAGCAGAATATGCCACTCGCGCAGGCGCTGGACCTGCTGGGCCCGCCACAGCGTATGTCCGCCACTGATTCCGGGTTTGTGCTTGCATGGGAGCACTGGCATATTCGCGAGGATTCCATCGGGCTAAGCCTGGGCGCACTGGGCGCCGATTTTCTGTCTGCGGATTGGGGTGAGATGCGCGTCAAGGGCGAATTTCTGCTCCTCACCTTTGACAGGCAACACCTGGTAACCAGTGCAACGCGCTCACATTGGGACAATTACGGCGGTGGCGGCAAAGCCATTCAACCCTTTCTGGGCTTCGTTTCTGTGGTGGATGCGGGTGACCTGATTGGTCCCCTGCCACAGCACAAATGGGGCAGTTCCCTGCTACAACAGCTGCCCGATACACTGAATATGGTCTCCAATCCGGGTAGCGGGCAGAGTGGCCTGCAACAGCGCGGCACTCCTACAGCTATCGGGCAGCAATCCCTGGAAATGGAGTAGAGACTGCACACTGGAGCTGACGAGCCCCGTCGCTACGCGGGAAAGCCAACAGTCTTCACTTCCATATACTCCATGAGTCCCTCAAGACCCATCTCGCGGCCCACACCACTGTGTTTATAACCCCCGAAAGGCGCGTCGGCGCCGAAGAACCCGGCACCGTTGATACTGAGGCTGCCGCTGCGAATACGCCTGGCCACGGCCAGTGCGCGCTCCTTGTCCTATGAATGTATACGCGCCTGACAGGCCGTATATGCTGTCGTTAGCGATGCGCACCGCGTCGTCGTCGTCCTCGAAGGGAATCATCACCATCACCGGCCCAAAAATTTCCTGTCGCGCAATACTCATATCGTTGCTGACATCGGTGAATAATGTGGGCTGGATGAAGAACCCCTGCTTCCTGTCCGGTGCGGGATGGCCGCCCGCCGCAAGCGTGGCGCCTTCTTCAACCCCGCGACGAATCATGCCCAGTATCCTGTCGAACTGCTTGCGGTTGATGACCGGTCCCATGATATGCCTGGGATCAGTCGGGTCACCGTAGGTCATGCCCTTGAAAATAGGTGTCAGTTTCTCCACTGCCTCGGCGTAACGCGCGCGCGGCACCAGCATGCGGGTAGGAATGGCACAACCTTGTCCTGCGTGATAACACACGCCCAGCGCATGTAGCACACCGATATCGAAATTGGCGTCATCAAGTAGTATCAACGCGGACTTTCCGCCCAGCTCCAGAAATACCTTTTTCACGGTCTCTGCCGCCGCCACCATGATGCGCTTGCCGACCATCGTTGATCCGGTAAACGTCACCATATCGACGCGCGGATCGGCGCACAGTATTTCGCCAACGGTAGCGGGATCAGACGACGTAAGCACATTGAACACACCTGCTGGCAAGCCAACCTCGGCTGCGAGCCGGCCAAGGGCAGTCGCGGTCCAGGGCGTATCCGGTGCCGGCTTGAGTACCACGGTATTACCAGCGGCGAGTGCGGGGAAAATCTTCGCAAGGTTGGTTTGCAGGGGAAAATTCCATGGCGTGATTGCGGCTACCACGCCCACCGCCTCGCGCCATACCTGCCGCTGGCTTTTTACGCCCTGTGCCATGATGGTCGGCAGATCCCGTTGCCACTGGAAACTGGCTACCGTCTCCAATACCCAATCGAGATGGCTGAGCGGCTCGTCGCAACCCGGACCCAGCGTGACAGCGTGTGGTTGGCCCGCTTCTGCCATGAGCAGCGGTCGAAAAATTTCGTCTGCGGCGAGCTTGATCGCGTCGGCGAAACGGCGCAGGTGCCCCAGTCTTTGTGCATGATTGGTCGACCAGTCGGTGGTATCGAACGCGATCCGAGCGGCGCTGATGGCGTGCTCGGCATCCACTGCTCCCGCATCTGCGCACTGGCCCAGAATCGCTTCGGTGGTCGGGTTGATATTGTCGTAGGTTTTGCCCGACTCTGCGTCAACCAGCGCACCATTGATGTAAAGGCGAGGCTCGCCTTTGGGGCCATTATGCATAGTGCTCGCCCCCTACCCCCTTGCGCTAATGCTCGACGAAAGCATCAGCCAACTGTTTCATGATGTCGCCAGCTGTGACTATCCGGCGCACCCTGCTTCATGCGGCTTCATTCCACCCACACCCCTCATGAGAGTCAAATCAACATCCGGTCGCTTCGCTGCGCAGCGCACCGACCGTGCAACGCTCACGCGGACGGGACGGCTGAAAATCCCATTCGAAGGCCCGCATGGCATTTTCGTGCGTCATCTTATTGATGTCATCATCCGAAACGCCGCTCGAGGCTCTCCCATAGAGTTTCAGGTGCGCGCGGCCAGGTAGTATCAGAATGCGGGTAATCGCACTCCCACATGATGGTTTCGATGCCGATGAGATCGCGCATCCTGATGCCGGCCTTGTCATCAATAAAGCAGTTGAAGATGTGCTCGCGAAACACTTCGCTGGGCAATTTCTTACCGAAATCCTGGTGGGTCCACGCATGGTGATGGTTGTAGGTGTAATCGGCACGCTCCAGAAAATACGGCACCCAGCCGATACCGCCTTCGGACAGTGCAAATTTCAGCGTCGGGTACTTGCGCAACAGCGTCGAAAATAACAGGTCTGCCGCCAGGTTCACGATGCTGATCGGGGTGGTGCTGATCATCACCTCCACCGGCGAGTCCATGGTGGGAAACACCATACCGCCACCCGAACCGATATGAATCAGGATAGTCATGCCCTCGTCGACACAGGCCTGCCAGAACGGCTCCCAGTGCGCGGAGTGTATGCTCGGCAGGCGCAGCTTGTCCGGGTTCTCGGTAAAACTGACGGCCCTGCAGCCCTTCTTCGCCACCCGCCGCACTTCCTCGGCCATCACCTTCGGATCCCAGATCGCCGGCATGGACAGCGGAATAAACCGATCCGGGTAACTGCCCGCCCACTCATCGATATGCCAGTCGTTGTAGGCCTGCAACATCACGCGGGCCAGCGTTTTGTCTTCGCAGGAAGACCACAACTGACCCACAAAACCGGGAAAGGACGGGAAACAGATGGAACCCAGTACGCCATTGGCATTCATATCGGCGACGCGGGCGTGCACGTCATAACAGCCTTTGCGCAACTGATCGTAGGACGTCGGCTCCACGCCGTACTCTTCCGGCACGCGACCGACCACGGCATTGAGGCCTATGTTAGGAAGTTTTTGCCCATTGAATTCCCAGACATCACAACCACTGGACAAGCGGGAGACTTTCGGCGCCTTGGCCTGATATTCCGCCGTGAGGTGATTTTTGAACATGTCGGGCGGCTCAACCACATGATCATCTACACTGACCAGTATCATATCTTCCAAACGCATACTCTTATCTCCCTTCCCAGGACTATTATGTGCTTTTGCAGTACATAGCGCCGTCTCAGGACCAGCTTATGTGACGATCGTCAGATACTCTGTCGCAGCGGCTCAACTCAAGCGAGAACGCCAGCGACCTTCAATTCAATCATACGCTCCGCACTGATCCCTGCCTCCAGCAAAATTTCTTCGCAGTGTTCATTGAACTCCGGAGCACGCGCCGTCGTTGCCGGGTGCTCATCGAACTGTACGGGGGTTGAGACCAGTTCAAAGTGTGTACCCTCCTTCGTCGTAGCGCTGGTGATGTAGCCATTGGCTCGAACCTGCGGGTCCGCCGCGACCTCCACGCTGTTTTGCACCGGAGCCCATTGCCCCTTGAGCGTCTGGAATTTCTGCGTCCATTCAGCCAGCGTATGTTTGGCGAATTCCGCGCGGATGATGTCGCCCGCCTGCCCGGCATTCGCGGCAAGATTCGCCACGGAATCAAAGCGCGGATCGTCGATCAGGTCAGCGCGGTCGATATGGCGGCAAAAATCCGGCCAGTAGTGAAAACCCTGCAACATGACGAGCGAAACAAAGCGCTCATCCGAGGTTTTATAGAGGCCGGTCAGCGGATTACTGGAACCCGTCGCACCACCACCGCCGAGACTCCAGGGCTTTCCGCTCTGGCCGGACAGGGCAATGGTCGGACCCAGCGACCAGACACCCGCCGCCAGCAGTGACACATCGACCACCGACGGCTCGCCCGTTCGCTCCCGCTTGTACAGGGCGGCCGCGATGCCGCCCGCTATGGTCATGCCGCCGATTGAATCCCCAAATCCCGGCCCCGGTTGCGGCAGGACAAACCCCATGCCAGGGGGACTGACACTGTACGCGCAGCCACTGCGACACCAGAAACTGGTCATGTCATAGCCGCCGCGATTGCCATCGGGACCTTTGGGCCCGGAGGCGGTGCCGCGCACATAGATAATGTCCCGATTGTGCTTGCGGATGTGTGGCACATCGATGAGCAATTTCTCCAGACACCTCGGGCAACTTGTTGGTCAGAAACACATCACAGGTCTTCGCCAGTTCATACAGCACCTGCACGCCCTCTTCGCTGGATAGATCAAGACCGATAGAGCGCTTCCCGCGGTTGGAATGTTCGTTCAGTACATGCACGCCCTTGGACAGATCGAGCACGCCGGTGCTACCGAGTCCGCGCATCGCATCGCCGCGCAGATGATGCTCGACCTTGATGACATCGGCGCCCCAGTCAGACAGGATAGCGGACGCGGCGGGCACAAACATATGCTCCGCCACCTCAAGAATACGAACACCCTTCATTACGTCAGTCATGATTTTCGCCCTGTCCTGGTGATCTGTGAAATACTCGGTTGCGGTGTTGCGCAATACATTTCACGAAACTGCATAGCCGCGTAGAAAAACGCTGTGGTCACAGGCCAAAAAGTATCGCACGCCTAGGAAATGTTTTACAAGGTATTTGTCTTGTAATAAACTTTTGCGACCGCCCGGCTGTATCGCGTCACAATTCAAAGAGACCTGGAGCCCGCTGATGGATTATCGCTATCCACCCGATACCCTGCCGTTTCGTCGTGAAGTCAGGCAGTGGCTGCAGGACAACCTGGATGAGGAATTGCGCGGCCAGAGCAACCGCGGCGCGCTCACCGCGGAACAACTCGATGCCCTGCGCCGCTGGAACCGCAAGCTGGCCGATGCCGGCTACGCTGCCATCTCCTGGCCCGCCGAGTATGGCGGGCGCGCCGCGGGAGTGATGGAGCAGGTAGTACTGGCAGAAGAGATGCACCGGGCCGACGCACCGGCGGCCCTAAACCCGATCGGGCTGGCCAATATCGCGCCTTCCATCATGACCTGGGGCACTGAGGAACAAAAACGCACCCTGCTGCCGCGAATGCGGCGCGGCGACGATATCTGGTGCCAGGGTTTTTCCGAACCCGGTGCCGGCTCCGACCTGGCGTCATTACGCTGTCGTGCGGTGCTGGACGGTGACGATTTCATCGTCAATGGCCAGAAGGTGTGGAATACCCTGGGCCACTTCGCAGACTACTGTGAACTATTGGTGCGGACCGACCCCGATGTTCCCAAGCACCAGGGCATTACCTGCCTGCTGGTCGATATGCACCTGCCCGGAATTACCGTAAAACCCCTCACCACGTTGACCGGCGCGGATGAATTCGCGGAGATTTTTTTCACCGACGTGCGCGTCCCGCAAATCGGCACTGCTGGGGCCAATCAACCAGGGCTGGCAGGTGGCGATGACCACCCTGAGTAATGAACGCGCGGGCGTCGCCAATCTGCATCTGGGCGTGCGCAAAAAAATTGCCCGGCTGATACAGGCGGCGCGGGAACGCGAGATCGATGGCAAACCGGTCAGTCAGGACCCGGTCGTGCGCCAGCGCCTGGCGCGCACCTACCTCTACGGCGAGTACCAGAAGGCCCTCGCCGATGTTTGTATCGCCGGCGAACTGAACCGGCAGACCACCCGGCGCTGAGTCTTCCATCACCAAACAGAGCTGGAGCGATATCGAGCACATGATCGCCGAAACCAGCGCCAGCGTACTCGGCGAGGAGGCGCATCGGGGCAGCTGGGGCGACAACCGACTCTACAGTCGCGCTACTTCCATCGCTGGCGGCACCACCCAGATCAACAAGAACATCATCGCCCGACGCGTACTGGGCTTGCCCAAGGCCTGACCCGGAGACAACGCCATGGACACCGAATACACGCCAGAGCAGGAATCCTTCCGCGCCACCATGCGTCGCTTCCTTGAAGACCAGGGCGGGACCGACTTCACCCGCAGCAGATGGTGTGAACCTGTACCCGCCACGGCAGAGATCTGGCAGTCGACTGGCGGACCTGGGCGTCACCGGCCTGCTCGCCCCGGAACACGCCGGAGGCCTCGCGGGTAATATGGCCGACATGGGTATCGTGATGGAAGAACTGGGCCGCGTCGTGCATCCCGGCCCCTGTTGGGCCAGCTGTATTGGCGCCACCAGCGCGGCCGCTGTTTTCGGCCTGGACAGCCCTGCTGCGCGCACTCGCGGACGGCAGCCAGACTGCCACGCTGGCACTGGAGGAACCCGGGCGCAGCTTTACCCGCTGGCAGCAGGCGCAGTCTGGCTGTGAGTGAATAACATTCTCAATGGCGACAAGATTCAGGTCCCGGACGCCATCGGCGCGGACTATCTATTTGTGACCACCGACCACGGTGTTTATCTGGTCCCGACTGCTGCCAGTGGACTGACTATCACAGACACGGAATGCCTCGACGGCTCACACCGCTTTGCCGCAGTGCATTTTGACAATGTTGCCGGGATCCGGCTGGGCGATAACGCACAACTGGCTCCGGTCGTGGACCGCATGCTGGTCGCACTGTGCGCTGACGGCCTCGGCGCTGCACAACGCGCACTGGAACTGGCCGTTGGCTATGCCTGCGAACGCCAACAGTTCGGCCAGCACATTGGATCATTTCAGGCCATACAGCACCTGTGTGCGGATATGTTGCAACAATTGGAACTGGGTCGCGCCGGATTGCACTACGCATTGTGGTCCCTGGATGCGGGAGATCCGCGCGAGGCGCACCGGGCGGCGGTAATGAGCAAGGCCTATGCCTCCGAAACCTTTCCGCAGATCGCCGCCAGTGCAATACAAATATTTGGCGGCGCCGGCTTTACCTGGGAGTATGATATCCAACTATTCTATAAACGATTGCTTTCCCTGCAGATGACCTGGGGCAACAGCGAGGTGTGGCTGGAGGAACTGGCCACACTGGTAATCGACGTCGAAGCACCCGCAATCACGGCCGAACATTAGATCCATAGAAGGAGTAAGTCCCGTGGACTATGCACAGTATCACGAACAAAACCACCTGACGGTGCGTATTGAAGACCGGGTAGCGACTCTCACACTGGACCGGCCCGAAGTACACAATGCGGTAAACCACGCCATGCACCTCGGTCTGGAAGCCATTTTTAGAGTGCTTGCCCGCGATCCGGACGTCGGCGCGATCGTCATCACCGGCAGCGGCAAATCGTTTTGCGCCGGCGGCGATGTCAAGGGCTACGGCAACACGGACGACCGCCCCATCGACCAGTTGCGCAGCACACGCTACCTCGTGCAGGAGATGATCGCCTGCGAAGCACCAGTTATCGCGGCGGTTAACGGTACTGCCGCAGGCCTGGGCGCCACCATCGCCCTGCTGTCAGATGTCATCTTCATGGCGGATACAGCGCGCATTGGTGACACACACGTCAAGATGGGTCTGGTGGCAGGCGATGGCGGCGCCGTGATCTGGCCACTGTTGGTCGGCCCACACCGTGCCAAGGAGTTGCTGATGTCGGGCAAACTGGTGACAGGTCCTCAGGCTGCCCAGATGGGCCTGGTGAATCACTGTGTGCCGTCAGCAAGCGTGCTTGAAGAAGCAATCGCCTTCGCCAGGGACCTGGCGCATGGACCCATCGCGGCGATTCGCTGGACCAAGATGGCCATTAACCAGCACATACAACACAGCATCAACACCACGCTGAATTTTTCCGTGGCGGCAGAACACCTGACCGCACACACCCAGGACATGCGTGAAGCCGTCACCGCATTTGCGGAAAAGCGTGCGCCGAAATTTACCGGCTATTGAATAGTGCGCTTTACTGCTGCATTACATCCTCGGCAAATCGCTGGAGGCCTTCAACTGCCTCGCTGCCACGACGCCAGGGGCACACCACCAGACGCGTAACACCAAGATCTTCCCAGCGCTGCAAATCATCCCGCGTCGATACGTCAGCGGCGGTGATGATTTCCAGTTGTTGGGGATCGCGCCCCTCTGCACGCACAGTCTCTCGCAGTTTTTTCAACACGGGCTTGATCGTGATCAGCGTATGCCCGATGCCATACCAACCGTCGCCACTGCGCGCAACACGGCGCAGCGCGGCAGCCGATTCACCGCCGATATGTATGGGCGGATGTGGTCGCTGCAGAGGCTTGGGCTCAAACTTTACAGACTCGAACTGGTAGAACTCGCCCTGATGGGCCACGCTATCCTCGCTCCACAGGCGCTTACACACGTTCAACACCTCATCCAGGCGGCGGCCCCGCGAGCGCGGGTCCATACCGGTAGCGCTCCACTCGCTGCGCAGCCACCCTGCCCCTACGCCAATTTCAGCCCGACCGCCCGACACAATATCCAGGGTCTGGATCGCGCGTGCGGCAATAAAGGGATGGCGCAAACCCATCAGGTAAACGTTGGTACCCAGACGGATCTGGCTGGTCTGGCCCGCAAGAAAGGAGAGATAGGCAAACACATCGAACAGTGGTGTCTCGGGCGGCACCGGCGGATGCGCGGTGTCACCGTCCTGCGCGGCGAAGGGCGAGCCAGCCATCTGCTGTGGAAACACCAGGTGCTCGGGCATCCACAGGGATTCAAAACCCAGCTGATCAGCAGCGACTGCGACCTGCTGAAAATAACGCGGGTTAAGCATACCTATCGATGTGCCTACCTTGATCGACATACGCAGCGCTCCGCTACTCCACACATGTACCAATCGTATCATGTGTCCTGGACAAAACGCTTTATCAAGGCAGGCGTCTCATTATAGAATCCCTCGGGACCCCAGGCTGCTGCCGACAGTTGTAAGGGTTACCTGCAATCTCCCGGAAATTACTCGATTATGGATTTGCTCCCGACGGAAGAACAGCAACAGATCATAGATACCGCCGCGAATTTTCTGGCGCACGAATTTCCCGTCAAGCACCTGCTCAAACTTACCGACAACACCACGCCATTCACTCGCTCACACCTGCAACACATTGCCAGCATGGGCTGGATCGGTATAGGCCTTCCCGAAGACTATGATGGTGTCGGCTACGGCCTCGCGGAAGAGGCGCTACTTTTTGTTGAACTGGGGCGCAACCTGATGCCGCCCTCCGTGCTTGCCAGCGTACTGGCGGCACACGTCGCTGCACAATCTGGCACGCACGGAGTACCTGCGTCCGATACTCGAGGGAGAGGTAAAGATAGCCCTGGCAAGCGCCCGTCCTGCACTGCCCCTGCATATAGGCGCATCGATTGATGGGGAGTTTCTGGTGTACGACGCTGAAGACGCTGACCTGGTACTGGTTGCTGACCAAGGCGGGGCTGCCCTGTTGCTGCTGTCGTCACTGGAGTGTATGCAAACGGAAAAGTGCATTGATAGCACGCTTCATCTTTCCCGCCGCGTCGCCACTGCGACCCCCGCACTGTGCTTCGTGCCAGCAGAGAAAGAAAGCATCTTCCTGCGCGGGGCCCTGTTGATCTCTGCCATGCTGCTGGGTATCGCAGAAGCCACTCTTGAGCGCTCAGTAAATTATGCCAGGGAACGCGAGCAGTTCGGCAAGCCTATAGGCAGCTTCCAGGCCATCAAACACTACTGCGCCGAAATGGCAATTCGCTGCGAGTCTGTGCGGGCCATGCTCTATCACGCCAGCATCACGTTGCAGGCCCAGTCATCTGCAGGGCCTTTTGACACATTCTCCCTGAAAGCGCTCGCCATTGATGCCGCGCAGCGCAATGCCAATACCGCGGTGCAAATCCACGGCGGCATGGGCTACACCCAGGAGATGGATATTCACCTGTTCGTCAAGCGCGCCCAGGTGCTGGGCACCCTGTTCGGCAGCGAGCGCTTCCACCTGAAGAAACTGCTCGCCGAGCGCGCACCGGACTGAGGGGAGACCCAGCCCATGAACCTTGATTTCACGCCACAGCAAATGCAATTTCGCGAGCAGGTCCGGGACTGGCTGGAATCCAACAAGCCGGCGCAGGCGCGCCCGGCGGACGGCGCAGAAGGCCGCGCCTTTGACCTCGCCTGGCAAAAGACGCTGTATGCTGGCGGCTGGGCCGGGATCAACTGGCCCAGGGAATATGGCGGCCAGGGCTTCGATACGTTCCAGCAGCTGATCTTCCTGATGGAATACGCCCAATCCAGGGCGCCAGGAGACCATTACCGCTTCAACGGCCTCAACCTTGCAGGGCCGACCATCATCGCCTGCGGCGATGAAGAGCAGAAAGCCACTCATCTGCCGCCCATCCTCAAGGGTGAAGTCATCTGGTGCCAGGGCTTTTCCGAACCCTCTGCCGGTTCTGACCTGGCCTCACTGAAAACTCGCGCGGTGATCGATGGCGACGATATGATCGTGACCGGGTCCAAGATCTGGACCAGTTGGGCCAGGTTCGCCGACTGGCAGCAGTTGCTGGTACGCACTGACCCCGACGCAGCCAAAACACGCGGGGATCAGCTGGGTAATCAACCGCATGGATAATCCCGGCATGGAGATCCGCCCAATACGGGATATGGCCGGGGGCAGCGACCTGCATGAAGTGTTCTATGACAAGGTGCGGATTCCGCTGAAGAACATTGTCGGCGGCATCAATAATGGCTGGCGCGTCAGCATGGCGCAATTGTCCTTCGAACGTGGCACAGCCTTCATGCCCTCCCAGATTGAAACCCAGAAAACCATTGAGGAACTTATCGAACTGGCCAGGAATACCACGCTCGAGGATGGACGACTCGCCATTGAGGATGACCATATCGCGATATGAACTGGCCAAATTGCGCGCCGAGACCCGCTCACTGCTGGCCATGACGCTACTGGGCATCTCGCGCAATGAGCGCACGGGAATACCCGGTCCCGAGGGTTCTATGCTGAAACTGTTTCAGTCGGAATTGTACAAGCGCATTACCGCGCTGGCACTGGAGATCGTCGGGCCGGACAGGGCGAGATTATCCAGCCTGACGGGACGCTGGCCGCAGGCCTTCCTCGGTTCTTTCGCCAATACACTCGGTGGCGGGACCTCCGAGGTTATGCGCAACATTATCGGTGAGCGCTACCTCGGCCTGCCCAAATAGGCTTGGCCGCATATGGATCCCGTGTGAAAAAACAGGAGCTTCGCTATTGACGCGGCGAATCGAGCGACTGGATTGAAAGTTTACTGTCTCGTGGCATAAAACCTGAGTCCATTCTCTTTATATAGGATGCAAGTCTCTGTTCGGCGTCAAACCGCGACTCAAATGGCCCTTCCTTAGTCGCTTCGCGTGTAAAGAAGTACCATTTTTCGCCTTCTTTGATAAATCTGCTTATGCGAAACTCGTGATAGGTATTCCGATCAGAACTGCGTCGATAATACATAAAATATCCCTCTCTCCTACATGACAACACTAGCCCTACCAGCCTATTACAATCATATGCCTGTGCAATCATGTGGCTGCCCAAAAGGGGTCAGGTATTCATCACCGCAGCGCGCAGTAAACACTCCAATAGCGCAATTCTGACCAGTCCTGAATAACCGGTATTGACCTGCTTTCAAAGCACAGGACTGCGCAAATGCCAGTCAGTCGCCTGTTCGTAGGCATGTCCCACGCGCAATACAGTGGCCTCATCGAAGGGGCGTCCCGCGATCTGCAGGCCGATGGGCAGTCCGGCCCGATTGAATCCGCAGGGCAATGACAGCGCGGGCAGATGCGTCGCGTTGAACGGCGCGGTGCAACGGATCATGGCGCCCAGTACGGACTCTTCCATGCCGCCGTAGCGCACCGACTCCTGCCCGATGCGTACTGCTGTAATGGGTGTAGTTGGCGTGAGGAGCACATCCACAGTTTCCAGCATGCGTACGCATCGCTGCGGTGAGTGCGTCAACCGCGCGCTGGCCCGCCATGAGTTCAGTCGTGCCCGGCGAGTAGCTGCTCAGCATTTCGCGCACATCGGATCCAAAATCCTCGGGTCGATGTCGCAGGGAGGCGGCATGGATATCCTGCGCTTCAGCCAGCACGAAACCGAAGGTGCCACCCAGGCCTTCAGCAACGCCGGGAATCATCAACATCGCGCACATCCGCACCCAGTTGCACCAACACATCGATGGCAAGCTCCATTGCCGCGGCAATATCGTCCTCCAGATGATCGAAGAAGTAGCCGCGCGGCACGCCGATGCGCAGGCCGCGCACCCCTGCTCCGAGGAAAGCGGTAACATCATCGACCGGCACGCGCACGCTGGCAGGATCGGCCGGGTCGTAGCCTGCGATCACATTCAACATCAGCGCGGCATCCTCCACCGTCCGCGTCAGCGGCCCCGTATGATCGTAACGATAGGAGAGCGGCAGAACTCCGGCCTTGCTCACGCGCCCGTAAGTCGGCTTCAACCCCACCACGCCGCAGACCGAGGCCGGCATCCGAATGCTGCCGCCGGTGTCGGAACCCGTCGTGGCGGTCGCCAGGCCTGCCGCAATCGCTGCGCCTGAGCCGCCGCTCGATCCGGCAGGGATGCGGTCCAGATCCCAGGGATTGCGCGTCGCGACCGAAGTGCGGGTTATTGGTGGTAACGCCGTAGGCATACTCATGCGTATTGAGCTTGCCGAGCAGAATCGTGCCGGCCTCGCGCAGCTTGCGCGCTACCGTGCAATCGGC
Organism: uncultured Gammaproteobacteria bacterium; assembly: GCA_963844975.1. Taxonomy (GTDB): domain Bacteria; phylum Pseudomonadota; class Gammaproteobacteria; order Pseudomonadales; family Halieaceae; genus Marimicrobium. The sequence continues at coordinate 14,552 of CAWJQO010000025.1, read as the reverse complement.
ACTTGCGGGATGTGATTCACATGGATTTTCGCGCCCCCGGTGGTTCGGATGCCAGCAGTCTCGTACAGATCCTTGTGCGCAATCGGGATACCGTGCAGCGGCCCGCGCACCTTCCCGGCAGCAAATTCCTCGGTAGCGCGACGCGCATCGTCTCGCGCCCGCTCGGCCGTGATGGTGATATAGGCATTTACTGTGGGATTCAGTTGTTCGATGCGGCGCAGGTAGGCATCGGTGAGTTCAAGTGGCGAAAACTCCCGGTCGCGCAGCGCGCGGGCGGCTCGTGCTATGGACAGGTTGGCAACGTCAATGTCGTGCATGGTTGATCCTCACAGTCAAATTTCCTGTACCCACCAGCTAATTTCTAGGGCCATCCCGCCCTGGCGGCATGCACCTGCACGGTCTCTATCTTGCCGGTTCTTTCGGCGGAGGCATGCTCCCGTCGGAACTGGCTGCAGTCAAGGCAAACAGGGTCTTTCCGTCCCGGCCACCCAACATGCAGGCGTAGCAGGGTTGGCTGGTTGCGACTCGCTCAACGATGTTACCGCCCTCGGCAACCAACACCACTTCCGGGCCGATCGCATTCGCCACCCACACCTGGTTCTTCTCATTCAGGCAGATACCGTCGGGGGCAACACCGGGCACCGAGGCCCAAACCCTGCGATCAGTGAGCGATTTGTCCGATTGAATGGTGAAAGCCGTCAGGCAACCGGCCAGTGTCTCCGCCACTATGAGCGTCGTGCCATCGGCGGTGATAACGCTGCCATTGGGGAAATGCATATTCTGCGCGGCGAGGTGAACCGAGCCGTCGGCATCGATTCGCACCAGATTTGTGACCGGGTGATCGACCAGCACCTGCGCGCCGCGCGCTTTCAGATCGGCATCAAGATCAAAACCAAAGTTACCGACCCACGCGCTGCCCTGTGCATCGACCACCATATCGTTACACAAGTGCGCGGTAAGATGGCTGATATCGGCGTGCAAGACCAGGCCGGTCGGATCCAGCCGCTTGACGGCGCGCTCCTTCATGGCAACGACGAGCAGGCGTCCATCGGGCAACCAACCCAGTCCTGAGGGTTGATCATCCAGTTCCAGTTCGGTGCGCAGCTGTCCCGACTCATCAATCGATTTTACGGCGTGGGCGTAAAAGTCACTGAACCACAGACGGCCGTCATGCCAGCGAGGTCCTTCACCAAAGTACAGCCGTCCACCAGTGTCGTCGTGTCGCTCATCTGCGTAAATCCCTCGTTAGTTGCCTGAAACGCCGCTCACTCACGTACAGAGCCAACCACCATCCACCACCAGTGTCTGCCCGGTGATAAAGGCACTGGCCGGACCCGCCAGAAACACTACGACACCCTTGATGTCATCCTCTTTACCGGAACGCTGCTGCGGAATAGCGCTTTCAAATGCACTGAGCTGGTCTTTATCATGCCGCACGTGATTCATCATATCGGTCAGGAACGCGCCCGGGGCAATGCCATTTACACGTATATTGTCTGCTGCCAGTTTCACTGCCATGTCTCGGGTCAGCGAAATCACCGCACCCTTGCTCGCATTGTAGGCGACTACCGGTTCCTGCGCGTCACTCGCACAGCGCCAGGCAGAGATGGAGGATATATTGATAATGCTGCCGCCACCCTGCGCTTTCATCCGTTTTGCCACTTGCTGCGACAGGTAAAAGAGTCCCCTCACGTTCAGGTCAAAAACCTTGTCCCACCCGCCCATGGGGTAGTCCAGGGTCGGAGCGGCCCACACCATGCCGGCGTTATTGACCAGGATATCCAGCCGCTCAACCCGCTCAGCGACTGTGGCGACCAGTACATCGATGGACTGTGTGTCAGAAACATCGGCCTGCAATACCCAGCACCTGCGCCCCATCGCTTCAATGGCCTCCGCTACCTCCTGCAACGGTGGCAGTTTGCGCCCCACGACAATGACATCCGCGCCCGCCTCGGCGAGGCCGATACTCATGTGCCGACCGATGCCGTGTCCGCCGCCCGTGACCAGTGCCACACGACCATCCAGTCTATACATTTCCAGGGTATGCATTGTCTCGACCGTTCTCCAGATAACAATTCGGTGTACTGCTGATTGCCTTCGCGATAGCAAACCGCGTCAGATAATGGAACTTTCCCGTCCCTGCCAGTAGCGCTCGCGGATTTTGCGCTTGAACAATTTTCCCGCATCGGAGCGTGGCAGCTTGCGTTCAAAATCAATACTCTTCGGACACTTGATATGGGACAGCCGGGCTCGACACCAGGCAATCAATTCCTGCTCCAACTGCGGTCCGCTGGTCGCAAAGTCGATGGGCTCAACTACAGCCTTGACCTCCTCACCCAGATCCTCGTTCGGCACGCCGATCACGGCCACATCGGCGACTGCCGGATGCATGACCAGCACGTTCTCTGTCTCCTGCGGATAGACATTCACGCCGCCGCAAATAATCATATTGGCCTTGCGGTCGGTGAGATAGAGAAACCCGTCTTCATCCACATACCCGACATCACCCACAGTGGACATGTTTCCTACGCGGGACTCGGAGGTTTTCACATCGCTGTTGTGGTATTCAAACGCAGCGCCGCCGGCAAAATATACGGTTCCCACCTCGCCCGCAGGCAGTTCCTGTCCTTGCTCATCGAGAATATGCACGCTGCCATAGACCGGCCTGCCCACCGAGCCGCGGTGCGCCAGCCAGTCGGCTGAATTGATCTGGGTACCGCCATGGCCTTCGGTAGCCCCGTAATATTCGATCAGGATTGGTCCCCACCAATTGAGCATCTGCTGTTTTATTTCGACCGGGCATGGGGCGGCCGAGTGCGTGACCACTTGCTGGCTCGATACGTCATAGCTCTCACGCACTGCCTGCGGCAGTTTCAGCATGCGGATAAACATGGTGGGCACCCACTGGCTGAAAGTTACCCGATGCTGTTCAATCAGGCGCAGGGCCTGCTCGGGATCAAAGCGTTCCATCACTACGGCAGTTGCTCCTACGCGGTGCATGGCCATGCAAAAGCGCAGGGGCGCCGCATGATACAAGGGCGCGGGCGACAGGTAGACCGTCTCCGCGCAAATCCCGAAACTGGCCATTATGCCCCTCTCCAATGGTCCGGGAGTTCCTATCGCACGCTCAGGATTAGCGTTTTTGATTCCCTTGGGGTAGCCAGTGGTGCCGGAAGAGTACAGCATCACACAGCCTTCCAGTTCCCTGGCGAGCGGCGAATCGGAAAACTGTCCAGCCGCTCTTCAAAGGCATCAAAGCCCTCGACCGTGCCGCCGACCATTAACCAGGTATGTACACCCGGCAGCTCATCCCTGATCTGCCGGGCGACGTCGCGCAAGGCATAGGACACCACCATGACCTGCGCCTCACAATTCTGCACAATATACGCGGTCTCAGCCGCGGACAAGTGTGTGGAGATCGGGGTGTAATACAAACCAGAGCGCTGCGCGCCCCAGGACGCGTAAAAATAGTCCGGGCAGTTGCCCATAAACAGGGCGACAGCATCATCCTTGCCCAGCCCCAGGCTGGCAAAAAGGTTCGCGCACTGATTGGATCGATCATTCAGCTGGCGATAGGTGACCACGTCACCACAACCCATGATGATGGCGGCTTTATCCGGGTTGGACTGCGCATGAACAGCCGGGTACATGGATTAACCTCCTGCGGCGCCTGACTCTCAGGCGAAAGCTATTAGCGACAGAATTCATCGATGGCGATGGCGAAATTGAGGCTTTCCCCGCTCGCCACCTTGAAGGTAGTCACACCGACCAGGTTACCTGCCGTGTCGAACAGGCCACCACCGGAAGAGCCCGAGGAGAGGGCCGCATCCGTCTGGATATAGGCATGTCCATTCTTATTTCTCTTTTGTGCAACCAGGCCGCGCGACAGCGATGTATCCAGGCCCCTGGGGTTGCCAATAGCCGCTACATCCTCACCCACCAGGAGTTCGCGTTGTGGTCTGGCGGATTGGACATAGGCGGGCAGCGACTCTGCAGTCTGCAGGATACAGCGATCGCCGTCCCGGTCGGCCGCCAGTACTTTGGCATGTATTGCCTTGCCCGTCGTTAACAGTGTTACACCAACGGGATCGTGTATCAGGTGACAATTAGTCACCAGGGTGTTCGGCGAGACGGCGACGGCAGACCCCACTGACTGGACCTTGCCTGCCATCGACTTGACGGTCCAGATTGCTCCCGAGCGCAGTTGGAAAACCTCGCTCCAATTCAACAATCCACTGGACGCCTGCCACCCGCAGACCTCACCACCCAGGGGAGCCCAGCTTGGCCAGGGCGCCGATCCTCTGCTGCTCTGGCGCTGGCCCCGCAGCGTTTGCGGCAGACGCGGCAGCGGGCACCGCAGCTGACTCAGGCAGGTATGGCCTGCGAAAGTCCAGCGCGGCAATATATGCAAGACCCTTGTCCGGTGCCGCCCAGGCCGCTTTGAGCCTGCTGGTCTCGCCGCTACCGAGGCGCTCCAGACGGCGTTCAATGGCGCGCTTGCGCTCCGACTCAAAAGAATAGCGATCGCGGTCATAATACGTATATTTGACACAGGAACCCCACTCTGGATCAGCGGCCATCGACAGCCCCTGCAGCCAATAGTAATAACCGATGTACCAGTTCTCCCTGACACCGCGCCCACGAAAATAAAGGTCGGCGAGCTTAAGGTTGACTTCACAGAGGTCTAACTTGCTGATGTTATCGGCCGGAGTTTTCGACTGTGCAATCAATTCGTAGTAGGAAAAGGCATCTGCGTAGGAGCCCCTGGCATGCATAGCGTCGGCGTAGCGCAAAGCGAAAGCCCCGGGATCGTATTTCGCTGCCAGGCTGAGATAGTGCAAAGCGGCATCCGGGTCAGGTGGCAGGCCGGGCGCTCCGTCGGTATACAGCGTGTAAAGCCTGGCGCTCGCTTCGGCCAGTTCATGCACATCACTGCCCTTCTCAAGGTAGGTTTTATAGGTCGCCGCGACCCCCTGTTGATTATTCTGTGCATACCAGTATTCCAGCAGCACGTTCAGTGCCGCCGCGTCGCCGGAGGCCAGGGCATTTTCGCAGTTGGCCAATTCCCGATCCCGATAGTTGGCCAGGCCATTCTCAGTGGCCGCATCGCTATAGCGCTCGCGACCGGACTGCGAACGCTCGCCGGGATAGATGATGAACGATGGACAGACCCCGTCTCCCAGATCCTCATGCGCCTTGCGCTGGCCGGCTTTAGTGCCAGGGCCTGAGGCACAGCCCATTACCACGGCAGCAATCAACAGGGCGTTCGCCAAACTGCGGAGCTTACTCAAGCCCGGACCTCAGTTGCTTATCGAGGCAATGCGACACCGGCAAGTACCATCAAGACATCTTCCTTGTACAGGTCGCACGATAGTATCCAAGTATGGTGTGATATTCCATGTCGACGTTGAAAACCCTTCTCACCGATCGCTCCTTATACTATCATCACAAGACAGTTGCCTTGTATAAACTTACAGCCCAAGGAGTAGCACGTGGATTTTGACTGGAGCCCGGAGGAAATCGCGTTTCGTGAGGAAGTGCGCGAGTTCATTCGCAGGGAAATGACGGATGAGGTCAAAGGCAGCATCTTTATCGACACGCCGGCCCGCGTCGAGTTCGTCACGAAGATGGCCAGGCTGGGCTGGCTGGGCATGGGTTTCCCGGAAAAATACGGCGGCTCGCCCAATCCCTTTCCCCTGGCGCAGTTTATTCTCAACGCGGAACTCGACCGCAGCGGGGCGCCAATTATCGGTAAAAATGTGGGCACCATCGCCAGCACCATTTTTCACGTGGCCAGTGAAGAAATGAAAATGGAGTTCCTGCCCAAAATCTTTCGCAATGAGGGGCAGTGGGCAATAACCTATACCGAACCCAATGCGGGCACTGACCTCGGCTCGATGCAGTGTCGCGCCATCGACAAGGGTGATCACTTCGAGGTCACCGGCATGAAGCATTACATCACCTCCGCCCATTTTTGTCGCTGGCACTGGATGGCACTGCGCACCGACCCCGATGCCCCAAAGCACAATGGCATCAGCATATTTATTGTCGATCATGACACACCCGGACTACGTCTTTCGCGCATGGATACCATCGGCAGGGAAGGCACGACACACCGTACCAACCAGGTCTTTTTCGACCAGATGAAAATTCCGAAGTCGCGGCTGGTGGGCGAGCTCAACAAGGGCTTCTACTACATGATGCAGGCGCTGGACTACGAACGTTTCGCCATTCTGTCGTTTGCCTCACGCGTACGCCGCTTCAACAAGATCGTGAAATGGTACAAGGACGCCGACTTCAATGGCGAGCGCCCCGCCGAGGATCGCTTACACCACGGCGCGCCCTGGCCCGCATGGCGGCACGTATCGAAGTCGGCACCATGCTGGAGCGTATGGCCATCTGCAAGGCCCAGTATGAAGTTCCCGCCGTCGAGGCGGCGATGAACAAGGCCTGGGGCGCCACCATCGGCGATGAGTTTGCCCAACTGGCCCTGGACCTGATGGGTCCATTCGGCGGGCTCTGGGGCGGCGAACACTCGCCCTTTGGCGGCGGTCTGGCAGACGAATACCTGATGGCCGGACATGCGCGCGTGGCGGCCGGCGGTGTCGATACCTCCAAATCCATTATCGCGCGCCGCCTGCTCGGCCTGCCCAATGCCCTGGGCAAACCAGAACTGCCACAGCGCTAGGCGCGCCCCGCTAGGCGCGAATTCAATTATTTCAAGGAGTCTGTAAGTGGATATCAAATTGACAGAAGAGCAGACGCAGCTGCAGGACATCGCCAGCAAGTTCAGTGTCGGCGTCGGCGACCCGGGCGGGTCGTGCTCCACCCGACCCGGGGCCGGGAACGAGGTCGGGGTCGGCACGCTCTGCATCGCCCGACGCCGGCCACCGGATCGACCATCGCGGCCTTCATCGACGACGAGCCGAGGTCGAGCACGACGATCGGGCGCGCGCCGGGCGGCCGGCCCCGCGCCGTCCGCCGCTGCGCCATCCGTCCCCGCCCACCCGCCGCCGACGGGCCCGAAGACCTCGCGCTGCATCCGAGGCCAGTCGTCGGTGAAGAGCGCGTGGCAGCCGAGCGCGAACAGCCGCCGCGCGCGACGGCGTCGTTGACCGTGTAGGCCCAGACCCCGAGGTTGGCCTCGCGCGCGGCGGCGACCAGCCGCTCGCCGACGCGCCTCGCGCTCGGTACGAGCAGCGAGCACCCTGTTCGCTGCGCGACCGCCAGCGGGTCGCGGAGGTCGAGCGCGCGCACGACGAGCCCGCGCGGCACCTGCGGCACGGCCCGCGCGAGCGCGGCCAGGATCTCCTCGCTCTCGCTGGTCACGACGACCGACGGCGGGTCGCCGGCGCGCGCGAGCGCCGCTCCGACGCGCGCGGCGAGGTCGTCGGGGCTCGCACCGGCGTCGGGCTTGACCTCGATGTCCAGCAGCGTCCGGCCGGCGAGCAGCGCCAGCGCCTCGTCGAGCAGCAGCAGGTGCTCGGCCGGCTCGGCCGCGAGCGGCGCCTCCAGCAGCTCGCGCGCGGTTCTTTCCGCGGTCGCGGCGCGTTCACCGGTCAGCCGCCGCGGCGTCTCGTCGTGGAGCACGACCAGCAGCCCGTCCCGGGTCGGCCGCACGTCGATCTCGACCGCCGGCGCCCCGGCGTCGCGGGCCAGCGCGAGCCCCGTCGCGCCGTTCTCCGGCGCGCGGGCCGGGACGCCGCGGTGGGCGATCAGGAACCGCGCCGGCAGCGAAGCGAAAGGCGAGGGGCGGGGGATCAGGAGCGGCTCCCGGGAGCGGGCGGATGGCGAGGGCAGGGTAATCCGGAGTGCCGCTCCCGGCGTGAACCGGAAACGGGCCGGGGAGGGACATATACTGCGCCTCCCCACCGGCCGCCGGGCCCCGGGCCCCGGCCGCGGAGGTCCCGATGCGTCCCCATGTCTCCCGGCCCGCGCGCGGGGCCCTCGCCCTCGCGCTCGCCCTGCTCGCGCTCCTTCCCGCCGCGGCGCCAGCCCAGCCGCCCCGTCCGCGGCCCCGGCCCGGCCCCCCACGGCCGCCGACGCCGAGGCCTTCGTCGCGCGCGCCGAGGCGGAGCTGCTGCGGCTCTGGATCGACCAGCAGCGCGCCGTCGTGGGTCCAGAGCAACTTCATCACCGACGACACCGAGGCGCTGTCCGCGCTCGCCAACGAGAGGATGATCGCCGGCACGATGCGGCTCGCCGCGGAGGCGACGCGCTTCGACGGCCTCGCGCTGCCGCCCGACGTCGCGCGCAAGCTCAAGCTGATCAAGCTCTCGATCGTGACCCCGGCTCCCGCCGACCCGGCGCTGCGGAAGGAGCTGACCGAGATCACGACCAGCCTCGAGTCGGACTACGGCAAGGGGAAGTACTGCCCGCCCGGCAAGGACGAGAAGGCCTGCCAGGACCTCGAGGAGCTGTCCGCGACGATGGCCGCCAGCCGCGACCCGCAGGCGCTGCTCGAGGCGTGGCAGGGCTGGCACACCGTCAGCCCGCCGATGCGCGAGCGACTACACGCCGCTTCGTCGACGCTCGCCAACCAGGGCGCGCAGGACCTCGGCTTCGCCGACCTGGGCGCGCTCTGGCGCGCCGGGTACGACATGACCCCCGACGAGTTCGCGAAGGAGGTGGACCGGCTCTGGCTGCAGGTCAAGCCGCTCTACGACGGCGCTGCACTGCTACGTCCGCGGCCAGCTGCAGGACAAGTACGGCAAGCAGGTCGTGCCCGGACGGCGAGCCGATCCCGGCGCACCTGCTGGGCAACATGTGGGCCCAGGAGTGGGGCAACCTCTACGACGCTCGTGGCCCCGCCGCCGCGGGCGACGCGGCTCGACGTCACCGCGCTCCTGAAGCCGAAGAAGGTCGACGCGCTCGAGATGGTCCGGATCGGCGAGCGCTTCTTCCCTCGCTCGGGCTGTCGAAGCTGCCGCCGACCTTCTGGGAGCGCTCGCTGTTCGTCAAGCCGCGCGACCGCGAGGTCGTCTGCCACGCCAGCGCGTGGGACGTCGACTTCGACGACGACCTGCGGATGAAGATGTGCATCAAGATCGACGACGAGGACTTCGTCACCGTCCACCACGAGCTGGGCCACAACTACTACCAGCTGCGCCTACCGCAAGCCAGCCGCCGCTCTTCCGCGACAGCGCCAACGACGGCTTCCACGAGGCGATCGGCGACACCCTGGCGCTGTCGGTCACGCCCGACTACCTGGTCAAGGTCGGCCTGCTCGACCAGGCGCCGGCCGACGCGCGGCGACCTCGACCTGCTGATGCGGCAGGCGCTCGACAAGATCGCCTTCCTGCCGTTCGGCCTGCTGGTCGACCAGTGGCGCTGGAAGGTCTTCTCGCGGCGAGATCACCCCCGACGAACTACAACCGCGCGTGGTGGGAGCTGGCCCGCAAGTACCAGGGCGTCGCGCCCCCGCTCGCCCGCAGCGAGGCCGACTTCGACCCGGGCGCGAAGTACCACGTCGCCGGCGAACGTGCCGTACACCCGCTACTTCCTGGCCGCGCATCCTGCAGTTCCAGTTCCACCGCGCGCTCTGCCAGGCGGCCGGCGTACAAGGGCCCGCTGCACCGCTGCTCGATCTACGGCAGCAAGGCGGCCGGCGAGAAGCTCTGGTCGACGCTGGAGATGGGGCGCAGCCGGCCCTGGCCGGACGCGCTGGACGCGATGACCGGCCAGCGGCAGATGGACGCCAGCGCGATCCTCGACTACTTCGCGCCGCTGATGAAGTGGCTCGACGAGCAGAACGAGGGCCGCACCTGCGGGTGGAAGTGATGATGACGATCCCGGTCCTGCTGGCGGCCGCCGCGGCGCTGGCGGTGCCCGTGCGCCCCGTCGCCACCTACTCGATCGTGGCCCGCGACCCGGCGACCGGCGAGCTGGGGGTCGCGGTCCAGAGCCACTGGTTCTCGGTCGGGTCGGTCGTGTCCTGGGCCGAGCCCGGCGTCGGCGCCGTCGCCACGCAGTCGATGGTCGAGGTCAGCTACGGCCCGGAAGGGCTGCGGCTGATGCGCGAGGGGAAGAGCGCGAAGCAGGCGCTCGAGATCCTGCTGGCCAAGGACCCGCAGAAGGACTCCCGCCAGGTCGCGATGGTCGACGCGAAGGGGGGCGTCGCGGCCTGGACCGGGAAGCTCTGCATCCCGGAGGCGGGGCAGCTCGCCGGCGACGGCTTCTCCGTGCAGGCCAACATGATGGAGCAGGCGACCGTCTGGCCGGCGATGGCGAAGGCCTTCGAGGCCGCGAAGGGGAAGCCGCTCGCCGAGCGGCTGCTCGCCGCGCTCGACGCCGCCGAGGCGGGGGGGGCGACATGCGCGGCAAGCAGAGCGCCGCGCTCCTGGTCGTCAAGGGGACGAAGTCGAAGGCCCCGTGGAACGACCGCGTCGTCGACCTGCGCGTCGAGGACGCCCCGAGCCGCTGCCCGAGCTGCGCCGGCTCTACGAGCTGGACCTGGCCTACGACGCGATGAACGACGGCGACGCGCTGCTGGCCGCCGGCAACGACCGACGCCGCGCTGGCCAGGTACAGCGAGGGGATGAAGCGGGCGCCGCAGGTCACCGAGATGCCGTTCTGGGTGCGGTGACGCTCTTCTCCACCGGCCAGGAGGAGAAGGCGCTGCCGCTCTTCGCCGAGGTCTTCAGGAAGGACCCGCGCTGGAGGACGCTCGTGCCGCGCCTTCCGAAGGTGGGCCTCCTCCCCGACGACCCGAAGAAGATCGAAGCCATCCTGGCCGCCGCGGAACGTACCCCGTAGGGGCCGCCCTCCGTGGCGGCCCGATCAAAGGACCCGCATTCGGGCCGCCACAGAGGGCGGCCCCCGCTGGATGGAGCCCGTCAGGGCCGGAGACCGGCCCACCCGACGCCCGGAGACGACGCATGCGCCACGTGCTGTTCCGCACCAAGCCGCTCTCGCAGCTGCTCGGCGAGACCGAGGACGAAGTCGCCGGCTGAAGAAGACGCTCGGCGCCTGGGACCTCGTCGCGCTCGGCATCGGCTGCATCATCGGCGTCGGCATCTTCGTCCTGCCCGGGCGTCGAGGCGGCCAAGCACGCCGGCCCGGGGATCATCCTCTCGTTCGCCATCGCGGCCGCTGGCCTGCGCCTGCGCCGCGCTCTGCTACGCCGAGCTGGCGGCGATGATCCCGGTCGCCGGCAGCGCCTACACCTACGGCTACGCCACGCTCGGCGAGCTCTTCGGCCTGGATCATCGGCTGGGACCTGATCCTCGAGTACATGGTCGGCGCCTGCCTCGTCGCCATCGGCTGGTCGGCCTACTTCGTCAACCTCGTCGACAACCTCGGCCTCGCGCCGTCTCGGCGTCGCGATCGCTCGCCGCCACGCCTGGATCGCCGCGGCGCCGTTCGGGCGCGACCCGGGCATCCTGTCAACCTGCCGGCGGTCGCTGATCGTCGCTCTCCTGACCTGGCTGCTGGTGCGCGGCATCAAGGAGAGCGCGCGCGTCAACCTCGTCATCGTCGATCATCAAGCTCGCCGTGATCGTGCTCTTCATCGCGCTCGCCGCCTGGTACGTCGACCCGGCGAACTGGCGCCCGTTCATGCCGTTCGGCTTCGCGGGCGTGATGACCGCGGCGGCCATCGTCTTCCTCGCCTACGTCGGCTTCGACGCCGTCTCGACCACGGCCGAGGAGGCGGTCAACCCGCAGCGCGACATGCCCATCGGCATCATGGGCTCGCTGGCTGGTCGCGACCGTGCTCTACATGGCCGTGGCCGCGATCATGACCGGCATCGTGCCGTACACGGCAGCTCGACGTCGCCGACCCGGTCGCGCTCGTGCTCAACGTGCTCGACATGCCGTGGGCCTCGGCGATCGTCAGCGTCGGGGCGATCGCCGGCATCACCGAGCGTGCTGCTGGTGCTGCTGCTCGGGCCAGCCGCGCATCCTCTTCGCGATGTCGCGCGACGGGCTGCTGCCGCCGGCGCTGTCGCGCGTGCACCCGCGCTACCGCACGCCCGCACGTGACGACGATCCTGACCGGCGGCATCGTCGCCGTCGCCGCCGCGCTGCTGCCGATCAACGTCGTCGCCGAGCTGTGCTCCATCGGCACGCTGTTCGCCTTCATCATCGTCTCGGCCGGCGTGATCGTGCTGCGCGTGACACGGCCGGCGGCGAGCGCCCGTTCCGCGTGCCGGGCGGCTGGGGGATTGCGCTCGTCGTGCTCGTTCTGGCGCTGCTGATCAACGCCTTGGTACCGTGGCGCGAGGTCGGCCCGGCGCGCTCGACGGGATCGGCGCCTTCCCGACCGTCGCCCCGTCCTTCGCCGCCGTGCTCTGGCCGATCCAGGTGGTGGTGTGGACGATGCACGCGGCGGAGGGCTGCGCGGTCTACGGCTGGTCGCTCCTGCCCTGGTGGATCCAGGCCCCGCTGCTGGCGGCCTTCGCGCTGCTGCTCCGCGACCACATCCTGCCGACGCTCGGGATCGTGCTGTGCGGGGCGCTGATGATGAGCCTGCCGGAGACGGCCTGGGAGCGGTTCATCATCTGGCTGACGCTGGGGCTCGCGATCTACGCGCTCTACGGTTTCCGGAAGAGCCTGCGCAACGTCGACCGCGCGTGACGCCGCCATCGGTTCGGCCCGGCACGGAGGCCGGCCCCTACAGGGCGCCGCGACACCCGTAGGGGCCGGCCTCCGTGCCGGCCCGCATCACGCGGCCCGCATCACGCGCCCGGATCACGCAGCGCAGGGCCCTCGCGTCTCAGCGCAACGTCTCGCCCTCGACGACGCGCGCGTCATCGCCGGGCCGGCGGCCCGGCTGGCCGGTCGGCGGGACGGGGTCGGTCCGCTTGCGGCGCCAGCTCGCGAACAGCAGCGTCAGCAGGCCCAGCAGGACCTCGTCGGCGAACGGGATCAGGTCCGGCACGATCAGGTCGAGCAGGAAGAGCCCCGCGGTCAGGATGAAGAGCTGGGGGAAGCGCAGCCGCTCGGCGAATCGGAAGAGGGGGCCGGTGAGGAAGCCGGGCATCGGGGAGCCTCCTTGCGCGCCCGGCGATTATCGCGCGGGATCCCCTGGCGCGCCCGCGCCTCGCCACGGCGCGACCTTCGGCAGCAGCAGCAGCCCCGGGATCGCGGCCAGCGCGCAGAAGACGAAGAAGCCGGTCCAGCCGAAGGTCTCGGCGAGCGCCCCGGTCGGCGCCGAGAGCAGGACGCGCGGGACCCCCATCAGGCTCGACAGCAGCGCCAGCTGCGTGGCGGTGAACCGGCGGTTGGTGACGCTCGCCATGTAGGCCGAGTAGGCCGAGGTCCCCAGCCCGAACGAGAAGTTCTCGGCCGAGACGGCGGCGGCCAGCAGGCCGTAGTCCTTGCCGGCCTGGGCGAGCGCCGCGAAGAGCAGGATCCCCGCCGCCTGCAGCACGCCGAAGACCCAGAGCGCGCGGTGGATCCCCAGCCGCACCATCGCCAGGCCGCCGACGAACGCCCCGGTCATCATCGCCACCAGCCCGAAGACCTTGACGATCGCGGCCAGGTCGGTCTTGGTGAAGCCCAGCGAGAGCGCGAACGGCGTCGTCATCGTCGACGCCATCTGGTCGCCCACCTTGTAGAGCACGATGAACAGCAGGATCAGCCAGGCCCCGCGGCGGGCGGAAGAAGTCGACGCACGGTTCGACGACCGAGTCGCGGAAGGTCCGCGGCGGCGGGCCCTCGACGACCGGCTCGCGCGCCAGCAGCGTGGTCAGGATCCCGAGCAGCATCAGCGCGGCCATCAGCATGTAGACGTCGTGCCACGGGATCTGGTCGGCCAGGAAGAGCGCCAGGGCCCCGGCGACCAGCATCGCCGCGCGGTAGCCGTTGATGAAGATCGAGGTCGCCAGCCCCAGCTCGCGGTCCGGGAACGACTCGCGGCGCCAGGCGTCGGCCACGATGTCCTGCGAGGCGCTGGCGAAGGTCACCCCCAGCGCCAGCAGCGCGACCATCCACGGGCTGCGCTCGGGCTGGGCGAAGACAGCCCGGCGACGGCCACGAAGAGCCCGACCTGGGTGATCAGCAGCCAGCCGCGCCGCCGGCCGAGGAAGGGGGGCACGAAGCGGTCGAAGACCGGCGACCAGAGGAACTTCAGCGTGTAGGGCAGGCCGCCCAGCGTGAACAGGCCGATCTGCTTGAGGTCGACCTTCTCGTCGACCATCCAGGCCTGGAGCGTCGACCCGGTCAGGAGCAGCGGCAGGCCGCAAGAGAAGCCCAGCAGCAACGAGACCAGCATCGGGCGGCTGAACAGGGCTCGGGGGATGGAAGGCTGGCCGGGGACCGGCGGGGCCGCGGACGTGGCGCGCACCCTAGCACAGAACGCACGCGCGCCCCGGGACGAGGAGGGGGAGACGAGGCCGCCCCCGCGGGCCTACGATTCACCCTGCGCGCCGCGCCGGCGCGCCGCGCGCCGTCCCGACCGAGGACCCGTTGAGCCGTTCCGCCCCCCAGCAACCGGCGGCCGACCGGCGAAGCTGCTGCTGCTCGCGGCGGGGGTCGGGCTGCTCGGCGGCGGCGTCGCGGTCCTCTTCCGCGCCTTCGCGGTCATGCTCCCGGCGCTGCTCTGGCCGAGC
>CAWJQO010000024.1:0-67867 GCA_963844975.1 uncultured Gammaproteobacteria bacterium | reverse complement strand
CGTCAACGGGCGCGAAACGCCGGATTGCTTCAATATCGCCAGTGTCGGCGACTACCGTTGTCATAGCTTTCAGTTGGTCAAGTTTGTTGTTCATAGATATCACTTACCAATGCATGGGCCTCGGTGAGTACTTCAATACCTGCCTCTTTCCTGTAGGCATTTTCACTCAGGTGGCGCCTGAATTTTCTGGCACCCGGAACCCCCTGGTACAGACCAAGGATATGGCGGGTGATATGGTTCAACTGTGCGCCGCCAGCGAGTTGCCGCTCGGTATAGGGAAGTAGGGCAGCGATAACATCATCTCGGGATTCGACTGTTTTGTCCATCCCGAACAGCACTTCATCGACTGCTGCCAGCATCCAGGGATTCTGGTACGCCTCCCTGCCCAGCATGACACCATCCACGTGTTGCAGGTGGATATGGCACTCCTGTAGTGTCTTGATACCGCCGTTGAGCACGATGGTAAGGTGTGGAAAGTCCTTTTTTAGCTGGTACACCCAGGGATAGTTGAGAGGCGGGATATCCCGGTTTTCCTTTGGCGAAAGACCGTGTAGCCAGGCTTTGCGCGCATGCACTATAAACACGCTGCAGCCCGCTGCTGCAACGGGATCGACGAAGCCAACTAACTCATCGTAGGTTTCCATGTGGTCAATGCCGATGCGGTGCTTCACCGTTACCGGAATGTCGCAGCTGTCCACCATGGCTTTTACGCAATCGGCCACGAGCTCCGGTCTGGCCATCAGGCAAGCGCCGAACATGCCCGACTGTACGCGATCAGAGGGGCAGCCACAGTTGAGGTTGACCTCATCGTACCCCCATTCCTGCGCCCAGCGAGCACAACGCGCAAGGTCTGTCGGATCGCTGCCACCTAACTGCAGGGCCACCGGATGTTCCTCTTTATTAAAGTGCAGGAAACGCGCCCTGTCACCGTGAATCAGTGCTCCGGTAGTGACCATTTCCGTATACAGCAACGCTTGTCTGGTCAGTAGTCGCCAGAAAAAGCGGCAGTTGTGGTCCGACCAGTCCATCATCGGTGCAATAGCAAACAGCCTGTTGATAGTTGTGCCCTCCACAGTGGTCAAATCAGGATGCTGTTGCAAGCTGCGCACGAAAGGTTTTGCGCCAGCGCAGAAATCCCCAGACCGACAGTACGCTGTAAAACCCGATCAGTACCGCGTAAATGTCCAGACTGCGGTCGTGGTATAGCCACACGGATGCCAGGTTGATCAGCAGCCAGTAGAGCCATGCCTCCAGCACCTTGGTGATTTCCAGATAGGTGCCGAGAAAACTGAATACGGTGGTAAAGGCATCGAATACCGGACGCTCCGCGTCGCTGTAAAATTGCACGGTGTAACCCCAGCCTAAAGCGATGACACATGCAATGACGATGGCGCGCAAGTGATACTCGATGCGCCATCTGGTCACAGGATTACTGTCGTTTTCCATATTTCTATGCCAGTGAACCCACCCCCAGACACCCATTATCGCGTAAAAGAAATAGAGGAATGCCTCAGAATACAGGCGAACATCGATAAACAGGTAGACGCTGAGCAGGCAGCCCACTATACCAAAGGCCCAGCAGGCAATCTTCTCCCTGATCAGGAGAACGATATAGACCAGGTTGGCGCTGGTAGCGAGAATCTCTATGATCAATGCTGGAGACAGTAGGTCGGCCATGGTTAATATCTTTTTCGCATGCGTGTTATCTCAGGTAGACCGCGCTTCAGAAAGAGTACAGCAGTTGTACGCCATAGGTGCGCGGCTCGCCCGGTTGCAGGTAGGTCTGGTTCTGCCATGCGCCGAAATCGTCGCGCGGGTCCGCGGCAAAATACAGGCCGTGTACTGCGTAGTTTTCATCACTGAGATTGCGCCCCCATAGTGTGATAGAGAAGGCATCCATGCGCCACTGCACGCTGGCATTGAGCAGGTTGTAGTCGCCCAATTTGCCATCGTGGTAGTAGCCGTAGTAGCTATCGTCCTGTCCCTCGACCTCCAGGCGTCCAGACCATCTGTTCGTTCAAGGCCAGTTGAGTACCGACCGTGTACTGGTATGCAGGTGATTTGGCCTGATCGCGACCCTCCTTGTCGACGAATTGCGCCAAATCGAGATCAAATGTTTCGATGGAGTCGACCTCAGTGTGCAGCCAACCCAGGTTGGCAAACAATTCCACGTTGGAATTTACATGGAATGTAGTCTCCAGTTCTGCACCATAGCTGGTGGTATCGCTGGTGCTATCAAGATAACCGATCCACAAGCCGGCATCTTCATCCCACATCCAGTTTTCCAGCTGCGCATCGCTGCGATTGGCATGGAACAGTGCCACGCTCACGGACAGCCGCTGATCCAGCTGTTCGCTGCGCAATCCTATCTCCTTGTTGAGCAGCGTTTCGTCCTCAAAGTTCAGTTTGTCCCGCGTGAATGCCTGAAAGCTTGGCGACATATACGGCTGGTTAGCACTGGCCGTAGTGTTGACGCCGCCGGGTTTTTGGCTACTGGCCAACGTGGCATACATCATAGTGTTGTCTGTGAGTGTATAGCGCGCGCTTATTTCGCCGTTCCAAAGGTTGTCGCCGTTGTCGCTACTAAAGTTACCGGTATCACTGTAATGGTCTTCGAAGCGCTCCAGGCGTAGTCCGGCAGTCACCGTCAGTTGCGTGCTCAGGTTGTAGCTATATTCCCCGTATATTGCATAGCGAGTAGTGTCGTAGTCGCTGCTGGAGGAGGTATCGCCGTACCAGAGACTGGGACGCATGTAGTCAAAGTTTTCGCTGCCTATATTGGCGTACACACCAACGACGTATTGGCCTGAGCCAGCGGCAGCATCGTCTGCGCCACCCAAAAGGCGTACGTCAGCGACCCAGCGGTCGCGTTTGCGGTCAAAAATTTCCTGCGCGGTATCGTGGCCAGAAGAGCAGAGATAGATCGCACAGAGATTGTCGGATACCCAGTCGGCGTCGTAACTCTGGTGCAGGTCGGTATCCAGATAACTGAGGGAGGCAGTTGATGAAAGGGCGTCACCGAGCAACCAGTGTCCGGCACCGGTAAAGGCTGCAACTTTCTGCTCATCTTGCCCGGGTTGGTCTGAGAAAGTATTGCGCGTATTGTCCAGTGACCAGGTGTCGTAGCCATTATCGGCGTCAAAGTAGTTGGCGCTGAGGTCATATTGTGCGGTATCAGAGGGGGTCCAGCGCAGCTGTGCGCGGCTGGTAAATTCGTCGAAGTTGTTGGTGTCATTGGTGTCGAGTGGCTCGTTTTCAATATAGCCGTCACTGTTGTTCTGTTGCACAGACAGGCGGGCGTCGAGCTGCTCGCGCAGGGGGCCACTGAGCACCAGTCCCAGATTATTGCTGTCGTAATTGCCAGCACCGCCAGAGAGCTGGCCTTCGAAGGTGTCAGTGGGGGCATTGGAGCGCAGAAAGATCATGCCAGCGTGGCCGCTGGCGCCGAATCGGGTACCCTGTGGTCCTCGTAATACCTCGACCTGGTCGATGTCGAAGAGCATACCGGCGTTGGCGGTGTCACCCAACTCCAGCTGGTCGAGCATGATACCTACCGCAGGGTAGTACTTGGGGTCATAGAACTGTTCAAGGTCACCGACACCCCGAATCTGTACAAATCGGGCGCGGGCAGCGCCGCCGGCCCAGGTAACATTGGGAACCGCATTGAGAATGTCCTGCAGGTGCTGCGCTGCCTGCTTGGTGATGGTGTCCTGCGCTACCACGCTGATGCTCGCCTACAGAATCCATGAGTGTGGTGTTGCGGAAATTTGCGGTGACGATGATCTCTTCCAGTGTCCCTGCTTCTGCGGCCAGTACAGGGTGATGGATTGAACTACTCGCGAGGGCCAGTAGAGCGACCGGGAGATAGGATCTTTTTGACATGGTGAGCCTCTAAAAAAACAAGAGACCCGGAGAGCGACGCTAGATCGGTAATGCTGCACCTATTCCTACGCCGGTATTAACCGGATCAGGTTCAAGGGTTCATCTGTTGCCAGAACAGACATCTCAGGCCGTAGCCACCCCTTAGGGTCGAGGGGGCAGTATAAGTGCTGGAGCGCAGAATTCCTAGCGACACGACCGGGAGCATTGGCTGGAACGCCGCAGTGTGTTATCTAGATCGCCTGTGAGTAGTGATACGGCGCGAGCACACGGCAGAGTAGGAGAGCAACACCGTGACTTCGATAACTTTCAGTGCAGAGGACTGTCTGGCTCTTGTGGAGCGATCGCCCGCGGCGGTTGCCGCCAAGGACAAATCCGCCTGGCTGGCGCTGTTTGCCAGATACAATCTGGTGGAAGATCCGGTGGGCTCAGCCCCGCAAATTTCCGGCATCTATGATCGTCGCACGGGGTATAGAAGTCTTGCCCGACTCAGCCGTTTCTTCGATACCTTCATTGCGCCCAATACCATTCGTTTTCATGTCGACCGCGATGTGGTGTGTGGCCTGCACGTGGTACGGGACTTAACGATAGAAATTACCATGTCACCCAAGTTGGTCGTTCGCGTACCCGTACATCTGCTCTATGAGCTCACCGTCGAAGGCGATGCGCTGAAGATTTTTCGTCTCGCAGCCCACTGGGAACTCTGGCCTATGCTAAAGCAGCAGGCCGGCTCTGGCTGGCCGTTTGTTACCGTCGGTTGTGCATCGGCAACGCGCCTGTTGTGGCACATGGGTATTGCCGGGATGGCGGGATACATGCGCGCGCTGTCGAGCGTCGGTGCTGCAGGGAAAGAGCAGATCTCCAGATTCGTACGTTACTTCAACACCGGAGATGCGGCGGCACTTCACAGCCTCTTTGCCCGTCACGACATCGAGATTGCTTTTCCCCATTCGGGCCCGCGGTTATCCATTGTCGATTGCGCCCGGCAGGGGGGTGAGATGACGTTTACCAAGCAGCTGGCCGCAGGTAATGTGGTGTCGACGACGCTGGCTTATCAGCGAGCAGGCCAGGCTCTGGACGGTGTGGCGATATTCGAGCTGGACCGGCGCAGTCTGCGCATTGTTGCGCTGTCCTTCTATTGGTCCCAGTCTGTATAATCGCGACTCCCGATTTCGATACACCGGAATACCATGACCGTACGTACCCGTGTTGCGCCGTCTCCCACTGGCGATCCCCACGTTGGCACAGCTTATATTGCCCTGTTCAATCTGTGTTTCGCGCGCGCCCATGGTGGCCAGTTTATATTGCGTATCGAAGACACCGACCAGGCGCGCAGTACGCCTGAATCGGAACAGGCTATTCTGGATTCGCTGCGCTGGCTCGGTCTTGAGTGGGACGAGGGCCCCGATGTGGGCGGCGATTATGGCCCCTATCGCCAGAGCGAGCGTATGGCGCTGTACGGCCAGTATGCGCAGCAACTGGTGGATGAGGGCAATGCTTTTATTTGCTATCGCACCGCACAGGAACTGAATGAACTGCGCGAAGCGCGCCTCGCCGCAGGAAATACCACTGCTCTGAAGCCTTCCGATCTGCGACTGGACGATGCAGAAGTCGAGAAACGTCGTCAAGCTGATCAGCCTTACGTGATCCGCATGCTGGTGCCAGAGGGAGCCGGTACCTGTGCTATTGAGGATATGCTGCGCGGTACTATTGAGCTGGACTGGAGCATGGTGGACGCACAGATACTGCTAAAGTCCGATGGCATGCCCACGTATCACCTCGCCAATGTCGTGGACGATCACCTTATGCGTATCACGCACGTATTGCGCGGTGAGGAATGGCTCAATTCGGCGCCCAAGCACAAGCTGCTGTACCAGTACTTCGGCTGGGACATGCCGCAGCTGTGCCACCTGCCACTGTTGCGTAACCCCGACAAATCCAAGCTCAGTAAACGCAAGAACCCGACCAGCATCCTGTATTACCAGCGTATGGGCTATCTGCCCGAGGCGCTGCTCAATTACCTGGGGCGTATGGGTTGGTCCATGCCTGATGAGCGGGAGAAATTCAATCTGCAGGATATGTTGGCCCAGTTCGACATTCAGCGCGTCTCCCTGGGCGGTCCCATTTTTGATGTGGAGAAACTCAGCTGGCTCAATGGTATGTGGATTCGCGAGGATCTGGACGAAGCACAACTGGCGCAGCGACTGGTGGACTGGGCCTATAACCGTGAAAACCTCATGAAAGTGTTGCCACATGCCCAGAAGCGGATGGAAAAACTCAGTGATTTTGCACCACTGGCAGGTTTCCTGGTGTCCGGTACGCTACCGCTGAACGAAGACAGCTTCGCTTCTGTTACTGGTGCGCGCGAGACTATTGTCAAAGGGATGCAGTTCGCCCTATGGCGCCTGGAAGCCCAGCGCCACTGGACGCGCGACGCGTTGTGGAATGATCTGAAGGGTCTTGCAGACGCACTGGACATCAAGGTGAAGGATTTTCTGGCACCGCTGTTTGTCGCGATTGCCGGGACCAGTGCTTCTTTTTCAGTAGTAGACTCGATGGAGCTGCTGGGGCCCGATATGAGCAGGGCGCGGATCCGTCACGCTATCGAGGTGTTGGGTGGCGTGTCAAAAAAATCCATGAAGCAGCTGGAGAAGGAATTCCAGGTAATGGGAGAGGGTTAGGTTATGGCGGGAAATATGGCAACATCGATGATCGCAACACTGTTGCGTGCTAGCAATGGCATCAGTAGTACGCCTGCAGCGAAAAAGCCAAAGAAGACGCTGCAGCTCTACGACATTGAAAACTGTCCCTACTGTCGCCTGGTACGCGAGGCATTGACGGAACTGGACCTGGATGTAGAAATTTATCCCTGCCCCAAGTCTGGTGAGCGATTTCGACCGGAACTGGTGGAGCGCGGCGGCAAGGCGCAATTTCCCTATCTCGTCGACCCCAATACCGGTGTGGAGATGTACGAATCCCTGGATATTGTCGCTTATCTGTTTGAGACCTATGGGCAGCGTGGGATGCCCCTGAAATGGAAGGCAGGAAAATTACAAACGCTGGGCTCCATGCTGGCCAGTGCGCCCCGTGTCAGTCGTGGAATGCAGGCTCGTCCTGGCGTGGCGCCCAAGTACTTGCTGGAGTTATACAGTTTCGAGTCCAGCCCCTATGCGCGGCCGGTGCGCGAATTGCTCTGTGAAATGGAGATTCCCTACATCGTGCGCAACTGTGGCCGGACCCGGCTGGAAGAGTGGATTTTGCCGCCGCTGCGGGAGCGGCTGAAAATACAGCCGGACAGTGAGTTGAAAAACCGCCGTGTATTACAACAGACGGAGGGCAGGGTCTCCATTCCCTATCTCTACGACCCCAATACCGAGCGGGGCCTGTTCGAGTCTGCAGATATCCTCGACTACCTGCGGGACACCTACGGCACCTGAAAATGTTGCATCAGTGGTGATGTCCGCCGACGCCATGGACATGCCCATGCGCCAGTTCCTCGGTGGTCGCACTTCTTGTTGCGACCACTTCAATATCGAAGACCAGCGTCTGGCCCGCCAGGGGATGATTGGTATCGATATCGGCGGTGTGTCTGCCGGCTTTGGCTCACAGTGACTGTACGCATTCCGTCGCTGGTGCTCAGTTGCACCACAGCGCCAGAGCGTAGTTTGCCGCTGAAGGCCAGGTGCTTGATGGGGACACGCTGTATCGCCGCGGGATTACGCAGGCCATAACCGTTTACTGGATCCACTGTGGCACTGAAAATATCACCAGCGGCCCGACCGGTCATGGCATTTTCCAGGCCGGGGATAATATTGTTGGCGCCATGCAGATACACTGCGGGATCGCCGCCGCGAGAGGTCTCCATCGCAGTGCCTGCTTCATCGCGCAGCGTGTAGTGAAACGTCACTACGGTTTCTGGTCCTATATGCACTGTCTGTCTCCTCTGGCTGGTGCAGCGCAGATAGTAAAGTCTTGTGGCCCAAAGTCCTAGTCATGGTTGTTTCCAGCGCGGTGCAATGGCTATGGGGGTTCAAACGACTGCACCCGTAGCATTGTCGCCCGAACTACAATGCGTCACCATGGTGGTGGTTTGTGAGTCGAGATAGGGATGTATGCATGAGTCAGGAAAGCGCCGTGCCAGAGAGTGGAGGTTTGCCCGAGGCCATCAATCAGGATGTGAGTCAGTTGATCCACCATTTGCGTTGCAGCAATGCGCCTGATGAGGTGCTCGCTGAAGCGACACGCCATATACAGCTGGCTTTGAATACACTCAGGCCATGGTTGCAGCAGGGGGAGGGCTGGTCCACCATTTCCATGGGCGGCGACATTCCCCGGTTTCCCTGGCGGGAAGACGATCTTACCGCCGTCATGCCCTACAGTCCGATCAGCGGCAAGAGAAACCCGATCGCACCGCCAATCAGGATGTGGAAGGCGGGCGACAACGAGGTGCGCGGCGAGGTTATTTTTTCACCCACCTATGCCGGGCCCCCGGACAGTGTCCACGGCGGCATTATTGCCGCTGTTTTCGATGAAGTCCTTGCAATGTCAAACGTCATATCCGGCACGGCAGGTTTTACTGGTACCCTGACCATCAAGTATCGCAGGAAGACACCACTCAACACCCCCATCGAGCTGTGGGGCATGAATGTGCGCCAGGATGGCCGCAAGCAATTATGCCGGGGAGAAATGCGAGTGAACGGCGAAGTGACGGCCTCGGCCGAGGGCTTGTTTATCTGTGCCCCGGAACTTGGCACATAGGCCGGCTGTGCCGTTAATCTGCTTGGCGGTTAACTTACGCTAGGCTTTGCGCAGTGCCAATCCAGCCAGTGTGGCAGTCGTAAACTCATAGGCCATCGCGGCCCAGGTATATCCACCCACTGGATCGGCGCTGGTCGCAGTCGAGTACAACCGGGCCAGAGCCAAACCGCCCACTACCAGCACCAGTGCAGTCAGGGCAGGTCGAAAGAAATCTCTGCGCAACGCTCCCAGCAGGCAGAACAAACCGAAGCCAGTCTGCAGGCCGCCGTACATGGCGCCGATTTCAACAAACGCATCACCTGATCCCATCGTCAGACCAGCGTAGCCCGCTGGCAGTGCCGGGTTGAACAGGCATAGCAACCCATAGGGAATAAAGATGATAGCGGAAATCCACAGAATCACTTTACCTAACATGCGTTGCTCCTTATCGGTGAAACGGAAACGCGCGGCCCAGCTTAACACAGCGAATCTCTGTGTAGATCATCGCGTAGCGGAGATGTACGCCAGTAGGATCAGCGATCTCGCGCAGTAAGGCGCTCCTTGGCAGACTGCGGTTGACACGTGTGGCGGCTATCACTAGAATGCCCCACTTCTCGTTGATCTTTGATGACTAAAAGTTTAATTTGATCAATGAGTTAGAACAGTTTTTGGGGCTATAGCTCAGCTGGGAGAGCGCAACACTGGCAGTGTTGAGGTCAGCGGTTCGATCCCGCTTAGCTCCACCAAATTTACCATAGAAATCAGTAAATTATAGGCTTCCTTGAGAAGCCTTTTTCTTTTGTGCGCCAGAAAAACTCCGTGGGCGCCGCTGGGGCCACTAAAGGAAAAAAACGTGTATGGGGTGCGGCCATCGCCGATACGTTGCAGTCACAGCATGGATGACTTCGACAAACGTATAAGACGTTTGGCGTTCATGCTCTTTGCGATAAGTGTGGCGATGGGCTTAATGATTGGGTTTGTTTTCAGTTTAATAGTCGCGCACTACAGCATCGAGCCGACAGTGGTTATACCGCTGGGTCAGCGCATCAGGACGTGATGGGCTGAACAGAAAATATCCGCACAGGGCCGACAGTGAATCGTCGGATCGTGGTAAGTTGGACTTCGTTAGACAGGCGTTACGAACAGCAACAAAAAGGGAACTTGGTTAAATGAATATGAAAAGGGCTTTACTCGCTATGGCTTTGGCTATTACGCCCCTGCCTTCATTCTCTGCGGAGGATTACATGGCTGAGCGTCATGGCGCAACATCTTGCGGCAAGTGGATTGAGGCAAGAAAAAGTCAAGACAGTGACCCTATGGCTCTTCTTCTTAGTGTTTGGGTGAGTGGTTTTGTCTCTGGAGCTGGGGTTACTGGCACTGAGCTGAAATACATCGACCCCTCTGCAAGGGCTAACTGGATAGACAACTACTGCAAACAATACCCGCTTGATGATGTATCTACTGCGGCTGAACAACTGGTAGTTGAACTGAGAAAATAATCCCCCGCCTGAACGCGTCCAGGACGTGATGAGGTAGATATGAAAAGCCCGTACAGTGCGGGCTATGGGTGGGAGTCGCGAGTGTGGCTGAAGTTTACTCGTGGAGTCGCTCTCAACTTGGTTGCGGCATACCATGTAACACCAATCGTGATTAGCCATCCGGAAATTTCCATGTCGTCCTGGGGGGGTTTAGCGGCTACTATGATCCACACAATTCCGACGACGAGCATAATAATTGAGCCCAGTGCGTGCAGATTCAGGCGCTCGCTGGGCTTCTGGAACGTAGATGATTGTTCAACAACACTGTCAGCCGCCGCATTTGCCGTGATGAGGGGTGCTCCGCAACCGGGGCATATCGAGGCTCTGGAGGATATTTCCTTTTTACAATCCGGGCAATTGATTAGCGGCATAGAACACTCCTCCCGCGAATATTATTTTTGTAAATAATCTGTTTTTGTATTAGGTCAATATGAAGCTACTGCAAACTTTGAGCGTGGACTGCTGTTAATTCATGGGATCGTGAATCGGCTCGCAAAGTAGACAGGCATTAAATCAAATTAGCGCACCGGATCACGTTTTGCTCTAATTCGTGGCAAAGTTCAAAAATGGATTTCAGAGAACTAGTATCAAGCTTTGCATGCTGGAATCTGGAGAATCCCGGCGAACGGGATCGCGAACTATGCGCCCAGGGAGCAGAAGCGATTACACCCCTCCACTATCGCGCACAGGGTGGGATGCCGCCACAGTCAATGTTGATGTATAGGTGCTCACCAGCGGATTGTCACTGAAGGGCAGTTCAGTAGAGAGTGCCGTTTTCAGCTCACAGCGCTGGTAGCATAGGGTAGGGCAGCCAGCGGTGAATTGCCCAGCAACTGGCTAAAGCGTTTTTCCAACTCACTGCACGAGGCGCGAATGCTGCGTATGGATTCTGCTGGCACTGGCGGTAATACGGTGATCCGTATGGTGGCCGGTCGGATCAACCAGCCACCATTGGGCAGTGCATCCTTGACGTTGTGCAATACGATGGGAATGATGGGGACCCCGGCCTTGCGCGCGATGTAAAACGCGCCATGCTTGAACGGCTGTATGTTTCCCAGCGTGCTGCGGCTGCCTTCCGGTGCGATCACCAGTGAGCGTCCACTTTTCAATACGTCCAGGGCGCGCTGCAATACCTCGTGTTGATCGAGCGCATTGCGGTCCACGAATATGGTATCGGCCTGGCGTAGCAATGGCCCTACTACCGGTGTATTTCCCATTTCCTTCTTGACCATCGCGACCACGTCCTCGCGCAGCAGGTGTGCCAGTACCATGGAGTCCAGCAGGCTCTGGTGGTTGAACACAAAAACGGCCGGGCGTTCCTGGTACAAGCTATCAATACCTTCAATCTCAAAGTCCAGGCCGGCGAAAGCGCTGCCGATATCACCCAGTAGGCGGGTAAGTTGATTGGCATTGCTGAACCTGTCGCGCCCCAGTCGCCTGCTCAGCATGCCGATGGCAGTCGTGGCAATGACGGTTTGTGCGGTAAGCACCGTGCGCGCAATGTTTTCCAGGCTGGGCATGCCGCGCGTCGAGAACTGTAACTGGGGCCAATTATTGGCGCGCGCGTGTGCGCCGAGTTTGTCTGTCGGATTGACTGCAACGGGATAACCGACATTCCGCAACAGGGGCAGGTCATCACTGGAGTCGGAGTAAAACCAGCAGTGTTTCAGCGGCGCCTTGTGCAAGCCCGCGCTGCGCCGTGCGGTTAGCAGCTTGCCCTCGCCAAAACACAGGGGCGCGATAACCTTGCCGGTGAAGCGGCCGTCCAGTACCTCCAGGCGCGTACAACAGATCTCCTCTATACCCAGTACACGCGCGATCGGGTCGATCTGGTAACGACTGGCCGCACTGACGATGACCAGTTTATGGCCGGCAGCCCGATGTGCTTCGACCAGTGCGATAGCCTCGCGGTACAGGGCCTTCGCCAGGTGCTTGTGATAGGCCTGCTCGCCTAACGCACTGAGGGTTGTTTCAGAGACGCCGGTGAGTGTTCTGGTCATACGCCTGACCAGGCGGTGGTAAT
This sequence comes from uncultured Gammaproteobacteria bacterium, assembly GCA_963844975.1. Lineage (GTDB taxonomy): Bacteria > Pseudomonadota > Gammaproteobacteria > Pseudomonadales > Halieaceae > Marimicrobium. The sequence goes on along the minus strand of CAWJQO010000024.1, from coordinate 55,690 downwards.
TACTGCCCGAGCTGTAGACCTTATGTTTGAGAATATCGCGAATGACCTGCGCCGACTGCCCCAGCTTGCCGCGACGCGCGCCCTGCGCTGCGGTTTCCATGGCCAGCGCCAGTATCGAGTATCCCGCAATGAGGGTTCGATCCAGATCGAAGAAGGCTACTGCGGGCTGCTCGCTGTTGGCGATGTTTTGTAGGTGTTGTTCCAGTTTTGTCATGCTGCGTCCTTCCTCAACGCATACGCACTGCGTCGCGGTGCCTGGTAGACAATGTTGTCAATCAGGAATGAAGCAATAATCTTGCCAGACGCATGGTCGACCGCGTACGTGTCTACTATGTTACAAATCAGGGAACTATTTATGAAAAGCGCGGGTTCAGGGATATTCCGGATATTGTGCGATGTGTTGTACTGGTGCGTCGTTGCACCGCAGCGGGGCAAGAAGCGTCGATAATGTGGTGTTCCTGTGCGTAGCTATACATCGCCGAACTGATAACGGATTTCCAGATAGGCGCCCCGTGGCTGGCCCACGAAGTAGCGATATTCACCAAAGCCGAAGTCTGCTCTTTCAGCGTAGTCCTCATCCAACAGGTTGGTCAGGCGCAAGCCACCTGTCCAACGCGGCGTCAGGTCACTGGTGATGCGCAGGTTGAGCAGGGAGTGGCCGTTGTATTGGTGTGCGTTCTCCGGCTCCAGGTAATAGGAATCCATGTAGACCCACTCCAACTCCGCCCGGCTGTTGCGTTTGGCGAGTGTGGAAAAGTCCCAATCGAGGCGCGCGCTACCAAACGCCTTTGGCGCGGTGTCGATGTCGTTGCCCTTGATGTCGCCGCTGGTACCCTGCAGTTCGATGCGGTTGTCGTAGGTGTGGCTGGCATAGTTGGCATCCACACCTACTGACCAGTTCTCGCTCAGGAGATAGTCCATGCTTAATTCGACGCCGTAGTGCCGGGTCTGGGCACCGCTGACATTCTGGCGGTCAGCGTCCTGGAAGATCACATCGTCCTTGTGCATGTAGTACAGGGCGGCATCGTAGCGCAGCGTGCTCGGCCAATTGCCGCGCAGGCCTAATTCCATATTGTCGATTTTCTCCGAATCGAGGTCGGCGCTCTGCTGTCCCGATTGCAACCGGTACAGTTCAGACGAATCCGGCGCGCGAAAGCCGCGGGCGAGGCGCAGGTAGGCGATATGGTCCGGGGTAAGGCTGTAGCTGGCCCCGGTATTCAGTGACCAGTCGGTGAAGTCATCCTCGCGGTCCGCCGGTCGGTAGAAGCGACAGCTGGAGGCCTCCACGCTACAAGGAGCACCGTCACCGGTCTGGTTGTTGTAGTCGTAGTTGGTGTACTCAAGGCGCACGCCGCCATCGAACTCCCAGGGGGAGTCGCTCTGGGTTCGCACCTGGCTGTAGATAGCGGCGACGGTGGCATCCACCTGGTAATCATAGTGCACACCTGCGGGGATGCCGGGGTTGAAATCCTCGTCCTGGGTTTCCTTGAGGCTGGCGTCGGTGTACTCCGTGTCAATACCGTTGACCCAGCGCAGCGCAGCGGCATCGGTATGGATGGTGGTGCGCAGGCCCAGGCTGTCGTGCCCGTTTTCCTCCACGGGCTGCCAGGCGAGAAAATGTTGCAGGAAATCCATATCGTTAGCGCGCAGGTACGGCGTCAGCGTGAGCGTACTGCTCTCGTTAAGCGATTTGCTGGCGGCGCTGTACAGGCGCACCGACCAGGCGTCCCGGTAGGCATCGGGGTTGGGATTGCTCTTCTTCAGATCACTGTCCTGATAGGCGTTGTAGCCCTCTATGAAGCCTGCGGTGTCCTGCTTCAGGTTCGCTGTATCCAGCACAGTGCGAACATCCCAGGCCTGGCCCTGGTAGTCGTGGCGCAGGATGGCCTTTTGCTGGTCGTAGCCGGAATCATCCTTGTAGCCGCCGTCGCTCGTTGCGTTGGCACTGACACTGATGCCGTGCTGGCCGCTGGTGTCACTGTAGCGGTAGCTGGAGCGGTAATAGTCATAGGGCCCAGCCTCTACAGCCAGACTGTGGTCCAACTGCTCGGACGGTGCCGCACTGATGACATTGATGACGCCGTGCATGGCATTGGAACCGAAGAGCGCAGTGGCGGGACCTCTGATAACCTCGATGCGACCCGCCTGCTCGAAGTTGGAATCGAATAACTGGTTAACGTTGCAAAACCCTGGTGCCCGCAGACTGATGCCGTCCGCCGCGGAAAAGAACGAACCGCAGCTCCCGGCTGCCGGTCAATACCGGCGAGCGCAGGGCGATGATGCTCTCCTGGCCGTTACCGCGACTGATCCAGGCGCCCGGCACGCGCTGCATGACCTCATTGATGTGGATGGGACTGACCAGCGCAAGTGTGGCGCTATTGATCGTGGACCAGGCCAATGGCAGCTGCAGTGCGTCTTCCGGTACCCGGCTGGCGGTAACCAGCACATGGTCCTCGACTTCTGCGCCATGGGCGATGAGGGCGGTAGATAATAGTGACAACGCGCCAAAGCGCAGGAGGCGGGCAGTCATATGATTAGAGCCTGATGCGAAACAAAGCGGGAGTGTAGCCATTTTCATACTGTGCTCCTATGCTACGGCCCGAAAAATGTGTCGCGCTTCGTAGCATAGTTGTCAGGGAATTTTACGGTATACTTTCGCCCGACCCAAGCCGACCGGCCGCAGCATGGTCGGATTCCCTGCGATCATAATTGTACATAGGAAATCTTATATGTCGACCAAACTCCGGACGGTGCTACTCGTCCTGCTCATCACCATTGGTGGCTGCGCCCAGTTTGATGCCTGGACCTCTACTCTCGCCAGGCCCGCCAGGACAGCAGAGCCTGCCGAAGTCGTCACTCGCGCCGATGCAATCTATGTCAACAGTGCGGCTACCGCTGCTGCCCGTGATTTGCGCAATGTCTATATCGCCCCGGTGAATCTTGCCAACATGCAAATCATCCAACCGGAGGGTGGCTCGGCCGATATTGAATGGTGGGTGACTGACACTGAAGACCAGATCCTGCAGAAGGCAATTGCTGACGAGTTCACTGCCGCCCTCGGTTACGAATCGGCCTTTTACCTCGTCGCCACGCCGGAAGCGGCACAAATCGTCGTCAACACTGCCGTGGTCGCTATCCATCCCAATGTCACGCGCGCAGCCTCCGCTGCCAGCACCAACTCCGGCGGCGCGATTACCGTCAGTATTGCTCTGGCGAATGCCGTCAGTGGCGAAGTGATGGTGCGGGTAGTCGACACCCGATCCATCGACGATGTATGGGCGTTCAATCAGGTGGAATATGGCGATACGGCGTTTAATCCGATTTTCCGCGCCTGGGGAGATAGTATTCGCCTGGGCATGCTACAACTCCAGGGTCGCTCCAAAGACGCGCTGGCAACATCACTGACAACTAAACAATAGCATCTGCCAATAGAGTGGTACCGCAACAGGACAACACGGCAATCCTGCGGCGTGATCAGCCGGCGGCAATGATATTCGGATTGGTCGCAGCGCTGCTGGGGCCCTGCTTGTTGCGCACCGCATCGGCGATCCGAAACAGCGGTATCTTCAGCATCTCTACCAGCTCCTCGCTGGCGCCGGTCTGCTCGAGTGCCTTATCCATACACAAGTAGCCACTGGTCGCGCTCGGCAGGTCCAATATGGTAGGGCTCATGGGGCGTGGTCATGCAGACGGTGCCGTACTTGTCGGCGTACAGCGGGGGGCCGCCCATCCAGCCTATGAGATAGTCGGCCAGCTTTTCTTTCATCACAGTCAGGTCTTTGGCGTGCATGGCGCGCAAGCCCGCGAGCCTCTGGCAGGGAATCCATAATGTCATAAAAGGTATTGGTCAGTTGTCGAATGCCATCCTCGCCCAGAATCTGGTAGGGAGTCTGTGGGGTGTCGCTCATGCCGCTCGATCCTGTTTTCATCATGATGTTCAGTGCTGTGCCAGCAGAGCTATTATAGTGGGCAAATGCCGCAGATTGTAAGCGCGACTAATAACTGCGATACTCTGGCCCGTTTAAGTTAATGCGCTGTGAAAGGTACCGATATGAACAATAGCCACGATACATTTTCCTTCAGCGGACGAATACGCAGTGGCACGCATGCGGTGCACGGCATTATTGAGATGCTCAGGAGTCAACACAATGCCTGGGTGCATGCGGTCGCTACATTCTGTGTCATTGTCGCCGGAGGGATATTTGGCATCTCGAACACCCAATGGTGTTTGCTGGTTCTGGTCGTCACGATCGTGTGGGTGGCCGAGGGTCTCAACACGGCCTTTGAATTCCTGTGTGACGTGGCATCGCCCGAATTTCATCCTCTGGTTAAGAAATCAAAAGATGTGGCCGCAGGTGCCGTTTTGCTCAGTGCAGTGGGCGCCGTGTCAGTCGGCCTGATCATTTTTATTCCCTATCTCATTTCCTGGGCTATAAGACCATACGCCAATAGGGTGCCGCGGTGACTTTTCCTCTGCTAGAATCCCCGTCTTTTCTGCAGCCACATTCGTGGCGCACTGCCACGCCTGAGCAACCCGCATTATATGGATAAAGGACAATCACTATGAGTCTTGCTGATAAGGTATTGGCTGTTAACGACGATTTGCCTATTCGCACCGATGCGCCGGTGCACAGCGGTAAAGTGCGCTCGGTCTACTGGCTGACCGCTGCCGACAGCGCCCGGCTGATTGCAGAGCGCGGCTACGATGTGGCACCGGATGCGCCGCTGGCCATCATGGTGATTTCGGATCGTATCTCCGCCTTTGAGTGTATCTGGCATGCACAGGGCGGCATGCGCGGTGTGCCCGGGCAAGGGTGCAGCGCTCAATGCCATTTCCAATCACTGGTTCCGGCTGTTTCGCGAACGCGGCCTGGCGGACAGCCATATACTCGAAATCCCCCATCCACTCGTCTGGATCGTGCAGAAGGCCAGGCCGGTGATGATCGAGGCCATTGCCCGGCAATACATTACGGGCTCCATGTGGCGTTCCTATGAAAAGGGTGAGCGGGAGTTTTGCGGCATTACTATTCCCGATGGACTGCACCGCGACCAGAACCTGCCTGAATTACTGATTACCCCCTCCAGTAAAGGCATTTTGCATGGCATTCCGGGAGTGCCTGCCGTGGATGACGTCAATATCACGCGCACTGACATCGAGAAAAACTTTGCGGCCTTTCACTTTCGCAGTGTTGAGGATATCGCCCTGTATGAGCGGTTATTACGTGAGGGCTTTGACGTGATCAGTACCGAATTGGCCCGGCTGGACCAGGTCTTTGTCGATACCAAGTTTGAATTTGGTTACGTCACCGACAAGGCGGGCAACGACAAGCTGATCTATATGGACGAAGTGGGTACGCCTGACTCCTCCAGAATCTGGGACGGCGCGGCACTGCGTGAGGGCAGGATAGTGGAGAACTCCAAGGAGGGCTTTCGCCAACTGCTTTTGCAGCATTTTCCCGATCCGGACATTCTGCTCAACAAGAATCGCATGCCTGAACGCCTGGCGCTGGCGCGCGATAACGCTCTGCCCGTCGAGGTGCTGATGGCAGTGTCGCAATACCTATGTTGGTATTGCGGAGAAAATCATCGGTAGCAGTCTGCAGCTGGCGGATAATCCCAAAGCTGAGATCATCGATGTGCTGCGCAGGGAGTTCGCACTTGTTGACTGAGACAGCTTTTGCTCACTGACCCGTGGTTCTACCTGGCCGCAGTCCCGGCGGTACTGTTATACGGCATAGCCAAGGGTGGTTTTGGCGGGGCTATTTCGATTGTCTCGGTGCCCATGATGGCCCTGATGATGCCGCCGACCCAGGCCGCCGCCATTCTCCTGCCCATTCTCGTCGTGATGGATGCGCTGGTGGTGAAAGCCTACTGGGGAGTATTCGATAGACGTGCCCTGTATCTTTTGTTGCCCGGTGCCCTGGTGGGCGTCGGTATCGGCTATCTGTCTGCAGAGGCCATGAATGAGCACTACATGCGGATTCTTATTGGCGTGCTGTCACTGGTATTTGGCATGCAGAGCCTGTTCGGGCTGAAGTCATTCGCCAGTAAAGACCATCATCCCGTCAGTGGCAGCCTGTTCGGTGCGCTGGCAGGGTTTACCAGTTTCAGCATTCACGCAGGCGGTCCGCCCTTCACCATGTACCTGATGCCCAAGCAGTTGTCGCCCCTGCTCTTCGCCGGCACGGCGGGTATTTTTTTCGCAGTTGTCAATGTCGTTAAGCTGGTACCCTTATTATGCCCTGGGCCAGTTCACTGCCGACAACCTGTTGTATTCGCTGGTGCTGGTGCCTCTTGCGCCGTTGGGTGTAAAACTCGGTCACTTCCTGGTGCGCAGTTCAACATCTTCGTTCTATTATTCCGTGACCAGTTTCTGCCTGGTGCTGGTGGGCGCAAAATTGCTGTGGGACGGAGTCGCGGCACTTGGCAACTGAAAGCCCCGCACAGTAAGCGATCCTGTCTGGCCAAATTGTTGTAAACAAAAGAAGCCCGGCACACGCGCCGGGCTTTCCTGTGCTGCAGTAGTTCCTAGCGTTTGCCGAGCTTGCGGATGTTGCTGGGAGAAAAATGGGCCGGCCCTTTCACTTCCTTGATGTCATACACCATTGGCGCGCTGTCGTTGATCAGGCGTTCAGCGATGTACGCGCCGGCGCGCAGGTCGTGGTACATCTCCACGCGCCGGTCGTAGGCCTGTCCGCCGTATTCATAGAAATTGGTGGTCAGCGCGACCTTCCACAGCTCGCCGCGGCCGTCGTAGTTTTCGGTTATGGTCGTAAGGCCAGTGTCCTCGTCGATATACAGGCGACGTTTGGCGTAGATATGGCGCTGGCCCGGCTTCAGGGTGGCCTCCGCTACCCAGACGCGTTTGAGTTCGTAGCGCATGTAATCCGGGTTGATGTGGTATTTGGTCAGCAGTTCGTCGTAACTGACATTGGGGTCGTCGAGCTGGTAGTTGTGGTAGGGGATGAATATTTCCTGGCGGCCCAGTAGTTTCCAGTCGAAGCGCTCCATCGAGCCGTTGAATCCGCGCACCTCGTCAACCGTCTTCAGGCCACCGGGGCCATCGGGAGTATCGAACCCGACCGTGGGCGCACGGCGCACGCGGCGCGATCCCGGCAGGTAGCGCCACACCTCCCGATCGGTCTGGGAATAATCGAAAGGTTCCAGCACCGCGGTAATGAGTCCCTTGTCGCGGGCCGGCTCGGTGACGTAGGTCATGATGTAGCCCGCATACTGACCCAGCTTCGGGTATTCATATTCCGCGGTGATGGGATTTTTGCGGCTGGCGTAAGGCGACTCCTGCAGGAACTGGGTCCTGCGCACGGAGCGGGTGCCGTTGGGAAACACCGCGATATCGCTGTATTCACCGTCCACCGTCTCGTAGGCGCCCGTCGTGCGGGTGAACCATACCGCTTCGGGTCCGGTCGATGGCACCGGGAACGTCGCGCCGCCGATGAACCCGGTAATTCCCTCGTTGTCATTGGTCAGCTCGCTGTGCTCGGCGTTGTAGCGCACCTTCTCGTAATACTTCGGATAGTAGGCAAATTCCCGGTGCCCGGGATACACGGGCATGCGGAAGGTCTCGGGATAGGTTTCAAACATGGCGATCTGTCCCGGGCTGAGGCGCGCCCGGTACTTATCCAGATTTTCCTTGGTGATGACGAAGAGCGGTTTTTCATCCGGCCAGGGGTTGGGGTAGGGCTTACCGGGGCCATCCCACTTCAAGCCAGGCGGCAAACCGACCACGCTGCCCGTCCACTCGGGGATCAGGCCGTCCTCGGTGCCCGCCTTGATCGCCCCCATCGGGGTGAGGTCCTTGCCCAGGCGGGCCAGATCTTCGGCCGACATTTTGGCCATCGCGCTGGTAGATAAAAGCGACAGTGCCAGGGCTATCGCGGTGCTCTTTGTGATACGCATTATTGTCATCCTCAGGTTAATCTCAGAAACTGTAAGACACATTGACCGAGACGTTATCGCGGTCGTTGATATAGGTATTTTCACCACCGTCGAAAAAGTTGGTGTAGCCAAACGACGTGATGAAATTATTCAGGTAGACGAACTGGAAAGTGATATTGACGGCGGATGAGTCTTCCACCATCTCGCTCTCCAGGATGTTGCCATCGAGGCCGCGTCGCAAAAAGATCGGCACTTTGAGATCGAGCCCCTGCGCCAGGTTCAGGTAGGCGGGTTCGAAGCGTACGTTGACAACAGTACCGTGGTCATCGTACAGCAGTTCAGCGCTGTCCTCTGATGTCACGTACGCGCCGGCCAATTCGAACACCAGGACGGCATCGTCCCAGAGTTTGGTCGGCTCAAGTACATAGGAGCCGCCGAGCTGGTAGGAGGCCAGGTCACCTTCCACCGGGTCACCGCTTAACAGCACGACAGGCACGCCGGTCTTGTAGGAGACTTCGCCCTGCACATTGGTGTTAGCCAGCACGGTGGTGAAGCTGGCCGCATAACCCTGGATGTCCTCGAAATACCTGATCGTGTAGGACTCCGGGATAGATCCCCGGGCGGGAAAGTTAACCTGGTAGGCGGGCGCCTTGCTGTGGGCATTGATGTAGTAGAGGCCAATATCGGTATCGCCGAGCACGATCCAGTGCAGGGCCGCACCCCACTGGCCGCTGTCGGATGCGGCTTCATCGGCTGTTCTGGGAATGGCGATGATGTTGTCCGGGCTACCGACGGGAATCAGGAAGTTCACGGCACCCGGCCCGAGAAAGTCGCGGTCACTGAAATAGCTGCCAACACCGTTGAGTTCAGTTTTTTTCCACTCGTACTGGTAATAGGCTTCGAAGGTGACATCGGTCATCACGTCGACCTGGCCGTACAGCGCACCCGTCGGCAACAGGATTTCCTTGACCTCCACTCCCGGCGTGTTGCGGGCGATAAGGTCGGCGCGGTTCTGCAGGCCGTTGATCCCGGCGGTAAACGTCGCTTCACCCCAGTTGATCACCTGGCTGCCAAGCCTGACATTGAACTGGCGGTCGCCGGGAAGCGTCGCCGCTGGCGTACAGGAAATAATCCAGCATTTCGAGGCGGTCGCGGTGCTCATCAACAGTGCCTGGCGGGAATTCCTTGAAGTCGGCGTCGCCGTTGGGAAAATTCTTGCTGTTGTTGTAGGTGAGGAAGGCCTCCTCACTCTGCTGGGTGTTCTGGTCATACACATCGTCATAGTAGCCGCGCGCCCTGGCGAACAGGCCGTAATCGTCACGTTTGAGATCCATCTCTGTCACAAATGACGCCTTGTTCTGCGTCAGGCTGCCGCGCTTGAAGTTGTTGTCGCCATCATTGGCATTAATCAGCACCGCATAGGCTCGGCTGTCGGCCTCTAGTGTTGCCGGTGTCCTTGTAGCGAAACTGGTCAGTGTCCGGTTTCGCTACTCGCATTTGCGCGGTATAGGCGACATTGGTATCCCAGTCCAGGGTCCATTCGCTGTCGTCACCAAATTCGAAAGTCATCGCCTGCGTAACCGCGGCACTGGCGGCAAGAGCAGCGCCGACCACAGCATTTGCGAGTGTTTTGTCGCGCCTTTTACGTTGTTTATCCATAGTGCTACCTATCTTGTTAGCGGTGACTTAATGTATGTAAACTAGAGTGGTAAATCATGCCGCAGGAACGATCTTCGCCGCTGGTTTTTGTTCCACGCCCCCTTTCCCGGGCTTGAGCAGATAGCAGGCCAGCGCCGGCAGCAGCCACAGTGCTCCCACCATGTTCCACACAAACATAAAGGTCAGCAGCAATCCCATATCCGCCTGAAACTTGATCGGCGACCAGATCCATGTGCCCACCCCGACGGCCAGCATGGTGGCGGTCAGGCTGACGGCCTCGCCAGTGGTGGTGAGAGTGTTGTAGTACGCTTCCTGCACTGACATGCCGCTGCGCAGGAAGGACGTCAGCTTGCTGTAGATGTAGATGCCATAGTCAACGCCTACCCCCACGCCGAGGGCGATCACGGGAAGTGTCGCCACTTTCACGCCGATGCCCAGGTAGGCCATCAGGGCCTCGGCCAGGAAAGAGGTCAGGGCCAGTGGCACCATAATGCAGACGACGGCGCGCCAGGACGCGAAACTGATGAACACCATTGCGCCCACGACTCCGTAGATCAGCACCAGCATGCGAGTCTGCGCAACGGCGATCTCCTGGTTGGTGGCCGCCTCGATTCCTGCGTTACCAGCCGCCAGGGCAAAGTGAATGCCGTCCTGCTTGTTCTGCGCGGAGAATTCCTGCGCGGCGTCGACCACCCGCTGCAGTGTTTCCGCCTTGTGGTCACTGAGGAACAGGGCGACCGGCAACAGGCTGCAGCGGGTATTCATCAAAGCGCCAGGCATCGGGTCAAACGTTGAACCGAGCAGGCGCTGGTCGCGGCTGATGGTAGCCCATTTGAGGTTGCCCTCGTTGTAGCCGGCAGCGACGAGCTTGGAAATTTCCGATGCGCCAATGGCGGAACTCACGCCGGGTACGTTCTGCATGTGCCAGATAAAACGATCGACGAGCTCCACGTTCTTGTACTGCGCACAGCCCTGCTCTTCCGTTTCCACCATGACAACAAGGACGTCGGAGCTGGTGGCGTAATTGTCGGTAATAAACTGGTTGTCGAGGTTGTAGCGCGAATCAGTGTGTAACTCCGGTGCGCCGGGATCAAGGTCGCCGATTTGCAGGTTCTGCCTGCCATAGATGCCGATGGCAAAACCGATAACGGCAATGACGATCGATACCCGAGCGACCCGAGCGGTGGCGAAATTTGAGAGCAGGCGCCACGCGCTACCGCGAGTAGAATCCTGCCTGTTTTTCCTGTGGTAACTCAGTGTTTTTTTGGTAATGCCCAAATAGGACATTATAACGGGCAACAGGACCAGGTTGGTCAAGACCACAACGCCGACCCCAACGCCAGCGGCGATGCCGAGATCCTTGATGACCTGGATGGGAATCATCACCATGGTGAGAAAGCCGATGGCATCGGTGATGAGTGCTGTCATGCCCGGGACATACAGCGGCGCGAAATGCGAGCCTGGAACTGGTCATCCTGTCGTTGCCAGCGATGCTTTCCCCGAGTACGGCGTTAACGATCTGCACGCCGTGACTGACACCGATGGCGAAAATCAGGAAGGGGATCAGAATGGAGTAGGCGTTAAGGCCATAACCCATCGTTTTGAGCAGGCCCAGTTGCCAGATTACGGCGATGATCGAGCACAGCAGTGGCGACAGTGTGCCGCGCAGGCTGCGGGTATACAGGAATAGCAGCACAGAGGTAATCACCAGGGTGATGATGGCGAAGAAGAAAATCGCGGTAATCCCATCGAGCAGGTCGCCGATCATCTTGGCGAAGCCGATAATGTGAATTTTGACCGTGGGTTGCCCGCTGCTGTCGACGGACAGTTGCTCGTATTTCTCCCGCACATCCCGTTCCAGCGCTTTGGACAACGCCCAGTAGTCCAGGGGTTCGCCGGATGTCGGGTCCATATCGATCAAGCGGCGCCTGCACGATACTGGAACGGTAGTCATCCGCTACCAGTCGGCCCACTTCGCCGGAACGCTGGATATTCTGGCGCAGTTTCTGCATGGCCTCTGCGGAGCCGTCGTAATGGCCGTCGATGACCTTGTCGCCTTCGAAGCCTTTTTCGGTCACCTCTATCCAGCGCACATTCGGTGTCCACAGCGAGCGCATCCTGTTGCGGTCCACCCCCGGCAGGTAGAACACCTCGTCGTTGATCTTTTGCAGCAGGTCCAGGTACTCGGGGTCGAAAATATCGCCCGAGGTGTTTTCCACCGCGACCTGTATGGTGGTTCCGGCAGCGCCCAGGTCGGACATGTGTTTCATGAACGCCTGGATAAACGGATGCTCCATGGGGATCATTTTTTCGAAACTGGCATCCGGCCGCAGCTTGGTAACCTGCCAGGCGAAAAACACGGTCGCGAGCAAAAATACGATCAGCAGCAGCGGTCTGTTGGAGAAAATCAGTCGCTCCAGAACGGCCTCTTCCTTACCGTATTGGTAGGTGTGAAGCTGATCGTCCTTCTGGCTGGCTGGATTATTCATTGTCGAGCCCCTCCTTGCCGGTCTTGACGCCGCCCTGTCCGACCACTATCAGGCTGTCCGTCGCGGCCAATGCCGGAACTCAGGCTGAGGCGATCCTTCATGACTGTTCTTCTGGAATGTCTGTCCGCCGTCGGTACTGACGCAGTACGGTGCCGTCCCCGCCTGCCAGCACGATGCCACCTGCTGCAGACGCGTTGCCGCCGGCGAGAGTATTGCTATTGTCTGCGTGTACAGGCTCCCAGGTGGTGCCGAAGTCGGTGGAGCGGTAGAGATTGCCGCGCAGGCCGAATACCAGCAGTGCGTCGTGCTGTGCGTCGTATACAGCGCCGAACCAGCTGCCGTCATAAAACGGCTGCAGCGACTCCCAGCTTTGGCCGCTGTCCGGGAGCGGAACATGACGCCGCCCTCGCCAGCGATAAACACACGCCCTTTGCCGTCACCGGTAACGGCGTTGAGATGGAACTGATCGGGATTGTCCAGTTTGCTGTCCTGGTTGACCCAGTGCTGTCCGCCGTCCTCGGTGGCAACCAGAGTGCCGAAGGCGCCCACTGCCCAGCCTCGATTGACGTCCTGGAACCACACATCCATAAAGGGCGAGGTAAATACCGCTTCCTCCAGGGTCAAATCCGCATCCTCCAGGTCGATACGCGCGTCTTCGAGATCAACTTCAAGTTGCACCTTCGCTGTCCTCGTCCGCCGTCGCCAGGCGCTGTTCCAGTTCCTCCACGCTGGCGGTGAGCCGTTTCGCGCAGTTCGAGATTGGTCTGGTGCTGCAACGCCAGGCCATCGCGCTGGATCCGCCAGTTCTCGCCGCCGTCATTGCTAACCAGGATCAGCCCGTCGTGGCCCACGGCCCAGCCATGCCGGCCGTCCACAAAGTGGATACTCGTCAGCATCCGGGTAGTGGGCACCGCAGCCTGCTGCCAGTGGCTGCCGTTATCGTCGGAGTACAGCACAATGCCGTGCTCGCCAGCCGCGACCAGGCGATCACCCGCAGGGGAGATATCCAATAACAGGGCTTTGGAGGCGAGCGGCATGATGGGCGCGGTCTCCTGCGCCTGCACCTGTCCGGTCAATGCAGATAGCAGGGACAGTGTCATCAGTAATGTGGCAAATTGGTATCTTGGCAACATGCAAATCGAGCCTGAACTTATCATTATGTAGCTACCGTCGGCATTGTGGTCTGATAGCGTGTGGCGAAACATGATGCGAGTCAAGATATTCGCGCTTAGGTGAGTTACTGCCAGTGCCGCGTTCGCATGAGCCGGAATGTTGAGATCTACCTGACGGGAGTCAATGAATGAGCACTATCGTGTTTGAAAAGCGCGGTCAGCAGGCCTGGATCACGCTCAACCGCCCTGCGGCCAAAAACATGCTTAATGGTGAAATGTTCGTGGAGCTGGCGGATGCCTGGCAGGAAGTGCGACAGGACGATGCGATCCGCGTGGCGGTCCTGACGGCTGCCGGGGTGGAGGATTTCTGTTGTGGCGGCGATTTGTCCCAGGTCATTCCCTTGTGGACCGGCGCGAAGGAAGCGCAGACCCCGGCAGAAGAGCGCCTGCTTGCCGATCCCCTGATCGTGGACAGGATCATGCTCAAGAACGAGCCGCTTGTACAAGCCGGTCATCGCGGCCATCAACGGGCGGGCGCTGGGCGGTGGTACCGAGCTGTTGCAGGCTACCGATATTCGTATCGCAGCAGAACACGCGGTGTTCGCTCTGCCAGAGCCGCAAGTGGGCGTGGTGCCGGGTGCGGGCTCGATGGTGCGACTGGCCCGGCAATTGCCCTGGGCCCACGCCATGAAGATCCTGCTGGGCGGCGAGCCGATCAGTGCGGCGGAGGCCCTGGCCATGGGCCTGGTCTCGGAGGTCGTGCCGCTCGGTGAACTGCAGTCGCGCGCCGAACACTACGCGCAGAATATCTGCCGCCAGGCGCCGCTGGCCTTGCAAGCCATCAAGCGGACCGCGCTGGAGACCCATACACTGCCCTGGGCCGATGCTTTCAGGTTCGAGATGGAGCAGGCGGGTATGGTGATGATGAGCAAGGATGCCAGGGAGGGCCCGCGCGCCTTCAAGGAGAAGCGGCAGCCGGAGTTTCGCGGCGAGTGACACGCGCCCGTGCAATTGATGAGTGCGGGTCGGCTCTGGTATAAACAGGCTTTGCCAAGGAGTAAGCATGAATAGTGTAAAGCTGACTGACAGCCTGGCAGTATCGGGGCAGATTACTCCGCAGGATGTCGCAGACATCGCAGCGGCTGGTTACAAGGTATTGATCAATAATCGGCCGGATGGCGAGGAGAGCGCCCAGCCCAGCGGCGCTGCGATTGCCGCCGCAGCACGGGCGGCTGGCCTGGAGTACCATCACATGCCCGTCACGGCGATGAGTTTCCCCGGCCCGGACTTCGAGGCCATGAGTGATTTGCTGGATGACCCGGCGCGCCCGGTATTCGCTTTTTGCCGCACCGGTACACGCTGCGCAAACCTGTGGGTGGCTGGCTGCGAGGAATCCGCGCGCGAGGAGGCCATCAGCGATAGCCACTGCAGCGGGGCTTTGATCTGGGTATGGCCGCAAAATATATTGCACAGCTTGCGCCACGCGATTAGCGCAGTGGCCGCAGCGTTGCCATTGGCTGGAACACACCATGTCTGAAATTGCCGCAAGCCCGTCCTGCCAGTACCGTGGTGCTGTTGCGCGATACGCCCACTGGCCTGGAAACTCTCCTGCTAAAACGCAACAAGGCCCTGCTTTTCGCCGGCGGCGCCTGGGTATTTCCCGGAGGCGCCCTGGATGCGCAGGACCTTGCCGCCGCCAGGGGAGATGTCCATCTGGCCTCGCGCATCGCCGCCGCGCGGGAAGCCCGGGAGGAGTCGGGTTTGTCACCGCAGCTTGAAGATATGGTGTTGTTGAGTCACTGGACGACACCGCTGGCAGAGCCGCGGCGATTTTCGACATGGATCTATGCAGCGCCACTGGCAGCTGATATCGAGGTGGTGATTGATGGGAGCGAAATTCACGCCTCACGCTGGCTCAAACTGCGCGAGGCAATCACTGAACATGAGGCGGGCGGACTGGGCATGCTGCCACCGACCTATTTCACACTGCTCAGCCTTGCCCGCTATGACAGCGTCGCGCAGATGGTGGCTGCGGAGCGGGATTCTCCGGTGCCGGAAGTGTTCCCGGTGTTTGCCAGTAACGGCGATCAGCTTATGGTCATGTTCCGCGGTGACGCCGGCTATGAGAGCGCCGATGGTTCTATCAGCGGCGCGCGACACCGCGCGGTGTTGCGCGGCGCGTGTTGGCGCTACCAGTATCGTGATGTCGATCCCGCATACCCGCCGCTGATACCACCCGCATGAGGTTAGACGCCATGCATACGACCCGCCAGTCCCTTGTGGGATATTCCCACCCGCCTGTTCCATTGGCTGATCGTTTGCGGCGTGGCGCTGTCCTGGTGGAGCGCCGAGATGGAGTACTACGCTGTCCATGAGTGGTCAGGTTATACCGTCATCGTGGTGGTGGTGAGCCGCATCATCTGGGGATTTATCGGCAGCCGCCATTCGCGCTTTACGGATTTCCTGGTCGGGCCAGCCCGGGTAAGGGATTATCTTAAGGGTCGGCCCGCCGCGAGCGCCGGCCACAACCCCCTGGGCGGCTGGTCTGTCCTGCTACTGTTAACGCTGCTCTTGCTGCAGGCGGGCAGTGGCCTGTTCAACAGCGATGACGTGCTGTTTTCGGGCCCCTTGTACTATTGGGGGAGCGGCGAGTTTCGCGACGCCATGGGAGTGGTGCATGAGGTGGCCTTCAACGCCCTGCTGGCGCTGGTCTGCCTGCATATTCTGGCAGTGCTTTATCACCAGTTGCGACGGCGGGAGAAATTGCTGCAGGCCATGCTGCGCGGCAGTGCACAGGGGCGCGAGGGCAGGGAGGCGCCGGTGCCCTGGTGGCGGGCCGTGCTCATCGTGGCGCTCGTTGCCCTGGCCCTGTGGTGGGGTCTGGCGCAGGCGCCGCAACCGACCCCTTTGGCCTGGTGACAGGGCGGGATACGCTCTCACCGGTGTCGGAAAGCCGCTATTTATCACTTTAACTAAATACTATAAGCTAATTGATATTATAATATATATAAAGTAGTAAAAAGTGTAGCAGATTGACAGCGCGGAGAGGTATGTGATGACGGAAGGTGGTTGCCTGTGTGGCGCGGTGCGGTTTGCGGTCGGGGAATTCAGCTCGGGCATCTTCAAGTGCCACTGTTCCAAGTGCAGAAAGGCCTTCGGGGGTGCGTCCAGCGCGGCCGCCCTGGCCGGTGAGGACGCTTTTTCATGGCTGCAGGGCAGCGAGGGTATACGGGAGTACCAGCAGCGACAGCGGTTTCACACGCCGCTTCTGCCCCGACTGTGGATCGATACTCCCGCAATTCTTGCCTGACCACAAAGTCTACTGGGTGCCCGTCGGCCTGCTGGACTCAGACCCCGGCATCCGGTTGAAACAGCATATCCACGTGAATTCCATGGCGGCCTGGGAAATCCTCGATGACCAGACGCGGCAGCATGGCGAGGGATTTGGGTCCACACTGATCAGAGTCCCCGAAGGGGTAAACCCTGAAGCGCGAATGACCTCTGTTTTTGAGCGATTCAGGGTTTACCCTTCGGGGACGCCTGTCCGGGGAGCATTATGCGTATCGGCGAGCGACAGCGGGAATACCCCGCTTGCTCAAAAGGAGAGGGCATTCGCCGCAGGGTATTCCCGCTGCCGCTCGCCTTGCATGCGGCGGCCGTCCCGGTAACTCAATACAGGTAGTCTTTCGACTTGTACTCGTCGTGACAGGCCTTGCAGGCTTTCCCGGTCGCGCCGACCTGCTCGGCGATCGCCTTGCGGTCAGTGCCCTGCTGCGGCAACGACCTGTAACGCGTTTACCGCTACTTTCAGGTCATCCATCTTTTTCTGGAAATCCGGCTTGTTCTGCCAGATTTCCGGCTTGGCGCGGGTAGTGCCCTTTTCTGACCCATCGGCGAAGCCGCGCATCACATCGATGGTCATCAGTGCTGCCATCTGGTCGGCATAGCCTGCCATCTGCATCTCCTGCCAGGGGATCTCGCCCTTCACCATGGCCGTCATTGGGCCAAAGTTGGTGGCCAGCATGGCGAACCAGGACTGCCGGTACGATTGTGGCACCTCTTTGTCATTGAAATGGGAGATGGCCAGGGGCGAGAGGGCCAGACCGGCGAGCGTGATGATTGCAAGGACGGTGTTGCGCGGAGCGTGTGCCATGTCGGTTTCCTTGTGGTGGGTTGCTTTCGTTGGACTATATGCAGCGTGGTGACAGTGTATTGACCGTTCCGAGGGGCTGACAAGGAAAATTTTCCCGCCACCGGGAGCGACGCTGACACATCACGACCAACTTTTTAAACCTGTCGCTCATTACGACCCCAGCGAGGCTGTATTGCGGCATGATTGCGCTACCATGGCGCCATCGTTCAGGGGGTTGGCGCATGAGTTCACAACAGCAGTGGGATTACAGTTTCGATGTGGTGATTGTCGGCTCCGGCAACGGCGGCATGACAGCGGCCCTGTGCAGCTACGAGATGGGTACCAAGGATGTACTGGTCATCGAAAAATCCAACCTCTATGGCGGCACCAGTTCGATCTCCGGCGGCGGCGTGTGGATACCCTGTAACCGCTATGCACAGGGCGGCCGGCGCTGACGATTCTATCGCGAAGGCCAAAACCTACCTGCGCCAGCTCATCACTGAAGAGGAGGTGCCTGAGTACCAGTTGGACGCCTATCTGGAAAACGGCCCCAAGATGGTGGACTTTCTCCACGAGCGCACGCGCATGCGCTATGTGACTCTGGAACACTACCCCGATTACTACACCAACCTCGACGGCGCCATGCACGGGCATCGCTCGATGGAGCCGGAGACGTTCAACGCGGATGAACTGGGCGAGGAGTGGCGCCGCCTGCGGCGCACCCACCCCATGATGCATCTGGCGGGTGTCATCGGCTTCACCCAGGTCGAGGCCGCCCTGCTGATCGGCCAGCAGCCTGGCTGGTGGAAAACGGCAGTGAAACTGATTGTGGACTATGTTCTGGATATTCCCTGGCGTCTCAAGGACAGGTTCCACCGCCGCCTGGCAACAGGCTGCGCCGGTGTGGCACGCCTGCGCGCCTCGATGCAGGACCGGGATATTCCGCTGTGGCAGAACACCGCCATGACCAAAGTGGTGGATGTCGATGGCAAGGTGCTCGGCGTGGAGGTGATGCGCGAGGGCAAGCCCCTGCGTATCCAGGCGCGCAAGGCAGTCGTGCTCGCAGCGGGCGGTTTCGAGCACAACCAGGAAATGCGCGAACAAGTATCTGCCCAAGCCCACTGACCATCGCTGGAGCGCCGGTACCAGGGACAATACCGGTGATGCCATCCGCGAAGGAATTCGCCTGGGCGCCAAAATGCATCGCCTCAACGAGGCCTGGTGGTGCAATACGATTTCAGTACCCGGCGAGGAAATTCCCCGCCTGAGCATCATGGAGAAATCCTATCCCGGTTCCATCATGGTGAATCCGGCCGGGCAGCGCTTCAGTAATGAGTCGCAGAACTACATGGCCTTCCAGCAGGAAACGTTTGCCAAAGCACACGGACGAGAATCCCTGCAACCCGACCTGGCACATCTTCGATGCGAACTTCCGCGCCCGGTATTTTGTCGGCCCGCTCTACAACAGCAAATTCCTGCCCGACTGGGCGGTGCCCAAGCGCTACGAGGAGGAGGGCTTCTTCGCCAAGGCCGATTCGATTGCCGAGCTGGCGCGCAAGATCAATGTGAACGCAGCGGGGCTGGAAGACAGTGTGCGCAAGATGAACGAGTATGCGCGCACCGGCGTAGACCCGGATTGTCACCGCGGCGAGTCGGCCTATGACCGCTACTACGGCGACCCCCGCGTGACGCCCAACCCCTGTCTGGCACCGATAGACAAGCCGCCGTACTACGCCATGAAGGTTGACCCGGGCGACTTCGGCACGCAGGGCGGCATGGTGATCAACGCCGACGCGCAGGTGATGCACGAGGACGGCCATGTGATCGAAGGGCTGTACGCGATCGGCAACTGCAGTGCGCCGACCTTGCCCTGTTATCCGGGGCCCGGTTCTACCCTGGGGCCTGCCATGACGTTTGCCTACCAGGCGGCGAAGTCGATTACCGGTTATCGGGATTAGTTTCTTCGCTTTTTTTGCTTACAGCTTAGCGCTCCAGCACTGCTGGGCTAAATTGTGCACATCATCACGAGCCTAAGTGAATGCTTGTCATGGTTCACCTCGTTATGGCATTTTACATCCTTAACAAGGTGTCCGGATTTATTAGACCACTTCAAAGCGTAGCACCACGCGCGCGCCGCCCCGCGGCGCTCGTCTCGATCTCCAGGCTGCCGCGGTAGCTCTGGATGATGTCGGCGGCGACCGCGAGGCCCAGGCCGTGGCCGGGGCCGAGCTGGTCCAGGCGCGTCCCGCGTTGCAGGATGCGTTCGCGTTCGCCGGCGGGAATACCGGGGCCGTCATCCTCCACCACCAGCGTGAGCGGGACGACCCGCCACCGGCGGCGCTGACCCAGACCCTGCCCCGGCCGTACTTGCAGGCGTTGTCCATGACGTTGCCGGCGATCTCGAGGAAGTCGCGCTCGTCGCCGCGGAACTGGACCTGCGGGTCGATCGCCACTCCACTACCAGCTCGTCGGTCGGCGTGGACTTTCAGCAGCGTATCGCGCAGGCGCTCGACCAGCGGCAGCAGCGGCACCAGTTGCAGCAACTTGTGGCTGCCCCCGGCGGAGCGCTGCAACTGGTAATTCACGATCTGTTCCATGCGCGCGGTCTGCTCGCGCACCAGCTCGGCAAAACCGGGCTCGGTATCGAGGCGCTGCGCAACACCGCCAATGGGGTCTTCAGGCTGTGGGCGAGGTCGGCGAGCGTGTTGCGCACCCGCTCGCGGCGGCCGCGCTCACCCTCCAACAGGGCATTGAGGTTGGAGGTGAGCGGTTGCACCTCCGCGGGGTAGTCGCCGACCAGCCGCTCGGCGCTGCCGGCCTCGATCGCGGCGACTTCGGCGGCGAGCCGGCGCAGCGGCGTGAGGCCCCAGCCGAGCACTACCGCCTGGCAGGCGAGCAGGAGCAGCGCAGAGCCGCCCAACCACAGCAGCAGGTGGCGCCGGTAGACGCGCGATGTCCGCATCGATAGGGTCAGCGGACTCCATTACCGTAAACTGCAGGGGCGCCGCCTGCCCGCTGCCGGTCTCCCACAGCACCTGCCAGGAGAAGATATACAGTCCGTCACGGCGGTCGAAATGGCGTTCGCCTGCCGCGAGCGGCGGGGGAGGCTGGTCGATGAACGCCGCGGGCAGCGACACCGCCGACGGGGAGAGCCAGAGGTTGCGCCCTCCGCGCCAGTGATCCGCGCATAGAGGCCGGAGTTGGGCTGGTGGTAGCGTGCCTCCAGCAGCCGCTCCGGCAGGATGATACCGTCGTTGTACTCCGCCTGCGCCAGCAGCGCGAGCACCTGCAACGGCAAGCGCTCGGCCTCACCTGCTTCGAGGCTGGCGCGGTGGCTGCGCTCGAGGTACCAGCCGCTGGCGCCGAGGAACAGCGGTAGCAGCAGGGCGCTGCCGAGAATCAATCGTCCGCCAGCGAGCGCACGGCTTCCTCACACTTCCAGCCGGTCGCAGCACGAAGCGGTAGCCCGCCCCGCGCACGGTATCGATAGGTTGCAGTGTCTGGTCAGGATCCAGCTTGCGGCGCAGGCGGCCGATGAAGACCTCGATGACGTTGCTGTCGCGGTCGTGGTCCTCGGCGTACAGATGCTCGGTGAGTTCCGCCTTGGAAATGACCTCCCCGGGGCGGCTGGCGAGGTACTCCAGCGTGTTGTACTCGAAACTGGTCAGCTCCAACGGCTCGCCGTCGCGCAGAACCCGCGTGCACTGAAATCCATCTGGATTGCGCCGAAATCTGACCACAGCGGTGGCGCGCCCTGCGGCACGGCGCAGCAGCGCGGCCACCCGCGCCGTCACTTCCTCGAGATGAAAGGGCTTGGTCACGTAGTCGTCCGCGCCGGCTTCCAGGCCCTCCACCTTGTCGCGCCAGTCGCCGCGGGCGGTGAGGATCAACACCGGCAATGCGAGGCCCTGCGCGCGCCACTCGCGGATCAGCTCGATGCCGGCGATATCGGGCAGGCCGAGGTCCACGATGGCGATATCACAGGGATATTCACATGCCGTAGTAGCGGCCCTTCGCGGCCGTCTGACTGCCAGTTCCACCGCCCAGCCGGCATCGCGAAACGCCGCACCCAACTGCTCCCGCAACTGTCGGTCATCCTCCACGATCAACATACGCACGGGTCTAGTCCCCTATCGACACTGTCACTACCCGGCCGTCCTCCTGGAGCAGCCGCACCTGGTAGCCGTCTCCCGCGGGCTGTACCTTGAGCACCTGCCCGCCGTACTGGGAGCGCGCGCGCTGCGCGGCTTGCTGCGGTGAAAGCGACTGGCCGTGCCGGGCCTTGCTGCTGTTGTTCTGGTATCTGTCATCAGGGGCCTGGTAGTTGCTCGTCGGAGCGTGCGCGGTCGTGCTTTTCGCCTCGGCTCTTGCCGTTGCCGCGTTGGTTCTTGTCGGCGTCTCCCTTTTTCGCCGACCGCTCATGGGTGGATTTATCCTGCTGGCTCTTGCCCTGTCCTCTGACCGGGCTGCGCCAGCGCAGGTAAGGGGAGCACGACGCACATCAGAGCGGCGACCAGCACAGGCAGGGAGAGGGCGTGGCAGCAGTTCTCGACGGGTCATTCAGTTTCCTGGCCTGGTCAGTCCAGCCGGACTCACATCGACGCGCACGCGGATGGCTGTCTCCGGGCGGCGTCGCAGTGCGCGTGTAGTAGACATCGTCCTGGTAACGGTAGCCGACACGATACCCTACCACCCGCTCGGTGTCGCGCAGTTCATAGTCGACGCCGCAGCGGCGCTGGGTAACGTAATAACTCCGCGCACTGCGCTGGTGCGCGACGTCCGTGCCGATCGACGCGCCGAGCAGGGCGCCGGCGCCGATGAGCAGCGGCTGATAGCGGCTGTCTTGCCCGGCGGCCCCGCCGCCGCACCCGCCGACCACTGCGCCCAGCAGTCCCGGCGTGGGGGAGTGCGCACCGCCCGGCTCGACGACTTTCGATTCCACGTCGTGACACTGCTCGTGGGGAATCTTGCGGGTAATCACTTCCACGATCGGTTCGCTGCTTACCACCGGCACGTCGATGTAGCTGCTGTTCTGGGCCAGCACCCCGCCTGGCAAGGTGAGCACTGATGTGAGCACTGATAGCGCGGCCAGTTGAGTATTTTTCATTGAATCCCTCCTTTGGGATGCGGTTGTACCTCTAAGGCTTCGGATACGCCGAAGCCTTAGTCTCCCAGCGCACGGCTGAACCACAGCTGAATGGAGGAGGGCAGTTTCGTTCAGCTCCGGTTCAGCCGCCATGCCATAACCTGTGTCCGTGTACAAACTCCAAAGGAGGAGAACCACACATGAAACGACTCACGGTATACGGATTGGTACTGGTATTGGCGACAGGCAGTGGCATGGCGCTGGCGGACCGCGATCGCGGGCATGGCAATCACCACGGCGGCCATGGCCACGGCCATAAGCACCACGGCTATAAGCATGGCCATCACCAGGGGCATTGGTATCCGCGACCTTACTACCGGAATGTGTACTACTACCCGCGTCACGATCACCACAGCGATTACTATTATCCGCTGGGTGCCGCGTTGATTGGCGCTGCCGTCACCTACAGTCTCTACCATGGCCATGACGCCGGCTACTCAGAGCGTGCTGGGCAGCACTGAAGTGGTGGGGTGTCACCGCATCGAACGCTACCCTGATGGCAGCGAGCGGCGGGTGGAGGTGCCGCTTGGGGAGTGTTATTAAAACATTGCCCGACGAAGTCCTCTTGCACAAGCGCGCGCGAGACAGTGGCGACCGCATCGCGTACCTACACGCAAGTATACGCAGTGTCAGCACCGACCAGCGCCGGCTGTTTCCCCGCGACCATTCTTCTGCCTTCCATGATCGGCTGGTGAAGTGGCGGGCCGCTGACGGTAAGCTCGCGCAGGACATGCGCAAGAAAAGGCCATCCGGAAAACTTTGGGACAGATCTATTTATAACGAACTAATCGAATGAATTTTCCGTCCAATACAACGGAAATTCGAAAAATAAATGCGTCCCGATTATTCAGTTTCTTCGCTTGTAGAGAACTTAGCTTCGTTGGCGCCAGGTCAAATCGACCTGCGTTACTCTTTATCGGTGCCGGGCTGCAACTCATTTGGCCAGCGCCTGCGCGACTGGCCTTTGTTCTGTCACCACTTATAGCCGAGGCGGAAGTTATAGGTATGATCCATATCGTCGACATTCTCGACCGCACCCGAATCGTAGTCAAATAACAACTCTGCTGCCCCCTCAATGTTCCATAGCAGGGGGAATGACAGCCCAAGTGTCGAGTTGACGATGACATCGGAGGTATCCTCCAGGTTCCAGATACCATGCTGGTCGAAATACAGCTTCGAATCTCCGCCCAGATAGTTGCTGGAGGTGTACAGTTGCCAGTTGCTGGCGCCGTACTCGTCGTCGTCGGCAATGTTGTACTCCTCGGTAACATAGGAGAAACCCAGCTCAGCCGTCAGGGTGAAAATAGGCTCATCGTAAAAATGGCGACCCAGGTAAGGACCAATCAGGTAGCGAATATCGAGGTCCTGGAACTTGTCCTTCTCCGCCATTGTGAGCAGACCCACGTAATTTGGATCTTCGAGGAAGTAGTCGTACTTTCCACGCACCTGCCAGTTATCCGCAGTTTTGGTGCCTTCGGCTTCGTCCATCTCGCCATTCGCTTGCAAAGTGTACCGATCCCACTTGCTGCGCCACTGGGAATCAAGTTTGTAATTCAGGTCATCAGTATCGGTATTCCCACGCTGACTGGATAGCGCAAATCCGATGCTACCGGTCCACCGATAACCCTCGCCCAATTCCCATGGCTCTGGATTGACGATCAGCAACTCTTCCACTGGCAGTGTCTGTGCACCATCAGACAGCACCAGCTGTTCTTCCTGTATCACCAGGGTCGAATCACGCTGCACGGAATCGTCTGTCATCAGCATCACCACGGGATCAGCTGTAATCACGGATTTGACCTGCTT
Source organism: uncultured Gammaproteobacteria bacterium (assembly GCA_963844975.1). Taxonomy (GTDB): domain Bacteria; phylum Pseudomonadota; class Gammaproteobacteria; order Pseudomonadales; family Halieaceae; genus Marimicrobium. Next base: position 31,450 of record CAWJQO010000024.1, on the reverse strand, counting down.
CATATCGACGTCGATCGTGCCGGCGAAATCCGTCTTGATAGTGACCACTCCGTCTCTGGAGCCTTTGACTTCACCCAGTATTCGCGAACCATTTTTCAACAGAATCTCATCCGGCGCGGATGAGCTTGATGCAGCATGGGCGAACGTTGTGATTATCACGAAAAGCAGCCAGACAAGCGCCCGCAATTTCAATGCATTGTATAACATCATATTTTTTACCTTTCTATTTCCCAACTTATCCAAGTAATTGAAGTAGAGATACCGCCTTCCATTGTAACCAGCAGTTAGTCCTTTTTTCATTGTATTGACAATCACTTACCCGCTTGAATAACCAACCGAACATCCTCGATATGTTAATGGTGTGCAAAGTCAAGGTCAAAAAGCGTTCATGATCCTAACGATCCGCTCACTGGGGCGATTGTAGACTGGTACCTTTGTCCCTCTCTGTCCGTCAACGGCCGCTAGCGGTTGAGTCCGCAGGTAAAAGTCGTCGTTGCTTGCACTACATACACCAACTTTGGCCGGTGATACATTTACAGCTTACAGCCTGCGTTTCTGAACACTGTTGGGGAGTACGCGGTCCACAGACTCAATGTCGCTCGCAAAAGAATCATGATCTGACCTTTAACTATCCCCGCATATGTACTTAAAATAGACCTCAATAGTCCGGGGACACTGCAATGACGACCAAACCGCTCACCCGCGAGCAACTGGAAGCCCACTGGATGCCCTTCACGGGCAACCGGCAGTTCAAGCGCGACCCGCGCATGATCGTTGCCGCCGACGGTGTCCACCTGATCGATGACAAGGGTCGCAAAATCCTCGATGGCCTGTCGGGAATGTGGTGTTGCGGCGCGGGACACAATCGGCGGGAGATTACCGCAGCGGTGCACGCGCAGATGCAGGTGCTGGACTACGCCCCCGCATTCCAGTTCGGCCATCCCGGGTGTCTTTTGAGCTGGCCAACCGGATCAAGGCGCTGACCCCGGATGGACTGGATTATGTGTTTTTCACCAACTCCGGTTCCGAGTGCGTGGATACCGCGCTGAAAATGGCGCGCGCCTATTGGCGCCAGAAGGGGCGGCCGGGCAAGACCAAACTCATCGGCCGCGCCAAGGGTTACCACGGCGTCAATTTCGGCGGCATCTCCGTAGGGGGGATCAGCAATAACCGCAAGATGTTTGGCGAGGGCGTTGACGCCGACCACCTGCCACACACGCTGATGCCGGACAACGCGTTCAGCCGCGGGCAACCGGCAAATGGCTGGCAGCTGGCGGACCGGTTGAAGGATATTGTCGAACTGCACGACGCTTCTACAATCGCCGCAGTGATTGTCGAGCCCATGGCCGGCTCGGCCGGGGTGATTCCTCCGCCTGCCGGTTACCTGCAGCGGCTGCGGGATATTTGCACTGCCAACGACATCCTCCTTATTTTCGATGAGGTCATCACCGGATTGGGCCGCTGTGGTGGCATGACCGCCGCTGCCGTGTTTGGTGTGGCGCCGGACATCATGACGCTGGCCAAGCAAATGACCAACGGTGCGATTCCGATGGGGGCGGTGGTGGCAAAGAGCGACATCTACCAGACCTTTATGGACAAGGGCGGACCGGACTACCTGATCGAATTTCCCCACGGCTATACCTACTCGGCCCATCCCGTGGCCTGCGCGGCGGCGCTTGCCGCGCTGGATATCCTGGAACAGGAGACAACTGCCCCAGCGTGTGGCGAGCATGGCGCCGTATTTTGAAGACGGCCTGCACCAGCTCAAGGGCTCGCCCCATGTGAGCGACATCCGTAATTACGGTTTCGCCGGTGCGCTGCAACTGGAGGCCTACCCGGATGAGCCGGCCAGACGCCCATTTGAAGTGGCGCTGCGAATGTGGGAGAAGGGTTTTTATGTGCGCTACGGTGGCGACGTCATTCAGCTGGGCCTGCCCTTCGTGATCGAGACGCCGCAGATCGACAGCCTGCTGTCCGCGCTGGGTGAAACGCTGGTGGAGTTGGCCTGACGCTACTGGCATAATGGGTCTTTGACGCGCGAAGCCATGAATTGTGTCTGCCTCTGACGCCCTTGCACTTTTTTACGCCGCCCTGGCGGTTTCACTACCCACGTTCGGCTGGGTTGTTGTCGGCGTAGTGCTGAAGCGGGTGGGTCTGCTGCCGCCAGCCCTGACTGAAAAGCTGTCGCGACTGGCATTCAACATTTTTTTGCCGGTGATGCTGTTTGCCGGTGCGGCACAGGTCGATTATTCAGGACTGGGCAGTGCGCGTTATCTGCTGGCGGGTGTGCTGGCGACGTTGTTGATACTTGGTTGTCAGCTGGTACTACGCGCGCTGGCGCAACTTCCCGCGCGCGCTGCAGGGCATTTTTGTACAGGCTGCATTTCGCTCCAACCTTGCTATCGTCGGAGTCGCCCTGACGTTTTCCGCCTACGGCGAACGCGGGCCGGTGCTGGCGGCACTGCCCATCGCGCTGATGACGGTGCTGTACAACATTCTCGCCGTCTGGGTACTCAATACTACGCTGGGGTCCAACACCAGTGTACGCAGGGTATTGCTCGACATTATTCGCAACCCGCTGATTATCGGTATCACTGCAGGCGTGTGCCTGTCGGTTTCCGGGCTGCCGGTGCCCGTAATTCTCCGCTCGGTGGGTAGTGGCCTGTCCACGTTTTTCCTGCCGCTGGTATTGGTGTGTATCGGTGCCTCGATGAACTTCTCGCGGCTGTACAAGGCCGGCACGCTTAGCTGGGAAGCCAGTTTCTGGCGCTTGTGCGTGGCGCCTGTCATGGGCGTCTCGGTGGCGCTGTTGCTCGGCGTACGGGACGAGCAGTTGGGTGTGTTGTTCCTGTTGCTGGCCTCGCCGGTGGCGGCTTCCAGCCATGTGATGGTGGTCGCCGCCCGCGGCGATGGCACGCTGGCGGCCAATATCGTGGTGCTGACCACGCTGTTCTCCATTGTCACGATAACCGTGGGGTTCTTTCTCCTATCGGTGTTCTCGCTGGTGGGACATTTGCGCTAGCGCCAAACCAGCAGTGCGGTTAATTCACCGTCCGTGCGAGTTGTTCCTGCAGGCCGAGCAATTCTCCCAGAGCCTCCTCCGTCAGCGGGTCGATCGCGAAAATTGCCTGGTGCAAGGGCGCCAGTGTCAGGTAACCCAATAACATACTGTGAAACGCCATCACCGACACCGGGGTGAATCCCGGTGTTCCTGCGGCGAGTATGGCATCGGTATGGCTGAAGAATGGCCGGTACCAGCGCTCTACCAGCAGGGCGAGGTCCTCACCACCGGACAGCGTGGCGTGCGCCACAATACGGGACGTATTCGGATTGGCGAGGTGCTGCAGCATGATTTCCCGCTGGTTTCCCCCTGCCGTCGCCGCATCGGTCAGCAGCGCGGCAAAGGGCGTGAACAAACGCTCCAGCACTTCCTCGAACAGCGCGCGCTTGCTGGTGAAATGTTTATAGAGAGCCGGGCCCTGTACGCCGACCTGCGCTGCCACCTGCTTTATGGTGGTGGCAGGGTAGCCCTGGCTGGCAAATAACGATTCTGCCGCATCGAGGATGAGGTCCCGGGTTTTTGTGGGCGTATCGTCGCCGGCCATTGACTGTACTCCTGTTGAGAGTTAGGTTAACGGTTATTAACCGCCAACTCAATAAGGAAACTCCCCGCATGAACGCGATAGTGCAAAGCGAGGGGTTGCGCATGGCGCGCTCCATCGAATCCATAGCCCTGGCCGAAGCCGGTCCGTCCGAGAAAAACCGGACTCTCACCAAACCTGTGGTGGATGCGCTCTGGGACAGTGGCCTGATGCAATTCATGAATCCACGCGAGGCCGGCGGGCACGAACCTGGTTTTGCGGAGTTGATCGAAACCTGGATTGAAATGGCGCGCCAGGATGGCTCGTTGGGCTGGATCGGCATCGCCAATATTCCCTCGGCATGTTTTGCCGCGGCCTACCTGCCGGATGAGGGTTTCGATGCGGTGTTTCGCGCCCATGCCAATCGGGTCACCATGGGCGGGCAATTCTTTCCCAACGGCACGGGCGACAAGGTTGAGGGCGGATACCGGGTCACCGGCGCCTGGCAGTTCGGCAGTGGCACCGGCCACTCGGAATATGTGTGTGCCGGTTTCCTGCCCATGGACGCCGGCCAGTTGGTGATGGCCGACGAGGTGATGCCCCTGATGATGGTGGCGGTGGTGCCACGGGAGCAGGTGACGTTCACCGACGGCTGGCATGTGCAGGGGCTGAAGGGCACCGGCAGTTACGACTATGAATTGAAAGACGTCTTCGTCCCGGCGAGCCACACCTACCCGCTGATGACCCGTGCGCCCCTGCGCGGTGGCGCGATGTATAAATTCGGTGTGATGCCGCTGACCGGTTGTGGTCACGCGGCCTGGGCCCTCGGCGTCTCCCGCAGTGCGATTGACGATGTGCTGGAACTGGCGATTGCCAAGACCCGTATGGGTGAGTCCAGCTCCATAGCGCACAAACTGACCTTCCAGCGCAATCTGGCGCATCATGAAGGTATGTGGCGCGCCGCACACCGCCTGGTAGTCGATACGTATACCGACATGGAGTCCAGGGTGGCCGGGGACGAGGAACTGACCCCGCAGATGCGCTGCGATATGCGTATTGCAGCGACCTATGCCACGGAAGCCAGCCGCGAAATCGTGCAGTGGGCGCACCTCGCGGCAGGTACCTCGGCTATACGCGAAGGCAGTCGTCTGGAGCGGGCCTTCAGGGACATGTACACCGGCACGCAGCATGCATTCATCAGCGAAAACACCTACACGGAAGCAGGCAAAATGATGCTGGGACTGATTCAGGACAGTACGGCACTCTAGGTTGGCGCTCCTACACAAACATCATAAGCAGCAGGCGGATTACTAATGAAGGATTTCAAGGACAAGACAGCGGTCATTACCGGCGGTGCCAGCGGTATCGGCCGCGCCATGGGCGAGTTGTTTCTCGCCAAGGGCATGAATGTGGTATTGGCCGACATTGAGCAGAAGGCTCTGGATGCGACCGTTGCAGCGCTCAAAGCCGGCGGTGGCCGGTGTATCGGTGTCCTCACCGATGTTTCCAAAGCCGGGGACGTGCAAGGACTGGCCGACGCGGCATTGGCTGAGTTCGGCGCTATCCATATCGCGTGCAACAACGCCGGCGTGTTTGCCGGCGGTCTCCTGTGGGAGCAGAGTCTCGCGGATTTCCAGTGGCAGATGGATGTCAACGTGTGGGGCGTCATCCACGGCATCCGCACCTTTATTCCCATCATGGCCGGGCAGGACAGCGAGTGCCATATCGTCAACACCGCATCGATGGCCGCGGTGACTGCCATGCCGTACTCCGGCATTTACCACATGACCAAACATGCCGTACTGGGGCTGAGTGAGTCGCTGTACCACGAGCTCGCGTTCCACGTGCCCAATGTAAAAGTCTCGGTGCTGTGCCCGGAGGCGATCAACACCGGCATCGCCGCGTCGGAGCGCAATCGCCCGAGCGCCTATAGCAGGGCGGGTGATGTTGTCCAGTCGGATGCGCGCACGCATGGTCACGCAGGCCCTTGCGGACAGCGTTGCCGAGGGTCTCGGCCCGGAAGTCATGGCGCAGCGCGTGTTCGACGCTATCGTCGCCGAGCGCTTCTATATCCTGTCGGAAGAGGCCTGGCGCGAGACAGCGCACATCCGCCTCGACGACATACGCCTGGGCCGCAACCCCACCTTTGCGCCACCAGTCACCCTGTAGATCCAGATCTGCCGATCCCGACCACACTAACGGAGTCCCCTGCAATGACAGGCACAGTCCAGACCAGGTTTGACATTCCCGATGATGATGAGTTGATTGCGAGGGCGCTGCAGGACGCCAGTATCCCCACGCTGATGATGAGCATGATTCATATGAGCGGCGATGCCGGTCTGCTCGATGGCGCCATCCGCCCGGCTGGCGTCTTTATCAACGAGTACCAGGGCTATATGTCCGAGGAGGACAAGGCGACGGTGCGCGCCCAGGCGTTGCAGGTGATCAAGACTTTTCGTGATGGCGGCTGCCAGTTGCCGCCAGCGCCGAGCGCTGAAACGATTCATCGCATGATGAATTTCATTGTGGCCGCAGACGTGCCGCAAGATTATGTACCCATGATGCTGGAAGAGATGGAACTTGATGGCACCGACCAGCGCAGTGACGCCTGGGGCAATGAGGTGCCTGCTGCGCGCAGGGCGCAACACAAGGTGCTGGTGATCGGAGGCGGCATGTCAGGTGTGCTGGCAGCGTATCGTCTGCAGGAGGCGGGCATTCCCTTTGTGGTCATCGAGAAGAACCCTGCCGTAGGCGGCACCTGGTTTGAAAACCGCTATCCCGGAGTGCGCGTCGATGTCGGCAACCATCTGTACAGCTACTCCTTTGAACCCGCGCATCACTGGACCCAATTTTTTGCGCAGCAGCCGGAACTGCAGCAGTACTTTGAAAATGTGGTGAAGCATCACCATTTGCAGTCCCACTTTCGTTTTTAATACGGAAGTTACCGGCGCCGTCTTCGACGAGAGCAGCAGGCTCTGGACGGTGAGTACTATCGATAAGCAGGGCAACATCGGGCAGCACGTTGCCAACACTGTGATCAGCGCCGTGGGGCAACTGAATCGACCCAAACTGCCAGACATTCCCGGGATAGAGTCATTTCGCGGGCAATGGTGCCATTCGGCAGCCTGGGATGACACCATTGATTGCACCGGCAAGAAGGTCGTTGTGGTGGGTTCCGGCGCCAGCGCTTTTCAACTGGTGCCTGCGATTGCGGGCAAGGTAAAGCACCTCACAGTGTTTCAGCGCTCGGCTCCCTGGATGTTCGAAAATCCTATCTATCATGAGAACGTGCCGGAAGGCACGAAATGGTGTTTGCAGCACCTGCCTTTTTATACGCGATGGTTTCGCTTCCTTATTTTCTGGCCGGCCTGTGACGGCGCCTACGACACGGTGTTTGTCGATCCCAACTGGCCCCACCAGGAGCGCTCCGTTAACGAGATGAACGACTTCGTGTACCAGATGTTTTCCGACTACATCAAAGGCCAGGTCGGCGACGACGAAGAACTATTGCAAAAGGTCATCCCCGATTATGCACCGATGGGCAAGCGCACGCTGCAGGATAACGGCAGCTGGCTGTCAGCGCTGAAGACGGCCGAATGTCGATCTGGTCACCCGCAGTGTGGCCAGTGTCAGCGCAGATGGGGTCACCGACAGCGATGGCGTATTCTATCCGGCGGATATCATCCTCTATGCGACCGGCTTTGAAACCGATCGGTTTTTATGGCCCATGGAGATCAGGGGCAGGGCGGGGCGTGTATTGTCGCAGCAGTGGGGCATTGAGCCTTCCGCCTACCTCGGCATCACGGTACCGAATTTCCCCAACTTCTATTGCATGTACGGGCCCGGCACCAACCTGGCCTTCGGTGGCAGCCTCATTTTTAATGGCGAGTGCCAGATCCGCTACATCATGGAGTGCCTCAAGACATTGCTTCAATCGGGAGGCGCAATCCATGGAGTGCAAGGAAAGTGTGCACGCAGACTACCAGAGACGCTTTCGGGAACTGCATGCGCGGTTGATCTGGGAGCACGATTCCATCAAAACCAGCTATTATCAAAATGCCGACGGCAAGGTCACTTTGCTGTGGCCGTGGAAGATTCTGGACATGTGGCGCTGGACCAAGGCAGTGAACAGCGCTGATTATCAATTTGACAAGTAAATTCACACGCAGCGAGGGGACCGTATGCCCAGTCTGGAAAATAAAGTAGCCATCGTCACCGGCGCTGCATCCGGTATCGGTTTGGCCTGTGCGCGCCGGTACGCGGCGGAGGGTGCTACCGTGGTGGGAATCGACCGGCACCAGTCAGACGATTGGTCGTCAGTGCAAGCGCTGGCGGGCAACAGCCGCTTTCACCAGGTTGATGTTACCGATGGAGCGGCACTAAGGGCGGTGGCCGAGGCGACCGCACGCGATCTTGGCAGCATCGATATTCTGCTCACCGCAGCCGGAGTCGGCGATGGCGGGCCTGTTAGCATGCTCGATGAAGACACCTGGGACCGGGTGATCAACATAAACCTCAAGGGTACTTTTCTATCCATCAAGGCCGTGCTGGATACGATGACTGCCCAGCGCTCGGGCAGTATCATCACCATTGCCAGCGTCGAAGGGCTTAACGGCACCGAGGGCGGCAGCGCCTATAACGCCTCCAAGGGTGGCGTCGTCCTGTTGAGCAAAAATGTTGCTATTGACTATGGACGCATGGGGATACGGTGCAACACAATCTGCCCTGGGTTCATCGACACGCCCCTGCTGCATAACGTGATGGGGCTGATGCCGGAGTTCAAGGCGGATGTAGTGCGCGAGACCAAGGTAGGCCGTCTGGGCAGACCCGAGGAAATTGCCGGAGCCGCATTCTTTCTGGCGTCAGACGATTCCAGCTATGTGACTGGCCATACATTAGTGGTTGACGGTGGTTACACCGCCGGACACAGCCACGGTATCGTCCAGCTGATGGGGCTGGTCTGACGCCTAGCGACCCAGAATGGATCGCGCTACCAGTTCGCGCATGATTTCCGAGGTGCCACCGTAGATGCGTTGTATCCTGGCGTCAGTGTAAAAGCGCGAGATCGGATACTCGGTGGTGTAACCATACCCGCCGAACAGTTGCAGGCACTGGTCGATCGTCTTGCACTGCATTTCGGTGCTGGCATATTTGAGCATAGCGGCGTCTTCTGCTGTAAGCTCGTCCCGCGTATAGGCATCAGCGCACTTTTCATAAAAAGCGCGGTTGATGGCGATCTCGGTTTTCACCTCGGCCAGGGTAAAGCGGGTATTCTGGAAGCTGGCCACGGTCTGGCCAAAGGCTTTTCGTTCCAGCACGTATTCTACGGTGAGCGCCATGGCGCCCTCGGCGGAGGCGATGGCCTGGGCCGCGATGCCGAGGCGCTCGCGGGGCAGTTCCTTCATCATGATGACAAAGCCCTTGTTGAGTTCACCGAGCAGTGCAGAGGAGGGCAGCCGTACATCCTGGAAAAACAGCTCGGCCGTGTCAGAAGTGTGCTGCCCCATTTTTTCGATTTTTTTGCCGCGGGCAAAGCCAGGCAGTGTGGCGTCGACCAGAAACAGCGAGGTGCCTTTGGCGCCTTTGCCCGGATCAGTGATGGCTGCCACGATGACAAGGTCGGCCAGCATGCCGTTAGTGATAAAGATCTTGGAGCCGTTGAGTATCCAGTCATCGCCGTCCCTGACGGCGTTGCTGCGAATGCCCTGTACATCCGAGCCAGCGCCGGGTTCAGTCATGGCGAGGGCGCCGAGGACTTCTCCTGTAACCATGTTTGGCAGCCATTGGGCCTTCTGTTCCTCGGTACCGAAATGCTCGATGTAGGGCGCCACGATGTTGCTGTGGATACCGTAGCCGGAGGCGATGCCGCCAAAACCCATCCGTGACAGCTCTTCAATGACCGCAAAGGTGACCTGCGGCGTGGTGCCCGCCGCGCCATACTCCTGGGGCATGTCCGGACACAGCAACCCCGCCTGACCCAGGGTGCGCCAGAGTTCCCTTGGCACCATGTGCTGGGCTTCCCACTCCTCGATATGGGGGGCAATCTCCTGTTCGAGTGCGCGACATGTCATATCGCGAAACAGGGTCAACTCTTCGTTATCCATGGCTGTTCGGGTTCCGGTATGAGGCTATGGGCCGGGCAATTTTGCGTGATTATCGGACCGGAAACAACGCCTTCAGGCCATCGTAAATCGCAAAAATACGCCGACGAAGACCATCGCTACTAGTCAGTGCGTCTGAGAGTGCTTAAACTTGACCTCCTTTGCCAATGCTAACCGGGAGACTACCAATGCGCGAGTACAAACAGTTTTACATTAATGGGCAGTGGGTCGATCCAACTATCCCGCATGATTTCGATGTGATCAACCCGGCGACTGAGGAAGTGTGCGCCCACATATCCCTGGGCACTGAAGCCGATGTCAACAAGGCGGTTGCCGCAGCCAAAACTGCTTTTGAAAGTTTCAGTCGCACCAGCAGGCAGGAGCGGGTCGAGCTGTTGGAATCGTGCATCGCTGTCTACAAGAAGTATTATGCCGATATTGCCAATGCCATTCGTGAGGAGATGGGAGCACCGCAGAGTCTGGCCATGGGTGGACAGGCGTATTGTGGTCAGGGGCACCTGGAAGAGGCGTTGAAGGTGCTGCGGACCTTTGAGTTCGAGGAAGATATGGGCGAGCACCGCATCTTCAAGGAGCCCATCGGTGTGTGCGGCCTGATTACACCCTGGAATTGGCCGGTAAACCAGATTTCCTGCAAAGTCGCGCCCGCGCTTGCGGTGGGCTGCACCATGGTGCTCAAACCCAGTGAGGTGGCACCGCTGTCGGCCTATATCTACGCCCAGGTGATGCATGAGGCGGGTGTCCCGGCCGGGGTATTCAATATGGTCAATGGTGATGGGAAGGTGGTTGGCACCGCGCTGTCGAAGCATCCCGATGTCGCATGATGTCGTTCACCGGATCGACCCGCGCCGGATCGCTGGTGGCGCAGAACGCCGCACCCACGGTCAAGCGCGTCACCCAGGAACTGGGCGGCAAGTCGCCCAATATTGTGTTGGACGATGCCGACCTGCAGGCTGCTGTTACCCGCGGTGTCATGCACATGTACCAAAATACCGGGCAATCCTGTAACGCTCCTTCGCGCATGCTGGTGCCCAGGGCCAAACTGGCCGAGGCGGAGGCCATCGCCAAGAAAGTCACCAAGTCAGTGGTGGTAGGCGACCCGGCTGCCGAGAAGACGACGATGGGCCCGGTGGTTTCCGAGGTGCAATTCAAGAAGATCCAGGCCCTGATCAGAAAGGGGAAAAAGGAGGGCGCCAAAGTCGTCACCGGAGGCACCGGTCGTCCCAAGGGCCTGAAGAAGGGCTATTTTGTTCGCCCCACGGTTTTTTCCGAGGCAAACAACGACATGACCATCGCCCGGGAAGAAATATTTGGCCCAGTGCTCACCATGATTCCCTACGATACGGAAGAAGAGGCGATCCGCATTGCCAACGACACGCCCTACGGATTGGCGGGCTATGTGCAGAGTAGTGACCTCGATCACGCCCGCAAGGTGGCGTCGAGAATCCGCGCCGGTAATGTGCACATCAATGGCGCCTCCGGCGGCTTTGACGTGCCCTTTGGCGGCTTCAAGCAATCCGGCAATGGCCGCGAGTGGGGCAGCCACGGCTTCACCGACTTTCTCGAAATCAAGGCGGTGCGAAGGTTTCGGCAAGTAGGGATGGGCAGGTTCGTCCTTGCCATTGATCAGGGCACGACGGGTAGCACCGTCGCCCTGATGGACGCTCGTGGCAAACTGCGCGCGAGCGTCAACGTCGAGTTCCGTCAGATCTATCCCCAGCCCGGTTGGGTTGAGCACCGTCCAGCAGATATCTGGGCGTCGGTGGTGAAGGGGATGCGCGCGTTGTTGCGCAAGAACATCTGCAAGCCCGGCGAGATAGTAGCCATCGGTATTACCAACCAGCGGGAGACTTCACTGCTATGGGATACCGAAACGGGCGAGCCGCTCAATAACGCTATTGTATGGCAGTGCCGGCGCACTACGGATTTTTGTGAGTCTTTGCGCGCGGCCGGACATGAAAATACTGTCAGGCGCAAATCCGGGCTGGTGCTGGATCCCTATTTTTCCGGCAGTAAATACCGCTGGTTGCTGAAAAACACGCCCGGCATATCCCGCGCACTCAAGAGCAAGCGTGTGGCGGCGGGTACTATCGACAGCTTTCTTATCTGGCGACTGACCGGAGGCGACGTGCATGTCACTGACGTGTCCAACGCTTCTCGCACCTCCCTGATGAACCTGAAAACGGGCCGTTGGGACCAGCAATTGCTGGACCTATTTGAAGTACCGCGAGAGATTTTGCCGACCATCGTGCCGTCCAGCGCCATCCTCGGGCGTACACGCGGTGTCCCGGGCTTGCCCGATGGCATTCCCATTTCCGGGGTGGCCGGTGACCAGCAGGCCGCCCTGTTTGGCCAGGCCTGCTTCGATGTCGGTGATGCCAAGTGTACGTTTGGCACTGGCTCATTCATCCTGATGAATACCGGTGCGGAACGACTGCAGTCAAATGCGGGGCTGCTTACCACGGTGGCATGGCAGTTGGGTGAAAAGTCAAAACGCGTCTACGCACTGGAGGGCGGGGCCTTTGTCTGTGGCGCGGCGGTGCAATGGTTGCGCGATGGCCTCAGGATGATAAGGACCGCAGCTGAAATCGAGCAACTGGCGCTGCAGGTTGCGGACCACGGCGGAGTGGAATTCGTACCGGCGTTAACCGGACTGGGTGCGCCTCATTGGGCACCTGATGCGCGTGGGACGCTAACTGGCATTACCCGGGGCACCGAGCGCGGACATATCGCCCGCGCCACGCTTGATGCGATGGCGCTGCAAAATGCCGATATCCTGAGGGCCATGGAAAGCGACCTGGGAAAGCGCATGAGGCCGCTGCGTGTGGATGGCGGGGCTGCAGCCAACAATCTGTTGATGCAGATTCAGGCGGATGTACTGGGCCGTCGACTGATTCGGCCGAAGGTGATCGAAACCACGGTGGCCGGCGCCTGCTATCTGGCGGGTCTGGGCGTCGGCTTGTGGCAGAGCCCGGCTGAGGTGAAAAATATCTGGCGGGCAGAGCGGGAGTTCTCGGTCAAGATGAGTGCCGCCGCGCGGCGCCGACGCCTTGCATCCTGGAACACTGCGCTACAGCGCACCCTTCTCCAGTGATCTCGAGCTGCATTCATGTCTGACGTCATTCCCTTTCGCAAACCATCATTGAAGGAAAAGCACAAGGGCAATACCCTGTGTCGTCACGGTCATCATAAATGGGTAGTGGACAAGGCCAAGCAGTTTGATGTCAAACAGGGAAAACTGGTAACGGTCTATTGCTGCGCGCGTTGTGGCAAGAAAAAGGTGATGGCGCACTGAAGTAGTTCCTCTGCATCCACTCTCAACGGATACACTGGACAAATCTGCTTGGAAAAATGCAGATATCCCACCTGCACAATGTTCTAGTGCGTGAGTAATAGCGCACAGTTCTTTTGTAAAATTACTAGATATCGGAAATCTCGGGGCCGAGTCTGCTTGTTCGTGGCAATGCTGTCACGTATAGTTGCCACGACTTCAATGGGGCTTTTGAAGCGGCCCTTTGCAGATATCGGGTCGATCATTCGTTGAATTGCTGAAGATGAATGGATTCAGGGTTAACGAGAGCCAACCCAATTTTTTCACGTGCTTGAGGTGCAATTGAAGTAAGTCGAACCCGATGTTGGTAAAGCTGCCATTAAGTTTTGTTTCTTTATTGACGTTTTTTAGCAAGCGTTTCCTAATGTGGCTTTATTAAAAGAATAGCGTTGGCCGAAACTCAGGATACCGATTGTGTCTCAAATAATAAAAAGTAATGATTACGACATACCGTTGTGTGTCGATCTGGATGGAACTCTGGTTAACACAGATACTCTCGTAGAATCTGCAGTGCTGCTAGCAAAGTCAAACCCACTCTATATTTTCGCCATGATATTTTGGTTACTTTGGGGCAAGGCAAACTTGAAGGACCAAATTTCTTCCCGTACAACATTGGACGTAACCACTTTGCCCTACAACCAGCCGCTGCTCGACTGGTTGTATGTACAGCGCGAAGCGGGTAGAAAAGTTGTGCTGGTAACGGCCGCCAATCACCGCATCGCCGACGCGATTGGCGACCATTTGAAGCTATTCTCACAGGTGCTCGCCAGTTCCGCCCGGCGTAATCTGGGTGCCGCTACCAAGCGTGATGAGTTGGATCAACATTTTGGAAAAGGCGGTTACGATTATGTCGGCAACTGCCGTGATGACCTGAAGGTCTGGAGAAGTTGCCGAAAAGCAATTCTTGTCAATGTCAGCCCCTCTCTGGCGGTGCGTGCTGCAGCACACTCCGAGATAGAAGCCAGTTTTCCAAAGAGCCATAATCCACTGCGTGAACTGATTAGAGCTATGCGCCCGCATCAGTGGAGTAAGAACCTGCTGGTTTTTGTCAGTATTCTCACGGCGCACAAGTACACTGATTTCCATTTGTTGATTTTAACAACCATTTCATTTGTATCTTTCTGCTTGTGTTCTTCTTCTGTCTACTTGATTAACGACTTGCTCGATCTTGAGGCAGATCGTAGGCATAGTGAAAAGTGCAGCAGACCATTTGCCAGTGGTCGGGCACCTGTGACGTTGGGTCTTATCGTGACTCCTTTGCTATTGGCAGCCTCTGCCGTTCTTGCCTGGCTAGTGGGCGAACAATTTTTTATAGCTCTTTTATTCTATTTTTGTGTAACACTGCTTTACTCCTTTTACCTTAAACGTTTGGTATTGTTGGATGTGTTGGTGTTGGCAATTCTCTACACTCTTCGCATAATTGCCGGTGCTGCTGTAGCCTTTGTAATGCCTTCTTTCTGGCTTGTTGCGTTCTCGATGTTTATCTTTACCAGTCTTGCTATGGCAAAGCGATATGCCGAACTGAGAGCTATGGAGCTGGATTCGCGTAGCTGGGCAAGCGGTCGCGGTTACCATGTCAGTGATATTACTATCGTGGCACAACTTGGTGCGGCATCCGGATATATCGCCACCCTGGTTTTGGCACTGTATATTGATAGTCCGGATATGATGGCTATCTATCATAATCAGCGAATAATGTGGCTGCTCTGTCCTTTGTTGATGTATTGGATTGGACGAATCTGGCTTATCGCTAGTCGCGGTGAACTACACCAGGATCCGGTAGTATTTGCTACCCGTGACCGGGTCAGTTATGCGGTCTTTGGACTTGGACTGTTGACGATAATGGCTGCTCGTTAATGAATTCAAGCTGGGGTGGGTTGCCGATTGCTGGAGCTGATCGCACCATAGAGCGGTGACTGGCGTTTTGAAGTGTTGCCTGAGTTTGCCGGGAGTGACACGGCACTTGCCTATGGGCGAGGGCGCAGTTACGGTGACAGTTGTATTAATAGCCATGCGACACAGATAAGCACGCGTAGACTGAACCGTTTCATTCAATTTGACGCCGAGCGCGGTACATTGATTTGCGAGGCGGGCCTTACTCTGGATGAAATTCTAACGGTCATCGTACCTCGGGGATGGTTTCTTCCCGTGGTTCCCGGTACCCGGTTTGTTACTCTCGGCGGAGCTATTGCCAACGATGTTCATGGTAAAAATCACCACCATGCTGGCTCCTTCGGTTGTCATGTTCGCGCACTGAATTTACTACGCAGTGATGGCGTACGTTACGTTTGCAGCTCCAGTGAGAACAGCCAGCTTTTTGCTGCCACGATTGGAGGACTTGGACTCACTGGGCTCATCACGAGTGCGGAAATCAACCTGATTCCCATTACCAGTAATGAACTCCTCGTTGAAGACCTCGCTTTTTTTGGTTTGGAGGAGTTTTTCGCATTGAGTCATGACTCTGCAGATTGGGATTATACGGTGTCATGGATTGACACCTTTGCCCGAAACGGACAGGTGGGGCGAGGTATTTTTTCCCGCGCAACGGCACGCACGGCATCGGGGCGTGCTTGCCCCTGGTCGTAGCAGCCCAATAGTGGGTGTTCCCTTTGCGCCACCTTTTTCATTGGTGAATAAGTGGACTGTCGACATGTTTAACCGTGCTTATTTCTCCGCTCGCTGCCGAAAAAAAGCGCCACGGCATATCCACTACCAACCGTTTTTCTTTCCTCTTGACGGAATCTCCAATTGGAATCGCATCTATGGTAGAGCCGGTTTTTATCAGTACCAGTGTGTGCTGCCGCATAAATGCGGTGAACAGGCTTTGCAGACGTTGTTGCAGGAGATTCATCGTAGCGGTGAGTCTTCCTTCCTCGCTGTACTCAAGGTGTTCGGCGAGCTAAAATCCCCTGGTCTACTTTCCTTTCCCCGATCTGGGCTGACATTGGCTATTGATTTTCCAAACAGGGGAGAGAAAACAAAAAATCTTTTTCGCTCCTTTGACGAGACCGTACTGTCTGTCGGTGGCGCGTTGTATCCGGCCAAGGATGCAAGAATGCCGGCGAAAGTCTTCGCAGCAGGTTTTCCCGGTTTACCGGCGTTTATGTTGGAAATGGATCCTAAATTCTCATCAGCTTTTTGGCGCAGGGTACGAGAATGAAGAGCGGGCCTTGTATTTTGGTTTTTGGCGCAAACTCGGCAATTTGCCATGAAATTCTCAAGATCTATGCGTTAGCAGGGGCTAACTTTTTTCTGGTGGGGAGGAATCAGGAGAAACTACTAGCGATTAACGCTGATCTTGTTGCCCGTGGTGGGACGGTTGTTGGTACCGCTAGTTATGATTTCAATGATTGGCAGAAGCACGATGGCTGCGTGATCCAGGCGGTTGAGCGCTTAGGTAATATCGACATTGCTATTGTGGCGCATGGATCGTTACCTGATCAGGTCGAGTGTGAGACATCCAGTGCAGCAGTAAAAGCATGTATGGATGACAACTTCGTCAGTGTCGCAATTATTATAAAGGCATGCGCACAGCAGCTGGCGCTGCAGAGAGGTGGCGCGCTCGCAGTTGTGTCCTCTGTCGCCGGCGACAGAGGACGAAAGAGCAATTACACCTATGGCGCAGCCAAGGCGGGTATTGACACGCTGATCCAGGGTCTGCAGGGCAGGTTTTCTGGCAGTCGGGTAAAAATCATCAACATCAAGCCAGGCATGATAATCAGCCCGATGACGTCTGAAATGCAGCACAGTGCGATTTGGTCTACTCCAGAAAAAGTTGCGCCAGCTATTTATCGGGCGATCGCAAAAGGCAGAAAAGTTTGCTACGTTCCTGGTTACTGGCGACTGATAATGTTGATTATCCGTTGGCTGCCTACAGGCGTATTGGCAAAGCTTCCCATCTAGAGGCGCACCAGAGGTATACCGACCAAAACCTGATAAAAGTTCGCTGACTACGTATTAAGTCCCATAACACAGCATTCAAGCAGTTCTCATGGCCATGAGATGCTTCATTCGCAGGCGTAACCGCGTCGATAACGTGATGGTGGTTCTGTGGATATCCTTAGTTGAACAAGTCAATCTGCTTTTCCTTAATTGTAGATGCGCCACTTTTATCGCGCGGCTTCGGCGCCTTGAATAGGTCCCTGCGAGTGGGGGTCTGTTCGTGCTGATTCAGTCCCAGTCTTTTGCAGCCGAGTCGAAAACGCTGCGCCAGCAGGTCTGCAAATGTTCCCGTGCCACGCATGCGATGGCCAAAACGGCTATCGTTGTCCGCACCGCCACGGCTTTGTCGCAGCAGGCTGATGACGTGCTCCGCCCGCAGTGGGTAGTGCTCGTGTAGCCATTGGAAAAACAAGTCACGTACCTCCAGCGGTAGCCGCAACATAATGTAGGCCGCCGATTGCGCGCCTGCATCGCGCGCCTGACCGAGAATCTCCTCCATATCAGCAGTCGTTGAGGGCTGGTATCACCGGTGCAAACAGCACGGTAACGGGAATACCTGCGCTGCTCAGCGACTCCATCGCCGCCAGCCTGGCCTGGTGTGATGCCGCCCGCGGCTCCATCAGCCGTTTCAAGCTCGCATCAAGGGTGGTGAGACTAATGGCCACCGAGCACAAACCATCAGCAGCCATGTCCGCCAGTATGTCGATATCGCGGGTGATCAATGCGCCTTTGGTGATAATCGACACGGGGTGCCGGCAGCGCTGCAGCACCTGCAACACTTCTCGCGTAATACGGTGAGTTTTTTCCACCGGTTGGTAGGGGTCCGTGTTGGCGCCCAATGTAATGCTGGCGCAGCGGTAACCTGGACGGGCGAGTTCGCGTTCCAGCTGCACTGCGGCATTTACCTTGTAAGTGAGTTTGGTTTCAAAATCGATCCCCGGAGACATATCCAGATAGGCGTGGCTGGGGCGGGCATAGCAATAGATACAGCCGTGCTCGCAGCCCTGGTAGGGATTGATCGACTGTTCAAATGGAATGTCCGGGGAAGTGTTGCGGGAAATAATGCTGCGCGCATTAACTGCGCGGCATTCGGTGACGGGCGTTGGGCCCTCGATACCGTCATCCCACTCCACGCGCGTTGGCTGAAATCGATTGTGGGGATTGCTCAGCGCGCCCCGACCTTTGTGCACGTTGTGCTGTCTGGCTATGAGCTTGTTGTCGTCCGACATACAGCTGACCATTACTGTATATATAAACAGTATACTGTCGAACGCGTTATGGCAAGGCTCTCCCTGATCGAGGTGGCTTGGGAGGAGCCTGTGTTTGGTATTGATCAGAGTACTTTGGGCTGGGCGCAAAATTGCGCGTTGCGCACAATGTGGTGTGCGAGTAAAGCCCAAAAAAATATTTCTGCACTGACCTTGATATATGGCCAAATACCGTCTATTTTTCAGTGCAGCACGTTGCATTCCATTGCGCGTGCTGACACGTCCCCTGGCCGATGTTTCTGCCCCGAAGCATACGGCTATTTTGGCCCGCTTTCATTTCATGATATGCGGGCTTTTTTATTTCTATCAATTTATTAAGCGCAGATGTTAATGTAATTTCTTAAGTAGGTTCAGGCCTATGTCTATTCGTGGTCAACACTTTTACGCTGACTTTGCCTTTGGCTGGTCTGGATGGCGAGTGACATCCAGCTCTACGAGTCTTTATTCCTGTCATATTTGCGAAGCAGCGGGCGCTTAAACTAATCAATGCCGCAGGGTTAAAATGGCGGTTATGTAAAGTCGATTTTTTTCAATTCCGATGATGCAATGAAAGTCTCAGATTATCTTTGTTTAGTAATTGGAGTTGTTATGCCTAACCCGATCAAGAAACGCCTCGCCGATCTCCTCGACAGTGACCTTTTTATGCCGCGGGAGCTGAGCTGGCTTTCCTTCAATGCGCGCGTCCTGCAGGAAGCAGCGGACGAATCAGTGCCCGTCATTGAGCGTTTGCGCTATCTCGGAATCTATTCCAATAATGCAGACGAGTTTTTTCGGGTAAGGGTGGCGGAAGTACGGCGCTTGATATCGGTGTCTTCCGGCGACATGAGGCAGCAGTCAAAAGACCTGCTGGTGGCCATACAGAAACGCGTGCTGGAGCTCCAGAAGGAGTTCGACCGTATCTATATCGAGATCATGCAGTTCACTTGCAGAGCATCGAATTTACCTGATCAATGAAAAGCAGTTGGATGGCGGACAGTCTGCATTTGTACGCGACGTATTTTACCAGTAAGGTGCTGCCGGAACTTGAACCGATACTGCTGAGGGAGGACGTTAAAGTTCCTGTACTGACAGATGAATCCATTTATCTTGCTGTAGATATCAGCTCGGGGGTTACCTATCATTCTGCCGTGGTGGAAGTTCCAACCGACCGTTTGTCCCGATTTGTACAGATTCCCCGCAGAGCAGGTAAGACCGGCAAGGGCAGCAAGGTCTTTATTGTGCTGGACAACATTATACGCGCCTGTCTGCCACAAGTGTTTCGTGGTGTTTTTCCGATCACTTCCGCAGAGGCTTATTGCTTCAAATTTTCGCGGGATGCGGAACTGGCCATCGATACCGGGATTAGCCAGAGCCTGATAGACAAAATGGCCTTAAGCCTGAAGCAGAGGCTAAAAGGTGAAACGGTGCGGATGGTTTATGACGCGAAGATGCCGCAGCGACTCCTGGACCAGCTGTGCAGTCGTTTTGGCTTTAGCAAGCAGAATACTCTGATTGCCGGTGGCCGTTACCACAATTCCAAGGATTTCATGCGTTTCCCCAATGTGGGATCCAAGTATCTGGAGTTCAGGAAGCTGCCCCCTACGGGCATTGCACAAACGAGCGAGAGTAGCGGCATATTCGAGACCATCCGGCGAAAGGACGTTCTCCTCTTTTTTCCTTACCATCGATTTGGCAGCGTGATTGATCTGCTGAAAACAGCTGCACTGGATCCGCATGTCACCAGGATAAAGATCTGCCTGTACAGGGTGGCCAGAGACTCCCGGGTGATCGATGCGCTGGTTAACGCGGTGCAAAATGGCAAGCAGGTGCTTGCGGTAGTGGAATTGGCGGCGCGCTTTGATGAAGCGGCCAATATCAACTGGGCACAAAGGCTAACAGAGAACGGCATCGAAGTTGTTTTTGGTATTCCCGGGTTGAAAGTGCACAGTAAACTCTTGCTGATTGAACGGCGGGAAGATCATGCGTTTCGCTATTACAGCTACATCAGCAACGGTAATTTCAACGAGAACACGGCCAGGCTATACACCGATTTCAGTCTGGTCACCTATGACCAGAATATCGGCAAGGACGTCAACAATGTTTTCGAATTTCTGCAGTACAACTATAAGCGCCCCAATTATCGCCTGCTGCTTGTAGCACCTCACAGTATTCGCAGCGGACTTCTGGAGCTGATAAACCAGGAGATTGAGAATGTCCGGGCGGGCTACCGCGGTTCCATGATTCTCAAGTGCAACAACCTGGTGGATAAGGAACTGGTGATGAAGCTCTATGAGGCCAGCCAGGCTGGTGTGGAGATCCAGTTGATAGTGCGCGGTATGTGTTCACTGCTGGCCGGAGTGAAGGATATCTCGGAGAACATCAAGGCGATCAGTATTGTCGACCGTTATCTGGAGCACGCCAGGGTGTATGTGTTTCATAACCGAGGCAAGCCGCGCTACCTGATCGGTTCGGCGGACTTGATGACACGCAACCTCGACTTCCGCGTGGAAGTGCTCTGTCCAATTCTGGATGAGGATGCCAAGCGCATGGTCCAGGATATTCTCGACCAGCAGTGGCACGATAACGTGAAGGCGCGTGTACTGGACGCGAAACAGACGAATACGTATGTATCTGCCAAGAAAACGGCCACGAAGATTCGCTCGCAGGAGAGCATTCATACGTACCTGGAAGCTGGAAAGTTGCCGCGCTATCCAAAGTCAACAATGGATCAGCCCGCGCGTCGTCGACGCCAAACCAAACCATAAATGTCTGTCGCGCCACAGCGGTGGGGAGTGTACACTTGCTGGACCCGGACACTTAATTCTCAAGGAGAAACTACATGATTGCATATACCACTATAGGTACCGCCGATATAGAAAAATCCAAGGCCTTTTACCTGGCATTGCTACAGGATTTGGGTGTTAGCGTTTTTATTGATACGGGGCGGCTTGCCGCACTCGGCACCCCCGCTGGCGGCCCCATGCTGGCGGTTTGTACTCCCTATAACGGCGAAGCTCCCAGTCCGGGCAATGGTAATATGGTAGCCATCTCCGCAGGTTCAAGGGAACTGGTTGATAAACTCCATGCCAAGGCCCTAAAGCTCGGTGGTACCGATGAGGGCGCGCCAGGACAGCGTATGGACGGCTTTTACGGCGGCTATTTTCGAGATCCCGACGGTAATAAGATCTGCTTTTGTCATTTCGGGTAGAAAGTATTCGCAGGCGGCGAGGCAAGCGTTTCGCGTCGCTGCTGCTTCCAAGCGGTAATTCAATTCATTCACTCCGGTGTACCGCTTTCGGTTACTGCCCTGAGGGGAGAGTATTTTAATGGCGGGAAGTAGCTTACTGCTACTGCTGGATGATATCGCCGCAGTGCTGGACGATGTGGCGCTGATGACCAAGGTCGCGGCAAAAAAAACGGCCGGCGTACTGGGCGATGATCTGGCGGTCAATGCGGAGAAGGCGAGTGGCGTGCGGGCGGAGCGGGAACTGCCCGTCGTCTGGGCCGTAGCAAAGGGTTCCTTTCTAAATAAATGTATTCTGGTGCCTGCCGCCCTGGTGATCTCTTTTGTAGCACCCTGGCTGATCACTCCCGCCCTTATCCTGGGCGGACTGTTCCTGTGTTATGAGGGCTTTGAAAAGGTTGCCCACAAATTCCTGCACACGGCCGCTGAGGATGCCGCCCATCACGAGGAACTGGTGGCGCATCTGGTGGATACCAGTGTCGATCTGGTGCAGTACGAACAGGACAAGATCAAGGGCGCCGTGCGCACTGACTTTATTCTGTCGGCAGAAATTATTGTGCTTACCCTGGGCGTCGTCGCTCATATGGAATTTATTAGCCAGGTGCTGGTGCTGTCTGCCATCGGCCTTATTATGACCGTTGGTGTCTACGGACTGGTGGCGGGCATTGTAAAACTGGACGATGCGGGCTTGTACCTGATGCAAAAGCAAGGGCAGGGCGCTTGGCCGGCAGCACAGCGTCGGTTCGGCGGCTTTCTAATGATATTTGCACCGTGGTTGATGAAATTCCTGGCCGTGGTGGGTACCGTCGCCATGTTCATGGTGGGCGGCGGTATTCTGGTGCATGGCTTTCATGTTTTGGACGAGGGCATTAAATACCTGGCGGCACAAGCGGGGGAAATTACCACGGTTGGCCCAGCCGCTGGCAGCACTGACACCCACATTGGGTGGTATTGTGATAGGGATGGTCGCAGGCGCTGCCGTGTTGGCGGTTGTTGCGCTGGGGCGTCGCGTAAGAGGCAGACTGAAGGTAACCTTTCCCCTGTCACTTCAATAGCGAGCCAAGTACTCCCCGGAACAGTTTGCGGCCCAGGCTGCTGCCTGCGGCGCGGGCAACACTTTTCAAAAAGGCCTCGCCGGCACTCTCACGATTGCTGGCACGCGCTTTTGGCTTGCTCTCCGCCTTGGCTGCACGTTCCTCCATTTCAATCCTCCTGCGCCTGTTTTTGTCGGCTTGCCATGCGCTCCAGCAGTACTTCGTGTGCAGACTGGGGGTCAATCGGAGTGACATAACGTTTCTGGTTGATATCCTTGTCCAGCACCGCCTGGCGCTCCGCCATGGTGGCTTCACCCATGCGTGAACGGGGCGGGCACACCATTACGCGCTGCACTGGGGCGGGTATACCTTTGTCCTGCAGCATGGAAACCAGCGCTTCGCCCACACCCAGTTCGGTGATGGCGGTTACTGTATCCAGGTCGGGATTCGCCCGGAAGGACTGGGCGGCGACTTTTACTGCCTTTTGTTCGTTGGGAGTGTAGGCTCGTAAAGCGTGTTGCACACGGTTGCCCAACTGGCCCAGCACGCTATCGGGGATGTCGCTGGGGCTCTGCGAAATAAAATAAATACCGACACCCTTGGATCGTATCAGGCGCACCACCTGCTCAATCTTTTCCAGCAGTGCCTTGGGCGCATCGTTGAATAACAGGTGCGCCTCGTCGAAGAAAAATACCAGCACGGGCTGCTCAGGGTCACCGAGTTCAGGCAGGTTTTCAAACAGCTCGGATAATAGCCACAGACAGGAACGTGGAGTAGACTCGGGGATTCATGATGAGCGTATCAGCAGCAAGTATATTGATCATGCCACGACCATCGACGCTGGTGCGCATGAAATCTTCCAATTGCAGCGCTGGCTCCCCGAAGAACTGCTCACCTCCTTCACGTTCCAGCATCAGCAGGCGACGCAGGATGGCGTTGACCGAGGCCTTGGAAACGCCAAACCCGCTACCAAGCTCCTTGCTGTTGTTACCCAGGTATTCAAGTGTGGTGCGCAGGTCCTTCAGGTCCACCAGCAGCATGCCTTCATTGTCGGCGAACTCGAAGACCAGGGTGATCACGCTCTCCTGGGTTTCATTCAGATCGAGTAAGCGTGAGATCAATTGCGGTCCCATCTCGGATATTGTCGCGCGAACCGGTGTTCCCTTTTTGCCGAACACGTCCCAGAAGGACACTGGGTAGCCGCGCTGGCTGTAATTTTCAATCCCGATTTTTTGTACCCGTTCATCCACTTTCGGGTGCGGTGTCCCGGGCTGGCACATACCTGAGATATCACCTTTAACATCCGCCAGAAATACCGGTATTCCCAGATCGGAAAAGCCCTCAGCCAGACATTGCAGAGTAACCGTTTTACCGGTGCCGGTGGCGCCGGCTACCAGTCCGTGGCGGTTGGCGTAACGAGGAATGAGGAATACCTGGCCGGCTGCGGAGCCGCCTATCAGAATGCCGTCGGTCATTTTGGATTTATCCTTGATGTGGGGACTGCGGTAGCGCGATGGAGCAGTAGTATAATCAAGGCCCAACTGGGTATCGATAGGAATATACCATGCGCTGGCAGGGTGGAAGACGAAGCGACAATGTAGAAGACCGGCGCGGGATGAGCCCCGCTTACAGTGCCGCAGGCGCGGCTGCCCATGGTACTGCGGTTTGTACCGATGCTGCTGCGCACCAAAGTGGGGCGAATTATCCTAATCACTGGAATTGTCGTCATATTCGGTGGCCGGCTTGCTGGGGGTCGATGTGCTGTCCCTGTTGGCGGGCGGTGGTGTTTCTCCAGCACAGCCGTCAGCCCCACTGAGTGAGGCCGATCAGCAGATGGCCGAGTTCGTGGCGGTGGTGCTGGGCGATACCGAAGATACCTGGCACCCGATCTTTAGGCAGCTGGGACGCGACTACCGGGAACCCACACTGGTGTTGTTTACAGGGAGTGTAAATTCCGCCTGCGGTTATGCCAGTGCCGCAGTGGGACCTTTCTACTGTCCCGGCGATCAGAAGCTGTATATTGACCTGTCCTTTTTCAATGACCTCAAAGTGCGCCACGGAGCCCCCGGTGATTTTGCCCAGGCTTACGTCATCGCCCATGAGGTCGGGCACCATGTACAAACGCTGTTGGGGATTAGTGAGCAAGTGACTGCAGCGGGTAGGGGTGCGAGTAAAGAACGGGTGAATGCCTTGTCAGTGCGACAGGAATTGCAGGCCGACTGCTCTGGCTGGCGTGTGGGGTCACACCGCCAATCGCGAACGCCAGCTGCTGGACCCGGGCGATCTCGAAGAGGCACTGCAGGCGGCCACGGCTATCGGGGATGATCGGCTACAGCGGGAGGCGGGTGGCCAGGTGGTTCCCGACAGCTTTACGCATGGCACCTCGGCACAACGGGTCAAGTGGTTCAAGGCTGGCTTTGAATCCGGAGACATTAACGCCTGTGACACCTTTGCTGCAGGTTCTGCTTAGGTCCAGTGATCCGATGTTAGCGGTGTCTCAGTTGATAACCAGTACCTGCCCGCTGGCTTTGTCCAGCGCGGCTTCCAATACGCTGCTGGGAATGTCTTGCAGGCTTTGTCCTGGCAGCAGCAACAGATCATAGGGTGAGTGTTTTATCAGCTTCACCAGATCTTCTGCTGCACAGGAAAAATTTGCCTGTAGCCTGATCTGGTGATCTGGCCGGTATAGATCAAGCAGTGCTTCCTGTGGTGGCGGATGTTTTGCAAGGATGTAGATGTCGCCTACCAGATTGGCTTTAGACAGCGCTGCGGCAGTGCTCATAATCCTGGCATCTGTTACATCATTCGCAAGCACCACCCCAAGGCGGGCGACAATATTGGCTTTTCTGGAGTGATCAGTAGGTTGCGCATGCCACCGCTTGCGTGCAGGAAGGAATATATCCTGTTTTCCATCCCGTTCCATCAGTGTTGTCCAACGTTCGCCCGCTGCGTTCTCAAAGCTGAGTTCCACACGGTTGCGTGCCGCCAGATCGATGAGTTGGCGCCTGATTTCAGCGCTGATGAGACTTTGATGCTGCAACAGGTGATCCCGCAACAGATTTCTTTCCTGTCCACTATTAAGACTAATCTCCGTGGTGAACGGAAGGTCGGCGATTCTCAGCAATCGGATGTCTTCAAGCAGGAGCCCCAGAAGATTTCTATCCAGCTGCCTCGCGATCCGTACTATCGTTTCAAGTACCACAGGATGCATCCCGTGCGGATCAATGGGGACCAGTATGCAGCGGCGCACCGCGGGGTCATTCACGATCCTTGTCCTCTCCCTTCTCGCTGAATGCTCTGGACAATGCCTGCAGTTCTTCGCACGCGTGCGAGCACACAGTCATCAATGGATTTAGCGCTATATCCGGTAAGCAGCTCCAACGCCTGATCGATACTGTCCACGCTATAAATATGGAAGGTCCCAGCCGTCGCTGCGTCGAGCACATCCTGTCTCAGCATCAGGTGCCGCTCGTTGCTGGCTGGAATTACGACGCCCTGGGTGCTACTGAGTCCTCGTGAAACGCAGATATCGAAGAAACCTTCGACCTTCTCGTTGACACCGCCAATGGCCTGCACCCGCCCATGTTGGCTCAGGGAGCCCGTGACCGCCAAATCCTGCCTGACTGGTATATCCGCGATGGCGGATATCAAGGCCACCAGTTCCGCTACCGAAGCGCTATCGCCCTCTATCCCGCCATAGGATTGCTCAAAAACCAGACTTGCTGACAGGGGCAGTGGCTGGTTGCGCGCATAGCGGTTAGCTAACAAGGCGCTTATTATCATCATTGCCTTGGAGTGGATTCTGCCTCCAAGTTTCACTTCCCGCTCAATATCCAGTACCTTTCCGGCTCCGAGCCGCGCCGTGGCAGTAATACGTGTAGGTTTGCCAAAGGCGTAGTCGCCCAGCACGTAGAGCGCCAAACCATTGACCTGCCCTATGGCAGAACCTTGGGTATCGATTAGCGTAATATCGCGCAGGATACCTTCATGCGATTTTTCCCGAAACTGGTCCAGTCGATGGATGGCAGCTGTGGCGGCGGCGCTGACATAGTCGGCGGTAATCATCTGCGAACCGGCTTGGCGCGCACGAAAATCGCTCTCGGCCAGCAGGTTGCCCAAACGACCCTGGTGCAGGCTGAGTTTTTCACTGTCTTCCATGCGTCTCGCGGCGAACTCGATTATTTTGGCCACACCCGCCCTGTCCACAGGCAGCAAATTTTCCCGCTGTTGCAAGGTTTTGATCATGCGTGCGAATAATACGGTACTGGCCGGTGATCGTGGAACGTCTTCGGACATGTCTGCGGCGATTTTAAACAGAGTGGAAAACTCGGGGTCGTACTCCTGTAGTAAGTAATACAAATCGCGCTCACCCGTTAATATCACTTTGACATCAAGCGGGATAGGTTCGGGCTGTAACTGGACGGTGCTAACGAAGCTGAAAATCTGTTCCAATGACTGTATGCGAATTTCACGTGCCTTGAGTGCCTGCTTGAGCGCGGTCCATGCGTAGAGGTTGGTCAGCAGCTTGTCAGCCTCAATTACCAGGTAGCCACCGTTCGCCCTGTGCAGAGCCCCAGGCTTTATGAGGGTAAAATCAGTGACCAAAGTGCCCATGTGCGCCACATGTTCGACCCGGCCAATCAGATTGGCAAACCCTGGACTGTCCTCATTTACAATGGGAGCAGCGGGTAAGTTCTGATTGTCCACGAGTACGTTAACCGAGTACTGGGGGAACTCCCGCACCCTCTCTTTGAGGTTGTCCGGTATCGCCGACTCCTCCCGTACCTGGGTGAATGCCTCTGCCTCATCCATCACGCTCTGGTGTACAGCGTCCAGATAGTTCAGTACTTCAGGATAGCTGGCATAGGAGCGCTTTAATTCGTTCATTACCGGGTCGATAGCCAGATGGCTGAATTCCTGATTCAGCGCCTTAAATCGATCGCGACTCTCTTTTTTCCAGCCGGGCAATTGGCGTACGATAATCTTCAACTCTTCTTTTAGCTCCTCGATTACTGTCAAGGATTTGGATTTTTCTGCTTCTGGTAGTGCCTCAAAGTCTTTGGGTGTGATTATTTCACCGTCTTTCATCGGAGCAAGCGTGTAGCCGCTGGGCGTCTGGATCATGGCGATCTGTTGATCCCTGGCCTTTTCCGACAATGCGTCAAAGGCTTCTTTTTCGCGGGACTGGTACTTTTCGCCCAGCGCCTGGACCCTTGCCTGATACTCGTCACTTTGGAAAATAGAAGGTAGTGTCCCCAACAGCTCTTCTACAGCATGGTTCATATCATCGCGCAGTTGGTGGCCCATGCCCTTGGGCAGGCACAGCGCGATCGGTTTGTCCGGGGCCTCGAAATTATTCACATAACACCAATCCGAATACTCGCCCCGCGGCGCAGCACTCTCCTTCTCGAGCAGTTTACGCAACAGCGCTTGCTTGCCCACGCCGGTGCTGCCCAGCAGGAAGATGTTGTAGCCGTCGTGGGGAATCTGTAGTCCCAGCGTCAGGGCCTCCACTGCGCGGTCCTGGCCCAGATGTTCCCGCAGTGGCTCCAGGTCATCGGTGCTAACGAAATTCAGCTCCAGTGGGTCGCAAAAGCAGTAAAGTCGGTCGAGCGGCAAGGCGTCGCGTGGCGACGCAGGTTCCAGCCTGGGCTTATCAACGGGCATTCAATGGACCCCCTTTTAGCAATTCTTTTGTTAAGCATAGACCACCCAAAGAAAACCCGACTTAAGCCAGATCAATAGAGCGGTGAACTGTATCACGTGATTCTATCAGTAAGGTCAGCCGAAAATGGAGATCGTGCAGGCCAGACTCGCCACTTCACTGGCTGTCTAATGGAACGGGTAGTGCCAAAGCGTTTGTAGGCGGGCGGCCTGACAGTTGCGTACCTGTCGTATTTTCGATACGACTGAAAAGGATACAGATGGTGTGACGGTTGAGGAGCGGGGATTATGAATCGCCAAACCTAAGGTCATACGGGAGATGCAAGCATGACAGCCGCAAAGCTCATTGAATACCATATTACCCGCCAGCTAGTGCTTCGCAGGGAGGACGGCGGCGAGCAGCAGGGCGGCTTGAAGCAGCGCTCTAATCTATGGGCAGACCGGTTGATCGCCATTCTGGCTGTCACGGCCGGTCTTTGCATTCTGGGTAGTTACCTGGAGGAACTGCTATGGGCGCTATTGGCTGCTGCCACGCTCTGTACGCTGAGGTAGATTACGCTTGCAGCGTTAGTGGGAGCTTGCCAATGTGAATGAGGAGCAAGTTGTGCGAGCGCGGTATAAGCTTTAATCCGCCTCACGCTCCGCGGAACAACAATGGATGGCGGCAGCTTTTTCCGTCAGCGAATTCGGCACATCCAGATCCACCAGCACCTGTCCAGTCACTGGATTTGGCCTGAATGTGGTACACCCCTTAACTCCCTTGCCATAGGCATAATCATAGAGTGAATAGAACTGTCCAAAACTGTAATCCCTTGGCACATTGATCGTCTTGGAAATTGCATTGTCCACCCAGGGCTGCAGTGCGGCCTGCATATCGAGATGCATGAAAGGTGAGACGTCGCTGGCAGTGACAAAGGCCGGTGTGAGCGGTGTCTCCTTGCCGTTGCGCTCGCAGTATATGCGATACGCGTAATCGCTAACGGTATATTCGCTTAAATCGCCATCAGTCTCGCGCACCCTGCGCTTGTATTCAAATCGATACACTGGCTCCAGTCCGCTAGACACGTTGTTGGCCAGCAGAGAAATGGTTCCGGTCGGTGCGATCGCAGTGAGATGCGAGTTGCGGATGCCGTAGCGCGCGATATCGACTGCGAATTTCTACCGGAAGCTGGCTGATAAACCTGCCTTGCAAGTATTTTTCCTTGTCGAACAAAGCAAAAACGCCCTTCTCGCGCGCCAGTTCGATGGACGTCTGGTATGCTGTCTCGCACACTCGTTGCATTACGTCGCCCGCTACCTTTACAGCGTCTGGCGTGCCATATGGAATGTTGAGCATAATGAGCGCGTCACCCAGTCCCGTCAGCCCAAGACCAAGGCGGCGTGTGGCATGCGCCGCTGCAGCCTGCTGTCTCAACGGAAAGCGCGACAGATCTACCACATTGTCCAGCATGCGCACCGCCACGGCTGCTGTATCTGCAATTGCCGCCAGATCAAGGCTTGCCCTCTCAGTGAACGGCGCGTGCACAAACTGCGTGAGATTGATCGAACCAAGGTTACAGGCACCATAGGGCGGCAACGGAATTTCGCCGCAGGGGTTGGTGGCGCCGATCTGTTCAGCGTACCAGAGATTATTCAGCGCATTCATACGGTCGATAAAAATCACTCCCGGTTCGGCATAGTCGTAGTTTGCCTGCAGGATTTGGTCCCAGAGCTGACGGGCAGGCACTGTACGCAGCACGCGGCAACGCACAGGTGTCATTGAACCAGACCAGACGCGATCGACCGTCTTGCTGGTCGCGACAACATCGTGTGCACCGAGCGGGAATACCAGTGGCCAGTCGGCGTCGGCCTGAACAGCCTGCATGAAAGCATCGCTTACTAGCACTGATAGATTGAAATGCCTTAGTTTCGCAGCATCCTTTTTGACATGGACGAATTCCTCGATATCGGGATGATCGCAGCGCAGCGTTGCCATCATCGCTCCACGGCGTGCGCCGGTGGAGAGAATGGTGGAACACATCGTGTCCCAGATCTGCATGAACGACACTGGCCCGGAAGCGGTGACACCAACACTGAGCGCCGGTGTGCCACTCGGGCGCAGGGTGGAGAAGTCGCAACCAACACCCCCACCCTGCTGCATGGTGAGTGCGCCCTCCTTGAGAGCATCGAAAATGCCATCGAGTGAATCTTCAATTGTGCCCATCACAAAGCAGTTGAACAGAGTGACACGGCGCCCGGTGCCGGCACCGGCCTGAATGCGTCCCCCGGGTAGAAACCTGAACCCTTCAAGAACTTTGTAGAAGCGCTGCTCCCACTCTGTTTGATTTGATAGTTCCATGCTCGCCAGTGCGCGCGCTACCCTTTGCCAGCTGTCCTCGACGGTTTGATCTCGCGTCTCACCCTGCTCCCGCCAACGGTACTTGGTATCCCAGATACGACGTGAGATTTCGGCTTGGAAGTATTCTCTGCTCATAGAAATGTCCCGCAGCAGCGCAACGTCGGCGAGCAGTTATTCTACTCTGAATTGTGCTTTGTATTCATGTACCCCTAATTTATATGAATACTACAGTCACTCTGGTCTTAATCACCACGTTGGCCGCGTTGATGGCGTTCCGATTGATCTAGCTCAAGGCTCAGTCTCACTTATATGGAGGATACTGGAACTGTTTAATTTGTTGCGACTAAAAGAGGGGATTATGAATACAATATGGGTTGTAGTTGCAGAATCTAGTCGAGCGAAGGTATATGCAGCTGATGCATCAGGTAAAGAACTGATAGAAATAGAACATTTTGAGCATGGCGATTCCCGTCGGCATGCACGCGACATTACTTCCGATCTGCCTGGCAGGACTATAGGGAGTGACGGGAGTCATCACGCTATGGAAGCAGAAACGGATATCAAGACGGAAGAGGCGATTCAGTTCTCAAGGCAAATCAATCAATATCTGCAATCTGCGGTAAATGAGCATAAATTTGGCAAGCTCATGATAATAGCCGCGCCAGCCTTTTTGGGTCATTTACGTGCGCATATGGATGCTCAGGTAGCGAAACTGGTTGTATTTGAGCTTCCCAAAAATCTCGCGCAGTATAATGCCGACCAAATCCGTACATACTTGCCTGCACATCTATAGTGTTCTTTGACTGTTTAAAAAGGCATCTGATTCTCTAATGTTATGTGCAGGCCAGGCAGCGTTGAAGTTATCCCATCAGGCTATCCGAGTCCGTTCATCTGGACCGAACATGTGCTGAAAGGCAATTGCGATAAAAAATAGGGATATTTCCTATATC
>CAWJQO010000023.1:0-27689 GCA_963844975.1 uncultured Gammaproteobacteria bacterium | reverse complement strand
GGCGTCATCCGCGCTGAAGTACGCAAAGAGCTGGGTCATAAACGGTGGGCTGAGAATGGCTACCAGGCCGGCCATGCTGCCGATGGCGCCCTGTAACTCGCCTTGCGCGTTCGCTGGCATGTGCGCCGACATAATACTCTGCACAGAAGGCGCTACAAAACCCTGCAAGGCACCCACTGCGATTATCGGATACATCATCCAGGCATACGGGACGAAGGCATAACCGAAGAAACTCAGCGCCGTGGCGATCAAACCCACGACTGCAGTTTTTATTGGCCCCCACACAGGCAGCACCAGGCGTATCAGATAGGCCTGCACGAAGATCATGGCCACACCTACCGCACTCAAAGAAATACCGATGTCGCGGGGTGACCAGGCAAATTTTTCAATGGTAAAGAATGCCCAGATGCTGGGCAGCGCGAAATGACCGAGCATGTAGCAGAAATAGACCACGATCAGGGCGATGACGACCGGGTACTGCCACAATTGCTTGAATGCGCCCAGTGGATGCGCGCGGGCCAGTTCAAAAGGGCGGCGGTTGACCGTCCTTCAGGGATTCAGGCAAGACAAAAAAGCCGTAGATCACGTTTATCATCGTCAGAGCGGCCGCCGCATAAAATGGCGTACGCGGTCCATACTCACCCAAAAACCCGCCGAGGGCGGGGCCGACTATAAAGCCTGTGCCAAAGCCTGCTCCCAACAGCGCAAAATACTGGGCGCGTTTCTCGGGGGGAAATGTATCGGCAATATAGGCATTGGCAATGCCGTAGGTGGAGGCAGACACGCCGCCGATGAGGCGCCCGACAAAAAGCCAGAACAAGGTTGGCGCCCAGCCCATCAACAGATAGTTGCAAACCATGGCCAGCAAGGAGCACAGCAGCACGGGGCGCCGCCCGAAACGGTCAGACAGGTTACCCAGCACGGGGGATGCGATGAACTGCATGCTGGCAAAGGCGAACATCAAAAAACCACTGGTGCGTGCGGCGCTGGTCAGCGTGTCACCGGATATGTCCATAATAAGGTGTGGCACCACCGGCATAATGATGCCAAAGCCGATGGAATCCAGCAGGACCGTGACAAAGATAAAGGCAAACGCTAACTGCGGACGCACAGCTTACTCCCACCAGGGGTAGAAGGGCGGCATGTCGGTGGAGGTGCGCTGGGTAAACACCGGCGGGCGTTTCTCCAGGAAGGAGCGCACACCCTCCTTGCCGCTGTTGAGGCTGGTGTAGTAGATGGCGAGGGAGTCCACCTTGTGCGCTTCGATGGGATGGGGCTGCGCGGCGCAGCGATACATCATCTGGCGCGTGAGGGCGATGGCCACCGGGCTGAACTGGGTGATGCGCCGCGCGATTTTGTAGGCTTCTTCCAGTAGCTGGTCCGCCGGCACGACCGCTTTCACGAAGCGACCTGCGAGCGCTTCTTCGGGCTTGAGGATATCCGCGCTGTACACCCATTCCAGGGCCTGGCCGATGCCGACGATGCGCGGCAGAAACCAGCTGGAGCAGGCTTCCGGCGTGATGCCGATCTTGTTGAACACGAAGCCGATGCGCGCGTGCTCCGAGGCCAGGCGTATATCCATGGCGCAGGTCATGGTGGCCCCGATGCCGACTGCCGCACCATTGATCGCGGCGATCACCGGCTTGTTGCAGTCGTAGATCGCTAAAGTGACGCGGCCACCGGTGTCGCGCACGCCGGCGATAATGTCCGGATCATCCAGGCGTTCATTCATGTCCTGCATGGTGGGCTGCAGTTTCTCGTTCAGGCCGAACACATTGCCGGCCTGCGACAGATCCATGCCGGCGCAGAAGGCCCGGCCCGCGCCGGTCACCACCACGGCGCGCACCTCGTCATCGTCACTGGCGCGATTAAAGGCGTCGATCAGTTCATGCGCCATTTCTATCGTAAACGCATTAAGCTGGTCCGGCCTGTTCAAGGTGAGTGTCAGGATATTCTCGGCTACTTCGTAGCGCAGGGTGTTGTAGGACATGGTGGTCTCCTGGTGTTGAATGAGGTGCGAATGATAGTTCAGTTGCCGGTGAAACGGGGCGGGCGTTTTTCAAAAAAAGCCAGGGCGCCCTCCAGTGCATCCTCGGTACTTTGAGTTAACAGAAACTGGTCGGCGTCCATGTGGCTGACGGCATTGTCCAGCGCAGTGGCGCTGGCATTGATGGCGCGTTTTGCCATGCGCACCGGCACCGGGGGCATCGCGGCGACCTGCGCCGCCAGAGCGCGGGCCCGGGCCAGGGCCTGGCCGGGCGCGCAGAGGTAGTCGAACAATCCCCAGCGTTCAGCGGTGGCAGCGTCCACCCGTTCGGCGAGAATCAATAACTGTTTCGTTTTTGCAGGCCCGATCAGGTGTGTAAAGCGCGGGACGCTCTGCCAGCTCATGTTCATACCCAGTTTCAGTTCGGGCACGTAGAAGAAGGCATCGTCAGCCGCGACGCGCCAGTCGCAGGCGACTGCCAGAGCGGCACCGCCGCCGATACACCAGCCCTCGATAGCGGCGATGGTCACCGGCTCCAGCGCTTCCCAGGCAGCGCACATGGCAGGGCCTACCTTGACCAGCTGGCGCCGCTGCGCCACGGTCATGTTACCGGCATTGGCCGCTTCCGGGTCCTTTAAGTCCATGCCGGCGGTGAAGATATCCGGGGCCCCGGTCAGGATGATGGCATTCAGTTCACTGTCAAACTGCAGCTCCTGGGCCAGGCGCGTCAGCTCACGCATCAGGGCGTTGTTGAGGCTGTTGACCTTGTTGGGCGAGCGAAACGTGACTTCCAGCACCCGGTCATCCCGGTGCAGGCTAAGATACTCCCACTGTGTAGTATTCATCCGCTTGTCTCCCTGCTCTGGTAGCATCTTATCGATAGAGGCCGGTCGGCCAATTGCGTATAGTGTTGGCATAGTGGCATGCGCCTGCCACCGTTGCGATCTGCAGCGTGTGACTATAATAACGAGGACGAGCTGTTGAGCACACCAACATCTGCAGCATATGGTGAATCTGTGATCAGTCGTCGCGTGGCCGGCTACGGCCTGTTCATGCTCACTCTGGTGTACGCCTTCAACTTTATCGACCGGCAGATTCTGGTGATCCTGCAGGAGCCGATCAAGCTGGAAATGGGCCTGAGTGATGCCCAGCTGGGCCTGCTCAGCGGCTTTTCCTTCGCCCTGGTGTATATCACCGCCGGTATTCCTATCGCCTACTGGGCCGATCGCAGTAACCGGCGCAATATCATTGCCGGGTCACTCACCATCTGGAGTGGCATGACCGCTTTGTCGGGTCTGGCACAAAACTACAGCCAGTTACTGTTGGCGCGCATTGGTGTCGGTATCGGCGAAGCGGGTGGCAGTCCACCGGCGCACTCCATGATCAGCGATTATTATCCGCCTGCGCAGCGCGCCACGGCGCTGGCAATTTATTCGACCGGAATCTATCTCGGGGTGGCAGCCGGTTTTCTGCTCGGGGGAGTGATCAGCCAGGTCTACGGTTGGCGCACTGCCTTTATGGCTGCGGGACTTCCGGGCGTGGTGCTCGCGGCTGGTGCTCGTGCTCACGGTGCGGGAGCCGGTGCGGGGGCGCTGGGAATCAGCGCCCCGTGCCGCCTATAAGCCGGGATTGCGCGAGACGCTGGAGCTGCTGACATGCTATCGCTCCTTCTGGTACCTGGCGGCGGCCGGCGGCCTGAGTGCTTTTGTCACTTATGGCACCGGCAACTTCGCACCGTCTTTTCTGATACGCAACCACGGCCTGGCGCTGGGGGAGGTGGGAATAATTCTGGGAATTATTTCCGGTGTGGGCGGCATGCTGGGTACGTTTCTGGGCGGCTATCTGGCCGACCGGTTCGGTACCAGGGACAAGCGCTGGTACCTTTGGTTGCCGGCGATCGCGGGCACACTGGTGCTGCCGCTGGGTGTACCCTACCTGCTGCTGGCAGACACCACGGCGGCAATCGGGTTTATGTTCTTCAAGCTTGTCATGGCCAATTGTTATCTGGCCCCTGCGCTGGCCATTTCGCACACACTGGCGCCGCCGGCCATGCGCGCCCTGACCTCAGCGGTCCTGCTCTTTGTGTTCAATATGGTCGGCCTGGGCCTGGGGCCGCTGACAGTCGGCCTGCTCAGCGACTTCTACGTCGCTTACTTTGGCGATGACAGTTTGCGTTACGCCATGTTGACTGTGGTCGTGTTGGGTTCGCCGGCAGCGTTGCTATTCCTGCTGGCGGCGCGGCACCTGCCCGCGGATCTGGCCAGAAGTTCAGAGCACCAGTCGGGCGTTAATGAGTGAGGAGCTGGTGATTACGTAAATATGTCATCGACCCGCGATTGCTATATCTGACCGGGTCGAAAATTTAGCTGATAAGTATTTTTACAAGAGAGCGTCCCATGTCAGAGATTTTCGGGTTCGATGCGTTTTCTCCCAAAGAAATTGCTGAGCGAGTAGAAAAAATTGGCGTTGCCAAGGCGCGACTACCATTGATCTCCATGCTAATGCTTGGTGTGCTTGCAGGCGCCTTTATCGGTTTAGGTGCACTGTACTTTGTGTTGATTAAATCAGATGCATCACTGGGTTTCGCGACTAGCCAGTTACTGGGTGGTTTAGCTTTTTCTTTGGGATTGATTCTTGTGGTCGTCGCTGGTGCAGAGTTATTCACTGGTAATAATTTGCTTGCCATGGCATGGGCCGATAGCAAGATTACAACTTTTGAATTGCTCAAAAACTGGATTATTGTTTGTTGCGCCAATTTTATAGGTGCAGCTGGATTGGCACTGCTAGTGTTCCTTTCCGGGCATGCTGAAATGAACAACGGCGCGATTGCAGATGAGTATGTCAAAATTGCTACAGCTAAATGCACCATGCCGTTTTGGACGGCCTTCTTTAAGGGGATTCTGTGCAATGTCCTGGTCTGCCTGGCCGTGTGGATGGCACTTGCTGGACGAAGCGTCATCGATAAAGTCGTGGTCATTGTCTTTCCGATATCCGCTTTCGTTGCCGCCGGCTTTGAACACAGTATCGCCAACATGTACATTATTCCGCTTGCGATGCTGCTGGAAACATTTGAAAACACCGTACCAAACACCCCTGCTATTACCTGGATTGGATTCTTTAGCAATCTGGTACCAGTAGTTCTAGGCAACCTCATCGGAGGCAGTGTGCTGGTGGCTCTGATTTACCATGTTATCTACCGATGGGAACCAGGTCGGAATAAAAATGCCTGACAAGTTGCCGCAAGCAGCTGCTTCGAGGCTGGGGACCTTGCTTGCACAGATCGCAGTGCATTGCTGAGGATTGCAGCTATAGTCTGCGGTATAGTAGGTTTTGTTAGCCGTTGATCTGAATAGTCCAATTCGTAAGGAGAATAATATGGAACTGGTAACAATTGTAATTGCAGTGGCGCTGATCGAGTACTCGGTATTTGGCATGTTAGTGGGCAAGGCGCGCGGGACGTATGGTATTGACGCGCCGGCGATAACAGGTAATCCGATTTTTGAGCGGTATTACCGTGTGCAGCAAAACACCCTTGAGAACCTGGTGCTCTTTATTCCGGGAATGATCATGTTTGCCCAGTATGTAAGTGCCAATGTGGCTGCGGGCCTGGGTATCCTCTTCATCGTTGGCCGATTCCTGTACCTCAGGGCTTACGTGGCTGACCCGAAATCGAGGAGCCTGGGCTTTGCTTTAAGTTATATTCCGGCACTAGTACTGGTGATCGGCGGGCTTGTTGGCGCAGCCAGAGGCGTGTTTTAACACGGATTCAGGAGGAGAACCATGAGACACCTGAGCGCAATCGTAGTTACCTTGCTGGCGTTGGCTGGCTGCACCACCACTGACGAAATCATCATTGATCAGAAAGGCGTCGATATTAGCGCTTACCAGAATGATCTGGCCGAGTGCCAAACCTACGCCAATAGCGTCAAGACCGGCGAGAAAACGGCCAAGGGTGCTGCGTCCGGCGCGGTGGTGGGCGGTTTGATTGGCGCGATTACCGGGGGTAGCAGCGGGGCCGCCCAGGGCGCAGGCGTCGGCGCGGTCGGTGGCGGAGCCAGGGGCGCAATGGAGGGAGAGGAAACCGAGGTTCAGGTGGTCAAGCGCTGCCTCAGCGGCCGTGGCTACCGGGTGCTCAACTAGTTCCCCTTGTTAAACAATTTATCCAGGAACTTGCTCGCCTTCTTCTCGAGTTTCTCCAGCCCTTCATTCACCGTCATGTCCTGCAGGATTTGCGCGGCGTCCACGCTACACCAGGTGGACGGCTCGGCAGTGATGCTGCCGGCACAATGCACCGGCAGGTCAATGGCGGACAGGCGTTTACTGACGCGACAGGCGTGATCCAGTTGTTCCAGTTCCGGTGACAGGCGGGCCTTGAGGGTCGCTTCAAACTTCTTTTGCAGCAGATCGTAATTCCCGTCGCCGCTGAGTGCGACCTGCGCCAGATTAGCGTGCAGGGGATTAAACGCCGCCTTGCCGTCAGCAACCTGGATATCTGCCGCAAGGTTGGTAAAACGGGTGTCAGCATCAAAGGCAGCAGTCAGTTGTTCCTTGTTGCTGAGCGCAACCGCCTGACACAGCAGTTTCTCGACACTGACTCCCTTTAGCGCCACCTCATCGGTCGTCAGTTTGATCGGGCCGTGCAGCGCTGCGGTTAGCTCCTTCACAGAAGATCCCTGGCTGTGCAGTTGCCAGTCCACGGTGGCGCTGCCGGTGAGCGTCGGCTTTGACTCCGTTGCAGCCAGTGCGCTCGCTATGTCGAGGCGACTGATGCTGCCGCTGGTATCAAGGGTGACGGCATTGTGCCTGGCGTTAAGGGTGCCGCTGGCTTCGAGCCTGCCGCCGTGCAGTTCACCGGTCAGCTGCGTGACCTGGATCACGCCATCCAGCGCCAGCAGACTGGCATGCATATTGTTCACTGTATGTGTCGCCAAAGCGGGCTCTTTCTATATTCAGTACCGTGCGGGCGTCGATGGCGCGCAGCGCGTCCAGTGGCAGTGGTTGGTCGTCGCTTGTCGCTGTTGTCTGCTGCTCCGTTGCCGCGAGCGCGTCCGGCCCGGCCAGTGCCAGTAGTGCCGGGTCCAGCAGGTTGAGCTGCAGGACACTGTCGATCTGGGGACTCTCGAAACCGGTGTAACGCAGGGTGCCGTTGCCGCGTGTCTCGCCCAGTTCCAGCGCCAGCTGCAGGTCCGCGCGTCTGGCGACTCAGGTCAATGACCCCGCTGGTGCGCAATTGCAGCGTGTTGGCCAGGGCTCCGGTAGCCGCCACTCAATTTGCTCGAGTGTGACGGTCTGGTGCTGCTGGTCGATGCGGATGTTGCCCTTGAGACTCACTTCAATGACCTGTTTTCCGGGTAGGCGCAGCGTCATATCCACCGGCATTGACGCGCCGTCCAGATTGAGGTCGCGTGCCTGCAGCCGCACCAGTTCCAGCTGTTTTGGCGCAGCGCCGCCTGGGTCAAGCAGTTCCAGGCGGGCATCGTTTATCGTCAGCTGTTTTACATGGAGCGCCAGCGGCGGTATCACTGCAGCCTGCGCGCCGCTGTCCTCCGCCGATGTTGCCATGCGCTTGCGGCGAATGGCGTACAGCGCGTCGAGGTCCTCATCACTGAGCGTGCTGGTGTCTGCTCCTTTCTGCTCTGAGCCAGACTGCATGCTGGCCCTGACCCCGTCCAGCGCGAGGCTGCCTATCCCAACCTGCCCCCGGAGCAGGGGCAGCAATTGCACGCCGACCTGCAGGTTGCCGATCCGCAGGTTGGACAGTTGTGTGTCAGGCAGGGTGATGGCGGCATCAGACAGGGCGATGCCCGGGGTTGGGAACACCGAGAGTTTGGCATCGCCATCGACGGTCAGCGTGGCGCCGGTTTGTTCATGCAGGGCCTCGGCGGCCAGTTGCAGCATCGTGTCCTTGTCCAGGAGCAGGGGAATCAATACTGCAGCTGCCAGCACCAGC
The DNA here is from genome assembly GCA_963844975.1 of uncultured Gammaproteobacteria bacterium. Lineage (GTDB taxonomy): Bacteria > Pseudomonadota > Gammaproteobacteria > Pseudomonadales > Halieaceae > Marimicrobium. The sequence goes on along the minus strand of CAWJQO010000023.1, from coordinate 19,752 downwards.
AGCAGTAACAGGGCCAGCGGAACGAGAATTAGCCTGAACATTGAAGTTCCTCGCATTTATTCAGCACGGCAGTATATATTCGCCCGGCCAATAATTGTGATATGTTTTGACTCAGGCAATGCCATATTGCTACAGGATAAGCATAACAATTTGCGGGGTCGCACCATGACGGGAAGGCTTTTAAAAAACCGGAAACTGCATCTGGACGGTCGAATCCATCCGGATTTCGCTGCAGTGGAAGCCACACTGCGCAATCAGTTGCGCAATTACCCGGGCGGCGCTGCGGTCAGTGTCTACCACCGCGGCGAGTGCGTGGTGGATTTGTGGGGTGGCTACAAGGACGACGCAGGGCACTCTGTGGGCCCGCGACACCATGGCCCCGAGTTTTTCCACCACCAAGGGAGTGGCCGCCACCCTGTTGCATATCTACGCGGATCGTGGGCTCATTGATTACGATGCGCGCGTGGCAGAGTACTGGCCGGAATTCGGCCAGGCCGGCAAGGAAGACATTACCGTGCGGCAGGTGCTGACCCACCAGTCCGGTTTGTACCATATTCGCCAGATGATCGATCACATAGATCGCATGCTGGACTGGAAGTATATGATCCGGGCGATTGAGCAGACCGCGCCGGTACACCCGCCGGGCAAGCGCACCGGTTATCATGGGCTGACCTTCGGGTTTCTGGTCGGGGAGATCATCCAGCGCGTGACCGGCAAGAAGTTTTCGGATCTGGTGCAGAAGGAGATCGCCAGGCCACTGCAGCTGGATGGTTTGTTTATCGGCACACCGGAGCACCAGATAGCCCGCGCGGCGAAATTGATTTTTCCCGAAACGACCATGCGGCTGGCCCAGTCTTCGCTGGGTAGCAAGCTCGAGATCGGTGCCAGCCAGCTAAGTAGGCTGTTGCAGCGCCTGGGCGTGGACTCCGACCTGGTCAGCATATTCGATGCGCTCGCGCCACGGGGAGTGAGCGACTTTGATTTTGGCTCACCCGAGTCCCTGCGCGTCGCCATTCCCGCCGCCAACGGCTTGTTCACTGCCCGCTCGCTCGCCAAATTGTACGCACTGCTCGCCAATGGCGGCGAATTCGAAGGAGTACGCTTGTTATCACAGGAGGCCCTGGAGCAGGCCACGACCCTGCAAAAGCCCACTGGCAAGCTCTCGGTGATCCCCTTTGATATGCGCTGGCGCCTGGGTTACCACGGTGTGGCGACGACGCGCGGCTTTCCGCGCCAGGCCTTTGGCCATTTCGGGTTTGGCGGTTCCGGCGCCTGGGCGGACCCACAACGAGGCCTGTCGGTGGCGCTTATCGTCAACAGCGGGCTGGGCACACCCTTTGGCGATTTGCGCACGGCGCGAATTAGCGGTGCCGCGCTGGCCTGTGCCAATGCGCGCTGCAAACCTGCAGGCCTGCTGCGGGAACCTGCTGGTAATGGCGCCCGCCTGAGGCACGCGCCGGTTCCGCAATTTCTGCACAAAAATGCCGGCTGTCACCGGCCTCACGCCGGACGTATACTGGCGTTTTTACAGCAGTGACGTCATGACCAGCAAGCCCTACCTGAATCCTGCCGTTCTGGATGCTATTGATCCGGCACAGTTTCAGGCACAACAGCCCTTTCCCTGGATCAATCCCCAGTATTTCATTCAGCCGGATCGCTATCAGCGAATTGTTGGAAAGCATGCCTGATTTAGCGCGTTTCAACGCCTTTTTTGGCAAGCAGCGCAAGCACGGCCAGGCCAGCCACGACCGCTATATCCTGGACTATGAACGGGGTATGGAGCTCGCACCCCAGTGGCGCGATTTTGTCGAGGAGCTGTGTGGCGATACGTATCGCGATTTTATCTGTCGGCTGCTGGATGTCTCCGATGTGCGGTTTCGTTTTCACTGGCACTTCACGCCCAATGGCGGGGAGGTTTCGCCACACTGTGATTCGAAAGGAAAAATCGGCTCGCAGATTTTTTACCTGAATACCGAGGATGATTGGGACTGGAGTTGGGGTGGCGAAACCGTCATCCTTGACGATAAGGGTCGTATTGCGGCCGACAACGCGCCCGCCTTCGAGGACTTTGACGCGGTCTACCCGGCCCAGACCAAAGACAATCGCAGCATTCTCTTCGGCCGCCGGGGCAATTCCTGGCATGGTGTGCGGCGCATCAATTGCCCCGAGAATTACTACCGCAAGGTATTTATTGTGGTGTTTGAGGAGTATCGGCCGCTGCGTATCGCCATGAAGAAAACCCGGCGACTGTTAACTGGCGCGGAACTGGTGACGCAGAAAGAACGCCTGATGTATTGACGTGCTAGCGCCGCTGCGCGGCAGCGGCTGCGAGTTCTTCATAGAGTGCAGCATAGCGATCCAGGCTGTGTTGCTGGTCGATGTTTTCCTCCACGTAGCGTCAGCCCCCGTTGCCGAGCGCATCTTCCCGCATCTATCATTCTGCAAGAGACCGGTAAGCGCTGCGGCGATGGCCCCGTGATCGCGATCCACCAGTTGATAGTGCTCTCCCGGCTGTCCGATGCCCGCTGAAATACCCAGATAGGGAGTGACCAGGCAGGGCAGGCCTGTTGCCATCGCTTCCAGCACCGAGTTGGGTGTGCCCTCGCGGTTCGAGGCCAGGATGAAGATATCGGCGGCGCGCAGATAATTCTCGACATCGTCGACGATGCCGGCAAAGTGCACTTGCCTGGCGGCGCCAGAGGTCGCGACCAGTTCCGCGATCTCGCCACCGAATGCTTTGCAACTTTGGATCATGTGTGTCGGCGCGCGGTCCGACAAACAGGACATGCGTATCAGGAAAGTGCGGCAGGATCTGGCGCCAGGCCTGCAGCACTATATCCGGCCCCTTGCGCGGCATGATCGCACCTACCACCACGATGACTTTATGATTGATTGGTATGCCGAACTGGTCGCGCAGAGCCTGTCTGCCCTGCCGTTCCTGCTCCGAACCGATAGGGTGAAAGCGCTGCAGATTGACACCGTTGGGAATGTACTCGATGCGGGTGGTCACGCCGATGTCACGCAAAAACTGCTCGATGGCCTCACTGTTGGTGACCAGGGCATCGAAAGCGTCATACACCTGTCGATAACCGCGGCGTCTGAAAATTCGCTTGATGGGCTTCTGTTGCCAGGTGGGGAACTGGGAGACAGAGTACACGGTGGCGACTCCGCTGCTCTTCAGTCGGCGCAGCCAGGGCAGTGCCTGGGGCCGCATATTGGTCAGCAGTTGGGCCACCACGGGGCCTTGTGACGGGCGCTGGCACACCTCCAGCAATGCATCGTAATAGATTTGCGTGCGTACGCGGTTCTTGCTGTCTGGCAGGCGTATGCGTTCCAGCGGAGCGCCATCCAGTGTAGTTTGCGGCAACCAGGAACCCGGCGCTGTCGTGTACCAGTCTACGTCTGTATCGGCCTCGCTGCGTTCCTGTATCTGCGGCGTGCCGGTCATGATGCGCACGTCCAGATTGCGCGCCAGCAGGCCGGGGATATAGCTTCGATAACGGTTTTGCGCGCCGCCGTAGGTAGGATAAAAGTGCGGAGAGGTCAGCCAGAGTCGCGTGCGCGTGTCAGGGGTAGACGAGATAGAAAATTCTCCCTGCTATGAGGATGAGGCTGGAATTTGGAGTTCTCGCATTCTATCCGAATGCTCCCGCACAGAAAACTCAAGATATCCAGATACACTCGAATACGGTCTGGTGTATCGAGTGCGACGGGCTATTTCTTTCGCGATTCGGCATGAAGCTGGTTTGCAGTTTTCCGTCCACGAAGTATAAAACCGCTGCCACAGGTCATATACAGCATTTTCTCAGGTTTGTCGGCGAGGTATTCATCGATGGCACGCGTTGCCCCGGGGCACAAAGCGGAGCCGTAGTCATCACACAGTAGAACTGCACCCTCGTTCATCCTTGGGTAGAAAAACTCGATGGCATCACGTGTGGGTTGGTAAAGATCCACATCGATATGCACGAAGGCAAACCGTTTGTCCTGAATCTCAGGGAACCGTGAAGGGATCCAACCACGGTACAGGGTATACCTGTCGAAATCGCTCATGTTCTTGTCCACTTGCGCCATGGATACTGATAGATCGCCCTGTTCCCAGTGTTTGCCATCCCCTTCGTCTGGCGCAGACAGACCCTCGAAAGAGTCAAATATGTGATGCCACCGCCCATGAATACCCGAGTGGTTGTTCATCAGATGTATCAGATAGCTTCCAGCCCCCTCCAGAGAGCCACATTCCACAGTATCCCCGGGTACGCCATCAATCAGGCGCATTAACTGGTACACCATGTAGCGTCTGTCAGTATTGAAGTGGTCGAGTTCATTGAAACGCCTGAGATAGGTATTGAATGGCGCATCGTTCCACCAGTCCAGATAGGGCCAGCTGAACCGATACTGCGGCACCAATTTTTTTCCGACCTCAGTCATCAGTCGGAAGCGCGCCGCAACGCTGTGTCGTTTCTTGAGGAACTTGTAGAACGCACGCAGCATTGCCATAACAGCACACCATTCGAGTCACCAGGGGAGCGGCGAAAGTCTAACATAGCGAGCCCTTGTAAGGTGAGAAGCACGTTCACTACAGCCTGCAGATACGCTGGGCATCATGCTTTTGTTTGGCTGAGTTCAAGGCAAAGAGCGGTGATCTGGTTACTGTTTGGCGTTGGCATGGGACACTGGCGGCCGAGGAAAGGTACTGTCTGGGCGCGACGATGGAATACTATTAAGAAGCGGCTGGCGCGCTAACATCGCCCAGTCAGCACCCTAAAGTTTACGCGCCTTGGGCCAGCGCCGTTTCAGGCAGACCCACTGCTGTGGGTACTCGGTTATCCATTGCTCGAAATGGTGGTGGATGATTTCAGTCAGGGCTGCAGCCTGCTCCTTAACGGGCGCATCAGGGATGGGGCTGACCAGCGGATCGTACACCGTGATGCGATAGCGTGCGTCCGGCAGGCGCTCGGCGCGCGACACCACCAGCGCTGAGCCGGTGCGCAAGGCCAGGCCGGCCGCGCTGGTGTTGGTGAGGGCATCCCTGCCGAAAAAGGGAATCAGCTTACCCGTATCCGGGCGTGTGTCCATGGCCATGATGATGCTGTGGCCCGCGTTAAGTTCCTTGATCAGTGGGCGGGGCCCGGCGTCAGCGGGGATTAATGTTTCCCCGAAAGATTTGCGCAGGTCCAGCATGAGTTCAAGCATTATCGGATTGGATTCAGGCGCATAGATAGCGCAGACATTGAAGCCGAACTGCCGGGTCACCAGGGGAGCAACTTGCCAGGCACCCACGTGCGCTGTGATAAAGACGGTCGCTCGCTGGCTTTGCATGTGCTTAAGAGCCTCGGGCTCGAGCACAAACTCGATGCGCTGTTCGCGCTGCTCCCAGATCTGTTCCAGTTTGATCAGCTCTGCTGCGGAGTAACCCAGATGCCGGAATATCTGCCGCGTCGTCTGTTCTCGCCACTCCTGCGAACGATCCGGAAATGCGATGGCCAGATTTTCCCGGGCTTTTTCGGCTTTGTCTGAATGGGGACCCACCAGCCCAAAGGCAAAGGCAGACAATTGCAGTGCCCGTTCCACGCTCAGTTTGCGCATAAGCCAGAAGATAAAGCGAAACACGGCCGCTTCAATCCGCTGGGCGATAGCGACCAGAATCGGCGCTTTACGCGCCAGTCGCTTGGGAACCAGGTAGAACTCGGGCACTGGGGAGGGCTCAGCCTCGCCCCGGGTCGGTTCCGAATACCCAGTCCCAAACAGGAGAACTCACACCGTAGCGCCCGCCCTCACCGGAATAATGATGCTTGAGGTGGTAGTGCTTGATAAACCTGGCCAGCGGATTCTTCATGGGGAAGTGGTGTGTGGAATAGTGGATATAGTCATAGATCAGGTAGCCGATAATGAAGCCTCCACAAAATGGCTGGATCCAGGGCTGCGGGATAACGAGCCCGAACAGCAGGTAGAGCACCGCCATAATGGGAATGGCACCCGCGGGGGGCATCACCAGGCGGGTTTTGTCCTTGGGGTCCTCGTGGTGGTTGCCATGAATCATGAATACCATCCACTTACCCGCCTTGCTGCGCGCCGGAAAGTGAAACAGGAAGCGGTGCATGGAGTATTCGCTAAACGTCCAGGCAAAGACGCCGACCAATGCCACGGCCAGTACCTGCAATCCCGGCAGCTGATACAGGGAAATGCTGCGCCACAGCAGCCATCCCGGCTATGGGAGCCCCACATCAGCAGCGGTGTGATGGGGTGGACATGGGACAGTCGTTCGAGCAGCTCGTTCTCGAACAGGCGAATGGATTGATGCTGTTTTTGCGGTTGCATAGAGTCAGGCTGCATAGGAATCGGTGTCGGCGTTACTGCCGGCCTCCTTGGTTTGCTGTATGTTACCCTTTGGCCACAGGCGTTTCGAGCAGAACCAGTCTTCTGGTTGCTGGCGAATCCAGTTCTCGAACTGCTGGTGAACCTGCTGGATCATATCGATGGCCTGGGCCGTTTCGCTAACACTCGTATCGCGCGGGCGCACCGGCGGATGAAAGGTAACTCTGTAATGCGCGTCCTGCAGTCGCTCGACTTGCACTGGCACCAGGTCGCACTTGAATTTCAGGGCGAGTTTGGCTGGCATAATGGTCGAGAGCTTGTCGTGCCCGAAAAACCGTATGGGTTTGCCGTCATCTACCCGCCTGTCCATTACCATGCCGGCCGTTTGTCCCTGTTTCATTGCGCGCATCAACAGTCGGGCGCTATTCTCCCTGGGCAACAGTTCGCAGTTCAATGCACGGCGTGATTCCAGCAGCATGCGGTCCAGCAGCGGGTTGGTGGGGGGCGAGTAAAGGCTGGCATTGGGAATGCCCATCTTTGCCATGGCGGAGCACACCACTTCCCAGTTGCTCTGGTGCGCAGAAACGATGACACAGGGTCTGGCGGGATTCCTGTAAGTCTCAATAGGCTCGCGGATATCAATGATCAGGCGATCATCTTCCCTGAGTATGGTGGCAAGGTGCGGGTATTCTGCCAGTATACGACCGCTGCGGCCCCAGGCGCGGGTAACCAGTTGATCAAGCTCCGCTGCGCTCAACTCAGGGAATGCAATGGCCATATTGGCGCGGAAGATCGCAGTTTTACCCTTCAGCATTGGACCTATCCAGCTACCCACAGTGTTGCCGAGCCGGGAAGCGGTATCGATGGGAAGCAGTCTGCGACATTTTAGCCAGCAGCCAGATAAGTCCGAAATCGAGTCGCCACAGCCACTGGCGCAGCCACTGGTGGTCGCGTGCCAATTTGCGTAGTGGGTTGCCGACAATAAACTCAGCCACGGGTGGATTTACCTGTAATCGTGTTTGCTAGGAACAGCTGCGCATTGTATCGCACTATGGCCACCGGATTCGTGGTCATAGTGTGGATATTTTGAGCTGTTCCAGTCCCTCGCGCAGTCCCACCGCGGGAGTCCAGCCGGTTGCGGCGGTAATCGCGTCGTTGTCTGCCACCCAGTCATTGTGGCGCAGTTCGCGCAATTTAGGCGGCGTCAGCATGGGCGCTTTACCGGTAATTCTGGCGATGTTGCTATTCAGCCGCCGCCACGCCGTTCAGCAGCCAGCGCGGGATGCACCACAGGCGGACCCTGCGGGACCAGTGCTGTGCAGCGATGCCGGCCATTTCGCGCCAGCTGTAGCCGTTGTGTTTGCCATCGCACAGGGTAAGGGTCTGCCGCTTTGCGCCCGCGCTTTGCAGGCAGGCAATGATGGCGTCCACCAGGTCTGCCACATGAATCAGCGAGGTGCGCGCCTCGGGCGAGCCTGGTACAAATGCGATACCGCGGTGCATCCATTGAAATATCGGCAGCATCTCCTTGTCGCCCGGCCCGTAGACGGCGGGTGGACGCAGGATGATCCAGTCGAGGTGTGCATACTGCAGTAGCAATTGTTCCCCCGCCCATTTGCTGCGGGCGTACCAGGACAGCTGTGGTTCGCGGGCGACGATGGAGGACAGCAGTAATAACAGGGGCGGGCGCGGTTGTGCACTGATGGCGTGCAGCAAGTTGGCGGTTCCCGCTACATTCACCCGGTCAAAGTCGGCCTGTGAATTACCCCTGACAGCGCCCGCGCCGTGTATGACGGCAGCGCAATTGGCAACGAGTTGCTCCAGGGCGGCGGTGTTTTCGAGGTCTCCCTCGATCAGGGTAGCGCCCCGGGAGGCGAGATGTGCGGCTTTGGCGGGGTTTCGGACCAGTGCGCGTACCTGAAAGCCTTGTTCCAGCAAACGCTGGCACAAGCAGGTACCAATAAATCCAGTAGCGCCGGTAACGGCGATCAGGCTGCCCTTGACGATCAGGCGGAAGCCACCCTCAGGCGAACTTCTTCGGCGGCAGCGTCAAGCTTGTCCATGTCATTGTTATTGATGAAGTCGAGTCGCGCCTTGGCCCGCGACAGTTTGCCTGATGAGGTTCGTGGCAGTGAATGGATGGGAACCAGCTCCACGTAACAGTCGAGGCTCATTTCCATGCGCACCAGCGCCGTCAGGCGACGCACCAGGTTGTTGCGTTTGCCAGGATCTGTTTCGCGGCACTGGACCATCAGCACACACAGTTCCTCGCCTTCGCTGTTCGGGGCGGAAAATGCCACGGCGTCGCCGGCCCGCACTTCCGGCTGGGTTTCGGCGACATGCTCAAGATCCTGCGGCCAGATGTTGCGACCGTGGATAATGATCAGGTCTTTCTTGCGTCCGGTAATGGTCAGCGCGCCATCGACCAGATAACCAATATCGCCGGTATTGAGCCAGCCGTCTGCGCACAGGGCGTGGCTGGTTTCTTCCGGCAGGTTGAAATAGCCGGACATGACGCTGGGGCCGCGCAGGTAAATCACGCCGCTCTGCCAGTCTTGCAGCACCCGGTTATCATCGCGGATTTCTACTTCAAAATCGGGCATCGGGATGCCGCAGTTGACGAAATGGCGACCCCGGCCCTGAGTGTCGTCTTCATCCAGCAGTACTGCTTCGTGATGATCCGAGAGGTGGTCGCAGTCGATATGGTGTGTGGTGAAGCCCGTCCACAGGGGCGAGAAACTGACCCCCAGAGTGCATTCAGCCATGCCATAACAGGCCAGGAACGCACGGCGATCGAAGCCGGCGGGCTCCATCATTTCGGCAAAATGCTCCAGTGTTTGTGGGCGGATCATCTCTGCACCGATACCGGCTACACGCCAGTTGCTGAGGTCGTAAGTTTCTATGTCAGTGGGGCGGACCCGGCGCGCGCAGAGGTCGTAGCCGAAGGAGGGGGCGAAGGAGATGGTGGCGCGGGTCTGGGTCATCAGGGCCAACCACTGGCGCGGACGCATGGCGAACTCGCGGGTATCCAGGTAATCAATAGTAACCTGGGCTGCCATGGGCACCAGTACGAAGCCGACCAGGCCCATATCGTGGTAAAGGGGCAGCCAGGACATCATGCGATCCTCAGCAGTCATCTTCAGGCCATGGGCGATAATGCCGTGCAGGTTGGCCATGGCGGTGCGATGCTTGATAACCACACCGCGCGGGAAGCGCGTACTGCCGGAGGTGTACTGGATGTAGGAAATATCTTCCGGGTCAATTGCTGGCAGTTGCTGTTCGACCGCGGGGAGCGCGTAGAACGCTTCGGGTGCGTCCACCATGCGAATGTCCAGGCCTGCACTGGCTTCCTGGAGGAAGGGCAGGTATCCCTCGGACGCGACGCCAATGACGGCATCGCTGGCTTGCAGCAGGAGATGCAGTTGCGCCACATAGGCACAGTGGGCGCCCACCTTGACGGATGCTGGCAGCGCCACCGGAATCAGGCCGGCGTACTGGCAGGCGTAGAAGAAGCGGATGAAATCCGGGTTGGTTTCAGCCACCAGGGCCACGCGGTCACCCTTGTTGAGGCCCAGTCCAAGCAGTTTGTGGGCCAGGTCAATAGCCTGTGCGCGCAGTTCGCTATAGGAAACGCTGGCGTAGATAGCGCCGCGGCCGGTGTAGAAGTTAGAGCCGGTTTCACCCTGGGCAGCATAGTCGAGCGCCTCGGTCAGGGTGGTGAAATCCGCTGCGCGAAACGGCAGTGTGTGGTGCGATGGCGTGGCATTCAGGTTAACGTGTGACAATGTAGATTCCTCGTTCTTGACGCTCTGTCTGCCCGCGCAACAATTCGCAAAACAGACGTGGTTACCCCCTTTTGGCACGGGGGAATAATGCTCAATATATAAAATTGTTCACTTGGTACTACGGGCCACTTGTTCGCTGTTCGTATAGGTATGTGTACATGCGGACACCCCCTTGTTCAGGCCCTGAAAAAGGGTTATCTGATAGGATGTAATCCTAGCATTTGGGGCTTTGCGGCTTATAGGAAATAATACCGACGACTAACGTGAACAATCCCATAGAAAGGGCATTCATTCTGCTCAGATTCACTTCCGCGGACGCAGGACCTGGTGCCCTGTGTGCGGCGTGGGATCGACCCGTAATAAAGGTTATTTCTTCTTCAGGTTTGGCCGATAACCCCATGTTATTTATAGAGATCAGCAATATGCTTTTGGGCGCATTCCAAGGGCGATGAATGACGGCTTGGAGCATCGCGCACACGTGTCAATAGTCGTCTTTTGCAAGGACGTCAAGCTGGTGCCAATTTGGGTCATTGTCGATTGTGGCGGGTGGTGCCCGCCGCGTTCACAACTCGACGGCTTGCGCCTTCCACCAGGCCTGGAACATGAGCACTGACCACATGAGTTCCGAGTGGTTGGCCCAGCCGTACAGGTGTTGATGCCAGGCATCGCGAATGCTGGTGACGTCGAAAATGCCCTGCTCGCGCAGGGTCTGCTCAGACATCAGGTCTTCGGCCCAATCCCGCAGGGGGCCGACCAGCCATTCCTTGATCGGCACGCTGAAACCACGCTTGGGCCGATCAATCAAGACTGCGCGGTACGTAGTGCGTGAGCAGGTCCCGCAATACGCGCTTACCGGTATTGCCATCAAACAGATACTCGGTCGGCAGAGACCAGGCCAGTTCCAGCACCCGGTGATCGAGCAGTGGTGCGCGCGCCTCCAGACCCACGGCCATGCTGGCACGGTCAACCTTGACCAGAATATCGTCTGGTAAATAACCGATGTAATCATAGTGGAGCATGGCCAGCAGCGGGTCCTGCACGTCCGCCCAGTACGACGGGATCCGATAATGGCGTTGCTGGATCTACCGCCCCCGGCACAAACTGATCCACTGCCAGGCATTTGTTGAATTTGTTGGCCAGAATCTCCTGCGGTGAATTGGCCGCCCAGTTACACGAACGCTGGCTGATTTTTCCCAGTTTGCGCGACCAGCGCGGCACGGTCCTGCCTTCATTGGCGTAATTTTTTACCCAGTGCCAGCTCCCCGCGCCCAGCGCGCTCGCGACGGGACGTACGACACTCCTGGCGCCCCGGGGTATGCGTTGCACGGCTCGCCAGTGCTCCAGGCAGTTCTTGTAGCGCCGGTAGCCGGCCAGCTGCTCATCACCGCCATCACCGGTCAGTACGACCTTCAGCTGCTCGCGCGCCAGCTTGCAGACCAGATACGTGGGAATCTGCGAAGAGTCGGCGAAGGGTTCATCATAAATCTGCGGCAGATGCTCAACCACGTCCAGGGCCTGATCCGGCGTTACATAGATCTCGTGGTGCTCCGTCTGCAAGTGGCGGGCGACGGCAGAGGCGTACTCGGCTTCATTGTATTTCTCTTCCCAGAACCCGATGCTGAATGTCTTGACCGGACGGTCTGACATTTTCTGCATCAGCGCAACAATCATGGAAGAGTCGATGCCGCCGGACAGCAACGCCCCCAGCTCCACATCGGCCACCATGCGGTCACCGACGGCCTGCTGCAGTACCGCGTCAAGCTGCTTAATGGCCTCCTCGTAACTGCCCCTGAACCGGTTTTTCTCACCGTGCTCAGCCACTGCTTTGGCGGACCAGAACGGCATCGGCTGCGCCGCCCAGGGTTTGCAGTCCTGCGCTATTTTTATCAGGCTGCCGGGTGGGAGCTTGCGTACCTGTCGATAGATGGAGTGAGGCTGGGACACCCAGCCATACTGCATATACTGCCCCAGTGCGTTGCGATCCAGGTCACGTTCAAAATCCGGATGTTTGCGTAATGCCTTCAGTTCCGAACCGAACAGAAAACTGTTGCCGCACCAGCCATAATACAGCGGCTTCTTGCCCACCCGGTCGCGTGCCAGCCACAGGCAGCGCTCTTCCTTGTCCCACAGCGCCAGGGCGAACATACCTTCAAACTTGCTGACAGCCTTTTCCACGCCGAGGTGTTGTACAGCTGCCAGTATGACTTCCGTGTCGGAATGTCCCTTGAACGGGTAGCTCGCGAGCCCGGGTTCCTGCCGCAGTCTGGAAAAATTATAGACCTCACCGTTGAACGACAGCACATAGCGTCCGGATGCCGATTCCATGGGCTGGGCGCCAGCTTCCGACAGATCGATGATGGACAGGCGGCGATGGCCAAGGGCCAGCGGGAATGAGGCATCCACCCATACGCCGCCCGCATCGGGGCCGCGGTGAACAATGGTGTCCGCCATGCTCTGGCAGCGCCGCGCGAGCTCCTCACGAGTGCCGCCCTTGTACTGTATAAAACCGGTAATTCCACACATGGCAATCTGTCTCTTATGTTCGATTTGCAGCGCGTGTGACAACAGCGTCGAGCAATGCAAGATAGTTGCTGACGCCGACCTCGACAGAGAAGTCCTCCGCCCTGCGCAGCAGGACATCTTTTGACGTAGGATTGTCCAATTGTGAAAGAATCGCCAGCGCCATCCCATCGGCATCGCCGACAGCGACTAATGCGCCAATTTTGCCATCTTCAAGAATCTCTCGGGAACCGCCGGGACAATCGGTGCTGACTACCGGACAAGCGCAGGCCAGGGCCTGAATAAGTACTCCTGGCAAGCCCTCGTATTGTGAGGACAGGACGAGCACAGACGCTCGCGCCATATACTGGAACGGGTTCTCAACAAAGCCGGGCATCTCCACATCTGCCGCGATGCCCAGCGTATTCGCGAAAACTCCTGCAAGTCTTTGCGCAGCCGGCCCTCTCCCAGAATGACCAGTCGCGCCTCCCGCTTTGCCCTTACACCTGCAAACGCGCGCAGCAGGGTGGCAAAATCTTTCTGCTCAGTCAGTCGACCCACCGCCAGAATCACCGGCACAGCATCCGGGGCAAACCAGGGATGCTGCAACGCCTGTTGCGCGCGGGCACGCAAGCCATCATCGACTACAGGATTGTGGATCGTTGTGACAGAGCTTTTTTTCAATCCAATGTTGGTGATCAAATCTTCTGCAACATCACTTGACACTGTTACCACGGCATCGGCTCCGGGATAAGTGCGGCTCACCACCTCCGGCAAATAGCGCCATCGCCATTTTCGAAAGTTGGACGGTGCGGCACAATAGGTAGACAGCGCAATGCGTTCACTGACGACGACCGGTACATTGGAGCCGGACATGTGCTTTGCCCAAATCGCGACAAGGTTGGCGTAGGTGAGTGCGGACAGGATCACGTCAGGTCGATATGTTTCGATGATAGTGCTGCAAGGAGCGTAGACGCAGTATTTCCGGGGCGATCTTGGTCGCCAGCAACACCGGACGCAGCAATGCGAAGAAGTCGCTGGACGATTGCCCAGCGCGGCGCTGCATCGCGCCTGCAATTACCCGTTGCTTCCAGCTCTATCATAGTCGCCCCGACTGGAATCTCGCCGAGATAGGCGCCTTTTGCCTGGCAGAGAACCAGGTCAACCGTGCGGCCATGTGCAAGAAAGCCCTTTATCAGGCTCAACATGGAGCGCTCCGCTCCGCCGCCGTGCAGCGATGGCAGTAGCACTGCTATCCTTTTGGCCTGGGTGGTTGGCGCTATTGAGTGTTTCATCAGGTCAGGATGCCGGAAGCCTGAGTGATCTGAGGCCGAGGTGTTGTGCTTTGGTAAGCCAGCAGAAGCGCAAGGGGAAACCAGAACAGCATCCACTGGTCCCTGGGCCGGGCAATCAGAGTGTCTACACCGGTCATCATTATGCAGGCGGTGAACACCAGCATGCAGAAGACGGTGTAATCTCCCTGATGGCGCCCGCGCATCCACGCATAGCGAAAAGCGACCACCAGGACAGCAAGGAATAGACACAGTCCGATCACCCCTCCCTGCCAGAACACTTGCAGGTAGGCATTGTGTGCGGTTTCAAAATGCTGCCCCCCTGCGTCGGCAGATACCATGCTGATCAAGCCATGTCCGGCGATAGGCGCGGCTTTGGCCTCGGCCCAGATTTGGGTCCAGATCTCGGGGCGCAGGCCCAGGCCCCTGAGCAATGCCTGCTCCAGCAGATCGGGGAACACAACGGCCAGCGTGCCCGCCAATACCGCCAGAATCGACCGAGTACAACATCCGGCTATGTTGCAGCGTCAAGCTTATCAGGATCAGCAGGGCCAATAGCATGGATGCAAACGCTGTGCGGCTCTGGCCAAACCACGCGAAACAGATGAACAGCACAATCGCCAATAAAAACGGCACCTTGCATACAAGTTTTCTCGGCTGCAGCGCAAATCCCATAGCCAGTAACGCGAATATGCCGTACACATTCGCAAATTCATTCGGGTTGGTTAACGAACCAATGCCGGATAACCGGGTACCGGGACTTGGATTTTCGCGATAAAACACCAGCAGACTTGTTAGCGCTGCCACTGCTGCTACCAAAACGCAAATCTGCAACATGCGTTGATACCAATTGCCGTCCCAGCGGATAAGGAAATGCGTAATTGCAATAAAGCTCAGGAGGTAGACCGATATGGTAAGCTTCTGCCCCAGCAGATACCAGTCGAAGGGCTTACTCCAGAATCCGCTGAGCAGCATATAGAGAATGTAGACTGCCAGGACCTGAAACAGCGGGTGTCTCCAGAACTCCCTGAGACTTCCAAACAGTACGAATACACCCAGGACAAAGACGACTCGGGCGAAAAAGCGATAGGGATCACTGTAGTCTCGAAATATAAAATAACTGCACAGGAACGTGCCGTATGCTGCCAGCAAAAGGAAAGGGAATATTCTTTTAAAATGCTCGGAAAGGGTCAATTACGTGCTGCCAGGTGAAATCAAATGTTCGTTCCAGAAGTAACGGGCTCACACAGCGACAGGGCCATTATTGCGGACGACAAAGCGCGGCAGTATACACTGAAGGTCTGTGCATATGTATACTTCCCGCCCAGCCCTCGCAGATGCAGCGCACCCGCATGACCCTTAACACCGATAATAATGCGCCGATCACTGTGGAGGTAGTGACCCAGCCAGCGCAATTGCGCCAGTTTCTGGCGCTGCCACAGCGCATCTACGCGTCTGACCCCGCCTGGATTGCCCCGCTCGATTTCATGAAGCGCGAGCAGCTGTCCCCGAAAAATCACTTCTTCGAGCACGCGCGCTGGCGCGCCTGGGTTGCTTACAGGAACGGCGAGCCCGTGGGGCGTATCACTGCGCAGATTGACGAAATGCACCTGCAGCAGCATCACGATGGCGCCGGCTATTTCGGCATGCTGGAGGCGGATGATGATCCCGCCATCTTTAATGCCCTCTTCGGCGCTGCGGAGGATTGGCTGCGCAGTGAGGGGATGCAGCAGGTGCGCGGGCCTTTCAATTTGCACGTCAATGAGGAGGTGGGGCTGTTGGTGGAGGGTTTCTCCACGCCCCCCTATGTCCTGATGGGCCATGCGCGGCCGTGGTACGGACCGGCCGTTGAAGCCCAGGGCTACGTCGGGGTGAAAGACCTGCTGGCCTATCATGTGCGACCGGATTTCGAGGCGCCACGGGTCATGCAGCGACTGGCCGACAGGGCCTCGGATCGGGTCAAGATCCGCGCGGTGCGGCGCAAGCGATTATTGGAAGACGCGCTGATCATGCTGGAAATCTTTAACGACGCCTGGCAAAACAACTGGGGTTTCGTGCCGCTGGCGGAAGCAGAATGGGTAGAGACCGTCACCACCCTCACCAAACTGATGCCTGACGACTATATCCAGATCGCTGAGTATGACGGTGAACCGGTCGCCTTCATTGTGGCCCTGCCTAATCTGAATGAGGCGGCCCGCGATCTTAACGGCCGTTTGCTGCCCTTCGGCTGGGCCAAACTCCTGTGGCGGCTGAAGGTGCGCCATCCGCAGACCGCCCGCGTCCCGCTGATGGGCGTCAGGCAGAGCTACCAGCATTCGCGCCTGGGCCCGACCCTGGCCTTCATGGTCATCGACGCCATCCGCAAGGCGCTGCATGCCCGGGGCGTGAAGGACGTGGAGATGGGCTGGATACTGGAGGACAACGACGGTATGCGCAATATCATTGAAACCATTGGCGGCAAGGCGTATAAACGCTATCGCGTATACCAAAAAGAACTATAGCAATGCACCTGGACCCTGAAACGCATCGAATGACCGCCATTGTGCTGGCGGGTGATCGCACCAAGGCTGACTCCCTCATTAATCACACCAAAGCGGGCAGCAAGGCCATGATCGATCTGGATGGCACGCCGATGGTGCGCAGGGTGCTCAACTGCCTGCGTGTCTCCCGGGTAGTGCACAGGATCTGCATGACCGGGCCCGAGGCCAGTGAAGTGGCTACCGATGCGGCCCTGCAACGGTGGATTGACGATGGTGAGATCACCTGGACTGAGCCCAGTGTCAGTCCCAGCACCAGTGCCTATCGCGCCATGCTGCAACTGCCCCCGGAGGAAGCGGTGCTACTGACCACTGCGGATCACCCCCTGCTGACGCCCGAAATCGTGGATGCCTTTGGTCGCCAGAGCCTGGCGGACGATGTCGATGTCACGGTGGGCCTGGCGCCCTATGCGCTGGTCGCCGAGGCCTATCCCGGCATCCGCAAAACCGTACTGCACTTCAGTGACGGCGATTTTTGCGGGTGTAACCTGTTTGCCTTTATCACCCCGGAAGGGCGGCGCGCCGCCAAGTTCTGGCGCAAGATCGAGCAGGAGCGCAAGAAGCCACTGGTGGTGATTGGTCTGCTGGGCTGGTGGGCGGTCATACGCTACCGTCTGGGACTGATGTCGCTGGAAGAGGCACTGGCCAAGCTGAGCAAGCGGCTGGGGCTGCGTATGCGCGCGGTGATTCTGCCTTACGCTAACGCCGCGATTGATGTGGATTCCATCGCCGACCTGATGCTGGTGCAGGGCGCACTGGAGAAAGCGGCGGCGGAAGACGCCTGAGCGGGCGCTGGACATTTTCAGAGTTCAGTTATCGTGAACATTCGCGGGTTCGGACGCCGGAGTGTATGGGCTGACGGATCGTTCTGGCTAGCGGGTTCGGGCGCCGGGTGTGCAATTCGCCAGCTTCCCCGATACTCGCAGACGAATTGCACACCCGACACCCGAACCCTCGTTTCGTGCTAGCAGTCGAACCAATGTTTCATGCGAGGTAACAGGATCAAGGATCCGGGTCGGGTAGGCCTTTTCGTTTGCGAGTATCGGGGAAGCAGGCGAAAAGGCCTACCCGGCCGGAGCCGATGGCAGTAGCGAACCGGGAGATGTCAGGTGTCGCCAACTTGATCCCTGAGTTGTGTCCGCTGAACAACCTGCTGTGGGACTACAACTAGCGCCGGTCGATTCGCAGTGTCCGGCCTTCTCCCTCGGTAAACCTTCCCGACCCGGCCTCGTAGCGCCGGACCTCGATGCGCAGCTGCCAGCCTTCGTCCGCGCGTTCGACCCGATAGCGGTTGTAATGGGCGATATCCGCCCCGTGCAAGCCCAGGGCCGAGGCCGAGGGGACTGCGATGACTGGCAGACTGCCGTGCCGGGTATGCAATTCGCTGTAGTGCGCGCGATGGCCGTGTCCGTGCAATACCAGTTCGGCGCCGTGCTCCTCCAGCAATGCCTGTATCTGTGGCGCGTCGGTCAGGCGTTTGCGCCATTTTTCCTGCCCCGCCACAGGGCAATGGTGCAGGTAGACGACCCGGAACAGGCCGTCCTCCCGCGCACGTTGCAATAGTCCCGGTAGCCGACTTAACTGCTCCTCACCGAGGGTGCCCGTGGCCATCAAGGGCGGCGTGGGGCAGGCGGTGGACAATCCGATAAACGCGATAGAGCCGCGTACCCGCAGGCTGGGAAAGGGCATCGTTCCCACATGGTCGCCGCGCTCGTGATCCGAGGCCATATAGTCCTGCCACAGGGCGAAGGTATTGCGCCATGGTGCCGCCACACAGGCGTCGTGGTTGCCCGGCACCAGGGCGATGCGGGTGGGGTCGCCCAGCTCCCGCAGCCAGTCCCGGGCCTGTTCGAACTCCTGCGGCAGGCCGACATGCGTCAAATCGCCGGTGACCAGCAGTTGCTCGAACTCCACATGCGCCAGGTCGCGCTGCAAGGCCTCGAGCACTTCCCGGCGGTGCTCGAAGCGCCGCTTGTGGCGCCAGGACAGGTAGCCCAGGGCCCGCTTGTTGAGCAGGTCCCGCGGGCGCACCTCTGCCAGTGAGCTGAGGTGGGGGTCCGATAGCTGTACGAAGCACTGCGGCATGGCTTGGTGTTCCTTGTCGCCGGCCATTGTAGCACCGCCAGATTCGCGCCGGGCTGCACCGCCAATACCGCGTCGACCAGTGGCTGCTAAACGCGGCGGATCATAGCGCCCAGTGCCGCCAGTTTGGTGTCGATATTGGCATAGCCGCGATCGAGGTGATAAACCCGGTCGATGGTGGTGTCGCCGTCGGCGGCCAGGGCGGCAATGATCAGTGATGCCGAGGCGCGCAGGTCGGTGGCCATGACCGGGGCGCCCTGTAAGCGCTCGCGCCCGCGCACGATGGCGGTATGGCCCTGCAATTCAATATCGGCACCCATGCGCTGTAATTCCGCGACGTGCATAAAGCGGTTCTCGAAAATGTTTTCCACCACGGTGGCAGAGCCTTCCGCCAGGGCGTTGAGCGCCATGAACTGCGCCTGCATGTCGGTAGGAAATGCGGGGTAGGGGGCGGTGTGTATATTGACCGCTGTACAGCGCTTGCCGCCGGTATCGATATGAATCCAGTCGGGCACCCAGATCCAGTCGACAGCCTGCCTGCTCCAGCTTGCCCAGCACGTGGTGCAGAAAGTCGGGATTGGTGTCCCGTACCGTGATAGCGCCGCGTGTGGCGGCGGCAGCGACCAGGAAGGTGCCGGTCTCAATGCGATCCGGCGGCACGCGGTGGCTGGCCCCGTGCAGTTGGGTCACCCCGGCAACAGTGATGGTACTGGTACCGGCACCGGTTATCTTTGCTCCCATGGCAGTGAGCAGCAACGCGAGGTCGCCGATCTCCGGTTCCAGCGCACAGTTCTCCAGGGTGGTGACTCCCTCTGCCAGGGAAGCGGCCATCAACAGGTTTTCAGTGGCCGTCACCGAGGGTACGTCAAAGGCGAAATGGGCTCCGCGCAGGCGACTGGCCCTGGCCTTGATATAACCTGCCTCGATGCGGATTTCCGCGCCCAGGGCTTCCAGGCCGGCAATATGTTCGTTGACCGGTCGGGAGCCAATCGCACAGCCCCCCGGCAGGGACACATCGGCTTCCCCGAAGCGGGCCAGCAGGGGTCCCAGCAGGAGGATGGAAGCGCGGATGGTTTTGACCAGGTCATAGGGCGCATGCACCGAGTGCACCTTGCTGCTGTCTATCTCCAGTTCGGTGCCGGAGCGCGTGCACTGCGCGCCGAGCAATTCCATCAGTTGCAGTACCGTTTTGATATCGCGCACATCCGGGATATTGCTGATGCGCAGGGGTTCGGGACTCAACAG
>CAWJQO010000022.1:0-49947 GCA_963844975.1 uncultured Gammaproteobacteria bacterium | reverse complement strand
ACTGGGTCTTTCGCTTTTTATGCAGGAGATGCAACTGCAGGGATGGCGGGAAATTCTCGAAAACTCGGTAGAGATTATGCTAGATTTTTCGAGACAGCATAAATTTCCCGGTCTCCTGAGCGAGGCGTACAGCGGAAATGGTACTGAATACACAGGAAATATAGGGATTCCAGCACTTGCCTTGAATGATAAACCACGCATCACAGATGCGCCATCGCTCTATAGTCTGGGCACAGCGTATGCAATTGCGCCTGATAGTATTGAAAAATTTCTTGGAGAAAACCGGAAACAGATTGAGGCACTGTTTACCGACCATGGCCCATGGGAAGGTTACAATATCAACCAACACGATGTCATAAAGTTTCAAACCACCGCGCATACTTTAGCGCTAATTCTTGGAGGTATAAGTTCCGCAGATATAAATATGCACCGTTATCTGACGTGGCAGGGCCTGTCCTCGCTATCGAAAATCCAGGGAGGCAAGTCTTTGGATTATAATTTCCTCGCTAGTGGCGTGAAATGGATTCCATGGAGTACAACTGGTGATGCACTGCATGCGGCGCGCTTGATCGATGAAATTCGAATCCAAGGAACTGCAGTGCGCAGCGGCGCGATTACCATAACACTGCCGCAAGCCCGAGGTGTGAACTTGTCAAACGGAGCGCTACTGATTCGCTACTGCGCAGCCATACCACTTGACGTTGTGACGACTCTGGCCGAAGGACGAAGGGTGTTTCAAAATGAAATTTATACCCGATTTGACATTACAGATACTGAACAGGAAATTCGTATTCCAATGCCTGCTACACCTGGGCTGAACGACGTCTCTGAGCTGGTAATCCGCTTTGGCGACGACCGTATTCCGTTGCAAGTGGATCTGACTATCACTGGCTTTGAGTTTGTTCCAGCTGGGTGAAAAGAGGTATTTATCAACGCCATTGAACGGATTGCAGATGCAGCCATACCTGTGCTTTTCCTGCCTAATAGGCTATGCGCAACGGGTCGTCGAAGTCTACCATCCACAGCAAATCCGGACCACGGTCAGCATACCGGCAGCGGAACCTGTGTACCAAGTACATGCCTACAACCAATGCCTTGCAAGCGCATGAATGATGACTAAGTAAGCCAGATACCATATAGTTACTCGCGAGATAGAATTAAAAAAGAAATCATTTTTATTACATATCAGAGCAATCTGTACGTCGGAGCTGCACATTTACTCCTTGATAGACAAGGAACCGTTAGGATGACGATCGCTAGAAAACTCACAATTACATTGGTTCTATTGGGACTTTTTTTGAGCTGTATTGCTGCAGCATATGTGGCACAGCGAGAGTATCAGGTTGCTCTCGACAAACTGGTAGCTACCGCTCTGGCACAGACACAGAACCGTCCGGACTTACAGCTTTACTTTTATCACCATGATGAATATCGTCTGAACCAACTTTTAGGTGAGTTTCTTCAAGCCAATGCGGTCTCTGCCGCAATTGCCTACAGTAATCTTGGCGACGTAATCGCAAGGAGAAAACTCAGTAATTCACCCTCTCGCAACATTCCATCACTGCAAGCTACCCGGGCAAATATTTCAGTGACGGATAGTGGTTTAGTTGCATTCGACAATGACAAAAAACAGTCCGGACACCGGATTTTGGTCATCCCTTAACGAGAGCGATTCGATAATATACCTGACCATGCCTGTTTTTTCGCCAGTTAATCCTATCGCAAAGGGCTTGGACCTATCTGACTTTGCAGAGGCGTTGACCAAAGTTGGCGCAAACAACAGCTTGGTGGTTATAGGCTACATAAACCTGGCGATAGACCGTAGTATTTTATTAGGTGATATACGCGCTAAGGTCATCCGAGTGTTTCTTTTTAGTATGGCGCTTTTTATATTATGCGCTATTCCTATCTACTTGATCAGTAGGCGCGCAACAGCTTCGCTCACAGAATTGAAGCAAACGGCAAATCACATCTTGTCTGGAATAGATGCAAGGAAATTGAAGTTCACGGAAGATAACGAGTTTGAAGAAATCGGGCAGTTACTCAATTCCGTTCTAGACAACTCAGCCAGCCAAAAATACGAAGTTGGGCTGGATCACAAACTTCTCCTATTGAAAGCCGATGAAAGGGCTTCTCAGTTATCTATGCGCGAACAGCAGCTAAGTCAGGCGAGCGAAGAGATCAGCGCGACCAGGGAACAACTGCATCGCCTTGCCAACTATGACCACCTGACATCCCTTCCCAATCGTCAGTTGTTTGTAGAACAACTTGAGCTATTACTACGACTTTGCGCACGCGACGCTAAACCACTGGCAGTGTTGTTTCTAAATCTGGACAATTTCAGTCGTATCAATGAGTCGCTGGGTCGCAATGCCGGCGACTTACTGCTAAAGGAGGTTGGTAAACGACTGGTTGGTTGCCTGCGCAGCAGCGACATTTTGGCACACTACGTGAATACCAATGAGAGGTTGAATATTTCGCGTTTCGGAGGCGATGAGTTCGCCTTTGTACTTAGCCAACTTGATAGCATAGATGCTGCCGCAATGGTTGCTCAGCGCGTCACTGACAGACTCATCGAACCCGTTATCATAGATGGCCATGAGTTAGTAGTAAGTTCAAGTATTGGTATAGCAATAGCTCCTCGCAATGGTATGGATGTGGAGGGACTACTCCGATGTGCCAGTACTGCAATGCAACAGGCGAAATCGACCAGCAATAGTAATTTTCTCTTCTATAAGGAGTATATGGAGCCCACAGATCAAGATGATCTCAAAATAGAGTCAGAACTACGCAAAGCGATTGATCGAAATGAACTCGGCTTGCACTATCAGCCCCAGGTTGACACCACTGATGGCTCTATCATCTGTGCTGAAGCACTTTTGCGCTGGGAAAACCCTGAGTTCGGCTCAGTATCGCCTGCCAGGTTTATCCCTTTGGCAGAAAAAATGGGGCTTATATGGGAGCTTGGCGACTGGGTATTGGTAGAAGCCTGTCGCCAAATGAAAACGTTCAAGGAACAAGGTCTGGAACTCCCCAGGATTGCAATAAATATTTCGCCCCAACAGTTCAAACCCGCATTCATAACACGTGTAAGGGAGGTATTGCTCGCTTCCAACCTGTCGCCCTCGATGCTGGAACTGGGGCTATCAGAGGTAGTGCTGATGGATAACGATAGCGAGGTTCTAAAATTTTTGCATGAACTCAAGGAGACTGGCGTCTACCTGTCTCTGGAGAATTTCGGAACGAATCATGCACCTATTAGCTATCTGGGTCGCCACCCCCTGGATGAAATTAAAATTGATCGCAGCTTTGTGCTCGACTGCGACACACGAAAAGATGCCGCTAGGCTTGTAAAAGCGCTCATCGCTATGGCCAAAAGCTTGAATCTGCATACCGTGGCAGAGGGTGTGGAAACAGCAGGACAGTACCGATTTTTAGCCGCTAATGGCGTTAGTATCATGCGTGGTTATCTGTTCAGCAAGCCTGTGCCGGCAGCAGAATTGCAGCAGTTGTTGGTTGTCCCCTGGCATTTTATGCCTCAACTTCAAAGAATGGCGCTAATCGGCGAACTGAAGTCGAACTCCGGGGACTAGCGGTCCACTGACACTGACTATTTCATATGTGTACCGCCCTCCTGCTGCCTGATAAGGGGAATCGCAAGATCTCTAGTCTCTGGCGAGCAGCGGCCAATAGAAGACCACCCGCGTGATTATCGCCAGATAGTGCTCCCGGGAAATGCCTATAGCAATTTGTGAAATGACGTGATGGCGACAAGAGTAGAGCCAGTAATGACAGAAATCACAGAGGACGCTTACAAGCAACCTTCGGGCTATTGTGCCTGGGATCAGAAACCGGGACGAGTGTCATGCCACTAATCTCCGGAATCTGCCCATTATGATAATGGCAACCACTAACGAGGTCACTGATATAGCCCCACCAAATTACTGCAGCGATGACCTGATTTGCGAACGAAAATTTCGACGCAGCGAGCAAGGAAAGGCAAGCTCAAATCGTTGACCAGCGTGAGAAAGTGGATGCGGGAAAACCCAGCAAGGGTAGCCAAATGACATCCTCCGCGCTTATCATATTCTCCACAACAAAAGGAGGGTGGCACTCATGGCGACTGAATTCACTGTAAGCAGCTTCCTGGCGCGCTGGTTATTTGCTGCAGTTCTGGTCTTCGGGACCTATAACCCCTCAGAATATTGCTATTTCAATTGGATTTGGGGTAAGGGTACTGAGATTGGCCCGGTCATAGCGTTGGCAGGTGTGGTGCTATTGATAGCCTGGATCGTCTTTCTTAAGGCTACCCTGGACTCTCTGGGCTTGCTGGGCATCGTTCTCGGGGGCGCACTCTTTGGCTGCGTGATCTGGTGGTTGATCGACATCGGCCTGCTCCACCCTGATTCGACTACGGCAATTACCTGGATCATCCTGCTGGTACTATCGCTGATTCTTGCTGCCGGGATGTCCTGGTCCCACATCAGGCGACGCCTGACAGGACAAGTCGACGTGGTGGATGATCACGATAACTGAGATTGAGGAGCGCGCAGCGGGTGCGCTTAACAATCCATCAGTGAAGATATCAGGAATTATCCGGGAACAATTCCTTAACGTTAGAAACCGCAGTGGAATCTATGGCAATCAGTTTACCCTGCCTTTTCCACATGTGGTCATAGCGAACCTGATGGTCACCGAAACCGCTCACAGCCGAACTCAACACCGAACTGATACCCGCGCAGTCGAGGGTGTCACAATAGCGTCTCAATTTCGCGAGCAGTCTCTGGATCTGGCTGTAGGGTAAACACTCCTCTTCTGCGCGCATGATCATGGGATGCCCCGTACCGGCCACCTTGGTTCCTAGCAGCAACTCCTCGTGCAGCTTTTCTCCGGGGCGCAATCCGATAAATTCAATTTCAATATGCTCGCCTACATGGGCGTCATGACTCATCTCGTAGCCACTGAGTCTAATCATGCGCTTCGCCAGATCCACAATGCGCACCGGCTCACCCATGTCCAGTACAAATACATCACCACCAGTACCCATCGCCCCCGCCTGCAGCACTAATTGGGCCGCCTCCGGGATGCTCATGAAATAGCGGGACACATCCGGGTGCGTCACCGTCACGGGGCCACCCTCCTTAATCTGTTGCCGAAACAGTGGCACAACTGATCCGGAAGAACCAAGAACATTACCAAATCGCACCATGCAAAATCGAGTGGATGTATTCTGCTGGGCCAGCCCTTGCAATATCATTTCGGCCAGTCGTTTGGATGCCCCCATGATATTGGTGGGACGCACCGCCTTGTCTGTAGAGACCAGCACAAAGGTCTCAACCCCAGCCTTGCGCGCCGCCTCGGCTGCATACCATGTACCAAAGACATTATTGGCGACACCCTCGGCAATGTTGTACTCCACCAGAGGTACATGCTTATAGGCTGCAGCGTGATAGACCGTACGCACTTCAAATGTGCGGTAAATATTCTCCAGGCGATTCTGATCCTGCACCGAACCCAACAGAGCTACGAGTTCCACCTGCAGCCCCAGGCCATGCATGGATTCGCGCAACTCTCGCTCAATGCTGTACAGAGCGTACTCGGAATTATCCAATAGTATCAATTCCTGCGGTTCCGAGCGGATTATCTGCCGACACAACTCTGCGCCGATGGATCCCCCAGCACCGGTCACCATCACCACCTTGTCGGTGATACAACGCTCGATCAACTCAGGATGCGGCGGCACCGGCTCTCTGCCCAGCAGTTCGTCCAGATCAATATCCCGTATCTGGTTAACGCTGGCTTCCCCGGCAAGCAATTCATTGATCGTAGGCACTGTACGCACATAGACGGGAAGGCCAACCAGGGAATTGATTATTTCCTTGCGCCGTTCCGGCGAGGCCGAGGGAATCGCCAGTAACACCTGAGTGATATCGTGCTGCACGATCAACTGTTCTATATCTTCCGGCCGCGCAACCTGCAGACCATTGATTATCGAGCGCTGTAAATAGCGATCATCGTCGACAAAAATCACCGGATGATACTGCTCAGCATGGTGCAGGGCATGCAGCAGTTGCCGGCCGGATTGCCCAGCACCGTAGATAATCACATTCTCGGATTGGGCAGTAAACTTGGCATGGTAATATGCTCGTACCACCAGTCTTGTACCGCCGATACCTACCAGGAGCAATACCCAGTAGATAAAAGGAGTAGATCGCGGCACTTCCGCCCTGGCAAAAAAGACAGTGGCCCCCAAAATGAGCGTGGAGTAACCCGCTGCCTTAATAATGGCCCAGATGGCCTGCTGCCCCATGAACCTGATAACGGCGCGGTACAACCCCAGGCGCAAAAAAACTACCGCACTGACACCAATAGTTACCACGCCACAGGCGATACTCCACGGGACCCAAATGGAAATTGACATGCCCATAGCGCAGAGCCACCGCAGACCACATTGCCGCAGTTACATACAACATATCAAGGAGTAGCAGGCAGGCCTGCTTTACATTGCGAGGAAGCTCAACAACTTTTTGGAGGATATCCCGATAGCTTCCGATGAAATCGGCAGCAGAACGCGACATGAAGTTGCCTGGACGATTCAGCAAGTCCCCTCCTTGTTCTCAAGGCTATAACCGGCTCATTACTCGGTAGTCCACGCTTACCCGAGCCGACGTGAAGTCTACGCCAATCTACCAATTTTCGCCATTCCGCATAGCAGGGGAAGGTATGCCAAAATTACCAAAAATAGGCTGCGATCAGGCCATATTTGCACCGCAGAGGCAAGCGGAAGCAGCCACAACGTGTTTATCGCCAATAACAGCATGTCCACTCTCAAGTGCGAACCCCAGTATCGGCTCAAACGTTGGTAGGCATGCGACCGGTGGGGCTGAGTGAAGGACTGTCCAGAGACCATTCGCCACGCCAACGTCCAGGTCGCATCAGTGATAAAAACCGCCAAAAGTACGAACCAACAAAACGGATTGAGCAGCCCCTGCTGCGCCCCGATGAGTGCGAGCGCAGCCAGTAAAAAACCGGTAGGCACACTGCCGGCATCTCCCATAAAAAGTCGAGCCGGAGGATAATTCCAGACCAGAAAGCCGCAATGTGCTGCCGCGAGAAGAAGGCAAAAGAGGGCATAGTGACCACCATGTCCGGTTACCCAGGACAACAATGCCGCGCCGCAGCAGGCCAGCACCGTCTGTAGCGCGGCGAGACCGTCAATACCATCCATAAAATTATACAGATTGAGAGCCCACAGCAGGGCAAGCGCCGCAAGCAGCACCAGTGCCCAAGCTCGCAACGTACTTTCTGTCTCCACACCATGCAATATAAATGCAGCCAGCAATAGGCAAACCACGCTATACAGCACCAGGCGCAGTCGCACCGACAAGCCCTGCAGATCGTCGATAACACCCAACACCATCAGGACCAGGGCAGCAACAGCCAGCGTGACGAATGATTCATCCCATGCACCATAAAGCCATTGCCGACAACAGCAGCCCCAACGTAAACGCCGATAGCAGTGCAACCCCGCCGCCACTGGGAGTCGGATGCAGATGTGAACTGCGCTCATTGGGCACATCGAGAAATTGACGGGCTTGGGCAAACTGCTGATAGAGGCCGCAAAATATAGCCGAAAGCAGCAAAGTGATCAGTACTGCCGTCACGAGCCAGCACTACCGACTCTGGCAATTTGTCCGATCACATCCTCCAACCTGATGCGGGGCTGCCAGTCCGTGTCCCTCAACACTGCCGCATTGCTGTATTGCTCAGTAGCGAATAACTTATCGTAGGTAGATTCGTCACGGCGACCGAATGCCATGTCCAGTAGACTGTGCGCCCGCTCGCCACACCCAGCGCGGCAACCAGCCAATCCCCCGGCCCTTGCCATTGGCTTCACGCAACAGGTCGTAGATAGCTTGTGTGCTATAACTGTCGATGCCACAAGCTATCCAAGTGTGCACCCCCGACGGTGGCGGGCGCCGTGCTATGACGCAAAGCAGTTCGACCAGATCATCAAGCGCAATCATGGAACGGATGCCGCCCTCCGGAGGTCTGGGCAAACCCCAGCGCACAGCGGTAGCGAGCATCTGTAGATTACCTTTGGCATTAGCCCCGTAAACCAGCGCGGGGCGCACAATCACAACTGCCATCCGGTCCTTCGAGAACTGCTCCTGCAGCGCACGTTCCGCCTGCCACTTGGAACGCCCGTAGGCATCCACTGGCTGAGTACACGCGCTTTCTGCACGCACAGCAGGAGAAGGGGGCGGCCCCATTGCTTTTACGCTGCTAAGAAAAATGAAACATCGGATACCGGCGGCGGACGCCAACCGGGCAAGGCGCACTGTCGCCAGATAATTCAATGCCTCGTACGCCGACTCCCGCTCCTGTCGGTGAGCAATACCGGCCAGATGAAAAAAAACATCTACTCCCCGCAGCAATTCAACATCGGGATCACTTACGGCCAGATCAAGCGCCAGCGATGGCTCCCCACTATCCAGTGGCGCTCCGTTTTTGCTCAATGCAATGACCGTGTCACCGCGAGCTACAAGTTGCTGGCATAGCTGGCGACCGATAAATCCGGTAGCACCGCTGACTAAACATTTCACGAAACTGAATCACTGTTGTGAAAAAGGGGGCAATAGCCCCCTAATAATACGGATGCGGTTGGCTTATTCCAGTGTTATTACTTCGCGGTTCATATCAAGCGTGGATTTTCCGATCCCCTTTACCTCTGTGAGTTCTTCAGCAGAGGCAAAGGGGCCATAGGCCTCGCGATAGCGCACGATCTCCATCGCTCGGGTTTCACCCACACCCTTGAGAGTGGCCGCCAGGGTCTGCGCATCGGCAGTGTTAATATTCACCCGGGCCACGTCAGTTCTGCAGGCTTTACTGCAGGCGCTACTGCGGGCATTGCGGCTGACTTTTGCGCCTGTGCATGCACGGACGAACTGCCAGCGAGCAAGCCAGCACCGAGCACTAGCATCAGGCTCAAGGCGGTAACTGCACCTCGAGGTTTGAACGAGAGGATATCCCGTGCCGCCATGGCAGCCCGGGTATTTGTTTGTATCACATGGGAATCGGTCATAATGTAATCTCCATATTGGTTAACTGCATCCTTGCAGGCATCCGTACCGTAAAAAAGTCTAGCAGTGATTTGGCATTGGTGGGGCAACGCGACCGCATTTGATGTTACGGCGTTGGTCGAAGTTCCCGGTGAATCCGTTGCAGTGCCTGCAGCGGATCGGCAGCGGCCGTGATTGAGCGGCCTATGACCAGGTAATCAGACCCCATAGCCAGCGCATCCGCGGGAGCAACCACTCGGCGCTGATCTGCCGGATCATCACCGACCAGGCGTATGCCCGGAGTAACCAGACAGAACTCACTACCCTGCGCCTGGCGCAATGCCGTCGCCTCCTGCGCAGAGCACACCACGCCGTCCAGTCCACTGTCCGCTGCCAGATCCGCTAAGCGCATTACCCGCTCATGTGAGGACTCGCTATAACCCAGTTCCAGTAAGTCCTCCTCCGACATGCTGGTGAGCACGGTCACCCCAATCAATAAAGGCCTTTGGGAATAGGCGGCAATGGCCTCCGCTGCCGCCACCATCATCCTGCGTCCGCCGCAGGCGTGTACATTCACCATCCAGACACCGAGTTCTGCAGCGGCACGAACCGCTCCGGCAACCGTGTTGGGAATATCGTGGAACTTCAGATCAAGAAACACCTCGAAGCCCATGTGCTGCAATTTTTCCACTAATGCAGGACCGCTGCTGGTAAACAGCTCCTTGCCCACCTTCAACCGACACAATGCAGGTGATAGACGCTGCGCAAGATCCAGCGCCGCTGGCGCCAGCGGATAATCCAGCGCGACGATGATCGGTGTCGTCACGAAGCGCCTGCAACCGGACTCTCGCTGCGCAACTTGCTGAGTTCCGTCAAGGTCCGGTCCAACTGCCGCCTGCACGAACCCAGAGTTGCTTGTGTGCGAACCAGGATAGCCGCAGAGGCAATCATCCCTAACAGTCCCCCAAGCACGAAGGCAACAAGAATCCACAGAGCAATGCTTTGTGGCCCAAAGGTGTACACGAGGAGATCCAGTGGTACTGGTGTAGTGTTTTGTAGAGCGAATAACACACCTACGACGAGCGTGACGAGTACTATCAGAACTGTGAGAAGTTTGCGTAGAAGTTTCATCAAATGGTCCAAGTCCCTAACAGAAGGTTAAAAAAAACGGCATGACCTTTCGATCATACCGTCTGGGATTCACAGAACAAGTCTAAAGCTCCGATTGCAGCCTCATATTTACCCGCTCACGCAGATCCTTGCCCGGCTTGAAATGGGGAACATTCTTGCCTTTGAGTTCAACAGAATCTCCGGTCTTGGGGTTGCGGCCACGCCGGGGCTCCCGAAAATGCAGTGAGAAACTACCGAAAGCCACGAATCTCAATCCGTTCGCCATTGGCCAGCGCCTGCGACATATGTTCAAGAATAGTCTTTACCGCCAGTTCGACATCCTTCGAAGACAACTGGCTCTGTCGGGACAGGATCGCCTCGATCAGTTCACTTTTGGTCATACAGCCCCCTGCCGAGGTGTTTTTATGGTCGCGATCAATAATAAAGTCGTATTGTGTACCCTGTTAGCATTTTTCGCAACTCGTTATTTTATAACGGAAAACTGGTACTCAAATCGACGCGGCTTCCACTATTTAACGAGCAGAAACAAAAAAGGGCCCACCTGAGGTGAGCCCTTTAGGGAGCCGCAGCTCATTCGGATGGCTACTGTTCGCCCATCTGCGCCTTGATCAGATCGCCGATAGTACCTGGTGAAGCCGTTTCGTGCTCGGACTCCTTCAGGGACTTCACTGCTTCCTTCTCATCATCAAAGTCCTTGGCCTTGATGGACAGGGCCAAGCCGCGACTCTTGCGATCAACCGAGATGATCTTGGCTTCGACGGTATCGCCGACTTTGAAGGAATTGCGGGCGTCTTCAACCTTTTCACGGCTGATGTCGGAAGCCTTCAAAATGCCTTCAACATCCTCCGCCAATTTTACAGTCACCGACTTGGCATCCACTGCCACGACCTCACCGGAAACAATCGCACCGCGATCATTTTCAGCAACGTAGTTACCGAAAGGGTCACCTTCCAGCTGCTTGATGCCAAGGGAAATACGCTCGCGCTCAGGGTCGATGGACAGAATAACCGTCTCAATCTCGTCGCCCTTCTTGTAGTTGCGAACGGCTTCCTCACCGGGTTCGTTCCAGCTGATGTCGGACAAGTGTACAAGGCCGTCTATGTTGCCTTCCAAACCGATAAAGATACCGAAATCAGTAATTGACTTGATGTTACCGGAAATTTTGGCGCCCTTGCTGTACTGTGACGCAAAAGCATCCCAGGGATTTTGCTGGCACTGTTTGATGCCCAGGGAGATACGACGACGCTCTTCATCGATATCGAGCACCATCACCTCCAACTCATCGCCCAGGTTGACGATCTTGGAAGGATGAACATTTTTGTTGGTCCAATCCATCTCCGACACGTGCACCAGACCTTCGACACCCTCTTCCAGCTCCGCAAAGCAGCCATAGTCGGTGAGATTGGTGATTTTCGCCTTGACGCGGCTGCCTTCGGGGTAACGACCGGTAATTTCCAACCAGGGATCTTCACCGAGTTGCTTTAACCCCAATGACACACGATTGCGCTCGCGGTCAAACTTGAGAATCTTGACATCAATTTCCTGGCCCACTTCCACGATCTCGGAAGGATGCTTGATGCGCTTCCACGCCATGTCGGTAATGTGCAACAGGCCGTCGACTCCGCCCAGGTCCACAAACGCGCCGTAGTCGGTCAGGTTCTTCACAATACCCTTGACAGCCATACCTTCCTGCAGGGATTCCAGCAACGCATCGCGCTCGACGCTGTTGGCCGCTTCCATGACAGCGCGGCGCGAAACCACCACGTTATTGCGCTTCTGATCCAGCTTGATGACCTTGAATTCGAGTTCCTTGCCTTCCAGGTGTACGGTTTCACGCACCGGTCGAACATCCACCAGCGATCCCGGGAGGAATGCACGAATGGTATTGATATCCACGGTAAAACCACCCTTGACCTTGCCGTTGATAACACCGATAACCACTGCGTTGGCCTCGTGTGCAGCTTCCAGTTCTTTCCAGGACTCGGAGCGCTTCGCCTTTTCGCGAGACAGCTTGGTTTCACCAAAACCGTCTTCCACGGCCTCCAGCGCAACCTGCACTTCGTCGCCGATGCTCAGGGTGCATTTGCCATTGGCATCAATAAACTGGTCGCGAGGGATTACCCCTTCGGATTTCAGTCCCGCATGTACGGTGACCCACTCGTTATCGATGTCGATAATAACACCAGTGACAATCGCACCGGGCTGCATATCGACGGTTTTCAGACTCTCTTCAAATAGTTCGGCGAAGGATTCGCTCATTGCACAGTACCTGTATAAATTGATCGAGACAGTTACCTGTCTCTACCGCGCCTCCAGCCGGCGCGGGTCATCCAGAATAAACCGCCCTCCCCACCCTGACTGGATTCGGTGGAAAAAACAGCATTAAAAGCTCTTTAAAAGGAGTTAAGCGCCAATGGCGGCTAGATAAGACCTTTTTTCTTCACTTCGTGCATCACCCGCGCAAACACATCAGTGATGGGAGTGGCGCTGCTGTCGATGACGATGGCGTCTTCTGCGGGAACCAGCGGGGAGATTTCGCGGTTTCTGTCGCGGTCGTCCCGCTCCCTGATATCCTCAAGAAGGCGGGCGAGACTAACACTTTCCCCCTTTGCAATCAACTGCTTATAGCGCCGCTCCGCGCGCTCGGAGGCGCTGGCCGTGAGGAACAATTTGAGCGGAGCATCGCTGAACACCACAGTGCCCATGTCGCGCCCATCGGCCACCAGTCCTGGCGGCTGCCTGAACTCGCGCTGCCGCTGTAGCAGAGCCTCGCGCACGGCCGGTATCGCCGCCACGGTGGATGCGCCGCGCCCACCCTCTTCAGTGCGAATAGCCGCGCTCACATCTATACCTTTGCAGGCCACCAGCATTTCACCATTAGCCGCGAGGGAGAAAGTCACATCCAGATGCCTGGCCACCTCAGCTACAGCCGGGTGGTCGTCCCAGCTTACACCTTCAATCACACAGGCCTGACCAGTTACGCGATACAGGGCACCACTGTCCAGCAGGTGCCAGCCAAGGTGCTTTGCAAGCATATAACTGATAGTCCCCTTACCTGCTCCGGAGGGGCCATCGACAGTGATCACCGGCACGCTAGCCACCAATGCCTAACCCAGCTACCGCACTGATGTGCAGGCCAAGACCACGCGCGAGTGTGTCAAAGCCCGGGAAAGAGGTGGCCACGTGGTCGCAGTCCAGCACAGTGATTTCATCTGCGGCACGCAGGGCAGCGATGGCAAAGGACATGGCGATGCGGTGGTCATGATAGGTATGGATGACGCCGCCGCCGATGTTACCACCCTCGATGATAATGCCGTCCTCCAGCATTTCATTGCATACGCCCAAGGTACTCAAGCCCTCTGCCATAGCGGCAATGCGATCACTTTCCTTGACGCGCAGCTCTTCGGCGCCACGCAATACCGTACGCCCTTCGGCGCACGCAGCGGCGATAAACAGAGCAGGAAACTCGTCAATAGCCAGCGGCACCTGTTCGATAGGTATCTCGATACCCCGCAGCGGCGCGCTCCGCACACGAATATCGGCGACGGGCTCCCCGCCGACTTCCCGCCGATTGTGGAAGGTGATATCCGCTCCCATCAACTGCAAAATATTAACGACACCGATACGCGTGGGATTGATGCCCACATGCGTCAGCAGCAGGTCTGAGCCGGGGGCAATACTCGCCGCGACCAGAAAAAAGGCAGCCGAGGATATATCGGCAGGGATATCAATATCGCAAGCCCTGAGAGTGCCACCCCCATGCAGCGAGATCACACCCTTGTCACACTGCACCTGATAACCAAAGCCCCGCAACATACGCTCCGTATGGTCACGGGTGGGAGCAGGCTCGGTGACCGAGGTACGGCCCTCGCTGTACAAACCCGCCAGCAGCACGCAGGACTTGACCTGGGCACTGGCCATGGGCAGGTCATAATGAATTCCCCGCAGCCGCTGTCCGCCGCGAATCGACAGGGGCGGCCTGCCGCCCGCGGCAGATTGGATGCTGGCTCCCATCCTGGTCAGGGGGTCAATTACCCTACCCATGGGACGACTGCGCAGCGAGGCATCCCCGGTAAGTTCACTATCAAAGGTCTGGCCGGCCAGCAGGCCACACATCAGGCGCATACCGGTACCTGCATTGCCCAGGTCCAGAGGCTTGGTCGGGGCTTTCAGGCCGTGCAGTCCAACTCCGTGAATCGTAACACTGCCATTCTGTGGGCCCACGATCTCAACCCCCATGGCGCGAAACGCTGCCAGAGTAGCCAGAGCGTCTTCGCCTTCCAGGAATCCGTTGACGTTCGTGGTACCGTGGGCCAGGGCACCGAGCATAATGGCGCGGTGGGAAATGGATTTATCCCCCGGGACTCTGGCCTCGCCCCTAAGGGCACCTCCGGGCAGTAGCTTGAATTGCATATCGTTTGAACCTTAGGGTATTTTTCGCCCGCTGCGCTGGGCCAACAAGGCAGCGAATTCATCACGGGCACGTTTGGCCCGAGTGAAAGTGTTGAGCAACTCGTCCGCGTTCGCATCCTGCACCGCGGCGCGCATACGGTTCAGGTGCTCACTAAACAAATCGATGGACTCCAGCAGCGCGGTTTTGTTGGCAATGGCGATATCGCGCC
The DNA here is from genome assembly GCA_963844975.1 of uncultured Gammaproteobacteria bacterium. GTDB lineage: Bacteria > Pseudomonadota > Gammaproteobacteria > Pseudomonadales > Halieaceae > Marimicrobium. The sequence goes on along the minus strand of CAWJQO010000022.1, from coordinate 35,132 downwards.
ACATAACCGGATCGCTGGACGCGATTCGGGTAAAATCCCGAAAACCGCCCGCAGCACAGCGAAATATATCATCGCTGGCATCCGACGAAGACAGTGCATCCACCAGTGTATAGGCCAGCAGATGAGGCAGGTGGCTGGTCGCCGCGAGCACGGCGTCGTGCTGCTCCACGGTCATATCGACCACATCGGCACCGGCACTCACCCACATGGACCGCACCAACTCCACTGCTGCCGGGTCATTACCGGCAACTGGCGTGAGGATCACCCGGTGATTTACGAACAGGTCGGCGCTGGAAGCGTCCACACCGCTGTGTTCTGACCCGGCGATGGGATGACCCAACACGAGTTGCGGCGGCATTGCTCCGGCCACTGCTATCGCCGCATCGCGCAGGCTGCCCTTCACGCTGGCCACATCGGTCAACACCGGTCCACCGGCACGCCCCGACAGTCGAGGCAAGATTTGTTCCAGCATCCGGCCAGCGGTCAGTGTGGGTGTGCAGATCACCAGGATATCCGCCCGCTCCACAGCCTCGTCCAGGTCGAGTGTGAACTCGTCTATGACACCCAACTCCACACCACGCTGTAGAGATGGTTCCCGATGTCCATAGCCAATAAACCGCTGGCTGAAACCACTAGCGCGCAGTGCTCCGGCCAGCGACCCGCCTATGAGTCCCAAACCGACAATAACAAGATTGCCAGTAGCGTAAGTCACAGCATTCCTACAGCAACGCCTGGGGGTAGGATCCCAGGGGCTTTAGCATGATGGACTGCTCTTCCAGTTCCGCCATGATCGCGGCAATTTTCTCGTCCTGTAAATGGCCTTCGAACTCGATAAAAAATACATAGGCCCACTTCTCGGTGCGCGAAGGTCGGGTATCGATACGGGTCAAGCTGACATTGCCGCGCCTGAAGGGCTCCAGCAAGGCGAACAGAGCTCCTGGTTTATTGCGACTGGACACGATGATAGAGGTCTTGTCGCGACCGCTGGGTGGTACTTCCTCACGTCCGATTATCAGAAAACGGGTAGTGTTATCGGCATAGTCTTCAATGTGGGTCGCCAGCTTCTCCAGTTGGTACAGCTCCGCTGCCATATCGCCGGCCACCGCCGCCACACCGGGCAGTTGCGACGCCATGCGTGCCGCTTCCCCATTACTACTGACCGCTTCACGCTCTATGTGGGGCCAATGTTTGTCCAGCCAGTTGCGACACTGGGCAAGCGCCTGCTGGTGCGCACAAATACGCGTAATATTCTCTTCTCGAGTATTCGCAGCCACCAGCAAATGGTGGACTATTCGCATCTCCACCTCACCGGAAATCTTCAGGGATGAATCCATGAAGTTGTCGAGCGTGTGACTGACCATGCCCTCGGTTGAATTCTCCACGGGCACCACGCCGTAATTGCACTCCCCGGACTCCACCTGCGAGAACACTGCGTCAATGGTCGCTTGTGGCACGCAGATAGCCGCGTGACCGAAATGCTTGATAGCCGCCCCTTGGGTAAAAGTACCTTCGGGGCCCAGGTAAGCGACTTGCAGCGGCTTTTCAAGGGCGAGACAGGCCGACATGATTTCGCGGAAAATATAGGCCACGCTGGCGCCGTCCAGTGGTCCGGAATTGCGACTGATAATGCGCTGCAATACCTGTGCTTCACGCTCCGGGCGGTAATACACCACCTCGGTCCCTGCGTCACCACGTTCACGCGCTGCCATTACCTCAGCCAGTTTTATGGCAGCAACACGCTGCGCACACTCTGCCCGCGATTGATCAACGCCTGGATGTCCTGGTCAATGGCGTCGATGTCTGCCCTGACCTGATCTAGATCCCTGGTGTCTGCCATAAGCGAAACTTAACCGTTGCGTTGTTCAAAATCCTGCATAAAGGCGATCAGGGCATCCACGGCCGCCTCACTCACTGCATTGTAGAGACTGGCGCGCATCCCGCCCACCGAGCGATGACCCTTAAGATTCAACAGGCCCGCCGCCTCTGATTCCTTGAGAAATTGCTTATCCAAATCGGCATCCGCCAGGGTGAATGGCACATTCATCAGGGAGCGGCTGGGAAGTTCCACCGGATTGGCGTAAAAATCACTGCCATCAATCGCCGCATACAGCTTCTGCGCCTTGCGGCGATTCAGCGTTTCCATGGCGTCAAGGCCGCCTTGCTCCACCAGCCAATCAAATACCAGTGCCGCCAGGTACAGCGCGAAGGTTGGCGGCGTGTTGTACATGGAGTCGTTGTCAGCAGCGATCTTCCAGTTCAACATGGCGGGGCACATGGCATGGGCCCGACCCAACAGGTCACGGCGCACAATCACCAGGGTGAGACCAGCCGGCCCGATATTTTTTTGGGCACCGGCGTAGATTACGCCGAACTCGCTTACCTGAATCGGACGTGAAAGAATGGTGGAGGACATATCTGCCACCAGCGGCACCTCCACCTGCGGAGTCCAGAAGAACTCCACACCGCCGATGGTTTCGTTAGGCGTGTAGTGCAGGTAGGCCGCATCAGAGCCCAACTGCCACTGCTGCTGCGGCGGAATAGTGGCAAAGTTGGTGTCCTTGGAACTGGCCACAACGTTTACCTCACCGTAACGCCGCCCTTCCTCTATCGCCTTCTTGGACCATTCTCCGGTATTTACATAATCCGCACTGCGCCTGTCGCCCAGCAGATTGAGCGGCACTGCGGAAAACTGCGTGCTCGCGCCGCCCTGCAGGAACAACACGGCATAATCGTCCGAGATGCCCAGCAAGCTGCGCAGGGTCTGCTCGGCGTGCTGTGCCACACCCACCACTTCAGGACTGCGGTGGCTCATTTCCATCAGGGACAGCCCCTTGCCATGCCATTCCAGCATGTCGTCGCGGGCAATTTCCAGAACCGATTCCGGCAGCGATGCCGGCCCGGCGCAAAAGTTGTAACAACGCGTCATATTACTTGCTTCCTAAGGGCTTGCGGGAAAGGCGCGTTATTCTGCGGCGCCTTCTTCGGTTTCATTTTCTGCTACTGACTCGGCAGACGGGTTCATCGATGCGCTGCACACCCACCAGGCTCTCGCCCTCCTTGGTGCGAATCACGCGCACACCCTGCGTATTGCGACCGAGGATTGACACTTCGTCAGTGCGGGTTCTGACGAGGGTGCCCTGATTGGAGATGAGCATCAGTTCATCTCCCTCGAAGACCTGCACGGCACCGACCATTCTGCCATTGCGCGCACTGGTCGACATGGCAATCATACCCTTGCCGCCGCGACCCTTGGTGGGAAACTCCTCAAGGTGGGTGCGCTTGCCATAGCCGTTCTCGCTCACCGTCAGGACCATTCCCTGGGCCTGCGGGATAATAAGGGAGATCATGCTGTGCCCTTCGCCAAGGCGAATCCCGCGTATGCCGCGGGCGGTGCGACCCATCGCCCGCACATCGGCCTCACTGAACCGCACTGCCTTGCCCTCGCTGCTGAACAGCATGACATCGCAATCGCCTGTGGTAACTGCCGTGCCAACGAGTACATCGCCCTCATCCAGTTGCAGGGCGCGCAAACCCACGCTGCGCTGGCGGGCAAAATCCATCAGAGCCGTTTTCTTTACAGTGCCGTTGGCGGTGGCCATGAAAATATAGTGGCCCTCGGCGTACTCCTCCACCGGCAAAATAGACGTTACCCGCTCGCCCTCCTCCAGCGGCAGCAGGTTGACCATGGGGCGACCCCTGGAATTACGGCCCGCCAGCGGAATCTGGTACACCTTGAGCCAGTACACTTTACCCAGATTGGAGAAGCACAGGATGGTGGCGTGGGTACTGGCGATCAACAGGTGCTCGACAAAGTCTTCGTCCTTGACCGCCGTCGCCGACTTTGCCCGTACCACCACGGCGCTGGGCCTGGTAGTCACTCAGCGGCTGGGTCTTGGCGTATCCGCCATGTGAGATAGTGACCACCCGGTCCTCCTCCGTGATCAGGTCCTCCACGGTCAGGTCATGCTGGGATGCGGTAATTTCGGTGCGGCGCTCATCGCCGTACTCGGCGACAATTTCTTCCAGTTCCTCGCGGATTACCAGCTTGAGGCGCTCGGGGTCGCTAAGGATATCGAGGAAATCCGCAATTTCGCGCAACCGCTCCTGGTATTCGTTCAGCAGTTTCTCATGCTCCAGTCCGGTCAGGCGGTGCAGGCGCAACTCCAGGATGGCCTGGGCCTGCACCGGCGACAGGTGGTATTTGCCATCGTGCATGCCGTACTGCGGCTCCAGTTCATCCGGGCGACAGGCATCGCTACCGGCGCGCTCCAGCATCCCGGTGACATCACCCGGCTCCCAGGCTTGCGCCAGCAGTTTTTCCCTGGCTTCCGTGGAACTGGGTGAGGCCTTGATCAGGGCGATGATCGGATCGATATTGCTCAGGGCAATGGCCAGGCCTTCCAGGATATGGCCGCGTTCGCGAGCCTTGCGCAAGAGATAGACAGTGCGTCGCGTCACCACCTCGCGACGGTGACGGATAAAGGCTTCCAGTATCTCCTTGAGATTCAGGATTTTCGGCTGGCCATCGACCAGGGCCACCATATTGATGCCAAACACGGACTGCATTCCGGTCTGGGCATATAAATTGTTAAGCACCACATCGCCAATCTCGCCGCGGCGCAGCTCGATCACCACGCGCATGCCATCCTTGTCGGATTCGTCGCGCAGTTCGGTGATGCCCTCTATCTTTTTCTCCTTCACCAGTTCGGCGATGCGCTCGATCAGGCGCGCCTTGTTCAACTGGTAGGGCAGCTCGTGGATGAGGATAATATCCTTGCCGCGCTTCTCATCCTGGACCACTTCCGCACGCGCCCGCACATAAATACGGCCGCGGCCGGTGCGATAGGCCTGAATGATGCCGGCACGGCCATTGATAATCCCGGCGGTGGGAAAGTCAGGCCCGGGGATGTGTTCCATCAACTCATCAACGGTGATGTCGGGGTTGCGAATCAACGCCAGGCAAGCACTGACGACCTCGGTCAGGTTGTGCGGCGGGATATTGGTGGCCATACCCACCGCGATGCCCGAGGAGCCGTTTATCAGCAGGTTGGGCACCCGGGTGGGCATGACCGCAGGTATACGCTCGGTACCATCGTAGTTGTCGACAAAGTCGACAGTTTCCTTGTCGAGATCGGCCAGTATGGCGTGCGCGATCTTGCGCATGCGTATCTCGGTATAGCGCATGGCAGCTGCGGAGTCGCCGTCGACCGAGCCGAAGTTACCCTGGCCATCCACCAGCATGTAGCGCAGGGAGAAAGGCTGGGCCATACGTACGATGGTATCGTATACCGCAGAGTCACCATGGGGGTGGTACTTACCGATCACATCTCCCACCACACGGGCGGACTTTTTGTAGGCCTTGTTCCAGTCGTTGTTGAGCTCGTTCATCGCGAACAGCACGCGCCTGTGTACGGGCTTCAGTCCGTCTCGCACATCCGGCAAAGCCCGACCAACGATCACGCTCATGGCGTAATCCAGATAGGACTTCTTCATCTCGTCTTCGATATTGACGGGAAGGATTTCTTTGGCTATTTCACCCATTTACTACGACTTCCTTGACTGGCTGCGAGCGCACTTTCAGGACAGTGATTGAGTCTCTTGCAAGGACTCTTTACAGCGACAGATTTCACCCTGCGCAGCCCCGAAATCAAAGCGCAGATTATACGGGAACTTACACCCTTCTCGCCATGTTTTTGAAGAAAATCAAGGCCATTGGGGCAGGATCGCCCTATTTATGGTTATACTTTCGCGCGAACTCCTCGGATCCTCCTGAACGAGGGACCGACGGGCCGTCATCGAGCGTATACAGGCGTTCAGGGAAACAGGAAAAAAGCGCCATGAAACCGCAGCAAATAACGGCAGACACCCTGATCCATCCCGACTGGATTGTTCCCGTGCTACCTCATGGCGTGGTGCTGGAAAACTACAGCATTGCACTGGCCGGGGATCGCATTGCGGCTGTGCTGCCAAGGGCGGAAGCAGAGTCCATTGAGGCGCGGCATGTACTGGAGTTACCCGGGCAAGTGCTATTACCGGGGCTGGTTAATTGTCACGGACACGCCGCTATGAGCCTGTTGCGCGGCTACGCGGACGATCAACCGCTCATGCCCTGGCTGGAACAACATATCTGGCCTGCCGAGCGAGCCCATGTCAGCGAGCAGTTTGTCGGCGATGGCACTGAACTGGCCATTGCCGAGATGATCCGCTCCGGCACCACTACCTTCAGTGATATGTATTTTTTCCCCAACGTGTGCGCCGCTACCGCCCAGCGACTGGGTATGCGCTGCCAGATCACCTTCCCTGTTTTCGACTTCCCCACCGCCTGGGGCCTCGGACGCGGACGACTACATCAGCAAGGGCCTGGCCCTGCGCGACGACTTCAAGCACAGCCCGCTGGTGACCGTGGTATTCGGGCCCCATGCGCCCTACACCCTGTGCGAGGCCAATCTGGCAAAAATCGCGACTCTCGCGGCGGAACTGGATGCGGCGGTACACATCCACCTGCACGAAACCTCGGGCGAGGTCCTGCAGGCGGTGGAGCAGAATGGAGAACGTCCGCTGGATACGCTGCAACGCCTGGGATTGCTCGGCCCCAGGACCCAGTGTGTGCATATGACGGATCTGGGCGACCAGGACATCGCCCTGCTCGCGGCAACCGGCGCCCACGTCGTGCACTGCCCACAATCCAATATGAAACTGGCCTCCGGCACCTGCCGGGTCAGCGATCTGCTGGCCAGCGGCGTGAATGTCGCCCTGGGCACGGACAGCGCCGCCAGCAACAATGGGCTCAACATGTTCGGGGAAATGAAAGCCGCGGCATTGCTGGCCAAACTGCATACGCGCGATGCAACCGCACTGCCGGCGGCAGACACTCTGGCCATGGCCACCATCAACGGCGCAAAGGCACTGGGCCTGGAAGACAGTATCGGCAGCCTGGAAGTCGGCAAACAGGCCGATCTCATCGCCGTTGACCTGCGTGGTCCCGAGACACAGCCGTTGTACCATCCGCTGTCACAGTTGGTCTATGCCTGTAACGGCAGCCAGGTGAGCCACAGCTGGATTGCCGGCGAACTGGTCATGGCGCAGCGCGAGCTCACACGAATTGACCTGCCGGCACTGATGCTGCGCACCAGCGCCTGGCAACAGCGCATTGTTAACACAGCGGGCGCTGCACAATGACCGATAGCCTGAATGTAGACCCGCAGGAAATTGCCAAGTTTGAGGCACTTGCCTCGCGCTGGTGGGATCGCAACGGCGAATTTCAAGCCGCTGCATGATATCAATCCGCTGCGCGCCAACTACATCGACCAGCATTCGCCCGTCGCCGGCAAACGCCTGGTGGATGTGGGCTGTGGTGGCGGCATCCTGGCGGAGGCCATGGCCCAGCGCGGCGCCGTCGTTACCGGTATCGACATGGGTGAAGCGCCACTAGCCGTGGCCAGACTGCATCAACTGGAGTCGGGCGTTATAGTCGACTACCGCCATTCCACCGCCGAGCAACTGGCCGCAGAGGAAGCCGGAGCCTACGACATCGTGTGCTGCCTGGAAATGCTGGAACATGTACCCGAACCAGGGGAGGTCATCGCCGCCTGCGCCGCGCTGGCAAAACCCGGCGGCGCACTGTATTTTTCCACCATCAACCGCAATCCCAAGTCCTTCGCCTTCGCCATCGTGGGCGCCGAACATATTTTGCAACTGCTGCCGGCGGGCACCCATGAATACGCCAGGTTCATCAAACCCTCAGAGCTGGCCAGCTGGCTGCGCGAGGCCGGCCTGGTGCTGGAGGGCATGACAGGACTGACCTACAATCCCCTGACCAAACGCTATCGACTGGACGAGGCGGATGTCAGCGTTAACTACATGGTACGCGCAGCTGAAGCCCGCCTGATGGAACAAACCCGCGCAGGCTTTCCCGGTGCCCTGAGGGCCGTCATCTTTGATCTGGACGGCACGCTGGTCGATACCGCCGATGAATTTATCCCCGTGGTACAGCGCTTGCGTGCAGAACATGGCCTGGATGCCATGGACCCCGAGCGCATACGCGCCTCGGTATCCAATGGCGCGCGGGCACTGGTCAGCCTGGGTCTGGACATAAATGAAGATGCGCCGGAGTTCGAAAGCAAGCGCCTGCGGTTGCTTGAGCTTTACAGCCAGGTGCTGGGCACGCTGGCCTCGCCCTACCCCGGCATTGCCGCGCTGCTGGTCCGCTTGCAGGAAAGGGGAATTGCCTGGGGCATATCCACCAACAAACCGCGGGCCTATACGGAGCCACTATTGGCGCGCCTGGATATACAGCCACCGCCGGGCAGCGTGGTCTGCCCGGACGACATCAGCAATCGCAAACCGCACCCGGAATCACTGTACCGCAACTGCCACGAGCTGCAATGCGCCCCCCACGAGGCGATCTATGTCGGTGACCATCTGCGGGACATTGAGGCGGGACGACGCGCGGGCATGTATACCATCGCCGCCGCCTACGGTTACATCGAACCGGGTGACGACCCGCTGCGCTGGGGCGCCAATGCCCAGGCCCGGCGCAGTGACGACCTGCTGGAACTGATTCTGGGCCCGCAATAACAGGACATCGCATGACCAGTACTGAGCATCCCCGCCAATTACCTGCCCCGTGCCAATCTACTGGCGGGCAAGACTATTCTGGTCACCGGCGCCGGCGACGGTATCGGGCGCAGCGCCGCACTCAGTTACGCCGGATATGGCGCCACGGTACTGCTCCTGGGCCGCACGGGCAGCAAGCTGGAGGCCGTGTACGATGAAATCGAGGCGGCTGGCGGAGCGAAGCCCGCCATTATAGAAATGGATTTGTCCACTGCCTCCGAAGACAGCTATGCCAACCTCGCGGCAAGCCTTGGCAAGGAATTTTCCTGCCTGGATGGCATTTTGCACAATGCCGCGCTGCTGGGCGACCGGCGCCCGATCGCCAACGCCGGGTACGCCAGCTGGCTGGAAGTCATGCAGGTCAATGTCAACGCACAGTTCCTGCTGACACGCTACCTGCTGCCGCTATTGCATCTGGCACCGCTTGCTTCGATCATTATGACCTCATCCACCGTGGGCCGCACCGGCAAAGCCTACTGGGGCGCCTATGCTGTATCCAAGTTTGCCACCGAAGGTTTCATGCAGGTGCTGGCCAGCGAGTTGGAGCATACCTCAAGAATTCGCGTCAATAGCCTCAATCCGCGCGCCACCAATACTGCCATGCGCAGGACCGCCTACCCGGCAGAAACACCGACGAACAATCCCGCGCCGCAGGACATCATGCCGGCGTATCTTTTTTTGATGGGGGATGACAGCGCCGGCGTCACCGGCAGGGCATTTGACGCCCGCTAGCGGGGCCGGCGGACCGTCAGGATCGGCCGCTTTTCCTGGCCGCGCCGCGGCCGTGGCGCTTGCCAAACTGGCGTTCCATGACTTCACGCTCTTTGGGCGTACTGCGTTGCATTTCTTTTGGTGCCAGAGCTGCCATACGGTACAGGGATTTGACTTCCGCGCGCTCCAACTCCATCCACTGGCCCTGTTTGACCTTGGGCGGAATGAACACCTCGCCGTAGCGCACCCGCTTGAGCCGTGACACGGTCAAGCCCTGGGATTCCCACAAGCGCCGCACCTCGCGGTTGCGGCCTTCCATGAGCACCACGCAAAACCAGCGATTGATACCCTCCCCGCCAATCTCCTGGATGTCGGTAAAGCGCGCCATGCCATCTTCCAGCATGACACCTTCCAGCATGCGCTGCAGCATATCCTCCTGCACATCACCCATCACCCGCACCATGTATTCGCGCTCGATATTGGAGGACGGGTGCATCAATGCGTTGGCCAGCTCGCCATCGGTAGTGAACAGCAGCAGGCCGGAAGTGTTGAAATCCAGGCGGCCGATAGAAATCCAGCGACCTGATTTCAGTTTGGGCAGCCGCTCGAATACCGTGCGACGACCCTCAGGGTCATTGCGTGAACAGACCTCTGCGGGAGGCTTGTGATAGAGAATACAACGAGCTTCCTGCGCCGGCGCCAGCTCGAGTAGCCCTGCCATCGACGGCCAGCCGATCGCGTACTTCTACACGATCCCCAGATGGGCGGCCTTGCCGTTGACCGCCACTCTGCCGGCCTCGATCCATCGCTCCATTTCACGGCGCGAGCCAAGGCCAGCGCGGGCCAGGACCTTTTGTAGCTTTTCTCCCGCCGCTGGAACGGGCCTGCCGTCCGGCGCTCGGCTGCTGCGCGTTAGCCTTGGGCAAGTCCCTGCCGGACTTGTTTGCCATCTCAGCTCACGCCTGCGATTCGGGCTTGGCCGACTCGCTGGCCGGATAGTTATCCTCCAGGCCGGAATCGGAATCTTCAGTCATGGTCGACATCACCCCGCTCTGCAACCTGCGCTTGTGCCGCGCGGGACTCAAGATCATCTGCGGCCTCAGACAGCGTGACAGCACTGTCACCGGCCTGACCCATCGCTGGTTTATGCTCGGTGCCACCGACCACGGTCAAGCCTGGACCGTCCTCACCGGCACCAACATGGTCAGGCAGGGGCTCGCTAAAACCCAGTTCTGCGTTGAGCGTCTCCAGATCACGAATTTCCGCGAGGGCGGGCAACTGGTCAAGGCTCTTCAGGTTGAAGTAGTCCAGGAACTGGCGCGTGGTGGCATACATGGCAGGCCGTCCCGGCACATCCCGGTGCCCCACCACGCGTATCCACTCGCGTTCGTGCAGGGTCTTGATAATATTGGTGCTGACGGCGACGCCGCGGATCTCCTCGATCTCGCCCCGCGTAATAGGCTGTCGGTAGGCGATCAGGGCCAATGTCTCCAGCAGGGCGCGGGAATACTTTTGCGGGCGCTCATGCCACAGGCGCACCACCCAGGGACTGAGTGACTGGCGCACCTGAAAACGAAAACCACCGGCCACTTCCTGCAGTTCAAAACCCCGGTCTTCACAGCGCGCCGCTGCCTCAGTCGAGCGCATCGCGAATCGCTGTATTTTCCGGTCGTTCGTGCTCGTCGAACAACTCCGCCAGTTGCGCGACGGTAAGCGGCCTGCCAGCAGCCAGCAAAGCGCCCTCGATAATCTGCACCAACCCTGTTTCCGACATACTATTCCGACCTTGCCTTGACGTGGATAGGACCAAAATTTTCGGCCTGCACGATTTCCACGAGTGCTTCCTTGATGAGCTCCATTAATGCCAGGAAAGTCACCACCACTCCCAAGCGCCCCTCAGACACACGGAACAGGGACACAAAGGGTACAAACTGCTGCCCAGCCAGTCGCTCCAGCACCTCGCTCATACGCTCCCGGGTGGAAAGCGCCTCGCGCTGAATATGGTGGCTCGCAAACATGTCAGCCCTGCGCAACACCTCGCCCAGGGCCAACAGTAATTCGCGCAGATCCACCTCCGGATCGGGTCGCGAGCGATGCAATTCCGGGAAGTTGGGCACTGCCCACCCAGGTGTCCCGCTCCACACGGGGTAACTCCTCAATATCTTCCGCCGCTTTCTTGAACCGCTCGTACTCCTGCAGGCGACGGATAAGCTGCGCGCGCGGATCCTCCTCCTCGTCATCTGCCTCAGTGGCGCGGGGCAATAACATGCGCGACTTGATTTCGGCCAGCATGGCGGCCATCAACAGGTACTCCGCTGCCAGTTCGAACTGCATGGCGTCCATCAGGTCCACGTATTCCATATATTGTTCTGTAATACGGGAAACGTCGATTTCCAGAATATCCAGATTCTGCCGCTTGATCAGATATAAAAGAAGATCCAGCGGACCCTCGAAAGCTTCGAGGAATACTGCCAGCGCCTGGGGGGGGATGTACAAATCCTTGGGGAACTCCGTAAGCGTCTTTCCCATCACGATGGCGAAGGGCATTTCTCCCTGCTGCGGTCGCGCACTCGACCTGCGGCATGCCCTGCCCATCCAGGACATCCCCAGACGCCGATTGCGCATCCGCCTGAACTTCAATATTGGATTCGTTGACTGACACTGTATTCACCCGACTTTATTTCGATCACAGTATACCCGACTAATCCTCAAAGGGTGAGCGTGATTGCCACGCTGATTGCCCCGCTAATCTGCTACAAGGAAAATCAGGACTTCCGCTAAACTCAGGAATCTATATAATCCTACTTCCACCACGCGCCCGTAGCTCAGCTGGATAGAGTAACTGGCTTCGAACCAGTTGGTCGGGAGTTCGAATCTCTCCGGGCGCGCCAATCATTTGCTATCCACCAATGGTGCGAATAAAACGGCAACACTCCCTCCCGGTTAGTACGGTGAATACTGCGCCAGCACATCCGCCCCCCGGCCATACATTTTGCTCATTTTCAGATGAATAGAATTTCGTGAACAGGTTGGCTCTCTACAAAAAAACCTATCGTTATTCATCATGAGATAAAGTATCTTTGCTGCCCAATATAAGAAAGCTTGCCGGGGGGAGCCATTCATGCGCTCTGCAAACACCATTTTGGGACTATCAGCGTATTACCATGATAGTGCCGCCGCATTAGTAAAAAATGGGGAGATCCTTGCAGCCGCGCAGGAAGAGCGCTTCACCAGAAAGAAGCATGATGCTGGTTTCCCGGAGAACGCCATCCGCTATTGCCTGGCGGAAGCCGGTTTAACACTGGCCGATGTCGATGAAGTGGTTTTTTACGACAAGCCCCTGGTTAAATTTGAACGCCTGCTGGAGACTTATCTTTCCTATGCACCGAATGGCCTGAGGTCCTTCATTGCAGCCATGCCGGTATGGCTCAAGGAAAAGCTCTATCTGAAGAGCACCCTGAAAAGAGAACTTGCCGCACTGGGTGAATTGAAGAAGTCAGATCTACCTGTTCTGTTATTTGCCGAACATCACCAGTCCCATGCAGCATCTGCATTTTTCCCCAGCCCTTTTGACAAGGCTGCCGTGCTCTGCCTTGATGGTGTTGGCGAGTGGGCAACCACCACAGCATGGATAGGGGAAGGCAATACGCTTAAACCATTGTGGCAGCTTGATTTCCCCCACTCCCTGGGCCTGCTCTACTCGGCTTTCACCTATTACACAGGCTTTAAGGTGAATTCCGGTGAATACAAGCTGATGGGGCTTGCCCCGTATGGTGAACCCAAGTATGTCGACCTTATCCTGGAGCACCTGCTGGACCTGAAAGATGACGGCTCTTTCAGATTGAACATGGAGTACTTCAATTATTGCACTGGTCTTACCATGACCAACAAAAAATTCGACGCGCTGTTTGGAGCGCCTCCGCGTAAAGCCGAGGGCGAACTCACTCAAAGAGAGATGGATCTGGCAGCATCCATCCAAAAAGTCACTGAAGAAGTCGTGCTGCGGCTGGCCAAGACGCTGCGCAAGGAAACCGGATGTCAATATTTGTGCCTTGCAGGCGGGGTCGCCCTGAACTGTGTGGCTAATGGTGAACTGTTGCGCTCCGGAGTATTCGACGACATCTGGATTCAGCCTGCCGCTGGTGATGCCGGTGGCGCGCTCGGCGCTGCCCTGAGCGTTTGGCATGAGCGGCATAATGGGGTCCGCTACAGTCAACCGCTCGGACAGTATGAAAGGCTCCTATCTCGGACCCCGCTTTGCCAGAGCGGACATTCGTGAACGCCTGGACAAAAGCGCGGCCGTATACCAGGAACTGGAGGACGAGCAGTTAATGCCATTGTTGGCAGATATACTCGCTGCTGAAAATGTCGTGGGCTGGTTTCAGGGGCGCATGGAGTTCGGGCCGCGCGCACTGGGCGGGCGCTCCATCATTGGCGACCCGCGCTCGGCCAAGATGCAATCCGTTATGAATCTCAAAATCAAGTATCGCGAATCGTTCCGACCCTTTGCTCCTTCCGTGCTTAATGAAGACGTTAGTCACTATTTTGAGCAGGACCGACCAAGTCCCTATATGCTGCTGGTCGCGCCTGTCGCCGAAAGAATCAGAATCCCGATGACCGCAGAGCAGGAGAAACTGTTCGGCATCGAGAAACTTAATATTCCACGATCTGAACTTCCCTCAATCACGCACGTGGATTATTCCGCCCGGATCCAGACAGTTCACCCGGACACCAACCCGCGCTATCATCAACTAATTTCTTCATTCAAGAAAAAGACAGGCTGTGGCGTGCTCGTCAACACCTCCTTCAATGTACGCGGCGAACCGATTGTCTGCACACCGGAAGATGCCTACCGTTGTTTTATGCGCACCGAGATGGACTATCTCGTTATCGAAAACTTTTTACTGGAAAAAACCAGGCAGCCAGCCGTGGCGAAAGACGACGCGTGGATGAATGAGTTCGAGCTGGACTAACTGTGAGACTCGATGAGATGTCAAAATCAGACACAACAATGAGCACCAAGGAATTACGCAAGTTCGGCCTGGTTACGGCCGGCATGCTGATCCTGTTTTTTGATCTTTTGATCCCGTGGATCTGGGATCTGGCTATGCCCTTGTGGCCGCTATACCCCGCAGTCATCCTTGTTAGTATGGCCCTTATCATCCCTGCCGCACTCGGGCCGGTGTACAAAATCTGGATGCGCTTCGCCGAGGCGCTGGGCTGGGTCAATACGCGCATCATTCTCGGTCTGATATTCTTTCTGATATTTTTTCCTTTTGGGATGATTATGCGGATGTTCAATGATCCGATGCGGCGCAAATTCGACCAGGCAGCGGACAGTTATCGAGTTCCATCCAACCCAACAAAACCTGAAAATATGGAGCGGCCCTTCTGATGTTCGATCTATTCAAGGACTTATGGGGCTTCATGAAAGAACGCAAAAAGTTCTGGTTGATGCCCATTATTCTGATGTTGGTTCTTCTTGGCGGCCTGCTGGTACTGGCCCAGGGTTCGGCGATTGCCCCATTTATTTACACCCTGTTCTAGGGTTGTGGCAATGCCGCGCGGTAATCACGGCAAGGCAGTACGATGAAGTTTTTTAATGACCTGGCGGATTTCAACGCGGCTGAAATCAGGGATTTGGTCTCGTTCGCCCACAGACTGGACGAAAACCCGCAGCCGCGTGCGCTGGAAGGAAAAGTCCTCGCGTTATTATTCCTGAATCCTTCATTACGCACATTGGCGTCTTTTCAGTCGGCGATGACCCGCCTGGGTGGCGGCGTTTTCGTCATCTCACCGGAAATGTCGATTCATAATATTGAATCCCGCTCAGGCATCGTCATGGACGGTGTCGCTGCGGAACATATTCGAGAGGCGGTCCCAGTCATCGCATCCTATAGCGACGCCATCGGCATCCGCGCCTTTGCAAAGCGGGAAAATCTCGCTCACGACCTCCATGATACCCAATTTCATGAGATGACCTCGTTGATTGATATTGCCCTATATCAATATGGAATCGGCCATCAATCACCCCTGTCAAAGTCTTGCCGACTGGAAAACCATGGACGACCTGGACATTCCCTCACGGGGCGGCAAGTTTGTACTTTCCTGGAGTTGGCACCCGCAGCCAATGCCATTGGCAATTCCCGCGGCTACCGTCCACATGGCTGCAATGCGGGGCATGGAGGTAACGGTATTGCGGCCGCAGGGATATGAGCTACCCGACCCGATCATGGAGCGAGCGCGTGCGGCGGCAAACCTGAGTGGGGGATCAGTGACCGAAACCGATAACCGCCACTTTGCGATGGAAGGTGCTCACGTTATTTACGTCAACTCGTGGACGTCGCAACGCCATTATGGCGACATCCGCGCCGAGGAAGACTTCAAACATGAGCTGCGCAACTGGTGTGTCGACGAACCATGGTTCAGTAACGCCGCCCTTGATTGTCGCTTTATGCACGCTCTCCCCGTGCGCCGGGAAGTCACAGTGACTGAGCGCATACTCGACGGCCCTCGCAGTGTCGTCATTGCCGAGGCACGCAATCGCATGCTGGTGCAAATGGCTGTGTTGCACAGGATGTTATCCGGCTCGGGCACTTCAGCGGACTAGCCCCCAAAAGGCGCCACGTCCCCCTTGCCGACCCGCAACACCAATGGCGTATCGTCCGCCAGATCCATGACCGTGGTCGGCTCCATCCCGCAGTAGCCGCCATCGATAACCAGATCGACCTCGTGTTCCAGTGTTTCACGAATATCGTAAGGATCGATGAGTGGGAGGTCATCACCGGGCATTATCAGGGTCACGCTCATCAGTGGCTCGCCCAGCTCGGCCAGCAGGGCAGCGGCAATGGCATTGTCAGGCACCCGCAAGCCGACGGTTTTGCGTTTGGGATGCAACAGGCGCCGGGGCACCTCGGAGGTGGCCCGCAGGATGAAGGTATAAGGGCCCGGCGTGGTGTGGCGCAACAGTCGATACACCGTATTGTTCACCTTGGCGTAGGTGGCGATCTCCGACAGGTCGCGGCACACCAGGGTAAAATTGTGCTTGTCGTCGAGTTTGCGAATGCGGCGAATGCGGTCCAGGGCATTTTTATCGCCGATATGGCAGCCCAGAGCGTACGCTGAATCGGTGGGATACACCACCACCCCGCCGTTGCGAATGATGTCCACCGCCTGGCGGATCAGGCGCGCCTGGGGATTGTCGGGGTGAATCTGGAAAAACTGGCTCACAGCGTATCTCGTTTATTATTGATCGGGCGGATTAGCGCGGGACCGACCAGCGCTCCCACACGCCGCGCAAGCCCTCAAAGGGCGCAGATTCTACACCCAGCGGCGCACTGTAGGGAGCATCCCGGTGAAAATCACTGCCGACCGATATCTCCAGATCATACTCCCTGGCCAGCCGTTTCAATTGCGCGACCTGATCCGCGTCTGGTTGCCGCTGAGCACCTCGATACCGCTGCCCCCCGCCGCCACAAAATCAACAATCAAACGCCGCAATTTCATCCCGGTAAAACGGTACTTCAACGGGTGGGCGATAACGGCCGCGCCGCCGGCAGGCCGTGATCCACCGGACGACCTCGGCCAGTTCCGGCCAGAACGCCTTGACATCCCCCGTCTTGCCCTGCCCCAGATACTGGTCAAAGGCCTGGTTGTGATCCCTCACATGTCCCTGCTGGACCATCCAGGCAGCAAAGTGCGGGCGACCCAATTGACTGTCGCCGGCCTGCTCCAAAGCACCTTGCAGGGCGCCGGCGAAACCCCGGGACGCGAGTCGACTGGCAATCATTACACCCCGCTCCTGCCGCGCCGTATCCATATTTGCCAGCGCATCGCGCATGGCCGGATGTTCACAATCGATACCAAGGCCGAGAATATGGATCGTCGTGCCCGACCACTGGCAGGACAGCTCGATCCCCGGAATGAGCTGCATACCGCCCGGCATGCGGCCTATGATAAGCTGCTGCGGCCTCGTAACCGGCCACCGTATCGTGGTCGGTTATCGCCAGCAAATCGATCTTGCTGGCCAGCGCTCGCGCCACCAGCTCGCAGGGATCAAGGGCGCCGTCAGAGGCACTGGTGTGAGTGTGGAAGTCAATCAGCACAGTCTTTACACTGGGCAGCGCTGCTGCGAACCGACTCGTATTGTTTAATCATCACACATGGTAACAGCCGGAGCAGGATAGAATCCATGAAGCAAATCGCTGAATTCGTTCCCATTGCGCTGTTCTTTATCGTCTACCAGTTGGATGGCCAGAGCATTTCACTGGCGGGCTGGACGTACCAGTTCGATGGCATTTTCTCTGCCACCGCTGTGCTGATGGTGGCCACTGCATTGCAGGTGATCTTCACCTACGCATTGACGCGCAGGCTGGAAAAGCGCCTGCTGTGGCTGCTGCTGGCGGTGCTGGTATTTGGCGGCGCCACGCTGGTATTTCGCAACCAGATGTTCATCCAGTGGAAACCGACCATCTTCAACTGGGCCCTGGCACTCGCTTTCGCTGTCTCCCAGTTCATCGGCGACAAAAACCTGATGGAGCGCACCCTCGGCAGCCAGATCCACCTGCCCAAGCCCGTATGGACCAGGCTCAACCTGTTATGGGTGACGAACTTCCTCATTGTGGGCGGACTCAATCTGGTCGTGGCCTACGGCTTTAGCGAACAGACCTGGGTCAGCTATAAATTGTATTCCTCGATCGGATTCACCCTGGTACTGACCATCCTGACCGCCCTGCTCATCAGCCCCCACCTGAAGGAAGATGCAACGGAAAAGCAACTGCTGCAGCGGGACGACTAGCGCTTAACGGAGAGCAATCCCCACATGTACTACGCAATACTGTGTGAAGACGTTGAAAACAGCATGCCCCTGCGCCAGAGTGCGCGCCCGGCGCACCTGGCGCGCCTGCAGGCACTGGCAGATCAGGGAAAACTGCTGGCAGCGGGCCCGCACCCGGCGCTGGATACTGAGGAACCCGGCGAGGCCGGCTTTACCGGCAGCCTCATTGTTGCCGAATTCGATAGCCTGGAGGCCGCCACCGCCTGGGCCGACTCCGATCCCTATGTGGACGCCGGTGTTTTCAGCAAGATCACCGTCAAGCCGTACAAACTCGTATTGCCCTGAACTTCAACTTCTTTATCCGAGGGTTACATTAGCCCTTGCTGAAAGTTAACATGCACACCAACGCTAGCCGCACCCTAGTTCCAAGCCAATTCCGGCTCTTAAAAAGGAACCCATTTTGCGATTCTCTGTGCCCCTATTGCTGTTCTCATTAGTATTTTCCGCCGCCAGCCTGGCGGCAGACGTTCGCTATGTCGGCGGGCAGCAGCTATTCCACTGCGCGGTGGCGCCGGCGAGGACTATCCCATCGTTTATCGGGGTATCCCCCCCGGTACGCGCCTCACTGTCGCGCGCACCTCCGATGACGGACTGTGGGCGGACATCACCACGGACAATGGCATTACCGGCTGGATTCCCACCCGCAACCTGGTGCTGGAGCCTGCCCCGCAACCGGAACTGCCTGCGACCGCCAAACCTGTCGCGGGTCGCGGGCGACGCCGGTATCGAATTAGCCTCGACCATGCCGGTGCAGGCAGCGGATCCAGCGGAGTTGCTGAATCGTATCAATGCCTGCGATGCCGAGTTCAACGCCGTCGCCCAGGAACTGCATCAATTGAAGCAAGTCTCCGGCAAGGCGGTACAGCTGGACATCGACAATCACCGGCTGGTGGAGGAAGCAGAGAACCTGCGCTCGGATGTGGAAATGCTGCAAGCGGAAAACCAGCGCCTGCTGGACAAGCTTGACAGTGAAGACTTCATGAACGGCGCCCTGGCAGTGCTGCTGGGCGTCATCATCGCGCTGGTAGCGCCGCGCCTGGTACCCAAGCGGCGCAAAAATTCGGGCTGGAATTAAAGGAAATCACCATGTTGAAAATATTATTGCTTTGCATGTCGCTGCTGCTGCCCGCCGTTGCGGGCGCCGCAAGCAGCGCGCCAGCCAACCCCCGCGTCGTCATCAAAACCAGCGAGGGCGATATCACGGTGCAGTTGTTTGCCGACAAGTCTCCTGTCACGGTGGCGAACTTCCTGGCCTATGTGGACAGCGGATTTTACAAGGGCACCATTTTTCACCGGGTTATTCCCGAATTCATGATACAGGGCGGCGGTTTCGGACCGGACATGAAAGAAAAAGAAACCAGGGCACCCGATCGTCAATGAGTCAAACAATCGCCTGCACAATACCCGCGGGACACTGGCCATGGCACGCACCAATGACCCGGATTCAGCCACTGCCCAGTTCTTTATCAACCAGCGCTCCAACCTGAGGCTGGATTGGGCCGCCGGCCGCGAGGGCTACACCGTATTCGGTGAAGTGATCCAGGGCATGGACATCGTGGACTTCATCGCCACCGCGCCGACTGGCCAAGTGGGCGGGATGGGCGATGTGCCCCAGAAGCCCATCGTCATCAAAGAAATCGTGCGCCAGCAACCCTGATGATCGCGCTGAGCGTCAATCTCAATAAAATCGCGCTGATCCGCAACTCGCGGGATACGACTAATCCGGATATTCCACAGCACGCGCAGATGTGCATCGATGCCGGCGCCGACGGCATTACCGTCCACCCGCGCCCCGACCAGCGACATATCCGCGTGCGGGACTGTTTTGACCTCGCCGCGATGCTCGCTGTCGAATTCAATATCGAGGGCAACCCCATGACCGGCCCGCGCCGCAGTGACCGCGCCGGCGTGGAGGACTATCCCGGGTTCATGGCGCTGGTCAAAGAAATTCGCCCGACACAGTGCACCCTGGTGCCCGATAGCGACGGACAGCTGACCTCAGACCACGGCTTTGACCTGAGGCAGGATGGCGAGCGCGTTGCAGCCCTGGTGCAGGAACTGCAATCGCTGGGTATCCGCACCAGCCTGTTTATGGACCCGGACCCGGAGCAGATTCGCCTGGCGGCGCAGACCGGCACCGACCGCATTGAGCTGTACACCGAAACCTATGCGCGGGCGTTCCGGCTCGGCAGGGATGTGGATGCCGTGTTCCAGCAGTTTGTAGAGGCGGCGGAGGTGGCTGCAGAGGAAGGGCTGGGGATAAACGCTGGCCATGACCTGGACCTTAATAATCTGCCGCGTTTCGCCACTATTGCAGGTTTGCTGGAAGTCTCCATCGGCCACGCCCTCACGGTAGACGCCATCCGCATGGGACTGGCCGCAGCGGTGGCCGCCTATCAGCGCGCGCTGGGGAAGCGCTGATGGATAAGCGTTTACAGGCCCTGCTCGACAAGCAGGACATCACGGAATTGATCCACAGCTACTGCAACGCCGCGGACCGCCACGACCACGACAAGATGCGCGCGCTCTATCATGAGGACGCCATCGACGATCACGGCGCCTTCTTCAGGGCCTGGCCATGGAGTTCATCGACGCCCTGCCGGCCATCCAGGCACCGATGATGATCCTGCACCACAATGTCACCACCGTGAACATCGCGCTGGACGGTGACTACGCGGAGGGTGAAGTTTACATGCTGGCGTTTCACCAGGTGCAAACGGAGGACCAGCCTGTGGATCTGTTTATCGGCGGGCGCTATTTCGACCGCTACGAGAAGCGCGCCGGGGTGTGGAAATTCAGTCACCGGGCGGTAGTTGCAGACTGGGCCACGTTTAACAACCCCACCACTGTGTGCCTGGACCACCCCATGATCGAGGGCTCACATATCGGCAGGCCGGGTCCGGAAGACCCCTCCTATGCGTTCTTTCGCCTGTTTAACGCGGCGAGCGCTAGAGCGCCGCGATCTTGTCCCGCACCGCGTCGGGAACACGCACCGGGGATTTGCTTCGCGGGTCGATATGCACCAGTACCGCCTTGCCGCGCACCGTCAGCCTGCCACCCTGGAACATTTCGGTGTGCATCGTCAATGAACTGTTGCCGATGCCGGCCTCTATGATTTTGGCGGTAACATCCTTGCCGTAGAATGTTTCTCCCACAAAGTCGATCTGCACGGAGGCCAGTATCCAGTCCCTGGCGATACCCGGACTGCGGTCAACCAATGACTCGAGAAAACGCACCCTGACCACCTCAAACCATGCGGCGATAGTGGCGTTGTTGATATGCCCCATGGCATCGGTTTCGTAGAGGCGCGGGGTAATGGTTATGGCGAATTCTTTCAACTGTGCGCTCCATGATCTGCTCTGCTGACAACGACTGCTTTATACCAACGGCAAGCCTACAACAAAGAATAAATCAGTATAATGCCCACCAATAAACTATTTTGACCGGATATCCCATGCGCCTGATGCTGGCCCCGATGGAGGGCGTTATCGACCATGTCATGCGCGAGCTGCTCACTTCGCTGGGCGGCATCGACCGCTGTGTCACCGAGTTTGTGCGCGTCACTGATCGCCTGCTGCCACCGCGGGTGTTTCGCCGCCTGTGCCCGGAGCTGGACACCGGCGGCACCACCGCTTCGGGTCCCCGTTTACCTGCAATTGCTGGGCGGCCAGGCTGCGGTGCTGGCCGACAATGCTGCACGCGCTGCACAATTGGGCGCGCCCGGCATAGACCTGAATTTCGGCTGCCCGGCAAAAACCGTGAATCGCTCCGACGGCGGCGCCATTCTCCTGCGCGAGCCACAACGGGTGCACGCCATTGTCTGCTGCGGTGCGCGCGGCGGTACCAAAGCATATCCCGGTCACGGTGAAAACCCGGCTGGGCTACGAGGACAGGGCGCTCTTTCTGGATATCGTGGCGGGCATCGAAGCGGCTGGCGCGAGTGAACTCACGATTCATGCCAGAACGAAACGCCATGGTTACAGACCCCCTGCCTATTGGGATGCCATCGCCGAAGCACGGGAACTGCTGGCGCTGCCCATCATCGCCAATGGCGAGATATGGAGCATTGACGATGCCTTGCGCTGTCGCGCAGTCACCGGTTGTGACGACCTGATGCTGGGGCGGGGCGTCCTGTGCCGACCCGACTTGCCGCGCCTGATCGCCGCAGCGACCGCCAGCGGTGACTCCCGGGACTCCCTGCACTGGCAAGAAATTACGCCACTGCTGGCCAACTTCTTTGAGCTGAACCTGCAACACTACGATACCCATAACGCAGGCAATCCACTCAAACAATGGCTGGTCTACCTGCGCGGCTATTTTCCCCAGGCCGCACTGCTGTTTGAACAGATCAAGCGCCTGCGAAATCCGGATGATATTCGGTTAGTATTACTACAATCCCTGCATGCCGGGACTGCTGACCGCTGCGCTGCCTAGCGCCACAGCCAAGAGAAAAGACCATGGACAACACACCGCGACATATCCAGTTAATGGACACCACCCTGCGCGACGGCGAGCAGACCCAGGGCGTGTCCTTTTCGCCGGACGAGAAGGTCAATCTCGCCAAGGCGCTGCTGCAGCAGCTGAAGGTCGACCGCATTGAAGTCGCCTCGGCGCGGGTATCACACGGCGAGATGGAGGCGGTTTCCAATATCAACCAGTGGGCGCAGCAGCAGGGACTGGGCGAGCGTATCGAGGTGCTGGGTTTTGTCGATCACAAAAAGAGCGTGGACTGGATCCTGCAAACCGGCGGACAGGTCATCAACCTGCTGACCAAGGGCAGCGAGAAGCACTGTCGGGAGCAGCTTGGCAAAACACTTGACCAGCACGTGGCCGAAATACTGCAGACCGTGGACTACGCGCTGGAAAAGGGCCTGCTGGTCAACGCCTACCTGGAAGACTGGTCCAACGGCTATCGCAATAGCCGCGACTATGTGTACGCGATGATGGATCAGCTCAAGGACTGCGGCATCCGGCATTTCATGCTGCCCGATACGCTGGGCGTGATGTCCCCCGAGGAGGTGTTCGACAGCATCAGCGATATGACGGCGCGCTACCCGCAGCAACAGTTCGACTTTCATCCGCACAACGACTATGGACTGGCGACCGCCAACGTCATGGCGGCGGTGCGCGCCGGCGTGAACACCGTGCACTGCACCGTGAACTGCCTGGGCGAACGCGCGGGCAATGCCTCACTGGCGGAAGTCAGCGTGGTGCTGCGCGACAAGCTGGGCATGGAGCTGTCCATCGACGAAAGCTACATCGTGCAATTGAGCACGATGGTGGAATCCTTCTCCGGCAAGCGCGTGCCCGCCAATGCGCCTATCGTCGGCGCCGACGTGTTCACCCAGACCGCCGGCATTCACGCCGACGGCGACCAGAAGGGCGACCTGTACAAAACGCGACTGAGTCCGGAACGCTTTTCGCGCACCCGCAGTTATGCGCTGGGCAAGATGAGCGGCAAGGCGTCGCTGCTGAAAAACCTCGAGGCACTGGGCCTGAGCCTGTCGGAGGAAAACCAGCAGAAGGTGCTGGCGAGGGTGGTCAAGCTGGGCGATTCAAAGGAGTTGATCACCACCGACGACCTGCCCTTTATCATCGCCGAAGTGCTGGAGAGCAAAAACTACCACCACATCAAGTTGCTGGACTGTACGGTTACCAGCGGCCTGGATCTGAAATCGACGGCGAGTATCCGCGTCGACGTGGACGGGGATATCCAGCACGCGGTCGGCTCGGGTAACGGCGGCTTTGACGCCTTTATCGATGCCATGAACGAGGTCATGGCGTCAAGGAACTATGCGCTGCCGACGCTGGTGGATTATGCGGTGCGCATCCCCAAGGGCGGACACACCGATGCGCTCACCGAGTGCGTGATTACCTGGGATTGCAATGGCCAGGAATATCAAAACCCGCGGCGTGCATTCCAACCAGGTCTTCGCCGGCATACTGGCCGCGTTGCGGATTGTCAATTTGCAGTTGCACGAGCGCGCCGTCGGCCAGGGCGAATTACCCGATACTGTCTCCCCCCGATAGCCAGGCTGAGTCGTGTTCAGACCCAGCAGGTTTACAGAAATGCAACTGTCCGCCGTTTAGTGATTGCAGCGCGTTGATCGCTCCGTTGTAACCCCGCAAGCAAAGTCTCGGTGCGATATCTTGCTCGTTGGGCCAGGTGACCGCGCCAAATACGATATCCACTCGGGCGAAGTAGGATTTATCCTGCAGCTCACGAAAAACGCTCTGGTTAAGGTACGGCTTGAGGTCAAAGACTCCCTCACGGCCATCTTCCAGTTCAACGTAGAGAGTGTAATCCTCTAATGGACGCACTTTTATGACATCCCAGTGCATAGCTACCTCATAGCGGGTTCCGCATCTTGTGTGCATTTCGCCGGCTACTGCCAATTTCACTTCCGCCATCAGTTCATCCCGGAGTTCAATCAGGTCGAACCAGGCGCAGCTGCCTTCGCGGTAATGTTCCCGCAAGTACTTCTCCATCGTCAATTCACGAATCGAAGCTTCGTTCAGTGCGTACCTCGCCGATGAATATGCGATGTGCCATGCCGCGCATCCTCCAGAAAATACATTCGAAGCTTGATCCCGTAAAACATCGATATCACAGGCCTTCCATTGCCCTCCGACCGTCCGGGTTGAGTCCCGCATATCGAGCACGAAAAGGCCTTCCTTTAAATCGCCCGATTCGATTAGGGCTGGGACTAAATTGATTCTTACGATGCACAGATTCCTAGTGCGCAGCATGTCCTCGCCAGAATCGATAACCACTAGTTCCTGCCGCTGTTCGTCGATTTCAAGAGATTTTGATGCGAGTCCAAACGGGGACCCATTACTCGGTTTGTGCCCAACCCTCCCAACTTCGCCAAGCTTTCTCACATATAAAAACACCCTTGCGTGGCTTCCACTTATAGTTGGAACTGCAGGTCCACCCACCATTAGGGTCTGGACTTTAGGTGTTCTTGCCCAAATTCCTACACTGCTCAAAACTGTTCACCTCGGGGCCTATCATGCTGTAGCTAAGGTCAGTGTTTGATTCGTAGTAGGTCGGCTGCCACATTTATAGTTCTCACATCTTCTCACACCCCCAGATGGTTGAACAGTGGTAATGTCTCCAGAATTCGTTTCTTCATGCCCGTACTCAAATTATAACCCGGTGACTCCATAATCCTTTACTTAAAGATACGCCGGCCGCCGTACTAAACTACTTTAGGCATCGCCCGCAGCGCCGCGACCACTTTATCGCCAAACTCGTGCGGTCTTGATCATCTTCACGCCGCTGCCGGGCTTGGATAAGATCCGGCGTCGAATAGCCGTCAGCAAACACGCTTTGCATCGCGCTCCAGACATTCTTCGATTCCTGCACCATGGCAAAGCTGTCTTCCAGCATCATCGCGACCGAGCCGATCATGGAGTACGGGTTGGCGATGCCCTTGCCGGCAATATCCGGCGCCGAGCCGTGTGACGGCTCGTAGTAGCTTTTTTCCGGCCCCTTGCAGGCCGAGGGCATCAGGCCCAGCGAACCCAGGATGCCGCCGCCCTGGTCGCTGAGGATATCGCCGAACATATTCTCCATCACCATCACATCGAACTGGCCGGGGTTCAGGCACAGCAGCGTCGCGGCGGCATCGACCAGGATGTGCTTGATCTCGACTTCGCGGATAGTCCACAGCGACCTCTTCCAGCACCTCGTTCCACAGCACGCTGGATTTGAGCACGTTGCTCTTGTGGATGTTGTGCAGCACTTTCTTGCGCCGCATGGACAGCTTGCAGGGCCTCGTGCATGATGCGGGCGATCTGCTCCTCGTCGTATTCCAGCGTCTCCTTCACATAGCGCAGGCCGCGCGCATTGATACCGACCTCCTTTTCGCCAAAGTACAAGCCGCCGACCAGTTCGCGCACCATGATCAGGTCGATGCCCTCGCCTATGATCTCCGGCTTCAATGGCGAAAAGTGGCGCCAGGGCCTTGGGCAGGAACACGGGGCGGAAATTGGCGAACGTGTTGTAACGCCGACGCAAGGGCAGCAGCGCGCCGCGCTCCGGCTGCATTTCCACCGGGATTTTTTTTGATTCCTCGTGGCTCAGGCCGATGGGGCCCTTGAGGATGGCATCCGCCTCGTCGCAGATCGCCTTGGTCGCATCGGGAAACGGGTGGCCGCACTTGAAATACGCGCGAGGCGCCGAAATCGGCCTCGATCAGTTCAAAGGTGACTGCATTGCGCTCTTCGACGAGGCGGAAAATCTTGACGGCCTCACGCATGATTTCCGGACCGATGCCGTCTCCCGCCAGCAGTGCGATCTTGTAGTTCTTCATATTCTAGTTCTCTGTAGTTGAGTCAGGATAGGAATTGAGACGCAGGGCGTCACGAAAAAAGCGCAGACCATTCTACTGTAGATGCCTTGAAGTTTCACCGCTTTGAATCTACCAGAAATCGTTCAGGCATGCTTCTCGCATTCTCCCCCGCGAGACCTGCTTTTACTCAAGAACAGCGTCGGCACCAGCGCATCGATCAGCCGCGGTCCCTTCGCCGCCATCGCCGCGGCAAACAGCGCGTTGAACTCCTCCGCAGTAGTGGCGCGCTCCGCCTGCACGCCCATGCCGCGCGCCAGGGCGACGAAATCCAGGTCCGGCCCATCGATACGCAGCGTGCTCGCCGCCTTCGGGCCCGGCTTGCCGCCGCGCGCGCCGGTGCGGCCGAATTCCAGTTCCAGGATGCTGTATTTGCGGTTGTTGAAGATCATCACCGTCACGTCCAGGTTTTCCCTGGCCATGGTCCACAGCGCCTGGATGGTGTACATCGCGCTGCCGTCGCCCTCCAGGCACACCACCTTGCGCTCGGGGCAGGCGATCGCCGCGCCCACTGCGGCCGGCATGCCCCAGCCGATACTGCCGCCGGTCAGGTTCAGGACATCGTGCGCTCGGGCTGTGGTCGTCGCGGGTGCCAGGGCGAGGCCGCTGGTGTTCGCCTCGTCCACGATCACGGCGTTCTCGGGCAGATAGTGCGCGACAGCCTGCCCCACCTTGAATGCATCGAGCGCTCCCGTGGCGAGTTCGGGCAGCGCCAGCGGATGCACGTCGGGCTCGACGCTATTGCCTTCGAGTTGCTGCAGCAGCGCGGCCAGCGTCTGGTCGATGTCGTCGTGGGGGCGGGCCAGCTGGAACGCCTCGCACTGCGGCGGGGCGATGAGGCTGGGCACGTTCGGATAGGCAAAAAAGGACACCGGCGATGAAGCGCCGATCAGAATCAGGTGATCCAGTTCCTTGATATGGTCGATGGCCAGTTCCGCCAGATACGGCAAACGTTCCAGTACCGCGGTGCCGGCACCGCGCGCCTGCCGCGTGGGAAAGACCTCGGTGCTGACGCGCGCGCCGCAGGCCTTGCCGATACGACTGAGCAGCAGGCCCTGCTCCCGGGTGATCTCGCGCCCGCCGATCATCACCATGCATTTTTTGCCGGAGGTCAGCCTGGCCACCGCCGCTTCGATACGGCTGGCGGGCACAGGCAGCGGCGTCTCGCGTTCGATGGCCGGTTCCGCGCCATTGGGGTTGTCGCCCCAGGACACATCCGCCGGCAGCATCAGGGTCGCCACGCGGCCGATGCCCGCCTGACGAACGGCTTCGCGCCGCATCGCGGGCGATCTCCGCAGGCGCCGTGGAAGTGTGCACCCAGTGGGAGACCGGGCCGGCAATGCCCTCGATATCCGCCGTCAACGGCGCGTCGTACTGCACATGGTAGGTGGCGTGATCGCCCACGATATTCACGATCGGCACATGGCCCTTTTTGGCGTTGTGGATATTGGCCAGCGCATTGCCCAGGCCGGGACCGAGGTGCAACAGGGTCGACGCGGGTTTGCGCGCCATGCGGGCATAGCCGTCTGCCGCGCCACTGAGCACGCCCTCGAACAGGCACAGTACGCAGCGCATGCCCTGCACTTCATCCAGCGCCGCCACGAAATGCATCTCTGAGGTACCGGGATTGGTGAAACACACCTCAATGCCGTTGTTGATCAGGGTGGTCAGTAAGCTCTCTGCGCCATTCATGCGTTACTCCGCTAGGTTTTCTGGCAAGGGTCAGGCGGCGGCGATTTTTTCCGCGGCAAAAATCTTGTTGGGGTTGAGGATGTTGTTCGGGTCCAGCATTTTCTTCATCGCCATCATCAAGTGCAATTCCGCTGCACTGCGACTGCGGTGCAATTGCTCGCGCTTGGCCAGGCCGACGCCGTGTTCGGCAGACACCGATCCCTGGTAGCGCTCCACGGTCTCGTACAGCAGCTGCTCCAGTGCCTTGTAATCAAATTCCGCCGCGTTCCTCGCGCCCAGGATAACGTGCAGGTTACTGTCGCCCAGGTGACCGAAGATTACGCAGACCGGTTCCTTCAATGCATCCATAGCCGCTGCGGATATCACTGATGAAAGCTCTCCATCTTGTCGAGCGTGACGCTGATATCGAAGGGGATGATCGGCCCCAGTTTGAAAAACTCCAGCACGTCGTCGCGAATTTCCCAGATGGCGTTGCGCTCAGACTGGGAGCGGGTCAGTACTGCATCGGCTATCAAGCCCCTCCTCCATGGCCTGGCCCAGCACCGTTTCAAAGTTTTCAGCATCCACTGCCGGGGTCGGAGCCCAGAGTTTCCACCAGCACGTAGTAGGCGCTGCCATGCGGTAATGGCGGTGTATGCAGGCTCCCTCGCGGGTAATGTACTCATAAAAGTCCGGCCACATCACTTCAAACGCCGACAGTGTGCCCGCCGTGCGCGCATCCAGCCAATGCAGCAGCTTGATCACCGCAGGAAAATCGTCTACCGCCAGCAACGCGGTATTCTGGCTGCTGGGAGTGGGCCGCAAGCGCAACACTACACGGGTGATCACCCCGAGGGTGCCTTCGGCACCGATGAACCATTGCTTGATATCGTATCCGGTATTGTTCTTGAGCATCTTGTTCAGGCTGGTCACCACAGTGCCGTCGGCCAGCACCACCTCCAGTCCCAGTACCATGTCGCGCAACATGCCGTAGCGAATCACCATGTTGCCGCCGGCGTTGGTCGCCACGTTGCCACCCAGGGTGGCCGAACCACGCGCGCCGAAATCCAGGGGTAATAGCAGGCCCAGCTCCTCTGCAGCCTCGACCGCGACCTGCAGGATACAGCCGGCCTGCACGGTCATCGTGCGATTGTGCTGTATCGATCTCCTCGATGGCGTTCATGCGCTCCAGTGAAAGACCGATTTCACCGGCGGTCCGGAAATGCCCGTTGGCCAGTCCGGTCCTGCCGCCCAGCGGCACCAGTGCCTGCCCTGCGGCCGAGCAGATCCTGAGAATAGCCGACACCTGTTCGGTACTTGTGCGGCCGCAGCACCACGTCGGGCAGCACCGCATCAGGCTGGACGCGCACCCCTCGTCGCCCAGCAGCTGACGCAGCTGTTGCAGTACTTCCGCACTGGGTTCAGACACTGCACTTCTCCTCTACTGGCGTCCCGGAATGATTGCCCGCGCCTGCGCAGGCCAAGCATAGATCAAGCACGCGCTACTGGCTACGCTCGGTCCACCCTGGGCACGGAGTCCAGCAGGGCCCGGGTATAGGGATGTTGCGGGCGGGTCAGGATCTGCTCGGCGCTGCCCTGCTCCACCAACCTGCCCGCCTGCATAACGCCCACCCGGTGTGCGAGGCTGGGCACAATGGACAGGTCGTGGGGATTTTGACACGTTATATCCTCGAGGCGGTGAAAATCAAGAATCAGCATTTCAGGCCGCAGCCCTGCCCTATTCACTGAACGCACTTTCCCTGAGATTTCTATAGTGTTCAGCCCTGACTAAGTGCCTGCCAAGATTGAATAGATTGGAAACTGCAACATGGGCCGCTACGAATCGCTGGCTGCCTCCTCGATTTGAACCGCCGCATTACTCGTTCCCTGACCCTTGTCGCTTCGTGCGATTGCTCAGCCCGATTGTTAGCATACCGGTCAGTCACATGAATCGCCTCGGGGATCGCCTCCCGATTGGCGACCAGATAGCTACACAGTTTATCAATTATAGTCTTCCTCGACCTCACCTCCGTTCGGTGTCTTTTGTAGGTGATCATGGGCCGATTTTACCAGTTTCGGCCAGTTAATTTGTCAGTACCTCAAAAACTGTTATGAAATGCTGATGCGTTCAGCGCCTCGTACCCCGAAATCACATCAAACAGTTCCTCATCAATCCCACTTTGACGCAAACGGTGATAACTCCCGTTGAACTCTTCCAGCAATTCATTGATGTTTTTTTCGGCGCGCTGCATGGCCGCCAAACGACTGGCATTTTCACTCGCCAACGATTCTGCGCCATGCCTGCGAATAAGGTACAAATAGATATTCAGCATTAGCGCCGCTGACGTGCAGCAGTTGCCACTCAATCATTTCAGGCAAATTTTTCTAGGCCAATTAATATCGGTCCAGTTCGTGCGCCAAGTCTCATCCAGTGGCATACAGTGTTGTTTCACTGGGTATAAATCGAACCAGATCTGGGCGATTATGAAATAAATATACCTGTGAATGCCACCTTTTTCGCGTTGCGCTTCCATTTCAATCAGAATCTGTCCCACCAGGGCGTAATTAACAAATAATCGCATTGCGGCACTGTAAAAGATGCCGCGGGCTGCAGTCCGGCTTCCTCAAGCCGCGAACTGCATCCGTTCACCGACCGCCCACACCATTTTATTACCGGCAACTTGTTCAGCGTATTTACGGCATAATCGACAATGATTTCATTGAATTGACCAACCAGCCCCTGGTCGGAACCAAATACAACGACGCCGATCGCTTCGTTGGCGGTTTTTGTGTCGCTTTGCTGTAGCAATTTGGCAAGTTTATTTTGTCGAAAACACGCCGGCCAGATCCTAACTCACCGTTCGATAATAATCATCCAGTGAGCGCACGGCATCTCGTATTGGCCAATGTTCGAGGCGGCCAAAGCTTTCATGGTGCGCACCACCGATTTTAAATCTCCAGCACTAGCAATTTTATGACGCAAACTGGCGATCGTATCGCTCATCGCTGTCTCCTTGAGGTCTGGTCGGCAATGACACTAAAATCTAGCTGATGCCATGCCGTGCATCTGGATAATCTGCGGCGCGGTCTGTGTCACTCAATTGCTCTAGATGCTTGAAGGCGGGCAATAATTCAGTAGGAATCTCCGTGGCAGCTATTTGCCACGGCCCGCTTCCGCCTCTGTCATCCGCGCTAACGGCACCGTCATCAAACAGTCGTGCACACAAAGCCAATAACACTGTAATTTTTTGCGCCATGTGACACGGGCGCGAACTCCGGCTGTTTCAGACAGGCGCGGATGCGCCGACCGTGTTCGATAATCTTGACGGGTGTTGTCATCCAGACGGGCACCGAAACGGGCAAAGGTTTCCAGTTCCTCGAACTGTGCATAGGCCAGCTTGAGGTCGCCTGCAACCGCCCGGTAAGCCGCTAATTTGCGCTTTGCCACCGACACGCGAAACTGATTGCCAACGTCTACCGCCGGTAATACTCCCGAGTTCAAACAGCGAAGGCGAAGGTAAATCTGCCCGTCAGTAATCGAAATCAGATTGGTGGGAATATAGGCCGACATATTCTGCGCTTCGGTTTCAACAATCGGCAACGCCGTCATCGAGCCACCGCCGAGTTCCGGGCGTAAAGGGTAGCGCGTTCCAGCAGGCGTGAATGAATATAAAAAATATCGCCAGGAAACGCCTCGCGACCGGGTGGCCGGCGCAACAATAAAGACAGCTCGCGATAAGCACGTGCATGGTGGGTCAGATCATCATACACAATCAGCACATCACGACCCTGTTGCATAAAATATTCCGCGATACTGGTCGCCGCATAAGGGGCCATGTAAGCCAGTCCAGGCGGATCATTACCTTCGGTGACAACAACGATGGTGTATTCCAGCGCACCCGGTTCGCGCAAGGTGGCGATCACTTTGGCGACTCCCGAGGCGCGTTGGCCAATCGCACAATAGATACACAACACATTCTGATCATGCTGGTTTAGTATGGTGTCGAGCGCGATCGTCGTCTTGCCGGTCTGCCGGTCGCCAAGAATCAATTCACGCTGACCGCGGCCGACGGAATCAGTGCATCGATGACCTTTATGCCGGTTTGCAGCGGTACGCTGACCGGATCACGTTCCATGTATAGCGGCGCAGGACGTTCCATTGGCAGG
Source organism: uncultured Gammaproteobacteria bacterium (assembly GCA_963844975.1). Taxonomy (GTDB): domain Bacteria; phylum Pseudomonadota; class Gammaproteobacteria; order Pseudomonadales; family Halieaceae; genus Marimicrobium. The sequence goes on along the minus strand of CAWJQO010000022.1, from coordinate 2,777 downwards.
CGTTCATTGAAACCAGTCCGCCCTTGCCATCCAGCGGTCGGCCCATGCGGATTAATAATACGCCCGATCAGGCCATTGCCGACCGGCACATCCACCACCTGCCCGCGTGCGTTCGACTTCATCGCCCGCCTGTAAATGCCAGTAGTCGCCCAGCAATACTACGCCGATTTCATCTTCATCCACATTAAAAGCAATGCCATAAATATCACCGGGAAATTTGACGCACTTCTTCAAAACCCACATTGGGCAGACCGGTGACTTTAGCAATACCTGTCGCGATACTGGTAATCGTGCCGACCTCCCGTGGCGCCAGTACTGGCACAAAAGATTCCCGCGCCTGGCTTATTCCGCAGAACACACTATCGAACACATTTTTCAGATTGCCGCTTTTCAGATCGTTGCTGGCTTTTTCACTGCTCATTATTATCGATATCCTGTAGCGGAGGAGTCGCTGCCGATTTTGCCAAAGCATCGTCCCCGGTTTCAGATTTATTCTTCAGCAGATCATCAACACTCTTTGCCAGTGAACTCAGATAATCGTCAATACTCCAGGCTATCTTGCGGCCGTCGACACTGATCTCGATACCACTGACCAGATCCGGCACGATGACGAACTCGACCGACTTCTGTTTGCCTAACATTTCTGCAATCACAGTTTCAATAGCCCTCTTTGTTCCGCTGACAATTTAAAGGCCGTACGCACCGCAATGCATCGGATGAAATATTTTAAATGCCGATTTCAATTCGAATATTCGTGCGGTCTTTAGCTCACGCAGACGCTCCTGGAATATTTCCGTCATACGTTGTTCCAGACTAGTTCCTGCAAGATCAGACAGTGTCTTGCGGGCTATCGCAAACACTTCTTCGCGCGCGCGACGACCGATCTCTTCATTCAGACTATGCTGCTCGTTTCTTAATGCCTGCTCCAGCCGGCCACGCAAAGACTCAGATTCCTGTCGTGCTGCATTCAGCAACTGTGCACGTTCTGCTTTCGCTACTTCCAGCACCTGATTCATTTGTGCATTGCGTTGCTGATCGAACAACTCGATCTTGTGCTGATACTCTTCGCATTTCTCCTGCGCTTCGATTTCTTTTGCTTCGGCATCAACAATTTTTGCGGCGATGCGCTTTTCCCGTTCATCAATTGCATTGAGAATTGGCCGATACAAAAACCGCTTCAGCAACCACACCAGAATGAGGAAGTTGATGACCTGTGCTACAAAGGTAAACCAGTCGATCAGCATGTATTATTGTCCTGCGGCCTGGGCGACGACATGATTCCAGAACGGATTGGCAAAAATCAGGATCATCGACACCACAAAGCAGTAGATCGCAACAGACTCGACCATGGCTAGACCCACAAACAAGGTGCGGGTAATGGTGGCCGATGCATCGGGTTGCTGCGCCAGTGAAGTCAGAGCAGAGGCCACCGCCCGCGCTTCGCCAAACGCAGGGCCGATACTGCCTATAGCAATCGTCAGACCGGCAGTAATAATTGAAACAATGGCAATTAGCGTCATACTATCCATAATTTATCCTCATGTGATTGGCATTGTTTTTCATTGATATTATTTTCGTGACTATTGTTTTTTTCTGATCTTCGGATTTAGATTCCTGCGTCGGCTTACGCGCACGTGTAGCAGCAGCAATATAAACAGTCGCCAGAATACTGAAAATATAAGCTTGTACCATGCCGGTTAGTAAGCCGAGCGCACTCATGATGATCGGAAAAATAAATGGCGTAATGGTAAGCAATATAGCGATAATGAGTGTGCCACTCATCATGTTACCGAACAGGCGCACCGCCAGCGCCAGCGTGCGCGAGACCTCGCTGATTATGTTGAACGGCAACATAATAATCGTTGGCCGGGGTATATGCTTGAAGATATGGGCCGATACCTGCCTCTTCTATGCCAAACATCGGTACAGCGACAAACACGCAGATCGCGAGCGCGGCAGTGGTTGAAAGCGAACCTGTCGGCGGCTCATAGCCGGGAACAATCGTGAACAGGCTCGACATGGCGACAAACAGAAAAAGGCTCCCCAGAAAACCAATATAGTTTTGCGGATTTTTAAGCCCGACCTCTTCAATCTGCTGATTAATACCTGTGACAATAATCTCCAGCAGATTTTGCCAGCGTGAACGCTGCAGGTCAGTTGACAGTTTGCGGGTAATCATTTTTGAACCGAGCACCAGCACCAGCATCAGCCCCCAGGTGTAAACAATGGTGGCATTGAGTTTGAAAAAACCCATTTGCCAGTAAATGATATTGTCAGGACTTAGATTCATGCGTCGCCTGCCGTAATACTGCTATTAGTCTGGTCCGTAGTGCGCGTTAGCCGGGTGACGATGATGCGTGCGACGATAAAACCCAGCAGGCCGGCAAGTAGGCGCTGCCAGTTATCCCCCAGAATAAAATAGAACCCCAGCATGACAACACTGGTGCGCAGCAACATACTACCCAGAAACAACAGCGCCACCTGTTTACTCGATTCAATTTGTCGCACCGTCCACCACAAGCCGGCGAAAAAAAATACACCGAGCAAGGCGCCCTCCAGCAGAGCAAGCAGTAATACAATCAGCATAGAGAGAACCTCATTCATGTTTATTCTGGCCTTCACTATTCTCGCTTTCATCCTGATGAATTTCCCAGTCTTCCTTAACAATCCAGCGCCAGGCATTAAAGCAGCCCAGGCCAAGACCTACCGCCAGCAACGCGAGTGTCCATGAGTGTTCACAGCAATACGTAATCGGCTCAAGCGTGACAATAAAAATA
>CAWJQO010000021.1:0-100523 GCA_963844975.1 uncultured Gammaproteobacteria bacterium | reverse complement strand
GATGTGCGCGATATCAAAACGGTACTGCGGCTGATCTCCCTGCTGTTCGGCCGGGAAGACGCCCGCAGAATCCTTGGCGGGATTTCAATCGCCACCTTGCACCGGCTCGAAAAGGCAGGACGGTTGACGCCCGTCAAGCTGCACCCATCGCTGAAGAATTCAAAGACGTTTTACACGCCCGCAGGATTTTCGCGCTCGCGCGGGGCGAGTTGTGAAAGCGCCGCAGGCCGCTGCGCTGCTGGTCGTCTGTGACGGCACCGTGACGGCGAGCGACCCGCCCTAAGTCTTGAAAAACCTTAACTGTGCCGGTGTGACGGGTGGCAGCCATGCCTAGACGGAGTTTACGCGACCTGCTCGTGAAGCTGTTTCGCGTGCTCGGGTCCGACAACGCGAATGAACGGGAGGCCGCGCGCGGCCGCATCGACGAGTTGTTGCACAAGCATCGCAAGGATTGGGGCGACCTCGCCGCGCTCCTCTGTATCGGACCAACAACGATCAGTCCCAACCTCGCCGCGCACATCGGTGCGCTCGGGTCGCGCGATGCTGCCGAACAAGAAGACGCCCGCCGCTGGGTCGCTGACCTGTTGGCCCTCCGCCGCAAGAGTTGGAACGACCTCGCGGACCTCCTCTACGCGCCAACATCACCGTCATGGGCCGACGACGATCAGACGTCGCCGATACCGGACGTGAACCCATTCCAACTCGTCCATCACGTGGTATGCGAATACGTCGCGCTCCAGCCGCACGAGGCGGTGGCGGTGGCGCTGTGGATCATGCACGCGCATGTTTTTGATCGCTTCATCGTGACACCGCGGCTGGTGCTGACAAGCCCGACGGAAGGCTGCGGCAAGAGCACGTTGTTGTCGATTATCGAGCGCTTAGTCCCTCGGGCAGAGAAGAGCGACGGAATCACGTCTGCGGCGATCTATCACTTGATTGACCGTGAACGCCCGACGCTGCTGGTTGACGAGATCGACAACGCCGACCTCGCGCTGCATGGACGGATGCGGGCGCTGTACAATTCCGGTCATCGCAAGGGCGGCGCGTTTACCTTGATGCAGCGCGGCCAGCCGCACCGGTTCTCTACCTTCGCGCCGGTGGCGCTGGCGGGAATCGGCACGCTGCCGCTGCCGCTGATGCGCCGCGCCGTTGTCATTGCGATGGCGAAGCACGATGGTCAACGCGAACTCAGGCGGTTTAACGAGGACGATTGCGGGCTCGATGCCACCTACGCAGTGCTGCTGCGGTGGGCGCGCGATGTCGACCTCGACCTCGACCCGGACTTGCCGACCAAGCTGCGCAACCGACCGGCCGACAACTGGCGTCCGCTCATCGCCATCGCCGACTCTTGTGGCTGGGGCGCACAAGCGCGCGAAGCCGCCCTTACCTTTGCCAAGGGCTATCAGGATGAAGATGCCAAAGTCCTGTTGCTCTCAGATATCCGCAATATTTTCAACGCGTGCGGCGTCGACCGCCTGATCAGCGCGACCCTGGTCGGCGAGCTGAATGCGCTTGAGGATGCGGTTTGGTCCGAGTGGCGCGGCCTGCGCGGCGACCAGCCAATGCGTCGCTTGTCGCAAACCGACCTGGCGATGATGCTCAATCCTTTCGGCATCAGGTCGAAGACAATCTGGCCACCCAATCGCAGTGCGGGAAGCCGGAGCGCGAAAGGTTACCTGCGCTCGCAGTTCGAGGCGGCGTGGCGCTCCTATTGCTCGGACGACACGCCGTCACAGCCCAACAACATCCGTCATCTACGCCCAACCTGAGAAGTTCCGCGAGCGCGCCGGAGGCCAACGAAAACAAACAGACAACGAGAGGAGATCATGCCAGACGACATCATTGATTTTGACGCGGAGAAAGAACGTCGCATGACGCTGCCACCACTGCTGCCATCGATGAAAATCAAGCAGAATGGGACCGCGTCCGCCTTCGATTGACTTGGACAATGGCGACATCATCGTTGAGGGACACCGCGCTAATCTCAGCGGCTTTGGCGCCCTACTCGACGTGCTTGATAACAGCGGCTTGAGCCTCGACGACGACAAGGCACGCATCGCACCTAGCCGCGTTTTATGAGTTCTAGCCCCGATCGCGGCGGATCGAGCGCGGCTTTCGTCGAGGCCCGCGATCGATACATGCGAGCCAGGAGTGGGCCAAGCTGCCATGGCTCCTCCCGATATTGACATTTCGGGACCCCGGGCTGCCGAGTGCTATTAGACTGCAGGGAAGGGAGGACATAAAATGATCGAATCCACAGCCCGGCTGCTGGAAACATTTAGCCGTTTTATCGATACCCGGCCGGGGTGGTGGTCATGTGGGCCTTGGTCCTCGCACGGGCCTGCCCGGTCTTACCGCGCAGCGTTCGCGGCGCACTGGCAGGCGCGGTGCTCGGATGGGTTGGCGCCGCATTCATCCCCCTCACATTTTGGACCGCGCTGGTGGGGGTGGCCGGATTTCTTTCGTTTCCAGCTCTATTGCTCGAAATCAGGAAAGGAAGGAACTTGAGAAGCGCAGGCAGGAAATTGAAGAGCGCCGTCACCAAGAAATTGTGGAGGCGCTTCGCAAGGTGATGCCAGCGCGCTCCCCGAGGCTTGATCGCGACCGCGACGACTCGACCTGCACTAGGACGTGAACGCATCGTTCTTTCGAGTCAAAAACTCACGCGTTGAGCAGTCTGCGGGCGGACATGGCGGCGAAGCGCGAAGCCGAGCAGCAGCGCAAGGCAAGAACGCTCAAGGCTGCTCGGTTGCGGAATATGAACTGGCGCGCGCGTGTTCGCCTTTGAAAATCTAAACCAAAGGATAATAATGGCCAGACGAATCGGCCCTCGCAACTTGAGAGAGGGCGAGGGCCGAATAAGAGATTGGCATTCAAAGAGCATGGTGGCGCCATGCAGTTGCAGAGCTTAAAGGCGCGTCGCGCGGTCAAGCCGATCGGCGTCCATGCCTTCGTCGACGTCGCTAGGGTCTGGCTCCCGCAGCCCCTGCAGCCGGAACAGCTCCACCGGGTCAAGCGCCACTGCCACGGTGGTGCCAACACGCTCGATAACGCCTGCTTGTATCATCTCTTGCGCCAGCGCCTGCAGCTCCACCAGCCGGCGCCCGAGGCATGGCCTGCCTCGCCGAGCACGACGGCGTGACCGGCTACGCCGAGCTTGCTTTGGACTGGGTCTTCGCCGCCGAAGAACAATGCTACGACGCCTACCGGCTGGCCGATCATCACCACGTGAAAAATTTCTTGCGCGGCGGTCTCCGCTACGAGCAGACCACCCGCTATGCCGGCGGCTGGCAGTCGGCCAACGTGCTCGCCCTCTATGGCGACCGCCGTTGCAAGCTCACCGGCGAGCTTCACTGCCTGCATTTTGATTGGCGCCTGCGCCGCCGCGCCCTGCGCCAGCTCGGCGTCAACTCGATCTCCGACCTTGGCCGAGCTCGATCACCACGGTTCTGGCGCGACCGCCTTCTGCTCTACGCCTCGACCCGCACAAGCTCGGACGTGCCTGGTGGAGAGCGTTCCGCGGCGTGCGCCAGCACACCCACGTGACCACCATCTCGACCGCCGGATAAATTCGACCATTCCCCGCGCTGGACAGAATCTCTCCGCCATCTATCCGGTGCACGACGTGCTCGAAATCTACCGTCACGACCTCGATGTCCGTGCCTGCTTGGTCGCGCTCCAAACGCCAGTCAACCTGCTGCCTCCGCCACCTCGCCACTTATCTATGATTATATGGACAAAGTCCCAGATTCTTGGGAAGCTCTTTAACTTCAAGCACTTGAGCCAAATTTAGAAATCATCATGCTTCACCCAAGTCTTTGAAACTACGAGTTTTTCGCAAAACGCCTCTAGCGCCGTTAAAGTTTCGTTGATCTTCTACCTTATTCGCTCCTTTAAATTGTTGTTGCAACGCCTATCTCTCTCGCTTGTTTAGTATATCGAATTACTTTTGTTGCAACGCTTATCTCCTTTGAACGAGTTGTTGCAACGCTTCACTCCGACATTTCACGTCTCAATTCGAGTTTGTTTTTGCCAGCAATCAGGCTGGTGCGCATCGGCACAATGTCCATTGCGTCTCGCCCCATTTTTTTATTGGAATCTTTTCACGCCCGATTTTGTGTGTCAATCTCCCAAAGACGCCACCTTGGCGTCTTCCTAGACTGACCATCTAGCCAAGGAGAGGAGGAGCACCGTTTCATCCCCGGTGAAATTGGGATGGAGGACCAGGCTATGACTACTCCCTCGCTGAGTGACGAGCAATTGAAACTCGTCATGAGTGCTGCGAACTCGGTTCCCCACGATTGGAGATAACGTTATCTCGCTTGTATTGCCGATCGGCTCCAAGGTTGGGGAATGACCGATGTTTCGGTGACGAAGGCAATCGAGGCAACTCTTCATCGTCTCGAACTCGTCGATTAATTCATCCCTTCCCTTGGACGTGCGCGGATCGGCCAGCTCGCTTCCGCCCGGCTCGTCCGCCGGCGCCGCAACGGCCGTCGCCGTTTCGCCGCATGGTACGCGCGGCAGCAACGCCAGCTCGGCGAAGCCTTCGCGCCCACGCCGGTCGACCACGACATCCTGCACGGGCTCATTGACCTCGGCCGGCTCGACGAGACGAATCAATGGATTTGACGGAGGTCGGCAAGGCGATCGGCGCATTGTTGCGCGACGCGTTTCGCAAATAAAACTCTAACGCGTTAAAACCGTTTGGTCGCGAAGCATGGCATGCTTCGCGAAATTGACGTCCTCGAAACCATATCCAATTTCGTTGCGCCCCGATTACGGTAGCGTCGCTCCGCGGCGGGCCGCATCGTTCTGGCGCGCCGCAACCGCCGCTGCGCTCGGCAAGCTCAATGGCGAGCCCGCCGACCGGATCGTCAGCCGTCACTGGGGCGACGATGCCGGTGCCTCGCTGATCGTAAAAGCCGCGACTGCGCCCGCCAGCAGCAGCACCAGCGGCGAGTTGCTCGCGCTGTCCTCGACCGGCCGCTCTCCGGCTTGGCGCCAGTCGGCTGCCGCCCGCTTGTTTGCCGCATGCAGCCGCATCGATTTCTCCAGCACGCATCAAGTGATCATTCCCGCCGTTGCAACAGCGTCGCCGATCTTCGTCGGCGAGGCCAAGCTGCAATCACTGTGATTCAATCGGTGGCGTCGAGCACCTTTTTTGGACCGCCGTCAAAGATGCTGTTCTCCACCGTCTGCACCAACAAGCTCGATCAATACGCAGTCGAGGCCGCCGAAACCATCGTGCGCGTCGCGCTCACCGAAGTTGCGGCCACCGCGTTGGATGCGGCGGTGTTCGGAGCGACGCGGCAGTTCCCGGCCTCAACCCTGCTGGCCTGCTCAACTCCGTGAATGATCTGGGCGCGTTTGCTGGCGGCGGGTTTGCCGCCCTCACCGCCGACATCGGCTCCATTCTCGATGCGATGGCAGCGGCCGGCACTCAACGACGACGCGTTGTTCTTCACCACGCCGAGCAAAGCCACGATCATGCGCGGCCTGCTTCCCGGCTTGCCGGCGTCGAGCATCGTCGGCACTCCCGCCATTGCCGCCGACACCCTGATGGGCATCGTGCCGCAAGCCATCGTCTCGGAATATTCCGGGCGCCCCATTTCGAGGTCAGCAAAGAAGGTGTCGTCCACAGGACGATACCACTGCGCTCAACATCACCACCGCGGCGGTCGCCGCCACCGTCAAGTCGTTATGGCAAAGCGATCTGATGGCGATCAAGCTGCGCATTTGCGCCTGCTGGGGCGTGCTGAAGACCGGCGCAGTGCAAAAAGTCGGCAAGCGTTTCCTGGTGATCGAAGATGCATCCATCCATCGAACGCGCGCATCAAGTGCTGGCACAGACCGCCGACGCGCGGCCCCGCATGCTCGATCTGAGCGCGATGCTGTGCAATGGGAGAGCCGGGGGAGCCGCCAGTCACCCCAGGCCGCCGCCACAACGCGAGGCGCCGACCCCCTACGCTGGAAGTGCAAGCGCCTTGGGATGCGTGGTGCCAGGACCAGATCGATCGGCACATCACCCGCAGCCTGACCCAAGATGGGCTCCCGGGCGCGCTGCTCATCGAGATCATCGACAAGAGCGCGCGTACATACGCGACCGCTTCAAGGCCGAGACAGAGCAGCTGCGCGCTCACTCCGGCTCGCTGCGTGCCGATATCGCCCTGCTGCGCAGCATCGGCAAGGCTGACGGCGCGCTCATCATCGATCTGAACACGGGTCGCAGCGATGCTGCATGACGATCTCCAGGCCTCGCGCAGCGAGGCCTGGAGATCGTCATGCAGCATCGCTGCGACCCGTGTTCAGATCGATGATGAGCGCGCCGTCCGCCCTTGCCGATGCTGCGCAGCAGGGCGATATCGGCACGCAGCGAGCCGATCTCCTCGCGCAGCTTGTCGGTCTCGGCCTTGAAGCGGTCGCGTATGTACGCGCGCTCTTGTCCGATGATCTCGATGAGCAGCGCGCCCAGATGTCCGTCTTCGGTCAGGCTGCGGGTGATGTGCCGATCGCTCTGGTCCTGCACCACGCATCCCAGCGCGCTTGCGTCGCCGCGTCCATGGTCGGCGCCTCGCGTTGTGGCGGCGGCGTGTAGTTGACCTGCGGCTCGGGCTCGGCTCCGGCTCTCCCATTGCACCAGTCCTCGCTCGGATCGAGCATGCGGGGCCGCACGTCGGCGGTTTGTGCCAGCACTTGATGCGCGCGTTCGATGGATGGATGCGTCATCGCGATCACCAAGTAACGCTTGCGACTTTTTGCACTGCGCCGGTCTTCAGCACGCCCCAGCAGGCGCGGATGCGCAGCTTGATCGCCATCAGATCGGTTTGCCATAACGACTTGACGGTGGCGGCGACCGCCGCGGTGGTGATGTTGAGCGCGGTCGTGTCATCCATGTGGACGACGCCTTCCTTGGCAGATCTCGAACTCGGGCGCGCCGGAATATCCCGAGACGATGGCTTGCGGCACGATGCCGATCAAGGTGTCGGCGGCTATGGCCGGAGTGCCGACGATGCTCGATGCCGGCAAGCCGGGAAGCAGGCCGCGCATGATCACTGCCTTGCTCGGCGTGGTGAAGAACAACGCGTCGTCGCCATTGATTTCCGGCCGTTGCCATCGCATCGAGAATGGAGCCGATGTCGGCGGTGAGGGCGGCGAGCCCGCCGCCGGCAGTCGCGCCCAGATCATTCACGGAGTTGAGCAAGCCAGCAGGGCTGAGGCCCGGCGTTGCCGCCGTCGCTCCCGAACACGCGGCGTCGAGCGCGGCCGCCGCAGCTTCGGTGAGCGCGACGCGGATGATGGTTTCGGCGGTCTCGACTGCGTATTCGGTCGAGCTTGTTGGTGCAGACGGTGGAGAACAGCCTCTTTGACGGCGGGCCGAAATAGGTGCTCGACGTCACCGATTGAATCACAGTATGATCGGCTTGCCCTCGCCGACGAAGTTCGGCGACTTACTTGTTGCAACGGCGGGAACGATCACTTGATGCGTGCTGGTGAAATCGATGCGGCTGCAGGCGGCGAACAGGCGGGCGGCAGCCGACTTCGGCGCCAAGCCGCCGATCAGGCCGGTCGAGGACAGCGAGAGCAATTCCGCGCGCTGGTGCTGCTGCTGGCGGCGCAGTCGCGGCGTGCAAGATCAAGCCCGCCATCGGCATCGTCGCCCCAGTGACGGCTGACGATCCGGCTGGCGGCCTCGCCGTTGAGCTTGCCGAGCGCAGCGGCGTTCGGCGCGCCAGAACGATTCAGCCTGCGCGGAGGAGCGACGCTACCGTAATCGGGGCGCAAAGGAATTGCGTATGGTTTCGAGGACATGATTTTCGCGAAGCTATGCCATGCTTCGCGACCAAACAGTTCTAACGCGTTAGGTTTTATTTGCGAAACGCGTCGCGCAACAATGCGCCGATCGCCTTGCCGACCTCCGTCATATCCGTTGATTCGTCTCGTCGAGCCGGCCGAGGTCAATCAGCCCGTGCAGGATGTCGTGGTCGACCGGCGTGGGCGCGAAGGCTTCGCCGAGCTGGCGTTGCTGCCGCGCGTACCATGCGGCGAAACGGCGACGGCCGTTGCGGCGCCGGCGGTCGAGCCGGGCGGAAGCGAGCTGGCCGATCCGCGCACGTCCAAGGGAAGGCATGATTTAATCGACGAGTTCGAGACGATGAAGAGTTGCCTCGATTGCCTTCGTCACCGAAACATCGGTCAATTTCCCGACCTTGGAGCCGATCGGCAATACAAGCGAGATAACGTTCTCTCCAATCGTGGGGAACCGAGTTCGCAGCACTCATGACGATTTCAATTGCTCGTCACTCAGCGAAATGGGAGTAGTCATAGCCTGGTCCTCCATCCCAATTTCACCGGGGATGAAACGGTGCTCCTCCTCTCCTTGGGCTAGATGGTCAGTGAGGAAAGACGCCAAGGTGGCGTCTTTGGGGAGATCGACACACGAATCGGGCGTGTAAAAGATGCCAATACAAAAATGGGGCGAGACGCAATGGCACATTGTGCCGATGCGCACCAGCCTGATTGCTGGCAAAAACAAACTCGAATTGAGACGTGAAGTGTTCGGAGTGAAGCGTTGCAACAACTCGTTCAAAGGAGGATTAAGCGTTGCAACAAAGGTAACCCGATATTGCTGAACAAGCGAGAGCGATAGGCGTTGCAACAACAATTTAAAGGAGCGAATAAGGTAGAATAGCGAGCGGAAGTTTATTTACGGCGCTAGAGGCGTTTTGCGAAAACTCGTAGTTTCAAAGACTTGGGTGAAGCGTGATGATTTCGAATTTGGCTCAAGTGCTTGAGTTAAAGAGCTTCCCAATAATTTCGGGACTTTGTCCATATAATCATAGATAACGTGGCGAGGTGGCGGAGGCAGCAGGTGGGCTGGCGTTTGGAGCGCGACCAAGCAGGCACGGACATCGAAGTCTGCGTAGATTTCGAGCACGTCCTGCACCGGATAGATGGCGGAGAGATTTTGTCCAGCGCGGGTGAAGTGGTCGAATTTGATCCGGCCGTCGAGATGGCTCGTCACGTGGGTGTGCTGGCGCACGCCGCGGAACGCTCTCCACCAGGCACGTCCGAGCTTGTGCGGGTCGAAGGCGTAGAGCAGCAGGCGGTCGCGCCAGAACGCGTGGTGATCGAGCTGGGCCAGGTCGGCGATCGAGTTGACGCCGAGCTGGCGCAGGGCGCGGCGGCGCAGGCGCCAATCAAAATGCAGGCAGTGAAGCTCGCCGGTCAGCTTGCAACGGCGGTCGCCATAGAGGGCGAGCACGTTGGCCCACTGCCAGCGGCCGGCATAGCGGGTGGTCTGCTCGTAGCGGAGACCGCCGCGCAAGAAATTTTTAGCATGGTGATGATCGGCCAGCCGGTAGGCGTCGTCGCATTCTTCTTCGGCGGCGAAGACCCAGTCCAAAGCAAGCTCGGCGTAGCTCGGGTGCACGCCGTCGTGCTCGGCGAGGCAGGCCAATGCCTGGGGCGCCGGCTGGGGAGCTGCAGGCGCTGGCGCAAGGACGGATGATACAAGCAGGCGTTATCGAGCGTGTTGGCACCACCGTGGCAGTGGCGCTTGACCCGGTGGAGCTGTTCCGGCTGCAGGGGCTGCGGGAGCCAGACCCTAGCGACGTCGACGAAGGCATGGACGCCGATCGGCTTGACCGCCGGACGCTCGGTTTAAGCTCTGCAACTGCATGGCGCCACCATGCTCTTTGAATGCCAATCTCTTATTCGGCCCTCGCCCTCTCTCAAGTTGCGAGGGCCGAATCGTCTGCCCATTATTATCCTTTGGTTTAGATTTTCAAAGGCGAACACGTGCGCGCCACTTCCATATTCCGCAACCGAGCAGCCTTGAGCGTTCTTGCCTTGCGCTGCTGCTCGGCTTCGCGCTTCGCCGCCATGTCCGCCCGCAGACTGCTGAACGCGTGAGTTTTTGACTCGAAAGAACGATGCGTTCACGTCCTAGTGCAGGTCGGAGTCGTCGCGGTCGCGATCAAGCCTCGGGAAGCGCGCTGGCATCACCCTTGCGAAGCGCCTCCACAATTTCTTGGTGACGGCGCTCTTCAATTTCCTGCCTGCGCTTCTCAAGTTCCTTCCTTTCCTGATTTCGAGCAATAGAGCTGGAAACGAAGAATTCCGGCCACCCACACCAGCGCGGTCCAAAATGTGAGGGGGATGAATGCGGCGCCAACCCATCCGAGCACCGCGCCTGCGAGTGCGCCGCGAATGCTGTCGCGGTTAAGACCGGGCAGGCCCGGTGCCAGGACCAAGGCCCACATGACCACCACCCCGGCCGGGGTATCGATAAACGGCTAAATGCTTCCAGCAGCCGGGCTGTGGATTCGATCATTTTATGTCCTCCCTCCCTGCAGTCTTATAGCACTCGGCAGCCCAGGGGGTATTGCGAAATGTCAATATCGGGAGGAGCCATGGCAGCTTGGCCCTACTCCTGGCTCGCATGTATCGATCGCGGGCCTCGACGAAAGCCGCGCTCGATCCGCCGCGATCGGGCTAGAACTCATAAAACGCGGCTAGGCTTTTGGCGATGCGTGCCTTGTCGTCGTCGAGGCTCAAGCCGCTGTTATCAAGCACGTCGAGTAGGGCGCGCAAAGCCGCTGAGATTAGCGCGGTGTCGCTCAACGATGATGTCGCCATTGTCCAAGTCAATCGAAGGCGGACGCGGTCCCATTCTGCTTGATTTTCATCGATGGCAGCAGTGGTGGCAGCGTCGATGCGACGTTCTTTCTCCGCGTCGAAATCAATGATGTCGTCTGGCATGATCTCCTCTCGTTGTCTGTTTGTTTTCGTCGGCCTCCGGCGCGCTCGCGGAATTCTCAGGTAGGGCGTAGATGGCGGATGTTGTTGGGCTGTGACGGCGTGTCGTCCGAGCAATAGGAGCGCCACGCCGCCTCGAACTGCGAGCGCAGGTAACCTTTCGCGCTCCGGCTTCCCGCACTGCGATTGGGTGGCCAGATTGTCTTCGACCTGATGCCGAAAGGATTGAGCATCATCGCCAGGTCGGCTTGCGACAAGCGACGCATTGGCTGGTCGCCGCGCAGGCCGCGCCACTCGGACCAAACCGCATCCTCAAGCGCATTCAGCTTGCCGACCAGGGTCGCGCTGATCAGGCGGTTGACGCCGCGCGCGTTGAAAATATTGCGGATATCTGAGAGCAACAGGACCTTGGCATCTTCATCCTGATAGCCTTGGCGAAGGTAAGGGCGGCTTCGCGCGCTTGTGCGCCCCAGCCACAGAGTTGGCGATGGCGATGAGCGGACGCCAGTTGTCGGCCGTTCGGTTGCGCAGCTTGGTCGGCAAGTCCGGGTCGAGGTCGAGGTCGACATCGCGCGCCCACCGCAGCAGCACTGCGTAGGTGGCATCGAGCCCGCCATCGTCCTCGTTGACCCGCCTGAGTTCGCGCTGACCATCGTGCTTCGCCATCGCAATGACAACGGCGCGGCGCATCAGCGGCAGCGGCAGCGTGCCGATTTCCCGCCAGCGCCACCGGCGCGAAGGTAGAGAACCGGTGCGGCTGGCCGCGCTGCATCAAGGTAAACGCGCCGCCCTTGCGATGACCGGAGTTGTACAGCGCCCGCATCCGTCCATGCAGCGCGAGGTCGGCGTTGTCGATCTCGTCAACCAGCAGCGTCGGGCGTTCACGGTCAATCAAATGATAGATCGCCGCGGACGTGATTCCGTCGCTCTTTTCTGCCCGAGGGACTAAGCGCTCGATAATCGACAACAACGTGCTCTTGCCGCAGCCTTCCGTCGGGCTTGTCAGCACCAGCCGCGGTGTCACGATGAAGCGATCAAAACGTCGCGTGCATGATCCACAGCGCCACCGCCATGCCTCGTGCGGCTGGAGCGCGACGTATTCGCAGACCACGCGGTGGACGAGTTGGAATGGGTTCACGTCCGGTATCGGCGACGTCTGATCGTCGTCGGCCCACGACGGTGATGTTGGCGCGTAGAGGAGGTCCGCGGGTCGTTCCAACTCTTGCGGCGGAGGGCCAACAGGTCAGCGACCCAGCGGCGGGCGTCTTCTTGTTCAGCAGCATCGCGCGACCCGAGCGCACCGATGTGCGCGGCCAGGTTGGGACTGATTGTTGTTGGTCCGATGCAGAGGAGCGCGGCGAGGTCGCCCCAATTCTTGCGATGCTTGTGCAACAACTCGTCGATGCGGCCGCGCGCGGCCTCCCGTTCATGCGCGTTGTCGGACCCGAGCACGCGAAACAGCTTCACGAGCAGGTCGCGTAACTTCGTCTCGGCATGGCTGCCACCCGTCACACCGGCACAGTTTAGGTTTTTCAATGACTTAGGGTAGGTCGCTCGCCGTCACGGTGCCGTCACAGACGACTAGCAGCGCAGCGGCCTGCGGCGCTTTCACGCTCGCCCCGTGCGAGCGCGAGAATTTCTGCGGGGCGGTAAAACGTCTTTGCATTCTTCAGCGATGGGTGCAGCTTGACGGGCGTCAACCGTCCTGCCTTTTCGAGCCGGTGCAAGGTGGGATAAATCCCGCCGAGGATTTTCGGCGTCTTCCGGCCGAACAGCAGGGACATCAGCTGCAGTACCGTTTTGATATCGCGCACATCCGGAATTTGCTGATGCGCAGGGGCTCGGGACTCAACAGCGCCGCCGCAATGATTGGCAGCGCGGCGTTTTTAGCGCCCGCCACCCGCACTTCACCGCGCAATGGGCCATTGCCGGTGATGATAATCTTGTCCATTAGTGGGCCTTGGCCACAGTGATGAGACCGGCGGTGATGAGACCGGCATAGGCGGCGATAATCGTATCGATCTGCGCGCTGGAATGGGCTGCGCTGACGCTGTTGCGCAGCAGGAAATTGGTCGAGGGTGACGCCGGTGGAATCACCAGGTTGACGTAGACCCCCGCTTCCATCAAGGCCTTCCAGCAGTCAATAGTCAGTGAGCGGTCCACCATCTCCACGGCCACCACCGGGCTGGCGCTGGGGCCTACCGGCAGGCCCAGGGATTTGAGCCCATGGTAGAGACGGTTGGCGTTGTCCCACAGCTTTTCGCGCAGCTGCGGCTCTGCGGCGATAATGCGCAGCGCCGCGCGCGTGGAAGCGATGATGGAGGGCGAGGAGGAGGCGGTAAACATATAGGCGTTGATGCAAAAACGGATCGCCTCCAGTTCCCGGTGGGGACTGACGCAGAATCCGCCAATGGCACCGAGGCTCTTGCTGAATGTTCCGACAGTGAAATCAACATCCGCCTCCACGCCGGCGGCCTGCGCCGCGCCGCGCCCGGTCTCGCCCAGGACACCCATGGAATGCGCCTCGTCGAGGAACAGATAGCCGCCGTACTCACGCTTGACCGCAGCGATCTCCTGCAGCGGCGCGACATCGCCCAGCATGGAGTAAATGCCCTCGGCAATAATCAACGCCTGGCCGGCCCGGTCGCCCAGGCGCCGCATGCGTTTGGCGAGGTCTTCGGGGTTGCTGTGTTTGAAGCGAATCACTTCCGCGCCGCTTTGTTTGACGCCGGAGTAGATGCTGGCGTGGCTATCGGCGTCCAGCAGGATTACATCGCCCGGTCCCGCCAGTGTGGCGCACATCCCCATGGTGGCCGCATAGCCGGTGGAGAAGACGATGGCGTGGTCCACGCCATAGAACTGGGCTATTTCGGTTTCCAGGGCCTGATGCTCCGCGAAGGAGCCGTTGGCCAGTCGCGAGCCGGTGGTACCGGTTCCCCAGCGTGCCGCTGCATCCTGCGCGGCTTTAATGCAGCGCGGGTCATACGACAGGCCGAGGTAGTTGTTGGTGCCCGCCAGAATGACCTTGCGGCCCTGCACCACGCCTTCCGTGGCAGACAGAATTTTTTCGGTGACGGCGCCGAAGGGTTCGACGTTGCGCTCGGCGAGCTCGGCCTGGAAGTCGGCCATGGTCTGGAATTTGTCGAACAGCATTGGTTTAATCTACCTCGCGACTTGTCCGGTGACCTTCAGAGGTTGAGTTCCCGGACCTTCTTTGCCAGATCGCCAATGGTGTTCACGTCCGGAAGAATATTCAAGGGGATGGAGATGTCGAAGTGATCCTCGATTTTCTCAATGAATTCCATCACCTCCAGCGAACTGAGTCCGATATCCGCTACCAGGGCCGTATTTTCCGACAGCACCAGTTTATTTTTGTTCTGCGATTCCAGCGCGCTGTAGAGAAAGTTCAGGTATTCCTGATAATCGGTCATTTGGTTGCCGCCCTTGCGTCGCTCAAGGTAAGTCGCTAGATTTCGAAGGCTGGAACTATACCCACGGAATAATAGTAATGCCAGTAGTTTGGTTGATCGATGCGTATCGCGCCGGGGAGCGCGGGCAGGTGCGTGCCCTGGTCGACGCACTGGGCTGGCCCTGCGAAACCAAAGTGCTCCGCTATCGCAGCCATGTGTTTTTGCCCCATGTGCTGGGGCAGTCTACCCTGCGCGGCATCAGCGCCTGCATCCGCTGCCCAGTTGCGACCGCCCTGGCCAGACCTGGTGATTGCCAGCGGTGTGCGCAATGAGCCGGTGTGCCGCTGGATTCGCGCCCAGTCCGGCGGCCGCACCCGCTACGTTCATATCGGGCGCCCCTGGGCGGCGCTGTCGTCCTTCGATCTGGTAATTACTACCCCGCAGTACCGCGTGCCGTCCCACCCCAATGTACTCAATAATGTGCTGACCCTGCACAGTGTGTCAGCGCAAGCGTCTGGCACAGGCGCGCCTGGAGTGGGAGACCACCTTCGCGGCATTGCCCAGGCCGCGCTTTGCCGTACTGGTGGGAGGCGATAGCGGCCCGTTCACCCTGGGACCGAAGGCCGCAGGTCGACTGGGCAGGGAAGCCTCGCAACTGGCGCGCGCGCACGGCGGCTCGCTGCTGGTTTCCACCAGTGCGCGCACCAGACCGGAGGCGATGGACGCGCTGGAGGCGGCCATCGCAGCGCCGAGCTATTTCTATCGCTGGCAAAGCGCGGATCGGACCAACCCGTACATGGGTATCCTGGCGTGGGCTGATCGCCTGATTGTCACCGGAGATAGTATTGCCATGCTGTCCGAGGCCTGTGCCACGGGTAAGCCGGTGACCATGTTTGATCTGGGGGGCATGCGGGACCTGCAGGATGAATCGATTCGGGATTTCCGGCTGGGTGGCCTGCTTTACGCTATGCTGATGCGCTGGTTCTGGCGGCGCTTGAGCCGGGATATCACCCTGGTGCACCGGCAATTGCGCGAGGAGGGCAGCGCGGTATGGACGGAAGAAGTGCTGGCGACGGCCCGGGTGCCCGCTGAAACCGACTTGCAGCGGGCAGTCGCTGCTGTCCGCAGGCTATTTGGTGAGGGCTGACTGACTCGTGCTGTTTAACAGTACAGCACCGCCGGCGGTCATCTGGTACACCTTGTCGGCGCCTTCTACCATGGCGCGATTGTGTGAGATGGCCAGGATGGTGAGCTGGCCTTTCAGGGCTTCCAGTGTCTGCCTGACGGCTTCTTCTGTGTCCTTGTCCAGGGCGCTGGTTGCCTCGTCGAGAATCAGCAGTCGCGGTTGATTAATCAGTGCCCGCGCGATGACGATGCGTTGGCGCTGACCACCGGAGAGTTTGCCGCCGCGTTCCCCGACAATCGTATCCAGTCCCTGTTCCAGCTGCGTCACGAACTCCCAGGCACTTGCCGCCTGCAGTGCCCGCCGGGCATCCTCTGCTGTCAGTGACGGGTCGCCCAGAGTGACATTGTGGAGAATACTGTCGTGCAGCAGGATGGTGTCCTGGGGTACGTATCCGATCATTTTCCGCCAATGCTTGATGTCGATATCCTGCAGCGGGATGCCGTCCAGCAGGATTCTGCCGCGCTGGGGCCGCAACAGGCCGATGGCCAAATCGATAATGGTGGTCTTGCCGGATCCGGAAGGGCCCACCAGTGTAATCAATGAACCGAATTCAATCTGTAGCGACACGCCTTTGAAAACCGGGTGCCGGTCGTAATCAAAATGCACATTTTCAAAGGCGAGGCATTGTTCGAAGCGCGGGGGAGTACCGCCGTCAAAGTCCTCCTGCGCACCGTCGGCCGCCTTGATCGAGTCGGTCAATGCCCAATACGCGCTTTCACCCTCTACCAGTTTCTGGTATTGCTTTTGAACCTTGCCAAAATAGGAAAAGGCCCGTCCCAGCGCCACTACCAATACCATGACTGTGGGCAGCGCCATGGCAAACTTGTCTATCGCAATGTAGATGCCCAGACAGATAAACACAGTGAACATCAGTTCCTGCGCCGAATTCAGCAGGGCGCTGCCCAGCACTTGCCGGCGCTGGGATTTGTTCAGCAGTTGGGTATCGTGCGCCAGCACCTTGTCAGCCAGGTGTTCGCGCGCCATGGCTTTGAGCGGCTTCACCGATTGCAGGGTGTCGGTGAGGTTGGTCATCAGCGAGGTCATCAGGCGAGTTTGCTTTTTCGCCGCCTTGCGGGTGATGTTTACCAGAAAGTGGGACAGGCCGATCACTACAGCACCGGCCGCAATTGCCAGCTAGCGAAGCGCGCCAGGACAGTGCAAAGGCGACTCCACCGTAAATAATTCCCGGTATCAGGAAGGTGAGGGCCGTGGTGCCGTTGACAAACGCCGCCGCTGAACGCTGCGCCTCAGAGGCCATGGCATTGGTTAACTTGCCCACGGGCTGATGTAAAAAATACTCCCATTTGCTGCGCAATACCGCGCGCAGCAATTGCAGACGCAGGTCGGTGCTGACCTGCGCTGCGGTGTAACCCACCTGCCGCTGGGCGATCAGCAAAAACACGCTTTTGAAAGCTACACCCCCAATGATGATGAGGAGCATATTGCCCAGTGTCGGGGCGATACCGAGGACATTCAGGCCCTCAAGCAGGGCTTGCTCAAACTTGCTGTCGCCACCTGCGGCAGACCCGGGAATCATGCTGCCGACCTGCGGGCCCAGCGCAATATTCAGCAGCGGGAGCAGCGCCGACAGTCCGATTCCCTCAGCTACACCCGACAGCACCAGGGCCAGCATCATCAGTAATGTCTGTCCACGATAGGCGCGAAAAAAATTGAGCATCAGACCCATAGGGCAATTTCTCTCTCTGCCGCTGGGCGCGGTGCTGAATTATTGTGCCGGTCCAGGTTCATCGCCTGGGTCACCAGCGCATGCGGCGCAACAGGATAAGTGCACACGCCAGGATAATCAGAGTGGGCAGCATAGCCACGAATGGGATGCTCCAGTGCAGCAGCTGCCCCAGAGAAAAAATAATTTGCGTGCCCAGATAGAAGAGAATACCCAGTGCGGCGCCAATGCCTAAATTGATACCATAGCTGCGATCGCGTCCTGCAGTGACGCTGGCACTGATCGGCGTGGCCAGCAGCACCATGGCGCATACGGTTAGCGGCATCAGCAGGCGCTGCCAGAAGGCGTTAAGGTATTTTTCCGTGGGCTGCCCGTTTTTGGCCAGGTACTGGCTGCGGCTGAGTAGCAGTGAGAGATTCATACTGTCACTCTGCAGCGTGAGAGTGGGCAATTCGTCACTGGACCAGAGATTGGCGATTTTCAGCTCGCGGATAAGTACGGGTCTGCAGCTGTCCATCCACCAGTTGCTTTTCCCTTACCTCTTTAAATAGCCACGTGCGGTCCTTGCTGACCACTGCCGTAGTCGCCCGCAGGGCGCGGACCAGTTGGCCCGAATCGTCGAACTCGAAGAGACTGATGTCGCCAGGCACGTGTTCCAGGGACATTTTTACCAGATGGATATAGCGCCGCCCATCTGTCGACCACACCCCGCCACCGGGAAGCCATTCGTTGCCCCCGTCACGCAACCGCTGCCGCTCCTGTTCCGCAGACTGCTGCAACTGTGGCGTGACATACTCCATGCAGATCCACAGCCCTGACATCAGCAACAAGGTGGGTAGGGCGAGGGCGCCGAGCAATTTTGCCAGTGAAAAGCCGGTGCAACTGACGATGGTTAACTCGTTATAACGGTCGAGGTTGGCCAGGGCCACGATACTGCCCAGCAGCGCGATCACCGGGGCCAGGCTCACCAGCTGGTTGGGCAGAGTGAGCAGTGTATAGCGGGCGACAGCGAGCGCGTTGTAGTTGAATTCCGTATGATCCAGCTCCTGGGTGAAACTGATCAGGCCGAATATGGCGCCCAGTACCACCAGTACCAACAGCCAGCCCTTGACCACGCTGACGCCAATGTAGCGTTGCAGGATCATCGCCGTTTCAGCCTCGGTGGTGAGACCAGCACCGCCAGCAGCGCCGCCTGTATGGCATAGGCCGTCCACAGGCCCGGTATGGCCCCGAGTTTGCCCTGCTCAATGAAAGTGCGCAGCACGCTTACCATGGCGAACAGCGTGATATAGGCCAGCAGGGCGATGGCGACATTGCGAAAGCGGGATTCGCGCGGCGCGGAACGCGCCAGCGGTACGGCGATGAGTGCCAGCAGTATCGTCGCCAAGGGTGTGGTGATGCGCCACTGGTATTCAGCGATGTCCTTGGGATCGGTCGATTGCGACAATGTCAGTGTGGTTTCCGCCTTGCGCCGGTATTTCTCCTGGGCCTCTTCATTGGGGAGCTGCACCACCAGCTCTTCGAACTTGAGGGTCATGTCCTGGCGATTTCTATTGTCCAGCAAGTAGTTGTAGCCATTGTAAAAAGTGGCTCGCGTGGCTTGACCGGGATTGAGTGTGGGCATGGCTGCCGATTCCGCAACGATAATCTCCGAGCGACCCTGCTCGTGATAATTCTTTTGCAGGAATACTCCTTTGTGCAGACCCCTGGCGAGATCTATGTCCTGGGCGATGAAGGTGTAATCGCTGCCGTCCATGTTGACAAACTCATCGGCGGACATCTGTTTCAGATCAAACTGCGCGGCCGCCTGCGACTCCAGTGCATAACTGGTGCGAAAGGCCCAGGGTCGCCCCAGGACTGACATCAACCCCGTAATCACTGCAATGACCAGCGACAATTTCAAAACCGCTTCCAGAATGCGTGCACGGCTTACCCCTGCGGCGTAGAACGCGCGCATTTCGGAATCACGATAAAGGCGGCCGATGGCTGACAACACAGAAAAGAAGAACGCGGAGGGCAGCAAAATCTCCAGCGTGATCAGCGTATTGAGGCCGACGAGCTTGAACGCGGTCAGCATATCCAGTTGCCCGTCTGCGGCCAGGGACAACTGGCGCGCTGCGGAAAAACCGATAAAAACCATTACCAGAAGGCCCAGCCCGGTGCAGAAGGGGCGCAGGATTTCCCGGCTGATATGGCGGTCGAGAATCAAGGGGCAGTGTTCCTGTCGAGACTGGCGGCCATTGTACATGAAGCCGCCCGTTGTCTGGTCATTTTGGCCTGCTTCGAGCATAATTACACGCTTTGCGCATGCCGTCGCACCCTTCCTGCGGGTAATACAGTCCATGTTTAATCTGAGTGATGGCGTCAAGAAGGCGCTGATTCTCATTCCGACGCAACCGCTGCCGGCCAGGACCAGGGTCGCCCTGCGCCGCAAGCATCTGGCTCGTCTGGAGCTGGCCAAGGCACAGCGCGCAAATTTTTTGATTATCGGGCATCCCAAGAGTGGCAATACCTGGCTCAAGGTAATGCTCTCGCGCCTGTACCAGTTGCGTTATGACCTGCCCGAATCAAAGCTTATCAACACTGACGAATTCGCCCGTAAAATCCCCGAAATTCCCCGGCTGGCGGCGACCAACGCATATTACAGTTACGAGGGCGAGGTTGGTAAGCTGCTGGCCTGCGGCGCGCCTGACAACCCGCTGCGCCACAAGCCAGTGCTGTTTCTGGCGCGCAACCCGATTGATATTGCGGTGTCCTGGTATCACCAGTTTACCAAGCGGCAGTCACGCGCCAAGCAGGAGCTCATCAATCACTTTGTAGAGCACCCTATCGATCGTCGCACGGTGCAGATGTGGGAGTTCGTGCGCTATTCGGATATTGGCCTGCCCAGTCTTATCGAGTACCAGAATACCTGGGCCCGCAACGTGCGCGAGCTGGAGCACGGTATGCTGGCCCGCTATGAAGACCTGCGCGCGCAGCCCGTGCCAACCCTGAAAAAAATTACGCAACTGATGGGTGAGAATTTCAGCGAGGACGAGATTCGTGCTGCGGTCGAGTGGGGTTCTTTCGACAACCTGCAAAAGCTGGAAACCAGCGGCACCTTTAGCCAGGGCGGCATGAAACTGGTCGACGCCAGCGATCCCAGCACCTTCAAAGTCCGGCGCGGCAAGGTCGGTGGCTATCGCGACGATTTTAATGCGCAGCAGGTAGCAGAGCTCGAGGCACTGGTGCGCGCCAATATTTTGCCGGAACTGGGCTACTGCCAGGACGGCACGGACGTCTGACAGTGACTCCTCGTACCTGGGTTATCCTCAGTGACAAGCAAGGCGATAACGGCCAGGTGGAGACTATCGTCGATGCGCTGCCTTGGCCGGTGGAGCACAAATATGTGCATATGCGGCCGGAGTACGTACTGGGCAAGCCGCGCTATCGTCCCTCCCTGGATCATCTTGACCTCAGCCGTTGTGACCCCCTCGAAGCGCCCTGGCCCGATCTGATCATTACTATTGGCCGACGCCCTTCCATGGCCGCGTTGTGGGTGCGCGAGCAGTCCGGCCATAAAACCAAAATCGTGCTGGTCGGCAAGCCCTCTGGCCATATGCTCGACTTCTCCCTGGTGATCGCCAGTGCCGAAAACCAGATGCCGCCGATGCACAATTTTCTACCGACCACCCTGCCGCTGATGCGCGTGCAGCCCGAGGAGGTTGCCAGCGAGGCACTGGCGTGGCAGGAGCGCTTCGCCGGGCTGCGCAGACCATTGATCGCCATGCTGGTGGGTGGCGAGACCAATCCTTTCATTATGAATCGTCAGGTGGCTAATGATCTGGTCGCCACTGCGCGCTGGATTGTCGAAGAGTTGGGCGGCACACCCTACGTCACCACCAGTCGGCGCACGACACCTGAGGTTGTGGAGGTGCTGCGCCGCGACCTGCCTGCGCAAGCTGTTTTCTATGAATGGACCGCGGACGCCAGTGACAATCCCTATCGGGCGTTACTGGGCAGTGCCGATGGTTTCATCGTCACAGCCGACAGTGTGTCCATGATGGTGGAAGTCATCTACCTGCATAAGCCCCTGGCAATTTTCCCTTTGCCGGGTGGCTGGCTGGGCAGTATCGACCAGTGGCGGCGTTCGCTCGCCCACTGGTTGTTCAATCCGCGCCAGAAAACGGCTGCTGATCGATGGCGCCATCGAGTTGCCAGGGGCGTTTACTATGTGGATGTGTTCAAGGTGCTCTGCGCTACCCGGGACTTCCGCGCGTTTCATCGCTTGCTGGTGGAACAGGGACTGGCGGTGTGGTCAGGGCAGCCGTTTAAACAACCGAATGCGCAGTTGCCTGATGATGTGGGCGCGGTGGTAAAACGTATCGAGGCGCTGTTTTAGCTCTGGCGTAGAGAACTTACGAGGCGAGCGGCAGCGGCCATGCCTCCGCGGCGAATGACTTCGCTTTGAGCAAGCGGAGGCACACCGCTGCCGCTCGCCGTTACAGAGCCGCCGCCGTTGAACTCGGCTCGTGTTACAGAAGACGTACTGCGGCCAAACGTCCCCGAAGGGGCGAACGCCTGATCGCTCAAGAAGGCGAAGACATTCGCTGCCTCAGGGTTGCAGCCCCTTCGGGGACTCTGCATGGCGCACTTGCGTCAGGCTTTGCGCACGCCCTTGTAAATCATTTTGCGCACCGCCAGCGGGAACAACAAGGTGCGGATCGTCCATTTGGGAAATCGAAAGCTGCCACCGTCGGGTTGGAACACGCGCAAGCCGTTATTCTGCACACCGAAGACCGAGCCCCAGCGATAGGCGGGTGGTTCGTAGCGCTTCATGTCGGCTTCCCGGCCCTCAAGATAGGCGCGAATATTGTGGCCCAGCAGGCGATAGCCCCAGTTGCGCGCCGAACTGCGATGGGGGTCCGAGGCGGCAATATCACCCACAGTGAATACATTGTCGTAGCCTTCCACCCGCAACAGTGCATCGGCTTTCACAAAGCCATCGTTATTCAGCATGGCCGCGGGAATAAAGTCGTTATTGGGAATCATATTGCCGATCGCCCACAGTGTGATGTCAGCGTGAAAGCTGTCCTGCCCGCTTGACCACGTCTATGGGTTCGAAAGTGAAGCGGTCGCATTGGAAACCAGCGGGGATGGTCGCGCGATGGTTGGGGTGTAAGTTGACGCCGACTTTTCGCAGGTGCTGCTCCACACTGTTGCGTACCCTGGGGTGATAACCGGGCAGTGGCTGGGGTTCGCTGAAGAAAATAGTGCACGGATTTGTCACGGATAGCGCGCCGCGAGATTGGCAGCGACACTCACGCCGGTAGCGCCGCCGCCAACAATCGCCACCGATTGCGCCGCAGCAATTGCTGCGAGGCGCTGTCGATCGATCTGGTTAATCGAGTCCAAATCTTGCAATGAGTTATTGCGCCAGAAGCCGTTGGTCACGCCGGAGGAAATCACCAGGGCATCGTAGTGTTCCACATGTTCGCTGTCGTCCTGCAACTTGACGGTAACTGTGGATCGGTCAGGATCAATCGCCGTGATCAGGCCTTGCAGCGTGCGCACCCCGTCGAGCTTTTTATAGCGCTGAAAGGGCATCAGGTAGTCCTGTTTCCAAACCTGGGGTTGCGTCAGTCGCATGCCCAGCTCCTGGCCACTAACCAGGCAGGGTTTGGGGCTGATGCCGACGATGTCGAAGTCCGTGCCCAGATTGATCGCCACTAACAGACCGGTATCACCGAAGCCGGCGATCACTACACGTTTTTTCACTGCCCCATATCCTTCTTTGTCATTTGCGAAATCCCTGCTATCAGGATAAGCAACGCGGGATCCGGCGAGCGACAGCGGGAATACCCCACTTACTCAAAGGGAGAGGGCATTCGACGTGGGGTATTCCCGCTGTCGCTCGCCTTACATCGCGCTAACGTCACTCTCTCTGAATTCGCTCGAACAGAGTTCCCGTAGGGGTAAACCCTGAAGAGCGAATGCCTTCTCTTTTTGAGCGATCAGGGTTTACCCCTTCGGGAACGTCGAGCCGCTGGAACCAAATTGGGTTGCGGATCCAGCCGGTCAACGCATGCCCAGCACGTTCTTCATGAAGTGGGTGCCGAAACGGCTGATGCGCTGCGCGGCAATGGCCAGCGGACTCTGGTCCAGATAGTTTATCTGCACCATACGGCGTTCGCCGACGAAACGCGTATGCCCGTGCCAGGAGTGATCAGTGCGGCGAAACGCCAGCAGGGTGCCGCCCAGGGGCGGAACCTGGGCGGCATAGTCTTCGATATCGTCTTTTGAGCGCAGCAGACGCAAGTTGGCCGTCCTCGTGTTCCCAGTGTTCATTGAAGTACACCAGCACAGTGATGACCTTGCTCTTGTGGTCGGTGTGAATATTGCCATCGGTGCGCTCGCAGAATTTGCGCACGGTAACTGTGGTCGGCAGGGAGGCCAGGTCCATGTCGAACTTCTCGCCCAGCACGCGCGCCAGTGTCGGACTGCGCAACTCCTCCATAAGCGCTCGAAGGCGGCGCCGTAGGTGAGGTTTTCCAGCGCGTGGTTGGCGGCGGTATCTATCGCGGGATAATCACGGTTGACCCTCGTGCCAGAGCATCGGCACTGAGAAAACCCGGCACCACCAGATAGTCGAAGGGGTCCGTTTGTAACTGCGCGGCGCGCAGTGCATTGATATTGATCAGTGACATCGGCGCATTTTATTACGGCCGTTGTAGGCCCGGCAAGGCGACGTGGCGGTACAGGATGTTAATAGTGCGGTAAATCAAGGCTTGCCCCATTAGTGCGGGAGTCGGCGTTTTACGGTAATATTTGCCGGCTTTTCTGACTGTAATCGAGGATGGTCCCGCACATGGCCGACAAGGCGCGCGTCGTGGTACGCCATCTCGTTATGCTGCTCTGCTTCTGGTTGCCTGCCGCGCGCCGCAAGAAGATAGAGCGCTGGCTGCGCGGTCGCGAGGAATTCAAGAAACTGCAGCGCAGTGACTGGGTGCTGATGAGTTGGGGCAAATCCGGCCGGACCTGGTTACGGGTGATGTTGTCGCGCGCCTATCAGCTCAAGGCGAATCTGGACGCAGATAACCTGCTGGATTTTGATAACCTCAAGCACATCGACGCGCAATTGCCTGCGGTCTTTTTCACCCATAATAATTATCTGCGCGATTACACCGGCAACCAATATTCCAAGCAACACTTCCAGGGCAAGCGCATTGTGTTGCTGGTGCGCGACCCGCGCGACGTGGCGGTGTCGCAGTTTTTCCAGTGGCAATTTCGCATGCGCCCCAACAAAAAGTTCATCAATGATTATCCGCCGCACGGCGCAAACATAGATGTCTGGGACTTTGTGCTGGATAAGGAAGCGGGTGTGCCGCGTATAGTCGATTACTTCAATGGTTGGGCGCAGGCGATACCTGATTTGCGGGATGTCCTGGTAGTCCGCTATGAGGATATGCGCAAGGATCCTGCCGCTGCGCTGGCGAAAATCCTGGCTTTTACCGGGACCGCGGTGACCGCCGCTCAGGTGCAGGAGGCTGTGGAGTTCGCGGCCCTCGACAACATGAAGAAAATGGAACAGGACACATTTTTCAAGGGCAGTGGCGCCCGGGTCAAGCCCGGTGACAAGGACAATCCCGATTCCTACAAGACGCGCAAGGCCAAGGTGGGCGGCTACCGTGACTACTTCACCGATGCACAGTGCGAGCAACTCGAGCAGATGGTGGCGCAGTTGGATCCCATGTTCGGCTATGGGGGGCAGCAGGCATGAATTTGGCCGTACAGAGTGTGCGCCAGGCTTGGCAGACGGGGCGGAAGAAATTGTCGCGCAGGTTGCTGCATTGGCGCATGCGTGGCCAGCCTGAGGCGGCTATTCTCGCGGCCGAGCGGAAATTGCGCGGCGTGGAGCAGTTCGAAAAACTGCAGCGCGCCGACATCGTGGTGGTGTCTTTTGGCAAGAGCGGACGCACCTGGTTGCGGGTGATGATGTCGCATCTGTTTCGCGTGATGTATAAGCTGCCCAAGAACGCCGTACTGGGTTTTGACAACTTCCATAATCTCAACAGGGAAGTTCCCAAAATATTCTTCACCCACGATAATTACATCAAGGATTTTACCGGCGATTTACACAGTAAAGCGCCATTTTACGACAAGCGCGTGATACTGCTTGCCCGGGATCCCCGCGATGTCGCCGTGTCGCAGTTTTTCCAGTGGAAATTTCGCATCAAGCCGACCAAAGTCGCGATCAACAATTACCCGCCCCAGGGCAGTGATATCAGCCTGTTCGATTTTGTCATGGGCGACAACGGCGGCAGTATGCAGGCAGTCACGAACTACCTGAATTTATGGGCGGCGGAGGTGGGCAAGATGGAGCATTTCCACCTGCTGCGCTATGAGGACCTGCGCGCCCGGCCGCGCGAGGAGTTGCGGCGCCTGCTGGACTTTATGCACATTGCCGCCACTGATGCGCAAGTCGATGCGGCGGTCAATTATTCCTCCTATGAAAATATGAAAAAAATGGAAGGCGCGCAGCAGTTTCGCCTGGCCGGCGGGCGCATGATGCCAAGGGACAAGGACAACCCCGACAGCTTCAAGGTGCGCAAGGGTAAGGTGGGCGGTTATCGGGATTACTTTACCGATGAGGAAGTGGCGGCGATCGATCGCGGCTGGCTGAGACGCTGGCTCCCCTATTTAACTACCATTAGCAACCTTCAGCCCCCGATCTGCAGATAAAAGTCTTGCGTCTGGTCGGCGTCCCCGCAGGGGTGAACCCTGATCGCTCAAAAAGAGAAATCATTCGCTCTTCAGGGTTCACCCCTGCGGGGACTCTATCGGAGTGAACTCAAATTGTGTTTGCGATGCAAGGCGGGCGGCAGCGGAATCCCGCGGCGAATGCTCCCTTGAGCAAGCGGGGATTCCGCGCGCTCGCCGCAACGGAGCTTATCGAGCTTCCCTCAGGGGATAAGGCCTGATCGCTCAAAGGAAACATTCGCTCTTCAGGCTTATCCCTGAGGGACTCGCACTGAGCGCGATGTCAGGCGCCGATGAGTTCCAGCGCGTCCGGCCGCAAATGGCCCTGTGCGATCTCGTCGCGCAGCTGGGCTTCGGTAAACTCACCCTCTTCCAGCCCGGCGCGCACCATTCCGAAGAAAAACGCTTCCTGGCGGAGGTCGGGGTGGGCGGCATAGGAGCCGGCAAATTTGTAGTCGCCAAACAGGGCGCGGCGACCGCGGCGCAGCCAGTGCCTGGGGGGAAACAACTGAAAGGTGTCGGCCGGGCGATAGTCGATCTTGAGCCCGGTTTTCCAGGGCTGGGTTTTGCGCTTGGTGTTGTGTAGCAGTTTGGTTTCGTCAGTCAGGTTATCGAAATCGTTCCAGTAGTTTTCGAACAGGCCAATCGTCGCGGGATCTTCCAGCTTGAGCGATACCCAGTCCATGTAGTCCCGTTGCACCGGCTCGAACATCTCGGCGAAGTTGCTTTCAAACTGCCAGTGCCTGAGTTTTGCGCAGTCCAGCAGCATGACACTGCTGGCGAAGGCACCCTTGCGGCCCTTGCTCCCGGATTTGGGGCGACACATCAGCGCGGCTCCGGCCATATCGCGCTGCAACAGTTCCCAAATGTCGCCGATGGCGAATATGTCAGGGTCCATGACCACCGCCCGGCCCTCATAATTCATCAGCTCTGGCGGTGTGAAGCGCAGTGGCGTGAAGGATTGCAGATCCTCATTAACCAGGGGCGCATTTCTCCGTCCCGGCGGTAAAGTTGTCCCTCGCGCGCCAGCATGCAGGGGTAGTCCTTCACCTCGACGAATTGCACGTCGAACTTGTCCGCGTGTGCGGAGTGCTTGCGCAACGAGTAGCGGCTCACCAGGGCACCCAGCATCTGCTTGTGGTTGGTGTGGATAAAGACCGTCGGTTTCAAACTGTTTCTACTCATGGGTAATCTGTGGGATAGTTTACCGCCAGCACGCTATTCCACAAACGGCTGGCTTTGGCAATTTTTGGAGCGATGCTCCCGTGGCGGCTCGCCGCATACCGCGATACAGGTAACGAGGAAGACGCGTGGGCGAGGGATCTATCACAGTCTGGTGTCTGCTGGGCAAGAAAGCGGGTGACAATACCCAGGTGCGCGCCCTGGCCGAGGAACTGGGCTGGGGTTACGAGGAGAAACACATCGCGGCCCGACCCTGGGAATTGCTCTGTCATCTCGGCGGCGGCGTCACGCTGGCCGGCATCGACCGGTCGCGATCCAGTGCGCTGGCGGCTCCCTGGCCGGATATTGTCCTCAGCGCCGGGCGTCGCAATGAGCCGGTGGCGCGCTGGATTCAGCGGCAGTCCGGTGGCAGGACTCGCCTGGTACACATCGGGCGTCCCTGGGCGCCGCTGTCTGCCTGGGATCTGGTGATCACCACACCGCAGTATTTTTTGCCCGAGCAGGCCAACATACGTGCACAACAGCCTGCCATTGCACCGTGTATCCACGGATGACCTGATCAGTGCCGGCGAGCAACTGCGACCACAACTGGCAGACCTGCCTCGCCCCTGGGTGGCGGTATTGATGGGTGGCGATAGCGGCCGCTTTGTGATGACGCGCGGCAAGGGACGGCGCCTCGGTGCGCTGGCCCGGGACCTGGCAGCCGCCGCCGGTGGCTCCTTGTTGGTCACGGACAGCCCGCGCACACCCCGCGCGGCCGGTGATGCGCTGCAGGCGCAGCTGCAAGTACCGCATTTTTGCTATCGCTGGGGCAGCGGGAAGGCCAATCCCTATCGGGGACTGCTGGCTCTGGCGGATGCCTTCGTGGTTACCGGCGAGTCCATGTCCATGCTCGGGGAGGCGGCGGACACGGGTCGACCCCTGTACATTTTTGATGTGGGGGATGGCGCTGCGCGCTGGTGGTTACAGCCGCACAGCTATCGCTACAAGCCCCTCAGTCATCACCTGGCAATGCGTATCGCGCCCCGTCGCATGCGGCGCGACGTGGGTAATATCCAGAATGTTCTGGTGGACTCCGGCAGGGCGCGGTGGTTGGTGCAGGACATGATTGCAGAGGCTGCCGCGGCATTGAAAGAAAGCGTTAACACACCCACAGTAGGAGCGACAACGGGCTCCAGTGCAAGGGATGAGTTACAGCGTACGGCGCTGGCGGTCAGGCGGCTTGTGACACCGCACTGAGCGGGTGCAGGGGCGCGGGGGGCAGGTCCGGAGTTTTTGCCAGGACATCCAGGGCATCGTGGCGCACATGATTTTGCGCCATCTCTGCACGCAGGAAGTCCTCGCTGATCTTGCCCTGCTGTAGACACTCCTTGAGCAGGCCAAAGAAGAACATCTCCTGGTTGTGGTCGGGGTGCTGTTTGTAGTTGCCCAGAAAGGCGTACTCGCCAAACAGTTTGCGGCGGGCGCGCATCACCCAGGCTGCTGGCGGGAACAGGCGAAAACGCTCGGCGGGACGCCAGTCGGTGGGCAGCCCGGTTTTCCAGGGCTGGGTCTTGCGCCGCGTGGTGTGTAGCAATTTGGTCTGCAGGGTGAACTTGTCGAAGTCGTTCCATTCGGGCTCAAAAAAATCCAGGGTGTCGCGGTCCTCTTCCTTCAGGCAGATCCAGGGCTGGTAATCCTGGGTGAAATCGAACATGGCCTCGAATTTTTTTTGCGCATCCCAGTGGGTGAGCTTGGCGCAGTCCAGCAGCATGACACTGCTGGCCATGCACTTGTCGATCAGGCCCTTGGGCCCGGAGCGCATGCGGCACATGATGGCCTTGCCGTGCATGTCCCGGCTGAGCAGTTCCCAGATATCGGCGACCGCGAAAATATCCGGGTCGATGACCACCGCGCGGCCCTCGTAACCCATCAACTTCGGCGGCATGAAACGGGTCGGGGTGAAGGATTGCAAATCGTCGTTGAGCCAGGTGCGCTTGACGCCATCGCGGAGGTATTCCTGACCTTCGCGAGCGGCGAAAAAGGGGTAGTCCCGGGTGTGCATGATCTGGACATCGAACTTGTCGTTGTTTCTCGAATAGCGGCGCAGCGCGTGCTCGGCGACGATCGCGCCGGTGATTTGCTTGTGGTTGGTCTGGATGAATACGCAGGCTTTCATGGGGATGCCAGAGCGCTCGCATGAGGGCTTATTTGGGCTAAAAGTATAAAGGACTGCGCCCGCTTTTGCCATTTTCGCGGACCCGCTTTGAGCGTGAATAGTACGTGATACGAGGGCGCATCGCGCGCCGTCGACCGCCCATGTGTCACTTGAAAATTCCGCGGCGATACAGGCCCCAGAAAAACCCCCACAGGTAGATAAGCGGCGCGCGTCTGACCTTGTCGGGGATGACGATTTCCACACCGGAATGGCGTCCGAGTTTCCAGGCGATGTAGTCCAGTCCGCCATCAAACGTAAACAGGGCCTTTACCAGGCGCAGGATAGACAGCAGCTTGCCCTGGACCCTGCGCAGCGCCCAGGCCAGCTGTCGTGGTGTGGCGTCGGAAGCTGCCTATCTGACTCCGGTAGTGCAACTCCCGCTCCTGCTCGTACAGCGCAAACGAGAATCCCAGGTGAGCGGCGTGCTGCGAGTCAGTGCGGCGTAGAAGTCCCGGGAGGATTGCGCCAGTTCCTGCGCCCTGCCGCTGCGTTCGGTGCGCAATTCGGTGGCATAGCTCAAGCCCAGGGACTGCTCCCACAGAGTGGTGAGGCTGCCTTCCGGTGGCAGCGCAGGCAGGGCGTTGCGCAGCAGCGTATGTGCGGCCTGGCTGAGGGATGCTTCAATACTTGCCCGCAGCTGCGCGTCGCGGGCGTACAGGATGCGCGTCGGCTGTGCGAAACGACCCCAGATATAGGATTCGAACCAGGCCGGGGAGCAACCGCGCTGGAAGTCGCGCAACGAAATCACCGTGACCTTGCTGCGCAGCGTTTTGCCATCGACGGTCCCGTCCACGGGGCGCTGTTCGGCGTAGAAGACATTGGGCGGCAACAGCCAGTTTGCGGCGGCCAGCAGCGGGCCGCGATACGCACGCGCGATAGCTGTCGCAGATCAGGTACAGGTCCAGCAGTCCGTCGTAAATATCGCCGCTGCGCAGACAGGAACCGTACAGCAGAGTGCAGCAGACAGCGCCGTGAAAGCGCGCCTGCAGCTGTGCCAACAGCGCGGCCAGCGTGGGGTCAGTGGCCGCATCTGGTCCGGCAATGTGTGGGTAGGCGCTCACAATCGCAGGAACTCCAGGGGAATACTGGCGCTGATCTCCACCGCTTCGGCCACTTCCAGCAGTTCTCCGTCAAGATTGATTTTGCCTTCCATCTCAAGCCGTATCCTGCTCGGCGTTGTGGCTGATGTAGCCACTGGCTGGTACCGCATTGCGGTTGGGTCGGCCGCGCACAATGGAGAAAAAGGTGCGGGCAAAACGCGTACAGCCCTGCTCCATGAGGGTGAGGCGAATGGCGCCGGGCTCCGTACTCCAGAAGGGGCGCATACCGAAGGCCAGGCGCTGCAGGGTGCTCACGGCGAGGATGAGGGTATCGCATTGGATCGGCTCCCTGTCATCCAGCGTGAGCGTGATAGCGACGTGCCGATTGAAGGCCGGGTCGTCACGCAGCACTCCCCATACCGTGCGCAGGGTGCCCAGCGCCAGGCTGAAATCGTCGCGCAGGCCCCTGGAGTGAATTTCCTGATGGGCGTATTCCGCGCCGTGAACGACCGCGCCACTACCGAGAAACATGCCGTAGAGTGGCTGCTTTATGTTGCCGATGAGCACGCGCAGCAGGGCGCGTTGCGCTACTTTTCCTGCAATATCGCGCTCGCCGGCACACCACCGGCAGAAGCGTTCTACCGCTTTTTTCAAAGAGCCGCGCACACCAATGTCTCCCGCGTTCATGTTGGCAGTGCCGCCGGGCAGCAGGGCAATCAGTGGAGGACGGGCGAACAGTCCGGACTCCAGTAGTTCGCCCAGAATGGCTGACACCGTGCCGTCGCCGCCGTTGATCGCCAGTACTTCGATGTTCAGGGCCGCAAGCTCCCGCAGCGCAGGGGCGATATCCGCCGGACTGTGGGTAATGCGGTGGTGAATGCTCGAATTTGCCCGATGCGCGCGCGGATATCTTCGAACTGGTCACGGTTGTGACCGCTGGCGGGATTGCTGATCAAGCCCACCGGACCAGCCGGTGGCTTCACTGCCGGGCTTCCCTCATGGTGACGGACCTGAGGTTGATTGCCGTTGCGCCAATCCGCGGTGCAATGCCGCGTATCTGCAGAGGCAAGCCGGAGCTGCGGTCGAAAAACAGAATGATCTCCCCCTGCAATCCGAGCAGGCTGAAGTCAGGGTCTTCCGCGAGCGTGCCTTCGGGTGTGACCTGCAGCGCCACCGCGAGGGTTTCGCGCGGGCCGCTGAAAGAGCCCTGTCCGGCTACAGTGTAGTCCGCGTCTATCGGTATGCCATTGCCGCTGGTGAGGCGTACGCGATAGAAATTCAAATCCGTGTGCACCAGCACTTCCATCGTTTTATCAGGTCCCATGTGCCTGCAGTCGTTGCGCAAGAAAAACGAGCAGGTAGGGCTCAGTGATTACGGTTGCGTCCGCCGCAGCGGGATAGCTGACCTTCCCACTGTAGGAGACCGGCCACTCCTGTGGCGGCACGCTGGTGTCCGCGCCCGGATTGCGGCGCTCGCGCAATATAAAGTCGGTCGCGTACTGGTAGGATTTCAGGCGCTGGTCTTTGCCCCGGCTCAATCGTGAGCGCGTGAGGGCCTGGCCGGTGGCGGGATC
This sequence comes from uncultured Gammaproteobacteria bacterium, assembly GCA_963844975.1. Taxonomy (GTDB): domain Bacteria; phylum Pseudomonadota; class Gammaproteobacteria; order Pseudomonadales; family Halieaceae; genus Marimicrobium. Next base: position 68,750 of record CAWJQO010000021.1, on the reverse strand, counting down.
AAAGCGCACCACGATCTGTTCCGAATTATCCACCACAGAGCTCAGGACATTGAGTTCCCAGTACTGCTTGTCGTCGGCGGCAGGGAGAATCTCCAGGCGGGATCGCGCCGTGGCCCAGAACGCTTTTTCCTCGAACTCCAATACCTGCCAGTCGGGTAATGGTGGATTCCCCTTATTGGCGGCCTGAGTGACGCTAACCAACGCCAGGCACAGGCCAATCAACAAAATACCCGGTAGTTTAGCCATGCTGTGTAACCATAGTGACGAAAAGTGAACGACCTACGTCAGAACCGCGGCGACCCAATGAGTTCCCGCAACCGTTGGCAGGACACGGGAGCAGCGTGTTTGCGCTGCCGGGAGCTGTCTCGCAGGGGGTCGCAAAATCCCCCAAAATCCAGAAATATCAATTGCTTGTGAAGGTGGGCGAAAGCCGTTAAAAATACCACGCAATCTTGAGAATGACCTGATCATCCTATACCCTTCGCGGCTTGATCTGCCCGGATCAGGGGAATTTACATGCACATGATTATCAAGCGACTGATCAAATGGTTGGTACGCGCGATTTCGGTATTTTTACCAGAGGCGCAAGCGCACCAACTGCAGCGCTGGCGCCGTGGCAGGGAAGAATTCTGGAAGTACAACAAATGCCAGTACATCTTTGCTTCGTACGGCAAGAGCGGGCGCACATGGGTGCGGGTTATGATCTCGCGCTATTACCAGTTGGTGTATAAATTGCCCGACAATATATTGATGGGCTTTGACAATTTCACGCGTCTTAACAAGGACATCCCCAGGATTTTCTTCACCCACGACAACTACCTGCGCGGCTATACGGGTAACGTGGATTCCAAAAAAGACTTTTATAATAAGAATACCGTGCTACTGGTGCGCAATCCCATCGATGTTGCGGTGTCGCAGTTTTTCCAGTGGAAGTACCGCATGCGGCCGGAAAAAAAGGCCATGAACAAGTATCCGGCCCACGAGGCGAATATCTCGGTGTACGACTTTGTGAAGGGCGAAAACCAGGGCCTTTCGCACATTATTGACTTCATGAACAACTGGGCGCGGGAGCTGCCGAAAATACAGAATTTGCTGGTGGTTCGCTACGAGGACCTGCGCACACACCCGGAACAGCAGATGGCGAGGATTGTCGAATTCCTGGGGCTTGAAGTAAACCCGGAGTATCTGCGGGATACGGCGGAGTTTGCCTCGGTGGAAAATCTGCGCCAGAAGGAGCAGGAGAATTATTTCTGGCGCAGCGGCAGTCGCGTGCAGGCCAAGAATGTCAACGATCCCAACACCTTCAAGGTGCGCAAGGCCAAGGTTGGCGGCTACCGCGACTATTTTGATGACGAGCAAGTGGCGGAATTGAATGCTCTGGTAGATGCAAGCCTGTTACCGGTATTTGGCTATACCAGCGCCGAAGCCGGAGGTGGCCCGGTGAGCGACAATTGCGTCTTCATCCACACCAATGAGCGGCAGTGGCTGGGAGCCCTGGTGGCGCAGTACTCCTTCCGCCGCAACTCCGCCCATGCCGACAAGTTTGATGTGAAATTTATCCATACACGGGATTACCCCTACCTGAGTGCCAGGGAGGGGCAGAGTTTCCTGCGCGGCGGTACCAGCCGGATCTGGCATATGGCGGATCTGCAATCCTTTACCCCGCTGCGTTTCCTGCCGCCGCAGTTGATGAACTGGCAGGGCCGTGCGGTGGTCACCGACCCGGATGTGTTCGCGGTGGGCGATGTTTACGAACTGCTGCAGATGGATATGCGCGGCGCCGCTGTGATGGGGCGTCACCGCTCGGACAAAGCCGACAAGCGCGCCCAGGTAGCCACCAGCGTGATGTTGCTGGACTGCGCCCGCCTGCGGCACTGGGATGCGCAGAAGGAGTTTGAGCAGCTGTTTCGCTTCGGAAAAGGATTACAAGGAATGGATGGTGCTGGCCTACGAGGATCCGGCCAATATCGGCTATCTGCCTGACTGCTGGAATGATTTCGATCATCTGGATGGCAACACGCGCCTGCTGCACAACACGAAACGCAAGACGCAGCCCTGGAAAACAGGTCTGCCCGTCGATTACACCCCTGCCGACAAGTTCAAAGACAAGCCGCTGCTGGCCACCGTGAATCGGTTGCGCGCCAGGGTGTTTGGTGAGTACGGCCTGTTGGGCCGCTATCAGGAACACCCGGACCGCCGCCAGCAGGAATTTTTCTTTGGCCTGTTGAAGGAGTGCCTGCGCGATGGACTACATCAGCGAGGATCTGGTGCGGGACGAAATCAGCAAAAATCATGTGCGCCACGACGCATTTGACGTATTGGAGCGCACACCCGATCTGCAAGCGAGGGCCGCGTGAACTATCTTGATATCGACAAGCTGCGCAACCTGCGTCTGGAGGATTTTCTGGCGGTCAAGCCCTATCCGTATTTCAACAGTGCAGGCGTGCTGAAGGAATCCGGGTTCCAGGATTTGCTGGCCAACATGCCGCCGCTGGAGATGTTCGAGCAGAAGTTCGGCTACGAGCGCCGCGCCGGACAGGCACCGCACGACCGTTACTCCCTGGAGTACACGCCGGATATGCCGGTGCCCAGGCCCTGGAAGGAGTTTATTGGCGAGCTTTGCTCCGATGCCTACCGCAACGAGATCGAGCGCCTGCTGGGGGCCAGAAAAGCCGAGTTTCGCTTTCACTGGCACTACACGCCCAGCGGCGCAGATGTGTCCCCGCACTGTGATGCCAGGCGGGAACACGGTTCACACCTGTTTTATTTTAATTCTGCCGAAGACTGGGATCCGGCCTGGGGCGGCGCGACCCTGGTGCTGGATGATGGCGGCCGTCTTAGTTACGACTCCGCGCCTGCGCTGGAAGAGTTTGACGGCATTATCGAGTGCCAATCCATCGGCAACTACAGTGCGCTTATGAAGCGGACCGATCACGCCTGGCACGCCGTGCGCGCCATCGAATGTCCACAGGATCGTTTGCGGCGGATTTTTATTGTGGTGGTCAATCCCGATAGTCTCTTGTGGAAATTGCGTGACCGGTTTATCGGCAAGCGCATCCAGCGCTTCTGATTCAAGCCCGGGTAGCCTGCGTGGCGGGCTGTCTTCCCTGGGTCTACAGGACATACACCTGTGGCTCTGTTGCCGCCAACGGATTGCCAGTTCGGATGACTTCAAGCGCCAGGTGCTTTCCCGCTATGCCGCCGTGGCGCCCTGCGACTGGCAGTTTGTGCTTAACGCGCATGGTAAGCCGGCTCTGGCGGGAGCGACACACGCTCTGGATTTCAATCTCAGCCACAGCGGCGACTGGCTGGCCTGTGCGGTCACGGCGGGTTCGCCCGTGGGTGTGGACCTCGAATACCGGCATTCCAGGCGCGCGACGATGAAAGTGGCGCGCCGCTTTTTTCGCGAGGAGGAGGTGGCGGCGCTACAGGTCTGCAGCGGCGCCCGGCAGCGCGATCGATTCTACGATTTCTGGACCCTCAAGGAAGCCGCAGTCAAGGCCAGGGGTGAGGCACTGGTGCCGGGGCTGCGATCGCGCGGATTTGAACTGAACTTCCGTGCCGGTCTGGAGCGCGAGAGCGCTCGCATAGCGGTGACGACAGCGGATGTTGCGGACATGGCACATTATTGCCTGCTGGACCCGCTGGCAGGATACCGTGTGGCAATCTGCTGGTTGTCCGCGACGCGCCTGCCGCCACGGCTGCAGGTGTTTGAGCTGCGCGAAGGGGATGAGCGGATTGAAATGACCGTGCCGCTGCGGGCCAGCACATGAGGCGATTGCAGTGCTGTCAGGCCCGCTGCGGTGAATTCCTGTTAGACTGCGCCAACATGCGCAACCACCGGCGACCCACCAAGACATGATTATCGATCAATATTTTAGTGAGCCCAATGGGCACATTTGTTTTACCCGGGAGCAGGGCAGTAATTTTGCCAAGCAAATGGCCAATGACTTCAATCCCCTGCACGATGCCGATGCCAAACGATTTTGTATTCCGGGCGATCTGCTGTTCGCCATTATTCTGGCCAAGTACGGCATCAGTCAGCACATGGAGTTCATCTTTTCCGGTATGGTTGTTGCCGGCATTGAACTGGTGCTACCCGAGCCCGCGGATGAGTTGCATATCAATGATACGCAGGGGAGAGAGTATTTGCGCGTGCAGCGCACGGGAGACAACACCCGTGACGCATCCCTGATCCAGAATCTGACCCAGAGTTATGTAGAGTTTTCCGGGCAGACGTTTCCCCACATACTGGTGCCGCTCCTCGCTGAGCAGAATGTGATGATCAGCCCTGATCGCCCTATGGTCATCTATGAAAGCATGTCCATCGACCTGGACCGGCTTGATATCCGGCAACCTGTGTTGCAGGGCGATTACAACACGCTTGAAATCAACGGCAAGCGCGGCAGCGTTGAACTCGCGTTCAATCTGGCGGATGGCGGCGAGATTGTCGGGCGCGGCAAGAAGCACATGTTATTGAGTGGGCTGCGTGAGTATGACGAAGACATCATAGCAAGCGCCATTAGCACGTATAACGACAGTAAAAAGGCGTTTGCGTCCCGGTAGTGTCAGCGCGGGCGGTATACTGAAATTTCCACTGCATCGGGCACGCTGGTGTATTCAATCGTCGCCTCCCGATGTTCGCAGTCGTAGTGTCCGCAGTTTCTCACGTAGTTCAGGTAGGGCTCGGGGGCGAAAATTTTTCCCACGTTGTCTGCAACCACAATACTGCCGGGGCCAATCAGTGCGCGCTGCTCGATCAGTTGCAAATCGGTTTTGTACAAGTCTTTCCAGTGATCCAGGAACACCAGGTCGAAGCGACCCTCCAGGGTGGCGATCATTTTGGTGGAGGAGCCATGCACAAAAGTGATCCGGTCTGACAATCCGGCGAATTCCACGTTGGCCCGCGAACTCGCCACTGCGTCCCGGTCGATTTCAATCGATGTGATACGCGCCTGCGGACCGAAAGCGCTGGCAATCATGATGGAGGAATAGCCGCAGTAGGCGCCCAGTTCCAGTATACGGGCGTTAGCGGGCAGGCGCTGCGCCAGTTCCTTGATCAAGGGGCCCTTTTTCGGGCCGACACTCATCAGCCAGCGCTCTTGCTGGGCGAATTGGTCCAGTGTGCGCAATACGTCTTCGGGGTCGCCCGTTCGCGCGTTACTAGCCACGTAACGTGCGGCCTGAACAGGTCGAGCAGGGGCGCCCTTGATCTTGTCGATCAGGGCTTGTGTGGTGGTCTTCAGCGTAAAACCCAGCGCTGAGGGATGCAGGAATCGCCACAGTTGCATATCTTGCCTACTCCTTCTTATGAACTCGATCCAGTTGCGCGCGTATCTGCATGGCCCAGGCGTTGAACACGCGGCGCACCTCGGCGGCATTGGTCACACTATTATTTATACCCCAGATGGAGGAGCCGGATCGTGTGTCCTTGGCCAAAGCGAGCAATTCCCCGGTTTCAGAATCGCTGAATGTCACCTCAACACCCATTTTGCCAGCCCCTTCCGTATACATCCTGTTGCGCCCCGTGGGCCGTGAGCGGCTATCGTCCTTGGGCGCCGTTGGCGCGATGCGAGTCAATCTGGCGGAAATCCGCAGTACATGGTCAGCAGCGCTGTCGACCATTGTATAGCCGCCTTTACTGGATAACTGCTTGATCATGGCCTCTCTATAATCCTGCTGCAATCGTTGCTTGTCGGCGTCTGTAAGTTGCCAATTGCGATTCCCGATTGTGCTGATACTCGATTGGGGCTGGATAATTTCCACGTTGTCGAGGCCCAGCGGCGTGAGCAGTATCGCCGTGTACTTGCTGAAATCCGCATTGGGGTCCACGTAGGCCAATTTGGCAGCGGCGTGATCAACCCGCACCATGTTCTGCGGAATGCCTGTAGCGTCTTTGCTGGTTTGGCTGTCGGCGATGTTTTGACAGGCAACCAGCAACAGGCACATTAACAGGACGCCAATGACTGAATGGTACATGAGCTGTAACTCCAATCGAAATCCCGCAACTAGTGTAGCCGCTTTTTGCTGCGAGTTTATTTCCAGCCGCGTGCGTTGTCGGCCATTTCCCGGTTGCGCGCCTCGAAGGCGGCGCGCAGGCGTGCCAGATCTTCCGGGTTGCGATCCGACGTATCGTAGGCTTCGCGTGGGTCTGCGGCGAGGTCGAACAGCCACTCCTTCATCGGCATGGTGATGCCCACGGGCAATTGGTCGGTGCCGTACAGCACGCCGGCCGCGGCGCGGTATTTGAAGCGCGCATCGCGCACCGCGAACAGGATCTCGCCGTCATAGTAGTACAGATAGTCATGGGGTGAAGGGCCGCCCTGGGTCAGTACCGGCAGTATGCTGCGACCATCGAGCGCGCGATCCGGTGGCGGTGGCAACTGCAGCAGGTCCAGTACGGTCGGCAGCAGGTCGATACCCATGGCCATGGCGTGTTCTGTCCGGCCGGCGGGGATCGCGGCAGGCCAGTGCGCAATGAAGGGCACCCGCATACCGCCCTCAAAGGTATTGCCCTTGCGGCCGCGTTGGTTGCCGGCGTCGCCCAGGAACCAGGGTCCATTGTCCGAGCTGATAATGATCAGCGTATTCTCCAGGTTCCCGGTGCGCTGCAGTGTTGCGACGATAGCGCCGACGCTGTCGTCGAGTTCCTCCACCACGTCGCCATAAAGACCGGCCTTTGAGGTGCCGCTGCGCTCCTTGCGCACAAACAGCGGATCGTGGGGGAAGTTGTGCGCAAAATAGAGGAAGAAGGGTGCCTGCGCATGTTGCTCGATAAAGCGCGTTGCCGCTTGCGTGTAGCGCTCGGTCAGGTAGTGCTGGTCTACCGGCGCGGCGACGGCGATGTCGCGGTTGGCATACAGCGCAAAGGGCTTCATGTCGTTGCTGTAGTGCGCGCCGAAGTAGCTGTCAAATCCCATATCGTTGGGCAGCGACGGGCTGCGGTCGCCCAGGTGCCACTTGCCCACCATGCCGGTGGCGTAACCGGCGGCCTTGAGCAGGTCCGCCAGCGTGATCTCCTCCGCCGGCAGGCGCACATGGCCGTCTGGATTGAACAGCGCATGAAAGACATCATCCCTGACGCTGCCCGTGGGGAAGACCAGGTTGGGCAGCCCCGCCCGTGGCCCCAGGCGCCCGGTGAGATAGCCGGTGCGGGAGGGCGTGCACACCGGCGAGGGGGAATAGAAATCCGTGAGTACGACCCCGTCTGCGGCCAGTTTGTCGATATGGGGTGTGGCAAGCATCGTGCTGCCCTCGGCGCCGGCACCGAGGTCGCCATACCCCAGGTCATCGAAGAGGATGAAGACAATGTTTGGCCTGCTTCCACCCGCAATGGTTTGGCTGCCGATCTGCGCCAGGTAGTCGTGTTTGTTCTGCAGCCTGGGCGCGTCATCCACTTGCCCGGTGGTGGCCAGGCGATAGCCGAGAAACAGTGCGAGCAGTACTGCCAGCAACAACAGCGTGCCGAGTGCGGCGGTGATCCTGCGCCATAGAAAGGTGAGAAATCTCATGGCAGTTCAGTTCTCATACGGTCTTCCATTGAATTGCGCTGGAAATTGCAGCATCAGGTATGGATACTTGCACATTCGTCCGGTCCACTCAAACTCCCCAGGTTTGTACCGGTCCGGCGCCACCCAGTCAGGGACAACACATTATGAGAAATCTGCAGGGCAAGGTCATCCTGGTCTGTGGCGGCGCCACCGGTATTGGCGCGGCCACGGCCCGACGCCTGTGTGAAGAAGGCGCCAGTGTGGGCATTGGCGATCTCAATATCGCCACGGCTGAGGCCCTCGCAGTGGAGTTGCGAGCCGCAGGCGGTGATGTCCAGGCCTGGCACTATGACCAGGCGGAGGAAGCGACGATCAACGCGCTGGTCGAGTCGGCTGTGCGCCATTTCGGTCGGCTGGATGGCCTGTTCGCCAATGTGGCTGACCTGCAAAGCGGTACTGGTGGATGGAGACATCCTCAGCAATGACAGTGCCCTGTGGGAGCGCACCCTGCGGGTGAACGTGACCGGCACCGCGCTGTTGCTGCGGGCGGTGCTGCCACACATGCTGCAGCACGGCAGCGGTGCGCTGGTGCTGACCTCCTCCGATGCGGCGGTGGTTGGCGAGGCGGAGCGACCGGCCTACGCGGCCTCCAAGGCGGGGGTCAATGCACTGTGCCGGCATGTTGCCAGCAAATGGGGTCGGCAGGGCATTCGCTGCAATGCGGTTTCTCCCGGTTTTGTGCTGACGGAACAGATGGATGCCAACATGAGCCAGGAGATGAAGGACTGGGCGCTCAAGGGGTCGCGCAGCCCGCGCCACGGTGTGCCACAGGATATTGCCGGCGCGGTGGCCTTCCTGTTGTCTGACGACGCCGAGTGGGTAAACGGCCAGACCTGGCGGGTCAACGGCGGGGTCAGTTATGCAAACTGATCGCTGCTGCACTTGCCATGCGCGATGCCATCTTTTCAATTGCAGGAGTTTTAATTAATGATTACCGCAAACAGCGTCTCCAGTGAGGAGATAATCATCAACGCGCCAGCGCAGGTGGTGTGGGACGTTATCCTGGACTTTGCCAACTACGGTCTGTGGAACACGTTCTGCCCCGGCATGAAAGGCGAGGCAGTGGTCGGTTCGCCGCTGGAAATGCAGGTTGATATGGGCAATGGGCTGCAGACTGCAGGTGGAGTATGTGACGAAAATTGAGCCGATCCATACGATCGTCTGGTCGATGGAGAACAAGCCCGGCGACCCGATTCATGCCGATCGCGCCCAGTATATTACGCCTATCGATGAGCGCAGCTGCCGCTACTGGAGCATCGATGAATTCAGCGGCGAATTTGCCGGGCCGATGATCGAGCAGATGGGCAAGCAGGTGGAGAAGGGTTTCAACGACTGTGCCGCCGGGCTGAAGGCGCGCGCAGAGGAACTCTATTCGGTAGCAAACAGCATCAGTCCTTAAGGAGTAACCATGTTCGCATTTCTAACTCGCCTGAAGGCAAAACCCGGGAAGCGCGATGCACTGATTGCATTGAATCTCACCATGCAGGAGGCGACAGCTGCGGAGGAGGGCGTGCCTGTGTACGTGTTCCATACCGCTGTGGACAACCCCGACGAATTTTACTACTACGACCTCTATGAAACCGAGGAGGCCTACAACGCGCACTGCTCGACAGAGGCATTTCGAACCATGCTGTCGTCGCTGGGGGAGTTGGCGGAGGTCATCGAGATGACGAAATTAATACCTTTCGGGCCGATAAAAAGGTAGCGGCCTTCCAGGGGTTGCGGGGGGCGAGCGTCGCAAAACGCCTACAAGCGGTCATTAGCTATATACCGCTCGGACTTACTCAGGAATTCTCGAATGAAGCGACAGCAAGCACTTTTCGAAACGCTGCTGATCTCAGCACTGATCACATGTGTTGCCTATAGCATATCAGCGGCCACGGTGCGTTACGTGAATAGTGATCCGAATGGCTCTCTATTGCTGAGTCAAACCATTATTCAACACGGCACCGTGAAACTGGATAGCTATCCGAATGTGGCGCAAGAGTATGGTTATCATCTCCACATGAAAAATGATCACGTCTACTACTACTTCCCAATAGGTACCGCCCTATATTCAGTCCCCTTTGTTGCTATTGCCAACATATTCGGCCAAGACATGCGCGTGAGAACGGAAGAAGTGCGCTTACAAATTGAATTAGCAGCATTTCTAGGCGTTATTACTTTTTTGCTCTTGTATCTCGTTGCAAAACTATTGACCGGAGGGGTTATTGTCAGCTCCATTCTGGCCGCTCTCTTTTGGTTTGGATCGGGTTTCTGTTCTACATCAGGAACGGCCCTGTGGTCACATAACTGGGCGTCAGTTTGGTCGTTGCTGGCAATAGCATTAGTAATTCAGTCTTATAAGACGGGAAGCGAGCCCCGTTGGTTTTTTATTGGATTTTTTCTTTTTTCTGCCTATCTATGCCGCCCAACATTGGCCTTGTTATCACCCGTCATGATCATCCTGCTATATACACTCAATCGCATGGCAGCCGCAAAAGTGGCTGCGGTAGTTCTTACTTTTCTCGCATTCTTTGTCCTCTGGTCTTTGTATGAGTTCAGGCAACCACTTCCGGATTACTATTTGCCAAAGCGCCTTGTTGGATCTGATTTTGGCGAAGCATTGGCGGGCAATCTGTTTTCCCCTGCGCGTGGTCTATTCGTTTACATGCCGTTTTTGATCGTGCCATTTTTATTTTGGCGCCGATCAGTCTCAGTATTTAGAAACCATAAGCGACTTATGCTTGTGTTAGTTTGGCCCATTATTCATCTTCTCAGTATTTCCAAATTTCCAAATTGGTGGGGAGGCCATTCTTATGGCCCACGTCTCATGATTGATATTATTCCCGCGTTGTTTATTTTCTATTGCTTGTTTGTGAAAGACTTACGGGCAAAATCAGCAGTGACTGGATTTATTGTCGTATTCGGGCTATTTGCGATTTATGTTAATTGGTACCAAGGACTATTTAATAACTATACTAAGCCTATGGAACTCGAATCCCAATCTTAACGATAGTCAGGAGTACTTATGGGATTGGAATTTCCCACAATTTTTGTACAATGAAGATCGCCATAAGCAGCGTATTTTTCGAGTTTCAGATAAATCGGTTAGAACCTACTTACCCAGGCCAATTATTAGGTTTTCAAAGCCATCATGCCGTGTTCGTTGGCTTTAATTTTATGTTTCCACCCATCGGGCGGTCGAATGGGGATGCATCGGAAATTCATTTCAGAATTAACCAAAACGACACGTATCATGGCGAAATTCGATTGCGAACCGGTTTTTTTGATCCTCAAAAGGTAACGGTTTTACTGAACGGGGAAAATATAGCAACCTTTGAGGGGGCTGGGCCTAACATTGTAGAGTACACAATGAGTTTTGACCCTTCACTGTTAACGACGATTCGCGACAACACAATCCGCTTGGAATACAGCAACGCTAAAGTTCTTATCGCTGATACAATAAAATATCCTTTATTTTTCATCCCCCCTTGGTCCCTAAAATTTGAGAGCATTACTATAAATTAGTTGTCCAAATCGAAGGCGGCCAACGGACCGCTATGATCAATGCCTCTTATGAGATGGTTAGAGTCGAAAATCATCCTTAAAAAATACCTCAACAAATGACCGCTATTCCCGAAAGTGGAAGTTGATGGGCGCGTTCAATCGAAGTCATGCGCGCGCACTGCTACGGATAATGCTATCCCAGGGCGCGCAAGCCAAGGTACAACATACAAATGAGGACGGTAGTTTTGGGAAGCCAACCCATAATCGTATTGCCCAGTTAAATATTGGATCCGGGACCTGCCCGCTAGGCGCGCCCCAGCAGATCCTTCGCGATCGCCACCACCTGCATCTCGTCGGTGCCCGCGTAGATCTGCAGGATTTTCGCGTCGCGCATCAACTGCTCCACGCGCGTTGCGCGCATATAGCCTGCGCCGCCAAAAATCTGCACGGCTTCGATGGTGACTTCCATCGCTGCCTGCGCGGCATACAGTTTCATGGCCGAGGCTTCGGCCAGTGTAAGGTCCTTGCCCGCTGCGCGTGTTTCGATATAGCGGAATACCAGGTTTTCCAGATTCAGTCGCGCCACTTCCATTTTTGCGAGCTTTAACTGAATGAGCTGGTAGCTGCCGATCGGCTGGTCGAACTGCACGCGAGTTTTCGCGTACTCAAGCTGACATCTCCAGCGAGCGCTCGACCAGCCCCAGCGCCATTGCGGCGACGCCAGAGCGCTCTGCGCTGAACGTGGATTTGGCGCCGGAGCGACCGTAGCCGTCCTCCGATTCTCCCATCAGGCGCTCCGGCCCGGCGTGTACGTCCGACAGGAACAGTTCGCCGGTGGGCGATGATCCTATGCCCATTTTTTTGAAGGCCGGGCTCTGCACCAGTCCCGGCATGCCGGAGTCGAGAATGAAGGAGACGATCTTGCGATCCCGGTGTTCAATGCCAGGCTCATCGAGGCGACAAATAAACACGATGGTGTCGGCGTGCGGGCCGTTGGTGATGAAGGTCTTGTTGCCGTTGAGGATATAACCGCCCTTGCCGTCGCGGCGCGCAGTGGACTTCATCGCACCGAATGCGTCCGAGCCGGAGTTGGGCTCGGTGATGGCCCAGGCGCCGACCTTTTTCAGTGTCATCAGGTCGCGCGCGTATTTCTTCTTCTGCGCCAGGCTGCCCTTGGACATGATCGCGCCGGCGGTAAGCCCGACCGATACGCCCATCGCCGTGATGAGCCCCTGGCAGTGGCGGCTGATTTCAATGATGGGGAGTACGCCCATCGCGACAGCGTCCAGCGCCTCTTCGGACACCGGGCCCGCCGGTTGTCCTGGCAGATTCGCCGGCTTCTCGCTATGCTCGCCTCTGGCAATCGCCTCCTCCCTGGCTATCTGTTTATCAAAGTTGGCGCCCGCCAGTTCATCCATGCCGAAGGTCTTGAACAACTTGCGCAGGATGTCGTAGGGCGGTAAGCCGTTGTACTCGAGGTCGTCAATGTGCGGCACGATCTCCTTCTCCACGAAATCGCGCACCATGCCCCTTATCATTTGCTGTTGTTCTGTCCAGGCTATCATTCGCTGTTTCCCGCCGTGCAGTCTGTTGCCAATATACAGCGAGACTGCATCTACAGTCCGGCTTCCGCGAGACATCATACGTACCCATGCGAACCTTGCCAACCGGACGGACGTGTATGCTCACTGCGTGTAAAACGATCTTGCGGTAGAGCAAGGGGCGATTGCAACGGCTGCCGTCAAAAATATCTGCCGCTATGTGCTTGAGCTGGTTATCATATCCAGGGACCTACCGGAGGCAATCCATGATTGAAGTAAAACCATCAGGCCAGGCCTGTGGCGCCACTGTCACCGGGCTGGACCTTTCCACCCCGCTGGATGCGGCGACCATTCAAGCAGTGCGCGCTGCCTGGCTGGAACATCACGTGCTGGCGTTTCCCGACCAGACCCTGTCGGATGCGGATCTTGAACGCTATCGTGCAGTCGTTTGGCGTGTTTGGCAGCGAACCCTACTTCGGGACAATCGAGGGCAGTGAACATGTCGTTGCGTTGACCCGCAAGGCGGACGAAAAAGCGCCCCTGTTCGCGGAGAACTGGCATTCCGACTGGAGTTTTATGGCAGAGCCACCGATTGGTACCTGCCTGTACAGTCTCGTCATTCCGCCGGTTGGCGGCGATACCGGTTTTACCAACCAGCAAAAAGCGCTGGCGGAAATGCCCGCTGCGTTGCGCGCCAGAATCGAGGGACGCACGGCTCTGCACTCGGCGGGAGCGGCCTATGCGCCCGATGGCATGTACGGGGCAAAGGATCAGGCGGCGGGTCGCAGTATGGCTATTCGCTATTCGGAGGATGCCAGGGAAGTGCATGGTCACCCGTTTATCATCAGGCATCCTGAAAGTGGTCGGGAGACCCTGCTCGGTTGCCTTGGCTATATCATTGGTGTGGAAGGTATGGGGCAGGATGAGGCCCTGCAGTTGATCCTGGAACTGTACGAGTGGCAGACCCGGGAAGAGTTCCAGTACACGCACAAGTGGCAGGAGAACATGTTCGTGATGTGGGATAACCGCAGCGTGTTGCACCGGGCCTATGGCGGCTATGACGGTTATGATCGAAAGCTGCACCGGATTACGGTCGCGGGAGATCCGCACAAGTATCTTGAAGATGAATGCCGCATGAGAGCGCGTGCTGTTAGCCGGGGTCAGGCTGAGGTAGGTACAAGCGTCGGCCCGATTGATACAGACATACGGCGCACCAATCGCGTGACCCGGTAAAAAGTTTTGCCATACTGCGGCCCGAATGTCGTGGCAACTATGCCACAATTCATCTACTCAGGACGCTAATACTATGATCAATAAACGCATCTTCTGCTTTTTCTGCCACCACTGGCCCTCACCCTTGTTGGTTGCGCCAGCACCGACCCGGTGACGGGCTCGACGCGCAATGAAGTGATTTCCGTCCAGTACGGCAGGATCGAGAACATTCAGCAGGTGGCGATGGCGCCGAACTACGGCGCTGGCGCGTTGATCGGCGGTGCGCTTGGGCTGCTGGCAACGGCGACCCATTCAGGCGCGTCGCAAGTGGCCGGTACTGCGGCCGGAGCAGGGCTGGGAGCGCTGATTGCAAAAGAGACCGCTGGCAGTGCGGAGAAATTCACGGTGCGCCTGGTGAACAACAGCACCATTGATATCGTGACCGAGAATCAGGACATTCAACTTGGCGACTGTGTCTCGGTTGAGCAGGGACAGCACGCGAATATCAGGCGGGTGTCATCGGTGATGTGTTCAACCCCGCCTTCGGATCCGGCTTACCAGTATCAATGAATAACTCGCAGGAGTGCCAGGAGTCAGCGCGAGTGCCTGAAAGCACAAGCAGGAACTGCTATGAAGGCCACCACGGTGGAGCAGACCGATATCGGTTACAAGAAAATGCGCGCCTTCTGCGAGAGCTAGCGGCGCGTGATGCCCGCCATGGAAAAAATTGCGCATGCCATTGTAAATCCGCTCAACTCCCTGAACCTGCTGTCCAAGGCTGATATAGAGGGACTAACCAGTAGCGGTGGAGATTTATTCGCGCTGTTTCGACATTGCGCGCTGGCGATTCTGAATACCGATAGCGACAAAGGCTATCCGGCAGAAATTTCCGCCGATTACTCTGACTTCGATATCCGCGTCATACCCCAGCCGCGTGGTCTGAGACTTGAGTTGTTCAATGCGCCAACCCAGTCTTTTGTCGATGGCAAGATGATCCGTGGTATCCAGGAGCACCTGTTTTCGGCACTGCGTGACATCGTGTATACCGATTTTAAGATCACCGCCATGCAGACTCAGCCGCCGACTCCGGCCCAAACCACCAATACGGTATTTCGCATACTGCGTAATGCGCGCGTGGTACGCCCTGATCAACCGCCCAAGATGGTCGTATGCTGGGGCGGGCACTCGATCCCGCGCGAAGAGTATGACTACGCCAAACACGTGGGCTATGAACTTGGTTTACGTGGCCTGGACATCGTCACCGGCTGTGGCATCGGTGCTATGAAAGGGCCTATGAAAGGCGCCGCTGTGGGACATGCCAAACAGCAAATCAAGGACGGCCGCTATATCGGGATCAGCGAACCGGGCATCATCGCCTCTGAGTCACCTAACGCCATCGTCAACGAACTGGTAATTATGCCGGATATCGAAAAGCGCCTGGAGGCTTTCGTAAGGCTCGCCCATGCCGTCATTGTGTTTCCCGGCGGCGTCGGAACCGTCGAGGAGATCCTCTACCTGCTGAGCATCCTGATGCACCCTGACAATAACGAGGCCATTCCGCTGGTTTTTGCCGGCCCGGAATCCTGTCGCAATTACTTTCAGGCGTTGGAGCAATTTCTGGTGGACTGCCTGGGGCAAGCGTGTAAAGCGTCACTACCGCGTTATTGTAGGCGCGCCGGAAGAGGTAGGCCGCGCTATCAGGGCAGCCATTGAGGATGTGCATGCTCGGCGTCGCGCTGCCCAGCAAGCGTACTACTTTAACTGGGAGCTGCAGATCCCAGCCGATCTGCAGGAGCCATTTAGTCCGACCCACGAGAGAATGGCGGCGCTGCAGCTGCGCGCTGATTTGCCCAAGTATCAATTGGCCAGCACCCTGCGCTGCGCTTTTTCCGGCCTCGTGGCGGGCAATGTAAAGACGTTCGGCATGGAACAGGTACGCCTGCATGGCCCCTACAAACTCTCGGGAGACCGAAAGTACTTGTCCAGCATGGACCAACTGCTGCAGGTACTGGTGAGAGAGAAGCGCATGAAACTGCGTGATGCGGACTATCAGCCGTGTTATCAGCTGGTGGACTGACTGGTAGCGCCGTGTCGGCGCCAGTATTTCCACAGGCCAATCAGCGAGGCGCCTATCCAGAACACTTCCATCACTACACTGGCAAGATTGAAATTGAAGTACAGGCTGAACCAGCAGGAATACGGCCCCCAGAAAATTGATCATGTTGTAGGCGAGGCCCCTGGGGTCGGTATACTCCAATTGCAGCAGGTAGTAGGCCACCAGCACACAGCAACGTTCCCAGCATTCCTATAGCATCTGCGATTCCATGTTTCCATCGTAGTAATATCCAATTCAGGTGGCAATAAGGGAAGCAGCCGAGTTGCAGTAAGCGCGCTGCGATTTTGACAGTGTTGCTTCAAGAGCAAGCAGCCTAGCACAGAAGATTCCGTGCCAGTATCAAACGAGTGCATATATTAGCGTACACGTTGGCGCATTCATGTAGGTATCCGCTGTCTCATACCGGGTAACAGATTTTTGCGAGACGACTTGGCACAACTACGATGTAATTATTCTCGGGGCAGGTGCAGCAGGCTTGTTTTGCGCGGCGGTTGCCGGCGCGCGCGGTCGTCGCGTTCTGGTGCTGGAGAAAGCCAACAAGGTGGGCAAGAAAATTCTGATGTCAGGCGGTGGCCGCTGTAACTTCACTAATTACTTCGTCGAGCCGGAAAATTTCATTTCCGGCAATCCGCATTTTTGTAAATCGGCCTTGAGCCGCTATACACAGTGGGACTTTATCGCCATGGTTGAGCGTCATGGCATCGAGTACGAAGAGCGCAAACACGGCCAGCTATTCTGCAAGAACTCAGCATCGGATATTCTCAAGATGCTACTGCAGGAATGTGACAAGGCGGATGTTACGATTGCCACGCGTTGCGATATTAGCGCCGTAAAATCTATTGCCGGCACGATGACGCGAAATGCTGCTGATACTCATGACGCCTTGCCCGATGCGCCGGATGGACGCTATCAGGTGGAATTTGATCAAGGGCCAGAGGGTGCACGAAGCAGACGACATCTGTACTGCCAGTCTCTGGTGGTTGCTACCGGTGCGCTGTCCATTCCTACTCTCGGGGGCAGCGGACTGGGCTATGACATAGCGGCGCAGTTTTCACTGCCGCTTACCGCGCGTCGCGCCGGCCTGGTGCCGTTCATGTTCAGCGACGCGCATGAAGCAGATCTGTGAGCGCTTGTCCGGCATAGCTGTTGAGGTGGCAGTGAGTTGTAACGGTCAGTCCTTCACCGAAAACCTGCTGTTTACCCATCGGGGTATCAGTGGCCCGGTGATCTTGCAGATATCAAACTACTGGTACCCCGGAGATACCATCTCGGTGAACTTGTTACCCGACCTCGATAGTAGCCAGTGGCTACTCGAGAGCAAGCGCTCAAAGGGCAACGGTTTGCTGCGCACACTGTTGCAACAAAAACTGCCGAAAGCGCTGGTGGCCGAATTGCAAACCCTCTGGTGGCCCGGTGATGCGGACCGCAAACTTGCCGACTACACTGACTCGCGCCTGCTGGAGCTGGCAGGCCTTATCAGTCACTGGGACCTGAAGCCATCAGCCACGGAAGGGTATCGAACCGCAGAAGTCACGCTGGGTGGTGTGGATACGACCTCGATCAGCTCCAGGACCATGGAAGCCATAGCGCAGAAGGGCTTGTACTTCATCGGCGAGGTATTGGATGTGAGCGGCCATTTGGGCGGCTACAACTTTCAATGGGCCTGGTCCTCGGGTTACAGCGCGGCGCAGTTTGTCTAGCGTGCCAGTAGTAATCAACTTGTCTTGTAACGGCTATCTGCGGGAGAATCACGCCACTCCTGCGGCGCGCCACCAGCTGCGATTTGCCAGGCAATCCATACGCCATGCTTAGACTGAACGAAATCAAACTCCCGCTCGATCATGACGCCGCAGCGCTGCCTGCGGCCATTGTCGAGCGACTGGGAATCGATGCCGCAGACTTACTGGGTTTTAGCGTGTTCAAACGCAGTTACGATGCGCGCAAAAAAGCCAGTATTCTGCTGATCTATCAGCTGGATGTGGAGTTGCCTGCGCGGCTGGAACAACAGGTGCTGGAGAAGTTGCAGCAGGATTCCCGTGTGGCACCGAGTCCAGACACGAGCTACCGGTTTGTAGCCCGGGCCGATGCGAATTTTCCCGCGTCCGGGCAACACCGGCCGATTGTTGTCGGGTTTGGGCCCTGTGGCATCCTGGCTGCGCTGCTGCTGGCGCAGATGGGGTTCAAGCCTATTGTGCTGGAGCGCGGCCGCGAGGTGCGTCAACGCACCCAGGATACCTGGGGGCTGTGGCGTAAGCGCGAGCTGAATACCGAGTCGAACGTGCAGTTTGGTGAAGGCGGCGCCGGCACGTTCTCTGATGGCAAGCTGTACAGCCAGGTCAAGGATCGCCGCCACCTGGGGCGCAAGGTGCTGATGGAGTTTGTGCAGGCCGGTGCGCCCGAGGAAATTCTGTTCGAGAGCAAGCCGCATATCGGCACTTTCAAATTGGTGGCGATGGTGGAGAAGTTGCGCGCCGAAATCATTCGACTGGGCGGGGAAATACGCTTCGAGCAAAAGGTGGAGTCCCTGTTGCGCGAGGTTGACAGCGACGGCATGGGCCACATCACCGGGCTGATCACCAGCAGCGGAGAAACACTGCGCAGCAATCATATTGTGCTGGCCATCGGGCACAGTGCGCGCGACACTTTTCAGACCTTGCTGGATCAGGGTGTGTATATTGAAGCCAAGCCCTTCTCGATCGGCTTTCGTATCGAGCATCCGCAATCAGTGATCGATCAGGCACGCTTTGGTGAAAGCGCAGGTCACCCGATACTGGGCGCGGCTGAATACAAGCTGGTACACCACTGTGATAATGGCCGCAGTGTGTACAGTTTTTGTATGTGCCCCGGCGGTACGGTGGTGGCGGCAACCTCCGAGGAAGGCCGTGTAGTGACCAATGGCATGTCGCAGTATTCGCGCAACGAGCGCAATGCCAACTCGGCAATTGTGGTGGGCATTAACCCCGAGGAAGACTATCCGGGTGACGTACTGGCGGGCATCGGCCTGCAGCGCGAACTGGAGACCCTGGCCTATAAAATGGGCGGAGAAAATTACAACGCGCCGGCGCAACTGGTAGGTGATTTTCTCAAGGGCAGGCCCTCCACGGCGTTGGGTAGTGTGACGCCGTCCTATCAGCCGGGCGTTACATTGACCGATTTATCCAGCGCATTGCCGGACTATGCGATTGCCGCCATACGCGAGGCGATTCCGGTATTCGACAAACAAATCCACGGCTTTGCCATGGCGGATGCCGTGCTGACAGGCATTGAAACGCGCAGTTCGTCGCCGATCTGTATCAGGCGTGGCGCAGACTTTCAGAGCGTTAACACCAGAGGCCTGTATCCGGCGGGCGAAGGTGCGGGTTACGCGGGCGGCATACTGTCAGCTGCCATTGATGGCATCAAGGTTGCAGAGGCGGTGGCGCAGGATCTCTGTGGCGGCCAGCTTCACCCTCAGTCGCCAGCACTGCCCGTACCCGCTGCATAGAGACTTCCCGCGCTTTCTGCGACCAAAGCCGCGCCAGTGTCTGGAAAATAATGCGGATATCGAGCAGTGGAGTCCAATGCCAGAGATAATTCAGCTGTACCCGGACCTTGGCCGGGAGCAGCACGCTCAGGTATTCGGCCTCAGCATCGGGTCTTTCGGCCAGCACGGCATCCTCGGCGAAGTACAGGATTGACGCAGGGTCGGTCAGTCCCGGTCGCACCGACAGCAGCACCTCGCACACTGCGCGATCCAGCGCGTTGAGATGGCGCTCTACCATCGGGCGCGGCCCCACCAGGCTCATATCTCCCCTGAGCACATTGAACAGTTGCGGCAACTCGTCGAGGCGGGAGCGCCGCAGGAAGCCGGCCAACCCGGGTAATACGGGGATCGTTTTGTTGAGTGATGCTGCTGACTGTCGCGCTCCCGCGTTTGAGGGTGCGAAACTTGCGCAGGGTAAAGGGCCGCCCGAACTGGCCGATACGTTGTTCGCGATGCAGGATGGGTATCCCGCTGCCCAACAACACCAGTAACGCGATGCCCAGCAGCAGCGGAGCGAGCAATAGCAGGCCGAAGAATGCAATGCCAATATCCACTGCGCGCTTCAGTGCGCGTTGCCACATGGGTAACGCGCCGATCATGGGGTTAGCTAAATCAGGCAGATGCCACCAGCGCCTGAACCGTCACCGGTTGCAACTTCGCCGCGTGTTCGGCCTTGCTGCTGGATCTTTCTGCATGAATCCAGACGCCGCCATCGGGATCCTTGATAATGTCACCGACGCCGCCGGGAATATGAATGCCCACCTCTGTAGGTTGCGCTGCAAACAACGCCGGAGCGGGGAGTTCCATGCTCTCCAGTGTATCCATCACCGCATTGGCATCAAAATCAAAATGCGCGATGACTTCCCGTGTAGCGCCCGTATGCGGCGCAAAGGCCTCATCCAGCGCCAGCAACTGCGTAACGCGTTGCTTCAATCCAGCCGCTTCCAGTTGATTGGCCATGTGCTCATCGATCCACCGCAGCGCCACGCGCTTCACGCAATCATAGGTGCGCTCGGGATAAGTGAAGGAGGTGACGAACAGCTCTTCGCGGAACTCATAAACGCCCATCTGCTGTGCGGTATCGAGCAGCGGAATTTCGCGACTGAATTCATCGCACAATTCATGCAGAATTGCGCGCATCATGCCAGCCACCGGCACAGTTTCACTCAGGGCGAGATAGCGCAGGGTCAGCGGCAGCATATAGCCGCGGCTCATC
Source organism: uncultured Gammaproteobacteria bacterium (assembly GCA_963844975.1). GTDB lineage: Bacteria > Pseudomonadota > Gammaproteobacteria > Pseudomonadales > Halieaceae > Marimicrobium. Next base: position 48,103 of record CAWJQO010000021.1, on the reverse strand, counting down.
AATAAATGCGCGGTGATCAGGAAGTAACCTTCCAGGCCTTCCTCGATGGGAAAGCTGAAACAACCTACCACATACTCGCCCTTGGCCTTGCCGTAACCGGCCACTGGCAGGGTTTCAATCTTGTACTCCTCGCGCTTGTCGTAAAATTCCGTGCCGGGCAACAGGGTGTAACCAAATATATTGATGGTGGGAAATACGGCGAACAGTCGATCGAGATTTTTCTCGAAGCTGGCCAGATTGTCGCCAATCAATCCCCAGATCAGCTCGCAGGCAATAGGCACCCTGGCTTTGGCCATCTCACGGGCAATCGGCTCGTATTTATTGGCGGCCATATTTTCGCGATGAGACAGTTCCAGCGCCAGAGGCGTCAGGGTTTGCAGGGCAAGGTGGTAATGCGGCAGCAAATTGTTTTCATGCAACAACAACACAATTTCCTGTGACCGTGGCCCGTGCTTCTTTGACCAGGACGTCGCGAAGGTATGGGGCAGGCCGGTGCGCTGTTTTATTTCGCACAACACTTTGGCCTTGTCGACATCTTCTTTCAATGCGCCGAAGTTGGAATCGCGTCAGCCAGATATTCTTGATGCCGGCATCCACAATGTAATTCCAGTCATGGCGGATCCGCTCCACGGAAAATGACAGCATCTTGGTGCCGATGGCGCCAGTGCCCCATTCACAAAAAGCGCACTTGTACGGGCAGCCGCGACTGGTCTCGTAGGCGATGCAATCGTAGGGTTTGCCGTCACTGTCGAGCAGGCTGATCACATCCAGTGCCGACGGCAACAGATTCAGGTTGCGAAAACGCGGGCGCTCGGCGGTGCTGACCATCTCGCCATCTCGACAAAGGCGAGCCCGGCAACGTCATGCCACTGGTCGGGGCCGGACGCATCCAGAAAATCGGTAAAGGTGGCTTCCCCTTCGCCCAGCACGATGATATCGACAGCCTCGGAGAACAGGTAATCAGCGGCTTTTTGCACGTGGGGGCCGCCGGCGACAATCAATACTTCGGGGCACAGGTTTTTGACCTGCCGCATCAGGTCGAGGAATTCCGCGGCATTCCAGGTGTACACGGAAAATCCCATAACCGGCTGCAAGCCCTGGGCTACCGCAGCTTGCGCGCGCGGTAATTCCTCCTGCTGCCACTGGCTTAACCACTCGGGAATACGCTCGGGGTGATTCACGAAGTGCACCAACTGAATATCCGTCTGCGCGGCATTCTTGCCCAGTTGCTGGTAGTACGCCTTCAGGCCACCCGTGGTCATGGGCGCGGCGGGAAAGGTGTCTGAATCCAGGGATAGAAGCCAGATGGGGCGCTGCATAGTGATAAATCCAGAAATAGCGGGAACGGGGCATTATCCTTAACAACGCGGCGAATGTCAGCGAATTTTTCCGCCCACACGGAAAGCAGGTTTATTCCATTGCGCGGGCGCATCAGTGATGACGTAAATTTTTGCCGTCGCACTCGAGTTGGCGTCATCCCAGGGTCGATAGACGGAATTTTGCTTGTAGGCGTCTTCTGGGATCTCTATTACTACTGGCTCTCGTTCTGTCGCCCTCACGTCGTCCTCCAAATTGCCAAAAGCCTGTTCCGCCAGTCTTGCAAAGTTATAATCTCGCGTTTGACCATCGATTAACCATTTCCAGATTAAAGCATATGCTATTGCCCAACATGGCAGGCAGGCGGGTAGTACCCATATGAGGTATCCGATCAAAATCCATCACTATGCACCGGAGAGCTACGCTATTGCTATCCAGCAGTCAGCAATCCCATGGTTCAGTTTTATAGTGGTGGGTTACTTGTTCTTTGAGGTGGTCAGGGTAAAAATTAAAGCTTCAAAACTCCCTGGACGAATCACCACTTTTCTCGATAGGGGACTTTCTCTGACGCTTACTTTCGCCAATGGATAATATTCGTAATCTGATCATGCGCCTGAGGACTTGTAAAACGGCGACGACGACAATTGATGCGGCAATCGTGAAAACTAAAAGGGAGTATGACATGACATTCGCATCGCCTAATGAGTTGCCGCAGAAGAACCCAGCGCCAGAACCCCACTTTGAGAATACATAGCAGGGTGTGTCTACTGCTGTTAACTGTCCGCCAGCCATACGATGTAACAATACGGTTTCTATGATGTTCCTCATGATTATCCTTCTACCTTGCCAGTCCTGAAATGTTATCTATTAGTGTTCGTGTGTGGCGTAGCCAATTACGCCAATCTATATACTTGGAACGACAACATAAGCATTAAGGCAGGAAAGGCCAGCAGACCAGGTCTGCTTCTCTAGAGGCTGTATAGGAGCAACTCACATGCTCTTTTTTCGACTCACCATCATTGCAAAAGTCGGCAGTTACACGCTCAGTGGTCCCAGCCTATGCAGTACATCGTGTTTACTTGGCACTACGGTGCCTATATCGTGGACTGCTCACCCAGCATCGCAGCGAGAATCGAAATGGCTAACGTATACCCACCCGAAGACGAGTTTGCAGCACTCGATGCCACGGCGCAGGCCTCCCTTGTGCGCAGTGGTCAGGTATCCCCGTTGGAGTTGGTCGACGCTGCTATTGCCCGCATCGAGCGTGGTAACCCAGCGCTGAATGCGGTGATTCACCAGCGCTTCGAACAAGCACGGGAGGAGGCCCGGGGAACGTTACCCGACGGTCCGTTCCGCGGCGTGCCCTTCCTGCTGAAGGACCTCGACGGGTATTCGGCCGGAGACCCTTACCACGCCGGTAATCGCGCACTGGCACAGGCCGGTTATAGGGCGCCGGTCGACAGCCACCTCACCACACGCTTTCGCCAGGCCGGACTGGTTATCCTGGGGCGCACCAATACTCCCGAGTTTGGCCTTATGCCCACTACTGAGCCACTGGCCAAGGGTCCATCGCGCAATCCCTGGAATATCGCGCATTCCGCGGGTGGGTCCAGTGGCGGATCGGCAGCGGCGGTAGCAGCAGGTTTCGTACCTCTTGCCCATGCCGGAGACGGGGGCGGATCAATTCGCATACCGGCATCGTTTTGCGGCCTGGTAGGACTCAAACCATCGCGCGGCCGACATTCGCTTGGACCCGAAGCGGGCGAAGCCTGGGGCGGCCTGGTGTCCCGCATGGCCCTGACCCGCACGGTGCGTGACTGCGCGACAGCACTGCAGGCCATACAGGGAGAAATGCCCGGAGATCCCTACACGGCACCACTGCCGGTACGACCCTACCCTGATGAGCTACTCGCTCCGGGCGCGCGCTTGCGCGTTGGGTTCACGCTCACCTCAGCGGATGCATCGTGTGTCACCTCGCCCGAGTGCGCCACTCGCGGTGACCAACACGGCGCGACAGCTGGAGTTACTGGGTCATCATGTCGAGGACGCGCGGCCCGCTATCTGGGATTCAAAGGAATTTTTTGACGCCAACATGGGGCATTTCCTGACAGCTTATGGAGTGTGGACCGCTGCCGAACTCGATCGGGTTGGGAGCCATGATCGGGCGTCCGTTGACCAGGGACGATGTGGAGCCGGGCACCTGGCTCATTGCTGAACCGGGACGATCGGCCACCGGCCTGGCATACCTTGCTGCGATAGACTTTTTCCATCAGCACAACACGGAAGATGTCGTCCTTCTGGTTCGATGATGGTTTTGATCTGTTGCTTACGCCCACTGTGCCTGAACCACCGCCCAAGCTGGGACAATTTCATGATGCGCAGAATCCGCTGGCTCGGCCTGCTGCGGTCATCGCAAATCGTGCCCTTTGTGGCAGCCTTCAATATTACGGGCCAGCCCGCCATTTCCGCTGCCTGTACATGTAGATGCACTGGCCTGCCGATTGGCGTGCAATTGGTGGCTGCTGCGCATCGCGAGGATCTCCTGTTGCGCACGGCCTTCGAGCTTGAATCAGTGATATCCTGGCCGACTGCGCCCGTTGGGCCGCATAGTGGGGCATGAGCCTTGTTACATATGAGCCTTCAGGAAATCGAGCGTGGCAATTCAAACGCAAATTACGATTCCGCTCTTGCCAGAGCCCACTTGAGACGGCGTATACGCTCCTTAACTGCCTTTAGATCCTCCTGCGCTTTGTTCAACTCGTCTAAAATGGCCTCGATCGTCTCCTCTTCGGACTCTACGACGGCATATATCACGGGTTTACTTTTCAAGTAATCATTGACTCGGTTATGCAATGATTTCTCGTTCTTTTGCTCAAGCGCCATGGCCTACCCCATAGTTAGGATTTGCCCCGATCTCCCATGCAAAATTAATTATTATTGTTTTTAGGTAGATCATCTGCGTTAAATTGCAAATAGTGTTTTCTATCGATCTGGTGCCGACCAATGGCGCCCGGCAGCCACACGGGTAAGAAAAAGAGGAGATGCAGCGCATGCCCGGACCACTCGCAGGAATCAAAGTCGTCGACGTTTCGCAGATCGTCTCAGGACCGCTCGCCGTCATGGTTCTCGCAGACCAGGGCGCCGACGTCGTCAAGGTCGAGCAGCCCGGATACGGTGAGATAACGCGTCTCGGCCCGTTTTGGCGGGGTGGGCTCTCGGCGCTCTTCGCGAACGTGAACCGCGGGAAGCGGAGCGTCGTTATCGACCTTACCAAGGATAAAGGACGCGAGATACTGGTCCGCCTCGTGAAGGACGCCGATGTCTTCGTCCAAAACTGGCGGCCCGGGGCTGCGGAGCGCCTTGGTCTCGGCTACGAAGATCTGTGCAAGGTGAATCCCGGCCTTATTTACTGCTCGATCAGCGGCTATGGCGACAGCGGCCCCTACAGCGATCGCCGCGTCTATGATCCCATCATTCAGGGCATCACGGGACACGTTGCCGTCCAGCTGAACCCGGATGTTCCGATTCCCGACCTTATACGTAACGTGGTCGTCGACAAGGCGACGTCGCTCACTGCGGCGCAAGCGATCACAGCGGCGCTGTTCGCACGTGAGCGCGGGGCAGGCGGCCAACACATCAACGTTCCGATGATCGACGTTTCGGTGTTTCTCTTCTGGCCGGACGGAATGATGAAACACACGTTCATCGGGGAGGCCGAGCGAGAAGGCCCCGCGCTCTACGACGTTTATCGCATCTGGCCGACGGCCGACGGGCACTTGATCTACTTCGCCGGGTCGGAATCCGAGTTCCACGGGCTCTTCCGCGCTCTCGGTCATCCCGAGTGGTGTGACGATCCGCGCTTCAATTTGTTGGGCCTCAGTGCCAACCCGGAAGCCCGCGAGGAGCTCGGAGCAAAGATCGGGGACGCGATTGCAAAATTTCCCACCAAAGAGCTGGTCCAGCGTATGGCCGAAGAGCAAGTACCGGTGGGCCCGGTGAACAGCATCGAAGACATGCTCGTAGATCCGCAGATCGTTCATAATGAATGCGTCTTCGAGTGGGAGCACCCTGACGCCGGAAAGATGCGCCAGGCGCGCCCGGCCGCTCGCTTCTCGAACACACCGCAGCAGGTGGGACGCATGCCGCCGCTCCATGGCGAACATACGACCGAGGTGCTCAGCGAACTCGGCTTCGACCATGCGGCACAGGCTGCTTTGCGTGAAGAAGGCGTGATTCCCTGACGGAAGCGGGACCTCGAGTACCAGGGGGGATGTTGATGAATTCGCGCAGTGTCAGAGTCAATGTCTCCTTTTCACTGCGGAAATGGACGTTCACGGGTAGTGGGAGCGAGCGTCGCAAAACGCACGTGGGAAGCCTTATGCATTTTTTGAAACTGCACCGATTTCTTATATTGACTCCGTTTTGCGCTCTGCTCGCTATAACCGCTAGCCGAGCCGATGATCAGGCGGAGTTTCAAGCGCTCAATGACTCCGCGCAATGGACGCGGAAATTTTTTTGACGCAGGCACCGGTAATTGGCGCGACCGGTGGTTTCTCGATGGTGAGCTGGCCACGTTGAAAAACACCGATGCGGGCATGCATTTTAGTGCCGGTCCGGTCGCTGGCAACCACGCCCACCATGCGGTGCTTTGGACCAAGGACTCTTTTACGGGAGATCTGAAGATCGAGTTTACCTATACGCGGACCGACACCGAAAAGCGCAACGTCAATATTCTCTACATCGCGGCCACAGGCACGGGTGAGGGACCCTACGCGAAAGATATTTCCCAGTGGAATGAGCTCAGAAAAGTGCCCACCATGAGCACTTACTTTAAGCATATGAACGCGCTGCACATCAGCTATGCGGCGTTTAATAACAAGCCAGGCGAGAAAAAGGACGATTACCTGCGTGTGCGGCGGTATCCGGTCAAGGAGGGGATCGGTTTTAGGGACATCGAAGTGCAGCCCACCTACGAGGACACAGGCCTGTTTCTCCCGGCAAGACCTACAAGGTCACCGTGATCAAACAGGGATCGACACTTTATTTCCATGCGCAGGGGGAGGGCATCATGCGCTCTTACGTCTGGGATTTATCACAGAAGCAAGCGATCCAGGCAGGCCGCGTCGGCGTGCGCCACATGTTCACACGCTCCGCTGTCTACAAGGATTTCGCTATTTACGAATGGACAAAGTAGCCGGGCCGTAGAGCGGTATTACACCTGATCGCACACGCCCTGGCAGGACATCTAAGAGTAATTACACCTAGGACAAACGCTGCTTGAAATCCTCGTAGCCAAATTCGCGCACGATCTCAAGTTCGTCGGTTGCCGAATTCCACAGCGCAATGGCGGGCAGTCTGGTGCCGTTGAACGTGCTGGTCTTGACCATGGTGTAATGCGCCATGTCGCCGAACACGAGGCGCTGCCCGACCTGCAGGGGCGCGGCAAAACTGTAGTCGCCCATCACATCGCCCGCCAGGCAGGTGAGGCCGCCCAGGCGGTAGGTATGCGCGAGTACGCCGGGCTCTGCGGCGTCCAGGATGTCCGGGCGGTAGGGCATTTCCAGGATGTCCGGCATATGGCAGGTAGCCGAGCAATCGAGAATGGCCTGGTTCAGCTGGTTCCAGCCCAGGTCCAGCACCTCGGTGACCAGCACCCCGGTGCCAATGGCAATGGCCTCGCCCGGCTCCAGGTAAACCTGGACGCCATATTTGCTGGAGAACGCGCGGATACACGCCGCCAGTTCATCGACCTGGTAGCCCGGGCGCGTGATGTGATGCCCGCCGCCGAAGTTGATCCACTGCATGCGTCCCAGCAGATGCCCGAATTTTTCTTCCACGGCCTGCCAGCGTGCGCTTGCAGTGGCGGAAAGTCCTGCTCGCACAGGGTGTGGAAGTGCAGGCCGCTGATGTGTTCAAGGCTGCTCTCATCCAGCTGTGACAACGGAATGCCCAGGCGTGAGCCGGGGGCGCAGGGGTCGTAGATGGGAACGGTCCCTTCGGAGTGCTCGGGATTAATGCGCAGGCCGAATTTCAGTCCGGGCCTGCGGGCCAGGGCGGCCAGCGCGAGCGGACGAAAGCGCTGCCACTGCGCGCAACTGTTAAACACCACATGGTCGGCGATCTCGAGAATTTCCCGCAGGTCGCCCTCTGTATAGGCGGCGCTGAACACGTGCACTTCGCCGCCGTAACATTCCCGGCCCAGACGGGCCTCGTGCAGGCCACTGGCGCAGGTGCCGCTCAGGTAGCTGGATATCAGCGGCGCCAGCCGCCACATGGAGAACGCCTTGAGTGCGGACAGAACCGTAGCGCCACTGGCGTCAGCCAGCTGCTTGAGAATTTTCAGATTGCGCTCTATGGCCACCTCGTCGACCACAAAGCAGGGCGTCGGCAGGCGCGCCAGATCCAGTTTGCGAAAGTCCGTGAATTGCATGCTCGGATCTGCCCGGCAGTACTAGCCCTGGGACAATATCCAGTTTGAAACCCGGATCCAGCTCCACCACTTTCCAGGGCAGGCCGTAACGGTTCATGTCCGCCATAAAGGGATCGGGGTCCAGCTGCTCGACGTTCCATACGCCGGGCTGGCGCCACTTGCCTTCGAGAATCATCTTGGCGCCGATGACTGCCGGTACGCCGGTGGTGTAGGAAATGGCCTGCGACTGCACTTCCCGGTAACAGGCCTGGTGGTCGCAGATGTTATAGATGAACATCACCTTTTCCGCGCCGTCCTTGATGCCGCGCACCACGCAGCCGATGCAGGTGCGGCCCTTGGTGCGCGGGCCCAGCGTAGAGGGGTCGGGCAGCAGGCGCGCGAGGAACTGGATGGGCACGATGGACTGGCCCTGGAATTCAACGGGTTCAATGCCGGTCATGCCCACGTTTTCCAGCACCTTCAGGTGGTTCAGGTAATTGTCGGAAAAGCTCATCCAGAACTGGGCGCGGCGCAGGCTGGGAAAATGCTTGCTGAGCGACTCCAGTTCCTCGTGGTACATGCGGTAAATATTGAACGTGCCGACCTCTTCCGGACAGGTATAGCGCGCCTTCCTGGACATCGCGGGAGTGGTAACGAACTGCCCGTTTTCCCAGTGGCGACACTCGGCGCTGACTTCGCGAATATTGATCTCGGGATTGAAGTTGGTGGCGAACGGATAGCCGTGATCGCCGCCGTTGACATCGATGATATCCAGTTCATGGATCTCATCGAAATAGTGTTTGGCGAGGTAGGCGGTAAATATATTGGTAGCCCCGGGGTCAAAACCGCTGCCCAGTACGGCGGTCAGTCCCGCGTCGAGGAAACGCTGCTGGTAGGCCCACTGCCAGCGGTACTCGAATTTGGCGGTATCGAGAGGTTCGTAGTTGGCGGTGTCGAGATAATGGACGCCGGCTTCGAGGCAGGCGTCCATGATGGTCAGGTCCTGGTACGGCAGCGCCACGTTGATGACCAGTTCCGGTTGTTCCCGCTTTAACAGGCTGACCAGTTCGGGAACGTTGTCGGCATCCACCTGGGCGGTGCGGATGGGGCGGCTCAATTGCGCGGCAATGGCCTTGCACTTGGACTCGGTGCGACTGGCCAGCACGATCTCGGTAAACACATCAGACAACTGCGCGCATTTGTGTGCAACAACAGCGCCAACACCACCTGCGCCGATAATCATCACCTTGGACATGGTCTTGCTCCTGTTCAATATCTGGTCTGATCGCGTCCCGGACTACGCGTCCAAACTATTCATGCTCAAAATAGGTATAGCCGTGCAGGCTGGCCTTGAACGCCTGCAAAATCACCTGGCGTTGCGCAATGCTGATCTTGCCACTGCGCACGGCGTCTTCGGCGATCAGGCGAAATTGTTCCTGCATCTGTTTGGGCTCGTACTCCACATAACTGAGTACGTCGAAGATGCTGTCCCCGTGAAATTCACGCACGAACTCGAATGTGCCATCGGGCTTGACGGCGACGTTCACCACATTGGTATCACCGAACAGGTTGTGCAGGTCGCCAAGGGTTTCCTGGTAGGCGCCCACCAAAAAAACGCCCAGGTAGTAATCCTCATCGGGTTTCAGCGCGTGCAGGTTGAGCGTGCGACTGATCCCTTCCGGTGTGGAAAAACGGTCGATCTTGCCATCGCAGTCACAGGTCAGGTCGGCCAACACCGCGGATCGGGTTGGCTCCTCCGTCAGGCGATGAATTGGCATGATCGGGAACACCTGGTCTATCGCCCACATATCGGGAAGGGATTGAAACAGGCTGAAGTTGCCATAGTAGATGTCTGACAATAATTCGGGCAGGTTCTCCAGTTCGGGCGGGACCCTGTTCAATCCCGGAAGTATCGCCGCGATACGCTGTAACACGGCCAGGTAGATATTTTCTCCCAGCGCTCGCTCTCTCAGGCTCGCCTGGCCATGGTGAAACTCCTCGCGCAACTCATCCCGATAGAACAGGGCGTCGTTATAGCATTCCTGGAAATTGCGCTGGGAAACGGTATCGAGCACAGAGCGCAGGCTTACCAGATTTTCGCTGCAGTCCTCGGGTAGATGCTCAGGGATAGGCCCCGGCTTGCTGTCGCGCACATCGAGAATATTAAACAGCAGCATGGACGAATAGGCCACGGTGGCCCGGCCTGACTCCGAGACTATGACCGGATGCTTGATCTCCAGAGGATCGAGGGTTTCACAAATGCTCTCGACGATATTCGAGCAGTACTCGTGCAACTGGTAGTTCATGCTGTGCGTGCTGTTGGTGCGCGCGCCTTCGTAATCGACTGCCAGACCGCCGCCGAGATCGAGATAGCCCATGGGCGCGCCTTCCTGCACCAGCCCGGCGTAAAATCGGCAGGCATCCAGGACCCCGGTGCGCACATTGCGAATATTGGGAATCTGGGAGCCCAGATGGCAGTGCAGTAACTGCAGGCAGTGCAGCATCCCGGCCGCGCGCAGTTCATCTACAATCGAGATGAGCGAATCCGTGGATAGCCCGAAGATGGAGCGATCCCCGCTGTCCTGGCTCCAGTGACCATCGACCACGACGCTGTTTTTGATACGGACGCCGATCAATGGTTCCACCTGCAGCGCGCGGCTGCGTTCGATCACCAGGGGCAACTCGGTCACGGATTCCAGTACGAAGAAACAGGAGATGCCCATTTGCCTCGCATACAGCCCGAGGTCGATAAACTCGGCGTCCTTGTAACCGTTGCAGATAATCAGGCTGTCGTGATCCCGCAGCTGCGACAGTGCGATGATAAGTTCCGCCTTGCTGCCCGCTTCAAAACCGTGGTGGTAGTGGCGCCCGTAGTCAGCGATTTCCTCGATGACGTGGCACTGCTGGTTGACCTTGATGGGGAATACGCCGCGGTAACTGTTCTGGTAGCCGCCCTGTTCAATGGCCAGCGCAAAGGACTCGTTCAGGACCTTGATGCGGTGGTCCAGCAGGTTCCTGATGCGCAACACCGCCGGCATATGCAGGCCACGCGCACGCATGCCCAGGACGATGTCCATGATGGAGACCACAACCTGGTGATCACCGAAATCGACATTGACCTGTGCTTCCCCCTGCTCGGAGAGATTAAAGTAGCCCGCGCCCCAGGTATTGATGCCATAGAGCTCTGCGCTGCGCTCGCTGCTCCAGCTTTCGACGGCATCGGGAATGAGGGCTTTGTTGACGTGCTGTTTAGGCATGATGTATTTCACTTCCTCTGTAATCTAATCACCGGCAGTCGCGGAAACAGTACTTGGTAGGTAGGTCAATTGGCACGTCTTTCGTACTGATTATGGTAAACACGATTTATGACAAATCAGACAAAGCGGTATGCCGCGGGCAGCATTGACTTGAGCATCTCTCTAAGCCGATCGATCAGTTGCGAATTCTATTCCAGACGAACCAGAACACAAGTATTTTCTTCGGTATCAACTGCGGCACACAGAATTAAACACTTGATTCGCAGATACTTGCGCGGGTAAGTGGCAGCGTGTGCCCGACATATGAAAGTATTTTTTGGTGTATGCGCGATTTCAGATTACTGCAACGAGATCAGCCACTATCTGCAACATGTCACTGCGGTAGGGTTCTGCGAGTGTAAGCAGTTGATCTCTCAAGGGCCCGTTGGCTGTCGAGCGGGCAGAGGAAGAGCCGCCACTGTCGACCGTATTGCGAATCTGCGAAATGTTCTTGAGTATATCTACAATGGGTGTCGTTGTTGGCAGAATTGCTGCAGAAGGCAAATTTCTCACGCTATCGTACAATACGGTTATAAGCTCAAAGTCCCTATAGAAATGCAATGTAAGTTCGAACGAGCCGACGCCCTTAATCGGTTGCCCCGCCATAGTGCCATTTAGCAATACGGGGCCATGCATATACTCAACCGGAAAGGCCAGTAGTGGTGCACGAACGATTGGTTCGACGTCCAAATCAAGATCCAGTGATGCCGAAGAGAGTCGATGACGGTTGGGAAAGTAGAGCACTTCTGAGCGCGCAGGTAGCAACGGTTTAACAGGATGATTTTCCGTTCGAACGTAGGACAGGTTTTCATAAACGAGATCGTCAACGTATCGAGCGCCGCCTGCCGGGGTATAGATCGTGGCGCCGCCATAGGAATACTCCGAATTTTTGTCCATGCGGTCGAACTGCCGCCAACTACTGAAGTCCATGCCATTGTCCAGAAAGTACGTACGCCATTCATGAGACAGGTCGCGCGCATCCCAACTACGACTATTGACGCCACTGAATTCGGGAAACATCTGCCGGTCTATGTGTCCCAGGGAACCTTTCACAGGCTCACTGAAATCCCCCCAGTTGAGGATACCGTTGAACTGCACCCCGGTTTGAAAATAGGAGAAGGTGTTGGGCTGCTTGAGCACCGTAATTTTCCCGTTGTAGGTATCAGCGCCCACCGCGACAGGCGGATTAACCGGCCTGGCATCAGAAATCAAACTCATCTTACGGCCATTGTGATCTACTCCCATAAGATTGACATGGTAGGAGTAGGGAATGAGGTAGCCATTCTCGTCAAGCGATGTGGTCCAGGTGGCAGTCTGGCTGTCCACGGGAAATGACAAATCCAGATACCCGGAAGAGGCCGTCATCCTTCCCACATCGTATTTGGTGAACGTGCCGTATTCGCCCTTATCGAGGTCGTAAAAAGTCAGGGAGTAAAAGTTGAATGGAAAAAAGCCACCGAGACGACTGACGTAAAATACCACGATAAAAGAAAACCGGCGGCCGGTCTCCTGTCCTTCGAGCACGCCCTCCAGGAACCATGTATCGGAATCCATATCCAACAGTCGTCCCTCAGCAGCTGGAAAATCCAGTACCGGGTTTCCTGGCACCAACGAATAGGGATAATCCATTCCTCCGTCCACGGGCGGAACCGGATTGATTAAAGGTATCGGATTCTCACTCCCGCGAAATGGTCCAATCAGCAGTATCCCCGCAAGGAGAGCACCCACGCACAACATTGCCAGGTAGGCTGCGTTGCGCTTTCTTCTGCGATTGCCCGACTGATCTGCATTCTGTGCCTTCATGAATCACTCCCACTGGTATTTATTTGCTCTCGTCCGCTGGTTCCGCCTTGGTTCAGGGAGAAAAATCCCGAGTCTGCATCTTGTCCCACAGTCGAGTAGGAATAATGCGAGCCAGGCGAGGCATCCATGTCGCCATCGCCGTCACCGGATAGCGAGCCCTGGGTGTTTTACTTTCGAGGGCCCGCATTACTGCTGCGGCAACCTCCTGTGGAGTGCCAGCCAGGGAAGCTGCAATTTTTGCCGCGCCGCGTGGATTGTCGGTTTCGGCTTCGTTGGTCATAGCAAAATAGGCTTTCAGTGGCGGTCCATATATCTTGTGTTCGAGCCACCCGAGTGGCGCATGTGCCATGGCTGTTTTAAGAAAGTGAGTGCTGATCCAGCCTGGCTCTATTAGTACAACGTCGATATTGTGTGCGCGTACTTCCATCCGTAAAGCGGAAAAGGCGCCTTCCAGCGCATGCTTGGAAGCGGCGTAAATTCCCTGGTAGGGACTCGAGACCAGCCCCAACATGCTGGACATGGTGATGATAAGACTGTGACGATCAGGGCTCGATTGCGCGCGCAGGCGCGGCAGGATTGCGCGAGTCATCGCCAGGGTGCCGAAGACATTGACTTCAAACTGACGTCGAACCTGTGCGTCGTCGATAAGCTCGATGGGTCCTGGCTGGGCATAGCCCGCATTATTGATCAGGCAGGTAAGATTTACGCCAGCCTGATCCATTTTCTCCAGCGCCTTCTCGATGGAACGCTGGTCACAGATATCGATGACTAACTTAAGCTTGGCACTGTCATGGACATCCGCCAGTAGTTCCTCCGTTGGCGCACTTGCAATAACCATGTGTCCTCGTGCGGCAGCCAGGGTTGCAATTTCTTTACCAATGCCACTGGAAGCACCGGTAATTAGCAGGGTCTGTCGTAATGTCACGAAACTATTCTCCCGATCAGTGAGGCTGGAGTCCGCTGCATGAGGGACGACCGCAATTTGCGTCTAATGATTATCTCCTCGCCGATTCATCGGCCATAGAGGAACATCATCAATTTTTCCAGGCGTTTTGCTGTTTTGATATGGTACGGGAACCACGCGGCCTCCCTGGATCGTTTGCGTGGTTCTATCATCACGGACTTGGTATAGCAGAAGGCATGCAGGCCGCGCTCATTGCCATGGCGGCTGCCGACGCCGCTTTGCTTGATCCCGCCGAAGGGAAGCCCCTGTACCCCGGCGTTCAAAATACAGTCGTTGACACAGACATTGCCGGCCTGGATGCGCTTGGCGATTTCAATACCCCTGGCTATGTCCCGGGTCCAGACACTGGCACTCAGGCCGAATTCACTGTCGTTGGCGCGGGCGATTGCCTCTTCCAGGTCATTGACCTCCATGACGCAGGCAACCGGACCAAACGTTTCCTCAACCATGATCTTCATATCGTGATTGACGTTGGATAGCAGGGTTGGTTGAAAATACTGGCTGTCGCTTCCGGGGGGCAGTCGACTTCCCCCGGTCTCCAGTACGGCGCCTTTACCGATTGCATCCGCAATGTGGGATTCTACGATCTCAATTTGTCTAGGCCCCGTAAAGGGACCGTATTCCATAGCGGATGCTGGCTCATCCGGCCCCGTGCGAATGGATTGAATCCTGGCTTTCAGCCGCTGTTTGAATTCCGCGGCTATTTCTTTTTCAACATAAATGCGCTCCACCGACATGCACACCTGGCCCGTCATAAAACAGGAACCCCAGGCGGCGGCATTTACAGCGCGCTCAATATCGGCATCCTTGAGCACTATCATCGGGTCTTTGCCGCCCAGCTCCAGCAGAACGGGTGTAAGGCGCCGGCTGGCGCGTTCCATGACTTTACGACCGGTCTGGCAGGAACCGGTTACCGCCACCATGTCGACCTGATCGACGAGTGCTGCGCCGGTGGGTCCCTCACCCATCAGGCAATGGAGTACGCCCGGTGGCAGGACGCGATTGAAAGCTTCCACGGCATACTTAACGGCCAGTGGCGTTATCTCCGAGGGTTTTAGCAGTACCGCATTCCCGGCATATAGCGCAGGAAGCACGTCACTCATGGCGAGTGTCAGTGGCGCATTCCACGGCGAGATGACCCCTACCAGGCCATACGGTTGGTAAAAGATAAGGCCTTTTTTACCCAATAACGGGAACGTTCCGACTTTACGTGGTTTTAACCATTTGCCGGCCTTTTTTGAGAAATGACCGATGTCCTGGCACACCGCAAATATTTCGCCAATCACATCAAAGGGTACCTTGCCGGTTTCCTGTGCCAGTGCGTCGCGAATCTTGTCTTTGTCCTTCAGGAATTCCTTGCGTGCGAGCTTTAACAGGCGAATACGTTCTTTTATCGGGAGAGCCGCCCATTGCGGCTGGGCTGCCCTGGCGCGGTTGGCGGCCGCCATGACGGCGTGTTCATCGTCAACGGGCAGGCTAGCTACGAGTTGCGAGGTCGTTTTGTCCAGACACCTGGATCGTGGTCATAGCTTCTCCTGTCTGGCATATGACTGACTCTATGCCTTGCACTATCTACACTTCGTCAACGATTGCATCGGTGGCCGCAAGCAGTTGCGCCCAGCGATAATCGATCTTGCCGTTCTCCGTCAACTTGAATGAAGTCACCACCAGACCGCGCGGAATCTTGTAACCGGCAATCAAAATTCCTGCAATGAGCCTGCAGTTTATCCAGCGTGATGCTCCTGCCTTGCTTGCACTCTACAACCGCAACTACGCGTTGCTGCCAGACGGGGTCGCTCACACCTACAACAGCACAATAGAGAACATCGGAGTGTGCCAGCACAGCGCGCTCTACTTCCTCGACAAAAATCTTTTCCCCACCTGAGTTGATGCACTGCGAACCGCGTCCTACCAGGGTGAAGCTGCCGTCCGCACCAACCCGTGCGTAGTCACCCGGCAATACCCAGCGGACGCCAGCCCTGTCGACGAGAAATGTCCGCGCGGTTTTTTCAGGGTCGTTGTAATAGCCCAGGGGTATATATCCACGCATGGCCAGTCGCCCGACTTCGTCACTGCCCGGCTGCACCGGCTGCAAGTCATCATCCAGTACCGCCATGAGGGCATTGGGGGCGAAGCCTGGCCCCTGCAGTTTGTCATAGCTTCCTGTTTCGCGCGCGGCGCTACCTATTTCAGAGCCGCCGATGCCCCCGGTGATGTAAATCGATTCGCCAAATGCTTGTCGCAGCATCTCCCTTCCCTCAGCGGACAGGATTGCGCCGCCGGAGGCGATAATTGCCAGCGTCCGGGTATCGTAGTCACGCGCCATCTTCTCGTGGGCAATTCGGCGCGCCATCGCATCACCAATGAGACTGAGCATTACCACTTTGTGCGCGGCGATCGAGCGCAAAACCTCTACGGGATCGAGGCTGCGCGCGACCGGAATTATCGCCACGCCGCCAGTGTAGAGTGTAATCAGGGTAGAAAACTGCCCGCCGCCATGCATGAGCGGTGACAACATCATGGTGCGCATGGCGTTGGGATTATTGGCGTGTTGCAGGATGGACTCGGGGCTGGACGTAGCCTGATTCAGGCAGATGACGTTGTGATAAAAATCCTCGTGGCGCCACAGCACGCCTTTGGGCATACCCGTTGTTCCGCCGGTATAGACAAGGTAGAGGTCATCGGCACTGCGCTGTCCAAAGTTACGGGTACTGAAGTGCGCTGCAAGGGCCACTTCATAATCGATGCCTGGTGGCGCCGACCCATCGACTTTCGCGGCTAGGGCCCTGCAGGTAAAGGTAGGTTTTCAACAGCGGAAAGCGGGCTGCCAGTGTCGCTACATGAGGCTGCGAAATCGCACTCGTACACCAGCGCGACGAGATCCGCATCCTGCCACAGGTATTCCAGCTCCGGTCCGACGTAGCGAAAATTGATATTTACGGCGACCGCCCGGATTTTCCAGCAGGCCAACAGCGCTTCCAGCCACTCCACCCTGTTATGCGCATAGATGCCGACATGGTCTCCAGGCGTCACGCCCTGTTGCGCCAAATAGCGGGCGAGTTGGTTGGCCCGAGCGTCCAGTTCGGCGCGAGTGCGACGGGCGGAACCGGCAATGATGCAGGGTGCTGCGGGGTTCGCGTCGCACAGTGCTTCAAAAAGATCTGCCAGCTGGTATTCCAAAGCACTACATCCTCAGACACTGACCTGTGTAACTCACGGTGTTATTGGGGGCCCAGTATGTACTCGCCCGTTTCGGGTTTGTGGTACCAGCCGCTGGACGCCTGCGTGCCGCCATCCACGTGGATCGTCTGACCCGTAATATAGCTAGACATATCAGAGGCGAGAAATACCGCTGCGCCAGCCATCTCATCGACGTGGCCCGCCCGCCCCATCGGAATAGTATATGCGAAACGCTCCTCTGCCCCTTGCGGAGCGATCGCCCTGATACCCTCGGTGAGGGTAATGTCAGGCGCCAGGGCGTTTACCCTTATGCCATACGGCGCAAGTTCGAGTGCTGCGGTTTTGGTGTAGTTGATGACGCCGGCTTTCGCGGCGGCGTAGCTGGCATAGCCGGGTGCTGCCCGCGTTCCCTCAATGGACGTGACCGTGGTGATGCTGCCACTCTTTTTGGCCTTCACCATGGCGCGTGCAACCCGTTGGGTGCATAAAAATACGTGTCGGAGGTTCGCGCGATAGAGCGCATCCCAGCCTTTCTCGGCGGTATCGAGAAGCGGCGAATAAAATACGCCACCGGCATTGTTGATCAGGATCGACACCGTACCGAGTTCGGCGCTGGTACGTTCCAGCGCAGCATCGACCGAGTCGGCGTCGCGAACGTCGGTAACGATTCCGAGCGCGCCGATCTCGGCGGCAGCGGCTGCGCATGATTCCGGGTTGATTTCCCAAATGGCCACTGACGCTCCGAATGCCGTGAGTCCGGCGGCGATGCCGCGACCAATGCCAGAGCCGCCTCCGGTTACTACCGCGACGCGACCGTTGAGCAGGATTCTGGAAGGATCAATAGCCACAAATTTACTCCTCGTCGGGAATGCACGCATTGAAAAGATGCGATAGGAATTAACGCCGCGTGATGCGGCGGCCGCTCTTACAATATATCCATAAGGTTACTATAATACAACTTTTACAGACCTACTGGAGCCCGCAGTTTATGGGTAGGCCGCAACGAAAAACCCAGGCCGAGCGCCACGCTGAAACCCACCGCAAGATTATTGACGCGACCATCGCGTGCATTGATGAATTGGGGTTTCACAATACCACGATACAGAATGTTTCCGCGCGGGCGGGTGTTACCGTGGGGGGGGTGCAGCACCATTTCAATTCCAAATCGCAACTCCTTGAGGGCGTCCTGCAGGACAGCTTCCAGACTATGGCGTTTGACCTGAACAATGTCCCCATCCAGGGAAAGTCATTGCAGGAACGTGTCGAGCTGTTTGTCGACGAGTGCTGGGAGCACTGCAACTCGCCTGCCTTCCAGGCCAGCATGCAAATACTGCGGGGCCTGCGCAATGAATCACCGCAGGAACTGGACAAGTGGCTGCAGGTTTCGCTGTCATCTACTGTCACGCAGGGACGCAAGTTCTGGTTAAAAATGTTCAGCGAAATCAAATTGCCCAAAGTCCGAGCACCAGAAGTTGTTGAATTTTGTATTTTCCTCCCTGAATGGCATCGTCTCCTTTTCCAGGATCAACCAACAACCAAGCCGTGTCGATAGCGACCTGCAGCAATTGAAAGACCTGCTGCTTCTGCGATTCCAGCAAGCGCTGAACGCATGAATCAGCTTGCAGTCGGATCATAGAGACTTCCCGATGCCTCGCTGAAAGCATTGGCGCATATTCCCGGGAAAGTGGGCATTCCTGTTCTGGGAATGACTCCGTGGCTTGTTCAGGGACTTCTACGGCACGTTAAACAAGCACCACGCAGAAATACGGCCTGATCTCAAAAATCGGCATTGGCTTTCAGAAAGGGCGTGCTGGTACTCGGGCCGGAAACTGCCAGCACGTTGCTGCTGGATGCCGAGCGAAATTTTTCCAGCCAGATGGGCTACAGGGAAACGCGGGGGTACGTGGTTTGGCGGCGCGATTCTGTCCCGGGACTTCGATGAGCACCGCCTGCATCGCCGCGTATTCCAGAGCGCCTTCAAGTTTGACGCGATGCAGGGTTACTCCGAGGGTATCAACAGCATTATCAGTGACTCGCTGAAGGGCTGGGAGGGTCAGGCAGGAGATTGTCTTCATGCCCTTCATAAAGAAATTGCTGATGAACGTCGGCGCGCAGATTTTTTACGGCATCCATGACCTGGGAGACGATGCGGCGCGCTTTTCGAAGCGTTTCAGCCTGATACTTGAAAAAGGCATGCTCAGCCTGATCAGGAAGGACATACCACCGCTGAATTTCCACTACGGCCAGAAAGGCAGGAGGTTTGTTTACCAGTATCTGGATTCCCTGATTGAGGACAGGCGTAAAAACGACGGCAGGGATTTTATGTCCTACCTGGTCAAGAGTACGCGCGAGGATGGCTCCTACTTTGAGTAACGAAGAACTCATTGATCACTTGTCGTTTCTATTCTTTGCCGCCTTGACACCACCAGTGCCGGGCTCTGCCATTTGCTGATGCACCTGGCGGCGAATCCGGCCTTGCAGGAATCGCTGCGGGCGCAGTCGCTGCAATTGGCGCAGGAGGAAGTGACCTTTGCAGATATCGACCAACTGACCGGCATTGAAATGGCCTTTAACGAAGCGCTGCGACTCTATCCCTCGGCGGCAATGCTGCTGCGGCGCAGCATCCGGCCGTGCCAGATCGGCGGCATGGAAATACCCGCGCATACGCATGCTGTTCATGGTCCCGGGATTCAACCACCGCATGCCCGAGTTCTGGTCCGATCCGGAAACGTTTGATCCGGATCGCTTCAGCGAGGCGCGCCAGGAGCACCGCGGGCACAAATTTCAATTTATGCCGTTCGGCGGCGGCGCACACAAGTGTATCGGTATGAATTTTGCGCAAATGAACGCCAAGCTATTTATGCACCAGTTGCTGCGGCAATACCGGGTAACACTCCAGCCCGGTTATAAAATTGGTTCGCAGATTCTGCCCACACCCTGCCCGCCGCAGGGACTACCCTTACGTATCGAAAAACTCTGAGCAGCAGGAACAGTCCATGCCAATTCACTATGAGAAAAGCGACGACCATATCGTCGTCATTACCATCGACAGGCCGGAGGCAAAAAATGCCTGCGACATCTATCACTTTCGGGATCTGGCCAGTGCCTGGCGGGATTTTAATGCCGATGAGGACGCGTGGGTTGCCGTCATAACCGGGGTCGGGCGCAATTTTATGGCGGGCGCCGACCTGAAGACATTTATTCCGCAAGTGACAGAGCTGCGGGAAAAAATTGCCTCCGGGGGTGTCGATGAAATCGACGGGTGTCGGCTCAGTGATGCCGTCGATGCGGTACTGCGCAATTCAAACATCTACAAACCCATCATTGCAGCGATCAACGGGCCCTGCGTGGCAGGTGGTATGGAGATGCTCGGCGGGATTGATATACGTATCGCCACGGAACATGCGAGTTTTGGCGTTATGGAGCCGAAACGAGGATTGTTTGCCGGGGGCGGAACAACCGTCCGCTTGCCGCGCCAGCTCAATTACCCGGCGGCGATGGAATTCCTGCTTACCGCGGAACGATTTCCCGCGCGGCGTGCGATGGAACTGGGTCTGCTCAATGAAATCGTCGCCGAGGACCAGTTGCTGGAGAAGGCCCTCGATTGGGCGCGCCGGATCACCGCCAATTCGCCCATGGCGGTGCAGGCGACCAAGGAATCGGTCGTGCGTGGTCTCAAGGAAAACATGCGCGAGGCCTACAAAATAGAGTCCGAGCTCAGCGGGCGCGTGTTCAGCAGCGAGGACGCGAAGGAGGGCCCCAGGGCGTTTGCGGAAAAACGCCCGCCCCGCTGGACGGGAAAGTAGCCGGGCAATCCTATGAACAATCAATCTGCCCTGCATCATCGGCGTCGCCCAGAAAACGTGGCGCCAGGAAGACGGTGATGCTCCGCATCCCTTGCATCAGAATGTAGAAGTATCCAGCATGGCGCTGGCCGATGGTGGAAACGCCGCCCTCATCGACTGTATCGATGAATTGGATGTCGTGCGCAGTTTAAGCTGGCACTACGATGATTTGCCCGGCGCAGTCGCCGCCGCGCTGGGATTGAAAAATGGCGAGCGTAAACTTTCCGGTATGAGCGGCACCAGCCCGCAACGTTTTATCTGTGATGCCGCCGAAAAAATCCTGCAAGGAGAGCGGCGTGCTGTTCTGGTGACGGGGGGCGAAGCGCTCGCTACGCGCAAGCGCGCGCAGAAGTCGGGCCGGCAACTGGGCTGGCCAAAAGCGCAAAGCAAACCGGAGTATCCTTTTGAAGACCCGATCCATCCCAGCGAAATCAGCCATGATATCCGCCAGGCATACACTACCTTTGCCATTCTGGATTCCGCACGGCGCGCGCATCTTGGCTTGACTCCCCAGGAGAATCGCCGCCAGGAAGCCGCCATGATGGCCAGACTCAGCGCGCGGGCGGCCGAAAATCCGCTTGCCTGGTTTCGCAAGGCACACACGGCTGATAGCCTGTTCAACCTGACCGATAATGACCGCATGGTGGCGTCTCCGTTTTCCAAAAATACCATGGCCTTTATGGATGTGGACATGGCTGCGGCCATTATCATCACCAGCCACGGGATTGCGGATGAACTGGCATATCCCCGCGCATAAAAGGATTTATCTGCAAGGCTGGGGTTACGCCAAGGAGCCGCCCTATATCGCGCAGCGCCCGGAACTTTTCCACTCGCCAGCGATGCGCTCCGCCTGTGACGCAGGCCTTTGCCATGGCCGGCAAGACGATCGGCTGACATCGATTTTCTCGACATCTATTCCTGTTTCGCCAGCAATATGAATTTTACCCGCGATATGCTCGGCATTGCCGACGACGATCCGCGGCCGTTGACGGTCACCGGTGGCCTCCCTTACTTTGGCGGCCCCGGCAATAACTACACCACGCACTCGATTGCGGCCATGGTGGAACTGCTGCGTGACAACAGGGGCAGCAGCGGACTGGTGACGGGCGTCGGCATGCATATGACGAATCACAGCTTCGCGATATATTCATCCACGCCACACGACATCAACAAGGTCCCACACACGCCGGACGGAAAACAGCGAGTGTGGAAATTGCAGCACGGGCCGATGGCCCTGCGGTAATCGTTGGCTATACGGTTATGCATACCAAAACCGATCGGTATGCGCTTGCCGTCTGTGAGCTCGAGAGCGGCGCCCGTTGTTATGCCAGATGCAACGATCCCGATATTGTGGATGCCATGGAACGGGAGGAGTGGGTTGGCCGTGGAGTACAGCTGTGCTGCGATAACTCGGTGAATATTATTTCCCGGTAAAACGTCGCTGTCCCGGCACCGGGCATGCCACTTCTATTTTGCCATCGGCAATTGCCGGCAGCCGCGGCTGGCTATTCTCTTTAAAACTGCAGTTGGAGGGTTACATCCCGGGAAAATTCTGATATAACCCAGACAATATAGTAAAAGTAAAAACAGGCTACCGAGTATGATCAGAGCAATTCTCTTCCTCGCGCTGCTGCTGCCCTGCCTGAATGTGAGCGCATCAAACTTCCCCAGGCCCGTCGCACTGGAACCTGCGGTGCAATTCTGGATCAAGGTTTATACCCGGGTTTCGACTAACCAGGGCTATATTCACGACGACGAAAACCTGTCCGTTATCTACGATGTTCTGGAGTTGCCGCCTTATGCCAGCAGGGCAGACCGCGAGAGCCAGGTGACCGCCGCCACGAAACGCGTGACCAGTGCACTGAACAGCCTTGGCAACGGCAAGCGCAGCGATCTCAGCACTACCGAGGCAGAAGTGCTCGCCGCGTGGCCTGCGGGCACCTCGTCCAAAACTTTCGCGCAGGCCGCGCAGCGTGTCCGCTTCCAGCTGGGCCAATCGGACCGTTTCCGCGAGGGTCTGGTCCGCTCCGGACAGTGGAGATCGCATATCCGCCGTGTGCTGGCCGATATGGACCTGCCTCAGGAACTGGTGGTGCTTCCTCACGTGGAGTCTTCCTTCAATCCCTCGGCCTATTCCAAGGCGGCGGCGGCCGGGATGTGGCAATTCATGCCCGCCACCGCGCGCCAGTACATGCGCGTGGACCATGTAGTGGATGAGCGCATGGACCCTTTCATCGCGACTGAAGGCGCGGCCAAGCTGCTCAAGACCAATTACAAAAGCACTGGCACCTGGCCACTGGCGCTGACCGGTTACAATCACGGCGCCGGCGGCATGCGTGCGGGCTGCGGAGGCTGTGGGCACCGACGGACATCGACGTCATCGTACAAAAATACAAGGGTACAGCTTTCGGCTTTGCCTCGCGTAACTTTTATGCATCGTTTCTGGCGGCACTGGAGATCGACAGCAACCCGGGGCGTTATTTCGGCAAGCTGAAAATGGATGCCCCGATCTCCTACGACGTGGTGACCGTGCAGAAGTACGTCTCCGCCAAGGCGTTGGCCCGTGGGGCCGGTATCAGCATGGAAGAGCTGAAATTGCACAATCCGGCGCTGCTGGGTCCGGTGTGGAGTGGCGATAAATACATTCCGCAGGGCTATCCGGTGCGAGTGCCCGAGTCGCAATTGGAGCGACCGCTGGAAACTACGGTAGCGGCCCTGTCCAGTGATGCTCGTCTAAGTCACCAGAAGCCGGATCGCGCTGCACCGCATCGCGCCCGGTGATTCCCTGTCGACCATCGCACGGCGCTACGGTACCTCCGTGTCGCAGTTGATGGCGCTTAATGGCTTGCGCAACCATTCGATCCGGGTCGGCAAATCCCTGATTTTGCCGGGCAATGGGCAGCGCGAATCCTTGTCTGCCGAGCAGGTCGCGAGTACGCGCGCACGTCTCGCCGCCGGTAAATCCCAGCGAATACGTCATTCGAGTGGCGATTCGCTGTGGAGTATTGCGCGGCGCTTCAAGGTTTCCCCGCAGCAGTTGCAGGCCTGGAACGACATTTCCAGCAAGGCTACCCTCAAGCCGGGCCAGAAGCTGAAAATCTCCAACGCCTAGCCCTTGCCGGGCTATTTCTTCTCTGGTTTTTTGTGTGTCACCGTCAGCCAGTCCAGGCTGATGCCCGAGAGTGGACTGAACTTCGAAATTCTGTAGATAAGCTTCAGGCTGCCGGGACGGCGTCGCACCTGGGGCTCTTGCGCCCGCGGGATGAACCATGCGATCACCAGCACTCGAAACGCCGCGCTGGTAGCAAACACCAGGAATAAAGGGCTGGACGGTGCCAGCCAGTCCGGCATCAATGTGACCAGTTGGGGCGCATAGGCCGCCAGTAATCCGCCGGTAAGCCCGCCCACGAACACCACTCCCGCCGTGATACTTGCCTGCACCGCAGCATAGGCGGCAAACCCGGTGCGGTGGGGACGCAGGTCGTACAGAAAATTCGAGGTGCTCAGGGTAAAGCCGCTCCAGGCCGCGCCAGACATTATCTGGACCAGCAGCAGGTAATAAAAATTGGGTGAAACCAGCCACAACAGCGGCAAGCACGGCAGAATCGAGCCGGTCAGCATATCACCACCCGATTGCCGTGCCGATCGCTGAATCGTCCCCAGAAGCCCAGCATCAGGAATTGCGTAACGATCGACGCGGCGGCGTTGATGCTGTACTCCAGGTAAGTGAAGCCCAGTCCGTTGAGCATGTGGACCGCAAAAAAAGGCGCGGAAATTGCCACCACACCCATCATTCCCGAGAGGAAAAACGTGTAGTGACGAAAGCCTGGCTCGTGCAGGGCGCTGACCAGTTGACGGAGGCTTTCCCGCAGCACCCGGTGGCTCTGGTCCGGGCTAACAGGCTCCGGATCATGCATTTTCCACAGTAGCGTAGAAGAAGACGCTCGCCCCAGCGCGGCAAAACCAAACAGCAGCGCGAAGCCCAATCCCGGACTTCCGCGTTGCGCACACAGGGTAAGCATGCCGCCCCCGGCAATGAATATCAGCAGGGAGGACACCATGGTGAGACGGGTTCTGACTGCAAAAAAAGCGCCGCGGCGGCGGGGTGGCACGATGCTGCCCATCCAGGCGCGCCAGTGGGGCTGGATCAGGTTCAGCGCTGCACTGTAAACAGTGGCCAGCACGATCAGCCATACGGTGGGTTGGCTTAAATTCTGTGTCGCGATCCAGCCGATGGCTGCCACCACGGCAGCCTGGAATGCCGCTACCGCAACCACCAGTCGTTTACGCGGCAGGCGGGCACCAATCCAGATGGACAGCAGCTGCATCCACGCGCCAAACAGCTGTGGCACCGCAGTCAGCGCACCCATCTGCATCGCGCTGGCCTGCAGGTGGATGGCAAACGCGTTGAAGAAGTTATCCCCGGTGGCGGTCATCGTCGCCGAGGCGACCGCTTCCTGCTGGGACAGTCGCAGGGTGCGCCGCAACCATGAACTGCGCGCGCTGCGCTCGCTCATGGCGCTACTGTCGGGGTTGGGTACGAGGTTGTTCACATACCTTCGGAGTTAGCCTTAACGCGCTCCCGGATCTCGGCAGCCCGAATGATCTTGTGCAGCATATCGGCATAGGACCAGCCGGCGAGCGCGGCCATTTTGGCCAGGTGTCCGTCCCAACACCAGCCGGGATTGGGATTGACTTCCAATAGCCTGGGAGTTCCCTCGCTGTCGAGGCGCCAGTCAAAGCGGGCGTAATCCCTGCATCCGAGCCGTTCAAACAATTTCTGGCAGCTCGCATGCAGGAACTGCTCCGTAGCGCTGTCCAACTGCGCCGGCACCGAGCGGATGTTGGCATAGGGAGACTCCGGGTCCCATTTGGCTTCATAGCCACAGATCCGCGGCAAACCCTCCGGCAACAGCGAATAGTCTTCCTCAATGATCGGCAGAAACTCATACGTCCCGGGCGGGTTGCCGATAATGCCGACACTGATATCCGCCCCGGTCAGGTACTGCTCGATCAGCACAGGTTGTTCATAGCCAAACCGCTGCCGTATGGACAGCAGGGCGTTCTCCAGTTGCCGGAAGTCCTCACACACGTTCTCGGCGGAGATACCAAAACTGGAATCCCCCATATTGGGTTTGATGATCACCGGAAAGGGAACCGCGACCTCGATGAAGGTGGTGTCGTCGGGGTTTACCATGTAGGCCTCGGCCACCGGAATCCCCATCTCGGTGGCCATACCCCGCACCAGCGATTTGTCGTAACAGTAACTCAGGCACTGCGGATTGCCGCCGGTATACGGCACGCCCATGATTTCCAGCAGGGCCGGCACATGCAGTTCACACAGGGCGTCGTTGTTAAAGCCTTCATCGCAAATGTTCAGCGCCAGATCAAAGTCCGTCTTCCACTTGTAGCAATCGGTCATAAACTGATCGTGATGATCGAAATAGGCGAATTCGTAGCCGGGCAGGGTGGCCAGGGCTTTCTTCATCTCATTGACGGTGTGCAGGTCATCATCATCCCAGGTCGAGCCCGGCTTGATCTTGTCGGCCTTGCGCGGGTCGCCCATCAATACGGCGATGCGGGCCACCTTCTTCGGTTGTTTGGCGGCGGCCGGCTCGACAGGCTTGTGCACGCGCCCAACCAGGATATTGCGACGGGCCATCATGCCCAGGTCCTGGTCGCGTGTGGAACTGGTGTCCAGCGATTCGCAAATCTCGACATCGGCAAACCCGTTGTCCTCCAGCAACTCCTTCAGCAGTTCGCTGCTGTAGAGTCGCTCCGCGTAGAACTGGTCGGCTACCACACCCTGTTTGACGTGGGTGATAACCTCCCGGGAGACGAGGCGCTGGTTATCCCTGGAGATGGAGCGCTCGCGGCACACAAAATACGTCTTGTCGATCCACTCCCAGCTGCGCGGCTCAAACGTTCGACGCATGTGATCGCCGTCCGTCACGTCGATGAGCAATTTCCCCTCCGGCTTCAGGATGCGATAGATTTCCCCCAGCACCAGCTGGTCGTCTTCCGCGCTTTCGAAGTACCCGAAGCTGTTGCCCAGGATGGTGACGACATCGAACTGGTTGCTCTTGTAGGGCAGTTTACGGGCATCACCCTCCTTGAAGCTGGCGCTGAGCCCCTCCTTTTTGGCCTGTCCGCGCGCGCGGCTGATCAGGTAGTGCGAGCGGTCGAAACCCTGCGCCCCGGTGAAACCACGGCGGGCAAATTCCATCACATGGCGGCCCTGGCCGCAGCACAGGTCAAGCATCGCCGCGTTTTTGTCCACGGCGAGGATTTTCTCGAAAATATCGACCTCGGCCTGGGTAATGGCGTTGTCATTAACCACGTCACCGTCGGTACGCAGGTAATTGGCGTTGAACAGGTGTTTCCACCAGTCTGCCTTGACGTAACTTTCGAGGTTTTCAACCGGACCGAGCACATCGGCGAGTTTGCTGTTGCGAACGGTGCGCTTGGTGGGCGGTTTGACCAACTTGTCCATAGACATAATTTCCCTTTTAGAAAACAAAGTAAATTTGCCTAACATGCGTTCTGACAGGATGCCACTGCTAGCGGACACACCACGCTGATCTCGTAGTTAGCTCTTGCTGCGAGGGCAGGGCGTTCCTTCCCTGTGCGCTCGACACCCAGCCCCGGTCGGGGTAGGAGTATGAGGTGCGATTTTTGGTGATATATCCCGGCTTGTCCAGTATAACTTTGAGTAAATATACACCGCCCGATGGGACTGCCGGCCGGCGCGTGTACTCCCGGGACCTAACCGTATGGAAAAAGTAGCAGAATGAACGGCGACGAACCGCGCGATGCCTCCTACATCTCCAGCAGCGAGCTGCGCGGCAACGCCCGGGCGGTGCGGCCCAGGGACGCCGCAACGCTGCTCATCGTGCGCCGGGAGGGTCCAGCGAGCCGCGCGTGCTGATGGGCAAGCGCGCCGCCAGCCACAAGTTCATGCCCAACAAGTTTGTGTTCCCCGGCGGCAAGGTGGATGCGGCGGACAGCCGTATCGTGCCGCCGCACGACCTGCACCCGGAGGTGATGACAGCGCCTGTGCCGGGGCTGTTCACCAACGCGGGCGCGGGCGCTGGCCCTGGCCGCCATCCGCGAGACCTACGAGGAGACCGGGCTGGTCATCGGGGAACCGCACACGCCGACGCTGAAATCCCGGTCGCCGCACTGGGCCGCTTTCCTGCGGCACGATATCAACCCGCGGCTGGATGTCCTGCACCTGATCGCCCGGGCGATCACGCCGCCCTACCGCAACCGCCGCTTCGACGCGCGCTTTTTCATGATCGATGCCGAGCATATCCAGGGCGAGGTACACGAGCGGCCGCAAGGCTCCGGGGAGCTGCTCGACCTGCACTGGGTGGAGCTGTCCCGGGCCCGGCACATGGAGGAGATTCCGCATATCACGCGGGTGGTGCTGCAGGAACTGGAGCGGCGCCTGCGCGACGGCGACGGCCCCGAGGTGTGCGGGCCGTTTATGTATACGCGCTACGGCAAGACGGTTATCGAGCAGATCTGATGGGGGGTGCTGGCTTGCGGACGCCCGCGAGTTGGCCCGCCCGGCAGAATTCGAATCTGCGACCTCTGCCTCCGGAGGGCAGCGCTCTATCCAGCTGAGCTACGGGCGGTTGGGGCGCGCATAATAACGGTGTTGCCTGGTCGAGTCCATGCGCGACAGGACTGGACGCTGGTCTGGGGATCGCTCCTTCACGGCGGAAACGCCGCAAAAATAGCGGTGGCCGCCTCGTTGTATTTGCCCTGGTCCTCCCTCTTATTGCCCCTGAGCGGCGACTGGGTCACGCCGCGCCACACGGATTTATCCAGCGTGGGGTCTATCATGTCCACGATGAAGGTGCCCTGGGTGTAGCTCCGTACAGAGATATCCTGGCCCGGGCCGCAACTCCAGCAATTGTAGCCGCCGTAGACTCCGTATACGCCACCATAGCCCATGCCCAGAGAACCCCAGCTGTCGCACGTCAGTCACTTGCTCGGTGACCAGATTCCAGCTCAGCAGCAGGTCAGCCTGGGCCGCATCTGCCACCATCTGGAAGCCGCGATTCGTCAGGGCGTAGGACAGCGCCTCGTGTATGCGGTCGCGCTGCATGTCGCTCAGTTGCAGCGGGTTAACGCCGTAGACCTGGCCGGTATCGCGAAGGAAGGCGATTTTCTTCACCGCCCTGAAGTTGTAGTCCGTCTTGTAATCCACCGTCGGTTGGGGCGGACCGCTGGCGCAGGCGGCGAAAAGAGCGCTGGCGCAAAGCAGGGTGAAGGTACGCAAGATGGCCCGGGTTGTGTGGATCATGAAAACTTCCCTCAGGGGTGGGACCGCATCGTCCCGGCAGTTGTTTGCAGTGTAACCAATTTTCCGATTTCTGGGCACGGCGTTGCTCACTCGGCCGCGCACGGTTGTTGGATGCGCTCGAATTGCTTCAGGTGGTGGCACGATGCACTGGCAAGTTCCGCGAGACGCTGGTTCCGCTCGTCCATCCAGCGGCGATAGCGCTGCGGCAGGGCGGTGTTGAGTTGCGCCTCCAGGTCGGCGATGGGCGGCAGTAGCTGTTGGTGGCTCCGGTCCGTCCGGTCGGCGCGCGCCTGCAACAGCGCACCGCCGTCGCCGCCGGCGACCTCACCCAGCAAAATTTCAAAGTCGCGGTTCTGTGCCTGGTAATCGCCGCCCAGCCAGCGGCGGGTATGGGTGTTGATGGCGTCCAGGGCTGCGGCCGCAACCGTGCGGCTGACGCGTGGATACTGTCCCGGGGCCGGGACGGCCAGCCAGAATGCCTGGTACTCGTCGCTGCCCAGGGTGGCATTGAAAATCAGCGCTGGCAGCTGCTCCCGCCGCAGCTGCCAGGCTTCCTCCAGCAGATCGGCCAGGGCGTCGCTTGTTACTGTCCCGCAGCTGCGTGATGCACGGCGGAGCGAGTCGCAGGTATTCGAGTTCCAGCAGCAGGCGCTGCGACGGCTTGGCCAGCCGGCCGAGGCTGCTGTTGCGCTTGATAATGGTGGCCTGTACGGCACAACCGCTCAGGTCCATGAAGTCGAGTCTATCGAGGCCGTCCGGAGGCAATGTCCAGCAGCAGCTCAGCGGAACGGGGCGGTGAGGGCGCGGTGGTGGGGTTAATGTCGGGGGCGCAACGAAGGAGCGCGCCCAGCCTGGCCAGATACGATGCAAACGGCGCGTCGGCCCCGCTGGGTTGACACGCTGGCAGCAGGGCGAGAACGCGCGCAGCACAGCAGTCGCCAGGCCGGGGTGCGGTGTGCGTCGGGCGCTGCGCCAGAGCCGCATAAACTCAATCCTTCGAGGGCTTGAGCCGTTATAGCGCAACTGGCGATAGAGATGCGGCATCAGATGCGGCCCATCAGCTGAGCCGCATTCGCGACGGCAGGCCCAACAGGATTGAATGCGGATCAGGCCACGTGGGCGGCGGCCCGTGCGTACCAGGCTTTCAGGTGCGGGCAATCTGCGGGGATGGATTCCTTTATCCAGGCCAGGAAATCGATCGTGACCAGCAGATCGATATCGGCCACGGTGAAGTTGTCGCCCGCCACCCAGGTCGAGGTCGCCAGATGAGCGTCCAGTTCGGGCAGGATATGGCGTATTTGCAGCAAGCCGCGCTCTGCCAATGCCGGTATCTGGGGTGTATCCAGCGGCCCGGGCAGCGCCCGGTTCTGAAAGCTTTTGCCCCGGTTGCGCAGCACGCTGGCGATGGCCATCATCAGGTCGTGGAACAGTTTGTGGCACCAGCTTATCACCAGGGCCCGCTCCACCGCAGTGCTGCCCATGAGCGGCTGCTGTGGATACAGTTGCTCCAGATAGGTGTACATGCCGATCACTTCGGTCAGCACGGTGCCGTCGTCGAGCACCAGGGCCGGTACGGTGCATGCAGGGTTGACCTTGCGGTAGGCGTCGGTGAGTTGCTCGGCGACCGTCATGTCGACCGCTTGTGTGTCGATCTCGATGCCCTTGAGTTTAAGAAACAGGGCGAGTCGGCGCGGGTTGGGGGCGGGGTCGTAGGTGTACAGTTTCATGCTTGTCGCGTCCCTTGTTGTCGTCAATGATGTGCCGGAGGTTCGGCGCCCAGGTCGTGGGCCAGTGTGTCGCGCTTTGTCGCACCGGGCAATAGTTTCATTTGCGACGTTTTCCCTCTTCCCATAAGTGGCTATAATGCGCGCCTGCCCAACAGAGGAATTCATCGTGATCAATCGTATAGCTTTCAGTTTTCTGGCTGCCCTGCTGGCCTGTAGTGCCTTGGCCGTGGAATTAACGGATGCCCAGCGCGCTGCCATCGAGGAGCGCATCAAGCCGGTTGGCACATCATGTATGGCGGGTGACAGCAGCTGTGGCGGTGCCGCTGCTGCAGCCGCGGGGGGCGCGCCGCGCTCCGGTGAGGAAGTTTACAACACGGCCTGTATGGCCTGTCACAGCACCGGGGCAGCCGGCGCACCCAAATTTGGTGATATCGCAGGCTGGGCCCCGCGTATTGCCAAGGGCAAGGACGCTCTTTACGCCAGTGGCGTTAACGGTGTTCCCGGTACCGGCATGGTGGCCAAGGGCGGCTGTGTGAACTGTTCCGATGAGGAGATTCACGCGGCGGTTGATTACATGGTCGCCGGCAGCCAATAAGCGCACAACGCCTATTTTATTACCGGCTCATGCAAACAGCCCTTTAAGACCCGCCAGGGTTTCCTGCCCGCGCTCCTCGTTGGCTTCCTTGCTGTCCTGGCCGCCGCCCTGCCATTGCAGGTCGTCCTGGGGCAGCTCCGCGATAAAACGGCTGGGCTCGCACTTGATTGTTTCGCCGAACTGGCGTCGCTTGAGTGCCATGGTCATGCTCAGGGTCTGCTGCGCGCGGGTAATGCCGACATAGGCCAGCCGCCGTTCTTCCTCGATGTTGTCTTCCTCGATACTCACCCGGTGGGGCAGTAACTTTTCTTCCATACCGATGATATAGACGTGCGGGAACTCCAGCCCTTTGGCGGCGTGCAGTGTCATCAGCTGCACACTCTCGGGGCCTTTCTCCTCCTCGTCCTGCTGCTCCAGCAGATCGCGTAGCACCAGTCGGGCGATAGCCTCGTCCAGTGCCACCTGCTCGTTGGACATCACCCGTTGCAGGGCATCGACCAGGAAATGTACATTGCCCATGCGCCGCTGCGCCACCTCATCGCTGGAGCTGAGCTGGGCCAGCCAGCCCTCGTAATCAATGTCGCGTAGCATCTGCCGCACACCGGCGACACTGTTGTCACCCTCGCAGCTGCGCCGCACGCCATCCATCCAGTTGCGAAATTCGCGCAGGCGCCTGAGTCCGGTTTCTGGCACCTGGTCCGCGTCGATGCGCGCGCAGGCCTGGTGCAGGCTGCAGTGGTTGGCAATAGCGCAAAGGCCCAGCGCTTCCAGCGTCGAGGTGCCCAGCTTGCGCCGCGGCACGTTGGCGATGCGCAGGAACGCGTTGTCGTCGTCCTCATTCACGATCAGGCGCAGGTAGGCCATGATGTCCTTGACCTCGTTGCGGGCGAAGAACGAGGTGCCGCCACTGAGATGGTAGGGTATCTGCTGTTGTTGCAGCGCCAGCTCAATCAGTCGCGACTGGTGGTTGCCCCGGTAGAGGATGGCGTAGTCGCCAAAGCGTGTGCGCTTGCGCAACTTGTGATCCAGGATTTCCGCCACCACCTGGTCCGCCTCATGTTGCTCGTCGGCGCAGCGAATGATGCGCAGCGGATCGCCGTAGCCCAGCTCGCTCCACAGTTGTTTGTCGAATACGTGGGCATTGTTGGCAATCAGGGCGTTGGCGGCCTTGAGGATACGCGCCGTGGAGCGATAGTTTTGTTCCAGCTTGACCACTTTCAGCCCGGGAAAGTCCTCCTGCAATTGCACCAGGTTTTCCGGCCGGGCACCGCGCCACGCGTAGATAGACTGGTCGTCGTCTCCCACCACCGTGAGCCCGCCGCGCAGGCCGATCAGCTGTTTCACCAGCAGGTACTGGCTGGAGTTGGTGTCCTGGTATTCATCGACCAGCAGATAGTGGATCTGGTTCTGCCACTTTTCCAGAATGGCGGGGTGGTGCTCGAAGAGGATGGTGGGCAGCAGGATCAGGTCGTCAAAATCCAGCGCGTTGTAGGCTTGCAGTGCGCGCTTGTAGCGCAGGTAGGCCTGGGCGCAGAGTATGTCGGCCGGACTGGTGGCAGTCGCCAGCGCCTGTTCCGGCAGCACGCGGTCGTTTTTCCAGCGCGAGATGCGTTGCGCGATGGTGCCCGCCTGGTCGCCCTCGGCGCCGTGCTCCTGGATCAGCAGGTCGCGGATCAGGGTGCGGGTGTCCTCAGCGTCGAAAATGGAGAAGCCCGCTTTAAGTCCCAGCGCCTTGCGCTCGGCGCGGATGATCTTCAGGCCCAGCTGGTGAAAGGTGCTGACCGTGAGGCCTTCCGCTGCCGCGCCGCGCAGCAACTTGCCCAACCGCTCTTTCATTTCCCGCGCGGCCTTGTTGGTGAAGGTCACCGCCGCGACGCGACTGGCCTTGATGCCGCAGGTGTTTACCAGCCAGGCGATTTTCTCGGTGATGACGCTGGTCTTGCCGCTACCGGCGCCGGCCAGTACCAGCAGGGGGCCATCGATATAGCGCACGGCCTCGCGTTGTCGGGGGTTGAGTTGGGTCACGGGTGCTCGGGTTGGGGGTCTGGCGGCAGGGGTCGTAGTCTAGCAAAAACGACCGGTGGCCAGCGCGTAGAATCGGGCCCGGATGCACCTTATTTTCCATGTTGCCAGTGCGCCGCCATCTGCCGCCTGGTCTTTGCCTGCCCAGCCGTCGACTTTCGATGGCAAGCAAAGATATCACTAAAATGCATTTTATTATTGATAAATAATTATCTAGGTTATATGGTGAGTAATACTGCTGGGATATAGATAGTCATATCGAACCCGTATCCCGGCAGGTATTGCATCTAAAAGGACGGTGCTGATCACACGTAATCCGGTGTATATTCGGAGCGTCTGGACAGTCGTCAAAGGAGATTAACCATGTTTAAAGTCTTTGCTTACAGTACAACCCTTGTTCTGCTGTCACTCGGCCTGTTGGCCTGCGGCGGTGGTGGCGGTGGTGGCTCAAGCATTCAACCCCGGATCGGGAACGGCGAGTTTCGGTTTATCAGACGCCCCGGTTGAGGGCTTGTCCGAAGTGGTCATTACCATTGATGCCATGGAGCTGAGGCGCAAGGATAGCGGTGAGTGTGATGATGATCCCGCAACGGGTGATTGTGTGTTTATTGATGACTTCACGGAAGATGGTGAGGTTGTCGATACCATTACGGTTAACCTGCTGGACCTGCAGGATGGCGACAATCAAATTATTATCCAGGATCTGGAACTGGAGGCCGGCGAATACGACCAGTTGCGGCTTTCGATTATTGATGAAGACATTAATTTCTCCTGGGTAAAAGAAACAGCGAATGCTGATGTGCTTAAGGAGTTAAAAGTACCCAGCGGTGAATTGAAGCTCGGTGGTTTTACGGTAGAAAGCGGTGGTGTACAGGTCTTTGTTATCGAGTTTGATTTGCGCAAGGCAATGACCTATAACCCCGGCCCTCCAGGACCAGATCGTTACATTCTCAAACCGACAGGTGTCAGGGTGGTCGAAGTGGCAGCGGCGGCGAGTATTTCCGGTACCGTGGATCCGCACTGTTTAGCGGCAATAGCACCGCACCTTGTGTGGACAAGGCTGACGTCAACGTTGGCAATGTGATTTACCTCTACCAGGGCCATGACCTGGACACGGATAATCTGGCCGATAACTTTGACAGCGTTCTGGATGCAGCTGAGCCTGCGCCGCATGTGCCTGCGCCTGCGAACGCGATTGCGCCCTACACCTCACAAAAGTAGACGCAGTAGACGGCAGTTATGGCGTTTATTACCTGCCTGCGGGTGACTATACCCTGGCCTTTAGCTGTGAGGCTGTAGATGATGATCCCGACCTGTTCGATGGCATTGTTATTCCGTCCCCGGACACATCGAAATATAGTGGAGTTAAGCCTGGGCGAAGGCGAGTCGAAAACGTGTGATCTTCCCCTGGTAGGGGGTGACTGCTAGTCGTCCTTACCTTCCCCCTGTAGCGATAAATATCGGCCACTGGGCTGAGCTCGCTACAGGGGGGTTTACGACGTAATCCTGATTGTCGCCAGCTTTCCTTTACCAGCAGTTCTGTCAGCTTTTTTTACACCCCCACTGAATTTTCGACAAATTTGTTAAGAAAATATTACTGCTGATAAATAGAGGAAAAATAATTTTGGCACGAAACGTGCATTTCGCCGAGAGTCAGATACTGATCACGCGCTTAATGATGTATCTGATGCACAAAGCTGGCAGAACTTGAATCAGCTTTAGGCTAGGAAGAAGAACTTAAACAAATTAAACAATAAGGACACGCTGGCATGCATACACAATCGAATTTTAGAAGCCTGGCTTGGTGTGCTGCCATTTGCTGGTCCCATCGGCTGCTAGGCGGTTCCTGCACTTCAGATTGATGCACCCGCTATAATTTAGATCCATTTGGTGACCGATCGTCTGACAGGGATATACGAGAGCTATCAACCAGACCCGGCTCCCCCGTCAGTTGAAACCGATACCGCAATCACTTCTGGCAATACACTTT
Source organism: uncultured Gammaproteobacteria bacterium (assembly GCA_963844975.1). Taxonomy (GTDB): domain Bacteria; phylum Pseudomonadota; class Gammaproteobacteria; order Pseudomonadales; family Halieaceae; genus Marimicrobium. Next base: position 12,641 of record CAWJQO010000021.1, on the reverse strand, counting down.
ATGTGGGCGGCGTATCTGGCTCAAATGCGGATTCCTTTGGGGAGCGACGCGCCAAATGATTCGATGCAGTTCATACGGTGCTCGATGACAGATAATTTATGGTCGTGACACTAGCATTCCATAGTGTCCTAGGCATTGACGATGCGGATCTGGCCACTTTGCTTACGACGCTGAGTGTAAATGGTGGATTTGCCTTCGGATCCAGCGAATCCCCCTAATCTATCCCCAGGATCGCCACCGTTGCGGTAGCTTCGCACTATTTGTACTGTCGACATACGGACTTTGCTGACCCCTAAGCCGGATGTTGAATCCGAAACCGGTGCGGCGGACGGCGTAGGCAAGACACTCAACTGGATGACTTTGGCAATTAGCGCGCCGATGGGCTCATGCTGATGTGATGGCTATCGGAGCACTTGCATCAGCTGGCGAAATGCATTTTAGAACTTCATGTGGATCTTGGAAATAACGCCGTGCATCCATGACGTAACCCGCCAGCCGCACCCCCCATCGACCCCGAGCCAAACCCGGCACCGGTTCCTGGAACACTGCTGCTTCTGGGCCTCGGCCTGCTCGGTGTGGCGCGCTCGCGTCGGTGGAGCTGAGTCGGAGCGGGTGAGAACGTGGCAACCAAATGCAAAAAGGCCCGCCAGATAGCGGGCCTTTTGCGTTTACGCGGCCTGCTTCAGGGTCTACACTGCTATGGGGCAGGCAGTGTGGCAAGTAATAAAATAATATGAATTTGGCGGTTTGTTGAATGACCACCAAAAGACGATCAATTAAAAGCATAGGGGAAGGGTTTTCTGGAACCCGGGAGTACCTGACATGAGTTCATTCAAATTACCGTGGCGCAAGGCGGCTTTATGTACGCTGGCTGGCGGTGTTTCATTGCTAGCGTTTGGTGCTGCGGCGCAAACACCACAGCCACCCGGACTGTTTTCGCAGCTGCCGGATACGGCAAAAGCCACACTCACATTGCCGCAACAGGCCATCGCGGGAAAATCCCACGCTGTAGCAATCAATTATGAACTACTGCACAGCGACCGCTTTTTCGTCAGCTTGCCCGGCGACATCTCCTATGAAGCGGTCCGCGAGTTGCAGCAGGACCTGGGCAATGGCCGTTTTTCCTGGGTAGGACACGCCAGTGACGATCCAGACAACACGGTGGTAATCGGCGTCAGTGGCGATGCCGTCGCAGGGACCTTTACCTACCGCGGCAAACTCTTCAAACTCGAACCCCGTGCCAACGGCAGTCACGTGCTGAGTGAGGTGCAAACCACCGACCCGGCACCCGAACTTGACCCGGTTCCTGTTGCTGACACAAGCTCGAGTGCGCCCCTTCCGACTGCCATTGCCAGCGGTGCTGTGGACAGTACCGGCTCTGTCATCGATGTACTAGTCGTGGTTACTCCCGCAGTGCGGGCGCTGTACGGCACCGAGGGCGACGATGCACTTAGCATTCAGGTCGTCGCTGAAACAAACCAGGCCTACAGCAACAGTAACATGAGCACCCGACTCAACCTGGTAGGGGTTTATGTGACAAACTATGGCGAGTCCGGAGACATGGTGACAGACCTGAACAGACTCAGCGCTACCAGCGACGGATTTATGGATGACGTTCACTTTGTGCGCAATGCCTACGGCGCGGATGTGGTGAGCCTGATAGAAGATGAACCGCAATATTGTGGTATTGCTTATCGCATGGTCAACTTGTCGAATAGCTTCGCATCCTACGCTTTCAGTGTTGTACACCACAGCTGTGCCACCGGCTACTACTCATTCGCCCATGAAGTTGGGCACAACCAGGGTGCCCACCATGATCTGGCAAACGCCGGTGGCGCCGCGACTATCTATCCTTATGCTCATGGGTACCAGGATCCCAATAATCGTTTCCGGACGATTATGGCATATGACTGCCCAGGCGGTTGTCCCAAGATAGCTTTATTCTCCAGAGGCGATAACCCGTTTCTTGGGATTCCCACGGGTGAGCCAACTTACGCGGCAAATGCTGTCGTGATTGATCAAACAGCCTCAACGGTTGCGGCTTTCAGGGAGCACAAAACAGAGCTCCCTCCCGGGTGTTAGTGGCACAGGTATTGGGCTCCAGCTAGATCAGCCGGAACCGGACCGCGACACGTTATTCGTAGGTGCAAAGGTAGGCGCTCTCCTGCGCCACTCTGAGTTGGAACTTTTCATTGGCGGCCACGATAAACCGGTCTCCCGCGTTGTACGTTTTCCATTGGCTGCTGCCGGGCAATTTGACCGTGAGAGCGCCGCTGACCACCGTCATCGTTTCTTTCTGGCTGGTGCCGAACTCGAATTCTCCGACGGCCATCACGCCGACGGTGGCAGGCAGGGTTGCGGTTTGAAAGGCGATGGAGGCCACCTTGCCATCGAAGTACTGGTTTATCTTAAACATCTCGGTTCCTCTATAAATAAAAAAGGCTGGCATTCCTGCCAGCCTTTGTGCCGTGTACTTCTGGTCAGGAATGCAGCACCGACCGCCGTGTGCTAGCGCACGCCGCCGCGGGCCATCCCTTCAGAGGTAAAGTAATTGTCAGGCTGCGTGACACCGTTCTTAAACCCTCCGGGTATGGGTTTAGTGATGTTGTAAATGTCCTGCAGCAGGTCATAGGCGCCGTAGGCTGAGCCGAAGGTCGCCTTGCGGTCATACAGGTTGGCGCTGTAGAGGTACTGCAGGCGCCACAGTTGGCCCCGGCCGTCATACATGTCAGCGGCTAAAGCCCCCCAACTGTCCTCGTCCAGGTAGAATGTCCGCCGACTGTACAGGTGACGGCTGCCCTCTTTCAGATGCGAGTCCACCACCCACACACGGCGTTTCTCCCAGCGGATCTTCTCCGGATCAAGAAATTTCTCGCCCAGCATATCCTCGACCTTGGTCTGGAAAATCAAGTCGTAATTCGAAGCGGGGACGATCATTTCCTTTTTGCCCACCAGGGTCCAGGTGAAGCGCTCGGGGGAGCCATTGTAGATAAACGCGTCATCATAGGTGGACGTGCCCGCGACGGCGGGGTTGGGTGTATCGAAGGAGACAGCCGGCGCCAGGCGCACACGGCGCTGGCCGACCAAATATTGCCAGGCCTTGCGTCCTTTACCCTTGGTGTAGTCGGCGCCCGGCTCATGCACCAGCAGGATCTCGCCGGCCCGCCGAGCTGGCGCGTCATAGTTGACGCGCAGCTTGGTAAAGGGGGTTTCGCCAACTATTTGATCGGGCTTTTCAAACATCGGCGTGATTGCGACGGAGGAGCCGGTGGTCGAGAGCACGGGCTTACCGTTGGCGCCGACGTAATAGACATCATTCTCGCTTGAGGCAGGTTCGCCGTAGCGAATCATGTGGTTCCATATGGCCTCCAGGCCCGACTGCGGAATCGGGAACGGCACGCCCGGCAGGTTGCCTTCAATTTTCTGGCCGTCCTCGACCAGGGTGGCACCGGTCGCGTTCTTCAGCGTATTGGCGTAATACCAGTCGGGCCGGACAGTCCCGCGGTGGGTGGGGTAGACATGCATTTTAAACCCGTCAGCACCGTACTTTTCGAACATGCCGATGGTGCCCGCGGTGAGCTGATCCTTATACTGTTGCCAGTTGCTGCCATCAATGGTGTAGAGCGGCTTTTCGTCCGGGATAGGCGTTAATGTAGTTGTCCGAGCCCGGCACAAAACCTGCTGGCACAGGAGTGCCCTTTGGATCCCATGGCGGAATACTGCCGTCGGCATTGCCCGCCATTTCGGCGCCCATGGGGGTCAGTTCCTTGCCCAGTCGGGCCGCTTGATCCGGGGACGACCGCCGCCAGGGCGGTAGTTGTTGCAAGTGAAGAAAGGCAGATGGCTGCCAGGGTCGCTTTAAGCTTCATTATTATTGCTCCAATTAGCGTTACCAAAACGCGTTGCAGAGAGTAGATCAGCCAGCAGGAAATATCTACCGCTTTTGTCGCGAGCTAATAGAATTGAGCGGGGGCCTGGCCGATCAGGCCACCCGGGCGTCTGCGACCTCCGGGTCAAAGGTGATATGCAACTCCTTCATGGCGTTGACGAAGAACGACCGGACGAACCTGGGCTTGCCCCGGAATTCCGGGTTGCGCAGGCGCGGGATGATCTCTTCAAACATGATGTTCAGTTCCAGTCGCGCCAGGTGGGAGCCGATGCAGAAGTGCTGGCCGATACCGAAGGAGCGCAGCTGGTTGTAGAGGTCGGGCATGCGTTCGGCGCGGGTCACGTCAAACACCATGGCGTCCTCGCCAAATACCAACTCATCGTGGTTGGCCGCGTGATAATGCAGGATGATTTTGTCCCCTTTTTTGATCTGCTGCCCGCCCAGCTCAGTATCTGCTGTGGCGGTGCGGCGCATGGAAATGAAGGCGGTGTTATAGCGCAGGATCTCCTCACAGGCGTTGCCGATCTTGTCCGGATTGTCCACCAGATACTGCAGCTGGTCCGGGTGTTCCATCAGCAGGCGCATGCCCTGGGCAATGACGGTGCGGGTGGATTCATTACCCCCCACCAGAATCAGTATGAACATCCAGCCAAACATGTCCTCGGAGATAGGCGCACCGTCCAGTTCCGCGTCCAGCAGGGCGCCCGTGATATTGTCCATGGGCGACTTGCGGTGCTGGGCCGCCAGATTCAGGGCGTACTGGATGACCTCCATCGCAGCCAGCTGTCCTTCCTCTTCGGAAATAGACATATCCGGGTCATCGGCGAAGATCATGGTATTGGTCCATTCGAAGAACTTCTTGCGGTCCTCCAGCGGCACGCCCAACAATTCCAGGATGGCGATCAACGGCAGTTCCGCCGCCACTTCCTCCACGAACTCGCACGCGCCCTTGCGCGCCACACCGTCTACTATGCGGCGGGCATGTTCGCGGAACTTGGGAGCATAGGATTCAACCCGCTTCGGGGTGAAGGCGTTGCGCACGATGCGGCGCACCTTCTGGTGCTTGGGCGGGTCCATATTGATGATGGTGTGGCTGTGGATATTGTCCACAATTGCCTGGTCGTATTCCATGGGCCAGGCGGAACGAGCTGCGGATGAGAATAGCGTTGGATTTTTCGAGACTTAATCCATCTCCGCCACCCGGGTCACGGCCCAGTAGGGGACGCCGGTAATGGGATCTTCCAGTTTAATCACGGGGCCCGCTGCGCGGATTTCCCGGAGTTTGTCGTAAGGCATGCCCTCGGCGTAGGTGTCCGGGTCGAGCAGGTTGGCGAAGGGACATTGGCTCATGGGTTACTCCGGTGATGGCAACGTTTTCGGCAGGTAGAACTGGGAAACTAACAACGGGCAGTTTGTCGGAAATTGTGGCACATGTGCATCGGGTGTGAAAGTTCGCCGATGCGGCCAATGAAGTATGCGAAGTTTAATCTGGTGTGCCAACGCCGCGACACGTGGGCGCAGCATTGTCGCAGACACGTTTTTACCGGGCCGCAGGACGAGCCAGTTGCGCCAACCGCCATAGCGGCTGATATTTTCCGCGCCCGCGAGGCCAAAGCCGTCGCAGATAAAGCCACACAGCCAACGGCCGTCGTCCAGTTCGACTTTGCCGATACCCAGCGGCGCGGGAATGGCGGCGACAAAGCTGCCGAACGCGGTGTGCGGCACTGACCACACTTCCACTTCAATGGCTGCGCCATCACGCTCATCGCGCACCAGAGCCGGCCGCTTGCCGTCCGGCAGTGCGTACAACTGGTAATGCGCAGAGCTCACTGTTTTCTGCAGTAATTGCCCGCCGCGTTCGGTCAGCTGCCAGTTCAGCGGCTGGCCTTGCAGGTGCGCGCCGCACACCACCACCTCGATGGTCTCTGCGATAGCAACGCTGGCCGCGTCCGTACTCTGCGAGGGCTGGTGGCCGGTTGCACCCAGTGGCAGTCGACAGTCGCGGTGCAGTAATCCGGCATAGCTCAGCAGCTTGATGTCCTCAAACGCCGCGCTGAACAGGGTCACCCCCCAGGGGACGCCGCAGTCGGTGAAACCAACGGGAACTGCGGTGGCGCAGTAATCCAGCAGATTGACAAAATTAGTGTAGGTACCCAACAGTGAATTGTTGAGCAGGGGTTGCTCCGCCATTTCCGCGCGGGTGTAAAAGCGAGGGCAGGTGGGTGTAAGTACAAAATCCAGATCCAGCAGCTGTGCATCACACTGCCTTTTCAATGCGGCCAAACGGTACTGGGCGGCAAAGGCGTCCTCGGCGGTTTTGCCCTCGGCGCCGGCGAGGATTTGCCGGATCACCGGGAGCATCGACGCGCGCGCGACATCGCGTGTCGCCAGAGCGCGCTCACTGACCCACGGGCCTTCATACAGTAATTTGGCGGTTTCCAGGAAGGGCGAAAAGTCCAGGCAGATGACCTCGCCGCCGAGCGCCTGCAGGCGCCGCACGCTGTCGTTGAACAGCGCCCGTGTTTCAATGTCGTCTTGAAAATCCAGTTCCATTGGCACGCCAAATCGAAAGCGCCCTGGATCGTCGGTATTAAAATAGCGCTGGTGGTTACTAAAAATATTGGGTCTCGAGTAGGGATCCGCCGCGTCGTACCAGACGGCAATATCCATGAGGGTAGCGGCATCGTCACAACTGAGTGCGAAAATACTGACGCAGTCCAGGGTGCGGCAAGCGGGCACCACGCCGCGTGTGCTCAACAGTCCTCTGGTAGGTTTGTGACCCACCAGATTATTCAATACCGCGGGCACACGGCCTGATCCCGCCGTGTCGGTGCCCAGCGCAAAACTCACCTGTCCCAGCGCGGTTGCTATCGCCGAACCGGCACTGCTGCCGCCAGAAATATATTCGGGATTAAAACTATTTTTACCCTCACCGTACGGAGAACGTGTGCCGACCAGGCCCGTGGCAAACTGGTCCAGGTTGGTTTTGCCCAGAGGAATCGCCCCGGCGGCGATCAGAACGCTAACGACCGACGCACTTTCCCCGGGTATGTAGGCGAAATCCGGGCAGGCCGCGGTGGTCGGTATGCCCGCGAGATCGATGTTGTCCTTGATCGCAAAGGGCACCCCGTAGAGCGGCAGCGTGTCCGGAGTATGCGCCTCAAGTGCAGACAGGTAAGGCTCCAGTTCAGCCTCATTCAGCAGGTAGATCCATGCGTTGTATGCGGATTGCCGCCGGGCCTGCGCGGATAACTGCCGCATTAAGTCGCGGGGGTTGAGATCGCCGCGCAGGTAGGCCGCCTTTAACACCTGAAGGCTGAGGTTGTGCACTGTATGTTGGCTTGCTGTTTCCGTCATGGGCTATGGCTCTCCCGCGCTTAACCAAAGCAAGGTTTGTCCTGCCGTAACTGCATGACCTTGTGCTTGATAATTTTACTTACGCAACCGGATTGCGTTGCGTGGATTTCAATTTCCATTTTCATGGATTCAAGAATCATCACCGCAGCGCCTGCAGCAACCAGATCACCCTCATCTACCAGCAACTGCCAAACGCTGCCAGACACCGGGCTGTCAACACCCGTTATCCCATCGGGCAAGAGATCCTCATCGCCATCCACAACTGCACTCTCCTCCTGCTGGTAGCTTAGCTGGCCATCGCGTCTCCATTGCGCCAGTTCTTCGGCAAATGCGGTCTGCCGCCGGTTTTGAAAGTGCGCAATGGCGCTACTGTGTTGCTGCAGGAACCGATTGTAATCCGCAAGGTTGAAGGTGGTTTCCTCGATTTTCAGCGGATAGTTGCCCAACGGAAAGTCACGACGAATCTGTTGCAGCTCCTGCGCTGCGACCGGATAGAATCGAATCTGGTCGAAGAATCGCAGCAGCCACGGCTGCGTAAAAGCCTCCGTCTGGCGGTAGCGGTTCCACATTTGCAGGGTGCGACCCACAAACTGGTAACCTCCCGGCCCCTCCATCCCGTAAATGCATAAATAGGCACCGCCAATACCCACAGAGTTTTCCGCCGTCCAGGTGCGTGCCGGGTTGTATTTCGTGGTGACCAGTCGATGGCGGGGATCAAGCGGGGTGGCTACCGGGGCACCAAGGTACACATCTCCCAGGCCCATCACCATGTAGGAGGCGGCAAACACGATTTCCCTGACAGCGTCGATGTCCGCCAGACCGTTGATACGACGGATAAATTCCAGGTTACTGGGGCACCAGGGCGCATCAGGGCGCACGGACTGTGTGTATTTTTCGATGGCCAGTCGGCAGGCTTCGTCATCCCAACTCAGGGGCAGGTGCACGATGCGTGCGGGAACGGACAGGTCGTCGCTGTGCACCAGTGCATCGGTAGCGCGATCGATATGGTTCAGCAATGCCGCCAGGGACAAGCGCTGGGCATCGTAGTGAATTTGCAGCGACCGAATGCCGGGTGTCAGTTCACGGATACCGTCCAGGGTGTTTGCCTGCAACCATAACATCAGGGCATGAACCCTGAATCGGCGCCCGATATCCAGCTCCTGCGGGCCCAGTTCGACCAGGAGAAAATGGTCACCGGCGAGTCGACAAATGACTTCATCACCGGCCACGCTCGCGCGTTTTACAATCGGCGAATGCAGTTGACTGGCGCCATTCGCCGGCAAGGTGTTCACTTGCAGGTGCTCGATACTGGCCAGTTGCTCTGCTTCGAGTGCGACCGCCTGCGCATAACTCACCGGCTCGAAGCGTAGTTTGGCCCCCGCTTTCAGCTGCCCGAGTTTCCACAAGTCCGCGGTAATGACCGTCGCCGGACAGACGAATCCGCCCAATGAAGGACCATCAGGACCCAGAATAACCGGCATATCCCCGGTAAAATCCACACTGCCAAACGCATAAGCATTGTCGTGGATATTGGAGGGGTGCAGGCCCGCTTCACCGCCAGTCTCGCGCGCCCACTCGGGCCGCGGACCCAACAGGCGGACGCCCGTGCGACTGGAGTTGTAGTGAACTTCCCATTCGCTGTTAAAAAAAGTGCTGATATCGTTATCGGTAAAAAAGTCCGGGGCACCGTGCGGCCCGTATATGACCCTCAGTATCCAGTGGTCACGTATGCGAGGTAACAAGTCCTGCGGTAACTGCTGCGGCGCTGTACCACGCGGCGGTGCACTATCGGCCAGGTGCAGGACATCCGCGACACGCAGTGCGCGCCCCACATGGCCACCGAACTGGCCAAGAGTGAAGGTGGATTTGGAGCCGAGGTAATCAGGGCACTGGAAGCCCCCGGCCACCGCCAGGTAAGAGCGTGCGCCGTGGCCACTGACCTTGCCGAGGCTGAGTATTTGCCCCGCTTCGATGTCAACCACTGCATACGCCGACATGGGCTCGCCATCGACGCTGGCCTCAATCGCGGCACCGGACAGCACCACCTGTGTGGCACGGTTGAACTTCAGGGTCGGGCCATTCATGGTGATTTCCAGCGCGGCCGCATCGGCGCTGTTATGCAGCAGGCGATTGGCAAGACGGAACGAGAGGGAGTCCATCGGGCCCGAAGGCGGGACACCCACATGCCAAAACCCCGTCCGTCCCGGGTAATCCTGCAACGTGGTTTGTGTGCCTGCGACCAGCACCTGGACCGTATCAGGTAAAAAGTCGAACTCCGCCAAACTGCGTGTCAGCAGTTCGCCGCGCTGGCAACTATCACTTCGCAGAATCGCCTGCAGGTAGGCGAGGTTGGTTTCGATACCGTATATCTCGCTCCCGGCCAGTGCGCCGGAGAGCCGTTGCAGTGCGCTCGCGCGGTCCGGTGCATGCACGATCACTTTCGCCAGCATCGGGTCAAACAGGGTCGGCACTTCAATGCCGGATTCTATCCAGTGGTCTATGCGCAAACCGTCAGCCTGCGGCCAACTGACCCGGGACAGCAGCCCGGCAGAGGGACGAAAGTCCAGGGCGGGGTCTTCCGCATAGATGCGCACCTGCACTGCATGGCCAGCGGGCGCTATCGCCGCCTTTAACGTATCCAGATCCACCAACTCGCCCGCCGCCTGTTGCAGCATCCACTCAACCAGATCGACACCCCACACTTCCTCCGTCACGCCGTGTTCGACCTGCAGACGCGTGTTTACCTCAAGAAAATAGAATTGCCGCGCATCCGCGTCGAAGATGAATTCTACCGTGCCGGCGTTGCGATAATTTACCGAGGCCATCAGCCGCTCCGCGGTCGCGTGCAACTGTTGCCGGGCAGATGCGTCCAGATTAGGCGCGGGTGTCTCTTCGATGACTTTCTGGTTGCGCCGCTGGGCGGAGCAATCGCGTTCGCCCAGCGCAATCGCCTTGCCGGCGCCATCGCCAAAAATCTGTACCTCGATATGGCGGGCGTTGGCGATGTACTTCTCCAGGAACACGCCGTCGTTGGCGAAGTAGTTTGCGCCCAGGCGCCTGACGCTGTCCCAGGCTGCGCGTAGCGCCTGCTCATCGCCGCACACCTGCATGCCGATACCGCCACCGCCGGCGGTACTCTTGAGCATTACCGGATAGCCCACCCGGACGGACAAGGCGACGGCCTCATCGATGGTCAGCAGCAGAGGCGAGCCCGGCACCAGCGGTACGCCAGCCTTCTCGGCAGCAGCGCGAGCCCGGTGCTTCAGGCCGAACAATTCCATCTGCGCGGCGGTGGGACCAATAAAGACCAGGCCCTGCGCTTCACAGCGGGCGACAAACTCGGTGTTCTCACTGAGGAAGCCGTAGCCGGGATGAATGGCCTGCGCACCCGCATCACGCGCTGCCTGCAGTACCTTGTCCATATCCAGGTAGGTTTCTGCCGCCGTGCCGTGACCCAGGCTGATGGCCATATCCGCGCGCTGGACATGCAGGGATTGCGCATCCACTTCGTTATACACGGCCACCGACTCAATGCCGAGTCGGTTCAGCGTTCGAATAATTCGCGTGGCAATGGCACCGCGATTAGCAATCAATACCTTGCTAAACATAACTCTCCTTTTCCCACGGCAGGCTGTTAGTCCCAGATCAGAATCTCGATCGGGGTTGGGTTATAGGCATTGCAGGGGTTGTTCAGCTGCGGGCAATTGGAGATCAGCACGATGACATCCATATTGGCGGTCAGTTCCACGTACTTGCCCGCGTCGCTGATGCCATCGGCGAATGTCAAGCCGCCCTCCTGCGTCACCGGCACATTCATAAAAAAATTGATATTGTGCGTGATGTCGCGCTTGCTCATCCCAAGCTGTTCGTTATGTGCAACTGCGAGCAGCCAGGAGTCGCGGCAGGCATGCATACAACGCTTTTCCAGCGCGTAACGAACCGTGTTTGACTCCGTTGCGCAGGCTCCGCCGAGCGTGTCGTGACGACCGCAGGTATCGGCCACGATCTCCAGCATCGGATTGCCTTCGTTACTGAACAGTACGCTGCCGGCGGTGAGATACACATTGCCCTGTTCACGAATGGTATCCATCGCGCTGTATCGCTCGCTGATATCGTGCGCATTGTAAAACAGGGTGTCCGCCGCCTGGTTGCCTTCAAGGTCGAGTATGCGAATCGTTTGGCCTTGCTGCATGGGTCGCAGGTAGTAGTCGCCCGCCTCCACGACTTCGCGATAGACCGCGCGCTCCGCCAGCAATTTGCTCGCTTTAATCATGGTGCTTCTCCGCCATCGTCTGCCGGTAGCCGGTCATGCCGGACCCAGGGTGTAGAGTTCAGTATTTCTGAAGCCGCGCCGATTTTCCGGGCAGTGGCTTTTGCACAGGTCATCATCGGCCACGGCCGCGCTGGAGCGGATCTGGAAGCCGACTGCCTTTCTCGGATATTCTGTCGCCGGATTTAGCGGGTGGGGGCAGGTGTGGAGTACCACCAGGGTATCCATCTCAAATCGCAGGTCGATAAACCCGCCCGCTTTGGCGGCAGTGCCGTCGAACTGCAGCACGCCCGAGTCGTCCACGGACACCTTGCTGAACAGGTTGAGGTTGGCCGCCAGGTCCCTTTTCCCCAGGCCGTATTTGGCGACTTCAACGAGGAACGAATCATAGCCATTCAATTGCCAGTCATTGCGGTATTGCTGGTAGTGTCGCTCGCCCCATTTTTGCGCGACGATCTTCTTCGTGGTATTGCCGCACACGGTGTCGTGCCAGCCCACCGTATCCTCGACAATCGAGCAGAACACGCGCCCCATATCCGAGTAGAGACAATTGCCGCGCGTCAACTTGAAGGTGTGCTGGCATTTGAGTGTATCCGGCGCGTTATAGCGCTCCAGCAGGTTGCTGGGATTGTAAAGCAGCATGCCCACATTGGCGCCGCCTTCTTCATCCACAAGGCGCAGTGTCAAACCTTTCTTTAATACCATCGACCAGTGGCAGCCGCCGGGCAGACTGTCCTGATAGTGAATCGTCTCGCTCATCATGTGTCTCCACTCACTGTTGCGCTGCATGTCACGGTTCGAACTGGCGGCGCTGGCGCTGTGCCATCAAGCAGTTGATTTCCCACAAGTTGCCGACCTGGGTGGAGCTGAATGCATCTACCTGCTGATAACCGTCCGGACCAAATTCCGGTGTCAGCGTATTGGTGAGCCAGCGGCAGCGAGTGCTGCAGTTTCTGTTCCAGTGAAGTCAGGTGATCTTGCACGCTGGCATTACGCTCGGGCACATAGGAGTCCGCCGTAAAGATTTCGGCGATATAAGAAAGTCCCGTGTCCTGCAATTGCTGGCGCCAGCGGAAAACAACTGGACAATAAATTGCGGTAGGTATTGCGTTCTTCGTAGTCCCG
>CAWJQO010000020.1:0-14337 GCA_963844975.1 uncultured Gammaproteobacteria bacterium | reverse complement strand
CAGGACCTGGGCGTAAATCCCTACCAGTTTGGTGTGATCGCCAGCACCGACACGCATCTGGGAACGCCCGGCGCGGTGCAGGAGGACCAGTTCCTGGGGCACGGTGGTGACGGAGTACCGGCGGCGGATGAAGTGCCTCCCGGCCTGCCGGAAAAATTGGAGTACAACCCGGGTGGTCTCGCCGTGTTATGGGCGCAGGAAAATACGCGCGATGCGCTGTTTGACGCCATGCGTCGCCGGGAGGCCTATGGCACCAGCGGTCCGCGCATCATCAGCCGCTTTTTCGGCGGGTGGAATTTTCCTGCCGATCTGTGTGCATCACCGGATCGAATTGAGCGCGCGTATGCGCAGGGTGTGCCGATGGGCTCGAGCTTGCCCAACGGCCAGGACGCGCAGCTGCTTCCTACCTTCCTCGTCGCGGCCAGCCAGGATGTCGGTACTGCGAACAGTCCCGGTACACCGTTGCAACGGCTGCAGGTGATCAAGGGCTGGATTGATGCCGAGGGACAGCGTCATGAGCGTGTGCTGGATGTGGCGGGCGATGCCGACAATGGCGCCTTCGTCGATCCGAAAACCTGCGCTACGGGCGGGCGCGGCTTTGCCGAACTGTGCACCGTGTGGGTCGATAAGGAGTTTGATCCCGCGGCACGGGCCTACTATTACTCGCGCGCTGTGGAAAATCCAAGCTGCCGTTGGAGTCAGCGCATGTGTGTCGCTGCCGCTGTGGACTGTGCGCGCCCCGAGACGATCGGTGAAGGCTATGAGGGCTGCTGCGCGGCGGAGCATCGCCCGGTTATCCAGGAGCGGGCGTGGTCTTCTGCGATCTGGTACAGCCCCCCAGCGTGATGCCTGATTAGCTGGACGGTCTATTAAACTAGTTGCAGATAATGGCAGCCGTACCACCCGCTGCCGTTGTCGACAGCAGCTATACTGCGACCAAAGTAATGATGCACTCCGGAGAGTTTTCAAAATGTCTAATACCAGAAACGTGATACTGATTACCGGCGGCGGCAGCGGCATGGGCCGCGAGGCTGCCAGGCGCTTTGCCGCAGAAGGCGCGACCGTGGCGTTGTTTGATGTGAATGCCGCCGGTATGGCGGAAACCGTCGGCACCTTCGACAGCATTCACAGCTGGACCGTGGATATGACGGATTTCGCAGCGGTGTGCGCAGCAGTGCGGGCGGTGGAAGAAAAACTTGGCCCCATCGAGCGCCTGTACAACTGCGCCGCCATCATGCCCTTTGGCCTGTTGGTGGAGCAGGACAACGCCATCATCCACAAGCAGATGGCGATCAACTACGGTGGTCTGGTGAATATCACCCAGGCGGTACTGCCGGGCATGCTGCAACGGGGTCATGGCGACTTCGTCAGCTTCGCCTCCATGGCGGCGATTATTCCGATGCTGTACACCGGCGCCTACACGGCATCCAAATTTGCCGTGCGGGCCTTTACCGAGACCCTGTACCACGAAAATATGAATTCGGGGATTCGCTTTGCCTGTGTCTGCCCGCCCGCAGTCGCCACGCCGTTGCTGCAGCAGGGCAGGGACACCGTCTGGCCGAAAATGCTGGAGAGCCAGGGCGCGCCGATCGCGCCGCGGGTAGTCATTGATGCGATTGAGGCAGCCCTGAAGAAAGGCAAGTTTTTCGTGTACCCGACCCGGGATGCCAAAATCGGTGTATTCATGCGTCGCCTGTTCCCGGGCCTGATCTGGAAGCAGGTGCACCAGGTTGAAGGGTTCTAGCCACCTGACGGATTGCGGTGCCGAGGCTCAACTGGTAAATGGGGTCAGAGTAAAAATCGCAAAGCGAACTTTCACTCTGGTCCCATTTACGATTGGCGGTTTTTACTCTGACGCCATTCACCTTCGCTGCATTCATGTCGGTTACAGCCACTGCTGCCCCGGAGCCGGCGCTGGAGACCAGGCTGGTAACTGGCACCCTGGCGCCACAGGAAGCCCTGACCTCTTCCGTGTCTGTGCTTGATGCAGAGCAGATTCAGGCCCTGAACAAAACCACTGTGGCTGACCTGCTGAAAACCCTGCCCGGCCTTTTGGTGGAAGAGCAGGGTGGCCCGGGTGGCTTGACGGCAGTGTCCATTCGCGGTGGTGAATCCAATTTTACCCTGGTGCTGGTGGACGGGGTGGCGGTGAATGATCCCACCAATTTTCGCGGCGGCAGCTTTGATTTTGCCAACCTCAACCCGAACATGGTGGATCGCATTGAGGTGGTGCGCGGTGCCCAGTCGGCGATTTACGGCTCGGATGCGCTGGCCGGAGTGATCAACATTATCACCCGGCGCCCGCAGGCGGGTCACCACCAGGAAGTGCATGCCGAGGTCGGAGAAGATGATTACTCCGACGTGGGCGTGAGCGCACTGGGCAGTTCAGGGGATTTCAATTACACCCTGGCATTGGCGGGCCGCGATGAAGGGGAGCCAGTGCCGGGCAGCACCCGCAACACTGACAGCGCGAACCTGCGCCTCGGTTGGCAACCGACCGATGGGCAGGAGTTGACTGCCGGCTACCGCTATCTTGACGGCAATCGTTCTACCTATCCCGAGCAGAGCGGCGGCCCGACCTACGCTTTGTACGATGCGCTGGATGACAGCGATTACACTGAGGATATCCTGTCCCTGGGTTGGGGTGCGCAGTGGTCGCCGCTGTGGCGCAGTACGGTGACGGCCAGCCGTTTCGAGCATGATGAGCGCTATCGCTCGCCGGGAATTTTTCCTTATTTCGAAGTGCCTCCCAATGCGGCGGATACGAACTTCACACGCGATCAGGTGCAGTGGCTCAACACGCTGCGCATTGCCCCCGGTTACGAGGCAAATATAGGTGCCGACTACCGCCATGAAGACGGCCAGAGCCGTGGCTATCTCGAATACTTCGGTGAGCAGTAACCCCACGGATTATTCTCTTGATCGCGACACGCGCGGCGTTTTTGCCGATATTTCTGCGACACCGCTGCAGGCAATGCTGCTGCACGGCAGCCTGCGCCATGATAATCCGGATGACTTTGATAGCGAAACCTCGGCGCAGGCGGGTGTGAAATACAGCGTGGGCGGCGGCGTCACCCTTGCCGCAAACTGGGGTGAAGCCTATAAGTTGCCCAGTTTTTTGGCCCTGGGCCATCCGCTGGTGGGTAATCCGGACCTGCAGCCTGAGCAGGGCGAAAGCTGGGACCTTGGTCTGGATTGGGCGGTGAGCGATACGCTGAATCTGGCCGCCACCTGGTTTGACAATGACTTTCGCGACCTGGTGGACTTCGACGCCGAAACGTTCCGTAATGTGAATCGCAACAGCGTGCAAACCAGCGGTGTCGAACTACAAGCCGACTGGCAGCCGCTGACTGCGTTAAGCCTGCGTAGCCAGGCCACCTATACCGATATCGATGTCAGGAACGAGGACACGGTGCTCACTGGTCGTCCACAGTGGACGGCCAGCATGGTTGCCCTGTGGCAGATTACCGACGACTGGAATACCGCGCTGGACTACCGGTATAGCGGACAACAATGGGCGGCCTCCCGCCATACCGGCGCCTCGGTAACAGAGGAACTGGATGACTACCATCGCCTGGACTGGGTGTTGCGCTGGCAGCTTGCACAGGCCTGGCAATTGCAGTTGTCGGTGGATAATGTGCTGGACGAGAACTACGAAACCGCGGTGGGCTTCAGCGCCCCGCAGCGGGAAATCCGCGTGGGTGTGACGTTCAGCAACGACTGAGGATCGGCGTCGATGGAACTCAACCCGCTGATGCTACCGCTCGCGCGATGCCATGGAGTTTCTACTCTGACCCCAGCGGGGTTGGCCGGTCAGTTCGGGAAATCCCACGCCTCGGCAGCGGCCTCCAGCTCGTCGCCGTCGGCCTGGCAGCAGAAACCCGGCTGCCACATTGGCGTTGATCGCGTCCAACCACTTCGTCGTGAAGTCTGCCTTGTCGGGTACAGGCTATCTAATCTGCGTCAACGGTCAACGGAATGGTCCTGCCGAAGAGCCCACAGAAGAAGGGGCCGCTGTTCACGCTGTCGAGGGTTGCCACGGGCACGTCGACATGCGGGGAGCGCACACCGCCGAGCGCGTTGCCGTTTGCGTCGCGCGCTCAGCACCACCGGCGTAGACGAAATGACGTCGAGCGGTAGTGGCCCGGCATCCGGCGGGGCGACGCCGGTCCGCACCCAGGTGTCGAGTCCGTGGAACGCCGCCTGCACGATCCAGTGGTGCGGCCCGGCATTGATCGGGTTGGTCGCAGCCGAAAGGATTGACGGGAGCGCGCAAGTACCCGAACATGGCAATGCGGCGCCGCTGCCGTCGCCGGGGTCATCGAGTCCCGCAGTGTGTAAGCGTCCGCGTGGGACGTTCCGGCCATCTCCCACGCGCGGAACAGCGCCGTGTCGGGTTGGCGGGCAAGCAGGTTCGAGTTGATCACGTCGCCCTCGGCCTGCACCACCATCACGGGCACGTCGAGGTCGTCGCGGATCGGCGCCGGCGCGGGGTACGAGACGCGGGTTATCCAGCGGCGCCTGCTGATCGCCGAACCGGAGCCGGAACGACTGTGCACCATGAAGCCGTCGTATACGTGCTCGAGCGGCTGGACCGCGTCGATGTAAGTGACCATACGGCTCGCCGACTGCGACTCGCCGGCGGCGATCACCCGATCGGCCGTCAGGCCGCCGAGCAAGGTCGCGGCCGGTTCTTTGGCGAGCAGGCCGGCACGACTGAAGATGTCGTACGAGTAGCTGTCGCCCGGGTGCTTGAGCGAGGCGTAGCGGGCAGCCGTCGCAGGCGTAGTGCTGTTCTTGAGGGCGTTCACGCCCACTGCCTGGGCCGACACGCCGACATAGGCGTAGCCTTCGCGGATGAATTCGTTGTGGGCCATGATCCAGTCGGGTGGGGAATCGGCACCCGCAGTAACGTTGAGCCATTCGACGATGACGGTGCCGTTGAATGTCGTCCGGGTCAATCGGCCGGAAGACGACCAGGCGCGTCTTGTAATTACCCTCCAGAACCTCGGGGTCGGCAGTGACCACCAGCTTGCCGTCGCTCGGCAATGGCAGCATTCGGCGTGTAGCTGCGGGCGGTACCGGCGAGGAAGAACTCCTTCTTCTGGTAACCGAGCTGCGCGAGGTACGCGAGGCGCGATGTTGATACCGCTGTCGGGCAGTATGGGCCCCGTCAATTTGTACTTCGCGAATACGGCCTGCAGCGGAGGCATGGTCTGACCCCAGAATTGCTGCACCGTTGCTGCAGCAACATTAAAACTGCACTGGTTGGTGGTGGCGGTAGTACAGTAGTTGCCCCAGTGATCAAACTGCCAACCGACGCGCGGTGTGGCGGTGTAGGTTTCGTTGTAGGCGCCAATGACATAGTTTTTGCTGCACACGTCAGCAGACTGCATTGTAATCTTCCAGCGAACAGTTCCTGTTGCCGGGCGCAGAGGTGACGTCGCCTTCGCCCACAATTTCAATCGGGTGGCTGCAGGCCTGCAGGAGCAGTAATGCAATGCCGATAGATACTAATTTCACCGATTTCATGTTTCTGCTCCTGTCTCGGATTAGATTGATCTCTAGTAACGATCAGGTCTGTATCGATCTTACGCCCGCGCTGTCACTCTAAACTAAAGATCTAAACTAAAGATTAGACAGGCAAAATACAGACCACGTCAATAAGTACAAGGCTTTTGGCCAAATCAAAGGGAATAAGCGGGGGTTTTGTAAAGAATGCTGACAATGCAGTTGGGGTCAGCGTAAAAACTCAATCACGCCGTTCATCCGCTCGATGCGAGGCTATTAGGAGTTTTTACTCTGACCCCACGCCGCGCCACGGCTATTTCTCAAAAATAACGGGCAGCTCCTCCAGTCCGCGCAGCAGGATATTGGGCATGTACTCCAGCTCTGTGGGTTCGCAGTTCAGGCGCATGGCGCTGGTGCCGGCAAACAGTTTTTCCCACGCAACGGTCATTTCCAGTCGCGACAGGTGCTGGCCGATGCACACATGAGTACCAAATCCGAACGCGATATGGCGCTTGGCGTTGGCGCGCGTCACGTCGAATTCCAGCGGTGCTTCGAACAGCGCCTCGTCGTGGTTGGCGGAGAAATACTTCAGTAACACCATGCTGCCCTTGGGTATATCGACGCCGCCGAGCGTGTGGTCAACTTTGGTTATGCGCCACATGTTGGACGTGGGCGAGGCGAGGCGCAGCGTCTCCTCTACCAGGTTGGGAATGAGTGAGCGGTCCTTGCGCACAGCCGCTTCCTGTTCCGGGTTAAGGCATAGCTGCCGGATGCCCTCGGCCAGTGTCGCGGTGGTGGTTTCATTGCCGGCGACCAGGAACTGCGTACAGTGGCCCAGCTGCTCCTCGATAGTCAGTGGTCTGCCATTAATCTGGGCGTGTGCCACCAGGTTGAGCAGGTCATCCCTGGGGTTGGCGCGGCGTTCATCCAGCGCCGTTACAAACCAGTCGTACTCTTCTTTTACCGCGGCATGCGCGTCCAACAGGGCTTGCTTGTCGGACACCTGGGACAGCACAGTGACATTGGCAACAGTCCACCGGAAGGCATCGTCGAACATTTCCAGTGGTATGCCCAGCACATGCATGATCATGGACAGCGGCAGGGGCCGGGAAAACTTCTCGATAAAGTTGTACGGCTGTCCGGCGGGAATTTCGCTCACCAGCCGGTCGGCCAGTTCGCTGACCCAGGGCCGGTATTTCTCGACATTTTTGGCCAGGAAGAAATCCCTGACGGTGTCGCGGTAGATCTGGTGTTCGGGGTCGTCAACCGTCAGCAGCGTGCCTTTGCCCAGGTTGTAGGTTTTGGCCATGGCCGCTTTGATATCCGGATCGAGCGCTGCCGCCGATCCCAGGGCCAGCGTGAACTCGTTGGAGAACACCGCATCATTCTTGTGCGCTTCGCGCACCAGCTCGTAGGTCGAGACCACGTAGACACCCGATGCCGGGTCGCGGTACACCGGCGCTGCCTCGCGCAGGGTTTTATCGTAGTGGTAGGGGCATTTGAGCGTAGCCGTATCAAACAGCGGCATATCCGCGAGGGCGCGGTGGTCATTGGCGGTGGGTGCGGTCACGATTCATCCCCATTCAATAGCAAAGTGGACGGGAAGTATGGGATGTTAAAATAAAACAGTCAATCCTGACTTTATTTTCCTGATTTATTTGTATTTGTTAAGCCTGTCGCAAACCAGGTTGATTAATGAAGTGGAAAACCGCTCAGCTTTTGGTCGAGCAGGCTTTGATCAGTGCATCGGTTGTTGGCAAATCGGCTTCGCAGGCCTGTTTGCATGCCCGGGTGGCCTCGCCCCAGTCGAAGGGGTTGAGAATGCAGCCGAGGTAACAGGGGCCGGCGGCGAGCGCGAGTTTGCGGAAGGCGCAGTCCTTGCCTTCTTTACCTAAAAACTTCACGCCCGGGGGGGCGGAAAACGTCTCGAAGATATCCATGCCGTCACCGACAGGCTCCAGGCCAGCCTTCGGCTTGCCGTCGGGCTGACAGCTTGCCAGTGACAAACAGCACGGCGTTGGCGATGAGTCGCTGGAAGGCAGGATCTTTCATTGTTTCATCGCTGTGTCCCAGGGTAGTGCCAAATATAGGCGTCATACCCTGGGAGGCAAGCCAGGCCGTCGTGTGCGACTTGCCGTCCTCGCCCATGCTGCCCAGCAGCGGCTGGGCAGTAAAATGCAGGTTGATATACAACTCGTCACTGGCCACGGTCCAGTCAGCGGGGATGCCGTGGAGAATGGGATGTTGTTCCTGGTGTATCTGGGGTAATGGCCGCAGTGCCTCATGCGCTTTCGTCTGGAGTCCAAACATGGGCCACCACAGGTCGGTTTCCCGGAACGAATGCATGGCGCAGTGGATGACCAGCGCCGGCACCCCGAGTTGTTCGGTCTGGCGGCGCAGGTTGGCTATCAACGCGCTGTCCTGGTTGTCTGCCATGCAGATGTTGTAGATCAGGACATCATAGCCGGCGGAAAAGTCAGTGGTTTTCCAGCGCTCCAGTTCTGCCAGCGAGACGTCGAACCGGACATTGGCGTGCGCGGCAATGCCATGCCCCAGATCCTGGGTTTGTTGCTCATAATTGTGGTAAACGCCGGGACTGGTGAGGATCAGGGCGCGCAGTGGTTGGGCAGCGCTGCACAGGCTGCCGTAGAGAAGCAGTAGCAGAACTGCCAATGCGCGCGCGGAGACGCAGCGTGCTAACCATGATCATTGTTCGATTATTATGCGTTGTCATTCTATCCGGCTAATCTCAGTGCAGCTGTGGCCAGGCAATCACCTAGAAGGGAGCGGGTCCTGGAAACTGCTCGCGCAACAGGGGTTTCAGCAATTTCCCCGAAGGGTTGCGCGGCAGTGAAGCGACCAGTTCATACAGTTGCGGCACTTTATAGCCCGCCATGTGTTCCTTGCAATAGGCCTTCAGGCTGTCCGGGGTCGGCGCGGTGCCGGGTGCAGCGACCACGATGGCCAGTGGTGTTTCACCCCATTTCTGTGAGGCGACGCCGATCACAGCCGCCTCCTGTACTTCTGGACATCCGGCCAGTATGTTCTCCAGTTCGGCCGGATAAATATTCTCGCCACCGGAGATGATCATATCCTTCATGCGATCGCAGATAGTGATGAAACCTTCCTTGTCCCAGGTGCAGATATCGCCAGTATGCAGCCAACCATCTTTCAATGTTTCAGCGGTGGCCTTGGGATTATTCCAGTACTCCTTCATCAGGTGTCGGCCACCCACCAGCAGTTCTCCGGCCTGCTCCGAGCCCATGGGAATGGTAGCGCCCGCGCTGTCGACGATTTTCACTTCGGTGTGCATCTGCGGGCGCCCGCAGGAACCCACCTTCGCCTCGGCGTCCTCGTGCAGCAGCAGCGTACCCGGGCCGCAGGACTCGGTGAGGCCGTAGGCCTGGAATATGCGAATGCCCAGCGCTTCATACTCGCGCAGCAGGGATACCGGCACCGGCGCCGCTCCGGTGGCGATCCAGCGCACGGAGGAGATATCGTACTGCTCCCGCTCCGGCGTCATCAGCATGAACTGCAGCAGGGCGGGTACCGCCATGAAGATGGTGACCTTTTCCTGCTCGATGCAACGGAACATCGCGCCCAGATCCAGTTCGCGCATGATGACGCCGGTGCCGCCGCGGTGCACCAGCAGGGAGGTCGGGCTGAGGCAGCCCACGTGAAACATGGGCAGCGCCAGCAGCCAGCGGTCGCCGTCGCGCATGTCGGAGGTGGACATGCTGGTCAGCTGCGACCAGAGCATGCCCTCGTGGCTGTGCACCGCACCCTTGGGGCGTCCGGTGGTGCCTGAGGTGTACATGATAAAGAGATTGTCGTCATCCCATGCGCCCACCGGTGGTTCCTGCAGTCGCGGATGCGGCCATGAACTGCTCGTAATCCAGTGCCCAATGCGGGGCGCCCGCGTCGCCGTTTTCGCGGCGGAGCCACTGCTGCACCGGCAAGCGCACCGTGCGCACCGCCGTGCAGCGCATTGACGGCCTCGTCAAAATCGGAGTCGTACACCAGCGCTTTGGCGCCCGAGTCCTGCAGAATGTAGGCGATTTCTCCGGCGACCAGGCGCCAGTTGACCGGCACCATCACCGCGCCGATCTTGGCGACAGCGAAGTAGGTCTCCACAAATTCGATACTGTTCTTGAGCAGGGTAGCGACCCGGTCGCCGGGACGGATACCCTTGGCGAGCAGGCCGTTGGCCACGCGATTGGCGCGGGCGTTGAGCTGGGCGAAGGTGAAGCGGCGGTTGCGCTCGAATTCCACGAAGGCTTCGCGGTTGGGACAGATTTCTGCGCGCTTTTTCAGGAGCAGCCCGATATTTGTTTTCATCATCGTTATTGCCGACAGTGGAGTTACGCCGGACAGTATTCCACCAAATCAATGCGCTGAGTAGGGCTTGTTGGCGGGAAGACGCTGCTGTGACTCACATAGTAAACCACGGGTAACTTCCTGCAGTGGACAAGACCTGCGAGATACACCAACAATAAGGTAGTGTGAAAAGACGTGACTTTCGGCAAACAGGCAATTTATAGTTTCCACAATTCACACCTTGCAGCATGCGATCAAGCACTGATATGAAAGACAGATCGAAAATACTGCTTCTCACCCTCTGTGTGGTACTGCAGGCCGCCTGCAGCAACAATGCTGTCTACCCCGAGGAAAGTTTCGCCTACGACAGCCTCTTCAAGTTGCGGACCGATGGCGATGTCGCCATGGCCTGCGAAAGCGCGCGTCGCTCCCTGTTGGGAGAGGGTTACCTGATTGCGAGCGCTACTAGCGAGGGTGTCGTAGGACGGAAGGCTTACAAGAGCGAAGGTAAAGAGAACACCTTTATCGAGATGAATGTTGTTTGCGTGCCCGATGCCAATGGCAGCACGGTGTTCGCAACCGGCGTGCTCAGTACCTATGCGCTGAAAATGAGCAGCAGTTCTGCCAGTGTCGGCCTCAGCGCCCTGGGTTCAATCTCGCTACCCATCGGCCAGAGTGCCGATTCCCTGGTGAAGGTCTCGGAAGAGACCATCAATGACAAGGAGTTCTACCGGCGTTTCTTCGCCGCGGTCGACACCATTCTGGACGATTTGAAGGCTGGCAAGGCAGCAGCGGAACCCGCAGCGCCTGCTTGCGACGCCAGAGCCGGTGTCCGCGCCGGTAGTGCCAGAGCCGGCAGTTGTACCCGCAGCAGCGCCTACGGTGGCAGCGCCAGTCGCCGCTCCGGCCGGCACCAGTAACGGTGTCAGAGCCTGTGCCGGCACAGACTGCACCGACGGTGTCGGAACCCAATCCGGCTGTGGCTGCCCCAATGACAGCGCCAGAGTCGCTTCCTGCGCAGGTAGCACCCGCGATCACACCAGAGCCGATACCCGAGCAGGAACAGGAAGTACCTGCAGTAGTGCCGGAGCCAGAGCCCACCCCGGCGTCCATCCCGCTGCAGGAAGCGCCAACGAGTGCGCCAGAACCATCTCCCGCCCCGTTGATTGAGTCTTCGAACGGCATTACGACGGTCACATAATCAACAATTTTCCCCAGCGCTACAATTCAACGGTTACCGCAGCAGCGCACGCGTTGGCGAGATCCCGCGCTTTCTCAATAGTGTCAGCGACCGCCAGCGCCACGCCCATGCGGCGCGACCCGGACACCTCCGGCTTGCCAAACAGGCGCAGCTGGGTGTCGGCAATTGCCAGCGCCTTGTCCAGGTTGCCAAACTGCACATTGCTGGCTTTCGCCACGTGACCAGGATGACGCTCGAGGCGCTCGGGCCATGTTGCCGGATTGCCGGAATGGGTAAATCCAGGATGGCCCGCGCGTGCAGGGCAAACTCGGACAGGTCCTGGGAGACCAGGGTCACCAGCCCGGTATCGTGCGGGCGCGGCGAGACTTCACTGAAAATCACCTCATCGCCCTTGATAAAGAGTTCCACGCCGAACAGCCCCTTGCCGCCCAGCGCCGAGGTCACCTTCTCCGCCATCGCCTGTGCGGCGGACAACGCTGTGGCAGTCATCGGCTGCGGCTGCCACGATTCCTGGTAGTCGCCGCCTTCCTGGCGATGCCCGATGGGCGCGCAAAAAGACGTGCCATCGCGGTGGCGAATGGTGAGCAGGGTGATTTCAAAATCGAAATCCACAAAGCCCTCGATGATGACTTTGCCTTTACCGGCGCGACCGCCCGCCTGCGCATAGTCCCAGGCCGCATCAATTTCACTCGCGTTGCGCAGCAGGGACTGGCCCTTGCCGGAGGAGCTCATAATGGGCTTGATCACACAGGGCAGGCCGATTTTTGCTACCGCGTCTACGTATTCTTCTTTGGTTTGCGCGAACGCATACGCACTGGTTTTCAGCCCCAGTTCTTCTGCGGCGAGACGGCGAATGCCCTCGCGGTTCATGGTCAGCTGCGTGGCTTTCGCGGTGGGAATGACGGTGAAGCCCTCGGCTTCCAGTTCGGCCAGCGTGGCGGTGGCAATGGCCTCGATTTCCGGCACGATCAGATCGGGCTGCTCCAGTTCGATGACGGCGCGCAGTGCCTCGCCATCGAGCATGTTGATCACATGGGAGCGATGGGCGACCTGCATGGCGGGCGCGTTGGCGTAGCGGTCCACCGCGATCACCTCCACACCGAGGCGCTGCAGCTCGATAGTGACTTCCTTGCCGAGTTCACCGGCACCGCATAGCAATACCTTTTTCGCACTCGGGCTGAGGGGCGTGCCGATATAAACAGACGTCATCGGATGCGTTTCCCGCGACGGTAGCTCAGCCCGCGAGTTATCGCGGGATTATATCGTACTGCACTTTCACCACACCCGGCGGCTTCCAGTCACCCTTGCCGATCGGCAGATGGTGGGCGCTTCGGTCTTGGGCCAGTACAGCCGCATCACCAGATAGATCGGGCCATCGGGTGCGGGCAGCCAGTTGGATTCCTTGTCAGCGCCCGGCGAGTCCTTCTGTACATACAGCGTCAGTGAGCCGTCCTCGCCCTTTTTCATCTGCGGCAGCATGGGCGAATTGATGAGGTAGCGGTCGATCGGGTTCTTGATCAGCAACTGGGTCTTGCCGTCGTACATGGTGATCGACCAGAAGGCGTTGACCGGCGGCAGCTCGCCCGCGGGAAAGGTGATGGTGTAGTTGTGCTTGCTGCCATCGAGCGTGTCCCCTGCAACGTCCTTGCGCGTCATGGGATAGGTCGCTTCGATCACGTCGTTGCCGTAAATCCCCGCTTTCGCGCCGGCGGCGCGCTTCAACCAGTCGCCATTGAAAAAGGCGCGGTCGCCAAACGGGTCGCTGAGGCCCCAGCCATTGACGTGCAGCACGCTGCTGGCGAGGTATTTGTCGATTGCATCGTCGCCCTGCTTCATGCCGATCAGCAGTTCGGCCTTGTGCTCCAGAGAGAGGTCCTTGAAATCGAAGGTCTTGCCCGGACCGATGCCAATGCTGGCCAGCTTGTCGCGAATCGCCTTTTCCTCCGGGCCCGGCGGGCGCAAACTGCAGGGCAAAATCCAGGTACTCGAAGAAATTGGTTTTCACCATCTCCTTGTTGATTTTCGGAAAGTCGATGGCCGGCGCGGCGGGTGGCGCCGGTTGCTTCAGGTAGGCGGAGAGCGGCTGTGCCTTGTAACCGGCCTGCACCTTGACCACGTTCGGCATGTCCTCGGGATTGAACAGCTGGGTGCGGAAAATCGTCAGCGCGAAATCCGTGCTGGAGGCGAATGTCTGCTTGATGCCGGGGGGTGTTTCGCCCTGTCCAGCCGGGGCCGACCACCATGTAATCGCCCGCTTCCGGGCCAGTCGCCCGGCTGCCGATATAGCCGTAGTTGAAGGTGTTGCCGTCCACCAGCTGCACGGAGTAGTAACGCGGCGCGGGCACCGCCGGCACGCTGATGACCATCGGCTCGGCGCGCAGGTCCAGCCAGAGCATGGAGTAGGGCGTATCGCTGTTGGGCGTAACGATCGTCGTGTCCTGCCAGGTGAACACGCGCGCTTCGTTGGCGATCTGGTTGAAAGGCGCCTTGTACTGCCCGGAATTTTTGTCCACGACAAACTCGTACATCGTCGCGTAATTCATCACGATGGGCAGGCCGTAGATAAAGCCCTCCTCGGCGATGGCGCGGGTTTCCTCGATGCCGGGCTCGGTGACGCCAGCCACCTTGTCAGCCTGTTCCGCTGCTTTAATCGGGTCGCTATTGCTACTAAATCCCGTTAGTGGTGAGAGGGCTAGCAGGGTAGTGCATAAGATCATTGAGTTGCGGAGAGAGTTCATGGCGAATACTTCCTTACGAGATCTTTTTTATTTCTGTGAACGGATGGAAATTCGGATTCCCAAGAGCATCTCAATAATAGTAGAAGCCGGCAGCGGGTGCCATTCTATTTACAGATAGAACTTATTTTGACTGACCTATAGTACTCAGCCGTTCGCACCATGGCCCGGGGCCTGCTATAGCGGGCGGAACGATATCTGTTTTGCCCAGCGCCAGCGTGGCCTGCGTCATCAGTGCCTCGATTTGCCTGTCATCCCACTGCTGCGCTGTCGCGTCATAGCCTGGCACACCGTGCTGCGCAGCACTGCGTGCTTTTATAGCAGCCGCCGCGCAACTCGCTTCACGCGCCAGGCGTGCGTAGTTACTGGGTTTGTAGCGAGCGATGCCGCCGATAATCGGTGAGATGCTGTCGCCGAATATCGCCTTGCTACCCAGCCTTCGTACCGGGGAATGCGCAATGGTGAAACCGCCGTCAGCGGCCACCACGGTCACGGCAATGCCTTCCTCCACGCCCTGCACGAAACCGCGCACTGTACCGCTGTCGCGGTCAAGCAAACCAAAGCCGGCTTCCA
>CAWJQO010000019.1:0-33742 GCA_963844975.1 uncultured Gammaproteobacteria bacterium | reverse complement strand
CGCCACCTGTTGTTCTTAGCCAGAGGCTCATCACAAGTCAATCATGAAAGAGAGAGAAGAACCGGTTTTGGTGCGAGCGACCCTTTCCATGCCGTGTCCATTCTGCCAGCAGAGGCAGGTTGTCCCGCGGCAGAGTCGATCAAGGCGCAGCGCTTCCTCAGTGAAAATGCTCCCAGCTTGCCGCTAGCAGATTGCAGCGCAATAAATTGTCGCTGTAAGTATCTTCACTATGCAGACAGACGTAGTGGTGCCCGAGATCGCCGAATTGGACCGTTAGCAAAATCTGATGAGGTTGAATTCTGGAGTTTGCGTAGTCGTCGTGTGGCTGTCGGGCGCCGCCAGGGAGATTTACAAGCCGCTTAATCGTTGCATGGGAGTCTGGCCAGATTGATTCCGGCCCTCACCACTGCTTAATATCGCCATATCAAATCATTTAACTTATTGTGCAGTTTCCGGCCCACCGCGTAGACCGAAGATATCTCAATCGAATTCTGATTCAGTTCTGATTCTACCCAGGCGTCATGTTGGCTGGAAAAGTCAGCCGCGACAAAATCCTGGGAATGTTGCTGAATAAACGCACATAGATTTTGCAGACGTCGCTGGTTAACGCGGTTCCTCGTCAATCTGGTGTATTGAAAGTCGGACTTTTTTATATATTCGAAAGGATGAGTGAGGATCACAATATTCTCGATTCCCGATTTCCTCGCTTTCCACAATAGATGCTTCATCTCAGGCCATGAACAGCTGGTTATCTGAAGTGATTTTTTGTGCGTTCTTCCCGCAAGTTTCCCATCCTGGTAAGTAAAGACAGGCATCTCCATAACGCCGCTGATACGGTGTCGACCGGAGTCATGGCATAATTGAGATTCTTTGGGCTGGAAGACTCCCAATCCAATACTGGAACTCATAGGAATGCCAAGTGCATGCATCACCCGGTAAACATTTTCATCAGTGCGCAAACTTCCCGTTCGAATGGCTAATGGCTTATGGCCTACCCAACGTTGAAAAACCTCAATACAAATACAAAATACACGCTTGAGTTCATCGAAGTCTCGCCCAGAGCAGTCGTCATGACGTGGAAAAATACCAACTTCGGAATCTTTGTTAAAGTGGAGCCAAACTGGATGAACATGGAGTTGAATATCTTGCTGAGCCGCTTTTAGTCGGTTAACCACCGTCTGCATGGGCTCATTGCCGAAATAGAAATAGTTTGCACACTCAACAAAAAATGTGGCTTTGATGTTATAGCGATCAAAGGTATCCAGAAGAAAACCCAAAGATTCTTCCTTGCCATCAACGGCGCCAAATACTACGGGTTCCGCCACAGGCAAGTAGGTTTCCGGATGATCGAAGTGTCCTGCAATACTAAATTCAGTATCGATTGTGATACAAATCTGTGTTGGTGTATGAGGAGTCACGTTGAATTTACATTCACTTAAGGGCCGAAAAAGACGAAAAGCAGGCACAAGATATCATGAAACAATGCTGCTATGTTGTCCGGTATGGCCAGAACAAATCCCGGCTTTTTCCGAAAAAATGGCCGTGTCTATAGTATGGGGTTATCTTGAGCACAATGCCGGATTCGTCAATGGAGGCGCTCGGCGCGTTGGGCTTGTGGTGAACCTAAGTCAGTGACCGATAATGCCACGCAGCTTATTTGTTGCCTCTATCATCCCACTGCTTTAGACTAAAATACAGCCGACTGGCCTATACGTCGGAGCCCTATCTGGCAAAATAAATAGAGTGATGGGTGGTAGAGAAGCCGATAAATGACAAATGAAAATGCAGGCCACGCCACTTCGGGTAGCGATCAGTTTGACACATCGACCCACGATCAGTTTTTCCAATACTACCGGGAAAAAAGTCAGTCGCCCGAAACCATTATCCGTTTTGAACGCTTGGCCGAACTTATTTTGAACACTATGAAGGAGGAGGGTAGAGAAGGTCCCTTCAGAGTTGCTGATGTGGGTGGAGGAGCAGGAACTTTGGCAAGGATCTTCGCTCGCGCTGGTCACTATGTCACCTGTATTGATTTGAGCAAAGATCTGTTGGAGGTCGGAAGGAGGCGTGCTGAAGAGGAGGGGCTGGAGATGGAGTTTATTAATTGTAGCGCTACCAGCACACCTATTCCCGATGCGAGCCTTGATATTTGTGTTGTTCCGGAGCTTCTCGAGCATGTAGTTGAGTGGCGGGAGTGCCTTGATGAGGCCGGCAAGAATGCTGCGGCACGGTGGGCTTTTATATCTAAGCACGACAAATAAACTTTGTCCCGTACAAGAAGAGTTTACACTGCCACTTTATAGCTGGTACCCCGGATTCCTCAAGCGTCGATATGAGCGTCTGGCAGTGACGACCAGGCCCGAGGTAGCCAACTATGCGAAGTATCCCGCAGTAAACTGGTTTACATTCTACAGTCTGCGAAAATATTTGATTACTCGAGGTTTTTCACGCTTTCTGGATAGACTGGATATGATTGAGATCCTGTCTCAAGGGAGCTCCAAGGCATCATTGGCGAAATGGATGCGACGGATTCCTTTTTTCCGCGTAGCGGTGCAGTTTGTAACTGACGGATCGTATGTCATTGCGTTCAAGGCGCCAAAAACCACCGGATAGATTTTTTGCGGAGGTTTCTGTCTGTCGTTGCAATTGGATTTGGGGTAAATGGGATAGGGCCGCTTGGCACAATAAAGTCGCCTCTCACATTTGTTCGCGAATCGATCAGGGATCGTACAGTGTGAAGCCGCGCCGCGCGGCTTCAACCAGCGCATCAGTCACCTCATTTGCTCGTGCAGCAAACATCTGGCAGTTATGGAAACGCCACTCCCTTAGAACTTGATCGCTCAGGATTTCTCTCAACTTCCAAATATTGAATGTCCACAACTGTTGGGTGCCTCCAATTTCCATTTCAAATTCACCCTCCCTGTCGACTATGGTCACTGGAACATTCGGCAGCAGAGTCTGAGGCACGGGCCATTCCTTCCCCAATAAGCTCTCTACCTGGTGCACTTGCGTCATAACCTGAAAGCTCTTTCCAATACCAATAATTTGTGCGTTATGCCGCGCCATATAATCAAAGGGTGTGCCTTTCCCCATGCCACCGGGAGCCAGTTCGTGACCACTTGTCAGTGCTTCAGCCTCGGGTCCCAGGGCTGCCACGCGATAAGCGGGGTGCCTGCTTTGACGAACGCCTTTTGATCGACGGAAGAGTTCAGTCAGCAGACCCATTTGAGACGGTGTTCTGCGTACGTCAAATCGCGGGTTTTTTTTAAGAATTTCCCGCGCGCCTTCTCTGGCTTCGCCGAAATTGAAGGCTGGCATTACCAGAGTTCGATTGGGGCCGCAGTAGTCAATCAGTGCCTTTAGTAGCTCTAATGCATTGCCCTTATACATAGGCAGCAAGCCATTGATAGAGCTGTGAACCATCAGAATTTGCCAGTCTTTGTCCAGTCGTTTGTCAATCTCGATAATGAGATCGGACGTTGTAAACGTACCATGGATCAGGCAAAGGAGTGGGCCGGTCTTTTTTCTGAGTTTGAAATAGGTGGAGCGTGTCTTAAGAAAGTACTCGCGAGGTAGTAGCCTGAGTAGAGTAGAGGAGAGACTCTCGATGAGGTTCATTGCAGCAACGCCCTAACCTACATTCTCCGACTCCAGGTACTGCAGAATCGCTGGCACGCTATCAAGTTCGGCGAAGTCGTCCACATCCATATATAGATCAAAGGCTTGCTCAAGCGCAACCATGATGTGCACATGGCCAAGTGAGTCCCACTCTTCGATCTCGTCCATCGTAGAGTCTTCCCTGATAGCACCCGCTGGAAGTTCCAGTGCAGTTGCCATGATTTCCTGCAATTTTTCGAAAACGCTCATTGCTAAAAAGGTCCTTCAATATCGATGGGAAAGTCACTGCCCAGATCAAGCGTACTTGTTAGCAAATTCCTGACGTACCTGCCGCCCACAGTCTGACAGAATCCGTTGTCCGGTAGGAACGTTTCCACTAAAACATTTTTACGGGTTGGAATATAGTCGGCCGACAATTCTTCAACGCCTCTGGATTTCAGATAGCGCAAGATTGTATTGAGAAAAGCCTGTTCGGCCATACGCCCAATTACGCGGCATGACATCAAAAAGGTGTCAAGTAGTGCACCATTACCCGAATCGTGTTCTACGATTGCCATGCCGACGATACCGCTGTCACCAAAATTATCAGCTAATGAAAAATGAAAAACAGAGGTATTGGCATCATTGATTTTTGCAGCGATGTCCTTTTCGTTATAGCGCCGAGTGGTGAGATTGAATTGATTGGTTTTCTGGGTAAGTTGCGCCAATCGCGTGACTAGTGAGAGGTCATCAAGCCCAACCGACATCTTCATGTTGAGTGACTTCAGATAATCGACAATGCTGCCGCCGGTTTCGGCCAGCTCTTCGCGCTGCGATCTTCGCAGCCGCTCTTGCGCATACATGGCAGTCTTTTCAAGATCCTCCCTGGTGAGCGAGGCAATCTCCAGTCGCGCCAGAGCATCGAGACATGCCGGTATTTCTGCGAGCCTTGAGGGCACCTGGATTACCTCGACCTCCGGCAAGTCGTACCTTACTGCAGAGCACTCATGGTCGCTGTCATCGACGAAGATAAAGGAGTCCAGCCCCAGATTCAGCTCCTGTGCTATGGACTTCAAGTTATCAGGTTTTGGCAGCCAGTTTATACGCTGCGCGGCGAAGTGCTCATCTTTCAATAATTGGTGTGGATGGCTGCGTAAAACCTCACTGACATCATCGGGATTGTTTTTGCTGCACAGGGCGAGAATAAATCCGCGTTGCTGCAGGCTCAATATGCGTTTCTGGAAATCCACATAGACCTTGCCGGGGTAATCCTGGCCGAGTGCGATTCCATTGATACCATCCTCGCCGATAACGCCGCCCCATAGTGTATTGTCGGCATCCAGTACGATGACTTTGGCCTTGGTGAGATGAATCGCGGCTGCCAGAGTCGTGACCGCATTCGATACTGCAAACGCTCCGTCTGGTGCAAATGGAAATGTCGATGAGTACCACAGACGCATGTCGAAGAAGTTGTCGTGCCCGATTTGCATCACCAATTGGTCCAGATCAAGGTAGCTGACTCCGCTGAAATCATCTCGTAGGTTGCTGGCGAGCTCCGCCTTGATCTGATTCCACCAGTGCGTTTCGGAATTCTCTGCCATCCCGTCGTATAAACCGAGGCCGGGGGACGCAGGGCTTGGCAGGAATGTCACAATGATGTGGCCTGCCACAGTGTCACGGAATCGACTGACCAGTCGATTCAAGGCATGCTGCCATTGCTCATGTATGCCCGGTTTGTCTGCGAGCTTGATACACGCAGCTGGCATCTGCAGTGCTGGATGCAGGTCTTCCCTGGTTAGCAGTAGTAGTGTGATATCGGGAGAGTGCTCGGCCAGGCCCGAACTCGTCGTCGCTTCCTGTAAGGTCACGCCGTAGGGTGCGTGATAAATATCCAGGCTGAGCTGGTTTAAAGCCGCAGAAAAATGCAGCCATGGATCGAGTAACTCACTGGTATAGGTATGCACGATACCCAATCGAACGGGCTTACGCACTTGCTGAAAGGTATTGATGTGCTTCTGAAGTTTGCTCGCCTGCGCCAATGATGGCACCAGGTTGCGCTGCGCAAGGAGACTTTTCAGAGCCTGGGCAGACCGCGCAGTCAACAACGTTTCCAATTGCTTGTCTGATATTTTCATCTTGGGTCAGCGACTTATCGTCAGGTGTTCGCTGAAGCAGCTTACATCCACGAGCGGGATCCCTAATGGCTACCGTTTCCAGAATGCGAATTGACTCGCAAAAAGCACTGGCATGACGCAGTGTGCCGTGAGATTCTAGCACAAAATATAATGTTGGAATCGGTACAGGCGAGCCTAATGTCCCGGGTATTTTCACTTTATCTTGACGCAGTAAGGTTCCTCGCTGCGCTGCTCGTCCTCTTTTACCATGCCAACTGGATTTATCGCCCCGGGATAGTGTTCACCAGTCTCGGGCATGAAGCGGTTGTCATCTTTTTCGTCTTGTCCGGTTTTGTAATCGCTTATGTTGCTGACACGCGTGAGCAGGACTTTCGCGGCTTCATGGTGGCACGGGGTGCTCGTATTTACTCGGTAGCAATTCCGGCCATTATCCTGACAGCAGTTCTGGATACTGCTGGATTTCACATCGACGAATCCGTCTATCCTGAGGGATATCGCGCCTGGGACCTGCCACTTATACGGGTAATGACCAGCAGCCTTTTTCTGAATGAAATATGGACTCTGGGTATTCAATTGTTTACCAATGTGCCTTACTGGTCACTGAACTATGAAGTTTGGTACTACGTACTCTTTGGGATACTTTTTTTCGTAGACGGCAGGCGGCGTTGGCTGCTTTTCCTGGCGCTGTGTGTGCTGTTGGGTCCAAAGATTCTCCTGCTGATGCCGGTGTGGTGGATGGGTGTTTGGGTCTATCGGTCGGACTACCTGGCCCGGTTACCGGTTCCCTTGGCGTGGCTGTGCCTGGCCATCTCGCTTGCTGGAGGGTATTGGTATGTGCACGTGAACATGGGCCAATTGGGATGGGACTATCTAAAACAACTGCTGGGTGACGAATTGCATCTACAACTATCCTTCAGCCGCCAGTTCATCAGTGACTATTATCTAGGTGTGATGCTGTCGCTGCACTTTATTGGATTGCGGGTGCTGCTGGCGCGCCTGAACACTGTGCCCGGACGGTTGGAAACCACCATCCGCTACCTGGCAGGGGCAACTTTCTCGATTTATCTCTTTCATCAGCCACTTCTGTGGTTTTACAGTGCGGTTTTTTCCACAGTACAAGAGGGGATTCCACGCTATCAGATTGTTGTGCCTTTAACGCTGGTGACGATTTACATCCTGGCCATTTTTACTGAGCAAAAAAAGCACGTGTGGAAGAACTTGATCGAACAGCTTCTGGTGTTAATAGCGCAAGTTGGATCAAGGTTTCGCCAGGCTATGGCCCGTTAGCGGATGGGTTTTCCGAGTTGTTGAATGCCAGCCGCAGCTGCTGAATCATAACATCGAGTGTCTTTTGTTCATTGGTATCTTTGATGCCGCTGGTCTGGTCGGTGTGTAATCTGGGTAAGCGCGGAGCAACCACCCGCCAATTCCGGTGCGCATTTTCAAAGCATCGAACATAGGCCTCTGCCGCGGCTTTAGCGGCGATATATTCTTCAAACCCTTTTATGTTCGTATCCAGAAAGACGCTGGAGGGGATGAATAGCTGCAGCTTGCGGTTCCCTGGCCCCCTTGCCTGGACGTGCTGTAGCAGGGTCGCCAGACCCTCTATGTAGAACGCACAATAGCGGGAGAACAGGGATTGGTCCCACTTGTTGCTATCGCCCTTCGCGATGAGGGGTGAAGCCAGATAATAAATATGGGTTACTGAGGAGCAAAACTCAGCCATTTCAGCGCAGAGTGAGCCTTCAAGCACGTCATAAAAGCAAACGCCTGGTGCCGTTCCATCCTTACCAATTTCCGCGGACACGCGGGCAGCGTCGTCCCTGCCAGCGGCGAAAGTCATCATGACATTGGCGCCGCCCGCCGCGAGAACCTTGGTGATGACCTCGCCCAAACCTCTGGATGCCCCGATAACCAGCGCATTCTGCTTGCTGAACTCGTGGCTCGATACCCTCTCTGCTATCTGCCTGAAGTCAGCCTGGCGTGTGGGGGGAGGGCGGAAGAACGCTTCTATAGTGCCCTTTGCGAACGCATTGTTTACACCCAGTTCCACCCGATCAATGCGTTCATCGACACTGAGAACGGTGTACTCCAACTGTGAGGTGTTGCGCGAGCCAGTGACTGTGCAAAAGCGCATGTCCAACTGGGCGAATATGGAATGCAGGCCCGGGCAGCGCATTCCCACTATCTGGGTGCTGGCGAGCAGAGTGGCCAGTTGTCGTTTGGGTAAATACCGGGCTGCGCTCGGAAACAAGGCATGCATGATGTCGTTGTCCCACAACAGATCGACCGCGCCTGATAATCCCGTACATGCCTCGATAGCCAGTTCCACACACGAGCCAGCAGCGTCTGGGCAGGCGGTTAACACAGGCTCGTCGTGGTGCACTGCTGCAGAGTTCTGGGCAAGCTCAAGATCGATAATTTGGCATCGAATACCCTCAGCGAATAATTCCAGACGAGTTCTGGCGCCCATCGTTTCGCCAAAAACGATCAATTCCCGGTCCTGGCTTACCGGCTTGCTGTATCTCACCTTGATCTCAAGCAGGGCGACGTCAGTACTTTCCTGTTGCAGCAGCAGATCAAGTGCTTTGATAGTTCCGCAGACACCGTGAATCAACGTTTGGCCAAAACGCGTGCGACGCGCGGCTACCGGATCAAGATGCAGGGGATTAAAGTCACCGGAGGTGCGGGCAAAGTCGCGGGACTCAGTTGGTGTTAGAGAGAAACTTCCCAGCCTCTTCATCACAGTTGCTCATCCTGCGCAAGACGCAATAAAAAGCCCGCGGGATTTCTCCCGCGGGCTTGGTCGATCAAAGCTACAGTGTTACTGGAGCTGTCGCAGTCCGTGCGACGGATTACGACGCGACGGTTCTCGGCGCGACCTGCTTCAGTATCGTTACTCGCAATCGGTTTGGCTTCGCCGAACGCTTCGGTAGCGAAACGACTACCCAGGTTCACGCCCTGTGAAGCAAGGTAACTTGCCACTGACTCGGCGCGCCGCTTGGACAGGCCCATGTTGTAATCTTCGCTACCAATGCTGTCGGTATGGCCTTCAATCACGCCACCGATAAAGCCAGTTTTAGCGTTGTTCAGGACGGGCACGAGCTTATCAAGCTGCGCCATATCAGCGGCAGTCAGTTTGGCCGAGTCAAACGCGAATTGTAACTGCAGGGTGAAGTCGCAATCGCAACCAACAGGTCCAACGCGCGTTGCCGGGTGGTGTGTTGGGGCACTGGTCATCAGCGTCGCAGACGCCATCACCGTCTCGCATCGGCACATTTCTCCGGTGCGGCGGCGACCGGCGCGGCGGCAACGGGTTCAACTGCGTCGCTGAAGAAGCGATAGGTTATACCAGCGGATACGAAGTAAAAGTCGTCGACTTCGTCGTCATCGTAGCCTTCAGCTTCCACGCGCAGACCCCAGTGGCCTTTGCCGAAGTTATAGGCAGCGCCTACGCCGTAGGCCAATTGCGTGTCATTGTCACTATCGGTTCCGAAGTTTTGTGTGTCTGACTTCTGCTTGTATATCGGCCGCACCAACTTTGGCGAACAAATCAACAGGCCCTATTGGCAATGTGCCGACAAGGAAGCCCTCCCAGGCCGACAAATCCAGGTCAGCGTCGAAGCGGCCACACGTTCTGTGCCCCCGACCGAAGTTATCGCCCGTGAACTCGCCGAAATCGACATAGCCCGCTTCCACGCCCAACCAGGGCAGGAATTGATAACCGAGATAGGCTTTCCAGCCGGTCTCGTCATCGTCGTACTTGATATTCGCTATCATCCGCTTCATCATCGATAAAGGTTTGGCCGCCGCTGGCGCCGAGATAGAAACCGGGCTCCGCAGCGTACGCCGATCCAATTGCCAGCGCAGGTGCCAGTAAGGCCGCAAGCGCCAATTTTTTGTTGATAAACATAAGGTATCTCCGTGAGGTTCTCGTAGTTTCTTTTTTAGAGCGATGTGCTTCGTTGCCGAAGGCACCGCCGGCACTGTGCAGCTGAGTAAAACCGAGTGAACTATAGCCTACTGAAGCCTTTTGGCCAAAAAAACATACATTCGCCACTTTATTTGTTGATTTTTACCAAAGAAGCAGGGCGGGAGCTCTGAAGCAAGACATAGTCTGCCTAAGCTATTGATATATATAAGTTGTTGGTACCGGAGGCCGGACTCGAACCGGCACGCTTTTAAGGGCATCGGATTTTGAATCCGACGTGTCTACCAATTTCACCACACCGGCCTGGAGGGATTGGGAGGTTGTCGTAAAGCGCCACCCCCTCGGAGAGCGCGCGATTATAGCAATCGAGGCTGAAAGTTCAATAAATTTCCTTAACCTGCAGGGACTTTGCCTGTACACTTCGCGCCGGTTCCATTTTTGACCCCAATCGTGAAATTCGCCCCCGTGCGGGCGAGTGATCTGAGTCTCCATAGAGAAAAGAGCATGCCCATGAAATTAGTTAAAAAGACAGAGCAATACAGTATCTATAAGCGTGGCGATGATCGTTACGCGGTCAAGGACGCTAACAAGAAGCCCGTTAATGGTGAAGAGAAGGCGCAGTATTCTGTTGGCGGAAGACCTGGTAAAGGTCACCCGGCCTGCGAAACCAGCGGTCGAAGAAGCCCCGGCGGTCGAAGCTTCCGCCGCAGCGGAGTCGCCTGATGCAGCCGAGACCCCGGTGGCAGATGCGGCCGAGGAAGAACACAAGTAAGCTTTCGAGCTTGCGCCAGAGCCGGCCCTGCGCCGGCTTTTTTATCCATGAAACGCAGCGACTTCAATTATCATTTGCCACCGCAGCTGATTGCCCAGCATCCACCGCCTGACCGCGGTGCCAGCAGGCTGTTGGTGCTGGATGGCGCCAGCGGCGCCGTTAGCCATCACAGCTTTTGCGAGCTGCCTGATTTTCTACAATCCGGTGATTTGCTGGTACTCAATGATACGCGCGTCATACCGGCCAGGCTTTGGGGGCGCAAGGCGACGGGCGGTAAAGTGGAACTTCTGATCGAGCGTCTTACGGGTCCACATACTGCTTTGGCGCATATTCGAGCCAGTAAATCTCCGAGCCCCGGATCGGTCATACAGCTATGCGATGAGGGCTGCAGGCTGAACCAGGCCCCTATCAACTGGTTGTCACGGGCCGGGAGGGTGACTTGTTTTGTATTTCCTCTGAGCATGGCCCGGCGCTGGCTGAGATTCTCCAGGATATCGGCCATATGCCCCTGCCGCCGTATATCGAGCGCGAAGATGTGGGCGCGGATCGCGAGCGCTACCAGACAGTCTATGCCCGGCGCGAGGGAGCCGTCGCAGCACCTACCGCAGGCCTGCATTTTACCCAGGACCTGTTGGCGCAGCTCGATGCGCGTGGAATCCGGCAAGTGGCGGTGACCCTGCATGTGGGCGCGGGCACCTTCCAGCCAGTGCGGGAAGACGACATTGAGCGACATGTGATGCACAGGGAATTTGTCGAAGTAAATGAGGCCGTCTGCTCTGCTGTGCGCGACACGCGGGCGCGGGGCGGGCGCGTCATTGCGGTGGGCACTACAGCGGTACGTGCCCTGGAGTCCGCCAGCCTGGCCACCGGAAAGTTGCAGCCCTTTACCGGTGATACCGATATCTTCATATATCCCGGCTATCGCTTTCGCAGTGTCGATGCCATGGTGACCAATTTTCATTTGCCGGAGTCGACGCTGTTGATGCTGGTGAGTGCGTTTGCCGGCAGGACGCATATAATGTCTGCTTACGCGCAGGCAATCGAGGCAAAATACCGTTTTTTCAGTTATGGCGATGCCATGTTTATTAACGGCTAACCCACAAGAGCAGGACGGTACATGAGCCACCAGTGTGATATGCGCTTTGAGCAACTGGCCAGCGATGGTCTCGGCCAGGCGTGGACGCCTGCTATTTCCCCGCGGTACCGTGGAAACACCGGCATTCATGCCAGTGGGGACTTACGGAACCGTAAAGGGCATGTCGCCACGGGACATACGCGCCAGCGGTGCCGAAATTATTTTGGGAAATACCTTTCACCTGTGGTTGCGCCCGGGCACCGCGATCATTGAGCAGCACGGGGATCTGCATGATTTTATGGGTTGGGATGGTCCCATCCTCACAGATTCCGGAGGATTCCAGGTATTCAGCCTGGGTGAGATGCGCAAGATATCGGAAGCGGGCGTCGCGTTTCAATCGCCTGTTGATGGCGCCAAAGTGTTCCTCGACCCTGAGACTTCCATGCTAATCCAGCGCAGTCTGGGCTCGGATATCGTGATGATCTTTGATGAATGTACGCCTTTTCCGGCAACGGAAACTGAGGCGCGCGAGTCCATGGAATTATCGCTGCGCTGGGCCGTGTCGCAGCAAAATCGGCTCATGGGGAAAGTCGCGCGGCGTTGTTTGGTATCGTGCAGGGAGGTATGTATCCGCAATTGCGTCTGGAGTCCCTCGCCGGTCTGGTAGATATCGGCTTCGACGGCTATGCCATTGGTGGACTTTCTGTAGGAGAACCCAAGGAGGAAATGCTCAGTGTGCTCGACACTCTGGGTCCGGTTATGCCCGCGGATAAACCCCGTTACCTGATGGGCGTAGGCACGCCTGCGGATTTATTGGAAGGGGTGCGTCGGGGAATCGACCTCTTCGACTGTGTTATGCCCACGCGCAATGCCCGCAATGGTCATATCTTCACATCGCGCGGGGTACTCAAATTGCGCAACACCTGCCATAAGACCAGTACCTTGCCGCTCGACGAGGAGTGTGACTGTTATACCTGCCAGAATTTCAGCCGCGCCTATCTGCACCATCTGGACAAGTGCAATGAGATTCTGGGTTCGCAGCTCAATACCATTCATAATCTGCATTTCTACCAGCAGCATATGGCGGCTATCCGGGGTGCCATTGAAGAGGAACGGCTGGAGCAGTTTTCCAGCGATTTTTATGCGCGCCAGGCCAGGGGGGTGTAATGTACAAACTGTGCTTTTATGTACCTGAGTCTCACCTGGAGCAGGTCAAGAGCGCGGTATTCAACGCAGGTGCCGGGCGGATTGGTAACTACGACAGTTGTTGCTGGCAAGTGCTGGGTCAGGGCCAGTTTCGGCCGCTGCTGGGCAGCAAGCCCTTTCTTGGTCGACAGGACGCTGTTGAAGCCGTGCCTGAATACCGGGTGGAAATGGTCTGTTCGAGGCCAGTGTGTCGGGGCTGCGGTGGCCGCGCTGCTGGATGCGCATCCCTACGAAGAACCCGCCTGGGATGTTGTGGCCCTCGTACTGGAGTTACCTGATTGTTAGACGCGGAAAGCGCCATTTTACAGCGCATCGAATCGCGCCTGCCCCTGGGGGAGAATATCTGGACGTATCCCGTGGGTTCAGGACAGTGGCCACAGGCTTCCGTATTGGTGGCGCTCACCACGGAAGCGGAGCCCAGTGTGTTGTTGGGTCGCAGGGCCATGCATCTGCCTTTGCATCCGGGTGAGATCGCATTTGCCGGAGGTAAACGCGAGGCAATAGACCTTTCGCCCTGGCAAACTGCGACGCGCGAGGCGCTGGAGGAAGTGGGTTTGCCTGCTGAGTTGATTAGCCCCCTGGGTGAGCTGGAACCGTTGATCACGCGTACTGGTTTTGAGGTGTTTCCCTGCGTTGCCAGTGTGCCTGCCGCTCCCGTCCTGGTCGTTGACCCCGGTGAGTTCGATAGTGTGTTTTTCACGCCCCTGGCACTCTTTGCCGATACAGCATTGTTCCGCCTGGAGACCATGTCCGATGGAAATAGAACGCGCAAGGTACCGCATTATCAGATAGGCAGAGACAGTGTATGGGGGGTCACTGCGGCAATACTGGTGCAATTGGCCAATGTCGCCTACGATGCGGGAATTGACTTGCAGCGCGACTGGAAGCAGCAGCCATGAAGTACAGTCTTGGCGATAAACGGGTAACATTGGTGGGCAAGGGACAATTTATTGCCCCTGATGCGGTGCTGATCGGCGATGTCGTCTTGCATGAAAACGCCAGCGTGTGGTTCCACTGTGTATTGCGTGGTGATGCGGACCGTATAGAAATTGGCGCGGGCAGTAATATCCAGGATGGTGCTGTCATGCATGCAGATCCGGGTTTTCCCCTGACGGTGGGACAGAACGTCACCGTGGGGCACAATGCGATGTTGCACGGTTGCACCATTGGCGACGGTTCTCTGGTGGGGATCGCCGCCGTTGTGCTTAATGGTGCGCGGGTAGGCAAGGGCTGCCTGATCGGGGCCAATGCGCTGGTGACCGAGGGTATGGAAATACCTGACGGTTCCCTGGTACTTGGGTCCGCCCGCCAGGATCAAGTCGCAGTTGTCCGCAGAGCAGCAGTTGGTCCTGATGCACAATGCTGATCATTACATTCGCAATGCTTCACGCTACAACGCATTACTCGAGGTACAGGAATGAGTGACGATGAGCCACGCTCACCCTGTATCTCGGTGTGTGTTCTGGACGACGATGATGTTTGTATGGGCTGTTACCGCTCTGCGTGCAGAAATCACCGACTGGTTCATGGCCACGGACGAACAGAAGCGTGAGGTCTTGCGCCGGGCGCGCGAGCGTATGCAGGCAAGCTCCAACATCCGACTGATCTAGTCAACTTGCCGGATGACCAGATCGATAGCGTGCGGGATACGCTGCAAAATAGGGATGAATCAGCTGGCCAGGTGGGCGCGGACTGACTGCACTACATTGCCTTCCAAAGCCAGGATTTCCAGACAGTAGCTTTCGATGGCGAGTCCTGCAGGGCCATCGGGGAATGCCTCGAGGTGCTCCAGCATCAGGCCGCTGAGGGTTTTGGGGCCATCCGTGGGCAGAGTCCAATTCAGGGACTTGTTGATGTCGCGAATATTCGCCGTGCCGTCTATGATGTAGCTGCCGTCGCGTTGCGGAAAGATGCTGTCCGTCGTCTCCGCCATATTGGAGGTAAATTCGCCGACTATTTCTTCCAGGATATCCTCCAGCGCCACCAGACCCGAGCACCTCGCCATATTCGTCGACCACGATGCCTAGAGGCGTCTTCCTCTTCTGGAAATTCATCAGCTGAGTGTGCAAAGGCGTGCTTTCGGGAACGAAATAGGGTTTATCCATCTCCCGTTCCAGCGCGGACCTGTCGAGCCCCTGTTTATTTATGACACGGCTGATATTGCGCATGTGCAGCACGCCCACGATATTGTTGATGTCATCGCGCCAGACCGGAAGCCTCGTGTGGGCACTGGATTGGATGCGAAGCAGAATGTCTTCATCGCTGTCATCCAGGTCAATGCCGAACACTTCGCTGCGCGGCACCATGATGTCGTCGACGGATATATGTTCCAGATCAAGAATATTCAGCAGCAACTCCCGGTGCCTGGCGGGTATCAACTGGCCCGCGTCGGTTACGATAGTGCGCAACTCACCGGCGGAAACATGTGCTTCGCTTTTTTTGTTGGGATCGAATCCGAGCATGCGCGCGAGGCCATTGGTGACACTGTTCACCATTGCGACCAGGGGATACATGATTTTCAGCAACGGCAGCAAAATCAGGCTGGCGGGAAATGCAATTTTCTCCGGGTGCACTGCGGCGATGGTTTTCGGTGTGATCTCACCGAAAACCAGAATAACCACGGTGAGTACGCCAGTGGCGATGTATACGCCAGCATCGCCCCACAGGCGGATGGCAATGACTGTTCCGATAGCCGAGGCAAAGATATTCACCAGATTGTTACCGATCAGGATCACACCAATCAGGCGATCCGGACGCTCCAGCAATTTACCCGCTCGTATGGACCCACGGTGGTTCTGCTTCTGCAGGTGCTTTAGTCGATAACGATTTAGCGTCATCATGCCGGTTTCTGCGCTGGAGAAAAACGCGGAGCAAAAGATAAGTGCAGCAAGAATGGAGAACAGTAAACCCAGCGGTGCTTCGTTCAAAGCCGTTTTGGACCTCGGAGGTGATAACGTTTTCCATCTTGAAGAAAAAGCGGAGTGGGAGCAAGCCCTGTGGGTTGGATAATGCGCCTATTTATACTCGGTGCAATATCAGCTCCAGTACGAGTTTCGAGCCAAAAAAAGCCAACATCAGCAGCGTGAAGCCTGCAATGGTCAGGCGCACCGCCGTTTTGCTGCGCCAGCCCAGTTGATAGTGTCCCCACAGCAGCGTGGCAAATAGCAGCCAGGCGGCGATGGTCAGTACTGTTTTGTGTACCAGATGCTGGGCGAAAAGGTCGTCGACGAATAAGGCTCCTGAAACGATGGCGATAGTAAGCAGTCCCAAGCCTATCCAGAGCAATTCGAACAACATACTTTCCATCAGTTGCAGCGGCGGCAGGATCTGGACAATGCCGCGGGTGTGGCGCTGCTTCAATTGGTGGTCCTGCAATGCAAGTACTGCAGCCTGAATCGCGGCGAGTGTGAGCACCGCATAGGCCAGAATAGAACTACTGATATGCAATATCATGCCGCCGCTGAGGTGACTTTGCGTCGGAGCGGTAGTCTGGTGCAAATGTGGATACCAGTACGGCCAGGGCCGACAGGGGAAACAGTACGATCAGCAAATTCTGCAAGGGTCGGCGCGTCAGGGATGTAATGCAGGCCAGATTGATCACCAGAAACAGCAGTGCTGCAACTTTGAAAAAACCAAGGTCAACGCCATCGCTGGCGAAAGCGATTTTCCAGACGATAAGGGTATGGGATAACAGAGCCAGCAGTCCCAGTGCGAAAACGCTGCGATCGATTTGCTGGCGTCGTTGTGAAAGATGCAGTAATTGCAGACCGGTAGCGGCCAGGTATAGCAGTGCGCAAAGCAGGGCAAGTAAAGCAATCGACATCGGTTTGGGGCTTGGGCCCGGGTAAAGTATACTGCGTCCTTTGTACCGGCTTGTCACACCAGAATCAATAGCGACCAACGTCCCGGCCTGCCGCGACCCTGGAGAGATACACGATGTTTGAAAGTTTGAGTGATCGACTGTCCCACAGTCTGCGCAGCATTACCGGCAAGGCGCGTTTAACCGAGGAGAATATCCAGGACACGATGCGTGAAGTGCGGATGGCCCTGTTGGAGGCCGATGTTGCGCTACCGGTCGTCAAGGAATTCGTAGAGTCAGTGAAGCAGCGCGCCCTTGGTCAGGACGTAATGAAAAGTCTCAGCCCTGGCCAGGCATTTCTCAGGATTGTGCAGACTGAACTGGAAACCGTTATGGGTTCGGCCAACGAGGGGCTGAATCTGGCGACGACACCACCGGCCGTCATTATGATGGCGGGCTTGCAGGGTGCCGGTAAAACCACCACGGTGGCCAAGTTGGCCAGATTACTGAAAGAGCGCGACAAGAAAAAAGTCACTGTCGTCAGTGCCGACGTGTACCGGCCAGCGGCAATCCGGCAGTTGGAAATGCTCGCGGCAGAGGTAGGCGTTGATTTCTTTCCCAGCGATATCGGGCAAAAGCCGGTGGTCATTGTG
The DNA here is from genome assembly GCA_963844975.1 of uncultured Gammaproteobacteria bacterium. GTDB lineage: Bacteria > Pseudomonadota > Gammaproteobacteria > Pseudomonadales > Halieaceae > Marimicrobium. The sequence goes on along the minus strand of CAWJQO010000019.1, from coordinate 16,574 downwards.
CAAGCGGCATTAGCACACGCCAGGATTCAGTTCAGTGATGTATTAATCGTGGATACTGCAGGCCGGTTGGCAATCGACGAAGAAATGATGGCCGAAATCGCCCAGCTGCACGACGCGGTGAAGCCGATGGAGACACTGTTTGTAGTGGATGCCATGACGGGTCAGGATGCAGCCATTACTGCCAAAGCCTTCGACGCGGCCCTGCCGTTAACCGGCGTGATTCTTACCAAGGTAGATGCGGATACGCGCGGAGGGGCTGCCCTGTCGGTGCGCTCCATTACGGGTAAGCCGATCAAGTTCCTTGGCGTTGGCGAGAAGACCACGGCGCTTGACCCCTTCCACCCGGACCGTCTGGCCTCGCGTATCCTGGGGATGGGCGATGTGCTCTCCCTGATTGAGGAAGTCGAGCAGAAGGTCGATAAGGAGAAGGCCGCCAAGTTGGCGCGCAAGGTTAAGAAGGGGCAGAAATTCGATCTTGAGGATTTTCGCGATCAATTGCAGCAAATGAATAATATGGGGGGCATTGCTGGCATGCTGGACAAGCTTCCTGGCATGGGCAACCTGGCCCAGATGGCGCAGCAGAATGTCGACATCAAAATGTTTGCGCGGATGGAGGTTATGATCAATTCCATGACCCCTAAGGAACGCCGTAACCCTGACTTGATCCAGGGCACTCGCAAGCGTCGCATTACCCAGGGCTCCGGTACGCAGGTGCAGGACCTGAACCGCCTCCTGAAGCAGTACAAGCAGATGCAGAAGATGATGAAGAAGATGAAGGGTGGGGGTATGGAAAAGATGATGCGCGGCTTAGGCGGCATGATGCCGCCCGGTGGTCCCGGCGGCGGTTTTCCATTTCGTTAAAGTACTAAGTGGCGGATTTGGCTAAAAAATTATTTGGCGTGGGGTTTAATATCGGACACATTTTCCGTATGATACGCCACCTTTGCGGCTTGCCAGCCGTTTTTTGTCGTGGGTATTGATGCAAAATCGCAACAGATCCCCGCTCATTTCTAGGAAATAACGCAAAATGGTAACAATTCGTCTTGCTCGAGGTGGCGCCAAGAAGCGCCCTTTTTACCACCTTACGGTGACTGATAGCCGCAATTCGCGCAACGGTCGTTTTATTGAGCGCGTCGGTTTCTTCAATCCGACCGCGCGCGGCCAGGAAGAGCGTCTGCGCATCGATACCGACCGCGTTGAATATTGGCAAGGCCAGGGTGCACAGGTTTCCGAGCGTGTGGCCAGGTTGCTCAAGGATGTCGCTACTGCAGCTTGATAAAGCGGGCCCAGCAGCACATGGACCTTGTTCATGAATGGGTCTGCTGTCTGATGCGATGCTGGTGGTCGGAAAAATTACCGGCTGCTATGGGCTTAAGGGGTGGGTCAAAATCCATTCATACACTGAAACACCGGAAAGATTTCCTGGGATTTGGTGTCTGGCAGTTGAAGCGGCGTGGCGTTTTTGAACCTGTCGAATTCGATGCGGTTAAGCGCCAGGGCAGGGGCCTCGTGGCCCACATCGCGGGGGTGGATGATCGCACCCTGGCGGAGTCGTACAGGGGGTTGGAGGTTGCGGTTCCGGAAGATGCCCTGCCGGCACTGCCGGAGGGTGATTATTACTGGCGCGATCTGCAGGGTTTACGGGTGTGGTGTCAGGTCGGGAGCGACAGGGTGCTGCTGGGAACAGTGGACTACCTGATCGAAACCGGCGCCAATGATGTGTTGGTGGTGAAAGCCTGTGAAGGCAGTATAGATACTCGGGAACGCCTGATTCCCTATTTGCCTGGGGATTCAGTGATCAGGGTAGATCTGGAGCAGGCGCTAATTGAGGTTGATTGGTTCGTCGACGACGAGTGAGGAACCAGGTGAGAGCCCCGGGCGGGACACGATGCGAATTGCAGTGGTGAGCCTGTTTCCCGATATGTTCGCAGCAGTGAGTGAGCACGGGGTAACTGGCAGGGCAGTCAGGCAGGGCCAGGTGAGCCTGAGCTATAGCAATCCGCGCGACCACACTGCGGATGCGCATCGTACGGTGGACGACAGACCCTACGGCGGTGGCCCGGGTATGTTGATGAAAATTGATCCCTTGCAGCAGGCGATTACCGCTGCAAGGAAGTTGGCGGGGCTGGATGCCAGGGTCATTTACCTGTCGCCCCAAGGGCAGCCATTCTGTCACAGCAAAGCGATGGAGTTGGCGCAGCTTGCAAGGGCTGGTGCTGGTCGCAGGTCGCTATGAAGGTGTGGATGAGCGCCTGATAGAGTCTGAGGTGGATGAAGAATTGTCCATCGGGGATTATGTAGTGAGCGGTGGCGAACTGGCTGCCATGGTGGTGGTCGATGCTGTGATTCGCCAATTGCCCGGTGTGTTGGGGCACGAGTCTTCGGCACGTGAGGACTCCTTTGTGGATGGCCTGCTGGACTGCCCGCATTACACAAGACCGGAGTCTTACAGGGGCATGGACGTGCCGGCAGTATTGCTCAGCGGTAATCATGAAGAGATTCGCCGCTGGCGCCTGAAGCAGGCACTGGGAAGGACCTTTGAGCGCCGCCCGGAGCTACTCCAGGGCAGAGCCATGCAGGCCGAGGAAGAGACATTGTTAGCGGAATATATCCGTGAACGCAAATTATCAACAGAGCGCAAGCTTTGAAGCTACAGAGTTATTTAACAGGAGTCCCACATGAGCACTAACAAAATCATATCCCAGCTTGATGCAGAGCAAATGGGCAAGGAGCTCCCTGAATTCAGCCCCGGAGACACCTTGGTCGTGCAGGTGAAAGTAAGTGAGGGTACCCGCGAGCGTTTGCAGGCATTTGAAGGCATTTGTATTGGCAAGCGCAATCGCGCACTGAATTCCGCTTTCACCGTGCGCAAGATCTCGCACGGCGTTGGTGTGGAGCGTACTTTCCAGACCTACAGTCCGATGGTGGAGAGCATCACGGTCAAGCGTCGTGGTGACGTACGCCAGGCAAAACTCTACTACCTGCGTGATTTGAGCGGCCGTGCGGCGCGTATCAAGGAAAAGCTGTAGATTCTGGCTGTACCGTTTGCAAATGTTGGAAAACGGCCCTTTGGGCCGTTTTTTGTTCCTGCTGAAAGGTATTTGCCGGATGGAGCGCACAGCGCAATCCGCAAATTCAGCGCTAATTCCCGCCGGATAATCGTGCTAGGGTAGGCCAATGTCTGTGGATGCCCTGATACACCCCGATATTGAACGTTTTGTCGATGCGATGTGGATGGAAAAGGGCTTGAGTAACAATACGCTGTCCGCCTATCGCCGCGATCTCAGGCAATTCAATGATTGGCTGGTAAATAGTAAGGGCTATACGATCACCGAGGCAACGCGTTCATGCCTCCAGGGTTATCTGGGTACCCGCCTTGAGCAGGGGCAGTCCCCGCGTTCCAGTGCGCGCTTCCTGTCCTGTGTCCGAGGTTTCTATCACTATCTTTTGCGCGAGGGGCGGCTCACCATTGACCCCACGCTGGATATTGACAGTCCGCGTCTGGGGCGGCCTCTGCCAAAGACGTTGACCGAAATGGAAGTGGAGCGCCTGCTACAGGCGCCGGATCTGGCACAAGCGTTGGAATTGCGTGACCGTACCATGCTGGAATTGCTCTACGCGTGCGGTTTGCGCGTGACGGAGCTGACCAGTCTGCAACTCGTTCAACTCAGTATGAACCAGGGTGTGGTGCGAGTATTCGGGAAAGGCAGCAAGGAGCGGCTGGTGCCCGTCGGAGAGGAAGCCCTGCGGTGGTTACAGCGGTATTTGGCCGGTCCGCGGGGAGAGTTACTCAAGGGGATACCGTCGGAAGTGCTGTTCCCGAGTCGCCGTGGCACGCAAATGACTCGCCAGACCTTCTGGTATCGTATTAAAATCTACGCGCAGCGTGCAGGAATCAGGAAACACTTGTCACCGCATACCCTGCGCCATGCATTCGCCACGCATTTACTGAATCACGGTGCTGATCTGCGGGTGGTGCAAATGTTGCTGGGGCACAGCGATCTTTCTACAACCCAAATTTATACGCATATAGCTCAGCAGCGTATGCAGGAACTGCATGAGCAACACCATCCTCGCGGGTGAGGAACTAATGGGCCGCATATTGCTCCAAGGGGGCATCGGTTTTCGAATTAACGAAGGTGGGTCAGCCCACGATGACAGAGGACAGCAAATGACTTACCGAGTTTTGAAGTCGGCATTGATGGTGCTACTGATAACAGTAGTCGCACCTGTTGGAATGGCGGGCGAGCCGCTGGACAAGGCGCAGCTGGATAAGTTGCGCGCCGCGCTGGAGGTTCCAGGTGTGGGACTAAAGGTCGTCAGTGCCCAGACGAGTGAAATTCCGGGCCTGTACGAGGTGCAATTCACCAATGGGCCCCTGATCTATTCGACGCTGAAGGGTGATTTCTTCGTAGTGGGCGATCTGTACTCCGTCACCCCACAGGGCTATGTCAATCTGGCAGAGAAGCGCCGCGATGGCGAGCGTGCGGCAAAAATGGCGAAAGTGAATCGGGACGACATGATTATTTTTTCCCCCGAAGGCGAAACACGAGCCTATATAAGTGTATTTTTTGATACTACATGTTATTACTGCCAGAAGCTCCATGGGGAGGTGCCGCAGCTTAATAAGAACGGTGTCGAGGTGCGCTATCTGGCTTTCCCGCGCGCTGGTGTAGGTTCGGACACGTTCAAGCAACTGGCCAGCGCCTGGTGTGCTGACAATCCCCGGGAAGCATTTACCAAGCTGAGCAGCAAGCAGGCGATTCCTGAGAATGTCTGCAAGGACAACCCTATTGCCGCGCAGTATCAGCTGGGCCAGGAACTGGGGGTGCAGGGTACACCAGCAATGATCACGCAGACCGGGCAAATGATCCCCGGGTACCAGGCAGCAGACGAATTGATGGCAACCCTCGGGTTGAAGTGAGAATCCAGTCAATATTGGTGTTGTACCCCTTGCTGCGTTGACAGTATGGGGCTGACTCAGTACTGTTTGCTCCCTTTTTTGAATCGCGGCACCGGCGCCTGCGCGCCCAGTAGAGTTGGATATCGTGGACGATCAATTTCGGCGTATTGAGCGCCTGCCGCCATATGTGTTCAATATTATCGGTGACCTCAAGCAGCAGGCGCGGGCGGCGGGAGAGGATATCATCGACTTCGGTATGGGTAATCCGGATCAGCCGACACCGGGCCATATCGTGGACAAACTGGTGGAGACGGCCCGTCGCGGAGATACCCACGGCTATTCGCAGTCCAAGGGCATACCGCGCCTGCGCAAGGCGATCTGTGACTGGTATCAGCGCCGCTTTGATGTGTCACTGGACCCCTCCTCTGAAGCGATAGTCACTCTCGGTTCCAAAGAAGGCCTCGCGCATCTGGCGTTGGCAACGACAGGGCCCGGTGACGCCATCCTGGTGCCGAATCCGTCCTACCCCATTCATCCTTATGGCTTCGTGATTTCCGGTGCGGATATTCGACATGTACCCATGGGCGACAGCGAGGATGAGTTTTTCGCCGAGTTGGAAAAGGGCATTCAGACCAGTTGGCCGCGGCCCAAGATGTTGGTGCTGAACTTTCCTTCGAATCCGACCGCGCAGTGTGTCGAGTTGGAGTTCTACGAAAGGGTGATCAAAGTTGCCCGGGAACATTCCATCTGGGTGATCCAGGATTTGGCCTATGCTGATTTGTGTTACGACGGCTATGTAGCGCCGTCAATTCTGCAGGTCGAGGGCGCCCGCGATGTGGCGGTAGAATTCTTCAGTATGTCCAAGAGCTACAATATGCCTGGTTGGCGCATCGGTTTCTGCTGTGGCAACAAGGTACTGGTGGCAGCGTTGGCGCGCATGAAGTCCTATCTGGATTACGGTATGTTCACGCCGATACAGGTGGCTGCCATTGCTGCGCTGGAGGGTGACCAGACGTGTGTAGCGGAAATCTGTGCGATGTATCAGTCCCGTCGAGATGTGTTATGCAGTGGACTTAACGCTGTTGGGTGGCCGGTCACTCCACCCAAGGCCACCATGTTTGTATGGGCCAGGATACCGGAGTTCTATCGGGCGATGGGTTCCGTGGAGTTCGGCAAGAAGTTGTTGGCCGAGGCGCAGGTGGCGGTCTCTCCGGGCATCGGCTTTGGTGAGTACGGTGAGGGTTACGTGCGTTTCGGCCTGATCGAGAATGAACACCGTACCCGTCAGGCGATTCGCAACATCAAGCGGATGATAAAAAATGATGGCTTTGCCTGATCGAAGACAGGCGCTGTGCTAACTGTTAAAACAGGAACGAGCTTGAAACCAGTAAAAATAGGCATATGCGGCCTGGGTACCGTTGGCACCGGCACCCTCGCCGTGTTGCGTGACAACGCTGAACTGATCGCCGCGCGGGCGCAGGCCCGGCTGCAGGTAATCCATGTGGGTGTCCGTCGCGATAAACCCGCATTGGACCTGTCCGGTATGCGCGTCAGTCGCGATATTTTTGCCGTGGCCCACGATCCGGAGGTAGAGATTCTCGTCGAATTGATTGGCGGTACGACCGTGGCTCGGGAGTTGGTGGAGGCGGCGATTGTCGCCGGCAAGCACGTGGTCACAGCCAATAAGGCGCTGATCGCCGAATTTGGCAATGAGATTTTCGCATTGGCTCATGAGCATGGCGTGGAGGTGCGCTACGAGGCCGCGATCGCCGGCGGCATCCCCATCGTCAAAGCGCTGCGCGAAGGACTGGCGGGCAATCGCATCGAGTGGCTGGCGGGTATTATCAACGGCACCGGCAACTTCATCCTGACAGAGATGCGCGACAAGGGCAGAGAATTTGCCGATGTGTTGGCCGAAGCACAGGCACTGGGTTATGCGGAGGCCGATCCCGCCTTCGATGTGGAAGGTATCGATGCCGCGCACAAACTGGTGATCCTGGCATCCCTGGCATTCGGCATGCCTCTGCAGTTTGACGCGGTCTATACCGAGGGTATCACAGAGCTGACAACGCAGGATGTAGGCATATGCCAGGGAATTGGGCTACATCATCAAGCATCTGGGTATTGCCAAGCAGAATGGAGAGGGCGTGGAGTTGCGCGTGCACCCCACACTGATACCTGATTATCTTCTGCTGGCTGATGTCGATGGTGTAAAAAACGCGATACTGGTTGAAGGTAATGCGGTAGGTCCTACGCTTTATTACGGAGCCGGTGCCGGTGCGCAACCCACTGCCTCGGCTGTGGTGGCTGACCTGGTCGATCTGGCGCGTGATTTTGGTGTCGGGCAAAGCGGGCGTGTGCCGGCGCTTGGCGTTGCGCACTCCAGCCTGCGCAACCTGCCAATTGTGCCAATGGCAAAAGTAAAAACGCCCTGGTATTTGCGCATGGAGGTGGAGGATAAACCCGGCGTACTGTCCAGGGTAGCAAGCATTTTCAGTGAGCAGGGCATCAGCATAGAAGCATTGATTCAGAAGGCGCCGGCGCAGGGTCAGACCCTGGTGTCACTTATTGTGCTAACCAATAAGGCGCCCCAGGGCAGTGTGGATACGGCAGTACGTGCGATTGAGGCGCTGGACACGATTAATGGCAAGGTCACGCGCATTCGAGTTGAAGCGCTGGACGGCTAGTTGTCCGGGGCATGGACAGGGGCAAGCGACAGTGAAATACATAAGCACCCGAGGGCAGGCGCCCGCACTCAATTTTGAACAGGTCCTGCTCACGGGACTGGCTGCAGACGGTGGTTTGTATGTGCCACAGACGCTGCCCACGTTCAGTCGTGAAGAGATCGCGTCAATGGCCGCGCTGGATTATCCGCAGCTGGCCGAGAAAATAATCACCCCATTCGTGGCGGATTGCATACCGGCAGACGAGCTGCGTGCGATCCTTGCAGACACCTATGCCGAGTTCCGCCATAGCGCCGTAGCGCCTCTGGTACAGCTGGGCCCTAATCAGTGGGTGCTGGAGTTGTTTCACGGGCCCACGCTGGCTTTCAAGGATTTTGCCCTGCAGTTGCTGGGGCGATTACTGGATTATGTGTTGGAGCGCAGACACCAGAAGGTAGTCATTTTGGGCGCCACCTCGGGCGATACCGGGTCTGCTGCAATCGAGGGCTGCAAACACTGCCAGAACATCGATATTTTCATCCTGCATCCCCATAACAGGGTGTCGGATGTGCAGCGGCGGCAGATGACGACTGTGCCCGGCGACAATATCCACAATCTGGCAATAAAGGGTAACTTCGACGACTGTCAGGCTATGGTGAAAGCCAGTTTTTGCGATCAGGGCTTTCTGCCGGGTGACCGCGCTCTGGTGGCGGTAAATTCCATCAACTGGGCGCGCATCATGGCCCAGATTGTTTACTATTTTTATGCCGCGCTGGCGCTCGGCGCACCGGCTCGCCCAGTGGCGTTCTCGGTGCCCACCGGAAATTTCGGCGACATTTTCGCAGGCTATCTGGCGCGGCAGATGGGTTTGCCCATTGATCGCCTGATTATCGCCACCAATCGCAATGACGTACTGCATCGGGTGATGACGAGCAGTACCTACGGCCGCCAACCTCTTGCGCACACCCTGTCGCCGAGTATGGACATCACGGTGTCGAGTAATTTTGAGCGACTGCTGTTCGATCTCTATGATCGTGACGGTGCCGCCATCGCCGACCTGATGCAGCGTTTTGACAAGGGAGACATCAGCTTCACCGAGACAGCTATGCGGCGCGCCAGGAACTTGTTCAGCAGCCACTGCGTGTCCGATGAACAGACCTGCCAGCAGATCGCCAGTACCTGGCATGAATGCGAGTACATGCTCGACCCGCACAGCGCGATCGGGGTACATGCGGCGCTGGCGAGCGACGTCGCACCCGGCACTCCGATAGTTAGCCTGGCGACGGCGCATCCAGCCAAGTTTCCCGATGCGATAAAAAAGGCCGGTCTGGAGCGCGATGTTGCTCTGCCTGCGCACTTGCACGACCTGTTTGAGCGCAGCGAGCGCATGACTGTGCTGCCCAATAATCTGGCCGCGGTCCAGGCATTTATCGCGGCCAATATCAACGCCTGACGCGGTCCTCTGCGACGTGCAGAAACTCATTCGCCGACGGCAGCTATCTGCTGGGAATCCTTCTCCACTTGGCGCAATTCACCCGGTGTTGGCGACGCGTCTACCGCGGCCGCGGCATCGAATTCCCCCGGGCAACTGGACCTGTCTCTTGAGCATTTGCTGGCACCGACGCTGCTGCTCAATGCCGACCGCGCCGCCGTCCTGTTGGCAGATGCGCTGGCCCGCGACGACAGGATTGTTGTCATCGGTGATTTCGATGCCGATGGTGCCACCAGTACGACTTTGGCGGTGGCTGCCTTGCGGGCGTTCGGTGGTCGCCACGTGGACTACCTGGTGCCCAACCGCTTCGAGTATGGCTATGGCCTGACCCCGGAGATCGTTGCGCTTGCCGCCGACAGTAAGCCCGATCTCATCATTACGGTAGATAACGGTATATCCAGCCTGGAAGGTGTGGCCGCCGCTCGGGCGTTGGGCATTGCCACGCTGATTACCGATCACCATCTGGCAGGTCGGGCGCTTCCCCTGGCCGATGTGATTGTGAATCCCAATCAACCCGGGTGCGGGTTTCCCAGTAAGAGCCTGGCAGGGGTGGGGGTGATTTTCTACATTATGCTGGCGCTGCGGGCCGAGCTGCGCGCAAGAGGATGGTTTGCGCAGCGCCCGGAGATCAATCTGGCCCAGTACCTGGATCTTGTCGCTCTGGGCACTGTCGCCGATGTCGTGCCCCTGGATCGCAACAACCGTATTCTGGTGGCGGAGGGTCTGCGCCGTATTCGCGGGGGTCACTGCCGTCCCGGTATTCTCGCCCTGCTGGAGGTTGCGTCCCGTCAGCCGCAGTCAGTGGTGGCTGCGGATCTGGGCTTTGCAGTGGGGCCGCGTATCAACGCAGCCGGGCGTTTGGAGGACATGTCCATTGGTATCGAATGCCTGCTTTGCGAGAATCTGGCAACGGCGCGGGCTCAGGCTTCCAGACTGGACCAACTCAATCAGGAGCGCCGGGTCATTGAGCAGGACATGCAGGCGGAGGCTATTCAGATTCTTGCAAAGCTGTCACTGAACGAGCCGGCAGACCCTCCCATCGCCATGACCCTCTACCAGAGTGGATGGCACCAGGGTGTGATCGGCATTCTGGCGTCGCGCATCAAGGAACGTCTGCACCGTCCCACCATCGCCTTTGCCGATGGCGATGCCGGCGAACTGAAAGGTTCAGCCCGCTCCATAGCCGGCATTCATATTCGCGATATCCTGGATGCAGTAGCCACCCGCCATCCCGGCCTTGTCACCCGCTTCGGGGGGCATGCCATGGCAGCGGGTCTCACGCTGCAGCGTGAGCCTACGCGGATTTTGCCGCCGCCTTTGTGGAGGAAGTCAGCACGCCATGCCCAGGACGTGCACCTGCAGGCGGTCATTGAATCCGACGGCGAATTGTCGCCGGATGAATTGCAATTGGCACTGGCCACTGAGTTGCGCTTTGCCGGACCCTGGGGACAACATTTTCCCGAGCCGATCTTTGACGGGCGGTTTGCAGTGGTGAGTCAGCGTTTGGTGGGAGCGAAGCACCTGAAATTGGTATTGACGCCAACCGGTAGTAATACCTTACTGGATGCTATTGCCTTTAACGTCGACCTGGATATCTGGCCAGATCCCACGATCGAGCACGTTGAAATTGCCTATCGCCTTGATGTGAATGAGTTTCGCGGACAGCGCTCGCTGCAGCTGATGGTTGAGCACCTGGTTGCGCTGTGAATTCTTTGGGCGGGCCAATACACCGCCCACAGAGTTTCCCCAGGAATAGTTGCTGGGGTAGAATGCCCCGCTTCGCTCCCGGCGGGTTGGTGACATGCTCGAGATAAATCCTTTTCTTACACAACTAAAAGACATCGAGGCGCGCACCGGCGTGCTTAGGGGGTATCTTTGACTTTGACCTGCGCAAGGAACGCCTCGCCGAAGTAGATCTGGAACTGGCTGAACCCAGCGTCTGGGATGATCCTGAGCGCGCCAGGGAGTTGGGACGCGAACGGGCATCTCTGGAAAATACGGTGCACACCATTGAGAAGCTGGATGCCGGCGCCGCAGATGCGCGCGATCTGCTGATGATGGCGGCGGCGGAGGACGATGAGGCCACCGTTGCAGAAATAAACGTGGAGATCGCCGGTCTGGTCACGTTGCTGGAGCAGTTGGAGTTCCGGCGTATGTTTGCTGGTGACATGGACGCCAACAATGCCTATCTGGATATTCAGGCGGGCTCGGGGGGACCGAGGCGCAGGACTGGGCGGAGATGCTGTTGCGTATGTACCTGCGCTGGGGCGAGCAGAAGGGGTTTCACACCGAGTTGATCGAAGCCTCCGGCGGGGAAGTGGCGGGGATCAAGAGCGCCACCATCAAGTTTGAGGGGGAATATGCCTTTGGCTGGTTGCGCACCGAGACAGGCGTGCATCGCCTGGTGCGCAAATCCCCGTTTGATTCTGGCAACCGGCGGCATACATCCTTTGCGTCGGTATTTGTGTCACCTGAAATCGATGACAATATTGAAATCGATATTAATCCGGCGGACCTGCGAACGGATACCTACCGGGCCAGTGGCGCCGGCGGCCAGCACGTCAACAAGACCGATTCAGCGGTACGCATTACCCACAACCCCACGGGCACCGTGGTACAGTGCCAGACCGAGCGCTCCCAGCACCAGAATCGCGACAATGCCATGAAAATGCTGCGCGCCAAACTCTATGAACTGGAAGTGCTAAAGCGCAACACGGAAAAGCAGATCATGGAGGACAACAAGGCGGATATTGGTTGGGGCAGTCAGATTCGTTCCTATGTGCTGGATGATTCCCGCATCAAGGATCTGCGTACAGGCGTGGAGACGAGCAACACCCAGGCAGTGCTCGATGGTGACATTGACCGGTTTATAGAGGCGTCGCTGAAGAGCGGGCTATGAGAGACACTATGAGTGAGCAGGAGCGGAAGGCTGAATCCAAGCAAGAGGCAGGCGAAGCGCCCGAAGACAATAAGCTGGTGGCGGAGCGCCGCGGCAAGCTTTCCGCGCTGCGTGAACACGGCAATCCTTTTCCCAATGATTTTCGGCGCACCGCCATGGCCGATGACTTGCAGCGCGAGTTTGGCGATTGCTCCAAGGAGGAACTGGAGCAGGCCCATCGTGTATACGCGGTGGCGGGTCGCCTTATTCGCAACCGCGGCGCTTTCCTGTTGCTGCAGGACGGCTCAAACCAGATACAGCTTTACGTCAATCGCCAGGGTTTGGGCGAGGAGACCCTGGCGCAGATCAAGGGCTGGGATCTGGGGGACATTGTGGGTGCCCGCGGACCGCTGCATAAATCCGGTAAGGGCGACCTCTATATCAATATGGAGGAAGCGCGCCTGCTGACCAAGGCGTTGCGTCCGCTGCCCGATAAATATCACGGGCTCGCTGATCAGGAGTTGCGCTACCGCCAGCGCTATGTCGATTTGATTGTAAACCCCGAGTCGCGGCAGGTATTTCGAACGCGCTCCAGAATTATCGCATTTATCCGCGATTACATGAGTGGTCTTGACTTCATGGAGGTGGAAACCCCGATGATGCAGGTTGTTCCGGGAGGCGCAGCCGCCAAGCCCTTTGTCACCCACCACAACGCTCTTGGTCTGGACATGTACCTGCGGATTGCGCCGGAACTCTATCTCAAGCGCCTGGTGGTTGGCGGTTTCGAACGCGTGTTTGAAATTAACCGCAGTTTTCGCAATGAAGGGCTTTCCACTCGCCACAACCCGGAGTTCACCATGCTGGAGTTCTACTGGGCTTATGCAGACTATGAGGATGCCATGAACCTTACCGAGGATATGCTGCGCCAGCTCACGGCATCGGTGTTGGGAAGTTCCCTGGTACAGTATCAGGGCAGTACCTATGATTTTTCCCGGCCATTTGAGCGTATAACTGTATTCGATGCAATTTTGCGGCACAATCCGGGCATCACTGCGCAGCAGCTTGCTGATGCCTCTGCGGCGCGGCTCGTTGCGAAAAATCTGGGCATTGAACTGAAGGAGAGCTGGGGACTGGGTAAAGTCCAGATCGAGATATTCGAAAAAACGGTGGAGCATTTTCTGGATCAGCCCACCTTTATCACTGCTTATCCCACTGAAGTCTCGCCGTTGGCGACGACGCAGCGACGCGGACCCGTTTATTACTGATCGATTCGAGTTTTTTGTCGGTGGACGCGAGTTAGCCAACGGGTTTTCCGAACTGAACGACGCGGAAGACCAGGCCGCGCGTTTTGTGGAGCAGATGGCGCAGAAGGAAACTGGAGATGAAGAAGCGATGCATTACGACCACGATTATATCCGCGCCCTGGAGTACGGTTTGCCGCCTACGGCGGGCGAGGGCATTGGCATTGATCGCCTGGTAATGTTATTCACAGATTCGACCTCTATTCGCGACGTTTTGTTGTTTCCCCACATGCGCCCCGAGTAGCGCTCCCAGGTTATGTAGGCGAGTATTTTGGCCGCGACGAAGCGGCTTCCATGATGCAGTGCCAGCTGGTTTTGAATGCGTTACACTGACCATTATTGGCTCTGCAAGAGGAACCACCATTGCTCGCGACTCGTTTTACCCTGATTGCCGCTGGCGGCCTGGCTTTGCTGCTGCAAGCCTGCGCGGTAGCGCCTCCTGCTGGCGACCCGCCGGTGGTTCCCTCTCAGCTACATCAGCGGCACCACCAGATGCACCGCCGGTGGTCACGGAGCAACAGCCGGCTGCGGAACTGAACCTCAACTTGCCCGATCAGGCCCTGGCTACTGGTGACTATGCCCCGGTGACCGGGATCGATCGTACCTTTTTGGACAAGGGTTTCAGTGCTTTGGCTGCAGGCGACCACAGGGAGGCGGTGAATTATTTCAGGCGTCATCAACGCCTGGAATCATCCCCCGGTGCCGATTGGGAAGCAGGCATTGCTATTGCTTATGACAAGATGTTGCCCGAGAGTCCCTATTACAACTGGAGGGCGGCGCATGAATCTTATCTGCGTCTGATGAGAGAGCAGCCCCAGGGAATAAAGTTACATCAGCAAATCCAGCTGATGCGAGACGCTTTGGCAGTATTTGCGGAGCTGCATGTGCGCATCAACGACCTGCAGAAAGAGAAACGATACACTGTCGGAGAATCTGGAAAAACGCGATGAAGCCCTCAGGCGGCTGCGTGAACTCACTCTGGGTCAGAAGGAATCAGCACCGTAAAGGTTGATCCCACGCCAACTTCGCTTTCGACCTCGATCGTTCCACCCATCAGGTCGCAGAACTCACGGCAGATGGCCAGTCCCAGCCCGGTACCCCCGTAGTTTGCGCTGGTCGACGAATCCGCTTGCACGAACGCATCGAACACGCGCGAGAGTTGCTCGCTGGTCATGCCTATGCCGGTGTCGCGTATGGCAAACTCCGCCCAGCCTGGTCGGTCAGGTAATTCCCGCGCGCTCACGCTAATCTGTCCGTCCTTGGTGAATTTGTTGGCATTGCTGAGCAGGTTGGTGAAAATCTGCCGAAATTTGGCGGCGTCGTTATACAGAACGGGCAATTCGCGCAAGTCATCGATCTGCAATTCATTGTTATTGTTGTGTAACAGCGGTGCCAGCACTTCGCACGCCTGCTTGATGATTGCCGTCGGACTGAAAGTTTCGCAGTGCAGGGACATTTTCCCTGTTTCGATTTTCGACAAGTCCAGAATGTCATCGATCAGGGTGAGCAATTGCCGTCCTGATTTGATAATGATATCCAGATCCTGCTGAAACTGCGGGCGATCTAGTTCTCCCACATCGCCAAGCTCGTCGTGCAGCATCTCGCTGTAGCCAATAATTGCATTGAGCGGCGTGCGCAGCTCATGACTGACATTGGCCAGAAAGATACTTTTTGCCGCGTTGGCCTCGTCGGCATCATCCCTGGCCTTGCGCACATCATAGATCGCATTGCGCAGTTTGTCGGACATTTCGTTGAATGCATCAGCCAGATCGCCCAGTTCGCCGGTATCGTCGATATCGTCTATGCGATAGTCAAGATCGCCACTACCAAATCGCTCAGTACCCTTCTTCAGTCTTTTCAGCGATCTGTTGGTATAACTCACGAGGTAGTAGCCCAGGGTGGCGGTGAGAAATATCGAGGCGAAAAAGGCAATTATTGTGATCTTGTCAGTCAGGGAAATGGTGCGATCGATAATATTGGCGCGCTGGGCTGCTATGAATGCCTGGCGCTGCTCCAGTTCTTTCAAGCGCTGGCTGGCTTCGAGGAAGGGCAGCGGATCATTCATATCCATTTCAAATTCGGGATTGTTATAGTTGCGGTAAAAGTTCAGCCAGCGTTTCAGCAGGTGACTACTGCTTTCCCAGAGCTGCTCGTAGTTTAGCTCCGTAACACCGTGGCTCAACTTGCCAAGTTGCTGAATTCTGTGCATTGATGGTAACTATGGCGTCTTCAGCCCGCTGCTAACTCAGCGTCGTCGAGTTGGTCCTCGGTAGTATCGCGCAGTGTGGCGAGTATGAGTATTTGCTGGCGCTGATCCTCCAGCAGTTGCTCGACTTCCGTGGATAGCTGGGCAGCGTCGACCGAATTGCGGTAGGCGATCATGCTCTCGTTGCGCGCATGACTGCCCCAGAAATGGGTACCCACATTGATCGCGAACAGCATCAGTATGGTGACCAGTGAGAGGGTGAGTTGGCGACGTAAGCTCATGCGCGGGTAAGCTTTTTAATCTTGATCAGCAGGCCGGGAAAATCCACCGGCTTGGTGGCGTAGTCGTCGCAGCCGGCCGCAAGTGCGTACAGCCTGTAGGCTTCCGTGGCGTGGGCAGTCAGGGCAATAATCGGAATGTGACGAATGCGTTCATCTTCCTTGGCCCTGCGACTGGCGGCCCAGCCGTCGAGGATTGGCAGGTTCATATCCATCAATACGATGCTGGGCTGCTCAGCGTGCATGATATCCAGGGCCTGCTGACCGTTGCCGGCCGTTGTGACTTGCAGCCCGGCACGATTGAGACGTCGGACCATCATATCGCGATTGAGCTCATTATCCTCAACCAGTAACACAGACTTCCCGGCAGTCATGCATTGCCTCCGGTGATCTGGTGAACCACGATGGTTTCGTCTATACCTTTGACGTTCACTTCCTGGCTGCGGCCCAGCGAAAAGTTGCCCTTGAGGCTTTGCAGCGTGCTGTCGGATATCAGGATTTCGCCACCAGCGGTGATATCCTCAATGCGGGAGGTGACGTTCATGGGGTGGCCCACGAAACCGTACTTACTGCGCCGTTCCGAGCCGATATTGCCGGCAATCACATCGCCCGTGTTAATGGCGATGCCCGTGTTGATGGCAGGAAAACCATCTGCTTCGTTGCGGGCGTTGATCTCGATCATGGCGGCCTGCATGGCCAGAGCGCACTGCACAGCACGGTCCGCATCGTCGTCCCGGCGCTGGGGAGCGCCGAATACCGCCAGGATCGCATCGCCAATAAATTCGTCGATGGTGCCATGGTGGGCCATGATGATGTCGGTCATGGCACCCAGGTAGCGGTTGAGCATGGTGAC
>CAWJQO010000018.1:0-28112 GCA_963844975.1 uncultured Gammaproteobacteria bacterium | reverse complement strand
CCTCGGTACGTTCACCAGCGCTTCATTGTGCTCGGGATAGACAACATGGGCGATGGCTCCGGTCGCATCCCACCCCGTCAGCAGGCAGGCGTTATCGCCCTTGAGCATGACCACCGCAGGAAGCAGTGCTGACTCAATATCGGCGACATCCCGGTAAACAATCTTACTGGTCAGGCCTACCCTGGCTGCGGCCCGTTCAAACAGATCCGGCGTAAGCCGGCCATCCTTGAGGGGCAGACCTCCACACACTGCCGCTGCTGTGGTGCCGCCACCGTGAAAGCGGCACACCGTCAGCAGGCACTGCAGCAGTGCATCATCCGAGCTGGTCATTGTCGACTCCCTCGCCCCCTCTGCAATACCGTAGGTCGTTTCTTGATCAACTTCCTAAGCTGCTGAATATTATATAATTTCTATTGCCACCAAGCATAAGGCAGAAGACGCATTTTTACTACGCTGCAAATGCGAGCCCAATCACAGAACTGGCCATCGAGTACCCTGCATAGGAGAGGATACCCAAGAAGAAAATCGTTTATTGACTGGCGTCGGTACTTCACGCCATAACCACACTGGCAGCGCAGGCCACCGCGGGGGCCTTTACGGACTGACCGCCCGGTTGAAGGGCCAGATATTCGGCAACAATAGCGCCACCACCCGCATTTCCAGCGATCTTCGCACCACCCCGTCCATTGCCTCGGTCGCGCGCGCCACCCAGACATCTACTGCCGACTGACCGAGGTTATCGACCGGCACAGAGGCGACGACTTCCGCCATGGACGCGATAGCCTGGCGTAACGGCGCGGTGGTCGCTTCACAATAGAAACTCCACAAGGACGCCCGCTCTGCTACCGAACCGGATGACAGTTGCTGGCACTGGCGCTGCAGCAACCGATAATAATGCTCCGCCACCTCTTCGCCAGGCAGAATGAACGAGCCATGTGGTTCACCGAGGGTATCGAAGACGTAGGCCTGATCGTGACCCATGCTGGAATGAAAATACCACTGCTGCGCATCGTCGTGCAGCAAGGCCCAGATATCGTTGATGCGCATGTCCTCTGTCTGTCCAGAAAGCTATCCGTGGGCAGGGCGTAGCGCAACTGGTGTTCGCGCGCATTCAGCGTGCGCCTATCCATCAGCGCCAACGGACGGGTGATCTGCTGCAGCGGTATCCACAGGTTCACCAGCACCAGCGGCGAGAAGCTGTTGCTGCCATCGGGCGTCTGGTGGCGGAACATCCACGGCGCAAAACCGCGCATGATTTGTTTCAGCGGCGTACCGCGCACATCCTGGTCGCCGTGCACGACAATGCGGCATCGTGGCCGTTCATCTCGCTCATCGTGGACGTCCGGGTCCACCTTCAAGCCGTTGGGCCCGCCCGTGCGCATGATCAGCCCTTCCGGGGCGATGTGCAGCATTTTCAGGCACTTGCCCTCGGACAGTGGAAACACGCCACCGCGCAGATGACGACGCAATTGACTGGCTTGCGCCGGAGTAATTGCTCCGGCCTGCCTGATCTGTGCGAGCAGCGTCTGCAGCGCCTCGTTGCCGCCGAGGTTTATGGTCTCAAATCCCATGGCGCGGAAGCTGGGCCGGGGCTGCCCCGGCGCGCACCAGTCGCGTACCCGACAGCGTCGGTATTCAAAGCGCTGGTCAAAGTCATAGTCCAGGGCCGGGTGATTGCGCGTTTCAGACCGCGGCCCTCGTGATCATCAATAACTTCTCCCGACCTGGTAAAGCCGAGATTCACCTCGACTGACGTGACCACTTTTTCCGACACTTTGTTCTTACTGCGGAGTTACTACGTCCATCACTTCACCTCGCCACGCCGCCCGCCGGACCCCGCCAAACATAGCATGAAATTGCCCACGGCAGACATGCCAACTTGCCTTGTGCCTCGCCGCTAAAATACACTGCTGCCCTATTAATACAGGCGCGGTCAGGAGTCAACGTATGTCCAAGGTGGTAATGATCAGTTCGGACTGTCATGCGGGCGCACTGCCGGAAGGCTACAAGCCGTATATGCCCAAGGAATTCCACGCCGCCGCCGATGCCTGGTGGCTGCAGTATGCGCGCGAAATGATGAAGCGCTTTGGTACTTTTTTCGACCAGGAGGCGGCACAGGAATTCAACAGCCGTTCCGGTGACGAGGGCGCGGACGCATGGATCCGGCAGCCGCGTCGAAGGCAGCACGTGCTACCGATGCCGAACTGTGGGATTACCTGTGCGACCCCGACAGCATGATCGCACCGCGTCGCGGAGAATATGAACCCGACGTGCGCCTGCGGGAACTGGAAGCCGATGGCCTGGCCGGCGAAGTGATTTTTCCCCAGATGGCGCCGTTCGGCGCCGGCCTGATGCAATACCGCCACGAGGTCACCCCGCAGCAAAGCCTGGTGGGCAATCGCGCCTATAACCACTGGCTCGCGAACCTGTGCAGCAAAAATCCGGGGCGCCACGCTGGTGTCGCCATTATCAACGTGGATGATATCCAGGTGACGGTCAATGAGATCCGCGAGGCGCACAGGATGGGGCTGTTCGGCGGCGTACTGCTGCCCACCAGTACGGGCCACAACCCGTTCTACCACGACTACAAGCGCTACGCGCCGCTGTGGAGTGTGTGTGAAGAACTGAACCTGCCGATCCACACGCATTCGGGCTGGTCGCCGGATTACGGCGATGTGCCCTGCGCCACCATGATGTATATCAGCGAGGTGGATATGTGGGCCCACCGCCCGTTCACGGCACTGTTGTGGTCTGGCGTCTTTGAAAAGCACCCGAAACTGAAGCTGGTATTCACCGAGACCGGTTGCGGCTGGATTCTGGAAACCCTGCGAGTGCTCAAATTCAAGATCGACAACCCCATTTTCGCCCACTTCATGAAAGACCTTTCCCTCACGCCGCATGAGTACTTCCAGCGCAACTGCTTTATCGGCGCCTCCTTCCTCGCCCCTCATGAAATCGGCAGCCGCCATAAGATCGGCGTCGACAAACTGATGTGGGGATCGGACTACCCCACATGGAGGGCACCTGGCCCAATACCATGCACAAGCTGCGCGAGACGTTCCACGATGTAGCCGAGCGAGAAATCCGCGACATGCTCGGGGAAACTGCCATCGACGTGTTCGGCTTTGACCGCGCCCTGATGGAGGCAGCGGCCGCGCGCATCGGCCCGCAAATCAGTGATATCCAGCAGCCGGCCCATTGACGCCCATTCACCACGTACCGCGTTAGCGACGCAAGGGATTGACACGCATCTGATCCAGAACGCCCTGTGTTTCGTATGCGTTGCTGAGAGACTGCATTGTCTATTGACCGGACCGCTGGAGCGACCCATGAATGTCATTGTTGATCCTGAAGCCTTGCGCGTGGCCGATGAAGGCGCAGCGATGCTGGCCGTATACTATCCCTGCAAACCCTGCTGAAGACAAATACCGGGAAGGCACGCATTGAGCGTCGTGTTCCAGAGGAAAACATCCAGGCCCTGCAGCAGGCAGGATTTTTCCTGGCGTTGCAACCGGCTCGCTGGGGCGGCTACGAGCTCGACCCACAGGATTTCTTCCGCATGCAGATGGCCATCGCAGAGTGCTGCATGTCCACGGCCTGGGCTAGCGGCATCATCGCGGTACATGCGTTCCAGATCGCGTTGATGGACCAACGCGCCCAGCAGGATGTGTGGGGAGAGGATATCCACACCCGAATATCGTCTGCCTACGCTCCCATGGGCAAGGTAGAACCAGTGGAAGGAGGATTCCGCTTCAGTGGGCGCTGGGGCTGGAGCAGCGGCTGTGACCATTGCACCTGGGCGCTGCTGGGCGGGATGTTGCCCGATGGCACCTACCGTACATTTTTGGTCCCACGCACCGACTATCGGATTGAGGATACGTGGCACTCCATGGGACTGCAGGGCACGGGCTCCAATGACATTGTGGTGGACGGTGCTTTCGTGCCCGACTACCGCACGCACAAGCAATCTGACGGATTCGACGGCACTAACCCGGGTGTGACTCGGGACAGCTCTGACCTTTATCACCTGCCGTGGGCACAGCTATTCATTCGTGTGGTCTCCACCCCGGCTATCGGCGCCGCCAGGCATGCACTTGATCTGTACACGGGACTGGTCAAGGGCAAGGCCAGCGGCGATGTGACCAAGCTGGCGCAGGACTCCGGCACCCAGATGCGCATAGCAGCAGCAAAAAATACCATTGAGGATATGACCACCGTTCTGCTGGCGAACTTTGATGCCATGATGGGTACGCTGCGCGCCGGAGGAACGATCGATCTGGAAAATCGTGTCCTCTACCGATACCAGGCATCGTTGGTGATAGACAAATCCATCGAGGTCGTCGATTCACTGTTTTCCTCGGCAGGCGGGTCCTCGGTATTTCGCGGCAGCGCTATCCAGCAGTGCTTCCTCGATATCCACACCGCCCGTGCGCATGTGGCCAACAACCCTACCGCGTTCGCCCGCAACCTGGGTGCAGTCGCGCTCGGCGCCGCCAATACGGATTTCTTTGTATGATGCCGGGACGGGATAGCGTGCTTGCCAACTGCAATATACTCGAGCAAAAAGTGTTCCGCGGCCTCAATTCGGTGGTGGAACCTGCTGTGCGAAGGGGCTTTGGTTCTCCAACCCTGGCACCGGTCAGCCTGATCGTGCTGGAAACGGTAGGATTCAAAAGTGGATTACGGCGTCGCACGCCTTGTGGAGCTTGCGCCTGGGCCACTACCGGATTGTCAGTACCGCCCGCGGTGAGCGCTCTTTCTGGTGAAAAACCTGTTGCAGCAACCGCAGGTGAGCTACTACCTTGGCGGCAGACGCCGTGACTCCCAGGCTATCGTCATAGCCGAAGGTGCACCACAACACAGCGCAGCCGCGCTGACACCGGTTATGCGCAAGGTGACAGAGGTGTTTGCCAGATTTGCGAGCAGCGGCTGGGCCTTTGCGATCCTTGTGCCTGCCAAACGCTGAAGCGCTCGCAACAGTGCTGCTAGTAGAGCAGTTCCATCACGATCTTCTTCAAGTGCCCGGTATAAACGCGGGCATTAAAACCGGCAGGCTCCAGCACGGTCTCGATCAGGATGCCGGATAACATGCAGTGCACTATGTAAATAGTCTCCTGCATGCGCTGATTACTCGCTGTACTGTCATGAAAAATGCGTCGCCCCAGGGCAAGGTGTTCCGCCCTGCTGCGACTCATGGATATATCCGCGACAGCGCCGGCATGCCGCCGGCTTGCCAGCAGAATTTCCATCGTCGCCATGTACTCATCGCCACGATAGTGCTCCCAGGCAAGATCCACGTACTTTGCAACCCGCGCCTTCGGTGTGCCACTGGAGAATCGCGCATCGCCGAGGCTCTGCTGAAACTTTCGATGCGAACGTTCCAGCACTTCCCCGAGTATTTCCTCCTTGCCCCCGAAGTGGTGCTGTACCGCGCCCCAGGTCACGCCTGCGCGTTTAGCAATCTCGGTGAAACTCGCTGCCACATAACCTTTTTCCCGAATAAGGCCGATGACCGCGTTTATAATCCTGTCCTGTGTCGCCTTGCTCTTGGCCGCCTGTCGACCGGATGTCGCAACTGCTACAGGCGCGCTTTTCTTTGCCATGGGAAACTCCCTGCTCAGGACGCTTCCCGCCGGCGATAGCTGAGGATACAGGGGTCCGAGGGCCGCAAAATCAGCGCTGGCATGATTTCCCCGTACGTTTCCGGTGGTGCCACCAGGTCAAAATCGTACTGGTGCAGCAGGGTAGACAAAATAGCTTTCACCTGCAGGATCGCGAAGCCGTTACCGATGCACTTGTGGCGACCGCCGCCGAACGGAATCTCGACAAAAGGATTTGGCGGTGCGGGCCGCTGGGATCGAACACGTTGGGCGCTGGGGAAGTATTCGGGCAACTTGTGACTGATATGCGGGCAGACCATGATATTGCTCCCCGTTGGCACCGTGTAATCCTTGTAGTGCCAGTCATACATCACCCGGCGGGTAATGGCATTGAGCGGCGGGTGCAGCCGCAGCGCCTCCCGGATAAAGCCGTCCAGCAGGGGAATTTCACGCAGGCCCTTCAGTGTAGCTCCTCGGTGTCCTCGAACAGTCCATCCGCCTCGGCTTGCAGTCGCGCCTTGTACTGCGGGTTGCGGGCAATCTCCAGCAACGTCCAGGCGGTGGTGTTGGAACTGGTGTGGTGCCCGGCAAACATGAACCAGATCACCATGCCGGTGATCTCGTGATCGGTGAGTTTGCGCCCGTCGCTGTAGGTGGAATCCATGTAGACCTGCAGCATATCGTGCTCCCAGCCGCCGGACTGCCGGCGCTGCTCCACTCTCTCGCCGATCAGTTCCTCGAGACGCGCGCGCGCCGCATCGCGTTTGCGAAATCTGTCGGCATCCTGGAAGGGGTTGCTGATGGAGGATGGCGCGAGTCCGTCCTCCAGCGCGTGATAGAGCTCGGCAAATTCCTCGGTCAGCTGGCGGCGAAACTCGCGCCCAGCAGGCAGTGCGTGGAGGTCTTCAGAGTCAGCCGGGTGAACGCGTCGTAAATATCCAGCTCTCCCGCCGCTGTCCACTCGCGCAAAAACTCTTCCGTCTCCTGCTCCACCACGGCGGCGTAGTTCACCATGCGCTCATGCTTGAGCCCCTGCACCTGCATCTTCAGTTGCTGGCGCTCAATCGCCGGCGGAGCGCCGTACTGGATGCCCTCGCCGAACACCGGCACCATCATCTGGTAGGCCTGTGCCGCCGAGAGTTGCTCGTCAGGCGCGCGAAAAAACGCCTCGTGCGCCTGTGGCCCCACCAGCAGCACAGTGCGCAGTCCTCCGAGATCGAATTGACCGATCTCCCCGCACTCCTCATAAGCCCGGTGCAGGAATTCCAGTGGCGTGGTATTGAATTCCTGCAAATGGCCTGTCCCTGGCGCCGCTCCACTCACTACGGGTATTGCTGTGCTCATGACCAACCTTTATTCCAATCCAAAAACATTTGTGATTAAATGTTTTTATCGAACCCGAGTCAACCCCGGCGCGCCAAACCCGACCGGACCACCACGAGTCACACCAACGACAGCACTTATCCCCAGGAGACGAGCATGTCCATGCAAAACTACAGTGGCCCGCTGCGCGAAGACTTCCAGTGGCATCAGCTGGAGAAAAAAACCATGGCGCGCTTCGCGCGGGAGGTGATGCTGTGCAACCAGATCCACGACCGGGGACTGTTGCCGCTGGTGGCCGGCCGCTGGGGAGCCGAGGCCATGACCACGCAGGCCATCAATGAATGGATGGGGTCCAGCCCCGTCTATAACTCCCGTATTCGCGCGCTGCACCGCATTGAGGGCGACGGCGTGGACGTGATCATGAAAGGTTTCCAGCTGGATATCGGCGCGCCGCACATGTGGCTCAAGTTTCATTTCGATGTAAAGTCACATGACCAGGGCTTCTTCTGGCTGACCTCCTGCGGCGCCTACAATGGCGTGCGCGGCATGACCGGCGGCGACCGCGAAGCCGAAACCCAGATCTGCGTGCACATGGAGGACCCGACCTTTGACGCCACGGTCATGGCCGTCAATCGCGGCGCACGCTGCATCCCGGTTTATCGTCCGCCACACGGCGGGGAAATTCCCGCTGCGGGGCCCTGTCGCTGGGAGGTCTCCATCGGTGACCATATCGGCCTGGTGGAGGAAAACCCGCAGACCGCGATGATCGAAGCCACCCGGGCAGCACAATTTCGCTTTGCCGTGCCCACCCCGACCAATGATGGCCTGGCGGACTATTCCGGCCCTTTCAAGCGCGACTTCCGCCTGGAGGACCTTTCTACCTCCATGCTGTCGGTGCAACTCAAGGAGTTCGCACTGGATGTTCACCTGCTGCAGCGCTCCTCCTACCTGAGCGTAGAGCGCAACTTCGGTGACGAAGCGGTCATGGAATTGATCGGTGAACACTGCAAGGGCATGGCGCCCGTCTATCACGCGCGCATGCGCCGACTGTTTGGCATCGAAGGCGATAATATGACCGCGATACTGAAGTTGCTGCAGCTGGACCATCATTTCGTACCCGAATACGTCAAAACGGGTGTGCAGCTGATTGACGAACAACATGGCAAGTTCTGGATCGAGGACTGTGACGCCATCGACGATGGCAGCACCAGCGGCATCCTGACCGGACTGTGGCGGGGCAAGGTCACCGGGCTGGAGCAGATCGTACAGGACATCAATCCCCGGGCAGTTGTTACGGCCTGCGCACCTGAAGGCAACAGGCGCTTCGTGTACGATATTCGCATCGACCCGCAGCGGGAGCCGGTTCCGGTATCGTCGATGAGCGAGATCGTCGGCGCTTTTGGCTTGCAGGACGTGGACCTGTCCGAGCACACTTATACCTACGACAGCTGAGCGCACATGATGCAGCAGAACATGGCACACACATCGAAACACACGTTCTGTCGCATCTGTGAAGCCGCTTGCGGGCTGCGTGTCGATCTCGACCAGCACGGCACGGTGCTGGACATCGCACCCAATGAACAGCACATCGCCAGCAAGGGCTACGCCTGTCTCAAGGGCTTGAAGGCGCACGAGTTCAGGGATTCACCCGACCGCATCACGCAGCCGATGAAACGCGTCAATGGGCAGCTGCAAGCCATCAGCTGGGAGCAGGCCCTGTCCGAGATCGGCGGCACGCTCAAACGCCTGGCGGCAGCGCACGGCGGCGATGCGATCGGCCTGTATCTTGGCAACCCGATCAGCATGAGTTTTATCCCGCCGGTACTGTCCGATGCCTTCGTCAAAGCCTTCGGTTCAAGCAAGCTGTACCACACCGGCTCGCAGGATTGTAATAACAAATTCGTGGTGGCCGAGCGCATGTATGGCTGCGCACAGATTCAACCCTTTCCCGGATATCGACCACACGCGCTTTATGATTGCGGTCGGTTCCAACCCGGTCATCTCCAAGATGTCCTTTATCAGCATGCCGCACTCGGGCAAGCGCTTCAAAGCGCTGGTTGCGCGCGGCGGCAGGGTGATCTGGCTCAATCCCCAGGCGCACGGAGACCGCCAAACAGGTGGGCGAGCACCACTTTATCCGCCCCGATACCGACGTGTTTTTCATGCTGGCGTTCTTGCACGCGCTGATCGAGACAGGCTCTGTCGATGAACAGCGCGTCAACCGGACCATGACCGGCTGGGACATCGTCAAGCACTGGTCGCTCCCTGGAGTCCGGAGCGGGTCGAGCCAGTCACCCGTGTCCCGGCCACCACCCTGCGCGAGTGGGTCAGCCAATACGTCGCTGCGGATGGCGCGGCGCTGTACAGCTCCACCGGCGTCAACCAGGGCAGCCACGGCAGCCTGGCCTTCTGGCTGCAGGAAGTCATCAATGCGGTCAGCGGCAACCTGGACAGGCGCGGTGGCACGCTGGTGGGCAAAGGGATCGTTGATGTCAGCAAGTTCAACCGCTTCGATCCCGCCAAACCGCTGGCGACCTTCCGGCTCGGCAATATTCCCCTGGTCATGGATACCGTGCCGGCAGGCGTACTGGCGGACGACATCCTGACGCCAGGCGCAGGACAATTGAAGGCGCTGCTGGTAACCTCGGGCAATCCCCTGCTCACCTGCCCCAACAGTCGCCGGCTCACCGAGGCGTTCAGCCAACTGGAACTGCTGGTCGCCATCGACATCCAGGAAAGCGAGACAGCGCAATATGCGGATTATATTCTGCCCGGCAGTCACTGGCTGGAACGCGCAGACTTTCCCTTCACCTTCAACACGCTGATGGGCACCACGCCCATCCCCTACCACCAGTACACCGACCCGGTGCTGCCGTTGAAGGACGAGGCCAGACAGGAAACCTGGATCTACCTGGAACTGTGCCGGCACGCGGGTGTAGCCATGGGTGGCTCAAAAATGTTGCAGGGCATGTTCACACTGGGGCGGCTGCTGAAAAAAATCCCGCTATTGGGCAAGCATTTCTGCCCGAACACACGCAGTTTATACTCGGAGCAGTTAACCGGATTTCCGGGTTCGGTGGCCTGCGCCGCATGAGCAAGGCCATTAACGGCGTGGCGCGACCAGCCATTATGCCTGCCAGCTTTGTCGGCCAGCGGGTGATGACCCCGGACGGCAGGATTAACCTGGCGCCGCAAGAGTTCTGTGCCCAGATACCGGGTCTGGAAGCCGACTTCGCCCGGGAACTGGCCAGCGCCGGCAAACTGAAGCTTATCAGCAAACGGGAGCGCTTCAGCCATAACACCTGGACGCACAATCATGCCAGCTTCGTGCATGGCAAACATGACCGGAACTATCTCAATATGAATACCAACGATGCACTGGCCAGAGATCTGCAGAACGACCAGTGGGTCAAGCTCTCCAACCAGTCAGGGTGAGATACGCGTCCAATTGGCCATCACGGATGATATGATGCCCGGCGCCGTATCGCTCTGCCACGGCTGGGGTCACCAACAGGTTGCTGGCCTGAGCGTTGCCAGACGCACCGAGGGTGCCAACGTGAATATTCTCGCCAGAGATGGTCTGGACAGCCTGGAACCGGTGTCAGGGATGTCACAGCTCAATGGCATACCGGTCGAAGTCAGCGCAATCTAAAATGCCTAGGGAGGGTCGGGTGTGAACATCGATTTTAGCGACAAGGTCTACCTGGTCACCGGTGGTGCGTCAGGTATTGGCGCGGCTGTCGTGCACTACCTTGCACAGCACCATGGCAGAGCGGTGATCGCCGATATCAACGACGAAGCCGGCGCGGCACTGGTCGCACAATATCCCTGGCAATTGCGCTACCTGCACACGGATGTGACGCAGTTTGCGCAGCTGCAGGCGGCCTGTGACCTTGCCGAGAAAACGTTCGGTGGCCTGGACGGGGCGGTCAACAGTGCCGGCATCGGCAGTCTGGGGACTGTGGCTGACATGCCGGTGGCGGAATGGCACAAGGTCATCGACATCGACCTGCACGGCGTGTTCCATGCCTGCCGCGCCGCCATACCGCTGCTGCGTAAACGCGGCGGCGGCAGCATCGTGAATATCGCGTCATTAAGCGGCGTACGCGCCGATTACGGCTTTGCCGCCTACAACGCCGCCAAGGCCGCTGTGATCAACCTGACCCGTACCCTTGGCCTGGATCACGCCCACGAGCAGATCCGCGCCACTGCTGTTTGTCCGGGTTATATCGCGACACCGCTGACCGCCGCCGCCGGGTCGATCGACGCAATCCATGAGGACTGGTTACAGCGCATTCCCCTGCACCGTGCCGGGACCGCTGAGGAGGTTGCGCAGTTGGTGGTTTTTCTATTGTCGCCGGCAGCCAGCTACATCACTGGCACCGAGATCGTGATTGATGGCGGGCTGGGCAGCAGCAACAACCAGCCAAATATTCCAGGCATCTTTGCGGCGATGTGAGCTACGGCCAGTCAATCTCAATTCCACCACCGCATACGATGCAGTGAAGGGCGACAACAGGCGCTTTATTAAGCGGGGCCCTATGAGCCTGACCCGCAAAGTGTTTAACTAAGCGCTAACTCTAAAGTGTAGCGAACTATGGGCACCGTACTGGACAGACGCAGATTTCTCCGCTTGGCAGTAATGGCGGCTGCCGGCACCAGCCTCACCTCCTGCAGCAATGATGAACCCGACGCACGTTATACCGGCGCGGATATCGCCCTACTGGCCCAACAACGGCTTGAAGAAGGAGCCCGCTCCGGACAAGGCCCTTTTGGACCATTGCGCTTTAAGGGCTATCGCGGTCTGGCTGACTTGCCCTGGTTTGAACTCGATGAGAACGGTGAGCTTTACCTGGCCGCCCCGGATCTGCCCAAAGCAATTGATATGCACTGCCACCTGGGTATGTCGCTGTTACTGGCGCCCACTATCGATTTACAGCAACGTACCAAGCGCGTCATTCATCTGCTGGATTGCGATGCAACGGACCCGGGCTGTGAGCTGGATCTTGACGTCTACATCAACCGCAACTTCAGTGAGGAGGCGCTCGATAGTTTGTGGTGGGGCGCGGTGGCGCAGGGATTGTGGGGCAGCAGAAGCGCCAGCACGCAGACCATCCCCAACCTGCTGCACGAAATGGATGCGTGTGGCGTAGAGCGCGCCAGCATTATGCCGATTGCCTTCGACCTGCCCTTTGGTGACGACCTGACCGAGCGCTGGATGCGGGCGATAGACACAGCAGGCGCTAAAGATCGACTGATATCCGGCTGCTCGGTGCACCCGCAGGATCCCGCAAGATTTACCCGGTTGCGCGGCTATGCGGCTGCCGGTGCTCGCATCATCAAGTTTCATCCCACCATGCAGCGCGCCTATCCCGATTCCGATGCGATGATGGAGCTGTACGGTGAATGTGAGCGGCTGGGGTTGATCGTCTTCTTCCATTGCGGGCGCGCCGGTATCGAACCGGAGTCAACCCACCGCTACGCCCTGCCCCGCCATTATGAAGCGGCGTTAAAAACCTATCCGAAACTGCAATTTATCCTGGGTCACTCCGGCGCGCGCGATGTGGCTGAGGCCGTGCCGCTTGCAGTACGCTATGACAATGTGTGGCTGGACACCCACGGCCAGGGTGTAAGCACCCTGCACGACATGCTGGAGCGCACCGGTGGTGAGCGCATGCTGTTTGGCTCCGACTGGCCCTTCTATCACCTCGCCGCCAGTCTCGCCAAGCTATTGATCATTACAGAGAGCCAGCCAACGCAGCGCTACCCACTGCTGCGCGGAAATGCTGAACGATTGCTTGGCCTGAACACGCTAACTGCGTGAGCCGTTGTTTTTGTTGATGGGAGATAATCCCAATTCGGAGCATGACAAGCGAACAATAAATACTTCCGGATTTTCACTTACAACCAGCATCTATTTGCCTGGTGCGTTGACAAACTTGTCGAATCCTATAGCTTTAACTGAATAACACTTAAAAAAGCAGGAACATGCAGGCTTATGATCCAGACAAGAAAAGTGATCTACGCGGAGAACGTTCTGCAGCAGAAGCAAGAGGTTCCCGGCATTTACGGCGATGTGGATTTCTCAATACTGCCGGAACGTTATATCAGCGATGCGCGAGTCAGCGACAAGCTGCCATTGCGCTTCAGGCAGTATGCCCAAAGTGCGTTGTCTGATCCTCTGCGGGTCGAACGAATCCGCAACTACACCATGACAGGTGATAAGGTGGCCGATGCATATGCCGCCCTGATACCCGAATACGGATTTCGCACGCTGGTGACTATGCTGGAGGACGCCTGCGAAAACGGCGTTGAGGCAGTTCCCAATGCGCCACAGGAACTGGTGACGTTTATTCGCGCGATGGAAGCGACACCGGATTGGGTCGATATGGATATGGTTGAAAGAGGGGCGCGGCAGGAGCGCATACCGCTGGTCACCATATCGCCTTTTGCCATCCGCGGCGCGTTCATCGCAACCTTTATGAACAAGTACACAGCCCTGCCGATGACCATGACCGGCACGCTATCGGATTCAAAATCAGCAAGACGGGTATTTGAAACGGCGAGTTTCTTCACCGCAACAGCCATGCCCGGCGCATTGCAGCGGTTTGGCAACGGTTTCAAGGCCGCGGCTAAAGTGCGCCTGATGCATTCCATGGTGCGCTACAACATCATGCGTACTGGCAAATGGGATGTCGCCACCTACGGCATTCCCATCCCCCAGGTGGATCAGATGCCCGCCGGTCTGATCGGCATTTTCCTGTTGTCATTCAAACTGCTCGCGAAGGGCCGCACGTCGTTTACCGCTGCGGAGCGTGAACGGGTCGAGATGGCGCGCTATCGCTGCTTTTTGCTCGGTCTGCCGCAGGAGTTGCTGGGCGAGACGCCACAGGAAATTGTAGATTTGATGATGGCCAGGACGCTTTCGTTGAAGGAGGAATTCGATGACGCTACCTGCGGCGTGCTGGTACGCGGCACCATGGAGGCTGAGTTGTTTGACGATCCGTCCCTGCGCGGCCGAATGCACCGCTGGATGGAGCGGGGATTTTCAAAATTCTTTCTCATCCGACATTTCTGCAACGGCAAGGCCGCCCGCGCCCAGGAGATGGGCATAAGCTATCGTGTCGAAGACAAACTGGCCGCTGCAGTCACGATACTGGTGATACTGGTGAGTTCGAGCTACTACAACATAGGCATGCGTATCCCAGGCTTGCGCACGTTATTGGACAGGCAACTGATCAACAGGATTGCCGTGCTTCTGGACAGCTATGGCCACGCCGATTTCATCACCGATGCCACTCAATACAAATTGGCGCCAGCTGAATGACCGCTGCCAGGTATTTCTCTAAGTTCACTCAGGCCGTAACCAGCATTCCTTTCACAGAACGTCACAATATATTACGTACTGGTCCAGGTATTGATATCGGTCATTTTCACCATATCGATCACCCAGAGAAAAACTCATAAAGGCATTTGCTTCAAATAATGATGTCTGTCCTGATGGCATTTGCCGCGAATGTGGCGTGTTAAACCGGCGCAACGTGACGGGTTGGACTGGGGCGTCGCTGGGGGAGGTTGCCGCACTGATTAACTCTTACGGGATAAGTACTTCATTGAGTACTGCTGGTGCATATTTCTATAGACTCTCACCGTAATTACCCGAATATGGCGACATTACGGGAACTACATGCACTAGAGCAGCAGCTTCGGATATAGGAGCATGACGCCACCCAGCACCAGCATGACGGCTCCACTCAGGAGTTTGAGCCAGCGGCCAGCACGCTCAGTCAGTTTATTGCTACTCAGTGCCAAGACCGCCGTCGCTACCATTAATGAGTCGTCGGCTATGTAACCAACGATGTAGAGGCCCAAGAATGAAAAATGCGCTGCGCGACTCAAATCTTGCTGAGCGAGTATGGCGGTGTACATCGCTGGAAAACCGGCTGTACATAACAGTTCGATGAAATTTACCACGACGGCCAGCGCGACGACTGCCGTCAGCGACAGGAACAGCGAATCGGCCCTGACTACTGTGCGCATGCGCGCGTAAAGGCCGGGCTTTGCCGCAGCCGGAATGGAAAGGGAAAAACCCCGCATCGGGACCAGGAAGTCTTTGACGTTTATTACGCCGACGACCAGTGCGACGCAGCCCAGCGCAAGGCGCAGGAACGTTGACATTCCCATCACCAGAAAAATACTGAGCCAGGCGGCGAGGAATGCGTAATAGACCGCGCCACCCACCAGCACGAACGTACCCGCGATCAGCAACATCCGCATCCGGTCCTTGAGGCGCACTAGCATCGATAGCAGAAACAACAACACCCACATTGCACAGGGATTGAAGCCGTCGAGCAGACCGACTGCCAATGTGAATAACGGAAGTCCCAGATTAGCAACGCTGAGGGTACCGAACAGTCCTGTCTCGATACTTCCCGGAATCGCAGGAAGACCCTCAACCAGCGCTACCAACTTTGGTCCAGTGCGCTCCGGGCTGTCAAAACCAACGAGAACCTGACCACTGAATACAAAAGTCGGAACACCCGGTGGCCAGTTACCTGAATCCCTGGAGTGCCGCTCCAGGTCGTCCAAAGCGGTCTTATCGCGATCGACCGAACGGTAGACAGTCTGCAACCATGGCCTTTCACTGGCAAATGCCGGGAGAAATTCCTTCGCGTCAGCACAGTGCGGGCAGCCGTCACGCACAAACACTTCGAGTACACTTTGACCAGCAACTGTTTGCACCGGCTCATCGGCTAGTGCCCAGGGCACGGCCAGTAGCGACAGTATAAGCGCAAAAAAATGCCTGACCATCACAGCAACCGGCCGCCTCTCAGCAGATTGGCTGCAGCTGGCGCGCATTTGATCGAACACTTTAACCACTGCAATTTCAATCCTGCTAATAACACGTAAAAGTCAAGTATACGGCTGCGAGCATATGACATGCCGCCACCTAAAACCAGAATGCAGTTCGCGGGCGAGCATGGCTGCTCAATTGTATTCAGATGAATGTCCTCTGCCGAGAAAGGCCGCCATTTTACGATGGATTGAAAAGGTCAGATTTTCGATCCTAACCACCCAGCGGTCGTTAACGGATCACGCGCTCAGCCTCGTGACACAGGCCACCGATGCTCGCTGACGCAGGAAGTCAATGCCCGACTCTATCAGTGGTGAATTGGAGTGAGCTCTGCCACGTCAGCTACAACGCCTGATGGGAGAATGGGAAAGCAGTTCAACCAACCGATTGACAAGCGCTAGCGTCTCTCGAGGGCTCAGCGCGGCTGATGCATTCCGATCGCGGGCGTCAGGGGGATCTCGTCGCCGAAATAATCCGTTTGTGGTGGGTCGACCACCCCCAGTCCTGCAGCAAAAGCAGGTGAGCCGGTGCCGATTCGAAAGGCCGCACCGGCGTCGATACGCCCCGAACCCCGCCATGACACGTCCTCGAACAGGGGGTCACCGACCACGAACCCGCTTCCAACGGGCGGCAGGTTGTAGAAGAGATTGTTGGTGCAGCGATCGCCGCAGGCGATGACAGTCGTTTGCGGCGACGTCGCGTAGATGATGTTGTTGGCGAACTGAAAATTCCCTGCGTTGGCAAACGTCTCAAGCGGTACTGTTTCCATCGCCGTATTCGGGTTTGTCGAGACAAAGGTGTTGTTGTAGAAGCGAATGTCACTGAAGCGTACCAATCGTTGGAAACTTACACGGGCTTGCGTTGATTACCTTGCCATCGTCGACGCTCAGGTTGTAGCGCACTTCCGCCGCATGCGGCTCGTCATCACTGCATAGCAGAATGAAGCCACCTTCGTTGTCGTGACTGTAGTTGTACTGGATGATGGTGCCTTCCTGCTCGTTGTCGATGTCGAACCCGGTGCCGTCGCAGCCATCGGTCTCGCTCTGCCCGAAGCGATAGCCGGAGACCTCGTTTCTCTGAATCAGCGTGTTGTTGGAATTCCAGGTCCAGATGCCGGCGGCACAGTTTCGCTCCGCGCTGAGCCAGTCCCTGCCGGCGAGGTTGCCGACACTGACCACGTTGTCCTCGATGACCGCGCCGGACGTGCCATGGGCGACGATCGCATCGCCCTGAAGTCGCTTCAGGGTATTCCCGCGGATGATGACACCCGTGGCCTCCCGCGGGCCATTGCTCCGTGGCCCGGGGCCGGTCCCTGGCCCGCTGAGGTCCCGACGAAGATAGATACCGCTACGGCCGACGTCTTCGATGCGGTTGTTCTCGATGAGCACGCCATCGAATTGCGTCTGCTGGGGTGACGAAGGAAGCGTGAGCAATGATCGCGCCGCCGCGACTTGGCAGTGCCGCTGAATTTCACCAGGCCGGTCACGTCGTGGATGTATAAATCCCGAATCTCCAGGTTGGTGACGACGGTCTGCCGTGCTCGTCAGGTACACGCCCCGGTGCGGCTCTGAGAGATTCCCGGGATTGGTGAGCTCGAGATCGCGGACGACGACATGCGACATGTCATCAAGATGCACGGCGGCGGAATACATCCCCTGCGCGTCAATGCGCGGCAGCGGACCCTCCCCATAGGCGCCAATGAGGATGCGATTGTCTGCCGCTCCCGAACCCTGCGGCTTCAACATGCCAATACAGATGGTTCCGCGGCGCAACAGAAGGCGATCTCCTGGTTCAAGCGTGATCGAATTGGCTGCATCGAGGTCATTCCAGGGCGCGTCGATCGTCCCCTCGCTCGCACTCGTCGAGTTGCAGTCGATGTAGTAGGCTGACCCGGAAGCGTTCCCCGGACCAGTTGACGAGCCGTCGCTACACCCCAGGAGGAGCACTGACAGCAGCAACCAGAATGTGCATGTTCGTGGGCGTACTTGAGACATTGACATAAGCGGGACCTTCACGCGTGTGCAGCGGAGTCTATTCAGTTGACCGGACTTTTCCCTGATAGACAAGGATTTACTGCAAAGGACGGGACCAAATTAGCACGTACATCTAGTCAGAAGCACTAAGAGACGATGTGGTCTTGATAAGGTAATTTACACAGTCCAGTAAATTCAAGAAAAATCCTCAGGCAATAGCCCTGCCTCTTTCGGAAAACGCACTATTCCATGACCGGGGTAATGGACAGCCTCAACCACATGCCGCTCAGTGTAGCCGGTCGTTCTCCGCGGGAAAGATTCCCGCCGCCTCCAAACGGCGTTTAGCGCGTGGGTTGCGCGTCGCCCGCCAGCGCTCATAGAGGGCAAGTATGTCCTCGTTCACCAACTCCTGATCGGCGCTGCAGGCATTCGCCACCAGCTCCAGCATCACACTGAACGTAGCAGCCAGTTCCGAGAAAACGTGCCGCCCCCGGCGGGCGTTATCAGCCAGGTAGTCGTAGGCGCCGCAACCCATGCCTACAAGATAGTCCTGCCGGATGCCGCGGCGAGTGTAATGTTCCGGGAAAAGTGCGCCCAGGAACAGTGACAGGTCGCCCAGTTGCTGTAACAGCTGGCAGCGCTCGTACTCGTTGCGCGCCTTCACGGCGTCGCTGTAGAGCAGGGCCAAGGGACGGATATCTAAACGGTCATCCTCGAAGGCGAAGAAATCCTCGCTGCGACAGAAACGCACCAGGAGATTGACCAGGTACCAGCGGGTATCTTCCCGGGGTGGGGGTTCGAGTTCCTGCGAGTATATCGAGAGCTGCTCCCGAAAGTATTCCGACAGTGACACGTCACCTGTTCTGATAACCCTGGTCCTGGAGTGCATACCCCCTGCCCCTCTGTGCTTTTTTTAATGAATACCGCAAGATCGTGGCCCTGGTCAACACTTTCGAGACCGCTTACCAACACCTGATAAAAAAATTGTGAGGGGGGTCTTGAAAAATGGCGCCGCCATCCCAAATTGGCGTCTCAGGACGGTTCGCCCGGATGAGGGTGGCCGGCCACCAGAGTAATGACAATGTTGAAATTTGTTGAAGGAGGATCTATCCATGATCATTCGTCCACTCTACGACCGGGTAGTGGTACGCCGTGTCGAAGCGGAAACTATCAGCCGCGGCGGGATTATCATCCCCGATAAGGCTGCCGAAAAGCCGAACCTGGGCGTGGTGACCGCAGTAGGGCCAGGGGCCCTGCTGGAGAACGGTGAAACCCGTCCCATTGCCGTCGCCGTTGGCGATCGCGTCTTGTTCGGAAAGTACGCAGCCACCGAGCAGACCATCGGCGATGAGGAATTACTGATCGTTCGGGAAGCCGACATTCTGGCAGTGATTGAACAGGAACACGCAGTGGAGAAAGCAGCATGAGTGCCAAAGATATTCGATTCGCAGATGACGCCCGCGCAAAAATGCTCAAGGGCGTGGACATACTGGCCAGTGCGGTGGGCGCGACGTTGGGACCCAAGGGTCGCAATGTTGTGCTCGACAAGAGTTTCGGCGCACCCAAGGTCACCAAGGACGGCGTGACCGTGGCCAAGGAGATACAACTCAAGGACAAGTTCGAGAACATGGGCGCACAAATGGTCAGGGAGGTGGCCTCGAAAACCGCCGATGTGGCCGGGGACGGTACCACGACCGCCACCGTGCTCGCGGAAGCCATGATCCGCGAGGGTCACAAGGCGATCGCGGCGGGTTTCAATCCCATGGATCTCAAGCGGGGCATCGACGCCACCGTGGTGGCAGCCACGGAGGAGCTGCGGAAAATGTCCAAACCTTGTAAGGATAACAAAGCGATCGGCCAGGTCGCCACGGTATCTGCTAACTGGAACACTGATATCGGCGATATTCTCGCCGAAGCCATGGAAAAGGTGGGCCGTGACGGGGTGATTACCGTCGAGGAAGGGAAGTCGCTACAGAACGAGCTGGAACTGGTCGAAGGCATGCAGTTCGATCGCGGCTACCTGTCGCCCTACTTTGTTAACGAGCGCGAGAAAATGCAGGTCGAGTTGGACCACCCTTACATCCTGCTGTTCGACAAGAAAATCAGCAACGTGCGAGACCTCGTGCAGCTGCTGGAAGGCGTCGCCAAGGCAGGCCGCCCACTACTGATCGTGGCCGAGGATGTGGAAGGCGAAGCCCTGGCAACACTCGTGGTTAATAACCTGCGCGGAATACTCAAGGTCGCGGCGGTGAAAGCCCCGGGCTTCGGCGATCGCCGCAAGGCGATGTTGCAGGATATTGCCGTGCTCAGCGGAGGCACTGTCATCTCCGAAGAAGTGGGACTTAGCCTGGAGGGCGCGAGCGTTCAGGATCTGGGCAGCGCACAACGGGTTGTTATCGACAAGGACAACACGACGATTGTCGCAGGCGCCGGGAAGAAGAAGGACATCGACGCTCGTGTCGCCCAGATTCGCGCGGAGATCGAGATTACCAAGTCCGATTACGACCGCGAGAAGTTGCAGGAGCGCCTGGCCAAACTGGCCGGTGGTGTAGCCGTCATCAAGGTGGGCGCGGCCACGGAAATCGAGATGAAGGAAAAGAAGGACCTGGTGGATGACGCCCTGCACGCTACTCGCGCCGCAGTGGAAGAAGGCATCGTCCCCGGCGGTGGCGTTAGTCTGGTGCGCATCGCTGACACCATTCGCAACAAGGTGAAAACCGCAAATCACGACCAGGAGGTAGGCGTGAATATCACCCTGCGAGCCATGGAGGAACCGCTCAGGCTGATCGTTGCCAACGCGGGGGTGGAACCCAGCGTGGTGCTGAACGCAGTGCGGGAGAAAAAAGGCAGCTACGGTTATAACGCCCAGACCGAGGAGTACGGGGACATGCTCGACATGGGCATAATCGATCCCGCCAAGGTTGCCCGAGCCGCCCTGCAGAATGCCGCCAGCGTCGCCGGCCTGATGATCACGACGGAAGTGATGGTGTCGGAGTTGCCCGAGCCCAAGGCGGCCGTCCCGGCCATGCCGGATATGGGTGACTACTGATCGGCGTCCGCAGATCGGTGTACAGCCGACTAAAGGGGCGTGGGCGCTGGCCTTCGCCCCCTTTTTTTAAACTGCTGACTCATTTCTGCTCAGTTGCGCAGCGTCTGGTGTTTTCTGCCAAACAGGAGATAAAGAATCACAGCAGAGAGCACCGTCATTAGCGCGGCCAGCATCTCCCAGGGATTTCTCGTCGCCGCCAATCCCGCGAATACCAGGGTGGCACAGATGAAAATAGCCGGTGCCCATGGATAACCTGGCAAATCAATGGGCTCGGCCCGCCGTCTTCGTACGGCAATAAACAGACTGGCGACCGTCACTACCGTACTCAGGCCGAGGGTAAATCCCAAATAGGACAACAGTTCCCTCAACCCGGTCATCCAGACCAGCGCAATGGCCAGGGCTGCCTGCATGGCGATAGCAACTGGCAGGGACTTCGCCGCTGAACTTCAGTATAGCGGGCATCAGTCCGTCATCGGCCATTTGCGCATACACCCTGGGCCCGCACATCACCATCGCCGAAACGGAGGTAAACAAAGCAATAATAATGATCGCTCGCATGACGTGCGCCAGCGGCTCTCCCGCAAGCACGCGCGCTGCCACCGCGGCGACGTCTTGCACAAAGGCAATATCCTCGGGTGCCGGAGCGAATACGAAAATGGCGTTGAGTAGAAGGTAAATCAGCATGGTGATAGCCTGTTCCATGGATCATTGTCACAGGGACAAGTTTTCCGGGATGCTTCACCTCACTGGCCACATAGATGGGCGCATTAAAGCCCGAGTAACTGTAAGACACCCACATCAGCACCATCGCAAAAGCCGGAATGGAAAACGCAGTTTCGTCGGCGTTGCGCCAGGCACCGACGCCCTCCCAGGACTCGATGGTGGTGCCACAGAGGGCAAACAGGACAAAACCGGCAATCAGGATCAGTTTGACGACAACCGCTGTATTTTGAAGGATGGCGCCGTGCCTGACTTGAAGGCCGTGCGCCAAGGCGGCGATCAGTATGGCGACAGTCGCCATGGTGTTCTGCGGGAGCAAATGCTTGACTCCCGGCGGCAAGATATAGGCTTCAAGGGCAAGTGCGGCAAGGGCGATGGCCCCGGTAAATCCCGCGAGTAGCGAAATCCAGCCCGCAATGAATCCTGCCAGCGGATGTATGGAGCGGGACAGGAAATAGTATTCGCCACCTGATACCGGCATCAGCTTTGCCAATGCGCCATAACTGACGGCACCACACAGAGCCAGTAAGCCGCCAATGAACCACGCGAGCAGGACGTAGACCGGAGAGCCGAGATCCCCCATAGCGAATCCCGAAGTGGTGAACACGCCGGCTCCGAGCATATTGCCGATGACCAGGGCTATCAATGTAGGTCGTCCCAGCATGCGTATGCTAATACCGCGAGATCAGGAACTTCGAGACCTCACCCCACCAGGTAGCCGCGGAGCAGCCGCTTGCGACAATGCCCCGGCGCGCGCTTTGCCGGGAACGCAAATTAAATGGCACTACGAGGCGGTGAGCACGGCGCATACTCCCAGGATAATAATAGTAAGGAATAATAAGTAGTGCTGGCAGAGCCTTCACGGATTATCCGGATCGCCGCTTCCCGCCACTACCCACACACCACGATCACAGCGCAACAGCGCACTGCCACTGCGGACGAAACTTCCGTGAGCATACCTTTTGTCATTGAAAAGGCAGGACGACAGGCCGCTGACGTTCTCATGAACGTCATACTCAAATTCATCGTTTTCATCCGCTATGGGTGAATTCTGCAACTCCGGATCCTGGTCGCCTACATATTCCGGACCATCTGGCTTAGTCATAATCCCCGTTCCCCTATCAGTAAATACACCCGCCGCAAAATCAATCGGCGATCCGTCTGCTTGAGCTACATGAAAATCGCTACAATAGATTGCTCAGTTTGTTTCAATAGCAATTTTTTGGTATAGGAGAATGCCCGATTGCAGTATCCATTTTCCCCACCCTATACTTCAAAAATTGTAGCCGCAATAGTGTTTATTGCTGAACCATGAAATACACGGGAGCCCATGTCAGCACCGCCGGGGGTGTCGAGAATGCGCCTCTTAACGCGCAAAAAATCGGCGCTACAGCATTCGCTTTCTTTACCAGAAACCAGCGGCAGTGGCATGCCAGACCATTGACCAAAGAGAGCATCAGCAGGTTCAGGACGAACTGCGCGCATTGCGGTTATGGTCCGCAGCAGATACTGCCGCACAGCAGTTACCTGATCAACCTGGGCCACCCTGAGAGCGAGGGACTGAAAAAGTCACGTAAGGCGTTTCTGGAAGAGATGCAGCGTTGCGAGAGTCTTGGATTGACGTACCTTAATTTTCACCCGGGCAGCCACTTGGGAAAGATGAGTGAAAACCGGTGCCTGGCGAGGATAGCGAAGTCGATAGATATTGCGCTCGAGGGGACCCGGAGGGTGATTGCCGTAATCGAGAATACCGCAGGTCAGGGCAGCAGTCTCGGTCACCGCTTCGAGCATTTGGCAGAAATTATAGAACGTGTAGGGGACAAGTCCCGCGTGGGGGTTTGCCTCGACACCTGTCATACCTTCGCCGCGGGTTACGACCTCAGAACCGATGAGGACTGCGACAAAACCTTCGCGGAGTTTAACCGTATCGTCGGTTTTGACAAATTGTGCGGCATGCATCTTAACGGGTCGAAAGTGGCTCTCGGCAGTCGGGTCGATCGTCACCACAGCCTTGAACAGGGTTTACTTGGGATGACCGTATTCAGGTACATCATGAGGGATTCGCGTTTCGACGGCATTCCGCTGGTACTGGAGACCATTGATGAGTCGATCTGGCCCGAGGAGATTGCGCTGCTGAATGGCCTGCAAGGATAGCAACAACAGCATGGTGATTACTCCCGGTGCATGCTCCAACGAACAAGTTCAGCCAGATAGTCATACGCCCTTGTAATTATCGCCCGCCACCAGCGCGGGCGTTCACGCTCTTCCTTGTCCTCGTTAGCGCGCTCAATGATATAGGCCTTCAGTACATGGGCACTGCGTTCGTCGAGTACGTCGTCGAAGCGCGGCATCCCCGCCTGTTCCATCGTGCCTTGCCAGTACGACCTTATCGAAATTGTCGTACCAGGCCTGGGACAAGTGGCGCAAATCAGGCACTGAGCCGTCAGAGATCGCGTTAACCCCGTGACAGCGGAAACAGAAATTGGAAAACAACACGCGCCCCGCCTCAATGTCCTCGGGGGAAACGGCCATACGTGGTGGCGGCTCAGGAAAATTCTCTTGTTGCACCGCAGGTAATCGCGCGGTACCACCGAGCTTGAAGGCCATAAACCGGCCGCGCGGATTGACGCCATCATATTCGATGCCCATCACCTGACTAAGCGCCCCACCACGGCCCACCGCAACAGCAATGTATTGTTCGCCATTGACTTCGTAGCTGATGGGCGCCGCCATAATGCCGTTCTTCGCATCAAAGGCCCAAACTGATTCACCCGTGTCGGCACGGTAGGCCATGAATTGGCCATCGGCACGGCCCTGGAATACCAGGTTGCCGCCAGTGGCCAATACGCCGCCACCGTGGGCAAAAGGATGGGGCGCTCGCCACACTTCGCGCTGCGCAATCGGATCCCAGGCAAGCAGGAACGCTTGCGGCAATTTTTTCATCATGGCCTGCTGCATGGGCTCACTCATCGCAGCGCCGTCGATGTTGTAACCCAGGTTCCAGTGGCGCCTGAGCAGTGTGAAATCCTCCGGCTTGATCTCGATAAACTCTGAACCCATATCCAGTGCCGGTATGTAGTACAGGCCCGTGATCGGGCTATAGGCCATGGAACGCCAGTTGTGGCCGCCCATGCCGGTTGGAAATACCGTCGCCGGCTCGCCCAGGTAACGCTTACCCGGATTTTCCACCGGGCGACCCGTCTGCAAGTCGTAATGGCTGGCCCAGGTGACATACACAAATTTTTCTGCCGACAGCAGCTCACCGGTCACGCGATCAATGATGTAAAAAAAGCCGGCCTTGGTCGCCTGCGCCATGACTTTGCGCTGCTCGCCTTGCCACTGGATATCCA
Source organism: uncultured Gammaproteobacteria bacterium (assembly GCA_963844975.1). Lineage (GTDB taxonomy): Bacteria > Pseudomonadota > Gammaproteobacteria > Pseudomonadales > Halieaceae > Marimicrobium. Next base: position 3,243 of record CAWJQO010000018.1, on the reverse strand, counting down.
TAAGCGACATCTGCTGGCCCGCGGTATAGTCCCAGGATTCGCCAGGCACTTGCTGGTAGTGCCAGACGTACTCTCCCGTGTCGGGATTCAGGGCAATAATCGACGCCAGAAACAGGTTATCGCCGCCACCCGGACTGCGAATATTCTGGTTGTGCGGCGCGCCATTACCCACACCGATATACAACAGGTTCAACTGTGGGTCGTAGGCCATGGAATCCCAGACCGTGCCGCCGCCACCCAACTTCCACCATTCGCCTTTCCAGGTTTTGGCGGCCATGGCCATTTGCGCATTTTCGAAACCGTCGGCGGGATTGCCCGGCACCGTGTAGAATCGCCAGGCCTGTTTACCGGTGGCGGCGTCATAGGCGGTCACGTAGCCGCGCACACCGTATTCAGAGCCGCCATTGCCGATAATCACCTTGCCATTGACCACCCGCGGCGCGCCGGTAATGGAATAGTTCTCATCCAGCGGTGTGGTCTGTACTGACCACACCGAGCTTGCCGGTCGCAGCCTCCAGCGCCAGCAGCCGACCGTCCAGTGTGGCGGCAAACACCTTGTCTTCCCACAGGGCGACACCACGGCTGACCGCCCCGCAGCAGAATCGACTGGAGCGATCGCGGGGCACCTCGGGATCGTACTTCCACAGCACTTCACCAGTAGCCGCATTGATGGCGTAAACGACATTCCAGGCAGCCGGGACATACATCACCCCATCGGCGACCAGTGGCGTCGCCTGCAGACCGGTGGCATCATCGGTTTCCACATACCAGGCAAGACCCAACGTCTTCACATTGTCAGCGTTGATCTGATCCAGTGGACTGAAACGTTGCTCGCGGTAGTCCTTGCCATGGCTGAGCCAGTTGGCAGGGTCATGCGCCGCCTGCTGCAGGCGCTGATCGGTAACCGGTGCGGCCCAACACACGCTCAACGGCAACAGCAGCAGGATAAGCAGAAATCGTGACATGGATTTATTCCGGGGATTTTTATGGGCGTATTGTAGACGGTTGCATGCACTCGCAGAAACACGCGTAACTACGTTACAACATAATCTGCGGCCTGGAATGTCCGTGTCACGCTGCGGTACTCGCCGACACTGCCCGGCCAATTGTTGGTAATCCGCCCGCTACTCTTGTACCAACTGTCCGCCACGCTATTCCACACCATGCCCTGCAGCCGCGCCTGTAGATCTGTGTTGTACTGCCTCAATGTCCTCGCGCACTTCGAGGGCCGCATGCATTGTTACATCGGCGCAATCCAGTGCCTGAATAATATAGTCGGCCTGGGTTTCCGCCATCAGCAGTATCGAATTGTGTCCCAGATTGTATTGGGCCCATACATGAAGAACAGATTCGGAAACTCGCTGGTGGTGATACCGAGATAGGCCCTGGCGCCTGCTGACCAGTGATCGGAGAGCGCTCTCCCTCCCTGCCCCCGACGCTAATGCCGTCAAGGAATGGATTGGTGACAAACCCGGTGCCGAAAATAATGACGTCGCACGGATAATGCCGGCCGCTTCGGTGAGTATGCCGGTCTCATCAACAGCGTCGATGGGATCAGTGATCAGTTCCACGTTATCCCTGATGAGTGCCTCGTAGTAACCATCGGCCACCAGAATCCGCTTGGCGCCTATCGGGTAGTCCGGCAGTAATTTCTGCCGCAAGGACTCGTCGGTGACCGTGCTGTTGAGGTAATTCAGGCAGGCCATTTTCACCAACCAGTTGGCGACCCGATTACCCTTGATTGCGTGGTAGGCAATCAGTTCATTTCTCAGGTAGATCTTCAGGCGGGAATGCGCTTTGCAAATGGGAATATCCGCATCAGCTTTTTTTCCCACTTGTAGGGCCGGTCACGCTTCCTTGACACCCAGTTGGCGCTGCGCTGGTAAATCCGCAATTTTCCGGCCTCCTGTGCCACAAATGGCACGAACTGTACGGCGCTGGCGGCGTTGCCAATGACGGCCACGGACTTGCCGCTGAGATCGACAGCATGATTCCAGTTGGCGGAATGAAAGCGCGGGCCGGCAAAGGTTGATGCCCGGTACTGCGGAATATTGGGTTTATGCAACTGGCCGACGGCGCTGACCAGGAATTGCGAGTACAGTGTCTCGCCATTGGCAAGTTGCAGCGCCCACTGTCCTTCCCGGCATCGTAGTCGGCCGAAAGCAGTTCGCTGCCGAATCGAATGTGATCCGTAACGCCATTTTTACGGGCAGTGTTTTTGATGTACTCGAGTATCTGGGGTTGCTCGGACCACTGGTAGTCCCAGTCTGTCTTGGTCTCGAAAGAAAAACTATAGAGTGCGGACGGCACATCGCACTCCGCCCCCGGATAGTGGTTATCCCGCCAGGTGCCGCCGACCTCCTCGGCCTTTTCCAGAATGATGAAATCGTCGATGCCGTGCCGCTTCAGCTTTATCGCCAAACAGATGCCGGAAAAGCCGCTGCCTACGATGGTGCATTTGTACGTTTCTGGATGATTCATGTATCAGTGCGGCGCATCATCACCAGACCCTCAAAATCGGCACCACCTGCTCCATAATCCTCTCGGCGTTCGCCGCGATGGTCAGCGCGGGATTGACGCAGGCAGCGCTCCCCGGAAGCAGGCTGCCGTCGATCACGAACAGATTGCTGTAACCGTAGAAGTTGACCGAGATAATCGCAGGCATCGCCCATCGCAGCGCCGCCCAACGGGTGCCAGACTGACGGCTTGCCCGCACTGCCCGAAATGTCGACGCCGCCGGTCACATCGAGCAGGCGCCGGAAACTCTCGGCCCTGGCGACTGCCGACGGTGTGACGGAGTCATCCGGCCACCGCACTGTCAACTGGTTGGTTGCGGCATCGTAGATGAGCTGTCCCCGCTCATCGGGCACTGACATAGCCAACTGGATCTGCACCTTGACGGGTACCGTCACCGGGGAGTGCATGAAGGTGACCGGGTATGCAGGGTTGGAAGCGTCGGTCGCGGCAATGCAGGCCGGGCCGCCCTGTGCGCCGGCCACAGGACTCTTGGAGAGCTCGAGCATCAGCTGGTCACCGTTGGTGCCCCAGCCTTTACCGATGCGGTCGTTGGCACCGTGGAGGGCACCGCTGGCCTGACTTTTCAACAGCAGCTTGCCAGTATTGAGCGAACCGGCGGCCAGAAACACGTGACTACCATTGAGTTCGTACCGTTCCAGCACCTCGCCCTCGGGGGTGATGCGTTTGCATATCTACCGCATAGCCACCCGCATCGCGCTCGCGAAT
>CAWJQO010000017.1:0-46981 GCA_963844975.1 uncultured Gammaproteobacteria bacterium | reverse complement strand
TGCGTCCCTTCGCACTGACAATACCCGCTGCGACTGAATAGTCCAGGCCAAATGGCGAGCCTATGGCCAGCACCCACTCGCCCACTTCCAGGTCATCGTTAGTCGCCAGCTTGAGCATAGGCAAATCAGAGGCATCGATACGCAGCAGTGCGAGGTCAGAACGGGGATCGGTACCGACGACTTTGGCATCAAACTCGCGCCGATCACTCATGCGCACCAATACACTATTGGCGCCCTCCACAACATGATTATTGGTCAAAATATAACCGTCGCTGGAGATGATAAACCCTGACCCCATACCCATGCGCTCCTGATCGGATGGGGGACCGCCACGGAACTCGAAAAAGCGGCGCAGTTCCTCGGGAATCTCCTCTGGCCCCGGTTGCCGCTGTTCGGCGCGAGCGGCATTTTGCTGGACAATGATTTTTACCACAGCGGGAGAATGTGCACGCACTATCTCTTTAAAATCAGGTAATTCTGCCGCTGTTGTCACGCGAGGGCCGCACAGGACCATCAGCAGAAAAAGGAATCCATATAATCGCATTTTGGTATTCATATAGTCTATCCAGTGGAATGAGCAAGATGTGGAAATAAAACGGTTTAAAGCAGTGTGACAGGGTCTGCGGGTGGCGCAACGACATTCAGAAGCACCGGTTGAAAATTGGGATCGCAGCGGTGACGCGCGCCATGCCAGCCGAACCAGAGCAAATCCCAGCACCAACCCACCTGCCGCCCCAAGCACCGCCAATAGGTCATCGTTGCCTGGCAGCCATCGCACTGCTGTGAGCGCGCCTATCAGCATTATCACCAGCGGCAGGACGTAGGCTATAAATGACCCACGCAGAATCACCTCTTCAGGAATACTGATCAGGACCTGATCATCGACATGGTAACGCTCGATGCCGCCCTCGCCCGGTAATACTCGAATATAGCCTCGTTTACCTTCGGAGATCCTGTGAAGGAGTCCATGACCGCAGCCATTTTGCGCCACACAGGTGCCGCAGGTGCTGCGACGAATGGTCTCAACCCAGAGTCCATCCGCTTCTATTCCTACCACTCGCCCGGTTTCTGTCAACATATATCACTGTACCCAGTTCACTGAGTCGGCCACCATTCTGGCCGTATTGACCGGCACCTCGCCTATCACAGTCACCAGCACCGGCTGCCCAGCAATGAGCATGCCGCGGGTATATATCGTGGTGCCACCCACTCTTACCAATCCCTCTCCGGGATGAATCTGACGATCCAGATCTTCGAGAAAAACCGAAAAAACCGCCAAGCCATCAGTATAGGTTCTTCGTCCAAGGATACCAAGAGAGGAATCGGTTGCGGCAAAACCACGCGGAAGCCATCCCAAGCTCCAGGCGCGCACCACCGCAGAGTTGACAGCAGGACTTTGGGGATGCGGATGCTGGGCCTCGTGCAAAACGACTGCGTCACCGACTACAGGCACATCTGTAGCGTAGGAGATATGTGCAAACTGTATTGTTTCCAAAGCCTTGTGGCCGTGGCTAACGGTTTGTGATTTCAGCAACAAGCCGGTTTCCCTGTCCAGATCTATCACATAACCAAAGCGATACATATCCCGGGGCTCTATGATGATGCGCACCGCATTTCGTCCAGCCACCCGCTCCCCATCAGCGACAATCAAGCGATACTGTCCAGCGATGCCACAGTGGTCCTGCTGCCGCGGCGCGCCCAGCCGTAATAACTGTTCACCCGGATGAATGCAGTTTAAAGGATGGGAGCCACGCACCACCTGAGCACCCTGACCAGTTAATATAGTAAGTCGCTCTGAACTGTTGCCATGATCTACTGAATGTGAAACTTGCATCGCCTGCATCTCATCACCACGCTGGAGTGTAACTACGCCTTGATAGCTGACCTGGCGCATACTTCTGGACATCTTGTCCAACCATTCCAGCGCCACGGTGTCAGCCTCAGGACAGGCAGCTGCCGTTGCACCCGCTACCGTAAACAACGACAGTAGAGCGACCAGATCAAGACGAAATAGTTTTTTTAGCCAACTGAAATGCAAAGCATTAATTCCTATTCGCGTATCTGTGGCACGCGAGCAAACGGCACCAGCCCCTGAGGTGAATTGAGAGCCGCCTGTTCCACATGTTCCTGCATATATCTGCGCAGACGTTGTTGCGCAAGTTCCTGATAGGCCGTGCGGGTCGCAGGCTGCAACACCGGAACAGGCTGAGTGCCATAGCTTGCCTGCATAGCGGTTGCGCCCAGACTATTGAGCATACCCACGGGTGATGCGCCGTTGGCCATGGGGCGATCGATCCCATAAGGATCTGCAACACCAACCTGGGCGAGTTGCTGCCCACCAATAACCACTGTAGCAGCTACCGAGGCCGCCACGGCAAAACTGACTATCGGACGCAGCATACGCTGTTTGAAAACCGCAAGCGTGCCTCTATGACCACTGACATCCATTTGCGAACCGGCGAGAGCAGATTGCACTCGTGCCGATATATCCAGATCCACGTATGCGACGGAGTGCCCATGCACTGCATGTCGCGCTAGGTTATAACGCACCCATGCCTGCCGCAAACCAGCGTCACTGGCTACCTGTACGAGCACACGCTCCAACTCCAATTCATTTGCTTCGTTATCCATAACAGCAGATAAAGATTCATACATTCTGTCGTTCATACCTCACCACCTTGCGACCAATTCACGTATTGCCTGCGGTCCACTACAGCGGAGTTAATGTTTAAACAAGGGGCATTGAGTATCTGCCGGTTCAAGCTTCACCACCTATTTGTTTGCTTACCAACGCATCGATTGCCTCGCGCGCCCTGAATATCCGCGATCTTACAGTACCTACCGGACAGTCCATGATATCGGCAATAGCCTCATAACTAAGACCATCAAATTCACGCAACGTTATTGCCGTGCGGAGATCTTCGGGCAGTGTGCCAATCGCATCATCCACCACAGCCTTTAACTCCGCCCCAAAAAGCGCGTTTTCAGGGTTCTCGATTTCGTGTAAACCCGAGCTCCCTTCGTAATACTCGGCGTCCTCAATCTCTACATCCGTTCCCGGAGGTCGACGTGCCCGCGAGACCAGGTAATTCTTGGCTGTGTTGATCGCGATGCGATACAACCAGGTATAAAAGGCGCTTTCCCCCCGAAAACCGGGTAAGGCTTTATAGGCTTTGATAAAGGCCTCCTGCGCCACGTCCTGTACTTCATCAACATCGCGTACATAGCGGCCTATTAAACCAAATATCCTGTGTTGATATTTCAACACAAGCAGGTCAAAAGCCCTCGGATCACCCTTTTGCACTCTGGCAACAAGTTGCTGATCCGTCTCCACGATAGTCATGTCGAGTTCCCCTTCCTGGCAACTGACATCACTAACCTGATTGACACACGCCACTTTAACAATAGACAACAAAAACTCGAACAGGTTCGCAGTGCATGCGTCGTGACGACCGTTAAGAGAGCGTGCTGCAAAAAAAGTTCCCGGCGGATGAGTTCCGAATTAGCCACGAGGTCGTATATACTCCACTGCACTTAGGATTATTGAAGCTAACTCTTTGAGACGCATCATATATTTCACCTTCCAAAGCAGCAAGCGCTGAGCCCCGTGGCCACCCGTCACCAACATGACGTACTGGTTATTGGGAGCGGCGCGGCCGGACTGAGCGTTGCTCTGCGCTTGCCCGGCGGTTGTCGGGTCGCACTGCTGTCAAAAGCAGACCTGAACCAGGGATCGACCTATTGGGCGCAAGGTGGTCTCGCTGCAGTGCTGCACAACCGTGACACCGTTGCATCCCATGTGGCGGACACCCTGGTGGCAGGGGCCGGCCTGTGCCACCGCGACGCGGTTGAATTCACTGTCAGCAATAGCCGACGCTGTGTCGAGTGGCTGGTAGAACAAGGCGTTGATTTCGATCTCCGCGAGGACACCGCCAATCTACAGGATCGGGAGTTCCACCTGACCATGGAAGGCGGGCATAGCCACCGGCGCATCATACACGCTGCCGACCGCACTGGAAGAGCCATTTCCGAGGTGCTTACTGAGCGAGCCATCGCAGCCGAAAATATAGAGATTTTCACGCACCGCATGGCAGTAGACCTGGTGGTGAACAACGGCCGCTGCCAGGGAGCCTATATTCTCGATCAACAGACTGGGCATGTTGATCTGTTCCAGGCCTCTGCAGTCGTACTGGCAACTGGCGGTGCCAGCAAAGCCTACCTCTATACCAGTAACCCCGACGGCGCCAGCGGGGATGGGATTGCCATGGCGTGGCGTGCAGGGTGTCGGGTGGCCAACCTGGAGTTCAACCAGTTTCATCCTACCTGCCTGTACCACCCCAAGGCCAAATCGTTTCTGATTACAGAAGCCATACGCGGTGAAGGTGGCAGACTGCTGTTACCTGATGGGCAGCGCTTCATGCATAATTTCGACGAAAGAGGTGAACTGGCGCCGCGCGATGTGGTGGCGCGCGCCATTGATCATGAGATGAAGCGCCTCGGCGCCGACTGCGTGTTTCTGGATATATCACATAAATCCCGCGACTTTCTACAGAGTCACTTCCCCACTGTCCTGGCACGCTGTGAGGAGTTCGGTATCGATATCAGCGCCGAACCTATACCCGTGGTCCCTGCGGCCCACTACACCTGTGGCGGAATCCTTGTTGATCAGCACAGCCTCACCGACGTCACGGGACTGTACGCGGTTGGAGAAGCCTCCTGCACGGGTCTGCACGGAGCCAACCGTATGGCGAGTAATTCCCTGCTGGAATGCATCGTCTACGCCGAGTCAGCCGCCAGTCATATTACCGCCACACTTGAACGGACGCCTGCTCCAACCCCTGCGGCACCCTGGGATGAAAGCCAGGTAACAGACTCTGACGAGGACGTTGTCATCTCGCATAACTGGGATGAGTTACGCCGTTTCATGTGGGACTATGTGGGCATTGTGCGCACCAACAAGCGCCTGCAACGTGCTCTGCACAGGGTACAGTTGCTGCAGACAGAAATAGCAGAATATTACGGCAACTACAAAGTCAGCAATGATCTGCTCGAGTTACGCAACCTGGCGATGGTGGCTGAACTGATGATCAAGTGTGCAATTTCACGCAAGGAGAGTCGCGGGTTGCACTACACCCTCGATTACCCGCAGATGCTGCCGGTCGCCCGCGATACCATCCTGCAACCGGAAAACTCCCCACTGTAGAGCAACGCTTTATGTGCCGACACCCGTGACGGGCGCCTGGATAATGGCCAGGCGCTCTCAGCGAACCAGTGTCAGGCGCACGCGCAATCGGCGCAGTTGCTGACTGCATGCACAGTCAACATAGAGCCACAGGTGACCACCGGGGCCCGCCTGCAGATCACTGAATGCCAGATAAATTACCCAGGGTGTAATGGTGCTGCGCCTGGTCGGCAAAATCACCCGCTGCACCCCGGCGTGCTCGAGTGTCCAGAGACCCTGTCGCCAGCGCAGCTCGCCACCAACCAGCGGATCGCAGCGCAGGCGCCACAGCAGATAAGTCACAAATAATGCGAGCAAAACAACGATAAATACATAGCCGCGAGCGTAAAGCAGCCACAGCGCATAGGTGCAAACAAGGCAAAGGGCACCGTGCAGTAGGGCTCGCAGCCGCGATTCACCTATCCTCAGGTGCAGTGCGGGTGAACTGGAGTATCTGGCGGACAATTGCGGCTAGCTCCTCGTCACCCGGATGACCCCGCTGCATAAACCAGGCGAATAGATCCTGATCCTCGCACAGCATTAATTGTTGAAAACAGCGGCGATCTGACTTATTCAGTTGCGCATAACGAGCCGTCACGAAAGGCTCCAGCACCAGATCGAGCTCCAACATGCCGCGCCGCGCCGCCCAACGCATGCGATTGATCTCTTCCTGTGCAATCATGCCAGTAAAACTATTCCCGTGGGATATCAATAGCGACCAGTATAGCGACTAATTATCGCGGTGGCGCGGCGCGTTGCTGACAGGAACGGGGACAACGCCTATTATTGGCACACTGACCACGGAGGTAACAGCAATTGAATTGCCAATATGCCCATCTGGAGCGCGAGGCCTTATTGCACATCATTGGGCCGGATACCCTGAAGTTTCTGCAGGGACAGACAACATGCGACACTCGCAAAGTGACGCCCAACCACGCCGTGCCAGGTGTTTTTTGCACACCCCAGGGACGCGCCGTCTGCGATTTTCTGCTCTGCGAACTGGGACCGGATCATTTTGCGCTGCGCATGCGTCGCGACATTCGTGCCAGTAGCAGTGCCGCTTTTGGCAAATACATCATCTTCTCGAAAGCAAAACTGGATGATACGAGAGAGGACTGGGCAACCTATGCGGTCTGGGGCCCGGATGCGTCAAAGGCGCTGGGCGGAATCTTCGGCGAGGCACCCACTGAGCACTTTGGCACAACTCGCGGAGATGGTTTCGTGCTGGTACAGACGGATGAACAAGGCGAGCAATTCGAGTGCTACCTGCACAGTGCATCGAGCGCGGCGCGTCTTGCACTTATGGCTGAACTAATACAGTCAGGTAGCGAACCCGAGTGGGAGATTCTGCAAATCAAGAATGGTATCGCCCGAATTGAGGCCGCCACCGTAGAAGAATTCGTGCCACAGACACTCAACTACGACCGCACCGGACATATCAGCTTTAATAAAGGCTGTTATACGGGCCAGGAAGTGGTCGCCCGCCTACACTATCTGGGCAAACCCAAGCGCCGCACCTATGTTGCGGAGCTACCGCCTTTAACGAATTGCGCTGCAGGCACCGCCGTGTGCGACGCCGTATCGGGTCAACGTGTTGGCGCTATAGTCAACTGCTGCACCACGCAGGGGAACACCCACGCCCTGGTGGCAGCCACCGATGGTGGTGTTGCAAACGGTCTCCACCTCGCCTCCCGTGACGGACCGTTGCTCACTCTGGGTGAATTGCCTTACACGCTAGACGCGGATTAATAATGCACACGCGCTGGCACCCGGCTCAGGGTAGTTGCGGCAAGCGCCAGTCAATGGGCGTTATTCCCCTGTCCTGTAGATACTGGTTGGCCGCGATAAAATGACCACAGCCAAAAAATCCGCGATGGGCGCTCAGGGGTGAGGGGTGAGGGGCTTTGAGCACGCAGTGCCGCCTGGCGTCAATTATCGCTCCTTTGCGCTGGGCGTAGCTGCCCCACAACATAAATACCACCCCTTCGCGTTCCCGATTGATCACCTCGATTACCCGGTCAGTGAACATTTCCCAACCCTTGCCCTGGTGGGAAGCCGCCAGTGCAGCCTCTACGGATAACACACTGTTAAGCAACAACACTCCCTGGTCAGCCCAGGCGGTGAGATGACCGTGGGCAGGAATTGGCAGGCCCAGCTCTGACTGTATTTCCTTATAGATATTCTGCAGGGAAGGCGGCACCGTGACACCGGGTTTTACCGAGAAGCAGAGTCCGTGGGCCTGGCCCTCACCGTGGTAAGGGTCCTGTCCCAGGATAACCACCTTAACCTTATCCAGCGGGGTATGGGTGAACGCGTTAAAAAGCTCTTTACCGGAGGGGAAGATGCGCTTGCCAGCTTGTTTCTCTGCGAGCAGGAACGCACGCAGTTGCTGCATGTAGGGTTGTTCGAATTCCCCTGCTAACGGAATTAGCCAGCTCGACTCAAGATCAATGCTTCTGCTGACAGTTCGAGTCATTCCCGACAGATATCCGCTCAGTTACAGGCTGCCATCAGTACTACACTTTCGTACACGGCAGCGTCGCGTGATGGGTGCACCCGATGTGCAGCGAACGCGCCGGGAGCGGCTTGTATGTCGACAGGCGGGTGACAGTCGTTTGCTACGCTGTTGCTTTCTCGCGGATGCGCCATGTATTTCAACGAGGGCCTGCGCCTCGAAAGCAGTCTCGCGGCGCTCTTGTGCCGCATCGGCGTAAAGCGTGGTACGCATCCGCGGGATACGTCCGGCGGCGCGAATCTGCGCTTCCATGAAGGCCGGAGCCCACTCCTGACCATGGCCGGACCCGGCAGCGCGAGTAATACTCTCGTTCATCAACGAACCTCCAAGATCGTTGACACCGGCGTTCAGGCAGGCAGTAACACCTGCTCTGCCCATCTTCACCCAGGATGCCTGGATATTGTCGATCAGGCCGTGAAAGACCAGTCGCGCCACCGCGTGCATTAACACCGCTTCCCGGAAGCTCGGTCCACGCCGCGCTTTACCCTTGAGGTACATGGGAGCTTCCATATGCACGAACGGCAGCGGCACAAATTCCGTGAAGCCACCGGTACGCTGCTGCAAGTTCCGTATATGCAGCAGATGGCTGGCCCAATGTCGCGGCTGATCGATGTGGCCATACATAATAGTCGCCGTCGTGCGCAGACCCTCTGCATGGGCTGCCGCCATCACCTCTAACCATTGCGCGGTGTTGAGTTTGTCAGGGCACAGGCTGGCGCGAACCTCGTCGTGCAGAATTTCCGCTGCGGTACCGGGCAAGGTATTCAGTCCGGCCACGCGCAGCTGGCGCAAAAATGTCGGGACGCTAACGCCCAGGGTAGCCGCACCCTGCCATACCTCCAGCGGCGAGAATGCATGGATATGCAGCTCGGGCGTGACACTGCGCACAGTGTGGACGATATCCAGGTAGGTCTGACCGGTATAGTCGGGGTGGATACCACCCTGCATACAGACCTCGGTAGCGCCCCGCTCCCAGGCCTCGACGCAACGTGCAGCGATGTCTTCGCCGGTGATATCGTAGGGCCTGCCGCGCAGGTTCTCGCTCTGTTTGCCCTTGGAAAAGGCGCAGAACTGGCATTTGAAATAACAGACGTTGGTGTAATTGATGTTGCGATTAACGACGTAACTCACCGTATCGCCGTTGACCTGTTGCCGTAACTCATCCGCCTGGGCCACCACAAAGGAAAACTCCATGCCACGGGTGTTGAACAGGCGTGTAACATCCGCTTCGGTCAGCTGGCCTGTCTCACGACAGCGCCTGACAATATCGCGCACTTCGGGAGACACCTCATCCGAGAGCGCTGCACGTGGTCCAACAGCTTCGCATCAATGGCGGGTACCGCATGCTCTGCGCCGGGAACCCAATTGTCACGCCGGGCGAAGCCTGCGCCATCTGAAAGTTGCAATACCGCCGTTTTTAATCCTTCGTCCAGCCAGCGCTCGCCCTCGATCACGTAAGCTGGATACACCGTGAGTCTTTGCTCGAGAAACTTTCCCGCAGCGGCGGTTTCCGCCGCCAGACGCTCAAGATGTGGCCAGGGCGCTTCCGGGTTCACATAGTCCGGGGTCAATGGTGAGACGCCGCCCCAGTCGTTAATACCGGCGGCGATTAATTGTGGCAAGACTCCGGGACTGAGATTCGGCGGCGCCTGGATATTCATCTGTCGGGCCAAAAACCAGGCGCGCCACCGCAATCGTCCATAACAGTTCGTTGAGGTCCGGCTCCGGTGCTGCCGCCATCAGGGTACCGGGCTTGGCGCGGAAATTCTGTACGATAACTTCCTGCAGGTGGCCATAGCGGTCGTGGAGCCTGCGCAACTCCAGCAGGGATTCGATACGTTCACGGCGGGTTTCACCAATACCAATGAGTATGCCGGAGGTGAAAGGTACCGCAGCCTGGCCCGCCAGCTCTATGGTCTGCAAGCGCCTGATTGGGTCCTTGTCAGGCGAACCGTAGTGGGGCATGCCCTTCTCGCACAAACGCTGTGAGGCGGACTCCAGCATGATGCCCATGGAAGCACTCACCTGACGCAAGCCGGCAATCTCGAGCGCATCCATACAGCCGGCATTGATGTGCGGCAGCAGTCCGGTCTCTGCCAGCACCCGTCCCGCGACGGTCCTGACATAATCCAGCGTACTGGTGAATCCCATTTCCTTCAGCGCTTGTCGCGCGGCGCTGTAGCGCAGCTCCGGCTTTTCCCCCAGCGTAAACAGCGCTTCCTGGCAACCCATATCTGCGCCCTGGCGGCACAGTTCAAGAACATGCTCAACGGCCATGAAAGGTTGGTCAATTTTTTTAGGTGTGCGCGCGAAGGTACAATAGTGACAGACATCCCGGCACAGATGGGTTAGGGGAATAAATACCTTGCGAGAATAGGTGACCACGTTGCCGTGGCCGCGATCACGCAAAGCGGCGGCAATTTCCACCAGCGCCGCAGTATCATCCATGTCCGCCAGCGACAATGCCTGCTGCTCGCTGGGGATCAAGCCCTGTAGCAACTGCTCACGAAAAAATTGCCAGTCTGACATCAGCTTGCTATTCCCCTGTTCATCTCATCGCCAACTTTTACATCATCCGACAGCGTCGCCAGGGCCAAGGTCACCCGTGCCCCCAGCTCTGTATTGTAAAGTAACTGTGCAGTACTGCTGCTCGCGTGCAAGTGCAATCGCTCCATAATACATTTCAAATCCGGCGCTTCGTCCACATCGACACCAATACCTGATCTTTGCAGTATTTGCACAGGTATGCCAGCGCTGTGGGCGCTGGCCATATGCCCGGCACAGCTGTCGGGCCCAAAACAAAAGCACGGCATGTGTGCGGCATTGAAGGCCAACAAGTTGGTACCACGCCCCCGGCGATCACAACCAATTATGAGCCCTTGCAACTTCCGTTGGCTAGACAGAACTGCGCTGATGTCTTCTGCGTCAACAGTGGCAGGTCCCCGTGCAGAACCAATAGCGGCTCGTTCACCGTCGGCCAATAAACGTTCGCTCGCGCTCTGTATCAGGGCGTTGAGCCCGCACGCACCTAACGATTTTTCCGACCAGCACCGGGCTCCATACTTCTGTGCCAACAAACCCGCGCCCGGATCATCGGACACCAGGGTGATTTGCGCGATACCGCTATGACCCGCGAGCACGGTGAGCACATCTTCCGCCATGGCCTGTGCCAGCGCGCGGCGTTCCGATGGACGTAGCAGCCCGGCCAGGCGCGACTTGGCCTGTACCAGATCCTTCAATGGCACCAGTGCCTGCGCCATATGCCCTATCCCGCTACCAGATCCATGGTAAAGCGCGCCAGACGCTGTTTGTCTGCCCTGCTCTTCATAACTGTAGGTGCCACGACCACTTTCACTCCCAACTCGACGATCTCCTCCGCCAGTGTAGCGTCACTCTCATCGATCACGAAATAATCGAGCAGGCCGGGATAGCGCTCACAGTAGTGCTGCGCCACCCCGAGCGCAGTGACAGGCACCCCCAATTCCATCATCATTTTTGCAGCGGGGCCCTTGATTGCCGTGCCCGCTACAATGGGGGAAACCAGCACCACGGGCGCGGGATTGTCACGCAGAGCTGCACCAGAAACCGGGCATCTGTAGTATCGGATCAATGCTGACGAAAGGGTTGGAGGGGCACACGACGATGGCGGCAAATGCAGCATCCCGCAACAGGGCCATGACAGTGTCATTGGGCCGGGCCTCCGCAATACCCTCGAAGCTGAACCCGGTAACCACGGGCGCGCAGTGCTCCTTGACAAAATAGTGCTGGAAAGGCAGGTCGCGCCCCTGGCAGCGCACCGTAGTGCGCACCAGTTCCTCACACATGGGATGAATATGGCTGGCAATGCCCAACTGCCGTGCGAGGGTATCTGTGATCTGCGACAAACTCTCACCGCGATCGAGCAGCTCGGTGCGCCACAAATGCGTCGCCAGGTCTTTGTCACCGAGGCGAAACCAGGTATCGCCGCCAAGCCGCTGCAGGGCATCCATGGCATTCCAGGTCTCACTCGCAAGACCCCAACCGAGAACTTCATTGGCGCTTTCACGAGAGCGTATAGAGCAGCGTGTCAATATCGGGACTGATATGCAGACCGAGATGCCTGAAGTCATCCGCAGTATTGGCCATGACATGCAATTGCCCCGGCGGCAGGACGTCCGCCAGACCCAGCGCCAGTTTCGCGCCTCCCACGCCCCCGGACAGGGCCAATACAGACTTGCCGGCACTGTTCATCAGCGGAACATATCAATCGACTTGTCGCGCAGCAAACCGGCCGACCCGCCAGCAGAGGGCTTCAGCCCGGCACCGCGAGCCAATACGACTGGACAGGCCTGCGCCGCCTGGCCCATCACCAGCGACGCACCGGCCGCCAACTCATCCGCCACTGCCGGTTCCGTCACCTCCAGCACGTTGCCAAACATGTCCACGTCACCGATCTGGTTATTGAGTGGCTCCAGACCCGCTGTACCAATCGCCACACCTACCGTGCCATTGCGCCAGGCGCGTCCCATACTGTCATTGATAATCACCTGGGGAGCGATCGCGCCACGCGCAGCGAGGCCCTCGCGCAGGGCGCGCGCCGAGGCATCAGGATCTGTCGGCAGCAGCAGGACACGGGGATCGTCCGCCGTCCCTGAGAATATTGGATTTGTCGATACCGGCATTGGCGTGAACATAGCCGTTGCGGTGTTCGACGATGATCACGCCGGGGCGGACCCGCAGCACTGCCCTGCTCTCCTGCAGGATCAGTTGCACCTGCCGCGGGATCCTTGTCAGCCTGTTCAGCCAGGACAAGCGCCTCGGAGCTGACGCTTGACATCCGCCAGTCGCACATAGCGATCTTCCGCCTTGGAGACGATTTTTTGCGCCACTACCAATACGTCTCCCTCGCGCAGGCTCAGGTCATTGTCGCGCAGGGCATCGAAAATCAGTTGTGCGAGATCATCCCCGGGCTCCACCAGGGGAAAACCCAGCAGGGGAATCAGCTCCAGTCGGGCCGTCATCTAGTGCGCGTCGTCCAACCCGGTAATTTTAATACCCGCGTGGCAACCGTACTGCTTGTTGATCGTAATCAGCACTGAGGTCAGGGCTTCAGCGGCAGCGGCATTGTTTATCATGCCGGCATGCAAACCGCGCATTCCCGCAGCCTCAACCAACTTGACCACTTCATCGCGGGCGGCCTTCTTGTTACCAGTGACCAATACATCGCATTCGAGCCCGTGACCCTCCTGCAAGTGGACGGCGGCCACGTTCTGGAATGCGGATACCACGTCAACCCCTTCACCCAGCAATTCCTGTGCGATCTGGCCGGCGCTGCCCTGTGCGGGTAACTGTACCCGGGCAACTTTAGGTGGCACCAGGGGCACGGTCACATCGATCAGTATCTTGCCCTGCAGGGCCGGCTTTACCAGTTCCAAGCGTGGCCGCCTGGTGGCTGAAAGGTACTGTCAGCGTCACGATAGCGGCAGCCTCGGCAGCTGCCAGGTTTTCCATTGCGCGCACGCTTACTGCTGTAACGCCGCGTTCAGCCATGACTTCGCGCAAATCGGCGACCGCGGCCTCGGCCTTGTCCAGTGTGCGCGAGCCGATAATGACCTGGTATCCGGCCTGCGCCCAGCGCCGGGCCAAACCAGTACCCAAATCGCCGGTGCCGCCCAGAATGGCGAGCACGGGTAAGCTTTCAATTGTCATAGAGCGTGTTCCCGATGAAGTGCGGCTGCCAGGCAGTACAGTATTTCCAACCGCTAATGGATTGTCCCGAGGGCTTGTGACTGAGATCCATCCTGAAATTTCCAGCCAATGGGAATTCAGTTAGGATACGCTCAGCCCGAGCATATTATGTAAATCGCGGTCTGATCTCAAGCGCGGCGAACTGTCGCGGCCATCTCGCACTAATATCTGTCATCAGGAGACATGCTATGGACAACGTGCTGGATTTTAGCGGCAAGGCAGTAATCGTCACGGGCGGCGGCAAGGGTGTAGGCAGGGGAATCACCGAATGCTTTCTCAAGGCCGGCGCAGACGTGCTAATCTGTGGCAGATCAGCGCCTGAATCCCTCCCTCACAGCGGTGAGCGCAAAGCCCTGTTCACCGCCTGCGACGTCCGGGACTACGAGCAGATCGAGGCCTGTGTGGCATTCGCGGTGCAGCATTTTGGCCGCCTTGATGTGCTGGTGAACAATGCCGGAGGCGCGCCCTATGCCGAGGCGGCCACAGCATCACCGCGCTTTTCTGAAGCCATCATCCGGCTCAACCTGATCGCGCCGCTGAACTTCAGCCAGGTGGCTAACAGGGTCATGCAACAACAGTCGTGGGGTGGCTGCATTATCAATATCGCCAGCGTCAGCACGATTCGTCCCTCGCCCGGGACCGCCGCCTATGGCGCCGCCAAGGCGGGCCTGGTGAATCTGGGCACCTCGCTGGCTGTGGAATGGGCGCCCAAGGTGCGCGTCAACGCGCTGGTCGTCGGCCTCACAGAGACTGAGCAGGCCCACTTGCACTATGGCGATAAAGACGGCATTGCCGCTGTGGGAGCCACCATTCCCCTGGGTCGCATGGCGGTGCCCGCCGATGTCGGTCATGCCTGCCTGTTCCTTGCCTCACCGCTGGCATCCTATGTCAGTGGTACCAACTTTGCCGTCCACGGCGGCGGTGAAAAACCCGCCTTTCTGCTGGCTGCCAACGCCAAACCTTGACGACCGCAATACGCAGACACTGGACACTCTGGCAAGCAGCGTTCAGTCAGTCAGTGAAAGAACGTGGCTGCTTGTGGCGGTGGCATATCAAGGTATACTTCTGCCACTCCTATCAGAGCAATTGTGACAGCGCATGAAATTTACCATGCGCTGCCGGAACAAGCACCATTAGAGGTCCAATGCCCAACGCCCCGGCACAATCAGGAAAGCTTTCGGCTACCCTCGTACTGGATGATGCGGTGCGGCTGGCAGGTCAATTATCCTCCCTGCTGGACGGGCGCCTGCAACTTGACGCAGTGCAGACTCTGGACACGCGGGACACTACCGCCCCGATCAATGTTCAAGCAGGCGCCGTGGCGACGCTGTCTATCCCTGATACTGGCTTAGCACAGATGCCACTTGAAGACGCCAGGGTCAGGGTTTCCAGGCTGCGCGATGACTGTATTACGCTGGAATTTGCCTCGTCCGACAGTGATTTGGCAGCGCGGTATCGTGAAGCCATCGCCGCAGGATTTGCGCCCGGCTCTGGTTCAGCTTCCAGTTCCCAGGTTACGGCCGCACGCGACTGGCCGACTACAGTTGCCGCTGT
This sequence comes from uncultured Gammaproteobacteria bacterium, assembly GCA_963844975.1. Taxonomy (GTDB): domain Bacteria; phylum Pseudomonadota; class Gammaproteobacteria; order Pseudomonadales; family Halieaceae; genus Marimicrobium. The sequence goes on along the minus strand of CAWJQO010000017.1, from coordinate 31,964 downwards.
CACATCCGCTAGCTGAGCCAGCGACACCACGCGGACCAGGCCCGGCAATAGTGGCCGCCACCGCAGAGTACACCAAACTCCTGGCGACCCTCGAAAAGCAAAGTCTGGAGGAACTGAAAGATGCCCTGACGCCATTTTTTACCGATCTTGCCGGATACATACTGGACATCTCCTCGCGCATCAAGCTGCTCAATAGCGCTGCAAATCCTCACTATGATGCGGCGATCACCCTGCAGCGCAGAAGCGCCAATATCGCGCAACGACTGCTCCAACAGGTTGCCGACTACTTCAGGGATTTGACCCCGCAGTCCAATGACGACCAGTTGTGGCAGTACACACTCGGCAGCACCGACGAGCTTAACCTGATAGACCCGCAGGAATTCGAGGATTTTCTGGCCATTGATCGCACGGTCAGCCTGGGGGAGGACCTGCACAAATTGGCACTTGAAGCGCTTACATTGCGTCTGGCGATTCTCATCGATGCAGACCCAAACCGCGTTCGGCTACCGATTCATGTACGGCAGTTGTGTCGGGCATTCCAGCGTGCCTTGAAGGAGGAAGCCATCCCCCAGAGCGTGCTCTCCCATATCTTCGATTATTTTGCCAAGCGTTTTATCCGGCAGCTGGCTGACTACTACGGGCCACTGAATAGTTTGCTGTCGGAGCACGGAGTGCTACCCAATATCGAGAAAGAGATTCAGAATAAAGGCAGCCTGCTCAAGCGCAACCGACTGACCGCAGGCCAGAAGCAAAAAAACGCGCGGCCAAATCGCCCGAGACCCAACCGGAGGTACAGCCAGACGTCATGCCACCACTCACATCTCAGCACTCAACGAACTCAACCAGTTTCACCGACAAATCGGGGACCAACCCGGCGGCGGCCTGGGCAACGTCAATCCTGCCAACTCTTTACCGTTCTGTGATTGATGCCCTTAATTTCAAGCGCGAAGCCGAAGGATTGGCCGATGGCAATGTATTGGCCAGAGGCGTTGCCATGAGCGGTACTTGGGACGGCGCTACGGTAGCCAGCACCGAGCTGGACCAGAGCAGGCTGGCGGACGCCCAAGCCATCGCCAGGGCACTTAGTGCATTGCAACGAAATTCTCAGGCGCGGGAAGACGTACAACAGAGTGAATCCCTGCGCGCGTACCTGGCGAGCAACAAGGACCACATTGGCATCCTCCAGAACAGCAGCGGCCTGACTGCTGATAGCCTCAATCAACTCGACATGGTCGACAACCTGTTTGGTACTATAAAGTCGCAGCTGGACGTCAGCACCGAACTGAAACCGTCTTTGGGAAATCTGCAAATCCCCCTGGCCAAGCTGGCACTGCTGGATCCTCGATTTTTCGTCGATCAAAGTCATAGCGCTCGAAACGTGGTCGATAAGCTCTCCCGCCTTGCCAGCTCAGCCAATTTTCCCAACAAAGTTCTGGAAAGCCGTATCAACAATATTGTCGATGACATTATCTGCGATTACGAAAACGATGCTTCAGTATTCGACACGGCGCTGGATAAGATTGAAAAGCTGCTGATACAGCAGGAGCGCGCACTGGAACGCAATATCAACAGGGTGGTGCGCACACAGGAGGGACAGCAAAAACTGGCAGAGGCAAAGCGCGAGGTGAGCAAATTAATCAGCGCCAGAATCCGGCCTCCGGCGGCGCCAAAAGTGCTGCAGGATCTTATCGATACCGGCTGGCGTGACTTGCTGGTGCTCTCTCATGTCAGGGACGGTCCCGATAGCCCAGCCTGGGCAGAACAGGTCAGGACACTCGATCTTCTGTGCTTGTGGCTGAAGGAACGGCAGCAGGGCGAGCTTAATGATGACATGAGTATGCAACGAAGCATGGAAGCAGAGCCGTTTATAGACCTGATCGGCCAACAAATTTCAAGTGCGTTGCCTACCAATATCGCCCACGAGGAAGTGCTGGAGAAATTACGCAACATACTGGCAGGGAATGTTGAAGTTGAAACCACGCCGGTCAGGCAAGAACAGTCAAACCTGGAACCTGAGCCCGCAGAAGTACGCGCCAGAATTGAGGACCTACCACGACTGCGCCGCTGGGTAAATCGCGTTGAACAGCTGGAGAAAAACAGTTGGCTTACCTACCGCGACAAAGGCGGCCAAAAAAAGCGCATGCAACTCGCCTGGAGAAGCCCGACGCGCGATCGCTATATTTTTGTCAACGAAAGAGGCCAGAAAGTCGCAGACTTAAGCGCCATAAAACTGGCCAGGCAATTAAGCCGGGGCGTACAACCACCAGCGCCGACGGACAGGCTGGCCACTGTCGACCAGAGTATGTACCACACTCTGGAACACGTACAGAAATCCCTTAGCTTCGCCCGTAATCACGATGCACTGACCAAGTTAATCAATCGTGACACTTTCAATGACCAGATAGGGCGCGCTCTGCGTCACAGTCAACTCAAGCACGCCCAACACGCCGTACTCTATTTAAACATCGACCAATTCAAGCTGGTCAATGAAGTTTATGACCGCATCAGCGGCGATCAGGTGCTACTGGAATTTGCCAAACTCCTTGCCCAGTTACATGGCAAGAAATCCTCCTCCGCCAGAATGGAGGCTGACGAATTCGCGATTTTATTACTCGATCGCTCCATGGCTGACGCAATGCAGATCGCAGAAAAAATACGCAGCGATATTGAAGCCAGCTCTATGGACATCGATGGCGAAAACGTCAGCTTTACTGTCTCCATCGGAGTCGCCGCTATTCTCGAGCACAGTCCCGACGTCGAGGAGATCGTTGACGCCGCCCGATCGGCCATGAGGCATGCCAAGCAGCAGGGGCGCAATCGGGTAGTGCAGTTCGAGGAGGCGCAAAGCAGAGTCAGTGACTATAAACGCGAAAAGACCCGGACACGACGGGACCTGGAGAATGCTCTGGCTTCTGACCGATTTATCCTGCGCGCTCAGCCCATCTTGCAAACTGCTATCAGCGATCGCACGACAGCCACGCTGCACTATGAATTGCTGCTGGGGTTGGTTAATAAGGATGGCTCCTTCTCTTCACCCGGGGACTTTATCCGGTCGGCGGAGCGCTATGGCTTCATGACGCTGGTAGACCGCTGGGTAGTCCGCGAGGCCTTTACCTGGATCAGCCAATTGATGGACGATCAAAAAGTCGTACCCCATTTGGCCATTAACCTGTCCGGCACAAGCGTTACAGACGACAGCTTTATGGAGTATCTGCTGGAGCAGATTTCGGAATTTGGCGTCGGCACCAGTCGACTCTGTTTCGAAATCACCGAGACTGGCACTATTTCCAATCTGGTCAAGGCCGCCGACTTCGTACGCTCATTCAGGAATCTGGGTTGCAAATTTTCCATCGACGATTTTGGCACGGGTCTGGCCAGCCACAATTATTTGCGCGAACTACCCGTCGACTATGTAAAGATAGACGGTAGTTTCATCACTGGCATTGCTGAAAACCGCAGCGACTACGCCATGGCGCGCTCCATCAACGATCTGGCGCATTTCCTGGGACAGGAAACCATCGCGGAATCAGTCGAGAGTGATGCAATCATCGTTAAACTGGAAGAGATCGGCGTCGACTATCTGCAGGGCTGGGGTGTGGGCAGACCCAAACCTCTGGCGGAGGTTACGGCTGACCTCTCCAGTCTCGAGAAATAACCTGACAGACCGGCGATGACAGCCAAACGCATTGACAGCGATTTCAGCCAACTCGTCGGGTTGATTTATCAGGGCGCGCTGGAGGAGCAGCCCTGGCAAAGCGCCCTGCCCGCCCTGCGCGAAGCACTGGATGCCCAAGTGGTCTCGCTGGTACTGCGCCCGCCGACCGCCGACGACCAGGGCGTCATACTCAATTGCGTACGCCCCGATCAGGACCGTCGCAGGCACGATTCGACCTTGGCTGATCCCAACGACTGGGAAGTCTGTGCCTATCGCGAGCAGTTCTTCTCTCTGGACCCTTTTATCAACCTGCCGCTGGACAAGGTTATTACGCTGGAGGACATACTGCCGGACAAGGATCTGGTGACATCGGATTACTACCTTCACTACCTTGAGCCCATAGGCCTGTTCCGAATTCTTGGCGTTGATACTGCTGAACCAGGGGGCATGCTAGCCCGGCTGCGTTGCTCGCGCCGCAGCAGCGAGGAGCGATTCAAGCTACGCGAACGACAGTTACTCACTCTTCTGACTCCGCATCTGAGACGGGCCATCGAGATTTACGCCAAGCTGAATCGCATGACTTCAGAGCGCGATGTCTACGCTGGCGCCGTGAGTCAGCTTTCGGTTGCCAGTATAATACTTGATGAACAGGGGCGGTTGTTGACAACCAATGCAGTGGGTCGGGCCCTGCTCGACCAGGGCGAGGGCATCAGCCTGCGTGATGGTCGCCTGCACATTGAGGGTCGGGATATCAATAAGGAGTTACAACAGGCCCTGGCCACCATTATCAAGGCGCAACAGCGGGGGGAAACCTCCGTGGTGCGGGCGCTGCGCGTACCACGCCCTGCCGGGCGGTCAGACCTGGGCCTGGTCATTCGGCCGGTGCCAGCATCGCAGTGGAGTGAAGGTCAGTCCAGTCCCTCTGCGGCGGTGTTTATCAGCGATCCCGATCTGCATGAATCCACTTCGCGCCAGATTCTTGGCGAGTTATTTGCATTGACCCCGGCGGAGGCCAACCTCGCCACGCTGCTGGCCCGCGGCCTTAGTCTGGCGCAGGTATCTACCGCCCAGACCATTTCGCAACACACGGCGAGGGCGCAGCTCAAGTCCATCTTTGCCAAGACAGGTGTGTCCCGCCAGGCGGAACTGGTGCGGCTGGTGCTAAAGAGTGTGGCCTCCCTGGGCTGATGACACGCGCCGGGGCCAGGAGGCTCCAGGGCTTTGACATGGATCAACACAGTTAGTTGGGCATCTTGCTATCGTCCCATACGCCGACACAACACGCTGTACCAGAGATGACAAGTTTCCCCGATGACCTGCTTGATGCGGCCTCTGTTTCACCTGTAGATCAGGCAGATCTGAGTCTGGCGGCGAAATATGCCTGCCCGGGACCCCGTTACACGTCCTACCCAACGGCGCCGCAGTTTCACCAGGACTTTCCGCGGGACCAATACTACAACTGGCAGAACAGTGACGGCGAGCACAAGAGCGCCCCTCTGTCACTCTATGTTCATCTGCCGTTCTGCGATGACATCTGCTACTACTGCGCGTGTAATAAAATTGTAACCCGAGAGAAAAACGCTGCGCGCGACTACCTGCGACGCCTGCAAACCGAAATAGACATGCAGTCACTGCTGGTCGGCAAGCACCGCCCGGTGACCCAGATGCACTGGGGTGGCGGCACACCAACCTTCCTGGACAACGCGGAAATCACCGAGCTGATGCATATGCTGGCCAGTCATTTTCGCTTGCTGGATAAAGGTTATCGCGAGTATTCCATAGAAATCGATCCCAGAGGCATTGATCTCGACACTATCGCCCTGCTCAAGGGACTGGGTTTCAATCGTATCAGCCTTGGTATCCAGGACTTTGACCCGCTGGTGCAGAAGGCAATCAACCGTATTCAACCTTACTCTCAGATCAAGTTACTGGTGGATTGCATCCGTAGCCACGACTTCCGCTCTCTGAGTTTCGACCTGATCTACGGCCTGCCCCATCAGGACCGCTACTCCATGGAGGAGACGCTGCGCAAGGTGATCGCACTGCGGCCGGACCGTATCGCCTGTTATAACTATGCCCACCTGCCCGAGCGCTTCAGCAGCCAGCGCGCCATTGATCGGCTGAATTTGCCCTCGCCGCATGAAAAGCTGCTGCTGCAACAGTTGATCAGCCATCGCTTGCAGGAGGCTGGGTACCTGCATATCGGCATGGACCATTATGTACTTTCGCATGACGAACTGGCGCTGGCCCAGCAGGAGGGACGACTGCAACGCAATTTCCAGGGTTATTCATTGCTGCTGGCCGACGACCTGCTGGGATTGGGCGTTTCGGCCATCAGCCAGATGGGTGACTTCTATCTACAGAATGAGCGTGAATTGGACGCTTACTATGCACGCCTGGACCAAGGCGAGCATCCCGCATCCCGCGGCTTCAGGGTCAGCCACGAGGATAAGCTGCGGCGCTATATCATCATGAGTCTGATCTGTGAACTGAAGCTGGACATCCCGGAGTGCAGTCGGCGCTTTGGTATCGAGTTCTCCAGGACATTTCACCAGGAACTGCTGATGTTGCGCGCTATGGAAGCGGACGGCCTCGTGCATATAGATGCACAGGAGATACAGGTCAGCCACCGTGGCAGACCCTTTTTGCGCAACATCTGCATGTTATTTGACGCCTATCTGGATACCCGTGAGGGGGACCAACCGCCGCCTGGATTTTCTGCCACTCTTTAGCCGCCATTCACAGTTCAGCCTGCGCCCAATATCGGCTATACTTGGTCGAATTCTCCCGAGGAATTCGACCATGACTCTGCACATTACCAAGACCGCCCACGATGAGGGATTTAGAGCCTGCACCCATGATTACCAGGTCAATTGTGGCAACTGCCGACTCAATAGTATCTGCCTGCCACTGGCGCTGGAAAGTGACGATATACAGCAACTGGATGACATCATCCAGCGCAGCAAACCCCTGCAGAAGGGCCAGCATCTGTACCGGGAGGGGGACGATTTCCAATCGGTTTACGCAGTGCGCTCGGGCACACTCAAGGCATACAAAACAACGGACGACGGCAGGGAACAGGTCACCGGATTCTACTTTCCCGGAGAAATACTGGGCATGGATGGTATCAGCAAAAATACCCACGCCTCCTCTGCCAAAACCCTGGAAACGTCCGCCGTTTGTGAAATCCCCTTCTCCTCCCTGGCGAAGCTCAGTAGCCTGATGCCCAACCTGCAGCGCCACTTTTTCCAGCTCATGAGCCGGGAAATCACTGAAGACCAGGTGCTGATCACCCTGTTAAGCAAAAATTCTGCGGACGAACGCGTGGCGGCCCTGTTGCTCAGCATTTCCGCCCGCAATGCCAGGCGCAAGCTGAGCGCGACGCATTTTCGGCTACCCATGTCCCGGGTCGATATCGGGAATTATCTGGGACTGACGGTAGAAACCGTCAGCCGGGTATTCAGTCGTATGCAGAAGATGGAGGTTCTTCATGTGGACAATAAGGAAATTGAAATTCTGGACATTCAGGGAGTACGCAACATGGCGAATGTCGCCGCCTGAATTTTCCAGCTCGCCTTTCCCGGCAGTCACTTGATTCAAATCAATAGGTTTTTTTCGTGAGCATCTAGAATGTTCTTGTTGGCATAATCAAAGCCACTTTCGGGGAGAGCTTTACCCAATGATTCAGCATACCTTTGGCTTATTAGTCAAACCCGGCACACAGTGGCGAACCATCGCTGCACTGCCCGAGAGTACTTTACGCACCCTGCTACTGTACCCCTGCATTCTGGCCATACTGCCTGCGGTTGCGTGGTACTACGGGACCACAGTGATTGGCTGGACCGTCGGTGATTACGGTGAACCGATCCGGCTCACACGCGAAAGCGCGCGCCAGATCTGTATCCTGTTCTATCTGACCATGGTTGCCTGCGTGGCCATTATCGGTTACAGCATCCACTGGATGGCTGCTACCTATGGCGCAAAAACAACCGTCACCCGCGGCATCGTACTTGCCGGATTCGCCGCCACACCGCTGTTTATTGCCGGACTCACCGGCTTCCACCCGCATACTGTGGCTGGATATGCTGATTGGCGTGGTCGCACTCAGTTGGGCTGTCTACCTGATGTATCTGGGTATTCCCATTGTCATGAATATCCCACGAAGAGCGTGGCTTTCTGTTCTCCAGCGCGGTGCTGGCCATTGCCATGGTGATCTTGATATGCCTTATGGTCGGTTCCGTCATCCTCTGGGATTTTGGTGCGGCACCGGCCTTTACAGACTAGCGCTGCAGCAATAGCAGCCACACCCGAATATGGATATTTTACTGGAAATCAAACCATGAGCGAGCTTAACTCTGCACTGCAACACCCCACCTACAATTATAAGGTGGTGCGCCAGTTCGCCGTCATGACGGTCGTATGGGGCATCGTCGGCATGCTGGTAGGTGTGCTCATCGCCGCCCAACTGGCATGGCCTGCACTGGGCTTTGACCTGCCCTGGCTACAGTTCGGTCGCCTGCGTCCACTGCACACCAATGCTGTCATCTTTGCTTTTGGCGGCTCAGCGCTTTTCGCCACGTCTTATTACATTGTGCAGCGTACCTGTCAGGTACGACTGATTTCCGACAAACTGGCCGCTTTTACCTTTTGGGGCTGGCAACTGGTGATATTGGCGGCCGCAATCACCCTGCCCCTGGGTATAACGCAGGGCAAGGAATACGCTGAACTGGAGTGGCCTATCGATATACTCATCACTGTGGTATGGGTGGTTTACGCCATTGTCTTCTTTGGCACCATCGTAAAGCGCAAAACCGATCATATCTATGTGGCGAACTGGTTTCTGGGAGCCTATATCCTCGCGGTAGCGGTGCTGCACATCATTAACAGCATGGCCATACCCGTCAACATAACCAAGTCCTATTCAGTGTACGCGGGCACTGTCGATGCCATGGTGCAGTGGTGGTACGGACACAACGCGGTGGGTTTTTTCCTCACCGCCGGATTCCTGGGCATGATGTATTACTTCGTGCCCAAGCAAGCCGAACGCCCCGTGTATTCCTACCGCCTGAGTATCGTGCACTTCTGGGCTTTGGTCGCAGTGTACATCTGGGCCGGCCCGCACCACCTGCACTATACCGCCCTGCCGGACTGGGCCCAGAGCCTGGGCATGGTGATGTCCATCATCCTGTTGGCGCCCTCCTGGGGGGGCATGATCAACGGCATCATGACGCTGTCTGGCGCGTGGGACAAATTGCGCACAGACCCGATTCTGCGCTTCCTGGTGGTGAGCCTGTCCTTCTATGGCATGTCAACGTTCGAGGGCCCGATGATGTCCATTCGGACCGTCAACGCCCTGTCGCACTACACCGACTGGACCATTGGTCATGTGCATTCGGGCGCGCTGGGCTGGGTGGCGATGATCTCCATTGGCGCCATGTATCACCTTATCCCCATCCTGTTTGGCAAGACGCGAATGTACAGCACCGGCCTCATCAATACGCATTTCTGGATGTCCACCATAGGCACTGTGCTCTACATCGTCTCCATGTGGGTCAATGGCATCCTGCAGGGACTGATGTGGCGCGCCTACAACCAGGACGGCACCTTGACCTACAGCTTTGTTGAGGCAGTTGCGGCCAGCTATCCCGGCTACGTGGTGCGCTTCATCGGCGGCTCCATCTTCTTCAGCGGCATGTTAATCATGGCCTACAACGTGTACATGACCAGCCGCAGGGATGTCGAGCCACAGGCGATCCCGGCTACAGCAAGCGCGGCGTAAGGAGCAGACCATGAAGCATGATGCAGTTGAGAAAAATATTGGCCTGATGATCATCCTGATTATCGTGGCGCTCAGCTTTGGCACCCTGGTTGAGCTGGTGCCATTGATGTTCGCCAAGGAAACCAACGAACCGATTGCGGGCCTCAAGCCACTGCCGGCGCTGGCACTCGAGGGCCGCGATATCTACATCCGCGAGGGCTGCAATAACTGTCACTCCCAAATGATTCGACCCTTGCGCGCCGAGACCGAGCGCTATGGCCATTTTTCGGTCGCGGGTGAGTTCGTTTACGACCACCCGTTCCTGTGGGGTTCCAAACGTACTGGCCCCGACCTTGCGCGCGTCGGCGCACGTTACAGTGACGACTGGCACCGGGCTCACCTTTACAACCCAAGGGATGTTGTTCCAGAGTCAAATATGCCCGCCTTTCAGTGGTTGTTTGACAATGAGATCGACAGCCAGAAAACCGGCAAGAAAATGGCCGCGCTGCGCACGGTTGGTGTCCCCTATACGGACGAGGATATCGCCACAGCGGCTGCTGCCGTCACGGGTAAAAAAGAAGTTGATGCCCTGGTTGCCTACCTGCAACAGCTGGGCACGCTATTGCAATCCAAACGTTAGGTCGGGGGCAACTGCTATGGACATTAACGACCTGCGAGGTCTCAGCACCGCTTTCCTGATGGTGGCGTTTATTAGCCTGTGTATCTGGGCTTACAGCAAGAAGCGTAAAAAGGCCTTTGATGAGGCAGCTAAACTGCCATTTGCAGATGAGGAGCTGAATCAACGCACCATGCGGGGGGAGTCGCAGCATGACTAGTTTCTGGAGTATGTGGATCATTGTTCTCACGACGATAACCATCGTGGGTATCACCTGGCTACTGTTTGCCAACCGCAAGCGCGAACAACAACAGTCCGCTGATAACAAGACCGGCCATGAATACGATGGCATTGAGGAGTATGACAACCCCCTGCCCGCCTGGTGGTTCTACATGTTTGTCCTCACTATCGTCTGGGGAGTGGGCTATCTGGTGGTCTTCCCCGGCATGGGTAACTTCCCCGGACTGCTGGGTTGGACGCAGCTTGGCCAACACGAGCGTGAAGTCTCTGCCGCTGACGAAAGATTCCGCGCAATGCGCGATCGCTACCTGGCGATGCCGATAGAAGAAATCGCCAGCGACCCTGCTGTGCGCAAGATGGGCATGCGCATGTTCGCTAACAACTGTGCGCAGTGCCACGGCGCTGATGCCAAAGGCAGTTACGGCTTTCCCAACCTCGCCGATGGCGACTGGATCTATGGGGGCAGTCCGGCGGACATCAGGACCAGCATTACTGAGGGCCGCCAGGCAGCGATGCCGCCGTGGGGTGGTGTTATCGGAGAACAGGGCGTAACCGACGTCACTGCCTATATTCTATCAATCAATGGACGCGAGGCCGATGACTCCCGGGTAGCGGCGGGAGCACAGGTATTCCAGACCTATTGCGTAGCCTGTCATGGCGCAGAGGCGGCAGGCAATACAGCCATGGGCGCTCCCAACCTGAAAGATGGCATCTGGCTGTATGGTGGCAGTGCCGAGCAAATCAGCCACAGCGTGCGCGCAGGGCGAAACGGCGTCATGCCCGCACACAAAGAGCTGTTGGGTGAAGACAAGATTCATATCCTGGCCGCGTATGTCTATGGACTGAATCAGTAAGCGAGCCCAAGGTTTACACGCATATCATCTTTGTATTGGCTCAGGGACGGAGCCAACACAGACTGGATAACCCAGCCACGGAAGAGCACCATGTCCAAGCATGATCTGATCGATCTGCAGGAGGTCGCGCCAGCTGAGGTCGGCGAAATCGACCTGTATCAGCGTCGCGAAAAGATTTATACCCGCAAAATTGAGGGCTTCTTCCAGCGTATCCGCCTGTTCACCGGCTGGCCGCTGCTACTGGGCTATCTTCTGTTGCCCTGGCTCTCCTGGGATCAGCGGCAATCGGTACTGTTCAACCTGCCGGAGCGCAAGTTCGATATCCTGGGCCTGACCTTCTGGCCGCAGGATTTCCCCATGCTGGCATTCATGCTGATTATCGCAGCCTTTTCCCTGTTCGCTGTGACTACATTCGCCGGCCGTGTCTGGTGTGGCTACACCTGTCCGCAAACGGTGTGGACCAGTATCTTCATGTGGCTGGAGCAGAAAACAGAAGGCAGCCGCAACCAGCGAGTGAAGCTGGACAAGGCGCCCTGGTCAGTGGAGAAATTCACGCGGAAAACTGCGAAACACGCTTCGTGGTTGTTCGTCGGCTTTGTCACCGGCTTTACCTTCGTCGGCTACTTTTTATCCCATAAGGGAACTGCTGCCAGATCTGTTGAGTCTGGACCTCAACAAGTGGGCACTGCTGTGGATCGTTTTCTTTACCCTGGCAACGTATATCAATGCAGGCTGGATGCGCGAGCAGGTATGTAAGTACATGTGTCCTTACGCCCGCTTCCAGTCGGTGATGTTCGATCACGATACCTTAGTCGTCTCCTATGACACTGGCAGAGGCGAACCGCGCGGCTCGCGCAAGCGCGATGCGGATCCTGCGACCCTGGGCCTGGGTGCCTGTATCGACTGCGAACTCTGCGTGCAGGTCTGCCCCACGGGCATCGATATTCGCGACGGCCTGCAGTACGAATGTATCGGTTGCGCCCTGTGCGTGGACGCCTGCAACTCGGTCATGGACAAGATGAGTTATCCCCGCGGACTGATCCGCTACACCAGCGAACGCGAACTGCTGGGAGGGCACACGCACTGGCTGCGCCCCCGTATTATCGGCTACGCCGCGGTGCTGGCCATAATGGTCGGAGTGTTCAGTTACACTATGTTCAGTCGTGTGCCGCTGGAACTGACCGCGATCCATGATCGCAATCAGCTGTTTGTCACTACAGACAGCGGCGCCATCGAAAACATCTACACACTGCAACTGGTGAACATGGACCGCGAAATGCACGAGTTTGAACTGGGCATCTCGGGTATTGATGGCGCCACGCATCATCGGTGAGACCCTGCATACACTGAACGGCGGCGAAATCCGGGCCATCAGCTTGCGGGTACGCGTACCACCCGAACTACTGACCAGCCCGAATACGGCACTCACGTTTGATGTAGTGGCCACCGACACACCGACTCTGCATACCAGTACCGAATCCCGATTTCTGAAGCCACTGTGATAAAACCACTGCCCGGCGGGGATACGCAGCCCTGGTATCGCCAGTTCTGGCCCTGGTTCCTGATTGCATTACCGGCCAGTGTGGTCGTAGCGGCACTCGCCACCGCCTATATCGCCCATCGGGGCGCCGATGATCTGGTGGTGCAGGATTACTACAAGGATGGTTTGGCCATCAACCGCCAGCTGGAGAAAGAGCAACGTGCGGCACAACTGGGCATATCCGCCACGTTGCAGTTCAGTGCCGATTCAGTCAGGGTGAAGATGGCAGGTCCCGTCACTGATACGGAACTTCAATTATTGCTATCGCACCCCATGGAAGCCGACAGGGATTTCACCGTGACACTGGCACGCGTCAGCCCTGACGTATACAGCGGCACCCTGGCGCAGGGGATTGCTCCCCACTGGCACTGGAGGCTTGAGCAACCGCGAGAAAACGGCTGGCGCCTGGACGGGTCAGTGCAAGCCGCAGATATCGACAATGTACCCCGCGAGTGACCTCCGGATACTGGACGAGCCCCGGACATGCTATCACTGTGGCGAGCCTATTCCGCACGGTGTTGATCTCAGCGTCACCATGGGCGGCGCCGCTCGACCCATGTGCTGCCCTGGTTGCCGCGCCGTGGCCAGCCTGATTGCCCAAAGCGGCCTGGAAAATTTTTACCGGCAACGCACCGCTTATAACGAACGTCCGCTGCAGCCAGAACCGACGGCCGTCGAGCAATACCGGGTGTACGATGACCCACAGCTGGCCGCCACGTTCACCACCATCGATGACAATGGCCTGGTGAACGCCAGCCTGCTGCTCGGTGGCATCAGCTGCGCCGCCTGCACGTGGCTGATAGAGCAGTCCATGGCGGGATTACCCGGAGTAACGCGTGCCCTGGTTAACCTGCAACAGGCCAGGCTGGATATTCAATTCGATCCGGACCAGCGCCAGCTCAGCGATATTTTTGCCCGCCTGGAGGGGCTCGGCTATCGACCCCGGCCCTTCCAGACCAGCACTGCCCGGCAGCAGTCCGCTGCGGAATACCGCACTGATCTACGCCGTTTGGCGGTGGCCGGACTGGGCATGATGCAGGTCGGCATGTTCGCGATCGCACTGCACGCCGGCGATATCCAGGGCATTGATGCGCGGTACCAGGCGCTGCTGCGCTGGGTCAGCCTGCCCGTGGCCGCCTTTGTTGTGTTCTACTCAGCCCGGCCATTTTTCACGTCCGCCTGGCGCCACCTCAAGAAGGGCTCGCTGGTCATGGACCTGCCCGTCGCGTTAGCTATTGGGCTGGCCTTTCTTGCCAGCGCCTGGGCCACCGATCAGTGGCACCGGGCAGGTCTACTTTGACTCGGTGGTGATGTTCACCTTCCTGCTGCTGCTCGCGCGTTTTCTGGAGCGGCGGGTACGCCAACGCCAACTGTTTACCTGGTTGGACGCCGAGAGCAGTTTGCCCAGTGCTGTAGTCGTGCGCCGCGACGATCAATGGATCTCCGTTGCACGTATTGCGCTGCGCGCGGGAGAAACCATCATGGTCAAGGCCGGTGAGACCGTGCCGGTGGATGCACAGATCTGCAAGGGCGACAGCGCGGTCAAGGAAGATACCTTTAACGGCGAACCCCTGCCGCGATCTGTGGCGGCAGGCGACACCATCTACGCCGGTACCGTTAATGTCGAGGCAGCACTACAGGCCAGGGTGCTGGGCGACTATCGAGACAGTCGCCTCGCCGCCTTGCAGCGCTCGGTCGATGTGGCGCAAACCAGTAAACCACGGCTGGCAAAACTTGCGGATCGCATGGCCTCCTGGTTTGTCGGACGGTTGCTTCTGGTGACAGGCGCAACTGCGTTGGTATGGCTCCAGCTGGCACCCGAGAAGGCCTTCTGGATTACCCTGTCAGTATTGGTCGTCAGTTGTCCCTGCGCCCTGGCCCTGGCCACGCCCGCAGCCCTGACCAGCGCCGCCAGTGCACTGCGCTCTCGCGGCGTGATCGTGCGTGGCGAGAATGCACTGGAATCACTGTGGGACTGCACACACCTGCTATTTGACAAGACAGGCACGCTGACTCAAGGAAATCTGGCCATTGCACAGGTACACCCCCTGGGCAACATGGACCGACCGGCGTTGCTGGCTGTAGCGGCTGCCCTGCAACACTACTCCAGCCATCCTGTCGCGAAGGCCTTTTCGTCTATACAAGCGGCAGGCGGTTTCGATGAGGTCACGTACCAGGTGGGTGCGGGACTGGAGGCGCCGCTGCGCCGGTGACGCTCTATCGCATGGGCAGTGCACAGTATTGTCGTGAACTTGTGCCGGACTTCCCGGCAATACCGGACGATCACCTCTACTGGATCGGCCTGTGCCGGGACGGTGCCGCACTGGCGTGGATAGGCCTCGATGACAGTATCCGACCGGAGGCCGGCGCTGTCATCAACAGTGCCATGCGCATGGGCCTGCAAGTGGAATTACTCACTGGCGACAGTTCCAGCCAGGGCCCGCTACTGGCCCGCGCACTGGGTATCGAAACAGTCAACTGCGGCCAGACGCCGCAGCAGAAAATGGCCCGTGTGCAACAGTTGCAGGAAAGCGGCGCAGTGGTGGCCATGGTGGGAGACGGTCTCAATGATGCCCCCGTGCTCGGTATAGCCGACGCCTCCTTCGCCGTAGCCGGCGCCACCGACCTGGCGCGCAGCCAGGCCGACTTCGTCATTGTCGGCGGCGACCTGCACAAGATTATCGAGTCCGTGCTCAAGGCCCGGCATTGCCGCCGCGTCGTGCGCCAGAACTTTGCCTGGGCACTGGTCTACAACCTCTGCGCCATACCGCTGGCGGCGATGGGCTTTGTGCAACCATGGGCAGCGGCTATCGGCATGTCACTGAGTTCACTGCTGGTAGTTGCGAACTCGCTGCGGTTAAATAGATAACTGTCGGAAACAGGAACAAACTCCGTGGATAGTCTCTACCTGTTGATACCCATCGCCCTACTGTTCTGCGTAGTGGCCATAAAGCTGTTGCTGTGGGCGATCGGCAGCGGCCAGTACGACGATCTGGACAAGGAGGCGTGGCGTATTCTGGCCGAGGACGAAGCCGGCAACATCCTCCCGTGCTGGCGACAAGGAAGCCGCGTCGCCGGCCAGTAAAAAACCATGATTGATGCGACACAGGCCGGTACTGCCTTCATCCTTGGCCTGTCCGGAGCCGGGCACTGCCTGGGCATGTGCGGCGGGATAGCCGCCGCGCTCAATCTTGGCGGCGCGCGCTCGTCCGCCATCACCGTGGCCTATCATACGGGTCGCATCACCAGTTATACGCTGCTGGGCGCATTACTGGGGCTTGCAGCCGCAAGTATCGATATCAGGTGCATGGACCATAGGCCTGCGCTATCTGGCTGGGCTGCTGCTGATTGGCATGGGACTGTACATTGCCAACTGGTGGCGCGGCATGGCACTGCTGGAGCGAGCCGGCGCCAGACTGTGGCAACCGGTGCAACGCCTCTCTTCGACATTGCTACCGCTGCGCCGCTGGCCACAGGGCTTCGCGCTCGGCCTGTGCTGGGGCCTGATGCCCTGCGGCCTGATCTACAGCAGCCTGGCGTGGGCGGCCACGTGCGCAGGATGCAACCACAGCCGCGCTGATGATGCTGCTGTTCGGCCTCGGCACCCTGCCCGCAATGCTGGCTACCAGCATGGGCGCACAAGGTTTGCAGGCGTTCCTGCGACGACGTGGATTGAAACAAGTGATCGCTGTACTGCTGATCGGATCGGGAGCATGGACTCTGTATATCACCGCCGCCCACAGCGGACATGGCGCGCACAATCAGCACGCGGATCACTCTCAGATGCACCATTAGAATTCAGTTCGACTGAGTGACCAATGACAGAACCGTTAGATTTACAGGCAAAAAAAAGCCCCGACAAGACGGGGCGAGATACCTTGTGACCGCAGGTGAGTCGGCCACAGGGAATCTTCAGAACTTGTAGGCGATACCCACGTTGTAAACCCAGGGATCAAGCTCGACGTCGAACTTCACCTTGGCGGCCGTAGCGCCGTTCGCTTTGGCGGTAATTTCGGCTTCCGTGTTGATGTCGATGTACCAGACACCAAGATTGAATGCCCAGTGCTCATCGATCGGAATATCCACACCGGCCTGGGCAGCCAGGCCAAACGAGTCATCGAGGCTCAGGTCAGCATCGTTGACCGCGCCGTCGGTCAGGTTGCCGAGCAAGCCCACCAACTGCCCATCCGTACTTTCGTCAAAGAAAATGGTGTAGTTCACACCGGCACCGATATAGGGTTGCCAGCCGCTCTGTCCGCCGCGGGGATACCACTGCACACTCACCGTCGGAGGCAAATGCTTGGTGGATCCGGCATCGAGGTTGGTGCCGCTGATAGCGCCCTGGCCCTGGGCTTCAATATTGTGTTCGAACGGAGTCGCCGCCAACACCTCTATCGCCCAGGAGTCAGTAACATATACGCGGGCATGATGCCCAGCTGGGTGTCGTTATCGACCTCTGCTTCCGCCACCAGCCCGCCGGGGAGGTTGATATCATCGCTCTTGGTATCGGGAGCAACCGTAGTCGCGCCCGCTCGCAAGATCCAATCGCCCTGCTCATAAGCCTGCCCCATCGCACTACCACCCGCCAAACCCATGGCCAATGCCATCGTTAACGCCTTTTTCATTGTTACACTCCTGTTAATGGTCAACAAAGCAGCAATAACTTGCGCTTCAGTTATCATAATAAATGGCCGTGACCCTATGTACGTTGATGTTAATCAAGGTTGAGCGCAATACTGCGAGACTTGGTAAGAGAGCTATTAAATTCTCTATTTATTATTTATATTTCAATAGGTTATAAAACTATCTTTAGTACGTTTCTGACTTCTCCGAGGGCACTTGCTAGGGACGCAGGTGGCAGTTCTGGTAACTCTTCCCGGCCACGGTTAGCATCGCCTCATCACCCTTGCTCCAGAATGAGACATCCTCATTTTCGTACAGGGCGCCGGATCCGCTACGTACGTGGGGAAGAACGATATAGCGATCCTCCAGCCACAAGGCTATTTCATCCGGACCCGGCCGGGCGACAAATTCATAATCGGCACACTCGTAAACCAGGGTAGTGGCCAGCGGGCGCTGATCCGTCTGAATATACGCGCGGTCGGCAGACTGACTGTGGCGAGCGTCATCACCTGCACAAGCGGTGAGCGATAAACAGAAAAGAATTATGCAGCGTTTCATAATGGGATATCTCCTCTTTGACTCAGAACAGATTCAGTATGGGAAGCGCGATCATGCGCGCCGCGAGCAGTGTCACCAGCCAGCGGAACAGGCGCTGAAAATCAAGCTGCGGCACGAAACCGCGCAGCTGCGTTCCCACCCAGGAACCGAGAATCCCGGCCAGCACCATGCCACTCACCAGTTTCCACCAGGGCGCAAAGCTGAATCCGATAGCGAGGAATGCCGCCAGGCGTATAGTGTGATTGAGTGTCATATACACCGCAGTATTAACCACCAGCCAATCGCGACCGGAATTACGTCGTAACAGCACGGCGGCGCCCACCGGTCCGGTCGCCCCCGCCACCATGCCCAGTCCAGTCTGGAAGAAACCCAGCAGACGCCAGGGACAGTTGTCCTCCGCCGGGGATCCTGGGCATCGGCACCCAGGTAAATACCAGAATGAGCACTCCGATCAAAGCGGGAAGCCAGTGCATATCCAGGCTCTGGTATACCCCGGAACCCAACCATGCGCCCGCCGCTGCTCCCACCAGCACCGCTGGAATAATGGCCAGGTCAATGTCGCGCCAGCCAAATGCCGCGCGGGACACATTGCTCGCCAATTGGGTCACGGCGTGCAGGGGAATTATCGCCGCCGCTGGCACCACCCCGGGCATCATGGCGATCAGCAACATGCCCCCACCCATGCCCATGACAGCCGCCAGGCAGGAGGTGACGAAAACAATCGGCACGAGAAGCAGTTCGCTCACGTCTCGCCTCCAGCAGCGAGTTACGCAAAGACGCGATTTACCTGACCCCGGAGCAAGTCTACACTAGAGCGCATCGCTTTCGCGTATGAGCAGGGACACATCCACAATGGACAGCGCACAAACCTCATGCAATAGCGAGACCATTGCGGGCTGGTACGGGGTAGACCCCACTACCACGGATCTGAAACCCAACCCGCACGCACTCTACCGACACCTGCGCGATATCCAACCGGTCAACCTCACCCCGCTGGGTGACTGGCGCCTGTCCCGGTATGTGGATGTACAGAAGCTACTCAAGCATAGCCACAGCGGTATGCGTGACATGAACGGCCTGATTCCCAAGGAGACCCGCGCGGAAACCGAGGCATCGAAATTTATGCTGCGCATGGATCCGCCTGACCACGATCGTTTGCGCAATCTGGTCAGCAAGGCGTTCACGCCACGCGCACTCAACACCATGCGACCGGCCGTTGAGGCGCTGGTGACCAGCGAGCTGGACCGCGTTACCCCGCTTGGCGCGATGGACCTGGTGGCAGACCTGGCGCTGGCGGTACCGGCAGCATCCATGTGCGCCATGCTGGGCGTGCCCTTCGAAGACCGTCACCGGCTCACCAAACTGGTTTCACTGGTGACCTACCGCCTCGCCAAACATGCCTTTCCACACCTGCAGGAGCAGTCCGAAGCGGCGATTATGGAACTGGCTGTCTATATGATGGAGCTGATAGAGGCACGACGCGCGCATCCCTCTGACGATATCCTCGGCCAACTGGTAATGGCAGAAGAAGCGGGCGACCGCCTCAGCACCGATGAACTGTTGCAGCAATGTATCGGTCTGCTGGTGGCGGGACTGGAAACAACCATCGGCCTGATCGCCAATGGCATGGTCTGCTTTGCCCGCTATCCGGGGGAGTTCGAACGATTGGCGGCAAACCCGGCCCTGGTAAGCACGGCCGTGGAGGAAGTATTGCGCTTCGAGCCCTCGGTTCCCATGACCCTGAGGGTATTGTGGGAGGACACGGAGTTTAGCGGCATCACAATCCCGGCAAACGCCACGGTCGTGGCCGTGTTGATCGGGGCCAACCGCGACCCGGAGATGTTTACTGACCCTGACCGCTTTGACATCGGTCGCAATGAAGCCAAACACTGCTCCTTCGGCGGCGGCATACATTTCTGCCTGGGATCGCATCTGGCAAAGATGAATGCCGAAATCGCCTTCAGCCAGATGGCACGGCGTTTCACTGCTATCGAAGTGGATGAAGCCCGCATCGAATGGGCGCCATCGCTATTTCGGATTCCTGGCAGCATTCCGGCGCGCTTCCAGTGGCGGATCTAGCCCATCGGGTAGAGCAATTCCTGCGATACGGCATTAATACGCGCCAGCGTTTCCGGCGTCAGCGTGACATCCGCTGCCGCCAGTAACTCCGGCACCTGCTTGGGACTGGTGGCGCCTACAATAGTAGATGCCACGAAATCGTGCTGCTTGCTCCAGGCAATTGCCATCGTAACCACAGACATCTGCAGGTCTGCGGCAATTTCCTGATAGCGGCGAGTGGACTCCAGCGTTTTATCATTGACGAAGCGGCGCAACATCGCCTGCTGGCGCTGCGGCGCGTGTTGGTACATGGAAAAACGCGCACCTTCGGGAAAGGCGCCGTCATTGTACTTGCCGCTTAGCACCCCGCCACCCAATGGCGAGTAAGGCAGCAGACTGACTTTTTCCTGGCGACAGGCCTGGGCCAGTTCATCCTCAAAGCGACGATTATTAAGGCTGAAGTTGTTCTGGATGGTGTCGTAACGCGCCAGGCCATTAATATCAGACGCCCACAGGCTCTTGGTCAAGCCCCAGGTAGATTCGTTACTGCAGCCGAGAATACGTACCTTGCCCGAACGCACCACCTCGTCCAATGCCATCATGGTCTCTTCGTGGGGATAGTCCGCATCTGGCCAATGGGTTTGGTAGAGGTCGATGTAATCGGTATCCAAACGTCGCAAACTGCTCTCCACGGCGCGCACGATATGGTGCCTGTCGAGGCCGGTCTTGCCACCACGCAGGGGCGCCTGGATCCACACGTGGCTGGGACCAGCGACTTTCGAGGCGATAATCAGCGAGTCACGGTCCTTGGTCTTCATCCAGCGACCGACGATTTCCTCCGTCGCGCCAACATATTTCACATCGGGGGGCACCGGGTACATTTCGGCGGTGTCATAAAAGTCCACCCCGGCGTCGTAGGCCATATCCATGATGCGAAAGGATGCCTTTTCATTCGCCTGGTTACCGAAGGTCATGGTGCCCATGCAGATATCCGAAACCACAATGGAGCTTTTTCCCAACCGATTTTTTTTCATGCAGACTCCATATCAATTTTTCCGGCTTCAGGATTCGACATACTACAGGCTCAGGCAGGAAAACTGCATAGTTACTATTCAATGGCAGTAAATTACACTCAGACCAATGACCCGCGTCCCGCTTAGTACGCACCTAGCCTCGCTCTACTGTTTCTGAGCCTGCTGGGCGTGAGTTTCTACCTCTATCAGCACTTCCCTGTGATACTCGAGCAACAGGCCACGCAAACCCTGCAGGAATATGGCGTGGATGATATCGAATTCGAGGGGCTGCAATTTTCCCCAAGCCGGCTTAGGGTTCGACAAACTCCGGTTACTTGGTGAATACGAGGGGCTTACGTATGATGCCAAACTGTCGTCCCTTGAGGTGCGCTACGACTGGCGCATGCTAATCAGTCGACAAGTGCAATCTGTCACCCTGTCCGGACTGGACCTTGCTGTTGAGCAAAAAACATCCAGTCCCGATAAGGACCCGATCGTTCTCAATGTTAAAAGTATGTTGCAGGACTTGATCGCGCAGCTTCCCGTGCAGGCGTTGCGGATCATGCAATGGAACCTTGATTACCGCCCTCAAGGCGGACCGGTGCGATCCGCCAAGGGCCATTTGCTGGTTGCGGGACATCTGGAACTGCAGTTTGAAGCAGCAGTGGCAGGCGGCGAATTCACAGTTGCGTTGCGGACCAGTCAGCGCCCTCCCGCCCTGACTATGGATATCGCTCAACGCGAGGGTGAAACCGCGGTGTCGATGATCTCCGCGCAACTACAATCGGCCGGGAGTGATGAGTGGGAGTGGCTTTTGCATGGAGAATTACATCATACACCTTTCCTGATTTGGCTCCGCCAATTTGTAGTGGAAACAGGCTTGGCACCCGAATTGTCGCCATTGGAATATCTGACGCTAGTGGGTAGCAGCACGTTTTCGGCGCAAGTCCGCCACCCGACCGCACTCAGCATCCCTATGACTCCCGGTTGGTCGGCACTACAGCCGTTCGCGGCCACCATCCACATTGCTAATACCATCCGGGAACTGGACTATCCGGGAACTATCGAGGATTTCGCAGGAAATCTGAATACCACCGCAGTATGTGAGGGCGGACAATGTCAATTGACCATAGAACCCTTCCAACTTTCAGGACATCTCCGGACCGATCAACTATCCTTACCAGAAAACATGCAACGCTGGTTGCACTGGAAAGAGACTGTACCCGTGCACTGGGAAAGCCGGGACGCCAGTGAACGTTACAGCCAGTGACGATGGCGAGTGGCACGCAGAGGTACACAACACCTCGCTGGTGCTGGGCGACACAAACACCCAGATTCGCCTGGAGGCGCTGCACCTGGATGCCATTCTGGCCACTAGGGATCAATTACACTTTGACAGCGAATTCAGCACGACTATCCAGACCCGCCTGCATAAGCAGCAACTTCCGCAGTTTGAGGTGACCATAAAGCAACACGGTAACGTCGAACAGAATTCTTTCAGCATGGAAATCAAAGACACTGCAGAAAGTTTCAAAATGGATATGGCAGGCACTTTGAACCTGGAGACAGGCAGTGGCGACGGCTGCCTGAGCGTCCGGAGCCTGGACCTGCCCTATTTTTCCAAAGCGCTAATAACTCCGCTGGGACAGTTGGAATTGCTACACCCTGGCATGGAGATACTCTCCGGAAATATAGAGCTCGACACCACATTTAAGCGCGCCGATGCTGCGCGATCAAACTGGACACAGCAATCGCAATTAACGCTCCATGGATTATCAGGCAGGGTTGACGACTATCATTTCGAAAAACTTGCACTGCTAGCCAAATGGTCCGGTGTCGAGCGGTGGAAAACTGTGCAGCCCGTTGAGTTTTCCCTTGAAAAACTGGATCTGGGATTCGAAGTGAACAACATTGTGGCGAGCATAACCCTGCCAAAAGCCACGGCAATTACAAAACCTTCGGTGAGACTTGAGAAGTTCTCCGCGGGCGTGTTCGGCGGCCGACTTTTCCTGCCAGAACCCGCACTTTGGGATTTCGGCGCACCCATCAATACACTCACACTACGGGCACAGCAATGGCAATTGTCAGACTTGGTGGCCTTGCAACAGGATGAGGACATTCAGGCGAGTGGGATGTTGGAGGGCGAACTGCCCGTCACACTGGATGACGGCAGAATTGTTATCAAAAAGGGTTACTTAAGAGCGCTACCGCCAGGGGGAAGTATTCATTATATCCGCAACGACGCGAGTCGAGCGCTGGGCGAGAAAAGCACAGAAGTGGCAATGGCGCTGGACCTGCTTAGTGATTTTCAGTATCAGGTGTTGAGTAGCACGGTTGATCTGGATAAAACGGGAAACCTGCAACTGGGACTATCGCTGGCGGGTCATAATCCGACACTGTACGAAGGTCGTCCGGTCAATTTCAATATTAATCTGGAACAAAATCTCGATCCGTTGTTACAAAGTTTGCGACTAAGTGATAAGTTGGTGAAGAAAATCGAAAAACGCTTGCAATGAACTATTGCATCGGTTTCTACTGCCAGGATCGCAGCTACTTGAGGGCGCCATAATGCGAAGATTCCTATGCTCTTGCCTGTTATTGATGGCGGCCGCCTGCACACCGACTGTACAGGTTAATGCACCGAAGGAACCGATTACCATCAACCTGAATGTCAAGATAGAACACGAAATTCGCGTCAAGGTGGACAAGGAACTTGATACCCTGTTTTCTGATGACAGCGAACTTTTTTAGGAGGTGTACAACATGCGTCTCAATGTGTCTTCCATACTGGGTGCACTGTCGTTTTCGTTATTAATGGCATTGCCGGCTTTTGCAATGGACCTTGGCGAAGCCAAGTCCAGCGGCCTGATCGGGGAAACCAACACCGGGTATATCGCCGCGATCAAACCCTCAGCGGAAGTGGATACCCTCGTTGCCGAAATCAACGACCAGCGCAAGGTGTACTATCAGAAAATCGCCAACGAAAACGGCATCAGTCTCACCTAACTCACGAGCTACATGATTTTCTAAGAGGATCGGCTGATATGGCATGGACACCTCAGTAAATAATTAACGGATATAGTCGACCGCAGGAAGTGGCTTCCGACGAATCCAAGGAGGGGTCGTGCGACCGGCGACCCGGCGCGACGCCACGAGGGCCTTCAGGGATGGCGGTATGGCCTTCCGGTCCGCCCAACACCGTGGCGAAGCCGCCGACCAGCGCCGGGTCGAAGCTTCGGGGCGCTGATACGAGGTCCTCTCGTCGGTCTGACGGAGGAAGAGCTTCTCGACATCACCGCCGCGCTTCCCCCACACCCCGACCGCCCGCACGCGATCCCGCGCTCGCATTAAAAGGTGGCCAACTTTATTGAAGAAGCCGACAAAATTCGAGATTAACCCCTGAGGCCAAGATTAACCAAGACAAGTGGAAGTTCATGTTTGCAAGCTTGTTAGTCTAATGGGGCTAGTCACCACCCATCCATTGAACGAGCACTTGCTACTGAAGAGCACTAATCAGGACAAATTTGTGCCATCTCTTGGAGCGATAATGACGGTCGTCACTTCTTTGGGTCACCGCCATGAAAGTGCTCCGTCCTTTTCTTCGCGATTGCTCCGGCGCCGTTGCGGTGGGTCGGGATCGGTCTCATGGCACTTATCCCGATCGCCGCACTCGTCTTCGACCTGGCGCGGGTCGAGGTCACCTATACCGAGCTCA
Source organism: uncultured Gammaproteobacteria bacterium (assembly GCA_963844975.1). Lineage (GTDB taxonomy): Bacteria > Pseudomonadota > Gammaproteobacteria > Pseudomonadales > Halieaceae > Marimicrobium. The sequence goes on along the minus strand of CAWJQO010000017.1, from coordinate 7,334 downwards.
AGCAGGCTGCCGATGCGGCGGCCCTGGCGGGGGCCACGCAGTTGCGGGGCGAGACCGATTCGATCGACAAGGCGACCAAGGCGGCGCAAGGCGCGGTCGGCGGTTCCGGCATCGGCCTCACCGACAATAGCCAGACTTGGGCCGAAGGCGGCCCCGGCAGCGTGAAGATCGAGCACATCCGCTTCTTTAGCGAACTCAACCCTGACACCGTGACCACTGTCGGCACGCAGGCGCAATTCATCGAGGTCTCCGTCACCTCGACCAGGGTCAAGAACTGGTTCATCTCGGTGGCCGAGGGTGCGACCGGGCTTGGCGAGTCCAATCCGACCGCCTTTGCGGTGGCGGGGTATGGAAAGTCCTTGTGCCAGGTTACCCCTTTGATGGTCTGCAATCCGAGCGAGGAAACCACAGGCACATTCAATCCTCAGCCTGGGCAGCAGGTGTGGGTGAAGATGCAGTCTGCGAACCCCATAAACCCCGGCTTTTGGGGGCCGGGTGATTTCGGAGTGCCGGACCTGCCAGCGGTCAGCAGGGCGCGAATGCCATCCAAAACGCCTTCGCCAAGAAGAACCCGTTCACCGGGTGCTATGGCGACGAGGTCAGCACGGCTCCGGGCCAGAAGGGCTCGGTGAGCGACGGCGTGAATACGCGTCTTGATATCTACGCCCAGAGCGCCAAGAGCTACGCAAACGACAAGGACGCCTACCCAGCTTACAACGTGACCAAGGGGTTGGTATGGGACAACGGCTGCTCAAAGGTGCCGTCACAAGGAACCCTCGATACCTACACCGGACCAGGCGACAGCAATCAGGCGGTTGCCGGGCTGGTTCAATATCCCCGCGACAATTGCCTGTATAACGGAACGTGTCTGCCATTCAATCGGTTCGGCGACGGCAACTGGAATCGTCCGCTCTATTGGGCGACGAACCACCCGGGCCTGACTCCTCCGAGCGGCTGGAATACATGGACGCGCTACGCGACCTACCGCTGGGAGGTCGACAACGACCAGCCGCCGGGAACGAAGACAGTTCCGAACAACAGTCTCAAAAGCCCTGCCGAAAACGGCAACCCGCAATGCTTCAAGGCGGCGGCAAGCCTGCCCGGGGGCAAGATACCGAAGGGAACGGATGCGCGGACGCTGGGGCCGATCAACTGGTCGAGCAATCCCGATCGTCGTGTGCTGATGACGGCAGTCGTTAATTGCAAAGCGGAGGGCATCAAGGGCAACGCCAGCAACGTCCAGGTTCAGAAATGGATGTTGATGTTCTCATTGAGCCATGGGTTATTAAGTGGGCGGCGACGACAACGACCTGTTCCTGGAAGTGATCCGCGAGATCGACGTCGAGCAGGACAAGAGCATCGCCCACGAGATAGTCCAGCTTTACCGGTGAGCTGAGATGCGGCGCGAACCGAGACGCCTTGCGGGATGCCAATCGGGAGCGGCGGACGACCCGACAGGTCCCGGCGTCGTCAGCCCGCGCGGCGACATCGTCCTTCCTAGCTTTGCAACGACCCTAACGGGCGAAGATCTGGCTAGCGATACCTGAGCGGGTAGTAGAGGGGGAACTCATCGACTTCACCGCGGGGATTGACCCCCAGCGAGGTCAATTGCTGGTGCGGTAGAAGGCACCGCGGACATGCCGCACGCTGAGCCGCCGCCCGGCATGATCGGCGATCTGCATAAACTTGGCCGGTTGGAACGGCGCGATGTCTCCCGACGTGATCGCCCGCGAGCTGGTCAAGCGCAGCCGCGCAGGTCGGGAGAGGGCAAGCGGCCGACCACCTGCTGAGGCTGTCAGCGCCACCCGCAAGGCCCCGCCCCAGCGATGCCGCTAGATGGGAATTCGCCGGTTAACACACGATCTGGTGGACTTCGTCGGCGGCGAATTGCAGGAAAACATTGCCGAACATCGACGACCATCACCTGTTTATCACTTGGTGGGTCGATGTGTTGGACCTGCGGGAGGTGAACATGATGAACCGTCTTTTGACCACAACCGCGGTCGTCCTCGCACTCGCGATGCCCGCTTGGGCACAGACCGCGACGGATCAGCCGGCGACCGGCCAAGCTTCGGCAACGAAGAGCAAGCGGAGACAGCCCGAGGGAACGGCCGGAACCCCAGAGGCGATCATCCTCGAACAGGCGGAGACCCAATCCGGGCGGAAGACCTTATGGGGATTGAGGTCGTCGATCTTAACGGCGAGAAGATCGGAGAGGTCGAGGACCTGATCTTCGACGAGAACGAAAAGATCACTGGCGTGGTTGTTGGCGTCGGCGGGTTCCTCGGAATCGGCAAGAAGGAGGTCGGGCTGAATTGGGACCAGGCCGAATTGCAGGAAGAGCCCGACACCGGGCAGAAGACGATTATGGTCAGCCTGAGCAAGGCAGATTTCGAGGCCGCGCCGGACTTCCTGACCAAGGAGGAGCGTGAAGCGAAGAGCGCGCGGAAGCGTTGCAGCAGCAGCAGCAACAGCAGCTCCAGCAACTGCAGCTCCAGCAACAGGCCCCATCTGCGACGGGGACCGCGCCGACGGGCGGCACCACCACGCAATAGGCGACCCCGCCTATGTCGGGTCGCGGGCGGCCCTGTGGGCGATGCGTGCTGAGGCTTGGGTGATTACGTCGTTAGGATTGCGCCTGGTCGATGCGCGGCGAGCGCCGCGCGCCCGTGCCTACCGCCAGCCGTTGGCGTCCTTGCAGCCCTCGGGCCAGGTCACGAACCAGCGTTGTAGACTGAGGTCATAGGCTTGGGAGGGCGCCATGAAAGACCAGGAAAAGATGAAGCTATATGCCCGCATCAAGGGCATCGAGATCCTCCTTACTGACCTAAACGTACAATGGGCTAAACAAGTAACCGATTCGACCGCGCGCATGGGCCATACAGCACGGCGGGGAGATTCGAGAACATGCGGATAAAGCCGTGATTAGTGGTGCTCATGATGCGGTGTTTGATGCAATGGCTGCTGAGATTCGACATGCTTGAGAAGTTCGGCAGCAGACGATTGATCGCTGTCCGGATGCACCACAAAGCCATCGGCGATAGCCGTCCAATCTGTCCGCCGCCGCTTGAGGCATGTTTACTCTCCAAGACTTAGCCCCGGCCTTAAATGACTAGGGCCAAGGCCGTTGAAATTGAACTTTGCCGGCCAGGTCCCAGCCCATCCGCTGTCCAAGCGCTAGAGGCGGGCACTCGCAAATCCGTGCCGGAGTAATGTTGCGGAGGAATGCGCGCCCACCTGCACATTGTGGGTGGGGGCGCGCCAATGGGACGCCGATGAGCGCCACTCGATCTTAGCGGTTTCGGGCCCGCGGGTCTGGTGGTTGACGCGCTGGTCAAGCTGCCGAGGACGCCCTCTAGGTATGGCTGCAACGGTTACCGTAGGGGAAACGACCCCTGTTCGGCGGCGGGCCGACCCCAGGCGAACGCGCGGCGCGGCCCGTGGCGCCCTCGTGAACCTCCGGCGAGTCGATGCCGAACAGCCGCACCCGCCGAGTATCCCTGCGCTTCACTCAGGGGCGATCTCCGGGTCGCCCCTTTCGTTTCCGTATCCGTAAAGTAGGTAGTCGAGCTCATCGCCGAGGCAGATGAAGGCATCCTCGTCCATGACCCGTTCCGGTTCGGTCCGCAGCAGCCGTGCGCAGAGGACCAGGCACGGAGCGTCCATCCTGGTTCGTTTGGGTCGATCGGCAAATGCTCCAGCACCGCATCGAGCGCCGCAACGACGGGATCCTGTGCCAGTGCCTTTGTCTCCGGCGATACTTCGTTAGCCAACGGCAGACCCTTGCGCCGAGATTTTGGGCCTTGGCGACACCGATCCGCTCAACCACAGCGTCGGCCAGCTCATTGAAGACGACCTTTGTTTCGGCTTCGTGGCTCGCAGCGGCGCCGGCCAATCCCATCATCAGCATGATGATCACGTGTGGCGAATGCCGATATGGGATCTTGTGCTCCAGGATGAGCACCTCCGCCATGTCCGCGGCGGCTTGTATCATCGTGTCCGACGTAGGCTTAGTCATGCGTGACTTCCTCCATGTGCTCGACCGCCAGACCGGCTCGCCGAAGCAACGCCAGCAGGCTCTTGTATTCCCGCTGGAGCTGATGGAGCTGGTGGGTGACCTCGCCGACAGCTTCCGAGATCCGTTCGATGTCTTGGTCGGTCATGCACGCCTCCTGTGTGAAGGCGACATGGTGAACCGTCTTGGTGAAGGAGACGTTATCGCGTCCACACTTCCCAGGAGACGCCCAGCCGGCGCTGGACAGTTAAGACGGCGTGTTATCTCGATGAGCTAAATGCGCCGTATTACCCGCGGACTGAGACGCCACGGACGCAGGGCCGCAAGCGAGATCAGGGGTCACGAGGTTAGCCTGGAGCGGGCGGCCGAGCTTTCTGAATGTCTCGGTCCGCTGACGCCCCCAGCGATGCTCCCTCCAGGTCGCGAAACAGCAAGAAGATGGCAAGGCGATTCGCGACCAATGCCGAAGGAACACTTTAGACCTACCCCGGCCGGGGCGCGGCCGGAATCTGACCAAGCCCTATTCCCCGACCAGCCTGCTTGACGTGGTTGCTGCCGCGCAAGACACCTGTTTTCCCGCCGCTGATCCTGGTTTTCGCTTCTCCCACGATTCCGGCCCTGGGCTCGCACGGGTTGCGCCGGCGGGCGGCCCGCAGATAAGGTGCGCTGGCGCATTCCGGGGGCTTCGGAAACGTTCAGAGGCCGTCGGGCGCGAGATCAAAAACGGCAAGGGGGAGCTAATGACCGACGACGTCAGCGCCGACCGGCAGGGGGGCGCTGCCCCTGCAGCGATCGCCCGCGGCGCTCCCTCCCGGCTCGGCCGGTTCGCCGCTCGTTTCTCCCGGGCCTCCGTTCCTTCGAGATGAACCTGCCTGATGGCGCCGTGCAGCGTTTCGGGCAGGGCAAACCCGGCTTCCGCGTCACCCTCAAGAACCACCAGGCTGCGCGCGGTGACCAGCCTGGACGAGGGCAGGATCGGCGACGCCTATGTCGCCGGCCATATCGACATCGAGGGCGACATGCTGCGCCCATTCGAACTCAGGGCGTCGATGAAGGACTTCCATCTCGCCGTCGCGGCGTGGCGGTTCATCCAGCCCCTGCTGTTCGGGCAGGTCCACACCAACCGCCAGGCCATCACCGCGCATTACGACATCGACCCCGAGTTCTTCCTCAGCTTCCTCGATCCGAAGACGCCTTGCTACACGCAAGGCATGTACGAATCCGGACGAGACGCTCGAAGCCGCCACCCTCAGGAAATTCGACTGGTGCTACGAAAAATGCCATCGATCCTGCCGATGTCTACATCTGTCACTGCACGGATTGCCAATCGATCTCGGGGTCTCCCTTTCGTTGGGGGGTCTGGGTCGCAGAAAAAGACTTCAGGCTCCTGAGCGGCCAGCCCAAGACCTACATCAAACGGACGGCAAGCGGCGCCAAAAACCACCAGCTGTTCTGCGGCGAATGCGCGTCGCCGATTTACGCATCCACCATTCGGGTCGGACCTAAGGTCTTCAATGTGCGCCTGGGAACTGCGCGGCAGCGCGATGAGTTGTCTCCAAAGACGCAATATTGGTGTGGCTCAGCACAGGACTGGGTGGCAGTCGAGGAACCATCCAAGCGTCTCGACACGCAATAGCTCCTCCGGTGCTGGCGCCCCATCCCTTGCACCCGATGTTGGAGGTGGTCTGTCGAGGACCACAGAGACGCCCGTCTCTGCGGAATGCGTCGGACTGTTCGGAGACAGTCTCTGTTGCCGTTTGCCCGGTCAACAGTATCGATTGGCCGGTTATTGAGGTCGGTCCTAATGCTGCCATTGTCCATTTTGGGCCGACGGGTGCCGTCAATGGAGCTGCCGGTCACTCAGTTTGATAGTCTTCGAGGCCGAGTTTTTCGTCTCGCCGCGTAGTTAGTGGGAGCTCGAGGTTTCAGATCACGATGGTGCCGTTGGGGGACGAACGCCGCGGACCCGGTCGGAAGCGGCGTGAATTGCGGTCAAGAGCGCCTGTGCCGAGCACGGCTTGTCCAGGAAGGCGACCGGGCGCGCCTTCGCCGCGCGGGCGCGGGTGGCGGCGTCCATATAGGCCGACAGAAAGACGATCTGTATGTCGAATTCCCGGCGCAGCAGCAGCGCCCCGGCGATGCCGTCGCGGCGGCCGGCGAGCCGCACGTCCATGACGGCGACGTCCGGCAAAGCCGACTGCGCAATGTCCAATGCGCCGATAACGGTGGCCGCCGTGCCGACCACCTCGAAGCCCGCGTGATTCGCGATCTCACGTAGCGCCAGGGTCGTGAGCGCATCGTCCTCGACGATCAGTATCCGTGGATGGTTCATTCCCGATCCCCTGATGGTCGCGCGATCTCCGTGACTAACCGGCCGCAACAGCGAAATCACGCTAAGCCTGCCGGCAGTGTCGTCAACTGGATTTCACGAGGCCAGGTAAGCCGCCGAGTCGCGCCGAGAGCCGCGGCCGAGCGGCCACCCAATCGGCCGCGACTCGGTGCGCCGGAGCCGGGGAGGGAAATTGGCCTGTCGAGCCGCCGATTTTTGTGCATGCCTCCAGGGGAATCGGGAAGGCCGTACAGAGGCCTCTGGCTCCGGGAGGCCACCCACAACCACCCTTAGTTTGATTTAGTACACATCCCGAAGGTGCTGACGCTCGCACAGACAGCGCGGCCTTGCGCAGGCCATCGCTGGCGATTGTGCGGAGGGTCGTCCTGATCATCATCCAAACCTCGAAGCCAAATTTGCTACCATGTGCGATGAGCATCGAGTGCGTTAGCGCCATAACACTTGCGACCCACGACATGTCGCGGGCGGTCCGGTTCTACCGAACGCTCGGTTTTCCCTTGATGCGTGGCGGCGCCGACGCTTCGTTTACGAGCTTGCAGGCGGGCACTGGCTACCTCAACCTTGTCGCCCAGCCGGCGAACCGGCAATGGTCATGGTGGGGACGGGTCATCTTTTGCGTCGCTGACGTCGACGCCCTCTACGAGCACGCCGTAGCCTGTGGCCTCCAGCCGGACACCCCGCCCCGCGACGGCGAATGGGGCGAGCGCTACTTCCACCTGATCGATCCGGACGGCCACGAGATCAGCTTCGCCAAACCCTTGAGCGACTGAATTGTGAATAGCGCCGGGCATCGCCGCCCGTTCCTTGGCTCCAGGGGATTTGCCCCGTGCGGTGCAGCCGATCGGCTGCACCCGAAGGGATCACTGGACTTCGCCCGCACGGCAAGCATTGGTGTGCGCAAGCAGAGGCAGGGGCCGCCTCCGGCCCCAACGCCCCGACCAGCGGCGGGGCTTGGGGTCGTGGCAGCGC
>CAWJQO010000016.1:0-63203 GCA_963844975.1 uncultured Gammaproteobacteria bacterium | reverse complement strand
CTAGGCCGCCCGCCGCGCGCCTTTGCGAGCCTTTACACTGGCCTTGCGGGTGGTCGCCGACTTGTCGCGCGACGCACTCTTTTTGCGCGTTGCGGGCAGTTTCTTCTGCGCCGGCTTCTTCACCTGATCCGAGTGCAGCAGCTGCTCACGCAGAGCCTCGCGGTCAGCGCGGGTCGGCGGCGGACGGCGGCGCGAAGACCGCGGACGATGGTACTCCGACTCATCGGGCCGCAGGTCGCCCTGCTCAAAACGACTCAGGATTTCCTCCATGGTTCGACTGATCTTGGTGCAGGTACGGATCGCCTCCACCGCAGGATAAGCGGAGCGCTCTCCCCCCTCCATCAACTCGATCAAATCCTTTTCTGACAGGTGTGAGATGAGCTTGGCAGGGTTGTACCAGCGAAAATGGGGGACGATGTTGATGTCGCCGCTGTACTCCTGATCCATCAGGGAGTGAATACTGCTCATCAACAAATTGAAACGCGGCCAGGTCTCGCCGCGCTTCTGCACCATGCCGCGGTAAAAGTTGAGTAATTCGCGTCCGACGCCAATACCCAGGGTGCCCAGGGCAGAAGCCAGGGCGCTGCGCTCACCATCCTTTTTCAGGAAGGGTATGGCAATGGGGTTCACCATGCTTACGATATAGTGGTTGGCGCTGTACAGGCGCTGCAGGCGCTTGGCGGGCAGATCGTCGGCAATGGAACCATCCACCCATTTACGGGTGGGCAGGTAGGGCTGTCGCTCCCCATGCCGGTTTTGCGCCATCAATATCACCGGTGGAAATACCCCGGGCACGGCGCAGGAGGCCATCACGGCCGCGCGTACATACACATTGGGCGAGGTAATGGCGTTGAGCAAACGGGATCTCTGGTGCCGTTCAGCCGGAGCGACCGTGATACTGATTTGCCTGCCGGTTTTTTCGTAGGCCTCCTGGAAGGTCATGTCGGGGATCATGCGGGCGATCATCTGCTCGAGGTCACTCACATCGATCTGCGGGTTGGCGCCAAAGAACATCCGGGTAAACGCGTTAGCCTCCCGCTCGGCTTCAAATACCACACTGGCGGGGTCGTAGAAACGCTCCAGTTCCTCGTCGGTGTGTGTGCCGAGCGCCGCTGCCACCAGTGAACCGGCACTGGAACCGGAAATGACCCGCGGCAACAAACCCTGTTCCAGCAGCACCTTCACCACGCCCATGTGGTAAAAACCCAGTACCCCGCCACCGCTGAGCATCAGGGCGGAGCGCCCGAAGCAGACGTTCGCGCGATAGAAGAAATCCAGTTTTTCCTGCACGCCAATGTCGTCACTTTTCAACTCCGCGAGAAAACGCAGGGAGTCATCGACCTCGTCAATATATTGTTCGATCAGGGTTTTAGTGCCAAATTTTGCGCGGCTATACAGGCTGTGGCGTCCAATACCGTCTATGTTGCCGTGAATGCCCTCGTTGAGCGTAAACAACAGCCCCTGGTGATCGTGGTGCGCGCGCAAACTGCGCAGTTTATCGAGGCGCAGTCGAATCTGGGTATAGTCGTACTGGCTGGTCTGGTCTATCGCGCGCCAGCGTTTTTGACCTGAAATTTCATCGTGCTCCTGTGCGGCCGCGCTCCACTCCTCGTAGGAGGAGGCCTTGTCCATCTGCTTCTCAAGATTCTTCAATTTGGTGGCTTTTATCAAAGGATTACTCCTCGTAGGGAATTGATTACTAACCTTGACAGCATAAGCCAATTACCGGGCGAGTCCTAGCACCCCTGTCGGCGCCATGCATATGCAATCTTGACATTCATCAATGACTGATCACATTTCCAGCAGGGGCAGACAAAATCGTGCATTTGGCACAATTTTGGCGCAATCAGTGCGCGCGACGCACAAAGCACCTAAAATGCCCGCTGGTAGTTTAATATTGCAGTGCCACAGCAATCCAAAAAGCAATATAAAGGGGCCATGCTTTGCGTGCTTACGTGTTTGTCATCCTGCTACTGCTGCTCATCTTTGGCAGCATTTCGGGCTATCTGTACAACAAATTTTCCGCACTGAAAAGCATGGATTTTACGCCGCCGCCCGTCACTATCGCCGCGGCCACCGCACAGACCGCAGTCTGGACATCGGAACTGGAGACCGTCGGCACCATTCGGGCGGCCCGGGGCGTGGAATTGAGCGCCGAAACCAGCGGCGAAATCATTGCCATCTTCGGTAAAGTCCGGCGAGCAGGTCAAGGCCGGACAACCCATTCTGACGCTGAATAACAGCTCGCAAAGAGCCAGCCGCAGCAAACAGGAGGCCAACGTCAAACTGGCCCGCCAGTTGTTCGAACGCGATGCCCGCCTGATCAAGCAGAAATCCATTCCGCAGAGCCAGTATGACCGCTCCAAGGCCGACCTGGACGGCGCCATCGCGCAATTGGCGGAGACCGACGCCCAGCTGGATAACAAACGCATTGTGGCCCCTTTTGCCGGCACCACCGGCATCATCAAGGTGAAGGTAGGCGACTATATTGAATCAGGCACACCCATTACCAACCTGCAGGACCTCAGCGAACTGGAAATCGATTTTTCTGTGCCGGATCGGTATGTCCCCAGCCTGCGACCGGGACTGAAAATTGCCGTTCACACTGCAGCTTTTCCGGACCGCGTGTTCAACGCGACCCTGAACGCGCTGGACGCCAGGGTGGACAGCGGCACACGCAATCTCCTGGTGCGCGCCACCCTGGACGATAGCGAGGGCCTGCTGCCGGGCATGTTTGCCCGTCTGGTTATCGATCTGGACCAACCGACCGAAGTGGTCACCGTACCGGAGACTGCCGTCACCTACTCCTTGCACGGCAATACGGTGTATGTCCTGCTGCAGGGTAAAGGTCAAACCACGGCACAGCCGCGGGTGGTAAAAACAGGGGCTACCCGCGATGGCCAGATCGCCATTCTCGACGGACTGCTCAGCGGCGAATGGGTGGTGACTGTCGGACAAAACAAATTGTACCGGGACGCTCCTGTCATCGTCGACGATACAGTGAAGCTCAACAACTGATGGCCTTCACCGACCACTTTATACGACGTCCGGTGCTGGCTATTGTGGTCAGCAGCCTGCTGCTACTGCTCGGCGGCACCGCATTATCGCGGGTGCAGTTGCGCGAATTTCCGGAACTGGAACGCAGCGTCATCCGCGTGGTAACCCTCTACCGGGGCGCCAGTGCGCGCACCGTGCAGGGTTTTGTCACCACCCCGCTGCAAATCAAGATCGCCGGCGCCCGCGGCATCGAGTACATGACATCCAGCAGCAACCCGAGCGTGTCAGACATTGAAGTCCATGTGCGACTGGGTGAAAACAGCAGTGACGTGCTGTCGGAAGTCATCGCCAAGGTCAACGAGGCGCGGGGCGACCTGCCCCGGGAAATCGATGATCCGGTGGTCTCCACCACCAGCGGCGGCGACGCCATGATGTACCTGGCGTTCGTCAGTAAACAGATGACCCCGTACCAGATTACCGATTACCTGGTGCGCACCGTGCAACCCGAGCTGGCCGCACTGGAAGGTGTCGGCAATGCCAATATTTTTGGCCGTTATCTGGCCATGCGGATCTGGCTGGACCCGGTGCGTATGGCGGCCTTCGGGGTGACCGCAATCGATGTCAATGCGGCCATCCAACGGGATAACTACATCTCCACCTCCGGCACCACGGAAGGTAATCTGGTGCGGGCCACGGTGGACGCGCGCACCGATATGAAAAGCGCCGCCGATTTCGAAGAATTGATCGTGCGCCAGGCAGGTGAAGAACGGGTCAGGCTGGGCGACGTGGCCGATGTCGAACTGTCCGCTGAAACCAACCAGCTCAGAACCCAGTCCAGCGGACGCGACGCTGTTTTCATGTCCATTACGCAGACCCCTGATGCCAACCCGCTGGATGTCTCGCGGGCGGTGCATGCGGCGCTGCCGCGCATCCGGGACAACTTGCCTGCGGATATGGAGCTGGTGCTGGACTTGGATGGCAGTATCGTTATCGATGAAGCCCTCAAGGAGGTCGTTACCACGCTGCTGGAGGCAAGCCTGATTGTCATGCTGGTGATTTACCTGTTCCTCGGCTCCTTCCGGGTGGTGCTGATTCCCCTGCTCGCTATCCCACTGTCGCTGATCGGCGTGGTGTTCCTGATCCTGGCGATGGGTTTCTCCCTCAACCTGTTGACCTTGCTGGCCATGATCATCGCCATCGGTCTGGTGGTGGATGACGCCATTGTCGTGGTGGAAAACGTGCATCGGCATATCGAGCTCGGGGCGTCCCCGCATGGAAGCGGCGCTGGTAGGCGCCCGCGAGGTCGCGCTGCCCGTACTGGCCATGACCCTGACCCTGGCGGCGGTCTACGCTCCCATCAGTTTTATCGGCGGCCTGACGGGCGCGCTGTTCAGTGAATTCGCCCTGACACTGGCCGGAGCGGTGCTGGTATCGGGCGTCGTCGCACTGACGCTGAGCCCGATGATGTGTTCCCGCGTGCTCAGTGACAGCGCGCACCAGGGCCGCTTCGCTCTGTGGCTGGACAAGCATTTCAACCAGCTGAAAATTCGCTACCGGCAGTTACTGTCCATCTGCCTCAATAACCGCGGCGCCGTGATCCTGTTCGCCGCCTGCATCCTTGCCAGCCTGCCGTTACTGTTCATGCTGTCCCAGGAGGAACTGGCACCGGAAGAAGATACCGGGGGGATTTATGTCACCGGCATTGCGCCGCGTTATGCCAATCTGGAGTATATCGATTACTTTCTCAATGACGTGGTGAAGATCTGGAAGGGGATACCCGAGTTCAGCCACTCCTTTCAGATCATGTTTCCCAGCGACAACTTTGGCGGCGTTACGCTGTACCCCTGGTCGCAGCGGCAGCGCTCCCAGCAGGAAGTGCAGGCGGAATTCCAGAAAAAACTCAGTGGCGTGGCCGGCATGGAGCTATTTTCCTTTGGCTCGCCACCACTCCCGGGATTCGATGCGGGTCTGCCGGTCAGTTTTGTGGTTGCCTCTACAGCGGATTACGAAGAGGTCATGCGCGTCGGCGAAGAATTGGTAAAAGCGGCCAAAGAGTCGGGCCTGTTCGTGTTCGTCAAACAAACGCTGGACTTCAACCGACCGGAGGTCAGGGTCAACATCGACCGGGCACTCGCGGCGCGCCTGGGTATCTCCATGCGGGATATCGGCCAAACCCTGTCGACCATGCTGGGCGAAGTGGAAGTGAACCGTTTCAACCTGGAAGGGCGCTCCTACAAAGTGATCCCGCAGGCCGGGAGAGGTTTTCGCCTGACCAAAGAGGAGCTGGAAAAATACTACCTGCGCACAGCGAGTAACGAACTGGTGCCGCTGTCCGCCATTATCTCCCTGGAATCCGCGGTCGAGCCTAACGAACTGACCCAGTACCAGCAACTCAACAGCACCACCATACAGGGCATTATGATGCCGCCCAATAGCCTGGGCACTGGCCTGGCCTTCCTGCGCGACAAGATGCAGGAAATCGCGCCCAAGGGGTTCAAAGAGGGCTATACCGGAGCTTCGCAACGTTTTATGCAGGAGACCGCCTCCTTCCCCATCCTGTTTTTACTGTCGATGATCCTGATTTTTCTGGTGTTGGCCGCCCAGTTCAACAGCTTCCGGGATCCTTTTGTGGTGCTGCTCAGCGTGCCCCTGTCCATCTTTGGTGCCGTGGTCCCCATCGCACTGGGTTTCGCGACACTGAATATCTACACCCAGATAGGCCTGCTCACACTGATCGGGCTGATCAGCAAGCACGGCATCCTGATCGTGGAGTTTTCCAACAAACTGGTATTGCAGGGTATGACCCGGCGCGATGCCGTGCTCGAAGCGGCATCCCTGCGCCTGCGCCCCATACTGATGACCACCTTCGCCACCGTGATGGGTGTGTGGCCGCTGGTCATCGCCAGCGGGCCCGGCGCCAACAGCCGCTTCAGCATCGGCCTGATGATCACCGCCGGCATGCTGGTGGGCACCCTGTTTACCCTGTTCGTGATCCCGGTGTTTTATTTGCCCTTGACCAGACAGAGTGAGCAAGCCAGTCCCTGCCGGAGGAAGCACAGAACCCTCCCCCGCCTGAGGCGATGTGGTTGCCAGGCTAACACTGTTCGCGCCTGATTTCGAAGGTGAACGAAAGGGCATTCTGCTTTGCCTGGCAGAGCTCGCAGTTAAGTAGATAAGTCCGGGCATGGTATATGTGCCTATGGCCATGGAGCTACACTGCTAATCTGATAGACTACCGGAGCAACAATAATAAGAGTCCGGGATAGGTATGGAAGCAGTTTAACATTCAAGGAAAGCCCTTTTTCTGCCTGAACCAACAGAGCCTCCTCTGTAGTTGGATTGTAGGAGCAGTACGATGTGAGTGAATTTCTTTTTCACAGACCTCCTGATGCGGCCGATGCGCAGCAGGATGTTGAGGTCGCGCTGCTGCACGATGCCTATGCCCGTCTACGCCAGAGTTTGTTCATGGTTCTGGTGGTGTCTTGCATTTTTGCTGGTTTGTTATGGCCATTTTTCCCGTCGCCACTGATGACGATTTGGTTGATCGTGATCCTGGGTGTTGCGGCCGCGCGTTATCTGCTGTGGGTCTTGTTCCAACGAGCCCGATCCCGGACGCTTGCGCTCGCGCGCTGGCGGAGACTTTTTTTGGCTGGATCCGCGGCAGCTGGTGCAGCCTGGGCGCTCGGCCCGACCCTGATGATGCCAGAGGCTGGCAGTGCTGAGCCGGTGCTCTTTGTTGGCACACTGCTTAGCGTTTGCGCGGTCGCGATAAGCACGTTGGCATCGCAGCAAGGCGCAATGCAGGCATTTATAGTCACGGCACTTGCTCCGCCCGCAGTTGCGATCTGGAACACTGGCGGGGATGTTGAGCGCGTGGCCGCCGCAGTTTTGATAGCAGGACTAATTTCATTGATGATTGTGGGTCGCCGTTCCAGCAAGGCGATGAGACACCTGTTGGAGACACAATTTCGAATTCAGGAAATTCTCAATACAGCAATGGACGCGGTAATCGGCATGGATGCGCACGGAAAAATCACGGATTGGAATCTTCGTGCGGAAACCATTTTTGGCTGGTCCAAGGAAGAAGTGCTGGGATTGGATGTTTCATGACACGGTTTTTCCCGAACGAAATCGGGGAGACAGGCGCCAGGACCTGGCCCGGTTTTTGTCCACGCGGGATGACCGACTTTTAAAGCAGCGCATTGAAACGGTAGGAACGCGCCGCAGCGGCGATGAGTTCCCCATTGAATTGACGATCACGCCGCTCAGGACGGGTAACACATGGCACTTCACTGCGTTTATTGAAGATATCACCGAGCGTAAACAGGCCGAGAGAACGCTTCTGGAAACCAACCAGAAATTGGCGCTGCAATTTGATCAGGCGCCCCTGGGAGTTATCGAGTGGGATAGGAACTTTCGGGTGGTGCAATGGAACCCCGCTGCCGAGAAGATATTCGGATTCAGTGCGCAGCAGGCGTTAGGGCAGCATGCCAACTTCATTGTTCCCGAAGCGGAGCGTCCCGATGTTACCCCCATCCTGAATGAACTGCTCGCAGGAACGGGAGGTGGAAACAGCGTCAACGAGAATGTCCGCAAGAACGGCGAAACTATCCAATGCGATTGGTATAACGCCTCGTTACGGGATGCTAACGGGGAGGTGGTCGGTGTGATCTCCCTTGTCGACGACATTACCTCACGCAAGGTAGCGGAAGACGAAATCAGGAATCTGGCCTTCTACGACCATCTTACCGGTTTACCCAATCGGAGATTGCTGATCGACAGGGTCAGGCAAGCGATGGCCTCCAGCACCCGCAGCGCACAACATTGTGCGCTGCTGTTTCTGGACCTCGATAATTTCAAGACTCTGAACGATACGCTTGGTCATGATATCGGCGATCTGCTGCTACAGCAGGTTGCCAACCGCGTAAGTAACTGTGTACGCAAGGGCGATACAGTCGCCCGCCTTGGGGGTGATGAATTCGTGGTGATGCTGGAAGAGCTGAGCGAATTCATGCAGGAAGCCGTCATGCAAACCGAAGCCGTGGGTTTAAAGATTCTTGCCGCGTTCACCCAGCCCTACCAGCTTGATACCTACGAGCATGTCAGCACCACCAGCATCGGCGTTACGCTGTTCGCAGAGCATGACGGCAGCACCGATGACCTGCTCAAACGAGCCGATCTGGCGATGTACCAGGCGAAGGCCGGGGGTCGCAACACGCTGCGCTTCTTTGATCCTGAGATGCAGACCGCGGTCACGACTCGCGCAGCAATGGAAGAAAGCTTTCGCGAGGCTCTCCTGAACAATCAGTTTGATCTCCATTACCAGGCTCAAGTAACAGCGCATGGCCATATCAGCGGCGCGGAAGTACTGCTGCGCTGGCAGCATCCAGGGCGCGGCATGGTTTCACCTGTCGAATTCATTACATTTGCTGAAGATTCCGGATTGATTCTTCCCCTGGGTCGTTGGGTTCTGGAAACCGCCTGTGCCCAGTTGGCACGGTGGGCCAGTCGGCCTGAAATGGCGCATCTCAGCGTCGCGGTGAATGTCAGCTCCCGCCAGTTGAAGCATTCGAATTTCGTTGACGAGGTGCTGGGCATTCTCGATCACAGTGGCGCCAACCCGCATCGCCTCAAGCTGGAGTTGACCGAAAGCTTGCTGGTTGATGATGTGGAAGATGCCATTACCAAAATGACCGCATTGAAGGCGAAGGGCGTGGGCTTCTCTCTGGATGACTTCGGTACCGGCTATTCGTCGCTCTCCTACCTGAAACGATTACCCCTGGATCAATTGAAAATCGATCAGGGGTTCGTCAAGCACGTATTGACTGACCCCAACGATATGGCGATTGCAAAGATGATTATCGTGTTAGCTGAAAGTTTGGGCCTGGCGGTAATCGCAGAAGGTGTTGAAACAGTCGAGCAGCGGGATTTTCTCGCAAACCTGGGCTGTTTGGCCTATCAGGGCTTTTTGATCAGTCGCCCCCTGGCCCTGGATGCGTTCGAGGAATTTGTCATGGAGTCTGATTGTCGCTACTCATGACTACTGCCGAGAGAGTCCTGACAAGATAATTTGATTTTGGAAGTGCCGATAGCCTACTCTGGAGGGGCATATCCGTCCAAAGAGTCCTGAGGCCCCACTTTTATTGGCTCACTTAAGAGATTTCAAATGCAAAGCGTACTGAGCTTATGCCAGGGTCTCCCTGAACAGGCGTTCCAGCAGGGCGACATCCTCATG
The DNA here is from genome assembly GCA_963844975.1 of uncultured Gammaproteobacteria bacterium. Lineage (GTDB taxonomy): Bacteria > Pseudomonadota > Gammaproteobacteria > Pseudomonadales > Halieaceae > Marimicrobium. The sequence goes on along the minus strand of CAWJQO010000016.1, from coordinate 53,971 downwards.
ACCGAGGGTGGCAGTGACAAATTGATTTATGTACTTATCGAAGGCGGCGTGGATATTTACAAGAGAGACATTCTTGTCAGCAGCCAGTTTGAGCCTGGGGCAATCTACGGCGAACTGGCGGTGTTGCTGGACGTTCCGCATACGGCGACGGTGAAGGCTGCGACCAACAGCAGAGCCTATGTGGTCGAGGAGGCGAATGAATTTCTCCGCTCCCATCCGGATATGTCCTTTCAACTGGCCTCGCTTCTGGCCAGGAAGTTGAACAGCATTACCAGCTACCTTGCTGATCTGAAGCACCAGTTCGAAGACCGCGATGACCACCTTGGCATGGTGGACGAGGTGCTTGAATCGCTGTTGCACGAGCAGGTTGAGGAACTCCAGCCTGGCTCCGATCGTTACCCCGACGATACTATTGACTGAGCCAGCCGGGCAGAGCCGTTAATTCGGTCCGCGACCACAGCAAGGACTGATTGAGGAAGACGGTCTCGCCCACCTGCCAGGGAAAACCACAGCGCTTCCTCAACCTCGGTGTTGATAACAATGTGGCATGGCACCGGGCCGGATTGACGCCCCGCATTGAATACCCAGGTTTTGCCTATCCGGTCGACCCACGAGCCGTCTTTTTTGAATGGCGACTGGTGGATGTGCCCGGTGAGCACCATGTCTGGCTGGTACTGCTCGATCCAGGACAGTAGCTGGTCGTCGCCGAAAAAACGCCTGCCGTCCCAGCACGTCGGGGACGCACTGGGCGGGCGCGTGGTAGACCCAGATCCAACGCTCCTTGTCCACTGGATTGTCACGATCAAACAGGGGAGCAATCTGGCGGCAACTTTCGGGGCCATCCCACCATGGGCAAACGGTAAACAACGTGCCGCCAATTTTAAGGCTGTCCGAGTCCGTCGGCACGCCAAACTGTCGGGCCCGTTGAATCCAGCGCGCATACTTTTCCCCGGCCGCATTTCGCGCATCGAGATCATGATTGCCCGAGCAGACCAGCAGCCTGGTCTTTGCACTTATGCGACGCATGTAGGCCTGTATAACGGTGATTTGCGAGCGGATGTCGACCGCCGAAGAAATGTCCAGATGATCGCCCGCCAGCACCACGACGTCATAGGCAGCAGCCTGATGCAGCACCCAGTCATACTGCTTCAGCGCGTAATGCATGTCAGCAACCAAAAGGCATTTCATACTAGCAAATGGTAATTGGTAGTTCGATCAAGGGTATGCGCTGCCAAGGGTGAGTTATGCTTGTGAATTTATAGTATCGAGTACCTGAGCGATGCAAACTGCACACCGATGAGATCGTTCACAAAACTGTAACTCCAATGTACATGCAGATGCAGGCCACACAGTGACACAGCAAGGAGGTACTGACAAGTCAACGAAATAAGGAGCGGAACCGAATGGCGCCGATCTGGCGGGTTAAGTAAGGACCATGCGCGCCAGAGCAGCCAATCTACTCGCGGTATGCCTTTAATCCGGCCTATACTTGTATGTCACATTCTCCAGAGGGTCTATTCATGTACAAAAGTATTGTATTGGCGGTACTGTTTATCGGTTCGACAGCGACGCTGGGCGGTTGTGCCCCCAGCCTTAAAGGGGATGTCTATTCGCGAGAAGATGCCCGCACACCACAGGTGGTGCTCATGGGTACCATCGAAAAGTTGCGTCCGGTACAGATCGAGGGCACGAAAACAGCAATCGGGGCGGGTGCAGGTGCTGCGGTTGGAGGTATTGCTGGCAGTAGTGTCGGTAGCGGTAAAGGTGGTTATGTCGGTGCAGTCATCGGCGCAGTTGCGGGCGGTCTATTGGGGGCCGCGGCGGAAGAAGGATTGACGCGCACACAGGGCGTGGAAATCACAGTGAAAGAGGATAGCGGTCCGACGCGTGCGTATGTGCAGGAAATCAGTGAAGGCGAGATCTTTCGAGTCGGCGAGCGCGTGGCCATTGTGAGTGTGAATGGCAATAGCCGCGTTGCGCATGCGCAGTAACCAAGGGTCAGGGCCGAATGGCACTGACTTAAGCTGAAAATGAAGTACATAGGCGTCAAATCAAGCAGGGCTTGACGGGACCGTCTGAGGCCATGGATGGCCGAAGCGAGCCTACATGGACGTATTTACGGCGTGTCCCGACAAGCCCTGCTCGGTTTGGCGCCGGTTTAGCAACTTAAGTCAGTGCCCCTCTTCCTGCGCCAGGAGCAGGAGTCAATCAGAATCGGAAACGCCATCGTTCTTGAGTTCAGCGAACTTTTCGGCCATTGTGGGGTTACCCTTAGTCAGTTTCTTGACAGTCAAGTCGTCGGCTTTGTTGTTGGCAAGACGGAGATTATTCTCGGAACCGAGCAGCGCATCCTTGGTCTTCTGAAGATGGTCGATGGTTTTGTCGATCTCCTCAATAGCCGTCTTGAATTTTTTGGACGCCAGTTCATAGTTCCGGGCGAAGCCTGTCTTGAACGCCTCGAGCTCGTGCTCGAAGTTCGTGATATCAATGTTCTGTTCTTTCACCAGCGCGAGCTCTGTTTTGTACTTCAGTGAGTTCTGGGCGGCGTTTCGCAGCAGCGTAATGATCGGTATAAAGAATTGTGGTCTAACGACATACATCTTCCGATAACGGTGGGACACATCGACAATGCCGGAGTTGTAAAGCTCGCTATCAGGCTCAAGAAGTGAAACGAGGACCGCGTATTCACAGCTCTTTTCATTCCGGTCCTTGTCGAGTTCTTTAAGAAAGTCTTCATTCTTCTTCTTGGAAGCTGTTTCGTCATTCTCGTTCTTCATCTCAAACATGACTGAGACGATCTCAGTGCCAGCCTCATCCGAGTCGCGAAAAATATAGTCTCCCTTACTGCCAGCTCGCGCGTCGTTGTCTTTCTCGAAATATGCCCTGGGAAACGCTGTTGCTCGAATGCGATTGAACTCGATTTCGCAGTGCTGCTCCAGGGTTTCTCCAACCATCTTGGTCGAGAGGCGGGCCTTCATATCCCGGAGGCGCTCGATCGCGTCATCACGATCCTTGATCTGCGTCTCGTACTTATCCTTGAGCGATTTCTCGGCGAGCTGTTTCTCAAGCTGCGCTCGCCCAAGGTCGCCCTTGAGTTCGTCGCGCTCCTTCTCAAATGCGTTGACCGCCTCGGTAATCGCGAGCTTCTGCTCAACTTTGATGGCGTCGAGCCTGGCCTTCAGCCCCTGAATCTCCGCGTCCTTCGTAGCGGCAGTTTTCTGCAGTTCATTCACAAGCCTCGCCTCGGCAAGCTGTGAGGCAGCCTGCTTGTCATGCTTTGCTTGCTTGAGTTCGTTCGCGAGCGTGTCACGCTCTTTTTTCATTGCGCTTAGCGCTTCCGTGACGGCGAGTTGCTGTTTGACCTCACCGACATCGAGCCTGGCCTGCAGCTCCTGAATCTCAGCATCCTTGGCTGCGGCTGCCTTCTCCAGCTCGCTGGTGACCCTGGTTGTCGCGAGCTCAACTGCATTCCGCTTGTCCTGCTCTGCCAACTCGAGCCGCTCGTGCAACTGCTGCTCGAACTCGTGGTCGCGAACCTGCTTGAGAATGTCCGCGTACCCAGCCTCGTCAATCTTGAATGCTTTCTTACAGTGCGGACAGATGATTTCATGCATGACTACAGCCTCTCAACACTCTGCCCTCGTATTGGTCTTATGGCTCGTCATCATGCACCTCTTCTTCTGCTGTGTCCCTGTTGGCTGCACGCCTGTCGCGCCGGGGCTATTGGCAGAGCCAGGCGCGGTGATGGCTTGTGTACCCGACGCCCCTGACGTTGACCCCGCGCCGCCGGGCAGCGGGACAATGAGGTTGTATTGGGCAAGCTTCCAGCCCTCGCTGCTTCGTATCAACACACCCGTGCCCCGGCCACGGCCGAGCTGATCGTGCTGCAGTGTCTCGTCGAACCAGGCCACGCTGCCGTCGGTGGATAGGCGGGTTTCCCGTTCAATGCTGCGATATGCCCAGGCATTTCCCTGCATCAGATGCTCGCTGAAGAAATCCCGCGCGGACTGGCCTTCGAGACGCGCGGCGCCATCCACGCCGAGGAACACGACATCCTGCGCAAGCAGCGATTCAAATGCAGCGGAGTTTGCGTCGGCGCCGGCCTTGTGCAGGGCGTCGAGGGCGGCATCCGGCGAGGCTTGCGCAACTGCCAGCATAGTTACCGCAAGGCCCCAGAGCAGAGCGCCGATCAATGATGCGAACTTCATAACATTCCCTTGCCAGCAAAAACAACAGTTTACAGGTTCAAGTCCTGCCTGGAAGCACTAGTGCGTACCACAGGGAGCGAGCGCCCCTGACGGAGCATCTTATTTCTGCTTGCCGGATTCCGCACCCTTATCGCCCTGCCCGGCGTCGCGGTACTGGTCCACCAGATGCCGCTTGTACAGCTTGCCGTTGTCCATGCGCGGCAGCTTGGGATGAAAATCCAGTGAGCGCGGCATCTTGATGTGGGAGATGCGCTCGCGCAGCCACTCCATGATCTCGATGGCCGTCTCGTCCGTGGCGTCGGCCCAGTTCACCGGCTCGATCACGGCCTTCACCTCTTCACCGAACTCCTCGTTGGGAATGCCGAACACGGCCACGTCCGCCACCTTGTCGTGGCTGGCCAGCAGGTTCTCCACTTCCTGCGGGTAGATGTTCACCCCACCGCTGATGATCATGAAGTTCTTGCGGTCGGTGAGGTAGAGAAAGCCGTCCTTGTCCACGTAGCCGATGTCGCCAGTGGTCGCCCAACCCTTGTCATTGTAGGCCTGGCCGTTTTTTCGGCTCGTTGTGGTAGTGAAAGCGCGCCTGGCCGCCGCCGAAGTAAACGGTACCTGTCTCCCCCGTCGGCACTTCATTGCCGTGGTCGTCAAGGATGTGGAGTTCTCCCAGCAGCGCGGGACCGACAGAGCCCTTGTGCGTCAGCCAGTTCGCGGAATCGATGATGGTGACGCCCACGCCCTCGCTGGCGGCGTAATACTCCACGATGATCTCGCCCCACCACGCGATCATTTTCTCCTTCACGTCGATGGGGCAAGGCGCGGCTGCATGAATAGCGAACTGTAGCGAACTCACGTCATACGCATCGCGCACCGCCTGCGGCAGCTTGAGCATACGGGTGAACATGATCGGCACCCACTGGCTGTGGGTAACGCGGTGCTCCTCGATCAGCTTCAGCGCCAGTTCGGGTTCGAACTTCTCCATGATGACGCAGGTACCGCCGTAGTAAGTCGCCATCATGGTCCAGTGCAGTGGCGCCGCGTGGTACAGGGGCGCGGGCGAGAGATACACCGTCTCCTCACCGAAGCCGAACGCCGCGCCGAAGGCGGCGGCAAAGGGCGGCGCGTTGACGTCGCGGGCGTAGTCATTCACGAACACGCCCTTGGGCTGTCCCGTGGTGCCGGACGAGTAAAGCATGGGCACGCCGTTGCTCTCATCCGCGATCGGGGTGGGGGGCTGGGCATCGACGGCCTCCTCCCAGGACTCGTAACCGTCGGCGATTCCGCCGACCATGTAGAAGTGATTCACTGCGGCGGCTTCATCACGCACCTGGCGGGCAACCTCCAGCAGTGCGAGCGAGCCGATAAAGAGTTTGGCGCCGCAGTTCTCAAGGATGTACGCCGTCTCGCTTTTCTTCAGGTGGGTGCTGATGGGCGTGAAGATCAGGCCGCTGCGCTGCGCCGACCACACGATCTCGATGAACTGGTGGCAGTTCTCGACCATCATGCCGATGTGGTCGCCGGCCTGCAGGCCCAGCGAGCGGAACAGCTGCGCGCCCTTGTTGGAGCGCCGGTCCAGTTGCGCGAAGGTGACCATCTCACCCGAGGCGCCCATGATGACGGCGGGCTTGTGGGGGTAGGTCTGTGCGGTAATGCTGGGGTGTGGCATGGGTGATTCCTTATTGATTCGCTGCGCTTGTCTTTGCCTGACTTACAGGGATTTCAACACTATAGGACGTTCAGCCGCAAGGCTCAACGAAAGCGCATCACGCCCTGCTGCATGGTGGTGGCGACCAGCCGCCCCTCGCGCGTGTAGAAATTGCCGCGGGCCAGGCCGCGGCCGCCGCCGATCCGCTCCGCCTCGACCGTGTGCAGCAACCAGTCATCGGCGCGAAACTCCTCGTGAAACCACAGCGCGTGATCCAGGCTGGCCACCTGGAAGTCGGCACCGGCAAAATGGCGCCCGTGGGCGATCAGGCAGACATCGATCAGAAAGGCATCGGACATATACGCCAGCAGGGCCTGGTGCAGGCCGCGCTGGTCGGGCACCGCGCCGGTGGTCTTCATCCAGGCCTGCAACACTGGCTCGCGCGGCACCGGGTGGTCCCAGTCCACGGGCTCCACCACGCGGATGTCCAGGTCCTCCCCCGTGGTAATCATGAAGCTCTCGTCCAGCTTGCCGGCTTCCAGACTCAGCTGCCGTTCACTGGGCAGCGCTTCCGGTGGCGGCACCCGGGGCATCGCGGGCTGGTAGTCATCGCCCCGGGAGGGCACCTGGAAGGACATGGAACTGACCAGGATGGGCTTGCCACCCTGTAGCGCAACCACCCGCCGGGAACTGAAACTGAGTCCATCGCGGGCCCGCTCGACCTCGAACGCAATCGCCTTGGCCGGGTCGCCAGGGCGCAGGAAATAGGCGTGTTGCGAGTGCAGGGCGCGCTCCGCCTCGACCGTGGCCACCGCGGCGCTGATGCACTGTGCCAATACCTGCCCGCCGTACACCCTGAAGGCCGCAGGGTGCATATTGCCGGCGGTAAACCTGTCCTCGCCCAGCGGGCTGGGACTTAGCACTTCGAGCAGTTGGGCTAGCATGGTGGTCTCTTTGTTCACGGTAGAATCGCTATTATCCAGATTTGTGCTGCCCTGCCAAACGCCATGTGCCGGGCGGGAGCCTGCCTCGGGCTGGCGTTATTTGCTATTCTCCACCCCGGCAAGCCTGTTAAATCGAGAAGGAAGCGCTGTGAGCAGCACATTATCCCCCATCGAACTGCGCCGCAAGATACGTGCGGGTGAGCATACCGGCAACACCTCAGGCCTGGCGCCCGGCTTTGTGCAGTGCAATATTGTGATCCTGCCGGCGGACAGTGCCCATGACTTCCTGCGTTTTTGCCAGCTCAACCCGAAGCCCTGCCCCCTGCTCGCCGTTGGAGAACGCGGCGATGCAGCGCTGCCCACGCTGGGGGAGATCGACATACGCACCGATGTGTCAGCCTATCGCGTGTTTCGCAATGGCGCAGGTCACAGAGGAAGTCACGGATATCACCGCCCTGTGGCGCGACGACCTGGTGACCTTCGCCCTGGGCTGTTCCTTTTCCTTTGAAGAGGCGCTGCTGGCCGACGGCCTCGAAGTGCGCAATATCACCCAGGGTGTGAATGTGCCGATGTACCGCACCAATATCGACTGCGCCGCCGCCGGACCCTTCGCCGGCAAGATGGTGGTCAGTATGCGCCCGTTCCGGGCCAGCGATGCTATCCGCGCCATACAGATCTGTACGCGCTTTCCCGCAGTACACGGCGCGCCGATTCACCTGGGCGATCCCGCATTGATCGGCATCGCCGACCTGGCGCAACCGGATTATGGCGCTGCGGTGCACATCGATGACGACCGAAATTCCCGCTGTTCTGGGCCTGCGGCGTGACGCCGCAGGTGGCGCTGGCCACGGCCAGGCTGCCGCTCGCCATCACCCACAGCCCAGGGTGTATGCTGGTCACTGATGTGCGCAACAGTCAATTGGCCGTACTGTAGAGACAGGATTCGACGATGCTACTCAACTGTGATCTGGGCGAAAGCTATGGCCGCTGGACCATGGGCATGGATGCCGCTGTCATGCCCTATATCCACCAGGCCAATATCGCCTGCGGCTTTCACGCGGGCGATCCCCTGACCATGCGCCACACGCTGGCCCTGGCGGCAGAGCACGGGGTGGCGATCGGCGCCCATCCCGCGTACCCGGACCTTGTCGGCTTTGGCCGCCGCAGCATGACGCTCAGCCGCGATGAAATCATCGCCAACCTGCACTACCAGATCGCCGCGCTGGATGGCATGGCGCACTCCCTGGGCCTGTCTTTGGCCTATGTCAAACCCCACGGCGCGCTGTATCACGACATGATGGCGCGCAGCGAGGTACGCGCCGCCATCATCGAAGCACTGGTCAGCTACCACCGGCCGCTGGCGCTCATGCTGCAGGCCACCGTGCACGCCGATGAGCATCGGGCAGAAGCGGCAGCCGCTGGTGTGCCGCTGCTGTTCGAGGCCTTTGCGGATCGCTGCTATGGCGATGACGGCAGCCTGCTGCACAGAAGCCATGCAGGCGCCGTGCACAACCGCGAGCGCATGCTGGCACAGGTTGCGCAGCTGATGCAGGAGAACACGGTGACCACGGTCAGCGGCAACATCATCCCGCTGCAGGTCGATACCTTGTGCGTACACGGCGATAATCCGCAGGGTGTGCGCTGCATCGAGCTTATTCGCGCCCTGGTGGACGGCGGCTGAATCGCGATGCGCCTGCAACCAGTGGGCGAGGACGCCCTGCTGCTCTATCTCGGGGATAGCGCCACTGCGGCAACGTCCACACGTGTACAGGCGGCAGTTCTCGCCATCGAGTCAGTGCTGGGCGAGGATCTTGTTGATCTGGTGCCCTCCTATGCCTCGGTACTGATTCTCTATGATCCCCTGCGCACCGACCACCTGCAGTGTGGCCCGGCGTGTGCGTGGCGCCCTGCACAATCTACACGATCCGCACGCCCAGGCTGCGCCGGCGCCGCGCTGCGTGGTACTGCCGGTGTATTACGCCGCCGAGGTGGGTGCGGATCTTGAGTCACTGTCTGCGCGCGCGGGCCTGTCTATGCAGGAGGTGATTGATCTGCACACGGGCACTGACTACCGCGTGTACGCGATCGGCTTCGCACCCGGATTCGCCTACCTGGGCGAGGTGGATGAGCGCATTGCCGCACCGCGCCTGGCCACACCCAGGGCCAGGGTGGCGCGCGGTTCAGTCGGCATCGCAGAGCGCCAGACCGCCGTATATCCGTCGGAGTCCCCGGGCGGCTGGAACCTGATCGGTCGCTGCCCGGTGCCGCTGTTCGATGCGCGCGCGCAACCTCCCATGCCGGTATCTGTCGGCGACAGCGTGCGCTTTGAGTCCGTCAGCCGCGAGCGCTTCCTGGCCCTGGGCGGAGATCTGGCATGAGCATGACAGTGCTGCAACCGGGCCCACTCAGTTTGCTGCAGGACAGCGGGCGACGCGGCCACCATCGCCTCGGGCTGAGCAACGGCGGCCCGCTGGACGCCGAGGCGTTTCACTACTGCAATCGTTTACTGCAAAATCCCGCGGGCTGTACCGCGATCGAGGTCAGTGTCGGCGGCCTGCAGTTGCAGAGTCAGGTGGATACCTGGATCTGCCTCACCGGCGCGCCCATGCCACTGAGTATCAATGGCGAGGAGCGGACCCTGTGGGAGGTGCACCCGGTTTCATGCGGAGACATTATCCGGGTGGGCTTTGCCGCCTCCGGCTGTCGCAGCTACCTCGGTGTCGCCGCAGGTTTTGCAATCGAACCCAGCTTTGGCAGTACCGCCACGGTGGTGCGGGAGCACATCGGCGGCTTGCGCGGCGAGCGCTTGCAGGCCGGTGATCAATTGCCCTGCGCTACGGTCATGACACGCAAGCGTTACTATCTTGGCGAACGCGACCGGCCGCGCTATCAAAAAACGCTGACGGTGCGCGTTATCCCGGGCTACCAGCAACGGCATTTCAGCCGCGTGGCGCAGCGGCGCTTCTTCGGCAGCACTTTCCATGTGTCAGAGCGCTGCGACCGCATGGGCTATAGACTGGAGGGACCGGCCATTGCGTGCGATATCGACGGCATCCTGTCAGAAGGAATCTGCTTCGGCGCCATCCAGATACCCCCGGATGGCCAACCCATCGTGCTGCTCAATGATCGCCAGACCATCGGCGGCTACCCCAAGATCGGCGCAGCGCTGTCGCTGGACGCCGCGCGATTGAGTCAATTGGTGCCCGGATGCAGCGTGCATTTTGCGGCCATTACCCCGCACACTGCCCATAAGGCACTGCGTCTGGCACAGCGTTTCGCGCTGCAGCGCCCGCTGCAGGAGCGCCGGCCATGAATGAGCAGCGGCTCAGTGAGCAGATCGAGCAATTGTTAGTGGCGCGCAACCTGCGCCATATGGAGGTGGCCCGCGCCGCCTTGCGACCGGGGTATTACCTGCGCGCAGCCCGACATTTGCGCGACATTCGCGGCACGGTCATCATCGGCACTGGCTTTCCCGTTTCCGGCACCTTTGAAACCGACGGGCCGGTGGGCGCCATGGCGCTCTACCAGGCACTGGCAGTGCTGGGCGCGCTCCCCGTGATCGCCTGCGACGCCCCGCTGTCACACGCACTGGCCCCGGACTATCGGGTACTGGAGTTGAGCGCGCGCGACCTTGCAGCGGCCCGCATCGAGGCTGCCGTGCAACTGCATGCACTGCAACCGCAGGCCATTGTCACTATCGAACGCCCGGGGCTGGCCGCCGACGGCTGCTACTATAATATGCGCGGAGAGGACATCACGGCGCACTGCGTTTGCTTCGACCCATTTATCAGTCAGGCCGACTGCCCTACTATTGCCATCGGCGACGGCGGCAATGAAATCGGCATGGGCAATATTGCCAGCGCCCTGGCCGATCTGGACATCAGCGCCTCCGTCACCCGCTGCGATGAACTGCTGGTGGCCGATGTCTCCAACTGGGGCGCCTATGGGCTGATCGCCTTTCTGGCGCTGTGGGCTGGGCAGGACCTGCTGGCGAGCGTCTCCCCGGTGGCGCTATTGCACTATCTCTCCGCCCGCGGCAGCGTTGATGGCGTGACAGGGGAAAACACCCTGACCGAAGATGGCCTGCAGGCCCAGCAGGGTATGGGCGTGATCGCGGCACTGCGCGCACTGACAAATTTCTCGCCCAGCTGAAGGTTGTGGCGTTTCTATGGGACAATGGACACCTGGCATGAGTACTGTATATCTAAACGGCGACTATCTACCGATGAGCGAGGCTCGTATCTCGCCCATGGATCGCGGCTTTCTGTTCGGTGACGGCATCTACGAAGTCATTCCCTCCTACGACGGCAAGCTGGTGGGCTTCGGACCGCACCTGGCGCGCATGCAGAACGGCCTGGATGCCATCGAAATACCGCTGCATATGGATCACGCGCAGTGGCGTGAAATCGCCGCGCAATTGATTGCGCGCAATGGCGGCGGCAATCTCGGCCTGTACTTCCACGTCAGCCGCGGCGCGGATACCAAACGCCACCACGCTTTTCCCACAGGGATAACACCCACGGTCTTTGCGTTTACCTACTCCATTCCCCCGTCGCCGGTGCCCGACAAGCGCGCGACGACGCCCTTTACCGTGGTCACTGCCGAGGACCTGCGCTGGCACCGCTGCAATATCAAATCGATCTCCCTGCTGGGCAATGTCCTGCACTACCAGCAAAGTGACGCCCACGGGCACAATGAAACCATTCTGTACAACCATAACCGCGAACTCACCGAGGCATCGTCCTGCAATGTCTACGTTGTCAAAAATGGCATCGTGGCAACCCCGCTGCTGGATGACGCAGAAACTGCCTGGAATAACCCGTTACATGCTGTTGGACATTCTGCGTCGCGATGGCCGCATTGCCGTGGAGGAACGCGTGGTGACCCTGGACGAACTGCGCGACGCGGACGAGGTTTGGCTGTCCAGTTCCACCCGGGATATCGTCCCGGTGATTGCAGTGGATGATCATCCGGTGGCTGATGGCAACGTGGGCGATGTGTGGCTGGCGGCGCAAACACTGTACAGCGCACACAAGTTCGAATTCTGATGGCCAGGCCCACTCAGGCGAAACTGGATCTGCGCGCCCTGCGCCACAATGTCGGTGTGGCGCGCCAGCTGGCACCACACTCGCGCATGATGGCCGTGGTGAAAGCCAATGCCTATGGCCACGGCGCGGTGACCATCGCCGGGGCACTCCAATCCGTCGTCGATGCGCTGGCCGTGGCCTGTATCGAGGAAGCGCTGGAGCTGCGCTACGCCGGCATTACCGCCCCCATACTGCTGCTGGAGGGCGTCTTCGAAGCAGCGGAGCTGGCGACTGCAGCGCAGCTGGACCTGTGGCTGACCATAGGCAACGAACAGCAGCTGCGCTGGCTGGAAGAGGCCACATTGCCGGCACCGTTAAGCTGCTGGCTCAAGGTGGACACCGGCATGCACCGCCTCGGCGTGGCGCCAGAAAATGCCCTGCTCTTTTATCAGCGACTGAGCGCCAGCAGCAATGCCGACAACGACATAGTGACCTACACCCATTTCGCCTCGGCGGACGATGTGCAGAGTCAGCAAACGCCACAACAACTGGCGCGTGTTCGACGCCCTGCCCTTTGGCTCGCTGCGCAGCGCGGCCAATTCTGCCGGCCTGCTGGCCTGGCCCCAGGCGCACTACGACTGGGTGCGCCCCGGTTACATGCTGTACGGCAACTCCCCGCTGCTGCAGGATCATCCGCAAGCGCCGGTCGCTTCAAACCGGTAATGACCCTCATGTCCGCTGTCATCTCCCTGCGCGATGTCGCTGCCGGAGAAGCCGTGGGATACGGTGGTACCTGGGTGGCGCAGCGACCCTCGCGCATCGCCACGGTAACCATTGGCTACGGTGACGGCTACCCGCGCCACGCTGCCAACGGCACACCGGTACTGGTCAACGGACAACGCGCACCGCTGGCGGGGCGTGTCTCCATGGATATGATTACGGTCGATGTCACAGACCTGGGCGACGTTCATCTCGGCGCAGAGGTGGTGCTGTGGGGCGAGGGTCTGCCGCTGGCTGAGGTGGCGCGTTACGCCGACACCATCGGCTATGAACTCACCACACGCATGCCGGCGCGCACCCCGCGGGTGGTGGTCAATGCATAGCATCGCATTGCCAGCGCCTCGGCTGCCGTAATCAGTACGTGACTCTCGACCAGGGCAGCGCACCGTTTGACGCGTCGACCTGCACGCAACTACATCAATTAATTGCACACCAGGCGGCCGCACAACCTGACGGCGTGGCGCTGTGGTGGCAGGGCACAGCGATCAACTACGCCAGCCTGCAGCGCAATGTCCTCGCCGCTGCGGCGCGCCTGGCTGCCGACGGGACGGCGGGCGATCGCATCGCGGTACTGTCGTGGAACTGTCCCGAGTTTGTACAGCTGCTTTATGCGCGTGCCCGCCGCCGGCAGGATCCTGGTGCCACTCAACGCCCGGCTTGCGCCTGCGGAACTGATCTACCAGTTGCAATCCGCTGGCGCCACGACACTGTTCGGCGACCCCGCTTTACTCAAGCCCCTGCTGGCGCACGCGGATTTTCCGCACGGTGTCCGCATTATCACGCTCGGACGATGACTACGAGACCTGGCGGGCAAACGAGCGCAGCGCAGAGCTGCCCGCTACTTGCGGGGAAGACCCGGTGTGGATTCTGTTCACCTCCGGCTCCACCGGGCGACCCAAGGGCGCGGTGTTGAGCCATCGCTCCTTGTTGGCCGGGCTGCGCTCAGCGGCACTGGCGCGCCCGGTCAATGCGGACGACAAATACTACTATCCGTTTCCACTGTTCCATGTGGCCGCGCACAATGTGCTGCTGCAACACCAGTACGGTGCAGCCGTGGTGCTGGCCCGTTCGTTTGACGCTGCCGACACCCTCAGGGCCTGCCGCGAACTGCAGGTGACCGCGATGTCCCTGGCGCCGACCATGATCGCCATGTTGCTCGACCACCCCGACTTCACGCCGGCGGACCTGCGCTCCGTGCGCACCATCGGCTACGGCGCCTCGGCGATGCCCCAAACCCTGTTGCAGCGCCTGCTGGCCGAGACCGACGTCGGCCTGTGCCAGAGTTACGGCATGACGGAACTGTCCGGCAGTGTGGCCTTCCTGACGCGCGGAGGATCACCGTATGGCGGCGGGCGACAAGCCGCAATTGCTGCAACAGCGTCGGGCCGTCCCGCTGCCGACCGCGCAAATCAAACTGATCGATGACGAGGGACGCCCCTGCCCAGTCGGCGCGCCAGGAGAGATTCTGGTGCAAGCGCCCCAGTGCATGCAGCGCTACTGGAATGATGATGCAGCGACCGCACAGGCACTGGCCGACGGCTGGCTGCACACCGGCGACATTGGTCGTTTCGACGACGCCGGCTACCTCTACATTGTCGATCGCAAGAAGGACATGATCATCAGCGGCGGGGAAAATATCGCGTCCAGGGAAATCGAGGAGGTGCTGCGCCGGCACGCAGCGGTCAGGGACTGCGCCGTCATCGGCCTGCCGGATGCCAAATGGGGCGAGAGCCCCTGTGCGGTACTGCGCCTGAAAGAAGACATCAGCGACCGGGACCTGTCGGCCTACTGCCGCGAATTTCTCGCCGGCTATAAAATCCCCCGGCGCTGGATTCGCGTCGACGCACCTGCCGCTCAACGCCGCCGGCAAAATCGACAAGCCGTTGCTGCGGCGCCGGTTCACAGCGCCCGGCTAATTGCTGTCCTGTGAATCCAGGAAGCCGGCGAATTCCGCCTCATAGAGCCTGAACAACACCAGCGTGATGGAGAATACCAGCGGGCCATAGATCAACCCGATCAGGCCGAAAACCTGCAGGCCGCCAATCAGTGAGAAGAACACTACCACCGTGCTCATACTGGCGCCCTGCATGAACATGGGCCGCAGGAAATTATCGATAGAGCCCACCACGACCACGCCCCAGACCACCATGAATACAGCCCATCCCCACTGCTCCGGTTGCGAGCAGAAACAGTGCCGCCGGCACCCAGACCAAGCGCCGTGCCCACAAAAGGAATCAACGAGGTAAAGGCCATCACCGCGCCCAGGAACAGGCCGGGCAGACCTGCGAGCCACAGGCCGAAGCCGCCCACAAACCCCTGGGTCACGGCAGTCATCAATGATCCCATCAGCGCGGTTTTGCTGACGGCCTTCACCTCCTCAAACAGCGTCACCTCCTGGCTGCGCGACAGCGGCAGTGCGCGATGCAGGAACGTCGATCAACTTGTCGTGATCGCGCAACACAAAGAACAGCACGAACAACAACAGCATGAAATTGACCACGAAACGGGTCAGGCTGCCGATAACGGATGCCGAAACATCGGCAAACTTGCCGCCCATCAGTCCGGCTACTGTCACGGCCTTCTCGCGGATGCTATCGGCTGACAGCGCACCTTCCGGCAGGATGCGCGTCGCGCGCGACTGGATCTCGACCACCCAGGGATGCGCCATGAACTGTTGGATATTCTCCTGCGTCGCCCATTCGCGGACGATCACGGAAAATTCGATGCCCTGCTTGAGCACCGCCACGAACAGCACCAGCGCGGGGATCAGGAGCACCAGCAACAACGCCAGGCAGCTGGCCAGCGATGCGGCGGTGTTGCGCCCCTTCAACAGCCGCACCAGACGCTGGTGGAGCGGGAACGCCAGCATGCCGATCAGTATCGCCAGGATAATCGGCTGCAGGAAGGGCTTGACCAACCAGTAAGAGGCGTACAGCGCGATGGCGAGGAAGATCAGCAAGACCACGCGCTGGGAGCGGACTTCAAACTGGGTCTTCATAATCGTTCTCCGTGGGCGCATGGCGGTACCAACATAGAGCTTTTTCCGGAAAAATCAACGCAGCCATCGTGTCGGACTGCCATGCACAAGACCATTATCCGGATTGGATCAGCAGTGACATTCGACAGGGGTGGATTTCGCCACCATCCTGTTTATGTTGTGCCACCGAACCGCAACCGACACGGCGCATTATCACTATGCCAATACCTGACAACACGCCCATCATGATAGGCGCCGGACAAAAAACCTGGCGCGACGATAGATGCCAGCAGAACACCGGTGGACGCCCTGCACGAGGCCGCGTGCAGCGGCCATCGCCGACGCCGGCAACGCACGGCTGACCGACGCGATTGATGCTGTGGCCATGGTCAGGTTTATCGCCGACACCACGCCCGGCGTCGGCGCGCTGTTTCCGCGCAATCCGGGCAGCCAGTTGGCGCAGCGCCTGGGTATCACAGATCGCCGCCCATGTTCCAGGGCACCATCGGCGGCAATACGCCGCAGTACCTGGTCAACCACTTTGCCGGCAAGCTGGCGCGCGGCGAACACGGCGTGGTACTGCTCGCCGGCGCGGAACTGCTGGCGACGCTGTTTGACGGTGCTGCGCTCCGGCGAGGACATCTCGGCCTGGGCGGAGACGCGCAGCCGGAACCACCCACGCTGGGACAGGAGCGCGAGGGACACAACGCCACCGAACTGGCGCACGGCCTGTACGAGCCGATCAACACCTACCCGCTGTTCGAGAACAGCCTGCGCCATCACCTCGGCGCTGAGCCGGGAACAACACACGGCGCATATTGCGGAACTGTGCAGCCGCATGAGCGCGCGTCGCCGCGGACAACCCGCATGCGTGGCGCCCGCAGTTCCAGAGTGCGCAGGAGATCAGCACCGTCGCGCAAAACAATCGCTACATCGGCTACCCCTACACCCGCGCCATGAACCCGATTCTGGAAGTCGACATGGCCGCCGCTGTGATCATGACCACGGCGGGCAAGGCGCGCGAGCTCGGCATTGACCCAGAGCCAGTGGATCTACCTGCGCGGCGGCGCCGACGTGAACGACATCTGGTATGTCAGCGAGCGGCCCACCCTGCACCACTCACCCGCGATCAACCTGGCGTGGAACGCGGTGTCGGCACAGGCAGGCATCACGCTGGATGAGATTTCCCGCTTCGACATCTACAGCTGCTTTCCCAGCGCGGTACAGATCGCCTGCAATGAAATCGGCCTGTCGCCGCTGGACGACCGCGGCGTCACGGTAACCGGCGGCCTGCCCTGCTTCGGCGGCCCCGGCAATAACTACTCCCTGCACGCCATCGCCGAGATGGTCACCGCCCTGCGCGGCGCGGGCACAGGGCACGGACTGGTCACCGCCAACGGCATGTACCTGACCAAGCACTCGCTGGGCCTGTACTCGACCGAAGCCCCCAACTGAGCGCCTGGCAGGATATCGACAGCGGCGCGCTGCAGCAGCACATCGACGCCGCGCCGCGCCTGCCGGTCGCGGCTGATCCGGCCGGCCGGGCCACCATCGAGAGCTTTACCGTGGGCTTCGGTCGGGAGGGGCCAAAACAGCGGCATTGTGATCGCACGCAATGACGCCGGTGAACGCGTCGTTGCGAATACGGCCAGTGATGCAGCTACCCTGAACCAACTCATGGCGCAGGACCCGATTGGGCAGAGTGGCAATGTGCGGGTGCAGGACGGAATCAATATCCTGGAATTTTAGTTCGGTGCCCTGCGACAGTTGCTGCATCTGTACTCTTGAATGGCTGTGACAGCGGGGTCCTCGTTTATCCTCTATACTGCGATGCGCTCCATCACAACAGGACTGCCACCATGCAATCATCGTCAAATTCTTTCGACACCCTGTCCACGCTCGAACTGAACGGCAAGACCTACTCGCTATCACGCCGTAAATGGGGGAGAGCTGGGTGCACACCCCACGGTCAGCCGCCTCCCGGTGTGCAGCAAGATTCTGCTGGAAAACCTGTTGCGCCATGAGGATGGCATCAGCTGCACCCGCAAGGACATCGAGACCCTGGCGGCCAGCGCCGGTCATGGCTCCGACCAGGAAATCGCCTATCACCCCGCGCGGGTCCTGATGCAGGATTTCACCGGAGTGCCCGCCGTGGTGGATCTTGCTGCCATGCGCGACGCCCTGGTCAGGCGCGGTGTCGATCCACAGAAGATCAACCCGCTGTCACCGGTCGACCTGGTCATTGATCACTCGGTAAGCATCGACAAGTTCGGCGCCAGCAATGCCTTCGAAGAGAACGTCGCACTGGAGATGCAGCGCAACCATGAGCGCTACCAGTTCCTGAAATGGGGCCAGGGCGCCTTCGACAATTTCAGGGTGGTACCACCGGGCACTGGCATCTGCCACCAGGTCAACCTGGAGTACCTGGCGCAGGTGGTATGGCAACAACCCGGCGCCGACGGCGTCGCTGGCCTACCCCGACACGCTCGTCGGCACCGACAGCCACACCACCATGATCAATGGCCTGGGTGTTCTCGGCTGGGGCGTTGGTGGCATCGAAGCAGAAGCGGCCATGCTCGGACAGCCGATCTCCATGCTGCTACCCGACGTCGTGGGTTTTGAACTCACGGGCAGCCATGCGCGAGGGCATCACCGCCACCGACCTCGTGTTGCAGGTAGTACAGATGCTGCGGGCACATGGTGTGGTGGGCAAGTTTGTGGAATTCCATGGCAGTGGGCTGGACCAGTTGCCGCTGGCTGACCGCGCCACCATCGCCAATATGGCACCCGAGTACGGCGCTACCTGCGGCTTTTTCCCAGTGGACGCGCAGACGCTCGCCTACCTGCGGCTGACCGGTCGCGACGCGGACACGGTCGCGCTGGTGGAGGCCTACTGCAAGGCACAGGGCATGTGGCGCGACGAGCATTACGCCACGCCGCACTTTGCCGCCACGCTTGCAACTCGATATGTCCACGGTGGAGCCCAATCTGGCGGGACCGCGCCGGCCCCAGGATCGCGTGGCCGTGCGCGACTTGCGCCGTGCCAGCGACGAGTACATCACACTGGATGGCAAAGCAGACCAGTTGGACGCAGCGTTTCCGCTCGAAGGCGGCACGGGATCCCTGCACCACGGCGCTGTGGTGATCGCAGCGATTACCTCCTGTACCAATACCTCCAATCCCGCCGTGATGATCGGCGCGGGATTAGTCGCGCAAAAGGCGCTGGCGCGCGGCTTGCAGCGTAAGCCATGGGTAAAATCCTCACTGGCACCCGGCTCGAAAGTAGTGACTGACTACCTGACCAGGGCCGGCCTGCAGGCAGCGTTGGATGCGCTGGGTTTCAACCTGGTGGGCTACGGCTGTACCACCTGTATCGGCAACTCTGGCCCGTTGCCGGCAGCGGTGGAAAAAGCGATTACTGATAACGATCTGGTCGCCTGCGCGGTGCTGTCCGGCAACCGCAACTTTGAAGGCCGCATCCACCCGCTGGTGAAAGCCAACTGGCTGGCGTCTCCACCGTTGGTCGTGGCCTACGCCCTGGCCGGCACCACTCGCATCGACCTCAGCCGGGAGCCACTGGGTGAAGATTCCACTGGCCAGCCGGTATACCTGCGCGACATCTGGCCCAGCAACGCCGAGATTGCGGCACTGGTGAATACGCTTGACCGGGACATGTTCAAAAAGCAGTACAGTCGCGTGTTTGATGGTGACCGGAGCTGGCAGTCCATCGAGACAGGCGGCGGTGCGACTTACGCCTTTGCTCCTGACTCTACCTACATCCAGCTGCCGCCCTTCTTCGAGGTACAGTACCAGGGCAACCGGCAAAATATTCTCGCTGCCCCGATGCTCGCCATGCTGGGCGACTCAGTGACCACGGACCATATCTCCCCGGCTGGCGCGATTCCTGCCGACAGCCCCGCCGCACAGTATCTGCGCGAGCAAGGCGTAACGCAGGAAGATTTCAACTCCTATGGTTCCCGCCGCGGCAACCACCAGGTGATGATGCGCGGCACCTTCGGCAATATCAGGATCCGCAATGAGATGACTCCGACGCTGGAAGGTGGCTACACGCGGCTCAACGGCCAGTCCCAACCGATGTTCATCTACGATGCTGCCATGGAATACCAGTCGCGCGGAATCAGGCACCGTGGTGGTCGCCGGACTGGAGTACGGCACCGGCTCCAGTCGCGACTGGGCAGCCAAGGGCACGCTGTTGCTGGGCGTGAAGGCGGTCATCGTCGAAAGCTTCGAACGCATCCACCGCTCCAACCTCGTCGGCATGGGCGTTCTCCCACTGCAATTCATGCCGGGAGAAACGCGCAAGACGCTGGCGCTGCAGGGCGACGAGACCTTCGACATTCTCGATCTGGACGGCGAACTGCTACCGCAGCAGAAAGTGCGTGCAGTCGTGCACTACCCGTCCGGCGCGCGTCGTGAAATCCAGTTGCAATCAAGGCTCGATACGCTGGTGGATGTTGCCTACTACCGCGCCGGAGGCGTGCTGACCTATGTGCTCAACCGGATTGCCAGCCAACCGTGACGAGGACCATCGCGATGAGTGATGTGCGGATAGAACAGGACAGCCTGGGCGAGGTGCAGGTGCCCGCAGCAGCGCTCTATGGCGCGCAAACACAAAGGGCAGTGGAGAATTTCCAGTTCAGCGGCATGCCCATGCCAGCAGGTTTTATTGGCGCCCTCGGCCTGATCAAAGCCGCTGCTGCGCGCGCCAATGCCGAGCTGGGTCTGCTGGACCCCGCACTGGCGGCGAGCATCGCCGCTGCGGCTTTGTCCATCGCCGAGGGGCAGCATCTGGAGCAGTTTCCCGTCGATGTGTTCCAGACCGGTTCGGGCACCAGCACCAATATGAATGCCAACGAGGTGATCGCCACCCTCGCCTCCCGCCAGTCGGGACAGGCCGTGCATCCCAACGACCATGTGAACTGCAGCCAGAGCAGCAACGATGTGATTCCCACCGCGATTCACGTCAGTGCCGAACTGGCGCTGGCCAATGCGCTGATGCCTGCCCTGCACCGCCTGGCGGATGTCATCGCCGCGCGCGAAGCAGGCCTGGCCGACAGTATCAAGACGGGGCGCACGCACCTGATGGATGCCATGCCGCTGAGCCTGGCCCAGGAGCTCTCCGGCTGGCGCGCACAGTTGGTGCAGGCCGGACAGCGCATCGACGCCTGTCGCGCACAGCTGCGCCAGTTGGCGCAGGGTGGCACGGCCGTCGGCACGGGCGTCAATGCAGACCCGCAGTTCGCCGCGCGCTTCTGTTTTTATCTCAGCGAGAGTTGCGAGCCAGACGTTCACACCAGCGGACAATTTCTTTGCCGCACTCGCCAGCCAGGATGTCGCTGTAGCGCTGTCCGGGCAGCTCAAGGCGCTGGCTGTGGCACTGCTGAAGATCGCCAATGACCTGCGCTGGATGAACAGCGGCCCCTTGGCCGGCTTGGGTGAAATCAGCCTCAAGCCCCTGCAACCGGGCAGCAGCATCATGCCGGGCAAGGTCAATCCGGTCATTCCCGAAGCGGTAGCAATGGCGGCGGCGCAGGTGATCGGCAACGACACCGCCATCACCGTGGCCGGCCAGTCAGGCAATTTCCAACTCAATGTGATGCTGCCGGTGATCGCCTACAACCTGTTGCAAAGCATTACCCTGCTCGCCAACAGTTGCACGGCACTGGCGGATAAGTGCATCGCTGACTTTGTGGTGAATCGCGCACAACATCGAGGCCAACCTGGCGAGAAATCCCATCCTGGTGACCGCCCTGAATCGGGAGATCGGCTATAGCACGGCAGCCGAAATCGCCAAACGCGCCTACCAGGAGGGCCGCCCGATCATTGAAGTAGCTGCACAAATGACGGATCTGTCACGGGAAAAACTAGCCGCGTTGCTCGATCCAAAAAAACTCATCTAGCGGGCCGCACTGGACTGGCGCAGCCAGGGGCAGCGAGTCTGCGCTCATAGTTACATGCTTATATCGCTGCGACCGAATACCACAGCCGCACAAACTGGTACCAGACCGTATGACCTGTGGTGTGCAGTTCTGTATCGTTGGAGCCATCTTCATACACTTTGTGCATATTGGGCAAAGTAACCGTCTCCACATGCACTATGCTAACCGGGCTCTGTTCCAGCCACTGATTCATGGCGACCACACAGCTGTTGAAATCGGAATAATCCACGCCTCCAAACAATCCACTGCGCGGGGTCTCCTGTGGCAGGAAGTCGCGATAAGCAATAGTACTCATGGGTTCAACTCCAATCTATTTAATTGTCGATTCAGGTGCAGCCTTGCTACGGGCAATCACCAGTTTTCCATCCTCCACCGGGATGGTGTCGCCGGGGTCGTGGTCCATGCGCACTTCACCGGGGACATCACCGATACGATATTTAACATCGTAACCCACGGTGCGCTCGCTGACATCGACTACCGTCTTGCACACGCGTTCCGTTGTCTGGTAGGTGTCATTTTCCTGCATTGTTTCCTGCGTTTTGTTGCCGGCATAACCGCCCGCCGCCGCACCCGCAATTTTGGCTGCGGTGTTCTTGCCACCGCCGCCGATCGCATTGCCGAGCAATCCGCCGGCGACTGCACCAATCACGGTGCCGGTAACCTGATGCGTGTCCTTGACTGGCTTTTTCCGTGTCACGACCTTGTCATGACACTCCTCGCGCGGCGTTTTGACGCTCTCGGTGACTGTAGTGACATCCACCACCTGCGCGTACTCGGGTTCGCTCAACATTTTATACCCTGCAAACACCACCGAGGCAGTTGCCAGTCCAGCTCCTAACACGGTCCAATCAACACACCCTTGTTCATAGAATCTCCCCTTGGTTGACAAGTATTGTAATCCATCGGAATCATTTCCATACGCCTATGTGGCAGTGCGCTCGGGAAGAATCCTTAACATGCCTTTACTCCTCTCCTACACGTTACCAAAGCCGACATATGCCACTAAAAACGCTCCTGAGAACAGTGGGCGAACCCTTGCGGCGACAAAATTCTGGCATCAAGTCATTAGCATCGCGCCAATATCCGACCCCACTATTCCAATTCAGGGGAAATCCCTCGGCGCAGAGCCGCAGTCAGTTCTGCATTGGCAGACTCGAATGCATAATGCAACTGTTCTACCTGCGAAAGGTAAAAATCGACTGAATTGGTATCCAGTCTGGCTCCCAACTCAGCTACCATCAGTCCACACCGCGTCCATAATTTGCTTACCCAGTTGTGGTCGAAAGTGCGTGCCATCCGTGAACAAGGAGCGACCGGAATTCTGGGCATTGCTAATCGGCTCATCGACCACTCCCCGCATATGATTAAATCCAAATACAGGAAATGGCTCAACTCCCATCTCAATAGCCACTGCATTATTTACCTCGATCAGGCGGCGGTGGAATTCGCTCCACAATTCGCTATAACCCAGACGCCACCAAAGATCGATCATGAATACATGTTCGGGTGTGATGAACAAGCGTGTTTCTATTTTCTGTCGATGGGCAAAGCGCAATATATCGGCAAAGATTGTCCAGAGTTCTTATCCAGGTCCAGCTTGCTCATTTCGCTGGTCAAATATAGTTGTCTTTGCCAATATAGATATAGCCGCGCCTGACCAGTGAACGTCGAGTTGAGTGCTTTCCCAGGTTCCGTCCGGAAAATAGCGACGCCCCACTTTAGCAGTACCTGTGAGTGCCGTCACACTCCGGGTAATACCTGTCATCGGAAAACAATGTGTTTCTCATATCGCTGATGCGCTGCCAGATAAACTGTGGCGAACACCAGATCATCGGCATCACGGGCCATCCGCGACTCCTCGAAACCAAACTTGAATTGTGGCTCCGGTTTAATGAAGGCCTCAAAATCCAAGCC
The DNA here is from genome assembly GCA_963844975.1 of uncultured Gammaproteobacteria bacterium. Classification (GTDB taxonomy): domain Bacteria; phylum Pseudomonadota; class Gammaproteobacteria; order Pseudomonadales; family Halieaceae; genus Marimicrobium. The sequence continues at coordinate 30,519 of CAWJQO010000016.1, read as the reverse complement.
CAATCATCAGCTTGCTGAGAGGTCCGTTAGCCTGGGCATGCTCGATAAAACGTAACATTTCATAGACTGTCAGGCCGGGTATGGACAAATTGTAACTGCCGCTCTGTGGCCAGGTAGGATGCTGTGGATGCACCGTTGCAGATCTCGATGTTCCCACCACGACCGCCGTCGGTTTTGTCTGCACGATGTGCCAAGGCTTTGTTAACCGCAAATGGAGGAACTGATCAATCCGACTCAGACGGTCTGTCATTCGCTCCTTGTAGTGATAAATACCGTAGGGATCTACGCGGTAGTTAAACAAGGCCACCGTCAGGCAGAAACCGAGAGTGAAAACGGCGAGTAATGAGGACATATCGCTTCATAACTAGAACTGGAAGTAGATGAATTCAGTGACGGCGGACATGCTGAGCAAACTGATACTCAAACAGTAGCGCCACTAATGCTGGCAGTCACCCAACCAGGCTGCCAATGAATACCAACCGGACCAGTGGTGTCAGGCGTCACCCTCCCAGAGAACCGGATCATAGCGCCGCATATATTGTTGGGTATTGGGAAGAAACCAGCATATGAAAAGGCAAATGCCCAGCAAGGTGTAAACGGGCAGATAGCCGCCTGCTCCCATTCCCAAAGCGGCGAAGCATTGTCCCAGAAATGACTCAGAGACTAACTTGCTGAAGTGTTGCGGTAGGCTGCAAATGAGAAATGCGTAAATCCTGGCTTTAGTATAGCGAGAGTACTCTGCACATCAGTCGCTCGAAAGACCAAAAAAGCCAGTGCCGAGGCCAGGGACGTGATAAGCACATAGACCGGCGTGAGCAGCGGGCTCGTGCGGAAGCCGTCCAATCCCAGCATCCCGCAAACTGCGCGCCAGCGCGTGATTGATGCACAGGTACAGTCCATGCAGCCCCCCCCATATGACAAAGGTCCAGGCGGCGCCATGCCACAAGCCACCCAGCAGCATGGTAATCACCAGGTTCAGGTAACGCCGCGAACTGCCGTGACGATTTCCGCCCAGGGAAATATAGAGGTAGTCTCTGAGAAAACGGGACAGCGTCATATGCCAGCGCCGCCAGAAATCGATGATGCTGGCCGATTTATACGGTGAACGAAAATTTTCCGGCAAACGAATACCGAACAGACGCGCGCTGCCGATCGCCATATCCGAGTAGCCAGAAAAATCAAAATAGATCTGCAGGCTGAAGCCAATGGTTGCGATCCATGCATCCATCGTATTGATCGGCCCGCCTTGCGCCGCTGTATCAAACAATGGGTCGACATACAGCGCCAGGGAATCTGCCAATACGACCTTCTTGAACATACCGATGGCCATGATCGTGAGGCCGACCGCAATATCGGGCCACAGCTCCTCCCGGGGTCGCAACTTCGCAAACTGCGGAATAATCTCCTGATGGTGCATCAAAGGGCCAGCGATCAAATGGGGGAAAAAGGTAACGAATAAGACAGTAATGCATAAAGCTGTATTCCTTGGCTTCTCCACGCCAGGCATCGACCAGATACGCTATCTGCGTAAACGTATAAAAAGAAATCGCGAGGGGCAGAATGATGTTTGCCAATATCCCAATGGGTGCCAAATCCCGCATTGATATTTTCGACAAAAAAATTGGCGTACTTGTAATAGGCGAGCAATGCCAGATTAGCGGTAACGCCAAACACCAGGATGCTGTCGGCGCCGCCACTTGTCCTGCCGGGAGAGAATTCTGCCGAGGCCGAAATTCATCCCCATCGAGAAGAACATCAGGAGCAGGTAAATCGGCTTCCAGCTGCCATAAAAAACGACTGAAGCAATAACCAGCCAGACAATCTGCGCCCCGGTATTACCGGTTCGCGCAAGATAGATAAAAATCAGGAAAACGACCGGTAAAAAAAAAAACAGGAATTCGCCGGAGTTGAATAACATAAATGGAGTGGAGTGAACTCGTTGCTTCTTATTTGGCTCGAGTATACGTGACGCACTTATGGAATGCGATAGTAGCGCGATTTTCAGAGTCACATCGCTCATTCGCCAAGGCATGTGCGCTCGTTCACGGAATCCTTTACATATACGCAGAATCTCACCACCCAGGGAACCATCAACACTTGAGTACAGTCGCGCAGGAAGAACTCCCCGAAGGTAGTTTGCTGGCAGCCATAGACCTGGGCAGCAACTCCTTCCATCTCCTCATTGCAAAAATCGAGCACGGTGAAATCAGGCCGGTGGAGGCGCTGGCGGAAAAAGTCCAGCTGGGTGCCGGACTGGAGAACGGCGTGCTATCCGACGAGGCCATTGCAGCGCGGCCTGGATTGCCTGTCGCGCTTCGCCCAGTTGCTGGGCAGCGTGGATATCAAGCGCGTGCGCGTGGTGGGCACCAATGCGCTGCGCATGGCGAAAAACCGCAAAGCGTTTACCGGGCCCGCCAAGCGCATTCTCGGCACCCGGGTCGACGTGATCTACGGTCTGGAAGAGGCTCGCCTGGTGTATCTGGGTGTGGCCCATTCCCTGGCCGATGATGCACACTCACGCCTGGTCATCGACATCGGGGGCGGCAGCACCGAATTCATCATCGGGCAACGCTTTGAGCCGCAGTTCATGGAAAGCCTGCAAATGGGCTGCGTCTCCTACGGCAAGACCTTTTTTCCCAAGGGCAGGATCAGCCGGGACAACTTCCGCAATGCCTACAACCAGGCGCGCGCCCAGACCGTTCCTATTCGCCACAGGTTTCCGCTCGAAGCACTGGGCAGAGTGCGTGGGTTCATCCGGCACCCTGCAGGCCATCGAGACCATCCTGACGCAAAACGGCTGGAGTGAAGGTGGCATTGATCGCCAGGGCCTGTCGACGCTGGAAAAGACCCTGCTCAAATACAAACTGATGGACGATATCCAGGTGGAGGGACTGGTCGCCCAGCGGCGCAATGTGATCCTGCCCGGCGTCGCCATCGCCAGCGCCGTGTTCGATGTGCTGGGCATAGACCGCATGCGCACCTCCAGGGGGGCTCTGCGCGAGGGCGTGATCTACGACCTGATGGGGCGACTCAACCATGAGGATGTGCGCGAGCGCACGGTAAACGCGCTGATGCAGCGCTATGCCGTGGATGCAGATACAGCAGACATCGTGGAACGCCGGGCGCGCACGCTCTTTGCCGCCACACGCAGCCGTTGGCAGCTCACCAGTGACGATTGGGAGTTACTGCACTGGCTCGCCCGCACCCACGAAATCGGCATGGCGATTTCACACAAGCATTTCAATCGCCACACTGCCTACCTGCTGCGGCATGCCGATCTGCCCGGCTTCTCCCAGGATGAACAGGAACTGCTGGCGGTACTTGCCCTCGGTCACCGCGGCAAACTGGGTGCCGATTTCTTTGCGGCCACGGCGGATGCGGATCTGACGAGAATAATGTACCTGCTGGCCATCATGCGGCTGGCCAGCTGTTTCAAGTACGTGGAGAAGCTGGAGCAGTTGCCCGATTTTTCCATTGTCGCGAAAGAGAAATCCCTCACCCTGGATTTTCCCAAGGGCTGGCTGGAGGATCATCCCCTCACCGCCCATGCACTGGAGAGCGAGAAAGTGGTGTTGGGCAAGGCGGGGCTGAAACTGTCGATAAGCTAGGCCGCTGCGCCGATTTGCGCACGGGATGTATTGCTAAAGGCGCTGCGAAATATCCTGCAGGTAGTCGAGCAGAATTGCATTCACTTCACTCGATGCTTCCAACTGCACCATGTGACCCGCGCCGGGAATCATGCGCACCTCGCGCAGGTCGGGAAAAATCGCCCGCATCAGCCCGATCGGATCATCACCGTGAAAACCCTCCAGGTCCACATCGTGCTCGCTGCCCAGGAAATACGCGGGAACCGCGCTTTGCACGCCTTCGAAGGGTTTGCGCTGCGCCCACTTCAAGTCGAATGAGCGGTACCAGTTGAGGCCACCGGTAAATCCGCTGCGACTGTACTCACTGACGAAATACTCCAGCTCCAGCTCGGACAGCCACGGCCAGGGCAGCGGCGGCGGTTCGGCCATGGCGTCGATATAGGCCGTACCGGGCGGGTAATTGAACACAGTCGAAATAATTGCCGGCACCACTCAAGGTATGGAAGACCTTGTGCAGGAAGCGGCGCGGCTGGGCTGCGAGTTCCTCGTCCGCCCGCGGCGGCACGCGAAAGTACTCGATATGCAGGAAATGCGCCTGCCCCATGCGCCGGTACTCGGTGAGCGGCGGCTCGTCCGGGTTGTGGGGCGCCGCCGGATTCTCCAGGCCAATCAGCGCGATGACGCGCTCGGGATGTCGCAGGGCGAGGTCGTAGATCGCAAAGGCGCCGAAATCCAGGCCGGCAAATACTGCGCGCTCCACTCCGATATGATCGAGCAACCCCAGCAGGTCGCCAGTGATGTGATCAATGTCGTAGGATGACGGATCAGGTGGCGCCTCGGTTTGTCCCATACCGCGCATATCCGGGGCAATCACCCGGTAGCCCGCGTCAGCCAGTGCACTGATTTGCCGGTGCCAGCTGAACCACAGGTGCGGAAAGCCGTGGCACAGCACCACCGGCATGCCCTCCCCCTGCTCCACATAATGCATGTGGATGCCGTTGATGGTGGCATGATGGTGTTGCCAGTTCACAATGAGGCTCCCCTAACGAAAAAAGGCCACCAGCGGTGGCCTGTGGTCTGCAAGCACAAGCGCTTACAGGTTGTAGCCGCGCTCGTCGTGCAGCACCAGGTCCAGGCCCTGGGTTTCCGCGTCACTATCGACCCGCAGACCCACCATCATATCGACCAGTTTGAGAATAATAAAAGTCATTATGCCGGTGTATACAAAGGTCGCCACCACGCCAGTTGCCTGCACGGCCAGCTGGCCGCCGATGCTATCGATGCCTTTGGAAAAGCCATTGCCGCTGAAAATACCAAGCTGCGGTGGAGGCAAACACGCCCACCAGCAGCGTGCCGAGCATGCCGCCGACTCCGTGCACCGGAAAGACATCCAGGCTGTCGTCAACTTTCAAGGCATTCTTCAGGAAGTTGGTGGCGAAGTAGCAGATGACGCCAGCGCTCAGCCCGATCACGACTGCGGCGGCGGGGCCGACCGAACCCGAGGCGGGAGTGATGGTGCCCAGACCCGCCACCATGCCGGTAACAATACCCAGCACCGACGGCTTGCCGTGGCGCACCCATTCCATGGTCATCCACGCCAGTGCACCACAGGCGGCGGAGAGATGCGTGACCAGCATGGCCATCGCGGCCGTATTATTGGCGGCCAGCGCAGACCCGGCGTTAAAGCCGAACCAGCCGACCCACAACATACCGGCGCCGGCGACGGTCAGGGTGAGATTGTGCGGCGGCATCGCCACGGTGCCAAAACCCCGGCGCGGACCCATCACCAGTGCGGCCACCAGCGCTGCGACCGCTGCGGTGATATGCACCACAGTGCCACCGGCAAAGTCCTGCAGGCCCATCGCACCCAGCCAACCGCCGCCCCAGACCCAGTGGCACACCGGTGAATACACCACCAGCAGCCACAGCAGCGCTGAAGATCAGCATCGCCGAGAAGCGCATACGTTCAGCGAAAGCACCCGCGATCAGAGCGGGTGTAATAATGGCGAATGTCATCTGGAAAATGGCAAACAAGCTGGCCGGAATGGTGCCCTTCACGGAATCCAGGGTCATGGCGCCGAAAGAACACGTTGCCAAAATCGCCAATATACTTGCCCTGTTCAACACCATCGCTGCCAAAGGCGATGGTATAACCCACCGCGAACCACAGCACGGACATCAGGCAGGTCAGCGCGAAACATTGCATCAGCATCGACAACACGTTTTTGACCCGCACCAGGCCGCCATAAAACAGTGACAGCCCGGGGATCGTCATAAACAACACCAGCGCAGTGGAGGTCAGTATCCACGCCGTGTCCGCACCGTTCAGTTCATCGGCACTGGCGCCGGCCGAAAACACCACCAAAGCCGCTGCCAGCAGCGCATTTCCTTGCAGTGCCTTGCTTGATCTGCGCATAGTCAGAGTGCCTCCTCACCAGTCTCGCCAGTGCGGATGCGAATACTCTGCTCCAGCGGAGTAATGAAAATCTTGCCGTCACCGATCTTGCCCGTGCTGGCAGCGATGCACACCGCCTCGATGGCAGCATCGACCTGATGATCACTGATCCCGATCTGTATCTTGACCTTGGGCTGAAATTCCACCTGGTACTCCGCGCCACGATACAGCTCGGTATGACCCTTCTGGCGGCCGTAGCCCTTCACTTCTTCAACGGTCATACCATTGATGCCGATTTGTTGCAGCGCTTCGCGAACGTCATCAAGCTTGAAGGGCTTGATGATTGCAGTCATCATCTTCATATTGTTTCCTCACCATTACATTGCCCCATTGATTTATGGTTTTTCAGGATCTGCGGGGCGTACAGGGCAGTTTCCACCGTCACAGGACGAAGCGGAACCCGCATCCTGCCACATTGTGGTGCAAAGGTTAACAGCCATGCGCGCCCAAATGGGAGAAATTCAGCTCCGGATACCCTGTCGCTCGTACGTGTCGTCCCTTGCGGGGTAGCACAAACCAAAGCAGGATTTTCTCGTGCATCAACCCGAGCGGCATGGTATCAATACGCGATTTCTGCTTCTGCGTAATGGAATAATCCTATGAATCTGCCTATGACACGCGGCCTGCTGGGCAGCCTCCTGCTCTCTGCCACGCTGGCCATGGCCCAGGATGGCGCTTTGGAGGCCCACGCGGGCCTTGTCAGGCAACCCCGCCAGGTGATTCTCATCATTGGCGATGGCATGGACGAACAGCAGATCACAATCGCCCGCAACTATCTCAAGGGCGCAGCCGGACAATTGCTACTGGACCAGATGCCTCTGCGCTCTGCAGTGCAGATTCTGACCACCGAGGAACAGGAGCACGGCAAGCCGGTGTATGTCGCGGACTCTGCCAACACCGCCACCAGTATGGCCACCGGGGCAGTCACCAGTACCGGGCGCATCAGCACCAGCGCCGGCACGGATAAAGACTTCACCACCATCGTCGAACTGGCAGCTGCCGCCGGCCTGCGCTCGGGCATAGTGACCACCGCCAGCGTCACCGATGCCACGGCTGCGGCCTTTGCTACACACATAAGCTTTCGGCTGTGCGAAGACCCGGACACCATGGTCAACGTCAGCTATAAAGGTATTCCACTGGGAGATTGCTCCAACGACCTGAAGGCGAACGGTGGCAAGGGGTCCATCGCAGAACAGCTGGTGGAGTCGCCCCTGGATGTCATACTCGGTGGCGGCAACGATCACTTTACCCCGATCGCCGAGGGCGAGACCGTGACAGTAGTCGATCTGGCCCGACGCCAGGGTTTCCAGGTGGTCACCAACTGCGGCGCAGCTGGCGTCGACAGTACCGGACAAGAGGCTGCTGGGCCTGTTCTCCGGCGGCACCATGCCCGTGCGCCTGCAGGGAGAAGATGGTCGGGAGGCGGAGACACCAAGGCCGAGCTGGCTCAATCAACTGCACCCCTACCTGGGTAGCGTGACGCTGCCTGAGCCCATGGTCTGCGAGCCCAATCCGGCTTTCAGCACAGTCCCCACGCTGCAACAAATGACCGAGTCCGCCCTGCTCCACTTGAGCCACGATAATGACAGGGGCTTCTTCCTGATGGTCGAGTCCGCATCTATCGATAAACAGTCCCACGACCGTAAACCCTGTGGCTCGATTGGCGAGGTGGAGCAACTCGAAGAGGCCCTGGCCAGCGCTCTGGCGTTTGCACAGACCCATCCTCACACATTGATCCTGGTGACCGCAGATCACTCCCAGGCGGCGCAGCTGGTTCCCTATGAGAGCCTGTTCGCGGCATTCCCCATTCCCATATATACACCCGGCAAGCTGGCCACGGATCATTACACCCGAGGGCGGTCAGATGGCGGTCAACTACGCCACGAATAACTTCAAACAGGAGGAACACACGGGAGCGGCGGTGCCGCTGTTTGGCAATAGCGAGGCCTGGGGCGGATACCGCCGTTCATTCAGCAACCGCAGATTTTCACGATCACCCGGGACTATCTTGGGCTTTGAATCGTGGCGACGCAGCAAAGCTACAGATTGATCCAACTGTTCAGCGCGCGCAGCCTGAATTGCGTGCCGCGATAATTTAACACCACCGAATCCGGCAGGATTTCTTCCACCTTCATCCCCGGCAGCGGACTTCCCCCTGCTTTGACCGTAGTGCCATTCAACACAATCGAGGACAGATTCGTGTCGCTTGAGTAATCATGGCGCTGATAATACAGCGTAGGAATGTCATCCTTGGTTTGCTGCGACAAATCGCGCCAGGAACGGCACGGGATGGTCATCCAGACTGGCGTTTTCAACTTCCTCGCGCGCCTGCTGCAGTATCTGGTCGATATCGACAGACTGTTCTGCGCGAGCCACTCTGGAATTTTCCGCCGTGGCATCTCGCGACCCGCCCTGTGCTGGCCGCGATACCGGCTCCTCCATTAAAAGTTCTTCCCGCAATTCACGATTCTGGTAGAGCTCCGCTACCGCTGCATTTTCCGCTGCGCGGAGGGAGGGATTTTTCTCCGCCTTCTCTGGGGCCATCGGCAGAGTCCGGTGGTGAAGTCGGCGCCGCTGGCTGCGGTCGCCGCTGGCTCCGGGATCTGCGTATCGCTGGAGGAGTGGCCACTGCCGCCACCGGCTCCGTTATCTCGGCTTGAGATGGGGTAACTGCTACCGCGGGTTGCTCCGCCACAGCCGCTTGCGTCGCCGAGGCTGCGGCGCGCGCTTTTAGCTCTGTCGTGACAGACGTCACGGCACTGCCGATATTACTCGACAGTTCCGCCACGGGTGCCCCGATATCTGCAGCGGGTACCGGGGGCGCACTGAAGCGGTCCAGCACCATCCAGGCGATACCCACCAGCGCCACTGCCAGAGCCACCCACACGAGATACTGACGCCAGTCTGGCTGATTCGAGTCCACCGGGTGATGTGTACCCAAACCAGGCACCGGATTCTCATCCTGTCGAGAACGATTGAGTGCATCAAGAATCAACGACACAGGCACGTTTCCTTAGTGGCTGGCAGAAAACTATTTCGGTTCATGGTGGTGTGGGCTCCTCCGCAGCTGCCTGCAGTTGTTGTCTTGACTGGGCCGCGGTTACATCGATCCCCAGTTGTTCATTCAATTTAAGCAGGGTTTGCACTCCAACCACACCATCGTCTACCAGTGCATTCTGCTGCTGAAACAGACGCACCCGCTGCTGTAGTAGCCGGTTAAAGCGCCGGCCCGCCAACGGTTCTGGTTGCGCATCCAGGCGCGCAAACATCTGCGCGACTATAGCGACCGCATCACTGTCATAGCCAAGTGCGAGTCGTCGCTTGAAACCCGCCGGAGAGTGCCATAGAAATCGAAAGCGCCCCGTCCAATAGGGCGCCAGTTCTGCCAAACCCACTTCTGCTACGCCCGAGTCTGTCAATAACCAGGCCGTTGTATCCGTAACACCCAACAACAAAATCTCGGCAGAAAAACGCTCCGGATTAATCATCTCCAATACCATTGGCCTGTCGAACGCGGCCAGCTCATTCCAGGTCCAGACTTCTCCTTCAAAACAGGCCAGACCCTCCTGGACGTCTGTTGCACAGGGAGTTTCCGGCACCGGTTGCTCTGAATTAAGCGCCCACAGCCTGGCCATAGATTCGCCCGGAGCTTGCATGGCAGTGGCTATGCTTATCGCTTCGGCCTGTGGTGCAACGCTGGGCGTTGTACCAAGCGCAAGGTCCTCCAACTGGGCCGGTTCCGATTCTGCAGAGGACGTCATGGGCACTTCTGCACCTCCGGGGACAGTACCGCACTCAGCTCGGGCTCTGGCGTGGGCATGGGCGTGCGTGGCGTAGGCGTGGCGTCGGCGTGGGCGTGGGCGGCGCAGTTATGCTCTGCGTCGTCGCGACATCTACAGCGGTCGCGACTGTGTATTTTCCCAGCAGCCATCCCCCAGCCCACACGAGCAACAACACCGCAACAGCCGCTGCCAGCCAACGCCACATGGTAGTGCCGGGATCTTGCTCGCCCAACACCTCCCGCACCGCCTGTCGCAACATGGCGTGGTCAACTCGGGATTTGTTGCGACCATAGGCACCCAACAGCATACGATCACACAGGACATTGATCAGACGCGGGACGCCTCGGGTGGCCGCGTAAATACCCCGCACCACGGAAGCGGAAAATATCACCCGCTCCGGACTCATACCCGCCACCTGCAAGCGGTGCTGGATATATGCTTCGGTTTCCTCGAAATTCAGCGGATCGAGATTATAACGTGCGGTAATGCGCTGGTTCAGCTGGCGCAGCTCTGGTTGCGCCAAATTGTGGGCCAGTTCGGGCTGGCCGATCAGGATAATCTGCAACAGTTTCTCGCTGTTGGTTTCCAGATTGGTGAGCAGCCTGATCTGCTCCAGCACGTCAAAGTCCAGATGCTGCGCCTCGTCGATCAGCAGTACGGTCTTGCGTCCCCTGGCGTGATTTTCGAGTAGAAAAGTGTGCAGCTTGTCCGTCAGGGCTTTGAGGGTGTGCTGTTCCCGATCATGCTGAATCCCCAATTCATCACAGGCGCTGGCCAGCAATTCGATGGCATTGAGTGCCGGATTGAGAATGATGGCAACATCCGTGTCCGGGGGCAGTTGCTCCAGCAGACAGCGGTTGATTGTGGTTTTACCCGTGCCCACCTCACCGGTCAACAGGATAAAGCCACCGCCTGCGCCCACCCCGTAGAGCAGGTGCGCCAATGCATCCCGATGACGGGGACTCATAAACAGGTAGCGGGGATTTACCGCTATCGAAAAGGGTGCTTCAGTCAGCCCGAAATATTGATAATACATGCAGTCGCGAGCCAGTGGCCTGTGCGTTTTGATCTGCTGGCATTATGCCCAAGCGCTGGCAGCAAAGCTATGCAGGCATATTACGCGATGTAGGCTCCAATGCCAGCGACGGTAGACCGCGTGTCCAGGTCCATGTGCTGCTTCCAGGGATGAAAACCCGGCTTGAAAAATGCCAGCCAATCGCGGAAACGGCCGCACCAGGAAGCCCTGCCTGGGGCCAAACATAAACTGCACACCCGTTTTCCAGGTTGACCATTTGCGGATGCTGCCATCCTTGAATAGCAGCACCGTGACATTCACAAACAGACCCAGCAGGAAGAAAAAGGTTGAGAAAAACATCGCGAAGCGCAGGAAGAAGGGGCTGCCATTAGTTGCCTGGTAGACGTCAAAGGCAACACCCTTGTGTTCAGTTTCTTCCAGTGCATGCCACTTGAACAGTGCCTGCACAGCAGGATCAAGCCCCTGCTGGGTAGCGGCGGCATTGGTCAGCACCTGGAAAGCGAGGATCGCGGTAAAGTGTTCCATACACACTGTCATCGCCAGCGCCGCCCGGCGCGCAGCCCTGCTCTTCTTGCCACGGTTGCTGAAGCGGCGCAGATCACGACGCACCAGGGATTCCAGTTTTGCCACGGGATACCCGTGACGGGCGGCAAGCGCGTTCATCGCCTCATGCACCAGCGTATGCTGCGCCTCCTGGGCGCAAAATTCCTTGATCTCCTGGAGCAATTTCGGATCACTGATCTGTTCCCGGTACGCCAGCACAGAGCGAATAAAGAAGCGCTCACCTTCCGGAAACAGGATGGAGAGCGCATTCATAAAATGCGTTTTGAAGGGGTCGTTATCAAAAAAATACTCCCCGGCAGCCTGGGTCGCTTGCGGATCAAACTTCCTGACTTTGATACTGACCGGCGTGTTGGACTGGTTGATGTGTTCTGCAGCGCCCATGTGAATAATCTCCAACATATTAACAGTCTTATGCTCAAATTCTTTTTGGATAATAGTATTATCCATTGAGTGTGTCAATAAATTATCTATAATAAACTGGACGCGACACTCCGACAAGAAACTAGTATGGCCAAACACCGACTGAAAGCGCCGCGCCAGGGGAGACAGGAAGTACCGCATGTCCGAACTGGTTGACGCATCCGGCGTCTCCCGCGACATGATCAAGTATTACCTGCGCGCCCACCTGTTACCGAAACCACGTCAAGCCCAGGCCGAATCTGTCGCTATACACTGAAAATCACCTGCTTGTTGATCCGACTGATACTGCGCATCCAGCAGCAGACGACGCTGTCGCTGCCGGAGATTGCCGCAGTCTTCATGGCGGCAAAATATGACCCCCATACGATAGAGATCGAATTACTGTCCGATAAATACAGCGCTGGCCGACGTGACTTCATTATTCCCTTTGCGGCGGAGACAAAAAACAATGTCAGCCTCAGCTTCCCGCAGGAATTTATTGAGGAACTTTATAGCCATGGGCTACTGGAAAAAGCGGGCCCCCTCGATGCCAGCCAGATAGAAATAGCCGGGCTGCTATGGGCGGCGCGCAACGAGGGGGTACCGCTTGCCTTTTTTCAGGCCGCCGCGGAATCAGCTGCGGACACTGGCTGACCTTGAAGTAAAAGCACTGATCGCCATACCCAGGCCCGAGCTGGATTTCGATGCGGTGGCCGACGAGCGTTACGAACACTGATCGCGTGATCAATCGCTGGATGATCAGTGAGAAAACCCGGCAGGCCAGGCGCATGTTCCAGCGCATCATGGACAATTCCGAGAAAGCGCTGTCCACCATCCATGATGCAATTTATTTTCCCAGCAAGGTGTTTCGCAAGCGCTTCCGGATTGAAGAGGAACTGGCACTCCTGGAAAAAAAGCTTGATAGCGCGTCCCGCGGACCTGCATAGCATGCATGGCGCATGTCGCGCCTGCCTGCTGTTGACAGATTTCGAGCGGGCTATTGCCTTTGCCGACGCCGCCCTGGCGCTCGCGCCCGATAACGAGCTCGCGCTTGCCTTCAAGAGTCTCGCGTACAGCATGGATAAGAATCTGGAGCAGGCCCTGCTCTATGCCAGGCGACTTGAAGCATCGGATAGTCGTCACCCTGTCGCGCTGGAAGCGCGTTTATTGACACTGCTTATGCAAGCGGCGAAGTTGGGCGGCGTGTCCGATACAACTGGCCTGCTAAAAGATGCCGCCGAGCTGTTTCGTGATCCAGTCAATACCACCGAAACACGAAATTGACCGCCTTGAAGCCTGCTTGCTACAGGCCAGGGCGAACACCATATTCCCGGATGCGATCAACAAGGGACCGGAGGCAATCAGGGATCTTGAAACCATGCTGCAAACCCTTGAAGGCAGCCGCATTGAAGACCTTGGACTACCGCTTGAGGGTACGCGCGTGGTGTACCAGATGTATGCCAATTTCTACCTGGGACAGCTGCACGAAGCCGGTGGCGATGGTATAAAGGCCCGTCAGTACTTCGAAAAGGTCATCCAGTTGGACCCCTCCTCGAACTTCGGGGAAATGGCCTACCTGAAGCTGGGATAACGGGCTGACCGTTGGCCAGGAGAGGATAATAATGCCAATTCATAACAACACGATCAGCACATGCTACGAGAGACCCGCTATGTCGAGAGTATCGAACAAAAAACTCGGAAGATTGAACGGGGCCGCCCACCTGCTGCTAATAACAGCGTCGTTGGCCGCATCTTCCACGGCTGTATCAAACGAGGCGGAGTGGACGCTTGAAAAAGACGAAGAGCACATTCAGCTTTATACACGCCCAGTGTCCGGCTCACCTTTCCTTGAGGTCAAGGCGATCACCCTGATTAACGCACCGATGACAAAAGTAGCGGACGCCTTTGGTGACGGCGACGGCTGCAGTGCATGGCGCGCCCTGTGTAAATCCTCCGAGGTCCTGAGCATGGTCTCGGACACTGAGCGCTATGTCTACCTGGTGCTGGATTTGCCGTGGCCATTATCGGATCGTGACATGGTGATACATTCGACTGCCCAAATAGACCCTGCATCCAGAACAGCAACTGTGCAGCTGGCGTCTGCTTCTTCCAGGCACCCTGCCAAGGATTATGTGCGTGCTGAATCCAGCGGCGAGTACACGATAAAAGCGATCAGCGATGAGCAGGTTGAATTTACCTATATCATGCACACCGATCTGGGGGGAGACCTGTCACCGGACGTGATCAACCCACAAGTGGCATCGTCCACGTTTACCGATATTGCTCAACTGCGACTGTTAGCGGAAAAATAGTCGCGGATACTATTTGGGCCACAATCAATGACCGCTGAACGGCAGGCATTACACCACGCAATCTTTTTCTCCGTTCTGATGGTCATGCTCGGCAGCACCGCCGCAGCAGCGACCAAATACGTCTCGGCCCATGTCACCACTGAAGCCATCGTCACCTTTCAATACTTCGTATGCACACTGTTGTGCCTGCCCAGAATCGTGCGCTGCGGAATTCGGACCCTGCATACCCAACGCCTGGGACTGCACCTGATGCGTGGATTGGCCGGTGTCACCAGCTTCTATCTGTTCTATGCGGCAATCGAGCACATTCCTCTCATGGATGCCATGATGCTGCGCCAAAGCGCACCACTGACCGTACCACTGGTAATGTGGATCTGGAGTCGCGAGAAGATACCGAAGAGTGCCTGGCTGCCACTGAGCATCGGATTCGCAGGTATCGCCGTGATCCTGCGGCCTAGCCCCCTCGGACTCAGCTGGTGGCACCTTGGTGGATTTTTATCCGCCCTGGGCCTCGGCATATCGATGGTCGGCACGCGCAAACTTGCCAGCACCGAACCAACAACGCGAATTTTATTTTATTACTGCGCACTGTCGCTGGCTTGCGTGGCGCCCTTCAGTCTCCATGACTTCCATGGCATCGCTATACTGGACTGGATTGCGCTTTGTTATATAGGGATCGCCATTTATCTGGTACTGGTGCTGTACACATGGGCCTATGGCATGGCACCAACGGCAGCTATCGCACCTATCAATTATTTCTCGGTAGTGCTGGCCGGGCTATGGGGTTGGTTGTTCTGGAATCAGGTCCCTGATGGCTGGTCGCTATTGGGCAGTGCGCTGGTTGTTGCTGGGGGCCTGCTGACGATTTACCTGGCGCGGGATCAAAGCCTTGTCAGTCAAAACTGATGACCACACTGTCAGCATAGCGCAACCGCCCAGCTATTGCACAGCAGCTGTAGCCTTACTTTCATACAGGCTACGTCGCTCTGCATTGTAATCTGTGCCTGTCTTCCTGGTATCTGCCTGGCTGCGCCATGTCTTTTGCTTTGAGGGCGCAGCATAATGCTGGCCTGAGTCCAGATTGGAGGGCGGCACTCGAATTTCTTCACGCATACTGGCTGTATCACAGGCCTGATCGGTAAAACTGGTCTGGCCTGTTGCATGATCAACGCACATATAGACCCGCGCCGCAGCGAGCTGCGGTACCAGCAGTAGCAGTGCAGTAAAAACTAATTTTTTCATTGTTTCTGTTCCCTCTACGCCCGAGTTATATCTCAGATGCATACAGACTAGCCCCTCCCATAACCAATAAGCGACCAAAAACTGGAGATTTCTCCAGATAAGCGAAAAAAGTGGGCGCCATCAGAAAATTAAGTGATTTAAACCAATTTCGGACATTGTGTTGATTTATTTGACCATAGATGAACTAATTCTTTGGATAACTATCTATCGATACAGATACTTACTGAGAACTCCATTCCATGCGACACATAGCCCTGCTCCTGATCACCCTACTCGCCTTCATTGCCCCGGCAATGGCAGGCTCTGCCACCGCGCTATTCGCCGGGGGTTGCTTCTGGTGTATGGAGTCCGCGTATGAGGAGCAGGAAGGAGTCACGGGCGTGGTCTCCGGCTTTACCGGCGGCACTCTGAAAAACCCCACCTACTCGGGGAACCACGAAGGTCATTTCGAGGCCGTTGAAGTCACTTACGATCCCACTGTGGTCAGTTACCAGGAACTGCTTGACCTGTTCTGGCGCAATGTCGACCCCTTCGACGATAAAGGCCAGTTCTGTGACAAAGGATCCAGCTACCGCAGCGCCATTTTTCCGGCGACTGCTGCAGAACGAGAAATGGCTGAACAGTCAAAGGCGGCGGTCGCGGCGCGCTTCACCGGTCAGGAGGTCTATACAGAGGTTCTCGATGCGGGCGCGTTCTGGCCGGTAGAGGAACTCCACCAGGATTACTACCTGAAAAATCCGGTCCGTTACAAGTACTATCGCTGGAACTGCGGGCGCGACCAACGACTGCAACAGCTATGGGGAAGCGAGGCAGCTACCCATAGCGAGAATTGACGGGGATACACATAACCGGGAGCGGCTCATGCGCTTAGTGAGCCGTACCATCAATACTGGCAATCAACTCCAGCGCCTCGTCGCACCAGGCCATGAACTGCTGACCATGCCCGAGGCCGCGGACCAGCGCCAGATACGCTCCCTTGCTGCGGGTTGGCAGGGAGCGCGGATCGTTATAGTGTCGCAGGCGTATTTTTTCGTACACGTACAGCAGGCGCATCATCTGCTCCCTGCGGTCTGTAATCTCAGCCGCCAGATGCGCCGCATTGGCAGCGCTAAGGTTGTACAACTTGATCACCAGTTCATCCTTGGCCGACTGGGTTTTGGTCGCGCCGTACACCCATTCAGCCAGCGCCTCCCGGCCGGCCTTGGTCAAGCCATAGACAATCTTGTTGGGCTTGCCACTCTGGTGCACTTCCCGTTTGTTGAGCCAGGATTTTTCCGCGAGCTTATGCAGCTCCTGGTAAATCTGTTGATGGGAGGCATGCCAGAAAAAGCCCAGGGATTTCTCAAAATCGCGAGCCAATTCCAAGCCCGAAAGGTCAGCATCGATCAGAGCGGTCATGATTGCGTGTGCAAGCGCCATACTCTCACTTTCCTGTACCACTGCCCGTGACGCATATTGGCAATCCAGGCATAGGTTATTTTTATCTTCGCCGCTGCCACGGCTTACCAAGTTCCCTTGCGAGCATTGGCTCGTTAAAGATCCAAAGAAGTCTAGCATGCAAACCCGGGGGTCACACGGGGCTTTTGCGTTTCAGACCTTTTGCTTTTCACCAATGGTATCGACTACAGGAAGTGGCATGATAATCTGGACGCAGCGTTATATTTCAGCGTGATCACCATGACATCGACCGGTTATGGCGATATCACTCCGGCGCTGGCGATCATCCGGACGCTGGCCTACATGCAGGCCATTACCAGTACTTTTTATTTAGCTGCGGCAGGCGCTAATCCGGTAGGTGCTTAACAGCCAGAATACAAAGCAAATTTGAATGGAACGGGAGAACATCGTGGACAACAAAAGCCCCATAGCAGATTACGATCCGCTGTTTGTACGAAACATGATCGAATCGACCCTGCGCATCGGTTTACTTGCCTTGCTGCTGACTGTGTCCTACCAGATCATCAGGCCCTTCACCGTACCTATCCTGTGGGGCGCCATCATTGCCATAGCGGCTTTTCCGCTGGTGAAGTGGCTGGAGCCGAAGCTCGGTGGACGACGCGGGCTCTCTGCATCTCTGGTAACGTCTCAGCTTTCTGCTTATTCTGGTCATACCAGCGTGGTCAGTCACCGAGGCAACCGTGGGCGGTATCAAACACATCTCCGCTGCGCTGGAACAAGGTGAATTGAGAGTGCCTCCGCCATCGCCCAAGGTTGAGGATTGGCCGGTGATAGGCGAAAGCTTATTCAGCGCCTGGAGCAATGCCAGCAGTGACCTGGAAGCATTTGTACTGGCCCGCGCGCACCAGTTCAGGGAAATGAGCGGCTTTTTACTCAAGCGACTCGGCAACAGTGTGCTCGGGGTGCTCAACTTTGTCGTATCGATAATCATCGCCGGCGGATTCATGACTTTTGCCGAAGGTTGCGGTACGGCAGCCAAACGCTTTTTCGTGCGGGTGGGCGGACTCAATCCCGGCGGTGAGTGGGCTCCTCTCGCCGTTGCCACGGTGCGAAGCGTGTTGCTGGGCGTAGTGGGTGTCGCGGTGATACAAACGACACTGATCGCCATCGGCCTGTTCGTGGCAGGCGTACCCGGTGCTCCCCTGTGGAGCGCCATCATCCTGGTGCTGGCCATCGCACAGCTGCCTCCATTGCTGGTCGTAGCGCCTGTTACGATCTACGTATGGTCCACTGCCGACACGACTACCGCCGTGATCTTTACTGTCTACCAGCTTATAGCGGGCGCCAGCGACAACATCCTGAAGCCGCTGTTGATGGGACGCGGCCTGGATATACCCATGCCGGTAATCCTGGTTGGCGCAATCGGCGGCATGATCATGTCCGGCATTATCGGATTGTTTATCGGTGCGGTAATACTGTCCATCATGTACAAGTTGATCGGTATGTGGCTGGCACAGGAAGCGCAGTAGGTTCACGCCTTGGAATCATTAGAGCCGTGACCGGGTAAATTCGCCACCCGGTCACAGCGACATCGAAGGGAAAAGGATTAGAGTTCAGGAATAATGCGCGAAAACTGCTCGATCATGGGCATCACGATCTCCGGCTTGTCCCAGTTCTGCATCCCCACGCCGATGTTGCAGCGATCGACACCCATATCCCGATAGGACTTCAGCAGATCGGCAGTGACCGGCGCCATTACCACCAGCGTGATTTCTACAGCATCCGGATCGCGCCCATTGTCCCGCACCATCTGGCGGAAATTTTTTATCTCCTGCCCGATATCCCGCATCGCTACATCCACCGGCATCCACCCGTCTGCCCACTGGGCAGCGTGCTTGATACCCAGAGGACCCATCGCACCGAGGATAACCGGCGGACCGCCGGGACGCATCGCCTTGGGCTCGAACCACACCGGATCGAAGTCGATCAGTTCACCATGGAACTGCGGCTCGGCATCCGTAAGTAACGCACGCTGGGCCAACACTGTTTCCTTCAGCGCCAGATACCGGCGGTTAAACGGCAAATCGGTTGCGTTCTCGAACTCCTCCTGGTTCCAGCCCACGCCGCATCCGATCACCACACGACCGTTGGAAAGCCTGTCCAGTGTGGCAATCGTCTTGGCCTGGGAAAACAGTTCGCGCTCCATCAGCAGGGCAATGCCCGTGCCCAGTTTGAGGGTCGTGGTAGCCGCTGCAGCCGCCATCAGTGAGACGTAAGGGTCCATCATTTTTTTGTACGGCTCAGGCAACTCGCCCCCGGGTGGATACGGCGTGCGCCGCTCGACCGGGATGTGGCTGTGCTCGCCGTACCACAGAGACTCAAAACCGGCCTCCTCCAGAATCTTTGCCAGAAGGTGCGGGGCGGGGTCATCCGCCGTGTTCATGGAGCTGAATCCCAAATACATGGTGTCTACCTCGCTAGTAAGATGTGGGAGATACTACAGAGAGCGGCGCTGTCGCACCGCGCTGGCCAGTTTCTGCAGCAGAGGCAGGGTGTCATCCCAGTTGATACAGGGGTCAGTGATGCTCTGCCCATAGGTCAGTGGCTGGCCCGCCACCACGTCCTGCCGCCCTTCCACCAGATTGCTCTCGAGCATCAAGCCAAAGATGCTGCGACTGCCGCGGGCCACCTGCGTGGCGACATCAGTGGCTACATCAACCTGGCGGGCGGGAACTTTGCGACTGTTGGCATGACTGGCATCGATCATGATGCGCGCAGGCAGCCCCGCCTTCGCCAACATCGCCTGCGCATCCTCCACCGAAAACATATCGTAGTTGGGGTGTTTGCCGCCGCGCAGGATGATATGGCAGTCTTCATTACCGGTGGTCTGGAAAATAGCGGAGCGCCCCTGTTTAGTCACCGACAGGAAATGATGCGGCTGGGAAGCCGACTTGATGGCATCAATGGCCACCTGGATATCGCCATCTGTGGCGTTTTTAAAACCCACGGGGCAGGACAGGCCGGAGGTCAATTCCCGATGCGTCTGGCTCTCAGTGGTGCGCGCGCCAATGGCTCCCCATGACACCAGATCGGCGCAGTACTGCGGGGTGATCAGGTCCAGATACTCCGTACCCGCAGGGCAGGCCCATGTCAGCGAGATCCGACAACAACTGCCGCGCAAGGTGTAAACCCTTGTTGATCTGGAAACTGTTGTTGAGGTCCGGGTCATTGATCAACCCCTTCCAGCCCACCGTAGTGCGCGGCTTTTCAAAATAGACGCGCATGACGACGAACAGCTCGTCAGACAACTCTTGCGCAGCTCGCTTCAGCAGCGCAGCATAGTCCAGGGCAGCAGCCGGATCGTGTATCGAACAGGGCCCGACAATTACCAGCAAACGATCATCGTCACCCTTCAAGAATACGATGAATGGTCTGCCGGGCCCGGGCCACCGTCTCCGCCGCCTGCTCGCTGACACCAATATCCTTGATCAACTGTTCCGGGGAAATCAGTTCGTTGATCTGCTGGATGCGAAGATCATCGGTTCTCGCTGTCATGCTCTATTCCATTTCGTATTTTTCAAGAGGCAAGCTCCTGAATCAGGGGGCGGCTAATATACCACAATGATACGCCGGCCCGCGCTATCAGCGGTGGTGTACTGACGCCACCAGTCGTCCAGCAGGCCGCCCACGGTATTGGGTACCACAAGATGGGCGCCATACCAGGTGTGGAGGCAGCGAATACGGGTAAAATCCGCGATACCTCCGATACCCTTGTTGACCAGTGCATCTGCAAAGCCCAATTCCTGAAGTCGAAGGCGAATCAGCGCAGGCATACAGCGATCACGCAATGCGATATGTGCCAGATGATCGTCGCGCATGCTGCGCTGTAAGTCCGGGTCTGCATTGATACGCTGTTGCAACTGCTTGATCAAACCGGCGGCCTCAAGCTGATCAATGCGGTAACACAGCGCGGGATCGACCAGCCAGAATAATGTCGGGAAAGGTCTGTCATCCACCAGGGAAGCGACACGGATGACCACCGGCTCACCGGCGGGGCCTGTGACCGCAATCTCTTCCAATCCACGCGGCGGCCTGCCGAGCAGGACAGCAACCTGATTAACAACATGGGGGGCTAGACTCAAACGCTGATACCGCTATGTATTGTGATGAGAACATTTTACGAAATCGCCGACAACTTTGGCAGCAGCGCAGGCGCGCAAATACACTTTTTGCAAACGCCGCATGAATCACCCGGCAGCGACTGAGGTCCACCTTTGGTTGACAAGACCACTCCATATCTCTAGAGTCCGCCCCGTAACCAGGTGCCTACCGTGAACATTTTAGTTGTTCACTGGGTGGGTTAAATGGGAAGTGTGGAATGGCAATAGCCCAATCCACCGCTGCCCCCGCAACGGTATACAGTCGATGACTGTGAGCCCGATACCTGCCTGGTGATGCGCAACGATGGAGCGGAGGGCTTCATACACGGTTGCTCAATGCTTGCATTGCGTTTCCAGATCCCCTCCCTCAATCGCCAATAATTTTTCGGCAATTGAGGACAATAACATGAACAAGCTATCAGTGCTTACCGCACTGGCGCTGACCGCCGCCACGCCCTGGCAGGCGGCCGCACAAAGCACTTCATCCAAAGGACAAGCTGGAAGAAATCATCGTCACCTCCTCCCGGGTACCGATGCCCATGCGCGAGATCGGCACCTCGATATCGGTGATCACAGAAACGGAAATCGCTGAACGCGGCTTTAACTCGCTCGTACGACATATTGCGCACGCAGCCCGGCATTGGCCGTAAGCAATGCGGGAGGCGCGGGCAAGCGCCACTTCGCTGAGAATGCGCGGTGAGGAAGGCTACCGCACCCTGATGTTGCTCGATGGCATCGATATCTCCGACACATCTACTCGCCACAGATTACGGCCCCGCGTGGAACACCTGCTCAGTTCCGGCATAGAGCGAGTGGAAATACTGCGCGGCCCACAGGGTCTGATGTACGGAGCTGATGCCGGCGGCGTAGTGAACATCACCTCCATTGCGCGCCGAGATGGCATCGGCGGTGAACTGTCAGTGCCGAAGGAGGTCGTTACGGCACGCAACAGTTTGCCGGCAATGTTGGTGGCGGCAATGACACCGTGGACTTCAACCTTTCAATAGCCGATCTGGAAACAGACGGCTTTAACGCTCGCACTACGGATGACAGTACGCTCGCAGGACGATGACGGCTATGACAATACCACCGTACACGGGCGCTTTGGCTGGAACGCCACCGATGATTTGCGACTAGGCCTGGCGGTCCACGATGTCGACGGCAGCAACGACTTTGACGAGTGCTTCACCGTGGACACCTTTGCCCCTACTGATCGCTGCAAGAACGATTTCGAACAACAGGCCTGGCGCGTAGCAGGGTGACTATGAACTCAGCCACTTCAATCACCAGCTGTTCTATAGTGACAGCGACTACCGATCGTCACTTTCTACTCCGACGGCATATTCAGCTGCAAATGCCAGGGCAATCTGGAACGCAGCGGTTATCTGGGCAGCTTCGCCGGCAGCGATGCACTGAAGCTGGTTTACGGCGTTGACCTTGAAACCCGAATCCGATGGACGACGGCAGCTTCGACACCGACCGCGACCAGGACGGCTATTACCTCGAATACCAGGGCGGCTTTAATGATCACTTTTTCGTCACCAGCTGGCGCGCGCTACGACGACAACGATGATTTCGGCACGCACACCACCTATCGCATGAGTGGCGCCTACCTGATCCCGATTATCCGACGGCGAGCTGAAATTCAAAGGCAACCTACGGCACTGGCTTTCGCGCACCCAGCCTGTATGAAATTGCCTACAACGATGGGTCCCTTCGCCTACCCGCCCGCGCGGGCACGCAACTCTCGGAAGAAGAGAGCGAAGGCTTATGACCTTGGAGTTATCCTGGTCAACGGGAATCGGGCCTGTATCTGGAGGCCGTCTATTTCGACCAGACCGTCAGCGATGAAATCTATTATCGACCCGTGGCTTCTCGGGCTACCTGCAAAGCAACGGCGATACCGCAGTCAAACGGTGTGGAGTTGATCAGCGACAGGCGCCGCTTCTGGATACCCTGTCGTCTCAACATAACTACACCTACAACGACACCCAGACCATCACGGCGCCAACCGCGCATATCCGCCCCAAACACCTGGGCAAACCTCGGTATTGAGCTGGAAGCCACTGGATGAGCGGCTGGTGCTGGGCACTGAATGTACGCCTGTCACACGATGCGCAGGACTGGACGGCACGAGTCTGGACAATTATGAAGTGATGGATTTCAACGCCAGTTCCTGATCTGGCCATGGGTTGGATCTCTACGGCCGTATGGAAAATACCTCTGGATGAAGACTACGAGGAAATTCCCACTTACAATACCAGTGGTGCCGCCGCCTACGCCGGTCTGAGATATTCCTTTTAGAGGATGCGTCATGAGTGACAGCCGTAAGGACGCCAAGCACAAGGCAGCCATGCAAAAGCAGAAGGCCAGCGTCGATGCCAGCATTGACGCTGCCAGTACCGAGCGCGGTGTCGCCGTTCTACTCACAGGCGATGGCAAGGGTAAATCCAGTTCTGCCTTCGGCATGGTGATGCGCGCCCTGGGCTACGGCCAGAAGGTCGGCGTGGTGCAGTTCATCAAAGGCGAACAGTTGTCCGGCGAGGAAATCTACCTGAAGGAACACTGCCCGCAGGTAGATTTCTACCAGATGGGCACCGGCTTTACCTGGGACACCCAGGACCGCAGCGGCGATATCGTTGCGGCTATCAGAACCTGGGCCAGTTGCCAAGGAGATGTTGCGCGATGCCAGCTACGATCTGGTCGTGCTGGATGAGCTGACCTACATGATTGCCTACGACTATCTGCCCGAAGACGAGATCATCCACGCCATCAGCGAGCGCCCCGCTACGCAAAGCGTGGTCGTCACCGGTCGCGGCGGTGGCACAGCGCTGCAGCGGATTATGGATACCGTATCGGAAGTCAGGGAGGTCAAACACGCGTTCAGGGCCGGTATCAAGGCCCGCAAGGGCGTCGATTATTAACACCGGCCTGTACTCACAGCGACAACAGCGCGCGCGATTGCTGATTGTCGCACTGGCAGTCCTGCTGCCCTGCGCCATGGCACTGAGCCTGGCCAGCGGCGCTGTCACCTCTCGCTGCCCGACGTTGTGCAGGGACTGACGGATACGCTGACGGGAGAGGCCGGAAACCAGAACGCATTGATCGTCGGCCAGATACGCCTGCCGCGCGTTCTGCTGGCGGCGGTCATGGGTGCGACACTGGCGATTAGCGGAGCCGCGATGCAGGGCCTGTTTCGCAATCCACTGGCGGACCCTTCCCTGATTGGCGTCACTGCCGGGGCCTCGCTGGGCGCGGCGCTGGTCATCGTCACCGGAGGCAACCTGCTACAGGGCTATACCGGGCTCACCCTGGTGTCCGCCGGTGCTTTTGCAGGCGGTGTCATCGCTGTGCTTTTCGTGTACCGATTGGCAACGTCACCCAATGGCACATCGGTGGCAACCATGTTACTGGCTGGCATCGCGATCACCGCCCTGTCTGGGGCCATCGGCAGCCTGCTGGAGTTCTTCGCCGACAACGACATGTTGCGGCGCATCAGCGTGTGGAAGATGGGAGGACTGGACGGGGCCAACTACCCTCGACTGCTGCTGGCCACGGTGGTCAGCTCCGCATTGCTGGTGGCACTGCCCCGCTACGCGCTGGCGCTGAATGCGCTGTTGCTCGGTGAATCCGAGGCCCGGCATCTGGGTATCAGGGTTGACAGTATCAAGGTGGCCCTGATTACCTGGGTCGCTATCGGCGTTGGCACCTCGGTCGCCCTGGTAGGCACCATCGCCTTCGTGGGTCTCGTAGTGCCGCATATGATCCGCATGCTGGCGGGACCCGATCATCGCTACCTGATGCCAGCCTCGGCCCTGGCCGGCGCGCTGTTGCTGGTCGTGGCAGATACTCTGGCTCGCGTCCTGGTGGCACCCACCGAATTACCTGTTGGCGTCATCACCACCATTGTCGGCGTGCCCTTCTTCATCTCGCTGTTGCGCAAACGCCACCATTATGGAATGCAGTAATGAAGCGCAGCGCAACTCGAAACGGTGTTAACCCGTGAGCACCTTACAACTTACCGGTGTCCATGCTGCACCCTGGGGCCAGGCGCTGCTGAAGGACATTACCTTTACCCTCGAACCCGGCGCTGTACTCGGACTCGCCGGGCCCAACGGCGCGGGTAAGTCCAGCCTGCTGCAGCTCATCTCAGGTGACATACGGATCAGCACCGGCCAACTGACCTTCGGTGGTCGATCACTGGCGCAGTGGTCGCCGCAGGACCGCGCACAACACATGGCCGTGCTGCCACAGATGTCCCTGCTTAACTTCCCCTATACCGTTGAGGAAGTGGTCATGCTGGGACGCATACCCCACAGCAGCGGCCATCAGGCAGACAGGGATGTCGTGGAGCAGGCGCTGCAACTTACCGACACGCTGCACCTGCGGCACAGGCTCTACACGCAACTTTCCGTCGGCGAGAAACAGCGCACGCAACTGGCCAGGGTATTCGCGCAGGTCTGTGGCGAGAAGTCCCTGATCGGTAGACTGCTATTGCTGGACGAGCCCACCTCGGCACTGGACCTGGCCCATCAGCAGCAGGTGCTCCTGGCAATACGTCAGCTGGCCCAGCAGGGTTGCAGCGTGGTGCTGGTGATACACGATCTCAACCTGGCAGCCAGTATCGCAGACCAGATACTGGTATTGGACAAGGGCCAGCAGGCAGCCCTGGGAACGCCAGATCAGGTATTCACGCAAGCATTGTTCAAAGAGGTGTTTGATGTTGATGTCATCATCAGTACCCATCCACAGGGTGGTTTCCCACTGATCACGCCGCGCCGACAACATTTATGAAGAAACTGCAGCTCGCACTGCTGCTCTTCATTATTGCGCTCCCCGCACTGGCGATCACCGTGCAGGACTTCGCAGGGCGTGAGGTCACACTGGAGCAGCCGGCCCGGCGCATTGTGGCGCTGGCGCCGGATATCGTGGAAAACCTGTTCAGCGCAGGCGCCGGTGACCGACTGGTGGGTGCCGTCAGTTATAGTAATTATCCGCAACAGGCGAAAGCCATTCCTGAAGTGGGAACCTATAACGCTTTCAGCCTGGAGAAGATTCTCGCCCTGCAACCCGACCTGGTGGTCATGTGGGGATCGGGCAATGGCATGCAAACGCTGTCCAAAGCTGGAAGGACTCGGCATCCCGGTCTACGTCAGTGAGTTGCGGAAACTATCCGATGTGCCTGAAAGCATCCGGCGACTCGGACAGCTGGCTGGAACTGACACCGTAGCCGAGGCAGAAGCCCGCCGCATCGAGAGTGAAATCGAGTCGTTGCATAACCGCTACAGTGGGAGGCGATCGCTGGGCGTGTTCTACCAGATATGGAACGATCCACTGCAAACCGTAAACCGCGAGCACCTGATCAGCGAGATCATCGCGCTGTGCGGTGGCCACAATGTCTTCGGTGATGCCAGCGCTCTTGCCCCGCGCATCAGCGTTGAATCGGTGCTGCTGCGCGACCCGGACGCTATCGTTGCCAGCGGCATGGGAGAAGCTCGCCCCGAGTGGCTGGATCAATGGCGGGCCTATCCCTCCCTGAAGGCCGTGGCCGGCGATGCCCTCTTTTTTATCAACCCGGATCACCTGCAGCGCCCCACCGCCCGCATACTGTTAGGTGCCCAGCGCCTGTGCCAACAATTGGATCAAGTACGCTGACACCAGGTTAGTGCTGTGCCGAGCCAGATTTAATTGACCCGAACTGGCGCGATCCATTGGCCCTTTGCCCTGCCTTTGCTAAGCTCTCTGCTCCAGTAAATGATTGATCTCTCTTGCGACAAGGACACCACCATGAAACCAGAAACCATTGCCCTGCACGCCGGCTATGCGGGCGACCCCACCACCAACGCGGCCACCACGCCCATTTACCAGACCACCTCCTTTACCTTCAACGATAGCCAGCACGGGGCCGACCTGTTCAACCTGGCGGTTCCCGGCAACATCTACAGTCGCATCATGAATCCCACCAATGCCGTACTGGAGCAACGCCTGACCGAACTCGAGGGTGGCGTGGGCGCGCTGACCGTCGCGTCCGGCATGGCGGCCATACGCTATTCCATCGAGGCGATCGCCGAAGTAGGCAGCAATATCGTCAGCACCTCACAGCTCTATGGCGGCACCTACAACCTGTTCGCCCATACCTTCCCGCGCCAGGGTATTGAAACCCGCTTTGCCGCGGCGGACGATTTCGACAAAGTGGCCGCACTGATCGACGCCAACACCAAGGCACTGTTTTGCGAATCCATCGGCAACCCTGCGGGGAATATTGTCGATATCCAGCGCTGGGCCGACATCGCACATGCCGCCGGAGTGCCCCTGATTGTCGACAATACCGTGGCGACACCGATCCTGTGCCGCGTGTTCGATTATGGCGCGGATATCGCGGTCCACTCGCTCACCAAGTACATCGGCGGCCACGGCACCACCATTGGCGGCGCCATCGTCGATTCCGGCAAGTTCGACTGGGCTGCGCACAACGAACGCTTTGCCATCATGAACAACCCCGACCCGTCCTATCACGGCGTGGTCTATACACAGGCCATGGGCGCGGCCGCCTACATCGGTCGCTGCCGCGTGGTGCCGCTGCGCAACACCGGGGCGGCCCTGTCACCGCACAGCGCCTTCCTGATCATGCAGGGACTGGAAACACTGAGCTTACGTATGGAGCGGCACTGCGAGAATGCGGAAAAGGTGGCGCAGCACCTGCAGCAGCATCCGCAGGTCAAATGGGTGAACTATGCTGGACTGGCGGACAGCCCCTACCGCGAGAACAGCAAGAAGTTCTGCAAGGGGAAGGCGGCCGGCATCCTCAGTTTTGGTATCAAGGGCGGCATCGCGGCGGGCATGCGCTTTATCGACGCCCTGCAGTTGATACTGCGCCTGGTGAACATCGGCGACGCCAAATCACTGGCTTGTCATCCCGCCAGCACGACTCACCGGCAGCTTAACGCCACGGAATTGGCATCAGCCGGCGTCAGTGAAGAGATGGTCAGGCTGTCCATCGGCATTGAGCACATCGACGATATCCTGGCGGATATCGACCAGGCACTGGCGGCGGCGAAATAAACCCCGCTTGCTCGCGCACCTATACGGAACCTTTCAATAGCGTGGGGATATCCTTCAGGGACGCCCGCTTGTGCGGATTCGCAGGATCGCGCAATGCGGGGCCAAGCTGCGCCCCGACTCTCCTCCGGTCGTAGTGGCTCACCACATTCACTGCAGGTAAGTGTGGGACGGGTTTTTTGCCGCAGGAGTGATGCACGTATTCCAGCGGAGCACCCCTACCTTTGTCCATCCATTCATCGCCCCAGCGGGCCAGGCTCATCAGCACCGGGTACAGGCCCAGACCCTTGCGGGTCAGGCGGTATTCGTAGCGCAGCGGTCGCTGGTGGTAAGGCACCTTCACCAGCACACCCTGCTCCACGAGCATGGTCAGTCGCTCCGACAGACGGTGGCGGGTGATGCCGAGATTGCTCTGGAACTGATCGAAGCGGCGCGTACCGAGAAAAGCATCGCGCAGAATCAGCATGGTCCAGCGCTCACCGACCACGGACAGCGCGCGCGCCACGGAACACACCTGTTTATCGATATCATCCCAACGCATACATTCCCCGCTACCCTCATGCTGCCAGCACTGGATATTCAGCTAAAATGTACCACATCCATTCCTCTCTGGAACCCTCGAATGGCGGGCAAAAAAAGGGCGGGGAAAAGCCCGCCCTTGCTCGACAGTAGCCGCGTTACCCGCAGGCTACGCTACACTCAACCGAACTGGTTCATAGTGTTGTCCTTACCACCCGCTTTCAGGGCCGCTTCACCGGCGAAGTACTCCTTGTGGTCATCGCCGAGGTCAGAGCCCGCCATGTTCTGGTGCTTGACGCAGGCGATGCCCTGGCGGATTTCCTTGCGCTGCACGCCTTTGACATAGCCCAGCATGCCCTGCTCACCGAAGTACTCCTTGGCCAGGTTATCGGTAGACAGTGCTGCCGTGTGATACGTCGGCAGAGTAATCAGGTGATGGAAGATACCTGCTTCACGCGCGGAATCAGCCTGGAAGGTACGAATCTTTTCATCGGCTTCAGCGGCCAGTTCGGTATCGTCATAGTCGACGCTCATCAGCGCATCACGCTTGTAGGCGGATACGTCCTTGCCTGCCTTGCTCCATGCGTCAAAAATCTGCTGGCGGAAGTTCAGCGTCCAGTTGAAAGAGGGGCTGTTGTTGTACACCAGTTTGGCGTTGGGAATGACCTCACGGATGCGCTTGACCATGCCACCGATCTGGCCGATATGCGGCTTCTCGGTTTCAATCCACAGCAGATCAGCGCCGTGCTGCAGTGAGGTAATGCTATCCAGTACGCAGCGATCTTCACCGGTACCCTTGCGGAACTGGTACAGGTTGGACGGCAGGCGCTTGGGACGCATCAACTGATCGTGATGCTTGATGATAACGTCGCCGTGACTCATCTCCGCGATGGACAGCTCTTCCATATCGAGGAAGCTGTTGTACTGGTCGCCCAGATCGCCGGGCGTGTGTGTCACGGCGATCTGCTTGGTCAGGCCGGCGCCGAGCGAGTCGGTACGGGCTACGATGATCACCGTCATCAACACCCAGTTCCAGGAAGGCGTAACGTACGGCGCGGATCTTGGCCAGGAAGTCCTCATGGGGAACGGTGACCTTACCGTCCTGGTGACCGCACTGCTTCTCGTCGGATACCTGGTTCTCGATCTGGATGGCGCAGGCACCCGCCTCGATCATCTTGCGCGCCAGCAGGTAGGTCGCTTCAGCGTTGCCGAAACCGGCATCGATGTCAGCAATGATCGGAACGACGTGCGTCTGGAAGTTGTCGATTTTTTTCTGTACCGCCTGCTCGGCACTTTTATTGCCGGACTCGCGCGCGGCATCCAGTTCGCGGAACAAGCCGCCCAGCTCGCGGGCATCAGCCTGGCGCAGGAAGGTATACAGCTCTTCGATCAGATCCGACACAGAGGTTTTCTCGTGCATGGACTGGTCGGGCAGCGGGCCAAACTCAGAGCGCAATGCTGCAATCATCCAACCGGAGAGGTACAGGTAGCGCTTGCTGGTGTCACCGAAGTGCTTCTTGATAGCAATCAGCTTCTGCTGGCCGATAAAGCCGTGCCAACACCCCAGGGACTGGGTGTACTGACTGCTGTCAGCGTCGTACTCCGCCATATCCTTGCGCATGATCGCCGCCGTGTACCTGGCGATATCCAGGCCAGTCCTGAAGCGGTTCTGCAGGCGCATGCGGGCAGCGGACTCGGGGTTGATGTGATCCCAGGCGCTGCCGTTCTTTTGACGCAGCCGGGCCAATTCAGCAAGTTCATTCTGAAATGTAGTCATGGTAGTACCTCTGGATACTGGGTTGCGGGAAATCTAATTAGTTGGAAGAGGGTGTCGAATCGGGCACGGTCCCTCTGGTCAAGACCGGGCTAGTGTAGAGACCGTAGCTCCATAATTGAAATCAATGATGGGGATTTTTACTATTCACAGAACAAATCAAAAAGCCTTACTCATGTTTTGAAAAACAGCTGTGGGGCGCTATTGCTAAACAGGCCTCAGACGTGCATCC
>CAWJQO010000015.1:0-116134 GCA_963844975.1 uncultured Gammaproteobacteria bacterium | reverse complement strand
ATATACGTCCACCATAGAAACTCATTTCTTCAATAGAAACAACTCTGTGTAACACTCTTCAGAAGTATGTTGTCACGCTGTCGGTGAAAAACCCCTGTTGAAATCCCTGGAATACGGAAAATAAGTGCATACATAGCGGCCCCGCTTAGGCCGCAATTAGGCGTTTTGTGACCTTAGCCCTCTCTCGCCGGGAACGTCCTTTATCGGGAAAAGTGGACAGAGGTTACCCCGCTGGGTTTCGGTGATCCACTAGGCGGACAATCGAGGGCGGGCGACTTGGGATTAACTCGGGACGACACTCAAACGCCCCCACAATCCCGGCGGCGGCCTCGGTTTTCATGCCCTTAGCCGTGAGCGCACGGACGAAGCGACGGCGCAAGCCATTGTCCCAATCCGCAGACGTAGCACGACGCGCTTCTTCCAGCAGGGGTTCAATGCAAGCTACGCCCTCACGGGCTTTTATTCTTCGACGTGGGCGGCGATCACGGGAAGGCATTAGTAGTCGTCTGGCTCAAGTTTTAAGGCCCGGTAGTGCGCCAGCAATGCCCTGCGGCACTCAGATTCAATCGTTAGTAACGGGTGCGTTCGTAGCTGTCCTGAACTGCCCACAACAGTCAGGCCATCTTCTAAGACTGCTTTCTGGCATTGCCGCAGTCGGTCCAGTGTTTCGCACAAGGATTGCAACAGGTTAAGACCCGCTGCATCCGAGTCTAGCCCGAAATCCGTAACTATCTGAGTCCAAAGTTTTCGGGATTCAGTGCTGAGGTTTGCCGGTGCTGATTTCTTGCGTCGCGTCATTGGGGAAAAACCAAAAATTGCCCGTCATTTTGTATCCGTGGGATCGGGCGCGGTCGATAGAGGGTTTTGTTCCTACCTTTTTACCCACCCGCCCGGCCTCAGTGTACCACCCGCTCATAAAGTTCGCGCCCGGCGATGACAGCATCCTGAATCCGCAGCGATTGCTCATACAACAGCCCTTGCACGGCATTCATAAAGGATGGCGGCGCATCTTCTGGCAGCGTGAAATGCCCGGTCAGTGTTGCACCATCCGAGAATGCAAGCACAGCCCTACAGGTGCGCAATGCCACTCGCTCAACAGTCGCGTCGGCGACGGTCAGTCCCGGATGATTCAGCAGCGCCGCTGTGCAGTCGTGAGCCATGTCGACCAGGATAGTTATCTGCTGGGTCATTTCCATGACGGTGCCTTGCCATGCTTCGAGACAAGTCGCCAACTCTCGTGATCGTCACCCGGTCGTGCAGTGGTGTCCTTCAAGCACATCCACAGCGAACTGCGGTCAGAGAGCAAGGTTCCTCTCGTGTGCTCCTGTCCCCATTGCCATGTGCCCTTGTATGAATCTGCCAGATTTTTTGACTCTGGCGAGATCCCGGCCAAGCCTTCAAGCGCGTCCAGCCGCGCCATCATGGACGTTAGTATCGGTCGCAGGACGGCGGCCGTGCCTTTGGCGAGAAGTGTCATCTCGGAAGTTTTCATAGTGCGGCTTACCAATCTGCGCCGGTCATTACCCGCACCGCTGAACTGTCCAGGACCTTCCAGTTGCAGTGCAAGACGACGCGCAGCGCCACAGAATCGGACTGAAACATGCCGACACGCTCCGCAGTGCCGTTGCTGTCGATAGTGTCTTGCAGCTCAAGACTGCTTTCTTCGGATTTGGTAATTTCAACGGTGCCCAGCGCCGCTAAATTCTGGTCGGATCAACCAACAAAAATTGCCCGCCGGAACTGTCACGCGGGCTTGATGCAGTGGTAATCACTGGCACACCTGCCATCAGTCCGCCACTTGCGCCGACATCGGAAAACGCGGGGTTATCGACAAGTCCGAGGCGGGCACAGGTAATAGGATCGCTGATAATCCGGGCGCGACTAAGGTCCATGCCGTCCAGCAATTCCTTTATTGACGCGACCGGGTTGCCACTTGCGGGCAGAGTCGCTGCCCCGTGTGTGATTGACTGCGGAGTTTCTCCCGCCACACCAGCGCCCAGCAATAATGCTTCGTCAATTGCATTCTGGCAAATGCTTTCCAGTGCCGCACTAACGAAAGCCTCCGCGCGAAGTTGCTGCAATGCCTCCTTGCTGAATACTGCAATCGCACCTGTTTTGAGTCGGTCCAAACGATGCAAGGTCAGCGTATCGCCGAATACTGGAATCGGACGCCCTTGCCCCACAAAGCGGGTTGCGCCCAGGGCGAAGGGATCATTGCATGGCTCGAAAAATTCCGTTCTGTGCATCGCGGGTAGCAGCGAATAAAAAGCAGAGCGCCTGATCAGGTGCAGCATAAAATCCGCGCTTGTCGAATTGGGCGCATTTACATCGCCAGCAGTGATTGCGCCCTGTGCAGCTTTCGTTCGCACCTCGTCGAAACCGAATTGGCGCTCGATGATTCCGGCAATATCGCCAGGGGTTTGGCTTAGCGCTTTCGCTATCGTGAACCGGACTGCGCGTGCTCCATCAGAATAAATTCCAGTCATTTGATAGTACCTAATTTGAAAACATGAGCCTCCACGATACCGCTCGTTGACTGGAGGGGCCAACTCACTCGGGATAATTAGGGATAGTTCGGGAAACTTTATCTTTCGAGCGCAACTGCGGCCAGGTCGGCGATTGCGATAAACGTACGGCCTCGAATTTTGGTAGCGTGTAGCGTGCCGACTGCTAGCCAGTTTCTAAGCGTTTTTGGTTCACGTCCGACGTACCGCGCAGCCTGCTCCACGCGTAGTAAATGCCCACGCGCAGGGTAGACGTTGTTCGAAGAGCACCACGCCTGCAGCCGTCCGATTTCTTCGGCCAGCAGATCGCTGACATCGCAGGTGCAGGTGTGGCAATGCTTCATCGTTCACATCGCACGCTGAAATTCTGCAACCAAGGCGCGCACAAAAAACGTGGTGCTACATTTCGACAGGATGAAAAATATTTTTGTTCTCATGGCGTCGCCTCCTAAAAAGGCATGTCGTCAAAAACCTGGGGGTCTATCCTTGAAACCAAATAGCGCAGACGGTCATCGCTCAGTTCGGCGTCCTTAATCATTTTCACGGTTGCGTCTACAAACTCACTCTGTAGCGCAGCTTTATTCTTGGCCTCAATAATGGCATCGACAATTAGCTGGCCTGATTCCGGGTGCTCTTTGACATGCCGTATGAGGTACGCCACTTCTCTGTGGCTAAAGCTGCACGGGGCATACTTTGGTATCCCTTGGTGGTATAGGACCGCGTAGAAGTGCTTGTTAGGGACTCGCTTGCTGATAACGATGCCGTCTGGCTTTTCGCCTCCAACTACCTCGTAAAACTCGGCAAACGTCTTAAACCAGGCAAAGTATTTGGCAATGCGGACTGGCACCACCATAGAATAACCAACTTCCTGCCCGCCAGAACCGGCGGCATATTTAATGCACAGCAAATTGGCGTCGTCCTGCCATATGCATTCCCCAACGTCATCCTCATTACAGTAGTCGCAAATTTCGGGCACGCCAACAAAGTAATGTCCTACATAGCTTTGCTTTCTCATGGGTTTATCCTCTCAGTTAATCGGCGCGAAACAGATTGCCTCGCGCTCGTGGTATTGCAGTGCAGTACAGGCTGGTGCCCTTGGTAGATTCTTTAGAGGGGGTAGGTACAGCCACCTTAGAAGATTGAAAAAACGCTGTTTAAGGTGGGCACAGCCACCACACAACGGCTTTTTGTCGCTGATTTCAGTATTTAGGGTGTTTCCAGCCACCTTAAAACTGTGTTCAAGGTGTTTGTAGCCACCAATGAAGTCGAAAATCATTTGAGCGGCCTCACTTTTTGTTTGTGCGCTTGTGGCTCTAGGTATGGCTTCCCCTCCCATTTGTCCGTAGGAAGCCAGGATAGTCGATACAAGACAGCCTCGCGCTTTGAATTGGGATACCGGGTGACTTCTATCCAGCCGTGTTCTAGAGCCTCTTTACGCGCTCGCATGAGTTCCCACTTCGTCCAGCCATACTTGCCCATAGTTCCAACTGCCCCCGACAGGTTCCCGTTGTTGTGCCCGGTGTACTGCCTTGCCAAGTCCCACAGAAACGCCCTTGTTTGCTTTGTGAGCGCGATATAGTCCGGGTGATCGTGAATGGCGTGTAACGCCTTTGTAAACGAGCCTCCCGCGTTGCTGCGGCCATTAGGGAGCATCCCCCTGCTGTTGGACTTGGCCATTCAACGGATCGCCTGTAGACGCCATTCGTGCGACTGAGATACATCGCCGAATCTGTTTCGAATGAGCGGGCGGGGTAAGGCTGCAATAATGGTGAGACCATGCTTTTGCAGTGCTGGCCTGATATGGTTTGCAGCCGCAGAAATATTCCCGATAGCGCAAGCCTCGGAGACCTCGCCGGACATTGCAGGTCCGTGACGGTAAAGAAAATCTACAAGCCTGTGCGCCTGATTCGATTTCGTTTCTGCTTTCGCGGCATCAATTTTTTGAATAATCGAATTTTCGTGTGTTAGAATCTGCACTGTCCTGCTCCGAAAGTTGGATGATTTTAAAATGCCGGTTTCTTTTGCGAGGGGCTGGCATTTTTTATGCCGATTTCTTTTCTTTGCGCTGCCTATACCGTTCTTCTTGTTCTTCGGTGATGAGTCTCCGGCGACCTACCTTGATAGTCTCAAGTTCGCCGTTTGCAATTTCGTTGTATGCGGTATTGCGCCCGTAGTTCCACATTTCACAATGCTGGTCGATTGTGTAGGCGCGCTTTTTGATAGTTTCTGGCATGGCTGAAAACCCCTGTGTGTGTGTCAGGGTTCCAGCGTAAAGCTGGATTTTCCGTTAGCAGTGCTAGATGGAAACGTTTCTTATTATTTGATCTCGGGCCAAAACTTTGTCTGAAGGTTTTTGTATTGCAGTTCTTGTCCTTATCGCCGTGCTCTTCCTCGACGATGTAGTACTGTTCCTGAACCTTTTTTGCGGTGCCTTTTCGTATAAGTCTTAAACCGTTGATTGGATATTGCTCCCAGGACAGCATAAATTCGTGGAATGCTTTTCCTTCCTTCTTGGGAGCACGCATAGCACTAATTATTTGAGGTTTTAGCTCAGAACTATTATCTGGTCGAGGCTTACCGGCGCTAATTTTATTTGTTATCCCGAAGGCCTCATACTTCGCCGCCAATTTCGCTATCTGCACAAGCTGCCGCTTCCCCAGCTCCCGCAATGTGGGAGCATCACTTGTAAACATCTTCGCTGCATTAAGGTTCAGTTGCACCATAGCTTCTTCGTTTGAAAGAATTTCTATTGAGCCATCATCAAACGTGAGTCGATGTTGATACTCTTTTGGCGGCTGTCTCGTTGACTTCTTGTTTGGTTCCTTCATTTAGATATGTTCCCGAAAGCCATCTCGACCGCGGCGGCTTTGTGATCCGGTGACAGGTGAGCATAGATCAGGGTCATTTTTATGTCTGCGTGCGTCATCAGCTCCCGCACGGTGTTTATATCCACGCCCGCCATGACCAGCCGGGAGGCGAATGTGTGCCGCAGGTCGTGAAACCGAAAGTTATCAATTTTGGCGTTTACGAGTACCGCCTCGAATGCCTTCTTGATGTCTGTCCAGACGGCCGCCGGATGCGCGGCGATGGAAAGACATAGCTGCGCCTCGGGGTCCG
Source organism: uncultured Gammaproteobacteria bacterium (assembly GCA_963844975.1). GTDB lineage: Bacteria > Pseudomonadota > Gammaproteobacteria > Pseudomonadales > Halieaceae > Marimicrobium. Next base: position 110,513 of record CAWJQO010000015.1, on the reverse strand, counting down.
ACTGCTTTTTGAGCTGGGTGAGGATTGCGTGCGCCTCAGTGGATAATGGCAGTACAGCCGGTTCCAGCTTCTTACCTGCCTTCCTCCGGGCGTGGATGGTTTTGCTCATGATCTTGCGAATCTGCCGCCGGCCCAGGTCGACATGCTCCCACTTCAAGCCCGAACAGATCGCCGCGCCGCAGCCCGGTATTTAGCGCGAGCAAGACAATCGGCTTGATATGGTCGGCATACTCTGCGGCCCATCTCGGGTAGAGCGCATGACCGCGTTCTGCCCGCCACTGGTTCGCATTGCTCCGCTCCTGCCGCAGATCGGCCTCCCTGGCGTCCAGGGCGGCCCGCAGGCGCTTTTCCTCGGCTTCGGTGAGGTATCGCACCTTGCCTTCGCCCTCGGCCTCCTGTAGCGTTCCCGTGACCCTGTAGTGGGTCAGCTGATGGCCGGGGATAGCCTTAGCACCGGACGCATGATTTAAGACGGCTTTCAAGTTGGCCAGCTCCCGCCGTTGTGTTTCCAGTGTTACGTCTCTCGCGATCCCGTCGCCACTTCGCCATGTCCAGTCTCGGTGATCTCGGTCATAGACTTATCAATGACGAAGGCGAAGTTCTTTTTCAGTCCCGCGAGCATTTGACGGTGCCCGGCAATGTTGGCCTCGGCGTGTTCCTTATAGGGCCATCAAGGTAAGCCCCCAGCGTTGTCGCCTTAACGATCTTTTTATTCTTCCTCTCGGCCCTGAGGTCGTGCCCGCTTCCGCGACCTTGCCAAGTTTCTTTATGGCCTCGTTTTGTGCCTTCTCGATTGTGTAACCGGGATGCGTGCCAAGCTTTTCTTTCGGCCTGCCTCGCCCGATATACAGGTAGTAGGTTGTTGCCTTCCGTCCCGCGTAGACATAGAGGCCAGGAACAGACTTCTTGCCGCCCTCGTCTGGGTGAAATTTGCCATCAGGTTTTAGATTTTCAATGTACTGCGCCGTGAATGCTGGCATGTGATCCTCCAAACTTTGTTGCGCATTTGTTGCAAAAAAGCATAGCACAGGCAAACAGTGAAAAACAGTAACAAACGTATGTAATTGATTTATATAGTGTTTATATTCTTAAGCCATTGATACTAAAAAGGCTTTTTTCACACTCCTAAGGGGAAGGTCGCATGTTCAAATCATGCAGGGCGGGCCACTATTTCTCTAATAGTTAATCACTTTGCAGTGTCATGCCGACGCATTTGTTCGCGTTATACTTAGATGGTGGAAAGTGGCTACCGATGATACGGTGAACTATAGTCTACCAAGGAGCGGCTGAAGTGCGATTCAGGATACAGCTCAGCGGTTAAGCGATAGAGCGCGTTGTCAAAACTATCGTCCGGGTGTTCCGCGCAATACTTTTGCAGCCATACCATGAGAGTTTTCGTATTTTTCTTGCCGGCAATATCGTAGGTGTCGGGCGCCAACCTGTTGATGGCTGTTAGATAGCCCATGGTGTAGAGCGAAAATCCGTACAGCGTTCCCCAGTTATCCTGATTCTTGGCCTTTCCCATCGCTCTATTGAGTCCCGCACAGCTTTCTACCGCGTCAATCGCCCGCACCTGATAGTGCCTGTCCGTATCCGCCGCAAAGACTGGTATAGACGTAACGGAGTACATTAAAGCCAGAAGAACCACAGAACGACAATGGCGCAGCGACATTGTGAATTTCAAGGTCAGCGATTACGGGCGAGCTGGGCCTCAAGCTTCGCCTTCATCGGCAACACCCACTGCGCCTTTAGCTGGGCGGACAACAACCCGGCATCTTCGAGGTCATCGCACAGTTTCATCTGGTGCGTGAGATCGAACATGTCGAACTGGCGGCAAATCCGAGCCTGATTATTCAGGGTCAGGAAGGAAACGCCGGGAGTTTCAAACCAGGAGCCATCAGCACGCGTGCCCGGTCCCCGGTTCATCCAGTGAGTGACCAGTTTGTTGCCCACGCCGGTATACACGTCGATGTAGGGAAAGGTCCAGCCCTCCCAACCTACCTTCATATCGCGCCCGTAATGGGTGGCTTTAATCTCGTCGATGCCATTGGCAGTAACGTCCATGACGCCGGCATACTGGCAGGTATAGATGCAGTCACTGGGCATACAGTTCGTCGACGAAGAAGATCCAGTCGTTGGTGCGTGAGGCTTCCTCATGCGCGGCGATCAGTTTATCCGCGGTGGCGCGCAGTACCTCGTCACTCAATATGCCCATTGTTTTCTCCCTGTTTTTCCTCTGTAGAACTTGGAATTGCTGACTTAAGCTATAAGATATGCCCGCACCAGTTCGGCCACGGTAGCACGCACATTATTGCGGCTATAGCCCAATTCACCGTTATCCGGCTCATAGCTGATGACGGCATTGCGCCCCGCATACAGAATGATATCGGGCAACAGCGGATGCTCGTCGTTTGACACCTTCGAGGTCCACCGGGTTGCCCACAGCCTCGAAGTACATCTCCAGGTACGCCTTCCAGCTGAGGTTCTCGTCACCCACCAGATATGCCTTGCCCCCGATGCCCCGCTCCAGTGCTCCGGCAATGGCTTCGGACATGGATTTGCTGGAGATATGGTTAACCCCTCCGGCAGGCGCCACGATCGGCATACCGTCCAATCGTCCGGCGGCGTACTGCACCAATACCTGCAGATGCGGCAGCGCAATGCCCGGGCACATAACCAAGGATAAACGGCGCATTCAGGCTGCACACGTTGAAGGACTGGGCAGTTCAGCGCGCGCAGACCCTCATCCGCCAGATGACGGGAACGTACATAGGGGCTGCTGTTGATCTTTTCCGGGACGACCTGGGGATAGTAGGTGCCGACATAAACAGCGCGTCGAATCCCTGCATCTTTAGCCCGCTGGAAGAAGCGCGGTATCGCCTGTGTGTTCACCCGGTCAAAAAATGCGGTCTCGTCTTCACCCGGCGGTAACTGTCGAATATCCGCTCCAGCGGCAAACACCATCTGGTCAAAGCAACTGAGCGCCTCAACAGGCAAATCCTCATCCACATAGTTGCCAGCAAGATGTTCAAAGTCCGCCCAAGCAGTCCAGCGCAGGTGCAGAGCGCGACAAGAGTGTCACCCCGTGCCCGGCCTCGCGCAGATGCAATGCGGCATGCGCTCCCGTCAGACCAGTCCGCCTACGATCAGAATATTCGCCACGGTCGATCTCTCCTAGGGACGCATAAACTGGCCGCCATCCACATTCAGAATGTGACCGGTGATCCAGCTGGCTTCATCGGAGAGCAGGAATAATGCGGCCTCGGCCAAATCACTGGGCTGGCCCAGGCGTTTGATCGGCATGCTCTTGATCATCTCCTTGGCGTAATCTCCCGCAACCTTAGTTCAGCGCACCAGTGTCGGTCGGGCCGGGGGCAATCGCATTGATTCGAATCTTGCGCCAGCCCAACTCATTGGCGAGGCTCTGGGTGATCCCGTTGACCGCAAGTTTGGCGACACCGTAAAAACCCGTGCCCATCCAGGCCGCCGTGGAGGACTGGTTGATGATCGCGCCGCCGCCGGCGGCGGTCATGGAGTCAACCACCGCACGTGTCATGATGAGGCAGCCGTGCGCATTGATACGCATGAACTTCTCCAGATAATCCATATCCACATTCAGATATCCCTCGATTTTCATATCACCAAAGATGCGCGGCATTGTTGATCAGGTAATTGATCGCACCGTATCTGTCCACAGTGGCCTTGGCGCAGGCTTTGGCGGAGTCCTCGGACCCGACATCAGTTTTGACAAACAGCGCGCTGCCGCCGCTCTTGTTGATCGCATCATGCAACCCGCTGCCCGCCCTCCGGGTTAAGTTCGGCGATCACGACGTTCATACCGCGTTCGTGCGCAGGCCATGGCGTAACCCTCGCCAATGCCGCCGCCGGCGCCGGTCACAATTACCGTCTTGCCAGTAAAAATCCATGCGGTTCTCCTCTGTTAAAAAGATCTATTTTGATGTTAGAACATGTGGGGCGGATTTCCAGCAGGTCGACCGCCACGCCAGGAGGCTGTGACAGGGCGAAGCGCACTGCCTCGCCCACATGGGTAGACATCCATGCCGGTATCCATGTAAGTGCCGGCGTCTTTCCAGGCCGCAAACCCAGCCTCAGTCGCGGCCTTGTCCCAGCCGTCGGCAAAACTTGTCCAGGCGCCGCCGGGGCGAATGCAGGTTACGCCGATACCATCGACCTGCAACTCCTGCCGCAAATCGCGGGTAAAGCGCTCTACCGCGGCTTTGGTGGAGGCGTAGATCGACAGGTGGCACATCTCGTCGTAATGCCAGGCGCTGGCGGATGAAATGTTGACTATGCGGGGATTGTCGCCGCCACGCAGGAGCGGGATGGCAGCCTGGGAACAGAACACCGTACCCAGGAAATTGGTCTGGACCTGGATCATCACTTCGTCCTCGATGAGATTCTCCACCGTGTTGGGCATGGCGAGACCGGCATTATTGACCAATCCATCCAGGCGCTGGAAATGCGTCTTGATCGCTGCAAATGCGGAGCGCACTTCCGTGCGCGATCCCACATCGGCGGCCACGCCGAAAGCATGATCCGCGCCGATTTCCGCCACCGCCTGATCCAGGCCCGACTGGCTGCGGCTGATCAGCCCTACCCGGGCACCGTGCTCCACCAGGTTTTTGGCGATGGCCAAACCAAAGCCCCGGGAGCCGCCAGTGACGATGTAGACCCTGTTGTGCAAATCGCTACTCATGCATGGCCGATCGCTATCGTCTTGGTCTCCAGATATTCCTCGAAGCCTTCGCGACCCATTTCGCGTCCTATGCCGCTTTGCTTATAGCCACCGAATGGCGCATCTGCGCCGTAGAAATTGCCGCCATTGACATTGACGGTGCCGGTGCGGATGCGGCGGGCGACTGCCAGCGCGCGCTCTTCACTCGCCGACCAAACGCCCGCTGACAGGCCGTAGTCCGAATCATTGGCGATGCGCACCGCATCATCCTCGTCGTCGTAGGCAATGACCGCCAGCACCGGACCGAAGATCTCCTCCCTGGCGATCGTCATATCGTTGGTCACATCCACGAACACGGTGGGCTCGACGTAGTAGCCTTTTTCCAGATGCGCCGGCACGCCGCCGCCGAGCAACAGGCGGGCGCCCTCCGCCTTGCCCTTTTCGATATAGGCGAGCACGCGCTCGCGCTGGCGCGCATTGACCAGTGGGCCCATGATCTGGCTCTCCGAATGCCGGGTCACCGTACTGGATGAAACCGAAATAGGTCGGCAGCAACGCCTCGACTTCCGCCTGCCGCGACCGCGGAACCAGCAGTCGGGTGTGAATCGCGCAACCCTGCCCCGCGTGAAAACACACGGCAAGGCAACTCAGCAGACTGGAGCCCAGGTCCGCATCATCGAGGATGATGTTGGCCGACTTGCCGCCCAGTTCCAGAAACACTTTTTTAACCGTCTGGGCCGCGCGCGCCATGATGTGCTTGCCGACCGCAGTGGAGCCGGTGAAGGACACCATGTCCACCCGCGGATCGCCCACCAGCTGGTCACCCACTTCCCTGGGATCCTCGGAGGTGATCACGTTAAATACGCCCGCGGGAATATCCGTGTACTCCTTTACCACGCGGCCCAGCATTGTGGCCGACCACGGCGTATCGGGCGCCGCTTTCAGTACCACGGTACAGCCAGCGGCAAGCGCCGGCACACACTTGGCGAGATTGATCTGCAGGGGCACGTTCCAGGGCGTGATGCAGGCCACCACGCCGATGGCCTCTTTCTCCACCAGGCGGCGGCTCTTGCCGCCCATCATCTCCGAGATACCGATATCGCGGCTCCACTCATAGTTCGGCAGGCTTTTCAGCGTGTAGTCGATAAAACCTGATCGGCAGTTCGCACTGCGGTCCCATCGCGCCGCAAATGCCCAGCGGTGCACCGGTCTCCGCAGCAATCTGCTGCTTGAAATCCGCCTCCACCGCGCGCAGTCCCTGTCTGCAGCTGCTGCAGGCACTTCAGACGAAAGTCGTGGTTGGTGGACCAGTCGGTTTCATCAAAGGCGCGGCGCGCGGCGGCGATCGCCCTGTCCATATCTGCAGGGCCAGCGTCAGCCACCTGTCCCATCACTTCCTCCGTGGCGGGATTGATATTGGGGTAGGTTTTGCCGGAGGCGGCGGCGCAAAGCTCGCCGTCTATAAACAATCGGGTTTCGGGATTCATGTTAATTGCTTCCTGTCAAACCGGTGGGTCGTGATGGGTCTCTGGCCAGGAAAACATCGACGATTCGATCGCGGATGTATTCGGCAGGTGGGCATGACAACGCCCTTTTCAGCGGCGGTGCCCAGGGCGCACTCCAGATCCTTGCGCGCCAAGACGACCCATCGCGGCGAAATACCGTGTCCATTTGCTCCTCAGTGCTCGGCTTTGCAGCACCGCATTGCGACCGCTGACGAACATATGAACATCTGCTCGTTGACCACGCCATTGCACAGGCCGACCGCACGCAGCACTTCCACCGACAGACCACAGGACTCGGCCAGGCGCAGTGCCTCCGCCATGGCAACGAACTCGGTGTACTGGATAAAGTTATTGCACAGTTTCAGCGCGATACCGGAGCCGATGGGCCCCGCATGTACGATTTTTTCAGCGGAAGTCTGGAATACCGGAGAGCCCTGCTCCAATTGCTGCCACGCTGCCGCCGACCATATAGCACAGCGTACCGTCCTTGGCCCGGTGGGCACCGCCGGTGATGGGCGCATCGATCAAGTTGAGGCCAATGTCGGAAGCCTGCTGCGCCCATTGCAACAGGCCTGCCCTGCGTCACCGTGCTGTGGATTGCCACCAGGGTGCCCGGCGCGGCATGGGCAAAGATACCCTCTTCGCCGTGCAGCAGCTCCTCCACCTGGGCGTCATCGCGCACGCAGATACCAATATGCGAACAGGCCCTGGCCAGTTCGGCGACCGAGGCGCAGCCAACGGCCCCCGCCGCCACCAATTCCTCCACGGCAGGCGCATAGACATCATAGACATGCGCCGTTGAACGGATCGCAGATCAGGCGCAGTGCTGAGGGCTTGCCGATATTGCCCAGTCCGATATAGCCGACGTTGGTTTTTGTGCTCATTCACTCTCCTCTTCCCGGCTGTGCAGTGCTGCCAGCACCGATTCACTGCACCGCAGTGTAGCGACAATAAATTCGATATGTCAATATAAATTGACTAGTCGTCAATTAGTGTTTACTATTTTCTTCATGAGCGCAATGAGCCAAAAAAGTATCGACGCCGGCCTGGTCTGGAATCGATACCGCCACAACTTCTCGCAGGCACCTGCTCGGGCGTGGCGCGCTATCTCCAGACCAGCATGATGTACACCCTGCAGGAACAGTGTGGGCATGAACACCTGCGCCTTGGCTTCTCCCCCTATATCACGCTCATTGGCGAGGGCGACAAACGACTGACTGATCTGGCGGAAATATTGGGCATCTCCCGCCAGGCCTGCAACCAGGCCGTCAAGCAGATAGAAGCTGCGGGCTACATTGAGCGAGCGGCTGACCCAGTGGACGGTCGCGCCAAGCAACTGACCCTGTCGCCACGGGGGATAAAGCTGCGCCGCGACGGCCTGCGCATCGTCGCACAACTGGACAAGCAATTCGCTGACATTGTCGGCGAGGCGGCGATTGCCGATACCAGCCGTTCGCTGTGGAAGATATACCAGAGTCTTTCCCTCGGACTCACCGCACAGGGCGATGCGCCAACCGGGAACGTCGTCATGGGCGGATTACTGCCCAGGCTGTGCCGACCATATCCTGCTAGCGACTGATGGAACTGACTCGCGCCAAGGGTCATCCCCGGACTAAAACTGTGCTTCGGTCAGGTACTGACGCTTATCGGCCCAGCCGGTGGGCGTATTCAGCAAATTGCCGCCATCCATGACGTCAGCAAGCAGGCGATCAGCGTCATCGCCACTGAACTGGAAGAACTGGGTTACCTGCAGCGCCATGCGGACCCACTGGATGCGCGCCAGATCGTGCTCCAGTTTACTGCTCGCGGCGAGACTCTCATCGCGGACTCAGTGACCAGCGTTGAGGAACTGGAACAGGAATTCGCCGCGATCATCGGCATAGGCGCGCTCAAACGCATGAATTCCACGTTGCACGATCTGTATCGCGGCCTGCTCCTGGAGCAGGACATTTTTGAAAACAACGGGCACAGCGGACATCAGTCTGCTGGCCCGGCAACTTCAGCAACAACTGGGAGAACACGGCAGCCAGGCATTGGCCAGGCTGCTGCTGAGCTCCTTCCGGCAACACGAGGTAAATGACGATGAACAACGAGTGGCTGTCTTACGTGTGGCAACACTACAACATACTGGCCTCACTACTGGCCCTGGCTGGCATCGCTGCCATCACCATAGTCGGCAAGCGCCTGGTGTTCAGCGTGCCCGCCCTGGGGAAAATGCGCGCGCTCAACAAGGAGAAGGATAAGACCAGGTGGGCCCAGGAAAAATATCCGCCGGTGGTACGCGCCACGCAGAAAGTCGGCATGTACTGCAATCTCACGTTCTTCACCCTGCTGCTGCCATTTTGCATAACTACTGGAATTTCCGCGCAGCCAGTGTGGGAAATCCTACTGGATATATTCATCATCCTGATGTTTTACGACTTTTTTTACTATGTGTCGCACCGCTTCTGGTTTCATGGACAGGGCGCCATGCGCAAGATACACGCCGTGCATCACCAGGCGCGCAATCCCACCTACCTGGACGCCCACTATGTGCACCCTTTTGAAACCTTCATCGGGCTGGCGCTCTACATGGGTTCCATCGTCGTACTGGCGGCACTGATGGGGCCTTTCCATATCGTCACCATTATCCTGACGTTCCTGATCTTTACCCAGATCAACCAGATCAATCACGTATTCTTTGATCTGCCCTATTTCCCCTACAAGACCATGAACTGGATCGTTGCGAAACATCATGTACATCACGAAAACATGCACAAGGGCAACTACGCCACTATTACGCTTTTCTACGACAAAATTTTCGGCACACTTGACTAGGCCTACAGGAGAAAACAGCATGAACGATAAGGAACGCCGCGCCCTGGGCGAGGAAACAATAAAGGATGTCTACGCGGGTGATGTGGTGGTGCCCCCCGAAGGCTATGCGTTCACCGATATTATGCTCAAGCAATTGTTCGCCGAACTGTGGACACGCGACACCCTGTCCATGCGCGACAAGCGTATCCTGCTGCTGGGTATTATCGCGGAAAAAGGCGAGGCCACGACGTTCAAGATCCAGATCAAGGCGTCACTGAAACGCGGGGAAATCAATCCGGCAGAAGCGCGGGAGTTCCTGCTGTTTATCGCCCAGTACGCGGGTTACCCGCGCGCGGCCGCCATGCTGGGCCCGGTGGAGCAGGCCATTGCGGAATTCGAAAAAGAAACCGCTGGCGGCAACTGAGATCGCAACTGCTTGCGGCCTTTCGATCTGCAAAGACGACCATGATAATTATGGCCAAGTCGTTGTTGTGAGTACGATAGATGTGCATGATTCACAAAAATAGAACTCTGATTCAAAGCCCAATGAACTTTATGCTATATAGGTAGCCTAATTTCTGGCATTTAAACCCACTGAGCGCTACGCCAAGCGCAGAGTAACGCCGCCTACTTCAGGTAAGACGATTTTGAGTCCATTACGTCACATCAAGGGTGCCGTCACCCTCGCCTTTTCCACAGCCCTGATATGGGCTCTGTCATTACCTGCATGGAGCCTCATTGAAGCGACGGAAGCCCAGCGGGATACCATCGTGGAGATGATCGAACAACTCCAGGAACGCCATTACGCCGGACTGGCCTATGCTGATGATCTCTCGTCACAACACCTGGACAACTATATCAAGAGCCTGGACAGCAGCAAAATGTTCTTCACCGCGGCCGATATTGCCGAGTTCGAGCAGTATCGCACGGTCATGGATGACCAGCTGCAGGAAGGCAAGCTGGATGCGGGATTTGCAATATTCAACCGCTACCACCAGCGACTGCAGGATCGGCTGGACCATGTGATCAAGACTCTACCGGAAGCTGTGGCCGCCATGGACTTCAGCGTGATGAGAGCATCCCGCTTGATGCGGAGAATCTCCAGTGGGCCAAGGACCAGGCGGAGTTGGACGACCGCTGGCGCAAGCAACTCAAGAACCAGGTGCTGAGCCTGAAACTGGCTGACAAGCCCGAGGACGAAATCGTCCCCACCCTGGCAGAAACGTTACACCAGCCAGCTCAAGAGCGTAAAGCAATACAACAGTCAGGATGTGTTCCAGATTTACGCCAACGCCCTGGCTGAACTGTACGATCCGCATACCAACTATTTGTCGCCACGAAGCACCGAGAACTTCAATATCAACATGAGCCTGTCGCTGGAGGGTATCGGCGCAGTACTGCAAATGGACGATGAATACACCAAAGTAGCCAGCCTGGTGGCCAAAGGACCCGCAGACAAGCAGGGAGAATTGCAGCCGGCCGATCGCATAGTGGCAGTCGGTCAGGGCGTTGATAGCCCTCTGGAAGACGTCATCGGCTGGAGGCTGGATGAAGTTGTGGAACTGATTCGCGGCCCCAAGGATACCACCGTACGCCTGGAAGTTATTCCGGCAAAGTCAAAATCCGCCGATGAGCGCAAGATCATCACCATTGTCAGAAACAAGGTAAAACTGGAAGAGCAAGCCGCGCAGAAGAAAGTGATCGAAATACCCAGAGGGCAACAAGATCATCAAGGTTGGGGTAATCGATATACCGGCATTCTATATCGACTTCGACGCCATGCGCCGGGGCGACAAGGATTACAAGAGCACCACGCGGGATGTAAAAAATCTGCTGCAGGAATTAGCAGGCCGAAGGGGTGGACGGCATCATTGTCGACCTGCGTAACAATGGCGGCGGTTCCCTGCAGGAGGCCAATGAACTCACGGGGCTGTTTATCGAATACGGCCCTACCGTACAGATCCGTCATTCATCACGCCGGGTCTGGCGCGACGGCAAGCGACTGAAAGGTCCGTACTACGAAGGCCCGCTGGTCGTACTGGTAAATCGCCTGAGCGCCTCCGCCTCCGAAATTTTTGCCGGCGCCATACAGGACTATGAACGCGGTATTATTGTCGGAGACCGCTCCTTTGGTAAAGGTACGGTGCAAACGCTCATTCCTCTCACCGAAGGGCAACTGAAAATCACTGAAAGCAAGTTTTATCGCATCTCCGGTGAAAGCACGCAGCATAGAGGTGTTGTACCGGATGTGGAGTTCCCAACGATCTTTGACACGGAAGAAATAGGCGAAAGCGCACTTGACCACGCCCTTAACTGGGACCAGATCAGCCCTATCCGCCACAGCAATTACGGCGAATTGTCCACCGTATTGCCGGCCATCCAGTCGCAATTCCTGGAGCGCAGCGACAACAATCCCGACTTCATTTTCCTGGAAGACCAGATTGAGCTGGCGCAGGAAACCCGCAAGATTACGGACCTGCCACTGAATGAAAAGGCGCGGATCGCACTGCGCGACAGCCAGGAACAAAAGGCCCTGGACATCGAGAACAAACGGCGCAAGGCCCGGGGCGAAGAACTGCTGACCGCGCTGGAGCACGATGAAGAAGACGACGATGACCTGGACCAGCAAGGCTGCGGTGACGACGACGATGGCATCGATGACAAAGGATGCGGACGAGAAAGACGCCGACGATGTACTGCTCGATCGAGGCCGGACGTGTACTGGTCGATGTCCTGCTGCTAAAACAGCAGAGCTATGCCGTGCACAGATGAGAAAGCGCTGGTGCATTAACCGCCGGTCTGGCCAAACCAGGACAGCTCTTCATGCAGGCGCACGACATCGCCTACGATGATCAGCGTAGGCCCTCTGGGTTGCGCGCGGGCACCACATCCACCATGGTCGCCAGAGTACCCATCAGTACCCGCTGCTCCAATTGTGTACCCCGCTCCACCAGTGCCACCGGCGTATCGGGTGACCGGCCATGGGCCTGTAACTGCTCACAGATCACCGGCAATCCCATCAGCCCCATGTAGAAAACCAGCGTCTCAGTCGTCGACTGGAACGTACTCCAGTCATGCTCCACGGAATCGCCCTTGAGGTATCCAGCCACAAACCGCACCGATTGGGCATAGTCCCGGTGGGTCAGCGGAATACCTGCATAGCAGGCCGCACCGTTGGCTGCGGTGATTCCCGGCACGACCTGGAACGGAATACGGTGTCTCGCCAGCAGTTCAATCTCCTCCCCGCCCCGACCGAACACAAAGGGGTCGCCGCCCTTGAGGCGGACCACGCGCTTACCCTGAAGCGCCAGATCCACCAGCAATTGATTGATCTCAGTTTGTGGCAGACTGTGGTCGGAGCGGCGCTTGCCGACATAGATGCGCTGCGCATCCCGCCTGGCCATATCAACGATGGCCGGGGACACCAGCCGGTCGTACAAGCACGACATCGGCGCTCTGCAGCAAGCGCGCCGCCTTGAAGGTCAGCAAGTCCGGGTCACCGGGTCCGGCGCCAACGAGGTAGACTTCACCCGCGCGCAGTGCTGCTGGTGTCTTGCAGTCGCTCACGCAGCTGTTGCTCCGCCTGCTCTTCCCTGCCCAGCCAGCACCTGCTCCGCCACTGTCCCTTCCAGAACCTGCTCCCAGAACAGTCGACGCACGCTGTCCTGCGGAATGTGGTCTTTCACCAGCTGGCGAAAACGCCCGGCAAATACCGCCAGTCGCCCATAGGCAGCAGGCACCAGCGCTTCGATCTTGCGGCGCAGGATTCTCGCCAACACCGGACTGCGACCGCTGCTGCTGATGGCAATCAGCAGTGGGTCGCGATCAACGATGGACGGAAAAATAAAAGTACAGAGTTCCGGTGTATCGACCACATTTACCAGTATCGATAGCGCAGTGGCGTCGCGAAAGATCTGCTCATTGGTAGCCCGGTCGGGCGTCGCCGCCACGACGAGTTTCTTGCCGTGCAGATCGACCTCGCGATAGCGTGCCTGCTGCCACACGCCGCCGTGTTCAGCCAGCAGCGCCTCCAACTCCTTGCTGATTTCGGCGACACCACAGTCAGGTTGGCACCGGCACGCAGCAGCAGCCGCGCTTTGCGCGTGGCCACCGTGCCGCCGCCCACCAATACCACCGGAGCATCGGTGAGTTTCAGGCAGACAGGAAGAAATTCCAAAATTCTATACCCTGAGTTCGCTCACGCCGCCCATATAGGGCTGCAGTACAGCGGGGACGGCGATACTGCCATCGGCGCGCTGATAATTTTCCATGATGGCGACCAGTGTGCGCCCCACCGCCAGGCCGGAGCCGTTCAAGGTATGTAGCAGCTCCGGCTTACCGGTAGCCGGGTTGCGCCACCGCGCCTGCATCCTGCGCGCCTGATAGTCGCCAAAGCTGCTGCAGGAAGAAATCTCGCGGTAGGTATCCTGGGCCGGGAGCCACACCTCGAGGTCGTAGGTTTTTCTGGCGCCAAAGCCCATATCTCCGGCGCACAGAACCATCTTGCGGTAGGGCAGTGCAAGCAATTGCAAAACCTTCTCTGCGTGGCCTGTCAGTTGTTCCAGCGCAGCGGCAGACTGCTGCGCGCGCACCAATTGCACCAGCTCGACTTTCTCGAACTGATGCTGGCGGATCATACCCCGCGTATCACGGCCATAACTGCCCGCTTCACTGCGAAAACACGGCGTATGGCAGACAAACCGGAGGCCGCCTTCGCCCAGCTCGGCGTCCTCAAATATTCTGTCGCGTGCGATATTGGTCACCGGCACTTCGGCCGTCGGAATCAGGTACAAATCCTGCTCAGAGCGCAGCTTGAACAAGTCCTCTTCAAACTTGGGCAGTTGCCCGGTGCCCAGTAGTGACTCCCGGTTGACGATGTAAGGTACGTAAACTTCTGCGTACCCGTGTTCCTGAATATGCAGATTGAGCATGAACTGGATCAGTGCGCGGTGCAGCCTGGCCAGGTTACCGTACATCACGGTAAAGCGCGAACCGGTTATCTTCCCGGCTGTCTCGCTGTCCAGTAGCTGCAGGGCCTCGCCCAGTGCCACGTGGTCCTTCACCTGAAACTCAAAGTTCTGTGGCTCGCCCCAGCGTAGAATTTCAACGTTGTCCGCTTCGTTTCTCCCCGCTGGCACGTCCTCGGCGGGAATATTGGGTGTACACAGTAGCAGGTCTTCCAATTCACCCTGGGCCTGCCTGGCCTGCTCGGTCAGCGCATCGAGTTGCGCTGCGATTTTTTCCAGAGATTCGTTCACCTGTGCCTTGGCATCGTCGACGCTCATGCCCTGGCCCACCAGGACACCGATCTTTTTGGAAGCACTCTTGCGCTCAGCCAACAAATTCTGGCTATCGATGTCAGCCTGCTTACGCCGCGCGTCCAGCGCATTGAAATGCGCCACATCAAAGGAAAAACCGCGGGCAGCGAGCGCCGTCGCGATGCGCTGGGGGTCCTGCCTGACCACCTTGATATCCAACATCCTGCTAGTTCCTGTGACAAGATTCGCAAAAAATTCGGGGCTACACCCCGACCGCCTAGATCAGTACCCGCGTCAGATGCATGGCAAGCCCCGCCATCACTACACAGATGATGGCACTGCCGAACATGTACGCCAGAGCGTGGACGGAGTGCCCAGCTTCAAACAGGTTGATCGTCTCCAGGGAGAAGGTCGAGAACGTAGTAAACGCACCCAGAAAACCGACCATCAACACGCCGCGCCAATCCGCGTGAATAAACTGTCGCTCCACCACCATCACGTAGACGATGCCGATGGCAAAGGAGCCAAGCACATTCACCAGCAGGGTTCCCATGGGCAATTTTCCTTCCCATAAACCATGCACCCAGTTCGCCAACAAATAACGCGATACGGCGCCGGAGGCTCCCCCCAGAGCGATGAACAAAAGGTATTTCATGTTTGCAAGACCGGCTTAATTGTAGCGGCGTATTGTACTGGTTTTGTCTCTTTCACGCAGGTATTTGAGCTTTTCCCGGATCTTCTGCTCCAGCCCCCGCTCCACCGGGAAATAGTACTGGCGATCACGCAGCGCTTCGGGAAAGTAGTTTTCCCCGGCCGCGTAGGCTTCCGCTTCGTCGTGGGCGTAACGGTACTCGGCGCCATGCTCCATGTCTTTCATTAACGCGGTCGGCGCATTGCGCAGATGCAGCGGCACCTCTTCCGTACCACCTTGCTCCACGTCGGCCCGGGCGGCCTTGTACGCAGTGTAGACCGCGTTGCTCTTGGCGGCACACGCCAGGTAGATAATGGCCTGGGCAATAGCCAGTTCGCCCTCGGGGCTACCGAGGCGCTCCTGCACCTGCCAGGCCTCCAGGGACAGCGTCAGTGCCCGCGGATCGGCATTACCTATGTCCTCGCTGGCCATGCGCACAACGCGACGCGCGATGTACAGCGGATCACAACCGCCATCCAGCATACGGCAAAACCAGTACAACGCCGCATCCGGAGAGCTGCCCCGGACAGCCTTATGCAGCGCACTGATCTGGTCGTAAAACAGATCGCCGCCTTTGTCGAAGCGCCGCAGCGATGCCTGCAGTACTTCCTCCAGCGTGTTGCGCGGTGATCCTGCCCTCCTCCGCCAGGTCCGCGGCCAGTTCCAACAGATTGAGTGCCCGGCGTGCGTCACCATCGGCCTGTGCCGCTATCAGTGCCAGGCAACCCTCGTCTGCCGTCACACCGTCGCCCAGTGCAGCCATACCGCGGGCCAACACCGACTCGATCTCGCCAACATCAAGAGGACGCAACTTATAGACGCGAGCACGCGATAACAATGCGTTGTTCAGTTCAAAGGACGGATTTTCAGTGGTGGCGCCAATAAAAATGACTGTGCCATCCTCGACATAAGGCAGGAACGCGTCCTGCTGGGATTTGTTGAAACGGTGCACCTCATCAACAAACAATACCGTATCGCGACCCTGGACCTTGTGCTGCCTGGCCTGGGCTACGGCCTCGCGTATGTCCTTGACACCGCTGAGCACTGCGGATAACTGCAGGAAATGTGCATTGGCGTGACCGGCGGCGATCCTGGCCAGCGTCGTTTTGCCCACACCCGGGGGACCCCAGAAAATCATGGAGTGCAATTGGCCGCTGTCGATGGCCTGCCGCAGGGGTTTACCCGGGGCGAGCATATGGGCCTGCCCGGCAAACTCTGCGAGAGTACGGGGACGCAAGCGCGCCGCCAGCGGCTGGTAAGCCGCTGTCGACTGCTTCCGCGCCTTGTGGGGAACTTGTGTCGGCTGCTGTGAACAGGTCACTCGTCATAGTAAAAGAGGTCGGCTCCCGCAGGCGGCGTAAACGCAAAGTCAGCGCTGCTCAACTCACTCTGGCTGTCCAGGTCAGCAAATTTGATCACCACGCTCTGGTCCAGATTGTCCTGGATATCCATCCCCGTAAGCTGCGTCTTGTTCAGATACAGGGTGAGCTGTTTAAATCCCGACATCTGCCGACAGTGGGGTGAGCAGAAATGTGCCCTCGGCCTTGCGTACGACCTGGAATTTCTCGCGCAGTGCCGATTCGTCTCCGCCGAGGATTTGCAAGGGTGTCATCTCGGCGTTGCTGGTGACCGGGCGGCGGGTCACCGTTTCAAGATCGCGATCGTAATGCCAGATAAACTCCGGCCCAGCGATAATCAATTGCTCATCCGGGCTGAGTATTTCCCATGCAAAATAGCCGGGCCGAAGCAGTCTGAACTTGCCACTGGACTCGGCCAGCAGCAGATTGTCCTGCCCGTACTGTTGTTGCGAAAAACTGCCCTGCAGGTGCTTGATTGGCGCCAGAGCCGCCAGCAAATCATCGACATCACTCTCGGCCTGGGCGAGTGATAACAGCGGCGCGAGACCCAGCCAAAGGGTGAGCAAATATTTTGTCATAGCATGTTCCGGTTATCAGGTTAGGCTTCGCGCGGAGGTGGCGCCAATACTTCGCGCTGACCATTGGTGCCCATATCGGAGACAACGCCCGCCATTTCCATCGCCTCGATCAGTCGCGCCGCGCGATTGTAGCCAATACGCAGCTTGCGCTGCACAGAAGATATTGAGGCGCGACGACTCTGGGTTACGTAGTACACGGCCTCATCGTACAGGGTATCATTTTCGTCATCCTGGTCGGCTGCATCGGACTGCAGTTCTCCGGGAGTAACCGGTGTATTGCTACCCTCGTCGAGCAGACCCTCGATATACAGGGGTGCACCGCGGCGCTTCCAGTCGGCAACGACGCGATGCACCTCCTCGTCACTGCAAAATGCGCCGTGCACGCGATTCGGTACTCCGCTGCCCGGGGGCAGGTAAAGCATATCCCCATGGCCCAGCAGTTGCTCCGCGCCACCCTGATCCAGAATGGTGCGCGAATCAATCTTGGAGGACACCTGGAAGGCGATTCGGGTAGGCACGTTGGCCTTGATCAGCCCGGTGATGACATCCACGGAGGGGCGTTGGGTCGCGAGTATCAGGTGGATTCCGGCAGCCCGTGCCTTCTGGGCGATACGGGCGATCAGCTGCTCAACCTTTTTGCCGACAACCATGATCATGTCGGCAAACTCGTCGATCACCACCACGATATTGGGCAGCTTCTCCAGATTAGCGGGGAGCTTGCTCCTCATTGGTAGACGCGAAACTGGGGATCGGGCTTCCACAGGGGGTCAGTGAGCGGGGCTCCTGCCTTATGCGCGTCCTCGATTTTGCGATTGTAGCCAGAAAGATTGCGCACCCCCAGGGCAGCCATCAGCTTGTAGCGCCGCTCCATCTCCGCCACGCACCAGCGCAGGCCGTTGGCCGCGTCCTTCATATCGGTAATCACCGGGGTCAGCAGATGCGGTATGCCATCGTATACGGACAGTTCAAGCATCTTGGGATCTACCAGGATCATTCGCACATCTGCTGGCCCGGACTTGAACAACAAGCTCAACAACATGGAGTTGACGCCGACGGATTTACCGGACCCCGTGGTACCGGCGACCAGCAGGTGCGGCATCTTCGCCAGGTCGGCGACGACCGGCTGGCCGGAAATATCGTGCCCCAGCGCCAGGGTCAAGGGGGATTTTGATTGTTCAAAGGCCTTGGATGACAGGACCTCCCTGAAGTTGACGATTTCTCTGTCTTCATTGGGAATTTCGACGCCCACCACCGATTTGCCGGGAATCACCTCCACCACCCGTACGCTGATGACCGCCAGGGAGCGGGCCAGATCCTTGGCCAGGTTGGAGATGCGCGACACCTTGACTCCCGGCGCGGGCTGGATTTCAAACCGGGTGACTACCGGACCCGGGTAGACCGCCACCACTTCCGCAGTGACACCGAAATCCAGCAGCTTCAGTTCCAGTAATTTCGAGAGGCCTTCCAGAGCCTCTTTGGAATAGCCTCTGGAGGGGTCCTTTACCAACTCATCGAGCAGTTCAAGATGCGGCAGGTCGCCGGTCGCCGGCGCCTCAAACAAGGTTTGTTGTCTTTCCCGCTCGATTCGGTCGCTTTTCTCTATCGGCGTGTTGAGGGATTTGATCTTGGGTGGTTGGCGCTTGCGGGCTTTCTCCACGTGTTCAGTAATGACCAGCTTACGCGCTTCTACGGCCTTCTCACGCCTGCGCGTGTCGCGAAATTCGCCCATTCCGCGGGCCAGTCGCTCCCGACTGATGTGGAACGTCGCGATACTCCACGCCCCCACCTTTTCCAACAGGATCAACCAGCTGAGATCGGTGAATATTGTTATCCCGAACAGGAAAATAGCCAGTAAAATCAATCGACTACCAACTGCACTAAAAGCCACGGTAAAGCCACTGCTGATCGCCTGGCCAAGAATACCCCCGGTCCCCTGGGGCAGCGCAGACCGTCCCGTGTCATTCATGGCAGCAAGCGCAGTGCCCGCGACCATCACCAATACCAGGCCCAGGGCCCGGATGCCGAAAGTAGTCCAGTCAAAGGCTTTAACCTGCTGCCGCTGCAATAACAGAACCAGCGCCCGGTAGGCCAGCAACAATGGAAACAGATAGGCAGCGTAGCCCACCAGCGAAAAAAACACATCCGCCAGCCAGGCGCCTGTCGGGCCGCCCAGATTGTGAATGGGGGCGCCACTGCCTGTCGCCGACCAGCCAGGATCACGCGCGCTGTAGGTTACCAATGCCATCAACAGGTACAGGCACATGGCCGTCACGCCAATAAAAGCCCCCTCGCGCAATCGAGAGCCAAGAAAGCTGTCAGCGTTAGTACTCTTGGGCACGGTACTGATTGTCCTTGCAGGTGGCGAACGGTAAAGAAATCTTCAAACGCGAGGCCACTATCGTGTTCATAGCAAGAAGTAATTGTGAACTCATTTATTTTTTATTTCAAAGGGTTATAGAATTGATCTAACGTGGCATCGCTCTTTGTAGCGAGTCCGCCTTTAAAGTACCATAGTCGGCCCCAATACAGAACGGATTGGCTGGTCCCGCGGCCGACTATTTAGCTGCGGCGGCAGGCCGTCTCGTGGCAACGTGCCGGTATTCATGTAGCGGGTAGGCAGCCCGGTCCCAATGTATACAGTGTAGTCAATGACAACAGTGAGAAGGAAGCGACTCTATGAGTGATGTCAAGCACCACCGCCTGATTATCCTGGGCAGCGGCCCCGCCGGCTATACCGCTGCCGTTTACGCCGCGCGGGCCAATCTTAAACCGGTAGTCATCACCGGAATTCAGCAGGGAGGGCAGCTTACTACCACTACCGAAGTAGAAAACTGGCCTGGCGGTGCGGCCGACCTGCAGGGTCCCCAATTGATGCAGCAGATGCAGGAGCATGTAGAGCGCTTTGATGCGCAGTTGGTGTTCGATCATATCGAGAAGGTGGACCTTGGCGTACGTCCGTTCTTGCTCAATGGCTCGTCAAGCTACAGCTGCGATGCCCTCATTATAGCCACCGGCGCCTCCGCCCAGTATCTTGGCCTGCCCAGCGAAGAGGCGTTTGCGGGCAAAGGTGTTAGCGCCTGTGCCACCTGTGACGGTTTTTTTTACCGCAACCAGAAGGTGGCGGTCATTGGGGGTGGCAACACGGCCGTTGAAGAGGCGCTCTATCTTGCCAATATCGCTTCCGAGGTGGTTTTGGTCCACCGGCGTGATGCCCTGCGCTCAGAGAAGGTCCTGCAGGATCGGCTGTTCGCCCGGGAAAAAGAGGGCAAGATCAAAATCATGTGGAATCACACCCTGGAGGAAATCGTCGGTGACAAGAGTGGCGTTACCGGTATGCGCGTGAAGGATGTACGAGGCAATAACGTCAGCCTGGTAGACCTTGCCGGCGTCTTTATCGCGATTGGTCACAAGCCCAATACCGATATTTTTGCCGGACAACTACAGATGAAGGACGGCTACCTCACGATACACAGCGGTACCCATGGCAACGCCACTGCAACCAGTGTACCCGGCGTATTTGCCGCCGGCGACGTGGCGGATCATATCTATCGCCAGGCAGTTACCTCTGCGGGGTTTGGCTGTATGGCGGCATTGGATGCGGAGAAATACCTCGACGCGCTGTGAGTTGACTTTGACATGAGACGAATACCGAGACTGGTTAGCGATACCGCCTTTCCGTCTTCCTGTGAGGCATTGGATTATCCCAATGGCCTGCTGGCCTTCGGGGGTGGACTCTCTGTACAACGACTACTGGACGCCTACCGCCGCGGCTTCTTTCCCTGGTATCAGGCGCCGCAACCGGTCTTATGGTGGACCCCCGATCCGCGCTCGGTGCTGTTTCCAGGCGACTTACATATCTCCCGATCCCTACGCAAAACCCTCAGGTCAAACATTTTCAAGCTTGGGGTAGACAGGAATTTCATCCAGGTCATGCGCGAATGCGCGAGAGTGCGTCGCGAGGGGATCGGGACATGGATAGACGACGACATGCTGGAGGCATACTGCGCAGCTGCACAGGCTCGGGTTCGCCCACTCGGTGGAGGTAATGGACGAAACGGGGACGCTGGTCGGAGGGCTGTACGGTGTGTCACTGGGGCGAGTGTTTTTCGGCGAATCCATGTTCAGTGCGGCCTCCGATGCCTCTAAAGTGGCGCTGGTAGCGCTGGTAGATATTCTGCAACGTGGTGGCTTCCATATGATCGATTGTCAGGTCGAGAATGAACACCTGAACTCCCTTGGGTGCGCGCAACATCAGCAGGCTGGACTTCGAGCGGCGTCTTGCGCAAACTGTCGATGTCGAGACCGATGACGCTATTTGGCACCTACCCACCATTTGTGGAGACTTGCTGTGACTTCATCCCTGCGGGACCTCAAGGTATACACCACCTACCCCCACAGCTGCAGCTACCTGCGCGATCAGGAAGCGACCACCCTGTTTGTCGACCCGCGTCAACCGGTAGATCAGAAACTTTACAGTAAGCTTTCCGTGCTGGGTTTCCGCCGCAGTGGCCACCACATCTATCGGCCGCACTGTGCCCATTGCAATGCCTGCACACCCGCCCGTATACCGGTAGCCGGGTTCGAACCGAGACGTGGACAACGACGTATTTGGCAGCGCAATCAAGACCTGAGGGTCATCAGTACGGATGATATTAACGACGATGCTGCGTTTGATCTCTACTTTCGCTATATAAGCCTGCGGCACTCGGACGGGGATATGTATCCCCCTGACCGTGAGCAGTACCAGGCCTTCCTGAACAGCGTGTGGGACTGTACCCGTTACTTCCGCTTTTACGATAAGGGCCGACTGATTGCGGTGGCAGTAGTGGATCAAC
The DNA here is from genome assembly GCA_963844975.1 of uncultured Gammaproteobacteria bacterium. Classification (GTDB taxonomy): domain Bacteria; phylum Pseudomonadota; class Gammaproteobacteria; order Pseudomonadales; family Halieaceae; genus Marimicrobium. The sequence continues at coordinate 88,796 of CAWJQO010000015.1, read as the reverse complement.
TCGAGGACGGACTTTCGGCCATTTATACTTTTTTCGATCCGGAGGCGGATAAGCGCAGCCTCGGCGCATATGCCATCCTCTGGCAAGTTGAACAGGCTCGTGCAATGGGTCTCAGCTATCTCTATCTGGGCTACTGGATTCGTGACTGCCAGAAAATGTCCTACAAAGCTGACTATCGCCCGCTACAGGTTTACATCAAGAGCCGCTGGACAGAGTTGATCTAGATTCCACACTGCAAGAGTTCCGCTTCATTATTGGAGCTGGCCTTACCGTATATTACGCTAGCACTGTTGCCCGGATTCAGGCAAAATGCGCCCTCTTTTTAACCGAGGATTGCCGCCTGATGGCAAAAGAAGACCAGATTGAAATGGAAGGCGAGGTGATCGACACCCTCCCCAATACCACTTTCAGGGTGCAGTTGGAAAACGGTCACGTGGTGACTGCCCACATTTCCGGAAAGATGCGCAAGAACTATATTCGCATCCTGACTGGCGACAAGGTACGGGTGGAGTTGACCCCCTACGACCTGACTAAAGGACGTATCACCTACCGCGAAAGATAAGCCCGGCTAGCTCTTCTGGAGCTCAGCCTCCTCCTCTTCTACCGTCACCTCCAGTTTGTTCTCCGCTGCATTGAGGCGGACCAGCGCCGTACCACCGGACTGCGACAACGACCCGAACAATACCAGCTCTGCGAGCGGCTTCTTGATATGCTCCTGGATGACTCTCTCCATGGGGCGCGCGCCCATATGAATGTCGTAGCCTTTCTCCACCAGCCATAGCCGAGCATCTTCGTCCACATCAAGGGTCACACGCTTCTCATCCAACTGGCATTGCAGTTCGGTGAGGAATTTGTCCACCACAGTCAGTATCACGTCCTCCGCCAGCGGCTGGAATTGCACTATGCTGTCAAGTCGATTGCGAAACTCCGGAGTAAACATGCGGTTAATGGCTTCCATACCGTCGGAGCTGTGATCCTGACTGGTAAAGCCAATCGTGCGGCGACTGATACTCTCTGCGCCCGCATTCGTGGTCATCACCAGGATGACATGGCGAAAATCGGCTTTACGCCCATTGTTGTCAGTCAGGGTACCGTGGTCCATGACCTGCAGCAGCAGATTAAAAACATCCGGATGTGCTTTTTCGATCTCATCGAGTAACACCACCGCATGCGGATGCTGGGTGACCGCATCCGTCAGCAAACCGCCCTGATCAAATCCGACATAACCGGGAGGCGCACCGATCAGGCGCGAGACGGTGTGCCGTTCCATATATTCGGACATATCGAAGCGAATCAGTTCGAGCCCCAGAAGGCGCGCCAATTGCCGCGTGACCTCGGTCTTGCCGACACCGGTCGGCCCGGCCAGCAGGAAGGACCCAATCGGCTTTTCGCCGGCCCTGAGGCCCGCACGCGCCAGTTTGATCGATGTCGCCAGACTGCTGATCGCCTGGTCCTGTCCGAACACGACCATTTGCAGATTACTCTCGAGTTTCTGCAGGGTTTCCCTGTCGTCGCTACTAACCGCTTTGGGCGGTATTCGTGCAATCTTGGCTATGACGGCCTCGATGTCGCTCACGCCGATGACCTTTTTACGTTTGGATGCCGGCAATAGCTGCTGATAGGCGCCCGCCTCGTCGATCACATCAATGGCCTTGTCAGGCAGGAACCTGTCCGTGATATAGCGATCGGAGAGATCTGTTGCGACGCGCAGGGCCCTGTCGGTATAGCGCAAGCCATGATGTTCTTCAAATCGCGACTTCAAGCCCTTGAGTATTTTGTAGGCGTCGTCAGGACTGGGCTCCATCACGTCAATTTTCTGGAAGCGACGGCTCAGGGCCTTATCCTTGTCGAAGATACCGCGATATTCCTGGAAAGTAGTTGAACCGATGCACCGCAATTTTCCCGAACTGAGCAGCGGCTTGAGCAAATTACTGGCGTCCATGACGCCGCCCGAAGCAGCACCGGCACCTATGATGGTGTGAACCTCATCGATAAACAAAATCGCGTTATCGCGCTTTTTCAGCTCGTTCAGCAGGCCCTTGAAGCGCTTCTCAAAATCACCACGGTATTTAGTACCCGCCAGAAGTGCGCCAAGATCCAGCGAGTACACCACGCTGTCCTTGAGAATATCGGGCACATCACCATCGACAATCTTCTTGGCCAGTCCTTCCACAATAGCGGTCTTACCCACACCGGACTCGCCCACCAGCAATGGATTGTTCTTGCGTCGGCGGGCCAGAATCTGCGCGACCCGCTCCACTTCATCGATACGCCCTATCAGTGGATCGATATGCCCGGCCAGTGCTTCCAGGTTCAGATTGGTTGCAAAGCTATCCAGCGGATTGGACTCGCCCTCCTCGCCACGGTTTTCATCACTGCCGACCTGCCCGGGTTCTGCCGCATCGCCGTCATTGGCAACCTTGGAGATGCCGTGGGTCATATAATTCACCACGTCCAACCGGGCGATACTCTGTGTTTTGAGGAAAAATACCGCCTGACTCTCCTGCTCACTGAAAATGGCAACCAGCACGTTCGCCCCGGTTACCTCGCTTTTTCCTGATGACTGTACATGAAACACGGCGCGCTGCAGGACGCGCTGAAAGCCCAAGGTCGGCTGGGTATCCCGCTGGTCTTCATCCTCCGGTATAAGAGGCGTAGTGGCGTCGACAAATTCCACCAGATCGCCACGTAGACTGCCAATATCAGCACCACAGGCTTTTAGAACTCGAATGGCATCGTTGTTGTCCAGCAGCGCCAGCAGCAGATGCTCCACTGTCATAAACTCATGGCGTTTTGCCCTGGCGCCCCTGAAAGCATCATTCAGTGTATGTTCCAGATCTTTGCTCAGCATAATTGACGCTCCGGGGGCCTACCCCTCTAAGGCCTCGATTTCACACAACAACGGGTGCTCGTTTTCACGGGCATACTGATTGACCTGGGCTGCTTTTGTCTCGGCAATATCCCGCGTGAAAATCCCGCAAACCCCTTTCCCCTGCGTATGCACTGTGAGCATAACATGAGTGGCCTGCTCCCGATTCATGCGGAAAAAAATCTCGAGTACCTCCACTACGAATTCCATGGGGGTATAGTCATCGTTGATCAATACAACTTTGAACAGCGGTGGACGTTTAAGTTCCGGTTTGGATTCCTCCAGCGCAAGCCCACCCGAAGAACCTTCTTTCTCCTTGCTCATACGCCACCGACCGGCCTGATGGATCAATTTCACTCAGAATCTCTCGTTGCAACTATCGGCACCAAAACCCTTTATGGTTCCTATTATACGAGTTTTCAAGGATGGCGAAAGATAGAGCTCACAATCCTCGCGAGCGCGATGAAAAACCCAACAAAAAAAGGCCCATGTTGCCACGAGCCTTTCAGGCACCACTGGCAGGAGTTACATAGAGTCTATAATCGCCTGGCCAAATTCTGAACAGCTAAGAAGTGTTGCCCCTTCCATCAGGCGCTCAAAATCATAGGTGACCGTACGATTCTGGATCGCGCCGTTCATGCCTTTAATTATCAAGTCGGCGGCCTCATTCCATCCCATATGACGAAGCATCATCTCCGCTGAAAGTATGATAGAGCCGGGATTCACCTTATCTTGCCCCGCGTACTTGGGCGCAGTGCCGTGCGTAGCCTCAAAAAGAGCAATGGTATCCGAGAGGTTGGCGCCCGGCGCAATACCGATACCACCCACCTGCGCGGCCAGCGCATCCGACAGGTAATCGCCATTCAGGTTCAGAGTGGCGACCACGCTGTAGTCCTTTGGACGAGTCAGAATCTGCTGCAACATAGCGTCGGCAATCACGTCTTTGATAACTATTTCCTTGCCACTATTGGGGTTCTTCAAAGAAACCCAGGGACCGCCATCGATCAATTTTCCACCAAACTCCTGCTGCGCGAGTTCGTAGCCCCAGTCACGAAAGGCGCCCTCGGTAAATTTCATGATATTGCCCTTGTGCACCAGCGTGACGGAGGGCAAATCCTGGTCAATTGCATACTGAATGGCCTTACGCACCAGGCGTTTGGTTCCCTCTTCGGAAACCGGCTTGATCCCTATACCAACATTCTGGGTGAAGCGTATCTTGGTGACCCCCATCTCATTCATGAGGAAATCGACTACCTTCTGGGCTTCGGCAGTTCCGGCCTGATACTCAATGCCGGCATAGATGTCTTCAGCATTCTCACGGAAGATAACCATGTTACAGTCACCCGGATTCTTGACCGGAGACGGTACGCCCTCAAACCAGCGCACGGGTCGCAGACAGGTATACAGATCCAACTCCTGTCGCAGGGCGACATTGAGTGAGCGGAAACCACCGCCCACCGGCGTGGTCAGTGGACCCTTGATTCCAACCAGGTACTCCTTGATCGCATCCAGAGTCTCCTCGGGAAACCAGTCACCGTCGTACATTTCTGCCGCTTTTTCACCGGTGTATATTTCCATCCAGGAAATTCTCTTGCTGCCACCGTAGGCGTTGTCGACTGCGGCATTGACCACGTCGATCATGACGGGAGTAATATCGATACCGATACCATCGCCCTCAATGTAGGGAATGATAGGATTGTTGGGGACGTTCAGGCTGTAATCTTCATTGACGGTAATTTTTTCGCCTTCTGAAGGAACCTGAATATGCTTGTAGCCCATAATATGCTCCGATGCTGCGGGGTTTTTGGAAATCAGGGGATGTTATGCTGAACCTCCTGAAAAAGCGCGGCAGGGATTGTAACATGGTTGTTTGCTACCGCTGCCGTGCCAACACGTAATTTTTTTAAACTACTGACTACTTTTCAAATGGCCAGACTCATCCTGTTCAATAAGCCCTTTAACGTGCTGAGTCAATTCAGCGACGAGCAGGGACGAGCGACTCTCGCCGACTTTGTGTGCGCTCCTGCTTGCCGTGTCGCCGGACGCCTGGATTACGACTCTGAAGGATTGTTATTGCTGACGGATGACGGTCGCCTGCAACAACAGATCGCCAACCCGTCGAACAAACAGTGGAAGACCTATCTGGTGCAAGTGGAAGGTACGCTCGACGAGGACGCTGTGGCACGACTGACCGAGGGTGTCAGCCTGAATGATGGTCCCACCCTGCCCGCCCGCGCCAGGCGAGTACCGCCACCCCCCCTTTGGGATAGAAATCCCCCCATTCGCACACGCAAGACCGTGCCCGACAGTTGGCTGGAACTGTCCATCCGGGAGGGACGCAATCGCCAGATTCGTCGTATGACAGCACACGTTGGCTTTCCAACTCTGCGGCTGGTGCGCACCACAATTGGGCAATGGTCCCTTGAAGATCTGCAGCCGGGACAGTACCGTGAACTGACTCTGGACATGCCCGCCGCTTTTTACACAGCGCAAACAACCATGGAGTAAGCAATAAATGAACCAGTGGACACCCCACGTCACCGTTGCCTGTGTCATCGAAAAGGACGGTAAATACCTGATGGTGGAGGAACGCGATAAAACCAGTGGAGAACTGGTGTTCAATCAACCCGCTGGCCACCTTGAGCAAGGCGAGATCGATGACTGCGGCCGCGCTGCGTGAAACACTGGAGGAGACCGGCTGGAACGTTGAATTAAAAGGTGTGCTTGGTATAGCGCTGCACCTTGCACCAAAAACTGGCATAACATATTTCCGCACCACTTTTTTAGCCACGCCACTGCAGCACGTAGAAAATAGCTGAAATCGACCCTGACATCCATGCTGTGCATTGGCTCGACTATGACGCAATTCTCGCGCGGTCTGCGAGAATGCGCAGCCCTCTCGCTCTGGCCGTGATCGAGCGGCATCGGCAGGGCGTTTGTTTCCCCCTGGATGTAATACTCGGCCCATGAGCCTGAACCACGCCAGCAAGGTCATCGTCGGCATGTCCGGCGGTGTCGACTCGTCGGTAGCCGCCCTGCTGTTAAAAGCACAGGGCTACCGGGTGGAAGGCTTGTTCATGAAAAACTGGGAAGAGGACGACGGCACTGAATACTGCACGGCCAAAGAGGATTTTGCCGATGCCCAGGCGGTCGCTGACAAACTGGATATTACGTTGCATGGTGCGAATTTTGCTGCAGAGTACTGGGATAATGTGTTCGAACATTTCCTGGCGGAATATCAGGCCGGTCGCACCCCCAATCCCGACATCCTGTGCAATCGGGAAATCAAATTCAAGGCATTTCTCGACTACGCCATGCTACTGGAAGCGGACTATATCGCTACCGGACACTACGCGCGCCGTGGTGAATCCGATGGCAAGAGCACGCTATTAAAGGGTGTGGATGCCAACAAGGACCAGAGCTACTTCCTGCACGCGGTAGGCCACGCAGAGCTGGAAAAAACATTGTTTCCGCTCGGTGAAATGGTGAAGCCCGAGGTGCGGCGGCTGGCGCTGGAATATGGACTTGCCACGGCCAGGAAAAAGGATTCCACCGGTATCTGCTTTATCGGTGAACGCCGTTTCAAGGATTTTCTGCAACAGTACCTGCCGGCGCAGCCCGGCGAAATCCACAGTATTGACGGCGCGGTTCTGGGAACACACCAGGGCTTGATGTACCACACTATCGGCCAGCGCCAGGGCCTTGGCATTGGCGGACTGGCACAGCGCGAGGAAACACCCTGGTACGTAGTGGAGAAGGATCTGGCGCACAATGTATTGCTGGTAGCCCAGGGCAATGATCACCCCGCCCTGTTCAAATCCACGTCTGTACGCTGCGCAGATATACTGGGTGGCAGGCGTACCGCCACAACTGCCACTGCACTGTGCTGCCAAAGTGCGTTACCGCCAGCAGGACCAGTCCTGTACTCTCAGTCACTCCACCGAACAAGGTTACCGCGTGGACTTCGAGATACCTCAGCGGGCGATAACGCCAGGCCAGTCTGTAGTGTTTTACCAGGGTGAATGCTGCCTTGGCGGCGGTGTTATTGAGAGAACAGGATCTTAGATGAGCGACACTACTCTCTCAAATCTGGAACAACAGGCTATTGCCCTGGCCGGCGTGGCGCAAGCGGCTCGCCTGGTCGACCAGATATCCAAAACCGGTAGTTACCCGCTGGATTTTCTCGAGACATCCATTCGCAGTCTGTTCGTGTTCAACCCCGATAGTGCCCCGGAGATCTTCGGTGGCATCCCCGGTGTCAAATTGGGCCTGCACAATCTGAGCAACCTGCTGGCAGATAAAAATGCCCGGGAGAACCACGATCTGGTGCGTTATGTCTTCAGTCTTGCTCTACCTCGAGCGTAAGTTTGCTGCCAACGCGGATATGATGGCAGTTGTCCGCGCCCGACTTGAACACACCAGTTTCCGCGCGGAACATTTTTCCAACAATGTCGGCGAACTGTGCCACAGCATTTCCGGCATTTACCAGGACACGCTGAGCCATCAGCGGTTTCGTATCAAGGTTACCGGCAGCTCACAGCACCTGCAGGATTCCAGGAACGCCGACATCATCCGCGCCCTGCTATTGGCCGGCATTCGCGCCGCTTTTCTGTGGCGCCAACTCGGTGGGCGCCGGTGGAAACTGTTGCTACAGCGCAAGAAGTTGTTGCAGGCTTCCCAGAACCTGTCGCGCGGACTGGGGGTGGTGTAAGATCACTTCTTTCAAAGAGGGAGAAATGCATGGATCTGTCAGCACTCACCGCAGTCTCGCCTATCGACGGACGCTACGGGAGTAAAACAGCGGCGCTGCGCGAGGTATTCAGTGAATTCGGGCTGATCAAGCGCCGGATTCTGGTGGAAATACGTTGGTTACAGTGCCTGGCCGCCCACGAGGATATTGTCGAAGTGCCTCCCCTGTCGGGGGCAGCCAACCGCCAGCTTGAACATATCCTGGATGATTTCAGCGAGGTGGACGCACGCCGCATCAAGGATATTGAGAGAACCACCAACCACGACGTCAAGGCGGTCGAGTATTTTATCAAGGAACGGTTCGCGGGCAACACGGAGCTGGAGTCCATTGCGGAGTTTGTCCACTTCGCCTGCACCTCGGAAGACATCAACAACCTGTCCCATGCCCTGATGCTGCGCGACGGCATCCGCCAGGTGCTGGCGCCGGCCATGGCAGCAGATCATTGCGGCGCTGAGCGCTCTTGCACACGATACGGCGAGCGCACCGATGCTCTCACGTACCCACGGCCAGACCGCGAGCCCGACTACCATGGGCAAGGAACTCGCCAATGTCGTCGCCCGCCTCAGACGGCAACTCAGCCAGCTTGAACACGTGCAGTACCTGGGCAAGATCAACGGCGCTGTCGGCAACTATAACGCTCACCTTGTCGCGTATCCGCAGGTGGACTGGCAGGCCAACGCGCAGCACTTCGTAGAAGGCCTTGGCCTGACCTGGAATGCCTACACCACCCAGATCGAGCCCCACGACTACATGGCGGAGTTGTTCGATGCTATCGCCCGCTTCAACACCATCCTGATCGACTTTAACCGCGATATCTGGGGCTATATTTCACTGGGCTATTTCAAGCAGCAGACGGTAGCGGGTGAAGTCGGCTCCTCCACCATGCCGCACAAGGTCAATCCCATCGATTTTGAAAACTCGGAGGGCAACCTGGGCCTGGCCAATGCCGTGCTGGGTCATCTGGCCGCCAAATTGCCGATCAGTCGCTGGCAGCGCGACCTCACCGACAGCACCGTGCTGCGCAACATGGGCGTCGGTTTCGGCTACAGCCTGATCGCCTACCAGTCCAGCCTCAAGGGCATCGGTAAATTGCAACTCAATGAAAGCCGCCTGGCCCAGGACCTCGATGACAGCTGGGAGGTACTGGCAGAACCGATACAGACGGTCATGCGCCGCTACGGCATCGAAAAGCCCTATGAAAAGCTCAAGGAGCTGACCCGGGGACAGGACATGAGCAGGGAGGTGATCCAGGCGTTCGTGGCGACACTGGACTTGCCCGAACACTGCGCGCAAGGAGCTACTCGCGCTGACACCCGCGAGCTATATCGGTAACGCCGTGGCCCAGGCGAAGGCCATCGAGTAGTTACAGTGACGAGCAGCCGTTGGGAACTTAATCTGGATAGAGAGATATTCCTCGCGCAGTACTGGCAGCGCAAGCCACTGCTGATCAGGAATGCCATTCCCGACTTCAAGCCGCCAGTGAGCAGTGATGAACTGGCGGGGCTGGCGCTGGAGCACGAGCGTCGAATCCCGCCTCATCGAACGCTGCGGTAACAACTGGCACGTACACCATGGCCCCTTCATCGAGTCCGATTTTTTGCGCGAACCGCCATGGACACTGCTGGTACAGGCGGTGGATCACTATATTCCCGCGGTTGCGGCATTGCGCAGGATGATCGATTTTATTCCCCAGTGGCGCCTGGATGACGTTATGGTCAGTTATGCGACCGACGGCGGCAGTGTGGGACCGCATTTCGACAACTACGATGTCTTTCTGTTACAGGGCGAAGGTGAGAGGCTGTGGCAGTTGGGGCCGTATTGCGATGAATCCTCGCCGCTGCTGCCCCACGAAGAGCTGCGCATCCTGAGTTCCTTTGCAGCTCTCTGAAGAACACCTGCTGCAGCAGGGCGACATGCTGTATGTCCCGCCGGGTTATGCCCACTGGGGAATCGCCCGGGGCGAGTGCACGACATTTTCCATTGGCTTTCGGGCCCCCCGCATCACGGACATGGTCTCACGCTGGGTGGACCAACTGCTGGCGCAACTGGAGCCGGATGAATTCTATCGCGACGCCGGGCGCTCACCGGTGACGCGCGCCGGGGAAATTCATCCCCGCGATCTGGAACGGGCGCTGGCCCAGTTACAGGGAGCTCTCGACCAGGCCAGCGGCAACCAGTGGTTTGGCGAGTTGATTACCGAGCCGCGTTACACGCCATTACAGGATGACGACGATCTGGCCGAAGCGCGCGCCCTGCTCGCGGACGGCGCGCAATTTGTTGAACTCTCGCCCGCTGCCAAGCTGGCGTGGCAGCACGAGGCTGAAGGAATACTGGTGTTCGCCAACGGCGAGTGCCGTGTCTTCGATGAGGCTGTACTGCCGAGCCTGCTTATCCTGTGCGAAAGCTGGCGCCTGGGCGCAGCGGACCTGGAACATGCGCTGGCCAATCCCGGCACCGTCGCTCTGCTAGACTATCTGCTGGAAAGCGGAGTTATTTATGTCCAATAACGACTATGTCACCGGTATTAAATATCCCAAGCCATTTGACGAGTATGCTGTCTCGCTCTGCCAGAGCGCCTCGCGCTACATTTGCATACTGAGCCCGCAACTGGACCATGCGGCCTTTGACAACAGCGCGCTGGTGGACGCAATCAGCGCCCTGGCCCGACGCAGCCGACAGACCCAGGTGCGCATCCTGATCAGTGATTCGCGCCCACTGGTAAATTACGGTCACCGGCTGCTGCAACTGGCGCGCCGATTACCCAGCACCGTACACATCCGCAAGCTCGAAGAACATCCACAGTGGAACAATGAAACCGTGGTAATCAGGGACCGGGACGGCGTGCTGTACAAACCCGGCGACAGCGATCACGACGCGTTTTACGAGCCCAATTCACGCGCCTCGACACTGCAGGCACCTGGAACTGTTCGAGGAACTGTGGCGCTTCAGCGTGGAGGATGCCGAACTGCGCTCCCTCACTCTTTGACCGCAGCAAATAAGGGACATTCGAGGTACTTGCGGGTGGAAGCGCCAGCGTCTTCGCCAACAAGCGGCAAATGGTGTATAAGTGATACCAGTTTACCTGTTCTGGATACGAACCCTAAATATGGTCCTTATGGATTATGAAAAATATACGCCTCATAGCATTAATAGTAATTCTAGCTGCTTGTTCTTCTGGAGGTAGTTTTTCCTATAAATCGCAGGACCCGCCATATGTATCCAACACATCGCCGATACATCATTGTCGGCGACAGTATAATGGACGGGAGTTCAGATGGTGAACTTACCACTACCTCTTCGCTCATTTTGCTAGAAGAAAATAAGTCAGTAGTAAATATTTCGTTATCTGGGCAAACATGTTCGCCGCCTGCGCGGCGGCACTGGCTACAGAACCGGTCGTCGCACCACCGAAAAAGAAGGCTATGGGCTTAGCCAATTAATTTGTCGGACTGTTGAAGCCGCACTTGCAGCAAGCCCTTGCTGGGACGGCACTACCGTCAATGCAATTGCGAATTTGTGCCGACATCGCGCCGCTGGCATCGCAGTCTCATCATTATCCAGTCCGGCTGGACAGTTAAGCTCGTGAGTCTCAAATCGCGCATTGCCATTCGGTCAGTGCCGTACGGCTGGGCGAAGCAGTACTGCTTCAGTTTGATCGAAATCAGGCATCGGTCGATAAGCCCGGCAAATCTCCTTCATTTGCCGAAGTCGTCGGCGGTCAGTATTCGCCTATGTGCAGGACTAGGAAGCGGCGCCGGTATGCATGCTCTGTCACGGCCATGGAACTGACGTACGGAGGTAACGCAGCTATTGCGGAGTGCTACCCGGAGAAAGGCTAGCAGGAACAGGATTGCGCAAACTGCGCGGTGCCATTTAGTGGAAACATCAGGTTGGTTCACAAAAGAAGATGTTTACAATCCGCTCGATTATGCCGACGGTCTCACATTTGGCAGCCGGCGGCCATAGAAATACAAAGACCGCATTATCCTTGAGTTGAGCAAATACTAATCATACTTTCAGATTGTAGACTCAATCGAAGACTGCTTTGTGCCAGACTAACCTGACATCTGGATGCCCAGAATGAGGTGTTCAGGGTCTAAAATCAACCCTCGAAAACTCACCATTTAATGACCGCTATAGGGAAATGTAGAAATACAGCCTGGATAATTTGAGATTAACCAAGCCGCGCAATCGCCGCCGCCAGCGCCAGTTGTCGCTGCGCCTCTTCCACGTGCAAATTCTCCACCAGACGGCCGTTCACCACTACCACGCCCTTGCCCTGTGCCTTGGCCTGCTCGAAGGCCGCGATAATCTCATGGGCGGCGGCGATTTCCGCCGCATCGGGTGCAAAGGCGGCATTGGCGGCGGCGACCTGGTTGGGATGAATCAGGCTCTTGCCATCGAAGCCCAGGTCCCTGCCCTGCGCACAGGACGCGCGCAACAGCTCCTCGTTCTGCAGGTCGAGTTGCACACCGTCAATGATCGTCAGGCCGTGGGCCCGGGCGGCATAGACACAAAGGTTGAGCGCGGTGATGAAGCCCAGGCGATCCGGTGTATGCCGCACCCGCGTATCCTTGGACAGGTCCGAGGTTCCCATCACCATGCCCTTGAGGCGCGGATGCGCGGCGGCCACCTCGGCGATATTCAGAATACACAGGGGCGTTTCCGCCATGATCCACATCGCGACACTGTCAGGACAGCCGGCGCTCTCGAACGCGGATATGGCCTCGACCACATCGCTGGCGGTATCAATCTTGGGAATGAGCACGGCATCCGGCGCGGTGGAAAAGCGGCTGATCGCCTGCGACGTCCTGGGCGCCCCACTCCGTCGATAACGCGTTAATACGCACAATCAGTTCGCGATGGCCGTAGCCGCCCTCGGCCAGCGCCGCGCCAATCTGCTCCCGCGCCAGTTGCTTGGCGTCCGGGGCCACGGAATCTTCCATGTCGAGAATCAGGCCGTCGGCAGGCAGGGTGCGCGCCTTGTCCAGCGCCCGGGGGTTGGAACCGGGCATATACAGCAGTGAGCGACGTGGCCTGATGTTCATGGTGCGATTCCTCTGATGGTGTTGCCGAAGAGTGTGGCGGTGCTGCAGAAAGTCGCCAAGGATACAGAAGGCGATAGCGACCGGGCAAGCGCACGAATCGTGATCCACTTATCACGGTATGCGTATACCGTTGCAGAGCGCACATGGCGGTTGTCTAAAACAGGGCGAGGCTCTAAAATCAGCGGTCTGCATGATTAAACCGTTTTGGGTCCTCCTGAAACCGGTGAAATCCCGTCCCTTAACACGTAGTTACCCTGAATAGTATCGATGAGCAGGATCAATCATGTCTGATGTTTCCCACCCTGACGGGCAACAACTCCAGCTAGCGGGTACCGTGCTGGCTGCCACGACGCAGTTAATCGACCGCGCGCTGTCCGCGCTGAAAGTCCAGGTAACGGAAGGCGGGCGGGTTGCTCCGGCCAGACTGGACGAGCACCAGTTGGCCTGCTACGAACTGGCCCTCAGCTGGTCTGAATGTACCGCGGCGCGCTTCCTGCTCGCACACGCCACACGCCTGGCAGCAGAGTCATCCGCTGCGAATGCCTTCACCGCGCACCTGGCCGCCCTTTTTTGCGCCGAGGCGATTACCAACACGCTGCACCGCCTGCGTACCCGACCCGCCGATTTCGGACTCTCACGCACGCACATATCAGCGCAATCGACGCCGATCCCGCCGCAGCGGATTTTCTGTCGCAACAACTCGCGGCGCAGCAATATCGCCGCCATCGGCCAGGCGGTGCTGGATCGGGATGGCGACCTGGGGCCCGATCTGCTCAGTGAGCATCACACCATGATGCGCGATACGTTTCGCCGCTTTGCTGACGATGTCGTCGCGCCGCTGGCGGAAGAGATCCATCGCGAGGACCTCATCATTCCCGATGCGATCCTGGAGCCGCTGAAGGAGATGGGGATGTTCGGCCTGTCGATTCCGGCCAGCTACGGCGGGCTGCAGGAAGACGATAAGGAAGATACGCTGGGCATGATCGTGGTCACCGAAGAGTTGTCCCGCGGCTCGCTGGGCGCCGCCGGCAGCCTGATTACCCGCCCGGAAATTCTCGCCCGCGCGCTGCTCAAGGGCGGCACTGAAGAACAGAAGCAACTCTGGTTACCACAACTGGCGGTGGGCGAACCGCTGTGCGCGGTAGCCGTCACCGAACCCAACTACGGCTCTGATGTTGCCGGCGTGCGGCTGAAGGCCACCGCCACCGATGGCGGCTGGCTGCTCAACGGCGCCAAGACCTGGTGTACCTTCGGCGGCAAGGCCGGTTTGCTGCTGGTGCTGGCCCGCACCGATCCCGACATGGCTCTGGGGCATCGCGGGCTGTCCATGTTCCTGGTGGAGAAGCCCTCCAGTGACGGCCATCACTTTGAAGTGTCACCCGAGTCGGGCGGCAAGCTCACCGGCCGCGCCATTGCCACCATCGGCTACCGCGGCATGCACTCCTTCGAACTCTTCTTCGACGATTTTTTTGTGCCTGCGGCCAATATGCTCGGAGGCAGTGATGGCGAGGGCAATGGCTTCTATTACGCCATGGCCGGTTTCGCCGGCGGGCGCATCCAGACCGCGGCGCGGGCGGTTGGCGTCATGCGCGCCGCGTTCGAGAAAGCCATCTCCTACGCCAAGCAGCGCATCGTGTTCGGCAAGCCGATCGCCGACTACCAGCTCACCCAGGTCAAGCTGGCCCGCATGGCGGCCCTGCTGCTGGCCTGTCGCCAGATCACCTACGATGTGGCGCAGCTGATGGATGCGGGCTCCGGCGATATGGAAGCCAGCGCGGCCAAGTTGTTCGCCAGCAAGACGGCCGAATGGCTGACCCGCGAGGCACTGCAGATTCACGGCGGTATGGGTTACGCTGAGGAGACGTCGGTCAGTCGCTATTTTGCCGATGCGCGGGTGTTGTCCATCTTTGAAGGCGCGGAAGAAACCCTGGCCCTGAAAGTGATCGCGCGTGCACTGGTGGAAAAGGCCGACTGAGGAGTTAGGCATGAGTGTGACCATCCAACTGACGCCCCAGGCTGAACTGTCTGCAGGCATTCCCGTTGCGCTGGAAAAAACGCGCCAGCCCCAGTACGGCCGTTACCTGGATGAACTGGAGCCCGGACAGGTGTTCGAGCACCCGCGCGGCTTTACCTTCACCACCAGCAATATGCTCGATTTCGCCCGCACCTTCATGCAGGCCAACCCTCTCTACCTTAATGCACAGTACGCGCGCGCCCACGGCTTTGACGACCTGCCCGCCAGCGCGCAAATGGTATTCAATGTCACGCTGTCGCTGGGCGTGCAAAATGATTCCGAGAAGGCGATAGCCAATCTCGGTTACTACCAGGTGCAGTTCCTGCGGCCGGTGTACCCTGGCGACACGCTGCGCGCATTCACCAAAGTGCTGGAGCGCAAGGACCGGGGGCCGGACAAGCCGGGCATCACCCGCATCCGCACGGTCTCCGTCAACCAGCATGATGAGGTTGTACTGCAGTACGAGCGCAAGATCATGGTCGGCTGGCGCGGCGCACGGCCCCCTACCACGCCGGCCCCGGATGTCGCGGTGGCCTTTCCCGGCGAAGACGCGCCGCTGCTGCAACTGCCGCTGACCGGCAAGCCTGTCAGCCGCGGACTTACCGGCCCCAATACCTATTTTGAAGACTTTGCGCCGGGGGACATTATCGTGCATGCCAATGGCCGCACCATTACTGAAGAGCACATGGCGCTCACCTACCTGGTCGGCAACAGTCATCCCCTGCACTTCGATCGCCTGTTCTCCAGCGCGCAGTCCGGCAAGATGAGCGGCGAGCCTATCGTGTACGGCGGACTGGTGTTTGCCTGGCTGGAGGGCCTCGCCAGCCGCGATGTCAGCGAGAACGCGGTGTGGGAGCTGGGCTTTACCGAGGGTTACCACACGCAGCCCGCCTTTGCCGGAGATACGGTTGGCGCCCTGTCGCGCATCCTGGCAGTTGAGGATGTACGCAGGCGCCGATGCCTACGGCCTGGTCAGCATGCAACTGATCGGCGTGAAGAATATCACCGCGGCCGCAGCCCTGGAAAAATATGGCGCGGACCTGTTTATCAAGGAAGACACCAAACGCGATGCTCGGCAAAGACAAGATCGCCGACAAAATTTTTGAAATCGAGCGGCGCCTGCTGATCAAGCGCCGCCCCCGCTGAGGACTGTCACCTGTGAGCCAGGAAACTGTAAAACGTGATCCGCCCTGGTTGATGCGCACCTATTCGGGACATTCGTCCGCGCGGGCCTCCAATGAGCTGTACCGCACCAACCTGAGCCGGGGCCAGACCGGACTTTCCGTGGCCTTCGACCTGCCCACGCAGACCGGCTATGACTCGGACCATCCGCTGGCCCGCGGCGAAGTCGGCAAAGTGGGGGTTCCGATCAACCATATCGGCGACATGGAAGCCCTGTTCGACCAGATACCGCTGGGGCAAATGAACACCTCCATGACCATCAACGCCACCGCGCCCTGGCTGCTCGCCCTGTACGTGGCGGTTGCCGAGCGCCAGGGCGTGGATCCCGCGCAACTGCAGGGCACCACCCAGAACGACGTGCTCAAGGAGTACCTGTCGCGGGGCACCTACATCTTCCCCCCGCGCCCTCGGTGCGCCTGACCACTGACCTGATCGCCTATACGGTGCGAGCATATTCCCAAGTGGAATCCCACCAACATCTGCAGCTACCACCTGCAGGAGGCCGGCGCCACGCCCACCCAGGAACTGGCCTATGCCCTGTGCACGGCGATGGCCATTCTGGACGCGGTGCAGGCCTCTGGACAGATCTCCCCGGAACGCTTTGCGGAGGTGGTCGGGCGCATCTCGTTTTTCGTGAATGCCGGTATCCGCTTTGTGGAAGAGACCTGCAAATTGCGCGCGTTTGGCCGCATGTGGGACACGCTGGTGCAGCAGCGCTACGGCGTGGAGAACCCCAAACAGCGCCTCTTCCGCTACGGCGTGCAGGTGAATTCGCTGGGACTCACCGAATCACAGCCGGAAAACAACGTGCAGCGCATCGTACTGGAAATGCTGGCGGTCACCCTGTCGAAGAACGCCAGGGCCCGCGCCATACAACTGCCCGCCTGGAACGAGGCCCTGGGCCTGCCGCGCCCCTGGGACCAGCAATGGGCCCTGCGCATGCAGCAGGTGCTGGCACTGGAAACCGACCTGCTGGAATACGGTGATCTGCTGGACGGCTCGCCCGTGGTAGAGGCCAAGGTGCAGGAGTTGATCGCCGGCGCCACAGCAGGAGATGGCGCGGGTCGAAGCGCACGGCGGCATGGTCGCGTGTATTGAAAGCGGTTATGTCAAACGGGAACTTGTGCAAAGCCACACCCGGCGTATGCGCGCTATCGAAAGTGGCGCGCTGCAAATCGTCGGCGTCAACTGCTACCAGGAGACGGCAGAATCACCCCTGACCGCCGCTGGTGAATCCGGCATCATGAAAGTTGACGCACAGGCGGAGCGCGAGCAGATCAAAGCACTGCACGCCTTTCGCGCAAGCCGTGAGCAGGACAAGGTCGACGCGGCGCTGGCGCAACTGCATGACGCCGCGACCAGTGGCAGCAATATCATGCCCTCCTCTATCGCCTGCGCCAGGGCCGGGGTCACTACCGGTGAATGGAGTGAGGTATTGCGTCAGGTGTTCGGCGAATACCGGGCGCCCACCGGCGTGGATGTCTGCCCCTTCCGGCCTCGGCCGATTCGGCGGCGCTGCTGGCAGTGCGCGAGCGCGTGCGGCGCACAGGCGAGCAACTGGGACGCCCGCTGCGCCTGCTGATCGGCAAACCGGGACTGGACGGCCACAGCAACGGCGCGGAACAGATCGCGGTCAAAGGCCGCGACGCCGGCTTCGAGATTGTCTACGAGGGCATTCGCCTGACGCCCTCCCAGATCGCCCGCGCCGCGCAGGAGGAAGGCGCGCACCTGATCGGTCTCTCGGTCCTCTCCGGCAGTCACCTCGAACTGGTGGCAGACATCTGCCACGAGCTGGAGAAAATCGGCGCCGCCGGGATACCACTGGTCATCGGCGGCATCATCCCTGAAGAGGATGCGCGACGTTTGCAGGCCATGGGTGTAAAGGCGGTATTTACGCCCAAGGATGTGGACATGAACGCCATCATGGACACGATGGTGACGATCATCCGTGAGGCCAACGGTCTGGAGCCTGCGGCCTGAGCCGCTGCATGAGTCTGCCTGAAGCAATGCGATAGCGGCGACGCTCGCCGCTGCCATTGGCACGCGGTGAACGAGCGGCCATAGCTGAAGCGCTCAACCTGCTGGATGACCGGCGCCAGAGCGCGCGCGAGCAGGCCAGCGCACTTCTTGCACACTTGCAACACGGCGCAACAACATCCCACAGGTCACCTGATCGGCATCACCGGCCCGCCAGGCGCCGGGAAATCCACACTGAGCGCAGCGTTGATTGCCGTCTGGCGGCAGCGCGGGCAGCGGGTTGGCGTGTTAGCGGTGGATCCATCCAGCCCCATCAGCGGCGGCGCTTTACTGGGCGATCGGCTGCGCATGCAGACCAGCGCGGACGACGACGGCGTGTTCGTGCGCTCCCTGGCCAGTCGCGGCCAGTTCGGCGGACTCAGCGCCGAGGTCTGGCCGATGAGCCTGGTCATGCTGGCGGGTTTCGATATCGTGCTCATCGAAACGGTGGGCGTGGGCCAGCGGGAAGTGGATATTTCCCGCATGTGCGACACGACCTGTTATGTGGCCCAACCCGGCTCCGGCGACAGCGTGCAATTCCTGAAGGCGGGCATCCTGGAAGTGCCGCACATCCTGGTCGTCAACAAGGCGGATATGGGCGCCGTGGCCCGCCGCACACTCGCCGAACTCGGCGCGGCGCTGCACCGGGAACACCCGGACGGCCACTGGCAGGTTCCGGTGCTCGCCACCAGCGCCACCACATTGCACCGGTATTGAAGCACTGGCCGACATCATCGAACAACACCATAACGAGCTTCGCTCGCGCAACCAGCTGGCATCCAGAAGACGCAGCTATCAGGCCTACTGGATACACAAGCGTCTGCAGGAGGAGTTTGGCAGTTTTGGCATTGACCAACTCGGCGGCGAAAAAGCCCTGCTGGCGCAATTGCAGGTGCAGGACCTCGAACCTGCTCGAATACTATGAAGCGCTGCGACAGCGTTTGTACCAGCGCTTCGGCGGCAGCAAGCAATGAAAGACAACCCAGGAGGTAAGCATGCGTAGTCCCCGTGATTTTTTCCGCCCGCTGGCGCTGGGAGCGCCGGCGCCGCTGCGCGACATTCCCGTGCGGCCCTCGCGCATGATCCATTTCTTTGATCCCAGCAACGCCAAAATGGTGGAGAAAGCGCCGGACATCGCCAAGCGCGTCGATATCCTGCTGGGCAACCTGGAAGACGCCATCGCCATCGACAACAAGCAGGCAGCGCGCGAAGGCTTTATCCAAATCGCGCGCAACAATGATTTTGGCGACACGCAGCTGTGGACCCGCATCAACAGTCTCGACAGTCCCTGGTTCCTCGACGACATCACCCGCATCGTCACTGGAGGCGGGCGACAAGGTCGATGTCATCATGCTACCGAAAATCCAGGGCGCCTGGGATATCCACTTCGCCGACCAACTCCTCGCCCAACTGGAAGCAAAAGCCGGACTGAAAAAGCCCATCCAGCTGCACTGCCTGCTGGAGACCGCGCTGGGCGTGGCCAATGTGGAAGAGATCGCCAACGCCAGCCCGCGCATCCAGGGAATGAGTCTCGGCCCTGCTGATCTCGCCGCATCGCGGCGCATGAAGACCACGCGCATTGGCGGCGGCCATCCCGGCTACCTGGTGCGCGATGATCCTGACCCGCGCAACCCTGACAGCGGAGCGCGCCACCCACCAGCAGGACCTGTGGCACTACACGCTGGGGCGCATGGTAGATGCCTGCGTCAGCGTCGGCGCCCTGCCCTTCTACGGACCCTTTGGCGCCATCGACGATCCGCTGGCCTGTGAAGACCAGTTCCGCAACGCCTTTCTCATGGGCTGCGTCGGCGCCTGGTCACTGCACCCCAGCCAGATCGAGATTGCCAAACGGGTATTCAGCCCGCCGCGCTGACGAAGTCGCCTGGGCGAAACGCGTGCTGGCGGCGCTGCCTGATGGCAGTGGCGCCGTCATGGTCGAAGGCAAAATGCAGGACGATGCGTCGTGGAAGCAGTGCAAGGTCATGGTGGACCTGGCGCGCCTGATCGCCGACAAGGACCCTGAATTGAAAGCGCTCTATGGGTTTTGAAACGTGTTCAGATTTCTATTGGGCAGGTTGCATCATCTCAGGCGGCCCGAAGTAGCCGTCGACCTGGGCCTTGAGCCACACTGCGTAAAGGAATTGGCCTCCACAGTAGCCGGCCGGCGCTGCATCGTGCAGGTGCCGCCGGCGCTGGGGTCGTTTTGCCAGCTCTGGCGCAGGTGGATACCGTCAGTGAAACATTCAGGACGCGCGTCGGCCCATGAGCCGTAGTCAAAGTTGTCAGGTTCGGATACAAGCCGACCTCGACGATCTGCTGAAGATCAACGTTGATAATCGACGCGCAGTCCGGCCACTTGGGAACCTGGTGCATTGTCAGCCAAAAGACCGGAACCTCCGGATCAGCGTCGACGATTGCGCCCACAATCCTCTTGATGTCCTGCTCGTAGCGCACCGACGCGCTGAGGTAGGAACAGTCGTTGGTACCTAGTTGGACAATGATCGCGTCGAAATCGCCGGATTGGATCGAGTTGGCGATCAGACCGGACCAGTACTCATCCGGGTCGCTCGGTTCTCCCCACGTCTGCAGCGCGCCTATGCCCGCAGTGGCGATGATCGTGAAGGTAACGCGGTTGACCGGGTCGGCGTCCTTGAACATCGTTGCCGACCCTACTGATATCACCGGCCGACATGTAGGTGATACTGTCTCCGATGACCAGCACGCGTTTAGTATGAATCGGGCAGCCGCTAAGTAGCGTGATTACAATCGTGGCGATGGTCATGATCAGAAGCCTTTGTACTGTTTGCCTCATCCTTCGCTCTCCCACTTTGCTTCCCCAAAGGAATGATGGATGCACTTATGCGAATGGGCCATTGCACTGATGGTCTGCGCCAAAAGATTAGGAAAGGAACGGAATGTGGACTTGCGTTTACACGCTAATCTATAGTTGATGGAAATCAATTTTTTGCAGGGGGATGCGCTCAGTACAGGTCGCCGGCCGATTTCCCAGCGCTACTTACAAATGGAATTTGACAAATTTCCTTGGCAGGCAACGCTGCGTGAAAACCCGTCTCTTTTCTTTTTAATCGCACGGAAGATCACTTTCATTTTCTCAGGGGAATATCCGAAAAGCTTCAGATCTCGCAGCTCGCATGTTTGCCTGACTATGGTCAATACAGGTTTTTTAGTAAAATAACCTCTTTTCCGCTATCGGTCGAACCACTGCGGTACAGGAAAATTGACAGGACAATATCTGGCTGATATAGGTAGCTGGACGCTCAATTTTCAAGTGCGACCTCACTCTTGCACAGACCCTTAACGTCTAACAATAAGGCCATGATAATGATCTCACGAGTCTCAAATGTCCTGACAATTCTTGCTCTGGCGAGCGTGGTCGCTGCGTGCAGTGACGGTGACAACAACGACATATTCGCTGCCCCTACCTGCGCTGGCACAGCTGTTCAACCAGACCGACTTTTTCTGCAACAGCTCGACTCGGACAGCGTCATCATCAAGTGGCGCGGCAACTCGCAAGGCGACGCTGAGGCCGACAGTGTCTGCTTCGGCACCGATCCGGCGGCACTCCCGGCGCAAAGCAGGACCGGCGCCACAGTAACCGCCACCGGACACAGCGAGGTGCTGCTAAGCGGACTCGAACCCGGTACCACCTATTTCTACTCGGTGGGGGGAGCCGGCATAGCTGACGCCGCGCACAGCTTCCACACTGCCCCGGCCCCGGGCACTTTGCCCGCAGATGGCAACACCCGGATCTGGATCGTCGGTGATTCTGGGGTTGGCGGCACAGACGCCCCGGAAGCGGGCTATGTGCGCGATGGCTTTCTAACCTTCGTGAAAAACCATGGCGATGAGTCCGCCGACCTGTTCCTCATGCTGGGGGACAACGCTTACGATCAGGGCACTGACCTGGAGCATCAGAAAGCGATATTTGACGTGTACCCTCAGATACTGGCCGCTACACCTTTGTGGCCCACCATCGGCAACCACGAGATGGGGAAACTGGGCGCGTCAAAGAGCACGAACACCAGCGACTATGCGGTGTTGGGTGATGGCTCCACCGGTGGTCCTGACCCTGCTCCAGACAGTCCCATGCCTTACCTGAACATCTTCACCCTGCCCACCCACGGCGAGACCGGTGGCTTGCCCAGCGGTACCGAGCAGTATTATTCATTCGACTATGCCAATGTGCACATCGTCAGCCTGGATTCACAAGTGGCTATACGCGACACCGACAGCCGCGCGGCCATGTTGCAGTGGCTGAAAGACGACCTGATGGCCAACAACCAGGACTGGACCATCGTGATTTTTCACCACCCGCCCTACACCAAGGGCAGCCACGATTCCGACCTCACCGTTAATGGCATCGATCAACCGATATTCGCCATTCGTGAGGAGTTCACCCCGCTATTCGAGCAGTACGGCGTCGACCTTGCCTACAGCGGGCACAGCCATATTTACGAGCGTTCTTACTACATCAAGGGCCATACCGGGCTGTCAGACACCTTTGACCCCGCCGTGCATGCCGAGCTGAATGACCTGGGCAACGCCGCCAACGGCCAGGGGGATGAAGCCTATACCCAAATCAGCCGCGACGGCACCGATGACAAAGTGGTCTATACAGTCGCGGGTAACGGCGGCAAGGCCACAACGCTTAGCGCGGGCTTTCCCCACCCGGCACACTTCTTCAGCCGGTTGGAAATCGGCTCGGTCGTTATCGATCTTACCGCCAACCGCCTGGAGGCGAGCTTTGTGGATATTAACGGCGCGGTGCTGGATTCATTCGTGATGACGCGCTGAGCGGCCTATACCGGGGGACGCCAGCCATTGGCATCCCCATTACTCCCCTATGAAGCTTGACCGTTTACTCCTTCGTGGTCTTGTTGTTCCCCCAGACCCTCTCCACTCGCCGGCCCCACCGTCTGGTCAGACGCCGCTGTCGCAGTGCGCATTCACGCGCTTTCCCTGCCGTATTGAACAAACTCCCGATAACCAGGCCCTGCGCCTGCAGCGCTCCCTGGCATACCTGGAAAACAACCAGCGGGAACTCGCACTGGCTGATATCAGGGTCGCCGAAGCTGTGGGAGACCCGGTGGCGGCCGCCTTCACGCGCGGGGTAGTATTCTTATCAAACAGGTGATTACGCCTCGGCGCGGTCCCTATCTTGATCGCTACCTGCAAGCCTATCCCCTGGATCAAGCCGACGCTCAAGTACCGCGCCCGCCTGTTGCGTGATGCGGGTTGAAAAACGGCTGGCTCTTGCAGACTACGAAAGCCTGATCTTCCTGAGTGACTCCCTGGATCCCGGTTACTACCTGGGCCACCGCGCGGCTGATGGCGGGATTGCCCGAGCGGGGCGTCGCTGAAGCCCTGGCGCTGCTGGATGCGCGCCTGGCACAAGTGGGCCCCGTCACCTCCCTCCAGCGCTACGCAATAGAACTGGAACGGAGCCGCGGAAATTTCCCGGGAGCGATGAGCGCCTGGCGGGCCTGGACCAAAGGCTGCGGGCTACACCGCAGTGGCAGGTGGAAATGGCCGGGTTACTGTTGCTGGCCGGGCGGCCGGCGGCTGCTTCGCCGTATCTGATGTTGGCACAGGAACAATTGCAGTCCGGGCGACTGCCGGCGCGACCGGGAGCTGATCGACGCTGTTCATCGCCTGCAGGACGGCACGGCGCGCAGCGGGTCGAAACCTGCGGGTCATCGATGCAGTCACCCTGCCAGCAACGAGCGCCGCTGTAGGGTTGCCGTCACGATGACGAGACCAGCCACTAACCGGGCTTGTGAAAGACGATCTCTTCCGAGTATGCGTAATCGTTGCCGCCCACGCAGTGGCTCATGACGATCTCACAGCCTGCCCTTGCCGCGAGGGAGTTGATATTCGCTCGGGGCAGGATATGGATTTCCATCCTCGTACCAGCTTCCGCGGAGTCAGGTAGTCCTTGACGCTAAAACCCCCATACCCGGCACAGCCAGCGTCACATGCAGGAACGCGTAACCGCCGGGCCGCAGGTGGTCGAGCAGGACGCGCATCATGGCGGCGATCACCGGTGGCGTGTTGTGCTGCAGCGCGATGAACGAATACACCAGGTCGACCTGCGGCAACTTGTCGAGGTCGGCCGGCAGCCGGATCGGCCATACTGCTATCTTTGATGCGCAATCGAACAGCGCCGCGTTACGTTGCAATTCCTGCAGATGGGACTCGCTGAAGTCGACGGTGTGCACATGGGCTGACGCGCGAGGCGAAATTAATCGCCAGCCGCCCCACTCCGCTACCGAAGTCGATGCAGGTGAGGTTGGCAACGGAACGGCCAGAGTACTTCTCGTAAAGACTAAGGATGCGGTCGGCGTAAGACTTTCCTGTCGCTACAAACTGGACCCGATCTTCGCCCGTCAGCTCCCGATTCCACTCCTTTTGCGTGATAACCGACCAGTACATCTCGTTCGGCGCCGATGCGGCGTTCCGCCAGTAGAACGACGTTTTTTCGAACAACTGGTCCACGACCTCGGGCGGCACGAAAACCTCGGCATCCGGCAAGCTGCGAAACTGTGTCAGCTTCGGATTGAGCAAGCGCTTCTTCTGCGCATACTCAGGGGATTCGGCGAACTCGCGGATAATCTGCGCGACCGTTACCCGGCCACAGACAAGCCGCTCGACATAGTTGTCAGCCCCTGCGGGATGGCGAACCAGCAACAGCCTGGTGCGCAGCAATTATGCGTGCTTCGATTTCATCAACCATGCGGCGACCTGTGGGCGGAAACTGAGGATTCGAGAAAGACAAGCTATTCATCCAACATCACACCAATCTCATTCCCGGCATAGACAATATCAAAGGTACGCAATGCGCGACAGGGCTCTTCCGTGGCGTGCAGCAGGCGGCCATCCGCCAAGCGAAAATTGATACTGATGCAGCGAACACTGAATGAGTCCAGCTTCAATCGACGCCGCCGCCAGTGGATGACCGCGATGGGGACAGTGTGCCTCCATCAGGAACAACTCACCGAGACGCTGGATCAACAGTAGCTGCAGATTGTCGATCTTGAACTGACGCACGTAGTCATCGTGCAGGTTGATCAGCTTTTCCAGGGGATAGAAACGCATCAGGCCGGACGCCGGTTACAGTTGATCCATAATCTGCCTGACAGCGGCAAAAGCCGTGATCTCCTGTCGCTCGACCGCCTGCTCCAGAGCGGGCAGCATTGCATTTACCTTGCGTTCTGCGACAGCTTCAACAGGAGCATCTCATGCAGCAACTGGTGCATCCAGTCAAGGTTCTGCCGGGTGCGCTTGCTGGCAAACGCCTGTCGCTGCGCGGCCTCGAAGTAGTACTCGAGCACCATGTCCCACACCGCGTCTATATTGGTCGACGTCAGTGCCGAGCAGGTCATCACCCGTGGCGTCCAGAAACTGTTATGGCGCAGCAGGCTCATGGCACTGCTGTACTGCCGCTGGGTCATGGTCGCCAGCTTCTCGCTGTCGCCATCGGCTTTGTTAATGACCAGCGCATCCGCCAACTCCATGATGCCCTTCTTGATGCCCTGCAATTCATCGCCGCCGCCGGGCAGCATCAGCACCATGAAGAAGTCGACCATACCGGCAACCTGGTACTCTGACTGCCCCACGCCGACGGTTTCGACCAGAATCACATCGTAGCCGGCGGCCTCACACAGCAGCATGGTTTCGCGGGTTTTTTGCGCGACGCCGCCGAGCGCGCCGGCAGCGGGAGTGGGCCGAATAAAGGCTTCTTCGCGGCGGGACAATTCCTCCATGCGCGTCTTGTCGCCGAGTATTGACCCTCCTGCGATCGGTGAACTGGGGTCGACCGCGAGCACTGCCACACGCTTGCCCTGCTCTATCAGGTACAGGCCAAAGGCTTCAATAAACGTGGATTTACCGACACCGGGCACACCGGTGATACCGATGCGGATGCTGTTGCCGCTGTGGGGCAATACCTGCTCCAGTATGTCCTGCGCCTGCTCGCGGTGCGTATCGAGTGTACTTTCAACCAGGGTGATCGCCTTGGCCAGCGCGCGGCGGTTGCCGCTTAGCAGTTCCTGCAGATCGAAGCTGGTCATTCAGGACTGAGCTGCTTGCACCGCATCCAGCACTTCACGTGCGCACTGGGGAATCGGCGTACCCGGCCCAAAAATACACTTCACGCCAGCCTTATACAGAAAGTCGTAATCCTGCTTGGGAATCACCCCGCCGGCAATCACGATAATATCGTCAGCACCCTGCTTTTTGAGTTCCGCCACCAACTGCGGCACCAGCGTTTTGTGTCCCGCCGCCAGCGAGGAAGCGCCTACGACGTGCACATCATTCTCGATCGCCTGGCGCGCCACCTCTTCCGGCGTGGAAAACATGGGTGACAAATCGATATCAAAGCCGACATCGGCAAACGCTGTCGCGACCACCTTGGCGCCGCGATCGTGACCGTCCTGGCCCATTTTGCACACCAGCATGCGCGGCCGGCGGCCGTGCTGCTTGACGAAATGCGTCGATATCTTGGCTGATGCCCTGCCAGTTCTCGATCCTGCTCAAAAGCGGCGCCGTAGACGCCGGAAACCGTTTGCGCCTGGGCTTTAAAGCGTCCGAATTCTCGTTCCATGGCGAAGGATATCTCCCCTATTGTCGCGCGTCGGCGGGTGGCTTCAATGGCCAGTGCCAGCAAATTGCCCTCGCCGCTGACCGCACACTGGTAAATGTCCTCCAGTATAGCCTCTACCGCAGCTTTCATCACGACTGGCTGCGCAGTCTGGCCAGGCGCGCCAGCTGCGATTTGCGCACAGCGTCGTTGTCGATGTCGAGAATCTCGACATTGCCTCTTCCTGTCAACGCGGTATTTGTTGACACCGACGATGACGTCCTCGCCGCGATCAATCCGCGCCTGCTTCCTGGCAGCGGCTTCCTCGATGCGCATTTTCGGCATGCCGGTTTCGATGGCCTTGGCCATGCCGCCGGCGGCCTCGACTTCCTCGATCAACTCCCACGCCTTGTCGGCGATATCCTGGGTCAGATTTTCCATCATGTAGGAACCGCCCCACGGATCGACGACCTTGGTGATTCCGGTCTCTTCCTGAATGATCAATTGCGTGTTGCGGGCGATGCGGGCGGAAAATTCGGTCGGCAGCGCTATGGCTTCGTCCAGCGCATTGGTGTGCAGCGACTGGGTCCCGCCAAACACGGCCGCCATCGCTTCGATGGTGGTGCGCACGACATTGTTGTAGGGATCCTGCTCGGTCAGGGACCAACCGGAGGTCTGGCTATGGGTGCGCAACATGGAGCTCTTGGGATTCTTCGGATTGAACTCGGCGACAATACGCGCCCATAGCAGTCGCGCCGCCCGCATCTTGGCGATCTCCATGTAGAAGTTCATGCCAATGCCCCAGAAAAAGGACAGGCGCGGGGCGAAATCGTCAATACCCAGTCCAGCGGCAATCGCGGTGCGGATGTACTCCTTGCCATCCGCCAGCGTGTAGGCAAGTTCCAGTGCGGCATTGGCACCCGCCTCCTGGATATGGTAACCGGAGATGGAAATTGTGTTGAACCGCGGCATATTCGTGGAGCAGTAGGCGATGATATCGCCGATGATTTTCATGCTGGGCGTGGGCGGATAGATATAGGTGTTGCGCACCATGAATTCCTTCAGAATATCGTTCTGGATCGTACCGGCCAGTTGTTTCTGCGCGACGCCCTGCTCTTCTGCAGCCACGATGTAACCGGCCAGTACCGGCAGTACGGCGCCATTCATGGTCATGGACACCGACACCTTGTCCAGAGGAATACTGTCGAAGAGGATTTTCATGTCCTCTACCGAGTCGATGGCTACCCCCGCCTTGCCCACGTCGCCGGCCACGCGCGGATGATCGGAGTCATAGCCCCGATGTGTGGCCAGATCGAAGGCCACGGAAATTCCTTGCCCGCCGGCCGCCAGCGCCTTGCGATAAAACGCATTGGATTCTTCTGCGGTAGAAAACCCGGCGTACTGCCGAATGGTCCACGGACGACCGGTATACATGGTGGCCTGCGGGCCGCGCACGTAGGGAGACATGCCAGGCATGGTATCGGCGTACTGCAGGGACGCCATATCGGCAGCGGTGTACAGCGGCTTTACCGCGATATCTTCCGCCGTGTGCCAGACCAGGGTATCCGGGCTCTTGCCATTCGATTGCTCTGTGGCCAGTACCTTCCAGTTGTCGGGTGTCGCAGTGGCCTTGTCGTAAATCTTGTCACTCATGGGCAAACCCTCAATGGTCCGCGGCGGGCTGGCTGATCTCGATCAGTACACCGTCACAGCTCTTGCGGATGAATAAAAATGACCCGCGAGCCGTGCGCGCCCGGCGTGGGAGCATCGGCGAGGAACTGATAGCCTTTTTCCCGCAGCCGCGCTACATCCGCGTCGATGTCGTCGGAGCGAAAGCACAGGTGATGCAACCCGCCACCCTTTTTTTCCAGGTAGGTCGCCACCGGGCCCTCACCGTTAAGTGGATAGACCAACTCGATATTGGTGGGCGGTAGCGGCAGAAAGGCGGCAGTGGTCCTGGCCTCCTGTACGTCCTCCCTGCCACCCAGAGGCAGACCGAAATCCGTAACAAACCGTTGTATGGCTTTTTCCAGGTCCGGCACGGCGATGGCAATATGGTCCAGGGCAGTAATCATGTGTCGTCCTCTCTACAGCTGCTGCAAAAACTCGTTGGTGACGGCGAGCCGTCGCGCGGCAACTTCCTCAGCGCAGACTGCCACCGAAATCTCATCCGGAATAATCTTGAAGATCGGCTGCCCCTTGCTGATGATACAGCCATCAGTATGCACCAGCACTTTAGCAATAGTGCCGGAAAATGGCGCGTAAACCTTGTTAAACATTTTCATCACTTCCACGATAAACAACGGGTCGCCGGCGTTAAAATGATCACCTTCACGGACATAGACGTCATGTGTCGGCGTTTCGCGCGAGTAAAACATGCCGCCACTTTCCGCCAGAATTTCATCGGAGCGGGCCACCGGCGGGGGCACCAGAACTTTTGCCATGGCCGCCTGCAATGCCTCGTCGGTAAGACGCTGCGGTATGTGGATACTCAAATCGGGATTTACACATCAGCTCATAGAACCCGGTCGCCTCAGCGATGCTGGGCAAAATGGCCACGATATCCGCACCTGCCTGAAATCCCGTGTGCGCGCCGCGCACTCGTTCCCATAGATCTGCGTCGAACCCCTTGGGAGGCTCGCTCGTATCCAGCGTCGAACACAGCTCCACCCAGTCACCCGCCGCAATGCGCGCATCAAGTTCACTATAGAAAGCCAGCGCGTCCTGCAAAATCGCATTGTCGTGATCCCAGATCATCACCGATGCCGGGGGTCGGTCGCCGGGCACATAATCCATGTTGAGGAAATGGTAGGTCTCGGCCAGCAACTCGATCGGATTCTCGTTCCAGCAGATCTTGCCCTCGATGAGGGTGTAGCAATCGCGATTGACGCTCAACCAGCCACTGAGGAGATGCGGCTCATCGAGCAGCTTGGCCAGGGGCCGCAACAACAACGACTCCTTCAACTGCAGGGTCTCTGACAGTGCGCTTCGCGCTTCGCCCTCTGCTGCCGCCAATAACTTTTTACTCAGCTGTTGATAGGCCTGCTCAAGATCCAGATTATTGGCCTGCTGCTTCAATTCACCTACCGCTGTGAGGTAGGGAACGATAAAGCGCGTAGTGGGCCTGGCATTGATATTCTGGCCGATAAACCAGTTCACCAGGCCGTAGTGGAATTCCAGGTTGGTGGCCAGGTCATGCCCCCGCATACGGGTCTGGCGAATCGTTTCCGCCATTCTCTGGTAGGTTTCCAGTCGACTTTCGCCTACCGTCAGCAACAGCGCAATGTTCGAATCGTATGCCCCTGCCAGGGTGTACTTCATGAACACATCCGTGTCGGGATTGTGCAGGCTGATACCCTGGTCGTCGCGAATCTCGCCTTCAATGGCGTCGCTCCAGGATTCGATCACGCCGCCGGCATGGGGCTGCAGCGCCTGGTTGGTAGCATTGAGCCTGGCCTCGACACTGTCGTTCATGCGCACCAGTCGCTGCGGCCTGGGCAATTTTTCGCCGTGGGCAGCCAGCAACACCATCGCTTCCACCAGGGACTCCACGACAAAATATTCATCCGCATTAGCAGGATTGGTGAATTTGAGCGAGTAACACAACTCGGTCACCCGGTGTTCCACCTGGATACGGGTGTTCATTTCCATGAAAAAATGCTTGTCGCGATCGACTATACATTCGAAGGTCGATACGGAATCCAGTCCCACGGCCTCACCGAAGTTCTCAGCCTGCTCCTCCATGGCCTTCAGTGTCACCAGATCCTGCCTGAGTACGCGCGCCTCTTCCGCCTGGCCGCTCGCTTCAGCCTGAGCGAGGGCTCTTTGCAATGACTCCTGGGTGACAGATACTTCCAGCAATTTCTGCTCGTGCATCTGCAGCGAACAATCGCGACCGCCCATGGAAATGCACCAGTGGCCATTGCCGATAACCTGTATCTCCTGGTGGCGGGTGGTCTCGATATTCAGCTCGACCAACACGTTCTTGTTGTCGCCCACGCCGGTCGTTTTCACCTCGTTGAGAATTTCACGCACCATTTCTGCCGTGCGGGCAGAATCCCCGATGCCGAGAATACGCTGGCCCTTGCCGCCTCCGCCGCTGATCGCCTTCAGACGCACCCGGTTCTGCGGATAGTCCGCAGCCATCCGCTCTACCGCCTCAGTGAGCGTTGCGCACAATTCGTCGACGGTATACAGGTCTATGCCACTTTTGTAAGAGGCCGCCAGTACCATGTCCGCCTTGTCTTCCAGGGTGATCGACGTGTCGGCCATGCGGGCGGCATCGACCGCCAGCCCGTGCTTTTTCACCAGGGCCTTTAGCGCGGCCACATCGGGATATTTTTTGAGCAGGGTCAGCGCGGTGCCGTTGTCGATGCCCGGCGTGATGGAAACACCGCATTTCAGGGCAGTGCGTTTGGCCTCATCCTTCAATCCGGCACCGTGCACAGTGCGCGAGCAGGGTCCGATAAAATTGAGCCCCGCCTGCTCCATGGCGGCTACCATGGTCTCGTCCTCGGCCATAAAACCGTAGCCGGCAAAGATTGCGTTGTAGTTGTTGTCCCGCGCGATATTGATGATCTGCTCAATGCGCTGTTCGCGTTCTTCCTTGTTGGCGCCACTGTAGTCAGGCACGCGATGCACGCGATCCGGATCGGTCAGCGAACGCAACTCGGGTGCGATGGCATTGCGGTAGACAATGGAATCCTTCTCCGAGAGCAGAATACCGAAGTGCGTGATACCCATCTCACAGAACACGTCCATCGCTTCCTTGCGAATCGGGCCGCGACAGATGATGAGCGGGCGTATATGCGTACAGTCGAACTGCTGCTCCCATGCGGTGTCCCGGCTGCCCAGCCTGCGATCGCGATGGATAAGCGGATTACTCAGGTAAAATTCGTTGGACACGCCTGTCTTCCTCTAAAGTGATAAGTGCCGGGGAACGGTCTAGTGGAATTCGCGCTGCACGGACTGCAGCGGTTCGGGCTGGTAACGGCGCAGGTAAAATGCCATGTTCTCCGCCAGCACCTGGCGCAGGTCCGAGGGCATGACGATCTGGGAGATCGAGCCGAGGCTCAGGGCCTCATTCGGGTTCATCAATTCCCGGGTGTAACGTTGTGCCAGCAGGGCCTCCTCGGACTTGACCCAATCCGCAACCAACTGCTGCGCAGCTGCCATCGCCTGCTCTGCGGACAAACCCGCCTTGACCTGGGCCTCGGTCTCGGCCTTCAGCCTTGCTGGAACCGAACCGCGAATCTTGCGCAGTTCATCCTTGTAAACATACTCCACTCCGGCGGGACCCATCACCGCCACCCGGGTGGTAGGCAGGGCAACGACAAAATCGGCCCCCACGGGAAAACTGTTAAACGCGGCATAGGCGCCACCAAACGCATTGCGCACCAGCACCAGAAAGCGCGGTGTGCGCAGGTCAACGATGGCATCCAGCATAGCGCGGCCGGCCTGTACGATACCGCCGCTCTCCTGCTCCTTACCCGGCAGGAAGCCGGTGGTGTCCTCCAGGAAAATGACCGGGATGTTATACAGATTGCAAAAGCGAATAAAGCGGGCATTCTTGTAGGCTGCGGCGATATCCACCTGCCCCGAGGCAACGGCCGAGTTATTGGCGACGAAGCCGATCACATTGCCGCCCATACGACCCAGCGCAGTAACGGTGTTGCGCGCCCGCTCCGCCTGAATCTCCAGGAAGTCGCCGTGATCGCACAGTTGCTGAATCAGGATGGTGATGTCGATGGGCGTATTGAAGCCGGTGGGTGAGTTGAAGGCCTTTTTGAGCAGAATATCAATGTCCCAGGTTTTGCGGTCCACCGGATCGGAGCTGGCCTGATAGGGAGCAAGTTCGCCGTTGTAGCTCGGCAGGTAGTTGAGCAGCGCCCGCACTTTGCGCAGCGCCGCTACTTCGTCCTTGACCACGAAATCTGTCACGCCGCTCTGGCTATGCACGCCGGGGCCGCCGAGCTCATCGGGCGTGACATCCTCACCGAGCACGGACTTGACCACGCCAGGTCCGGTCAGGCCGAAAAATGTATCGTTGGGCTGGATCAGGAAACTGCCCTGGCGCGGCAGGTACGAGCCGCCACCGGCGTTGAACCCGAACATGCACATGATACTGGGGACGATGCCGCTGATGCGGCGCAGCGCGGCGAACGCCTCGGCATAGCCATCGAGCCCCCCGACACCGGCCGGTATATAGGCGCCGGCGCTGTCGTTTATTCCCACGACCGGAATACGCTGCTTCGCCGCCAGCTGGAACAGACGGGCCAGCTTGGCGCCGTTGGTCGCGTCCATGGAACCCGCCCGCACGGTAAAATCATGGCCATAGAGCGCCACATCCCGGCCATTGACCTTGATGATCGCCGTGACCAGCGAAGCCCCGTCCAGATTGGGCCCCCAGTTCTGGTACAACACGGTGGGTTTTTCGTCACTGAGGTAGCGAATGCGCTCCCAGATGGTCATGCGGTTTTTCTGGTGCTGGCGCTGTATGTTTTTCACACCCGCCGTCTGGTAGGGTCGCTGCTGCAGCTCCCAGCCCGCTTTCAGGGACTCCTCATAGAGACCCGGCGCAGAGGCTATCTGGCCGGGTACCCGGAACTCGCGTTCGGCATTTTCTGCAAAAGGATTGTCCAGCGATGCGATCAGAGTGCTACTGTTCTTTGTCGTCATATTCCTTGATCCACGAGCTATCCCCAAAGGGGCGACGGAGGGTCCGCATGACCTCCGTTGGAGGCATGCTGGTTGCAAGTCATGGCAGTCGGGCTTAGGATGCAAACCTGCCAAAAATTCGGCTTGATACAGTAATTTGCCAGGCCTGCAAAGTCAATTCAGCCGTCGCCACAATTCTGGTCTTTTCAACGCAGATGCTAGTTATTTCAATGCAGATCAAGACCTTAAACTACCATCCGGGCGCTGCCACTGCGGTGCAGTTGCAAGCGCCATGCAGCGCCACTCCAATACCGGGGAAACATGTCATGATCGACACCGGCGCGGCACAGTGAAGAAGTCCGTCCATTTGGAGGAAATTCCCTATTGTCCCGATAGCTGCGAGCTGTTTGCGCGTATCCGGGATTTACCGCGGGCCGCCTTCCTCGACAGCAGCTTTCCCTACGCGACCGGAGGTCGCTACGATATTCTTACCGCGCAGCCGTGGACCACGGATGTGCCCAGCCTCCATTACGGCGCCACCGAACAGCAGTGCCGGGCGTTTTTCGCTGCACTGGACCAATTCCACAGGGACCACTACGCTGGCACTCAGCCGGTGTCTCCGGACATCCCCTTCTGTGGTGGTCTGCTGGGTTACCTGGGATACGACGTCGGCAAAGCACTGCACAATATCCCGTCCCCGGCAGCCGTGACGCCCTTTCCCGCCGTGCAACTGTGCGCCTACGACTGGTGTATCGTGCAGGACCACCTGCTGCAGCGAGCCACCCTGGTATCACAGCCCCGGGTGAGTAGCGCCGAGCGCCGCGACTTGCTTGCTCGATTGCGCCAACCCGCTGTGCACTCCGCGACAGACTTCAAGCTGGACAGTGACTTTGCTTCCAACTGCAGCCCCGCCCAATACCAGGCGGCCTTCGAACGTATCCAGGCCTATATCCGTGCCGGAGATTGCTATCAGGTAAACCTGACGCAGTGCTTCAGCGCAGGCTTCAGTGGCGATCCCTGGCATGCGTACGCTCAACTGCGGGCGCTGGCGGCCGCACCCTTTGCCGCATATCTGTCACTGGCGGATGGAGCATCGCTCATGTGCCTGTCGCCGGAGCGCTTTCTTTCCCTGCATGGCCACCGTGTGGAAACCTCACCCATCAAAGGCACCCGGCCTCGTTACGCTGACCCACAGACGGACGAAGTGGCACGCAGGGAGCTGCATAGTTCACACAAGGATCGGGCGGAAAACCTGATGATAGTGGACCTGCTGCGCAATGACCTCGGACGCAGCTGTGTGCCAGGCAGTATCCATGTCGACCGTCTGTTTGAAGTGCAAAGCTTTCCCACTGTGCACCATCTGGTCAGCACCATCAGTGGCGAGTTACGCTCCGATCGCAATGCGTGGGACCTGCTGCGAGACAGCTTTCCCGGCGGCTCGATAACAGGCGCACCGAAACGGCGCGCCATGGAGATCATCGCGGAGCTGGAAACCCATGAACGCCAGGTCTACTGCGGCTCAGTGCTGTATGTCAGCGCGGATGGACGCATGGACAGCAACATTGCCATCCGCAGCTTGTTATGTCGTCAGGGCGAAGTGTGCTGCTGGGGCGGTGGCGGGATTGTCGCCGATTCCGATTGGCAACAGGAGTACCAGGAATCCTATGACAAGGTGGGTAGATTTCTCAGTGCCCTGGAGGCGATGGGCCGCGGTTGAGTGACGAGCGGAAGACGGCCGCTGGCAAGTCCTGCGCACAATTTTCTCAGAGCACCAGGTGACGCTCACTGGCCTCCAGGAAAGCAACTTTCAGTTCAGCGAGGGTATCCACCGACTTGAACTGCGGAAATTCGTCGATCACGTTCTGCGGCGCGTGAATCAAAAACCCGACATCGGCCTCGGCCAGCATGGAAGTGTCGTTGTAGGAGTCACCCGCAGCGAGCACGCGGTAATTGAGGCTGTGCAGCGCCTGCACCGATGCTCGCTTGGGATCTTCCTGGCGCAACTTGTAGTCCACAACCCGCCCGGCTTCATCGGTAACCAGGCGATGGCAAAACAGGGTGGGCCAGTGCAGTTGTCGCATCAGTGGCTGCGAGAACTCATAGAATGTATCTGACAGGATGATCACCTGGAAGCGTTCGCGCATCCAGTCGACGAACTCGATGGCGCCCGGCAGGGGCTCCAGCGTGGCGATGACGTCCTGAATATCATTGATCTTTAAACCATGCTGTTCCAGCAGACCCAGGCGCTGTTTCATCAGCACGTTGTAATCGGGTATGTCTCTGGTGGTGGCGCGCAGCTCCTGTATACCGGTGCGCTCGGAAAAAGCTATCCAGATCTCCGGTACGAGCACTCCTTCCAGGTCCAGGCACGCCAGTTCCACGTTGTGATCTCCTATGGTCGGAAGCAGTTGATTTTTCAGCGCGCCAATCTAAACACTGTGGGACAGGCGACACAAGTCCCGCGCAGTGCATTTCACACTGGTACCGTCAGTAAACCGGCAGCTCCAGATGTGCAAACAAGTCCACCAGCTCGGCCCTGGTTTGAGTCTTGAAGGCGTCGGTTATCAGATCACGGGACAGATGGGGCGCGAAGTCTTCAATAAACTCATACATATAACCGCGCAGAAACGTGTCCCGCCGACAGCCAATCTGGGTGACACTGCTGGCAAACAGGTGACTGGCATCGAGGGCCACGAGGTCGCTGTCGATTGTCTCATCGTAGGCCATAGCGGCAATGATGCCGATTCCCAGTCCCAGTCGCACATAGGTCTTGATCACATCCGCATCCGTTGCGGTAAATACCACCCTGGGTGCCAGCCCCTTGGCAGCGAAGGCATCGTCAAGCCTGGAGCGCCCGGTAAAACCAAACACATAGGTGACAATCGGTTGCGCGGCGACATCCTCCAGGGTCAATTCCGACAGCCGGGTCAAAGCATGGCCCCGGGGGACAAGAATGCAGCGGTTCCAGCGATAGCAGGGCATCATTATCAGATTGGAGAACAGTTCCATGGCCTCCGTTGCAATGGCAAAATCCACTGTGCCATCGGCGGCCATCTCGGCAATCTGCATGGGTGTTCCCTGGTGCATGTGCAGGGAAACATTGGGGTATCGCTCTATAAAGCCCTTGATCGTTGGGGGCAGCGCATAACGGGCCTGGGTATGCGTGGTGGCGATGGAAAGACTACCCTTCTTTTCGTCGGCAAACTCCTCGGCCATCTGGCGAATGCTCTTCACTTTGAACAGCACTTCCTCCGCAGCCTTCAGGATGGCCTCCCCTGCCGGCGTCACATGGGTAAGATGTTTGCCGCTGCGCGCAAAAATCTCGACGCCCAGTTCATCCTCCAGCAGGCGAATCTGCTTGCTGATGCCGGGCTGCGATGTGTATAAACTCTGGGCGGTGGCCGATACGTTGAGATCGTGATGTGCCACCTCCCAGATATAGCGTAACTGCTGAAGCTTCATGCCAACCTCCAGATGAACAGGGGCAGTCCCGTGACCGCACCTTTCCCTTTCTTATGCAGAATAGCCACTAAAGCGCCGGTTTGCCAAATTAAACGGGTATAAACCTCGTTCAAATGTCAGTCAGGAATTGGCCACACCGTGAGGCACATGGCCGGTGGCAATATGCGGACTGGCGGATACACAGTGTGTCTGCTGGTCATCAAAGAAAACATCTGCCTGGTACGCCCTCAGGAAATCGGTTTTGTTCAGTCCACCAAGGAAAATGGACTCGTCGATACGGATATTCCAGGCGCGCAGGGTACGGATCACACGCTCGTGCGCTGGCGCAGACCGGGCGGTAACCAGCGCTGTTCTGATGGGAGCTTCAGTCGGGGGAAAGGCCTGCTGCAGGCGATGCAGGGCAGACAGGAAGGGTTTAAAGGGCCCGCCACCGAGCGGTTCCCTGGCGGCCGCCTTCTCACTGGCGGTAAAAGCCTCCAGACCATCGCGCTTGTAAACCTGCTCCGCCTCATCAGAAAACAGCACGGCGTCACCATCGAACGCAAAGCGCAGTTGTTCACTGTCGGTACCACCACCGCTGCGCGACATCAAGGTGGCAGCAGCAACACCACACTCCAGGGCGTGGCGCACATCCTGCGCTTCGTTGGACAGAAACAGTTTGCACCCAAAGGCATTAATGTACCGCCAGGGACTCTCCCCACCGCAAAAAGCGGCCCGGCTGATATCAAGTTCGTAGTGCTGGATGGAATTGAAAACCCGCAGGCCGGTGTCGGCGCTGTTGCGCGACAGCAATACAACCTCGACCTGCGTATCCTCCGGCAGGCTGTCGTTCAGCCTGAGAAGTTTATGTACCAGAGGGAATGCCTCCCCGGGAAGCAATGGCTCCTCCTCTCTGGCGACCTGGTACTTTGAGTAGGCCTGCAGACCCTCCTTCTCGTAGACCTGGTGGCTTTCGTCGAGGTTGAACAACGCCCGGGAAGATATGGCGATGACAAGTTTGTCATTCAGATTGCTGGGCATGTTCGTAGCATACTCACATGTTGTTCTGTCTACCAGTAGCCAGCACATGTTCTAAATGACAGATCAGCTGACCTTCAACAATCCCCGTTCCTCAAGCTCCAGTAACAACAGCTGTTGGATGAGAAAATCTTTAGTGGTCTCGGGGTGCTCCAGTTGCATGCGCTCCAGGAAGGGTTTGGCGGCATCCGGGTCCGCTCTATGCAATAGGGCTTTGAACGCCGCAGAGATAAAATGCCCCGGCTCCTCACTCAGCGACTTGATTTTGCGCAGGCTGGCAGCCAGTGCAATTTCCTGCTCTGTAAGTTCCGTGCCAAATGGATAGTCCGGCAGCAAACCATCGTGCTGGTAGTGGCGCCAGAACAGCATGCAGGCGTTCGGGCGTATTGTGCCGCGCTGATTCGGGAATACAGTAATCGTGCGCTACCTTGCCGTGGTCTTTGGCGAATTCCAGCAGCTCATCCTGAAAGCGCGAGTCGGCAATATTGATCAAGCGCTTGATAACATCCGAGTCACTCTGCCCGCGCAGGTCAGCCACACCGTATTCAGTGACAACCACATCGCGCAAATGTTTGGGGATGGTGGTATAGCCGTAAAAGGGCACGATATTGGACTGCAACTGCTTGCCATGGCCACGGGTACTGCGAATACACAGGACAGACCGCGCGCCAGGCAAATCGTGGGCCATGGCCACAAAATTGTACTGCCCCCCTACCCCGCTGATCACTGTGCCATCCTCCAGCGCATCGGACGCCACTGCGCCATTCAGCGCGACGATCATACCGGTATTGATAAAACGCGCGTTGCGCCGCTGCGCGCAATAGAGCGGGTAATCCAGTAGCAACTGGTTGGTACGGCGCACGCCAGTCATGCAGATCTGTGTCCTGCCGACCTCATCCAGCCTGACGCAATTTGTCGTAGAAATCCCGGGGGCCGAGGAAGAAACCACCGTGCAGCAGGCGACCATTGCGCAGCTCATCGCCCTGCACGGCAGCGCAACAGTGCAGCTCGAACCTGCGGGTCATCCACGTCGTTGGCCAGGGTCTGCCCGTCGACCCGCAATGCATCGCCATCGAGGGAGACACGCCGCTGCGATAATGCCCCAGTACTGCAATTCCTGCAGCGATGGCGCGTCCAGTCGCCTGGGCATGAGGCCGCTCAGGCGAGCATAGTCAAACAGCTGGCCGTCTACCCGGGATGTTATTCTGCCGGCGTTGATACCCTGCTGCAGCAGGAGATTGTCGTAGACCTTACGTTTGACGATACCCTGCTCGATGAGGTGCATCATGCCGTTGACGAACATCTCGGTAGAGACGTAGAGGCCCTCGGCAAAGGGCCCGTCATCGTCTGCCAGGCCGGTCGCCTGGTGAGTGAGTTGCCGGAGCATGGCCCGGTACTCGCTGTTGTGCCGATGACGCAGGATACAGGCATGCGCCACCGCATCGCCCAGCGAGCCAATACCAATTTGCAGTGTACCCCCGTCGGCTGATCAGGCTGCTGGCGTGCAGCGCGGTGGCGTAATCCTGCAAGGGCACCGCCGCATTGGGTACGGCAAACAGCGTCCTGTTGTACTGCGGGTTACGGACGATCAGGTCAAAGCAGCGGGAGACACCTGGGCGTCCAGCTCCATAAACGGCATATCATCGTGAATCTGGGCCAGCAGCATGATGGGATAGTCCTGCTCACGGACCCTGTCCATCATCTCCAGGGTGAGATCCGGATTGCTGGACAGACTGAGTGACAAGCCGCTGGCAGTGTCACGCGCCGCCACCATCTGCGCCATGATATTGATCCCCAGGCCAGCCATATCGCGCACAATATGGGTGTAATTGCTCGAGACATAGTTCTGCTGGGCGCTCGGGTGGTTCTTCATCGACCCGGCTTTGAAATAGAGTTCAGTGACCTTGATGTTGTGTGGCAGGCTGTCATTGCGATACGGCGCGAGAAACGCCAGTTCCTCATAATCGCCGAACAGGCGCTGCATGATAGGACCGGCCAGATTCGCCTCTATGTGACTGCCCGGCCTGGGCACCTCCAGGCACAGCGCGGTAACGATATGCAAGGACAGCGAGGGGTCGGCGGCAACCCGATGGTAAAACGCGTTCATCAGCTGTACCGGTTTACCCAGGCCCAGCGGCGCGGCCATACACCAGTGTCCTGCCCACCGTGGCGATGGCTTTGTCGACGCACTGTTCGACGTTTGTCAGAATTTCACTCACTGATCGGTCTCCAGGGAATTCCTCTGCTAATGCGATTGTTTCGCGTGGCCACCTGCGACCATGCCGGCGAACCCGGCCCGCTGTGGAAACACACCGAAAATCCCGCCGGTATGCACAAACACGATGTCACGGCATCCTTCAAAGCGGCCACTGGCGATCTCTGCCACCATACCGGCAAAGGCCTTGCCAGTATAAACCGGGTCGAGCACCAATCCTTCCATGCGGCCCAACTCAGCGATGAGTTCAAAGATAGCGGCTGCCGGCGACGGCATAGCCCTGGCCGACATAACCATCCAGCACGCGCGGTTCGATAGCGACGGCAGGCGCCTCGGGATAACGCCGCCGCCAGTCCGCCACATCGCTGGCGACCTTGTTGAGGAAATACTTTTCATCATCACAAACATTGATGCCCCATACCGTGGCCGGCAAACCATGCAGGGCCACGCCGAGGGTCAATCCCGTCTGGGTTCCACCCGACCCTGTGGCGGTAACGATATGCGCCTGCTCGATGCCGGCGGCGTGAAAATCCCGCGCCAGTTCCTCGCAGGCGGCAATATAGCCCCAGGCGCCGATACCATCGCTGCCACCGGTGGGCACAGCGAGGGCCTTGCGTCCCTGCGCAGCGTAGTGTGACTGCCACTGCTTGAAGAGCGCGTCTATTTCGCTCACATATTGCTGCAAGGGGTAGCAATTGACTGCCGCCCCTGCCAGGTGGTCAAGTAGTAGATTGCCCTCCCACTCCAGTGGTTGTGCGCCGCGCAACAGCAGATGTACGCCCAGTCCCAACTGTGCGCCGGCAAACGCCGTGGCACGACAGTGGTTACTCTGCAATCCGCCGCAGGTAATGATCGTGTCATAGCCGTTGTCGATGGCGTGGGCGGTAATGAACTCCAGCTTGCGCACCTTGTTGCCACTGAGAGTGCAGCCGGTAAGATCATCGCGCTTGACCCACAGGCGATGGCCGCAGCCCCACTTTGCGGAGGCGCGCTCAAGGTATTGCAGGGGAGTTGGCGTTTGCGCCAGATCTAT
Source organism: uncultured Gammaproteobacteria bacterium (assembly GCA_963844975.1). Taxonomy (GTDB): domain Bacteria; phylum Pseudomonadota; class Gammaproteobacteria; order Pseudomonadales; family Halieaceae; genus Marimicrobium. Next base: position 47,934 of record CAWJQO010000015.1, on the reverse strand, counting down.
CTTGCGGGGGTAGACCAGTGCCATCGTCAACCGATGGATTTCAACGTGCCTTTGGGCAGTACGGCGTGCAGGTGTACGCGCTGGAACTTCATTTCGACGTTATTGGCCACATTGAGCACCATGTAATTGTCATCCAGTGCCGTAACCTTGCCCAGAATGCCGGAACTGGTGACGACTTCATCTCCCTTGTTCAGCTTGGACACCATTTCGGCGTGTTCCTTCTGGCGCTTGCGTTGCGGGCGTATGGCGATGAAGTAAAAAACGACAAACAGCCCGACTAAAAACAGGATCTGGAACATTTCACCACCCGGAGCAGCTTTGTCCCGCTTCCTGTGCATGGGCGCTGGCAATAAACAGACTCATCATTGAATTCTCTTGTGGGTGAGCTCGTGAAAGAGCATGGAAAACGCGGGCTAATTTACAGGGTTTCACCCTATCCCGCAATTAAGCTGCACGCCGCGCGCTCAGGCTGTGATGTCCAGATCGTATTCCATGATCAGCGGCGCATGGTCGGAAAATCGCTGCTCTTTATAGATTGCCGCCGTCCGCACCTTGTCGACCAGCCCGGGGGAGATCACCTGGTAGTCCAGGCGCCATCCCACGTTCTTGGCCCAGGCCTGCCCGCGATTGGACCACCAGGTGTACTGCTCAGGCTCGCTGTTGACCAGGCGAAAGGAATCGACAAAGCCGACCTCGTCGTACAACTGATCAAGCCAGGCCCGCTCCTCGGGCAGGAAGCCGGAGTTTTTCTGGTTGGCTCGCCAGTTTTTCAGGTCGATGGGCTGGTGGCAGATATTCCAGTCAGCACAGATAATCACCTCGCGGTGCGCGCGGCGCAGGGCTCGCATATGCTCCATAAACACGTCCATAAAGCGGAGCTTCTTCTGCAGGGCCTCCTCACTGCTGGAGCCTGAAGGCATGTACAGCGAGATGACGCTGAGCCCCTTGAAATCGGCCTGTGTGTAACGCCCCTCGGAATCTACCGGATCCCAGCCCAGGCGGGTAATGACGCGCTGTGGCTTGACCTTGCAGTACAACGCAGTGCCGCTGTAGCCCTTTTTTACTGCATCATTGTAAAAGCAGTGGTAACCCGCTGGCGAAAACACCGGGTCGGTCAGTTGTTCCAACTGGGCTTTGGTTTCCTGAATACAGACCACATCGGCCTGCTGCGCATGTAGCCAATCGAAAAACCCTTTTGCGGCGGCCGACCGGATACCATTGGTATTGCAGGTGATTATCCTCGCCATTATCCAGTTCCTGTCAGTGCGCAAAAGCGCCGCAGTGTACCGGAAGCGTCTTGCAGGGAGCAATTAGCCGCACAAGTCGTAGCGCACCCACGTGACAGCCGCCAACTTCCGTCTACACTAATGTACATGCGGCACCACAATAAAAAACACTGGAGGATCTCGTGAACAAGTCCGTCGCCGAGAAGAACCAGGCTATTGCTTACCTGCTGTCCAACAACCTGTCACGCCTGCTGCGGGAGTTCTCCCGCGACTTTGAACGACGTATATGGCAGGGTCTGGCGGCCCGTGGCTACCCCGACATTCGGCCCTCACATAGCGCCGTATTTGCCAATCTCGGCATGGGCGCGGTGCGCGTTACGGAATTGGCCGAACGCGCCCAGGTCACCCAGCAGGCGATGGGGAAAATGCTGAAGGAACTGGAGCGCATGGGCTATGTGGCGAGGGATATCGATGGCGGGGACAAGCGTGCCAAGGAGATTCGCCTGACCCAGCGTGGTGTGGCTCTGGCAGCGGACAGCCTGGAAGTTGTCAATCAGGTGCGCTCCTACTATGCGAACAAGATCGGGGCGCGGCAACTGGATGACCTGGAAGATGAGCCTGCGCGACGCTGTGCGCAAACTACAGCTGGAGTACCTTCCTGAATCCTGGATTGACCAGCAGCACTCTTGACGCCATCATCCAGGTACTATTCGAATAATTATATTTACCTATTATAATATCAATTAGTATATAATTTCATATCTAATGTATCATTTCATAAGTCATCTCTGGCCAGCGTCTACCAGGGTGCGCAGCATCGGCTGTAGCGTGCATCGTTGAGTGGTGCTGCCCTAGCTGCCTAGAAATTCATGAAATCGGGCGTGTTGAAGACCCAGCTTTTCACTTCCTCGCGCCGACAGATGCGCCAGCCCTTGTCGGTGCGGCGATACTCGTCCACATACCACAAGCCAAGGAAAAAGGTGTGGGTCTTGCCTTCAGACAATCTGCATTTCCATAGGATTAAAACACATCACCCTGCCCGTGGCGGTATCGCCTTGCAATTGCACCTGGACATTGGCGTTGAGGTGCTGGCTGTTGGGAAACAGTTCACTGGTCAGCGAGGCCTTGAGGAAGGCGATAGTTTCCTCCAGATCACCCACGCTGCCACCAAAGACACTGTAATCAATATGCACATCGGCCGTGAAAATGTCCTCGCGCAAGCGATCAATCTGCTTGCTGTCGATGAGGTGGGCATAGTGAAAGACCAGATCCTGTATTTCAAAGCGGTCTGACAGTTCCTGTTGCGATAGCATGATTTATTATCTCCTGTTAGAAATCCAATGGCAGTGCAATGTGGCGTTCGTACATCCGGTCCCGGTGCGCTTCCAGCCGCGGCGTCAGGCAGGCCAGCGTCGCCGCATCGGTCGACTCGTAGGTGGCGCGCATGTAGTCCGGCATGGGATTGTCCGCTGGCCCCAGTGGCTTCACCATGCCGGCAAAATTTGCCCAGTAAAAATCCGCCGCCGACACGGCGCTGTCCCACCAGATAATCGCTGCCCTGCGCCTGTTGCCGCGCCAGGCGGCCATCCAGCTCGGCGCTGATGGCCTGCAGGCGAGCGGTGCTAGCGGCATGCGCCTGCGCGGACCAGCCGTACTTGTCGGCCCAGGCGACGGCGATCATTGCAGGCGGCTCATCCAGCGTCATCATTGGCGCCAGCATCTGCAGGCGCCGGTTCCAGCCAAAACCGTCCACCCCGGCGATCAGCGCCGACAGGCCCGAGCACGATCAACCGCTCAGCACAGTCCAGCGGCACCAGCGGCTGGTCGGGCGCCAGACGCTCCGCCAGCATCAGCAGGTCCAGCCAGTGGCACGCTGGGGGCAGATTGTCGTAGACCGCGACGGGGGCGGAGGTTTGCCCAGTCCACTTGCGCAGCGCCTCATTCTCGCCACCACCCTGCTGCATACACCGGGGTGAATGCCAGCCCCTTGTAAGCCAGGATGGCCTTGGCGGATTCGCCCCAGGGTCCGGGCACGCCGGCAGTCAGCACGAGCCGCAAGCCGGGCATGTCGATGGCTTCTTCTACCGACAGATATTTCATCGTGGCTCTCTTATGCGTCCAGTTTAAAAACCTTTATGGCGTTTTCGCGCAGAAATTTCGGCCAGACCTCATCGCGCAACGGCACATCCGGCATTTCACTGAAAATACGGTCCAGTGACAGACCCATGGGGAAATACCCCGCGTACATGACCTGGCCGGACCCGCGCTTATTGGCGAAGTCGATGATATCCGGCGGATAGTGCTTGGGTGCGAAAGCGCTGGTCATGTAGTACAGATTGGGGTACTTCAGCATCATCTTCCATGCCACATCGGTCCAGGGCTCACAGCCGTGGCGGGTGACCACGCGCAACTCCGGAAAAAACCACAGCACCTCGTCCAGCAACTCCACTTTTTGCGGCCCGAAGGGTACCCGCGGACCCGGCACGCCCATGCAGGGACAGAACGGAATATCCAACTCCACCAGTTTGGCGTAGATGGGATACCATTTCTTGTCGTTGACCGGCACCGGCGGGCAGATCATGGCCGGCGCGGCGGTCACCGCCTTGATATCAAACTCCTCGTGCATCGCAACAATCTTGCGCACCTCGTCCATACCCCGATTGGCATTGGCCTCATAGGAGGCAAAAAATCGATCGGGATGCGCGCGCAGTGCTTTTTCCTGCAGCTCGCTAAAACCCAGACCGATCATGGCGCGCTCGATGCCGTGCTTGTCCATCTGCGCCAGTGTGTAGGCGATACAATCCGCCTCCTTGCTGGTATCAGGTATATCCTTGAACATGTACTGGGCGGGCATGGTGAACTGCTCGTGGCTTTCACGGTCCATCAGCAGCGGTTTGATCCAGTCATAGAAGCTGCTGCTGTCATCGCCGGGTATGGCGAGCATGAGATCGATAACACCGATATCGGTTGGCATGGGCATGCTGCTGGCTCCCTTTATACTTGCATAGGTGGCAGATCGTCTGCGGCATGGCGCTGTTTTCGCAGGCGCATGGGCAGCGTGGCATCCACGGATTGGTAGCGGTAACAGTCCTGTGCATCCACCGTACGCGCAACCTGCCCCCGCTGATGCAGGTAGTTCAGGTGGGCAATGCATTCGCCCAGCGCCAGGCTGAGGTTATGCCCTTCCAGCGGACGCTTGAACAACACCGGCAAAAGTTCCATGGCCGAGAGCGGCGCGGCCACGCAGGCCTCCTCCAGCGCCAACAGGTGCTCTTCGTGATGTTCAATCAAATAGCGCAGCCGTTCATGCAAGCCGTAGAAGGGCGTGTTGTGCGCCGGCAGCACCAGGGCATCGGCCGGCAACAGGTCCAGGAACCGCTCGTGCGACATGAGCCACTCCCGCAGCGGGTTGCCCTCGGGCTCCGCGCCCGACACGCTGATATTGGACGTGATTCTCGGAATCACCTGATCGCCGGAGATCAGAATATTCAGCGCGCTGCAGTACAGGCAGGCATGTTCCGGCGAGTGTCCCCGCCCCACGATCACCTGCCAGCGATTGCCATTGATCGACAGGAATGCGCCGTCAACCAGACGCCTGTAGGCAGTCGGCATGGGGGTGATGATGGCGCCAAATCCACCGAAATGCTGCCGCGCTTGATCCACCTGCTCGCGTGTATAGCCGGAGCGCAACAGCTGCTGCTCGGTGGTCCAGCTGTAATGCTCCTTCAGTGTTCTGCTGAAGGCCAGCCCGGTGAAATACTCGGCCTCGGTAATATAAAAGGGCACCCGCCACCGCTCACACAACCAGCCCGCCATGCCTGTATGGTCAGGATGGTGGTGTGTGGACAACACGGCTTTGACCGGCTTGCCCTGCAGATGTCGCTCGAACACCTGCTCCCACAGTTCCCGGGTGGGACCTATGGCGATACCGGTATCGACTATCCACCAACCGTCGGTATCTTCCAGCAGGTAGAGATTGATATGGTCCAGCGCCATCGGCAGTGGCATACGCAACCACAGCACACCCGGCACGATCTCCCGCAACTGGCCCGCATCGGGCGCATCGTCAAACAGGTAATTCAAGCATGGCGCCGGGCCTAGAGCCCCAACTGCGCAATCAGTGCCATGACATCCTCGTGATGCGACTTGGTATTCACCTTATCCATGACATGCTTCAGGCGACCGTCCTTGCCGATTACAAACGTAGTGCGCAACACGCCCATGAACTCGCGCCCCATAAATTTCTTCAACCCCCAGGCACCGTATTTCTCTGTTACCGCATGGTCCTGATCCGAGAGCAGGGTGAAATTGAGATCCTGCTTTTCGATGAATCGGCCCAGTTTTGCGACCGGATCGGGACTCACGCCCAGCACCACGGTATCGAGTTTGGCCAACGCCTTCTTGCTGTCGCGGATACCACAGGCCTGCACGGTGCACCCGGGAGTCATCGCCTTGGGGTAAAAATACAGCACGACATTTTTCGTACCCTTGAATTGCTTGAGGCTGACCTTGTTGCCATCCTGGTCCAGCAGGGTGAATGCCGGTGCCACGCTGCCGATTTTCACAAATGCCATGCGTTCCTACTCCTTGTTTGTCAGTAATGCCAAAGGCCGGACCACACGCGACAGACCCGGGCGGACTGATTAAAGAATTACCCGCGCCGTGGACGATGATCTATGGCCGATACGCGCACCGGAAACTGTCCCGCAGCGGCATCAGAAAAATATTCCCTGAGCGTCTCGGACACGACCGGGAAGGCGATCTTGTCCCACGGGACATCGTGCTCTGCATACAGGCCGGTCTCCAGGCTCTCCGGACCCGCAGCCGTGCTCTCCGTTGTCCAGGTCGCAACGATAGAACATGTAAATCTGGCTGATATACGGCACATCGAAAACACGGTAGAGGTCAATATTGCTGACCCGCGCCCTGGCTTCTTCCCAGGTTTCACGGGCTGCTCCCTGTACGGAGGTCTCGCCATTTTCCATAAATCCAGCGGGCAGGGTCCAGTAGTTTTTGCGCGGCTCGATAGCCCGCTTGCACAGCAGCACCCTGCCCTCATAGATTGGCAAACAGCCGACGATGACGCGAGGATTGGTGTAGTGGATCAGGTCGCAGCTGCTACACACAAAACGCTCGCGATCGTCCCCCACAGGAATCTGCAGTATGACCGTGCTGCCACAATGGGTACAAAACTTCATGAGGACCTGACTCGTGCAATAAGCAGTCCAGTATAAAGGCTTACCGGAACATTAGAATAGCCTCAGCCTTCTGGAAATTGCTCTGAAGATTAACCTGCGCTAGTGCAGCTCACGGTAACCGCCGCAATAGAACAACAATGGCTCGCCACTGGGACGCTGGTGCATCTCCATGACCCGACCAACAATGATGAGATGGTCTCCCCCTTCGTGGGTCGCATGCAGTTCACACTCAAAAGTTACCAGCGCGTGGCGAATAACGGGTGCGCCATATTTTCCCAGCCGGTAGTGGGCAGGATCCAGCTCATGCTGGCTTTTCCTGGCATACTGATTGGCATAGTCCTGCTGCTCAGTGCTAAGGATATTGATAGCGAAATGCCGCGGCCGTGCGAAAACATCGTAGGCGTCAGAATTATTCTGCAGAGACCACAGCACCAGCGGGGGATCCAGGGAGACTGACGAAAACGAGTTGGCTGTCATACCCATCGCCTGTTGCGTGTCCGACACAGCGGTAATGACACACACGCCCGTCGCGAAACGCCCCAGGGCGTTTCTCAATTCCCGACCATCAAAACTCATTGCTCTCCCTCTCCCAGCTTGCAACCAATCTTATTACAGCACGCTGCCATTGGAGCCCGATCAGCCACGGGACACATCCCCTATTCAGGCTATAGCCCATTGTCCTCCTGCCACCGAGCAGCCCTGCTGCTATCGTGCTGCCGCGCTGACACCCAGTGCTCTCCCTCAGGACCGAGTTCCTTCTTCCAGAAGGGAGCCCGGGTTTTCAGGTAATCCATGATAAATTCACAGGCGCTGAAGGCGGCCTCACGGTGGGCAGATGCCACACCCACCCACACGATCTGGTCCCCCGCAGAAAGCTTGCCCACTCTGTGCACGACAGTAGCAGCAAGCAACGGCCAGCGTCGTGAGGCCTGGTTAACAATATCCTCGATGCTGGCTTCTGTCATTCCCGGGTAGTGTTCCAGTTCCAGCGTATTGACCTGTCGCTCCTCGTTGGCAGCGCGGACGTAACCAGTGAATGTGGCGACCGCGCCCTCTTCTTGCCACACCGATCAGCAGCGAGGACTGCAGCCGGGCCACGTCGAAGTCGGCCTCCTGCACGTTGACGCTGATGAGTGTCAGCGCACCCACCTCAGCCGCCGGTTACCGGAGGGAAAAAGGCGATTTCATCCCCATCGTGCAACGCACAATTGCCCTCCATGACAACCTGATTGACCGCACGAATCATATTCACTTGCGCGAGCACATCGCGCCAGGCGTCACCGCGTTCGCGACACAGCTGCTCCTGCAGTCCATCCAGATCGGTACCCGTTTCAGGCCAGTGCAATTCGAGCGAGGAACAGCCCAACTGTTCCCGCACACGGGCAAAGAACAGCACTTTCAGCATCAGGCAGAGCCCTCCACATCGCGCCGCCAAAGACCTGACTCTCCCCCTTCCTTATGCAACAGGGTGATAGTGCGAATCTCCATACCCCGATCCACCGCTTTGCACATATCGTAAATGGTCAACGCGGCGACGGATACAGCTGTTAGCGCTTCCATTTCCACGCCCGTCTTACCGGAAACCTTACAACACGCCTCAATAAGAACCTGACCCGCTGCCCGGTCCAGCTCAAAGCTGACATCTACCGAAGTCAGTAGCAGAGGATGGCACAGGGGAATCAGGTCCGCACATTTCTTGGCCGCCTGAATGCCGGCGATACGCGCCACCGCCAGTACATCACCCTTCTTGTGCGCGCCCTGTTCCAGCAGGGCCAATGTCTGCGCTTGCATGCACACTGCTGCACGCGCGACAGCGGTCCGCTCGGTGACCGCCTTGTTCCCGATATCAACCATACGGGCGGCCCCCTGGTCATCGATGTGGGTGAGTTGGCTCATGAGTGCTCCGCCATACGCAGGCTTTCAGGTCGGCAGAGTCTATCCAATGCCGCTGCGGATTGAAAATACAATTGAGCGGTGAAGTCAGCGAATTTGGCCGCAAAGCCCTTTCTGTACGGAGGGCGTATGGCGTACAGTTACGCGCTAATCACAGGAGACTTACCATGGCAAAACTTTCCCTCGGCCTGCAACTCGGTTACTGGGGCGCACTGGCGCCCGGCAATGCTCACGTGGAAATGGCGCAGGAGGCGGAGCGCCTGGGTTTCGATTCAGTGTGGAGCGCGGAATCCTGGGGCAATGACTGTTTCACCCCGCTGGCCTGGATAGGCGCACACACCAAAACCATTCGCCTAGGCACTGGCGTGGCACAATTGTCAGCGCGCACGCCGACCGCCTGCGCCATGGCGACGCTGGCCCTGGACCACCTGTCCGGCGGTCGCATGATCCTTGGCCTGGGTGTCTCCGGCCCGCAAGTCGTGGAGGGCTGGTACGGGCAACCCTACAGCAAGCCGGTATCCCGCACGCGTGAGTACGTCGAGATCATCCGCAAAGTGCTGGCCCGCAAGGAACCGGTCACCAATGACGGAGAACACTATCCCCTGCCCTACCACGGCCCAGGGGCCTGGGGCCTGGGCAAGCCGCTCAAGTCGATTACGCACCCGCTGCGCGCCAACGTGCCGATTTTTATCGGCGCCGAGGGCCCGAAGAATGTCACCCAGACGGCGGAGATAGCTGACGGCTGGCTGCCCCTGTACTACTCCCCCTACCGGCAGGACGTCTACGCCGAGCAACTGGCGGCCGCCAAGCCCGGTTTTGAGGTAGCGCCATTGGTTATGGTGAATATCAATGACGACATGGAGCAGGCGCTGTACCCGGTCAAGGCCATGCTGGGTTTTTACATCGGCGGCATGGGTTCCGCGAAGCACAATTTCCACAAAGAATTGATGGCGCGCATGGGCTTTCCTGAAGAAGCGGATAACATCCAGAAACTGTTTTTCGAGGGCAAACGCGACGAGGCCATCGCCGCAGTCCCCAACCAGTTCGCCGATGAAATCTCCCTGTCCGGGCCGCGCGACCGCATCCGGGAGAAACTCAAGGACTGGGAAAATTCCCCGGTGACAACGTTACTGATAAACGGAGATATCGCCCTGCTAAGAGCCATGGCGGAACTGGTGTTATAGATGTGGACGTGGCCATTCCCACCGTTACTCTGCGTGATCGACTGCTGTACAGCTCTGGCGTAGTCAACTATGCACTGAAGGACGCGGCGTTTGGAGCCTTCGTTCTGTTCTACTATAAGCAGGTGCTGGGACTGAGCGGCACACTGACGGGGCTGGCCATCGCAATTTCTGTGGTTTGGGACGCCATTTCCGACCCCATGGTAGGCGCGTGGTCCGATAAGCTGCGCAGCCGCTGGGGTCGCCGTCACCCTTTTATGGTGGCCTCCGTGGTGCCGATGGCACTGAGCTTTGTATGTCTGTTCGCGCCACCACAATTTGCCTTGCAAACCCAGCACAGCCTTTTTCTTTGGCTATTGGGCAGTGTTCTGCTGTTGCGCACCGCACTGACGTTTTTCATGATTCCCTACCTCGCACTGGGTGCGGAAATCACCGCCGACTATCACGAGCGAACCCATCTGGCCAGCGCTCGCACCAACCTGGGCTGGTTTGCCGGGATCACCGTCGCTGCCGGTGCCATGTTCCTGCTATTCGCAGATACGCAGGGTCAGGATGGCCGCTTTGTGACTCAGAATTATCACCACTACGGCTGGCTGAATGCCGTCGGCGTTCTCGTATTCAGCCTGATATGTCTAAGAGGTACCTGGCATTACATCCCGTCACTACTTAAACGCGCTACCGAGCATAGCGGCAATATGCTGAGCAATATCATGATGACATTCCGCAACCGGAATTTTCGCACGCTGGTCATTCTCGAAACAGCAATCGGTGGTATGGGAGGCATTACCAGCTCCCTGCTCATGGTGAGCTTCACATATTTCTGGGAGTTGGACACGCTACAGGTTTCAATCATGCTGGGTGGGCCACCACTGCTGGCGGTAATCATCGCCACGAGCAGTGCGCGTGTTCCTGAATAAACATCTGGAAAAGCACCAACTTCTACAGTTCAGTTGTGCATTGGGAACGCTGAATTTTTTGTGGCTCACTCCGCTAAAAATGCTCGGCTGGCTGCCAGCGGACGGTGGCATCGTGTTTACACTGGTCTTCCTGAACTATGCGATCTGGGTCACCAGCAGCATCGTGCGCACCATTTCCAATCACGCCCTGCTAGCAGATATCGCCGATGAACACGAGCTGGAATCGGGACAGCGCCAGGAGGGCGTCATGTTCGCGGCAGCATTTTTTGCTGCCAAGTTCATTAGTGGCTTCGGCTATCTGGTCGCAGGGCCATTTCTGGACATTATAGGGCTACAAGCCGGTACACTGCCGGGTGACGCACCGCGCAGCGTCATTCTGGGACTGGGCATCATGATGGGGCCAGCACTGGCCCTGCTCATGCTCATACCACTGTGGATGTCCATGAAGCTGACCGTTAGCATGGCTGGCCATACTGCGGTGCAACAGGCGCTGCATGAGCGATCGACGCAGGTGTAATAGCGAACCATCCCAGCAGATCTCGATGTTATGCCAAAAAGTCATGCACTGATCTACACTATGACAAGTTATAAATAATAATCGCGCCACGCGAAAGGTTTCCCCCACCATGATCAGCAAATTTTCTCGCCTCAGCCTGCTACTGTTAGTTACCACAACAACGCTGCTCGCCTGCGGACAGGATGCGACTGATCACAACGCTGCGCCGTCGGCAGCTCCAATGATAGCCTCGCCTGCACCCAAGGCGGGGGCAGTGGACACCCGGCGCCTGCTGCAGGCGGACAAGGAGCCTGGCAACTGGATGTCCCACGGGCGCACGTACAGCGAACAACGCTACAGTCCGCTGGCACAGGTAAATGCCCAGAGCGTCGGCAAGCTGGGCCTGGCGTGGTTCTACGATCTCAAAACCGAACGCGGCATTGAAGCCACGTCCCTGGTCGTCGATGGTGTGATGTATACCACCTCGGCATGGAGCATTGTCCATGCGATTGATGCGCGCACCGGCACAGCGCTGTGGACCTTCGATCCCAAAGTGGCAAAGGACAAGGCCAAACACGCCTGCTGCGATGCAGTAAACAGGGGCGTCGCTGTCTGGAAAGGACAAGTGTTTGTCGGCGCGCTGGACGGACGCCTGATCGCGCTGGATGCCGCGACCGGCAAGGTTAACTGGGAGGTGGCGACGGTCGATCCGAAACTGCCCTACACCATCACCGGCGCGCCGCGCGTGGTCAAGGACAAGGTTCTCATCGGCAACGGCGGGGCAGAGTATGGCGTGCGCGGATTTATCAGCGCCTACAATGTTGCAGACGGCTCGCTGGCCTGGCGCTTCTACACCGTGCCAGGTGACCCGGCTCTCGGTTTTGAAAACGATGCGATGAAGATGGCCGCGGCGACATGGAAAGGCGAGTGGTGGAAACTCGGTGGCGGCGGTGGCACGGTGTGGGATTCGATGGCCTATGACCCGGAACTGGACCTGCTCTATTTTGGCGTGGGCAATGGCACACCCTGGAACCAGGAAATTCGCTCCCCGGGCGGCGGCGACAATCTGTTCCTGTCGTCCATCGTCGCTGTGCGCCCGGACACCGGCGACTACGTCTGGCACTATCAAACCACGCCTGGGGAAACCTGGGACTACACGGCGACACAGCACATCATTCTGGCTGACATAGAGCTGGCTGGCGCGATGCGTAAGGTGTTGATGCAGGCGCCCAAAAACGGCTTCTTTTATGTACTCGATCGCCAAACCGGAGAGCTCCTGTCCGCCGACAACTACATCAATATCACCTGGGCGACCCATGTCGATATGAAGTCCGGCAGACCGGTAGAAGTGCCCGAAGCGCGCTATAAAGATGCGCCATTTATCGTCTTCCCCTCCTACCTCGGTGGTCACAACTGGCACCCCATGTCGTACAGCCCACAGACCGGACTAGTGTATATACCCGTGCTGGACATGCCCGCTGTGTACGGCCAGCCGGCTCAGTTCAAGTACAATCCCGGCATAGGCAACACTGGCACGGACGGCGTCATTGGCATCACTGCCCGACCCGCAGGCGGAACGTGACGCCTATGGCGCAATGGTCAAGGGTCGCCTGCTGGCCTGGGACCCGGTGAAACAAGCAGGAAGCCTGGCGCGTTGAGCACAACGGCCCATGGAACGGTGGCACGCTGAGCACCGCAGGAAACCTGGTATTCCAGGGCACCGCAGACGGCAAGCTGGTTGCCTATCGCGCTGACACCGGTGAAGAACTCTGGGACTTCTCCACCCAGACCGGCGTGGTCGCACCGCCTATTGCCTACGAGATCGACGGCGAGCAGTATGTTTCCGTAAATGTGGGCTGGGGCGGCGCTTTCGCGCTGGTATTCGGTGAATATGTGCAGTCAGAAAGCCTGCCGAATGTCAGCCGCGTGCTGACCTTCAAACTCGACGGCAAGGCCGCCCTGCCCGCAGTATCCTGGAAGCCGGCCGTGGTATTCAATCCACCGCAACTCACGGCCAGTCCAGAGACTCGTCGCACTCGGTTTTGCGACCTACCAGGACGTGTGTATGGGCTGTCATGGCCTCAATGCCGTCTCCGGCCTGCTGATACCCGACCTGCGCGGCTCAGCCTATCTCTGGGATGAGAAAGACTGGGAGGCTGTGGTACGCGGTGGCCAGTTGAAAGAAAGGGGCATGGCTTCCTTTGCGGAAAATATCAGCGCGGAACAAAGCCAGGCGGTGCGCGCCTATGTCATCCAGCAGGCGCACCGCGGACAGGCACTGCAAAAAACGGCAGGTCACGCACCCGTACCAAACTAGTGTCGCGCCATTCCCTGGGGTGCGGTGGCCGTAACCGACTCTACCGCCCTGCGCGCCATTCTGGATATCAACACCATGACAATAACGGCCACTGCCAGCCCGGCAAACATTGTTACGTCGTGCAGCGCTGTCGCATGCCCGGGTTGACTGGTGACCCCGACCATGTGCTTGCCGGCATAGCCAAAATAGACTTCCAGACATAATGTCGGCAGAAATCCGACGCATGCGGCGACGAAACGTAGAAATCCCACCCCGGCAGCACCGAGCATATAGTTGGTCAGAGTGCGATTGAGTGGTGTCAACCTGATCAGCAATTGCAGCCTGAACTCCTGCTGCAACACCGCTGTCTGCAGCGCGGCCAGCGCTGGTTTCGAGAGGATAAACCGTTCGACAGTCGGCCTGAGGATTCGACGCGCCAATGCATACTGCAGGACTGCACCAAGCAGGCTGCCGAGCAGGGCAGCAGCCAGACCCTGCGTAAATCCGAAAATCGTCCCCGCTGCGATACCAAGCACCGTATCGGGTACAAAAAATGTGCCGAGGACGGCATACAGGAGCACGAATATCACCAGGGCCCACGGCCCCGAATCCCTGATCCAATTTTCAATGTCTTCGAAATGGCGCACGAGTTCCTCACCAAGGACGAATACACCCGCTGCAACCAGTGCCGCAACAACAATATAGAGCGATACCGTGGCGACTCGCGACAGAGTCCACAGCCTCCTTTCTTCGGGTGTTTCGATATGATCAGTGATTTTCACCTGAATCGCCTCAATAGGAGAGCAGGATATGCAGGGCTTCATAGCGAGCGCAGCGGCAGGTCTGGCACCCAATTGACGCCATTGATATGGCCACCGCCATCAACGAACAAGGTATTGCCAGTGAGATACCGGGCATCTTCACTCGCCAGAAAGGATACAACAGGGGCAATGTCGGTAAAGGGATCGCCCAGTCGTCCCATCGGATTGGAGGCGTCAGCAGCCGCTTCGAGCTCGGGATAGCGCGCAAACACGCTGCGCGATGCGGCCGTTTTTGCGCCGGGACAAATAGCGTTCACCACGATGCCGGTATCCGCCCACTCCCGCGCCGCGCTTCGGGTGAGCGTACGCAGCGCTTCCTTTGCAACGTTGTATTCGAGCGTACCGACATGGGCATTCACGCCGTTGAGCGAACACATGTTAATCACGCGGCCATAGCCGGCCCTGCACATGTGGGGAAACGACTCCTGCATCGCCCATAAGGGCCCATAGAATCCCACGCCGAAACCGTGAGACAGATCCGCGTTGGTTTTCGCCTCGACGCGCCCCAACTGCCCACCACCCCACGCATTGTTGACGAGGATATCGATGCGGCCGAACGCATCAATGGCTGTTTGCACCATTGCCCTGACGGCCGACTCATCGCTAACATCCACTGCAAGGCTGCAAGTTTTGATCTGCGAAAATCCGGCAATTTCAGCAGCCACACGTTGGGCAGACGCAAGATTGATATCGGCCAGCACGAGTGCAGCGGCACCATCCGCCGCGAACCGGGCGGCTACTGCAGCGCCAATACCATCGCCTGCACCCGTTATGATGGCGACCCTGTGCTTCAAGCTTGCCATGGACAGGCTCTCTGTGGCGGAAGCAAGCCTAACCGCGCGCCGCTAGTCACAACTGCTCAGGAGTCGCTTTCGCTATCCACAATTTCCCAGGAGCCATCGGGATCGAAGACCTGGATAGTTTCCGCGACCGCCGCAGTATCCTCACCCAGATCTTTCTGGTAGACGACACCCTCCGCGTTGACCATGAAACTCATCACACCGCTGGCAGCGTAATCTGCAGGCCATGCAAGCAACGCGATTCCCTGCGTCAGCTGGCCATCGACAAAATACTCGACAGCACCGCCATTCGCATTGGGACCCTGCGCAAACAGCATGCGATAGTAATAGCCGTGGTAGGGTTTGCGTTTGCCGGTTACAGCCTTATAACCTTCTGCCGCTGCACGGGCAACAGCCTCCCCTGCAGGACTCTGGGGTTCACCCTCGGCAGTGGGCCAGTAGAGCCCATTTTGCCGACCCGGATCGCTGCGCAATTTCGCGGCAAAGATTCCCGGCTCATTGCCGTCGTGCCCCGCGGAGGCGTACTCCAGTTGCGCATCAATAAAACCACGACAGACGGCAATGGCACCCAGCTCATTGTGCCCAATGCGGCGGTAGACTAGCTCGTCGGCGCCGGCGGCGCCGTCCAGATACCATTTCCCGTCTTTTTCGACGATAGGAATAGGCAAGGGCCAATCATCATCCCCAACGACCAGTGTCATGCTGGAGCTGCCTTCGGGCACCAGCGCATGCTTGGTCTTAAAGCTCGCGACAAAATCGGCGCGAGCATTGGCGTCAGCTACTTCATCACCCGAAGACACCACGTCCTCGCTGTCCGGACCAAGCAAGGTCGCGAGCGTAGTCACATCATTCTTTTCCAGTGCCGCGATGAGTGCGGCCACGGCCTCCTCCGGAGAAGCGAACGATGCTTGTGGCTGCGCACTGGCGCGCACTGCGCCGTGCAGCAACTAGCAGAGCCAATACCGGTAATACAAGGGCTTTCTTAAGAGCTTGTTCATCGATTTCTCCCCCGTTGTTGACCGGACTTGGTTCTGTCCGGACGGTTCGCACTATGGGACTTGCTGGCACGCCCGCGCTGGCTGGCCGCGCGCTCCTGCTTGCCGCTGTTGCGTGCTCCCTCGAAACCGCTGGTGCGTTTTGGCGCCGCTTTTCTTGTTGCGGTAGCCGGCGCTGAAGGCTTGGACGCGCGCTGCTGACTTACTGCAGGTTTCGCCGCAGGGGCAGCTGTGCGACCCCGATCACGCGCACCTGCGGTCTGGGGGTTCAATTTCTGGCGAGCGGCAGGATCGGCCGCCCCCGCATAGGTACCTTTGGGAACCTTGCTGGTCGCAGCGGGCCGCTGCGCGTCGGCATTCGGTCTGGCACCAGGCTTGGCACCCGCATAAGTCCCACTCGGAACCTTATTGCTAACACTGGGCCGCTGCGCAGGCATGTCCGGCCTGGCATTGGGCTTGGCGCCCGCATAGTCTCCCTGCACCTTGCGGCCATCGCCCTGTCCGAGCGTCGCGGGCCGCTTGCCGCTCTGCGCCCGCTGGTTCAATTCGCCCAGCTCCGGCCTGTTCGGGCGCGCCGTGCTGATCGGGCTATTGGCATTTTTCCGGTAGTTGTTCCTGCCGCCCTCGAACTTGTTGAAATAATCCTTGCCGTCCGCGTCGACATAAATATTGTTGTTGTTGAAACCGCGCTGGTAGTCGACAGGACGGTTGTAGCCGGTTGGCGGGTCGATAGCCGTTGCCATAGCGCGGCTGATAGGGCGGTGGATAGTAGCCTGACCCGCCGTACCATAGCCCCAGTTCGGCGAGTAGTAGTCGTAATCATCATCGTCATCGTCGCTGAACACCTCGTTGACCAGCATGCCCGCGCCGAAGGCGAGCAGACCGGTCGCCACCATTTCTCCGCCGCTGTAGTCATCGCCGATCGTCGTGGACCACGGTTGTGGTAGTCGCGGTGTCGCGGCCACGGCCGCCGGCGTGGTGTAGGCAGCGGTCGGATTATACTGCGGTACGTACACCACCTCCGGATTCGCGGGCTGCACCACTATCACCTGTTCACTATTCTGCTCCTCGGTCGTCACTTTCATTTGTTCGGAGCTTTGTCAGATTGCCCATCTCGGCAGCCTGCTTGCGCAGGCGTTGCACCGCTGCGAGAACACCGGGCTCATCGGCCTGAAACGCAGTACCCAGTTCGGTGGTCCAGTCCATTTTCATGCACATCATGTCGACGACGGAAGGAAAGTGCATCAGCGCCATCATCGGCGGGGTGAACCCAACCGCCGTTGCAGCAGCGTCCAGTTCCTTGCCCTTCGTATCGGGATTGGCTATCAGCCAGTTGCCGGCGTCCAGCACCTCCTGTGGATTGGTGGAACTGGCAAGCACCTGTGCCAACACCGCATCCGGGTATAACGCAACGGGCGCGAGCAGAGTTTCCAGTGCCTCTGGACTTAATTGTGGGGCTGTCGCGGCGATTGGCGCCGTCGCTGTGCAGTACGGCGCTGCACTTTCGTTCACAGGTGCTGTTGTCGCAGTCACCGGCGCAGCTGGCGGTTGCACACTCTGAGCTGCCGGTGGCTGCTCCTTGCTGCACGCCGCCAGCGTCACGCCAAAAACGAGCATAGCGGCGACTGAAAGCTCGCTGAATGTTGATTTTCTCATTGCCTCTATTCCTCCTGCGCGGGCGAATCTCAAAACTCTTGGCATTGCCCTTTTATCGTTATAACAACGACTGGCTGACTTGCTAAAGCACAACTTCCTATCAATAAAGATAAACCAATATCAGATATGACGCCACAATTTAAGCCACCCGCCTGAACGCAAAGTTCGGGGGTGATACGGAAACCTCATGAATGAGCACTGACTTCAACAAACCTTTGAGGATGGCTTGGC
This sequence comes from uncultured Gammaproteobacteria bacterium, assembly GCA_963844975.1. Lineage (GTDB taxonomy): Bacteria > Pseudomonadota > Gammaproteobacteria > Pseudomonadales > Halieaceae > Marimicrobium. The sequence continues at coordinate 30,224 of CAWJQO010000015.1, read as the reverse complement.
GAAACAGGTATGCGAGGACGTTGAGTGAGAGCAGGCCGTTAGAGGCCTGTCAGCAAAATAAGCTTAAAGCTTAAAGATTAAAATGCAGGATTAGGCGCTGGGGGATAGTGGCGGTGAGGGAGGGATTTGAACCCTCGATACGTTGCCGTATACACACTTTCCAGGCGTGCGCCTTCGACCACTCGGCCACCTCACCATGAGGGCGCGCATGATAACACAAGAGCAGATGCTTGCCAGTCCCCGACGAGTCTAATTTCGTCGTGGGATCGGCCCGTGTGCAGTTCCTACTGCCGATTGAGACGAGGCAGCGGCCGCGCGTCGACGTCGGTGCTGCGAAAAGGATTGATATCCAGACCTCCACGGCGGGTATAGAAAGCCTGCAGGTGCAGAAATTGCGGCGCACAACGCTGTGCAATGTCACAGAACATGCGCTCCACACACTGCTCGTGAAACTCCTGGTGCTCACGGTAGGCGATAATGTATTGCAGCAATGAACTGTGCTCGATAGCCGCGCCGCGATAGTGCAGCCACACGGTTGCCCAGTCCGGTTGCCCGGTCACCGGACACAGTGAACGCAGCAGATGGCTGTACAGCATCTCTTCCACCATGTGCCCAGGCTGTACCTGCAGCTGCTCGGCTTGTGGCTCACCTGACCAGGGCTCAACTGACACATCATCCAGACATTCACCGACCAGCGCCGTTCCCGCCAGCGATGGATCACCGACATGCAGCAACTGCAGGTCGACAGCCTCCCCCGCAGCGCCGCTAATGTCTTTGATAATGGTTGCACGCGCCGCTTCCGGCGTCGCAAAACGGGTGCTGTTCAGTGAGTTCAGATACAACTTGAAGGATTTTGATTCAACGATATTGGGCGAACTCGCGGGCACCGTGAAGCGGCCTACGCGCACCACGGGCTTTCCGTCATTATCCAGCCAGGACATTTCATAGGCGTGCCACAGATCCGCACCGTGAAAAGGCAGAGATCGTACCAATGCCAAGATGCTGTCGTGCGGTTGCGCGAGGTATGGCATGGAGAATGTGGGGCGCGTACTCCTGCAGGACCGGAGTATGGCGTCCCAACAACATGCTGCCCTCATCACCTTGCAACACCGCGCTACTGCCTGAGTCGCTTGCCGGAGTTGAGCAGGTGCATACTGTAAATAAATGCCGCGGCGGTAAAAAAGGCGATCATGCCAAAAGCCAACGGGAGACTGACATCTGACACACCCAGCACACCGTAGCGGAAGGCATTCACCACGTATACCAAAGGGTTAAGTTTGGAGACATTGGCCCAGAACGGAGGCAACAGATCCATGGAGTAGAACACACCGCCCAGATAAATCAGCGGTGTGAGCACAAACGTGGGAATAATCGAGATATCATCAAAATTATTGGCGAAGACCGCATTGATAAAGCCAGCCAGGGCGAAAAGTGTTGATGTCATCAACACCACGACCACTACTACCAGATAACTGTATATGTGCAAATGGGTAAAGAATAGTGACACCAGCGTCACCACGACCGCTACCAGCAGTCCCCGGGAAACCCCGCCAACGACATAGCCCATCAGAATCACGAAGTTGGAGACCGGAGAAACCAGCAGTTCCTCCACGCTGTGACTGAACTTGGAGCCAAAGAATGACGACACGACATTGGAATAGGAGTTGGTCACAATGGCCATCATTATTAGTCCGGGCACGACAAACTGCATATAGGTAAACCCACCCATCTCTCCGATACGGGAGCCGATCAGTGAGCCAAAAATTACGAAGTACAGCGACATGGTGATCGCCGAAGGCAGTAGCGTCTGCGTCCAGATGCGCAGGTAGCGTTTGATCTCTTTTCTGACGATAGTGAGGAACGCTACATATTGCTCGCGCAGGTTCATGCCGCGCCCTCGACCAGGTTGACAAACATTTCCTCCAGGCGATTCGCGCGATTGCGCATGCTACTGATGTGAATGCCCGCTACACCCAGCGCGGTAAAGACCTGGTTGAGATGCTGCCCCTTCTCGACTTCCACCTCCAGTGTGTGGTCATCTGCACGGCGCGTCGCAAAGCCTTCAATGGCTACGGACTCGGGTAGTTGCTCCACACAGTCGAGAATAAACGTCTCGCGACGCAACTGACGCAGGAGTGTCTTGATCGAAGTATTCTCGACGATTTTTCCATGGTTGATGATGGCGATATGACGGCACAATGCCTCCGCCTCTTCCAGATAGTGCGTAGTCAGGATAATCGTCGTGCCCTGCGCATTGATTCTGCGCAGAAAATCCCACATGGAGCGGCGCATCTCGATATCGACACCGGCGCTGGGCTCATCCAGGATCAGCAAGCGCGGCTCATGGACCAGGGACCGGGCGATCATCAAACGGCGCTTCATACCACCGGACAACATACGCGCAGGCATATCGCGCTGCTCCCACAATCCGAGTTCGCGGAGATACTTTTCAGCTCTTACCCTCGCCAGGGCCGGTGCGAGGCCGTAATAACCGGCCTGGTTTACCACTATATCGATAGCCTTTTCAAACTGGTTGAAATTGAACTCCTGCGGAACAATACCGATATGCCTTTTGGCAGCGGGAAAATCCTGATCAATATCGATGTCAAAAACGGCTACCTTGCCAGCAGATTTCGAGACCAGCGAACAGATGATACCAATGGTGGTCGACTTGCCGGCACCATTGGGACCCAGCAGGGCAAAAAAATCGCCCTGCTCGACCTTAAGGCTGATACCTTTCAAGGCTTCAAAACCGTTGTCGTATACCTTGCGAAGGTTTTCAATTGTCAGTGCGGGGATCATTGCGAAGGGAACCGGTGCGTGGCCAAACAAGCGCGCAATTGTAACCGCATTTCATCGGGCAAACGACACCGCTCATGAACTAAGCTGCTGAAGTTACAGTAGAAAATTCAACGGATTTTGGTTCGGGCGGGACTTGACGCAACCGCCCTGTGTTCCTACAATGCGCGCCTCTTGATGGAGACCATTGTGTCCCCTTCGTCTAGTGGCCTAGGACACTGCCCTTTCACGGCGGTAACAGGGGTTCGAACCCCCTAGGGGACGCCACTCATCAAGGGCCTTATCTGCGGGAATAGCTCAGTTGGTAGAGCGCAACCTTGCCAAGGTTGAGGTCGCCGGTTCGAACCCGGTTTCCCGCTCCAGTCCTATGTCCTGATCCTGCTGCAGCCTGATCGACAAACTGTTGATGCAATAGCGCAAACCGGTGGGCGCGGGTCCATCCTCGAACACATGTCCCAGATGCGCCCCGCAGGCGTTGCACATCACTTCCGTGCGCAGCATACCGTGCGTGCGATCCTGCACTTCCTTGATCACATCATCGTCTGCCGGCTGAAAGAAGCTGGGCCAACCGCAACCTGCGTCAAATTTACTGTCCGACAGAAACAGTCGCTCGCCACAGCATCGACACCGGTAAACACCATCCTTCGTGCAATCCCAGTATTCACCGCTAAATGGCCGCTCCGTGCCTTTTTCGCGACAGACGTGGAATTCCTGCGGAGTCAGTTTGTCGCGCCAGATTTCATCGTCGTGCATTGCACAGTTCTCGCTGAAATTCACTATAGCCATAGCCTACACCCTACATCGTGCTGACGCGATAGAGCACATGATCGTCATAGCCGGAAGTGATCTTACGCAAGCCACACATTTGCCTATCCAGTTGCGTATCGTTCGTATCCACCAGCAGGGGTCTACCCTCCAGTCCTGCCATTTTGGATTTCGCAGCCACAATCGTTATATTGTCCAATCCCACTGCTCGAATCACCGCGGGTGAAAACTGCTGGTTGCCGCGGCCAAATAGATGACCCTGGCCGCCGATGGCCGTCACCAGGATATGCGCGGGGCCCGGTGCTTCCGCCAGCAGTTGCAGCAAGCGCTGCTCATCGGCATCCGCCGCCAACAGCTTGCCGTCACGCACTACATCAACGCCCAGCAGCGTATTGGGCAGGTTCAGTTCCTGCATGATGGCCGCGGTGGTCGAACCTGGGCCGATCAGGTAGGTGTGTCCGGACTTCCATGGCTTCTACCTGCCAGGCGGCGATATCAGCGGCGGCCAGTTGCGGATCCTCCCGCCCCGCGATTTTGGTGTGTTGCAGGAAATGTCCTGCGCTGGGCACCAGCAACTCACCATAGAAGCGACTGCGTACCACACCGTGGCGAAACGCCTCCTCATCAATGTCACGGACCTGCTGGGGCCCGACCCCTACCAGTCCGCCCTGCGCAAGCTGCCGCAGCAATTCGCCCGCCGCTTCCGGGGACACAGCGAAAACGCCGGAGTGCATTTTTACCCCTGCGGGAATACCGAGCACGGGGCAGCGTGTACCCACGACATCGCAAATATCACGGGCGGTACCGTCGCCCCCGGCAAATACAATGATATCCACCCCCGCTAGCATACAACTGCTCGGCCGCCATCCGCGTATCCAGGGCGGTAGTCAGCTCGGCACCCGCACTACCGAGTACCTGCGTATTGAAATCCAGTTGCTGCAGCGTTGACTCTCCCATGTCGCCCGCCCAACAGGTAAAGCGAACCGTCTGCATGCAGTCATTGAGGATACGCAGGGCACGTAGGCTGCGTTCATGGGCGCGCTGCCTTTGCGCGGCAGGTAATTGCTTTACCACATCGCGCATCTGCTCGCCATCACTGCCCTTCAGCGCCAAGACTACCACCGAGCCCCGCCAGCGGGTTGACCACCAGGCCGATGTGCAACACAGCGCTCATGCAGGCTTTTCCTGATGTGCGCGGACACAACCCAGGGCAGACAAAATGCCGAGGTGTTCCGCCTGCAAAGCCCCGCACACCGCCGAGCCGGCCAACTCACGGCGCTCACGGTAAGATTTGCGCAACAGGTCAAAACGCTGCCCCCGACCCACAGACAGGCTGGTCAACCAGCATAGCCTGGCGCAACAGTGCATCATCCCGGTGAATGTCATAGCGCGACTGCACCAGAGTACCTGACCAGTCCAGCACCAGACAAGCCAGCGGGCACCGGCACTGCGGTGGCCTTTATCGCTGGACTATCCGTGGGTAGTGGCGGCAGTTGCAGGCTTGCTGTCATCGCCTCGACCAACATGCGCGTGGCCAGCAATTTGCCGTCCAGGCTGTAGCCGGCGATGTGGGCTGTACCCAGTGTCACCCGCTGCAGCAGGGCAGCACTGATGTCCGGCTCGCCTTCCCATACATCCAGGACCGTGTGAGGGCCCCTGACCCGAATCCAGTTGCTCCAGCAGCGCCGCGTTGTCTACCACCGAGCCACGACTGGCATTAATGAGCAGTGCATCCGGCCGCAGGCGCTGTAACTGTGCAACTCCCAGGAGGTGATAACTTGGCCACGGCTGTTGCCTGACCAATTGCGGATGCAGGGTGACCACATCACAGTCGAGTACAGCGTCCAAGTCGGCAGCGTGCGGTATTGAGTCAGGGTCCAGCCATGGATCGTAAATCCGGTGCCGGATGCCCATTGCAGCGAGGCGTGCGGCCATGGCCTTGCCGATAAACCCGTACCCGACAATGCCGACGACGCCCCCCGCCAACAATTGCTCCAATTTGTCGCCAACGGCGGCGATGGCGGCCAGCACATATTCAACCACCGAATTGGCGTTGGAGCCGGGCGCGTAGGCAAAGGCGATTCCGCGCTCGTCTAGATATTCCCTGTCGATATGATCAAAGCCGCTGGTTGCTGTGCCAACAAATTTGACCGCGCAGCCATCAAGCAAGGCTGCATCCACACGGGTCACCGATCTGACCAGCAGCACATCCACAGACTCCAACTGCGCGCGCTGCAGCGTGCGCCCGTTGACGCGCTTCACACGCCCTATGCCACCCAGATAATATTCGACCGCAGGGATATTCTCATCGGCCAGAATAGTGAGACTCATGTTGCTGCCCACTCTACCGCGCCGCTCATTACGCCAGCTGTGCCAGCGTAAAACTCAGTTGAGCGGCCGGAATGCATGTGCCAAATTCACGGCACAGCGCCGAATAGAACACACCGGCCCTGGTCGGTAAACCTACCTTCTGCCAGGCCAGCGCCTGCTGCCAACACTCGACGTTGAAAGGCCGTTATGTCGAGCATGCCTGCGCTGGCGAGATCGGGATTATCCGGACTCACCTGAAAGCGGTAAGCGCAGGCCTGCGAGAAAAACCATTCGAGAGCCTGTGGCTTGTACTCCACCAATTCAAATGCATTTTGCTGTTCGGCACTGCGACCTTCAGGTGCATACCAGTAGCCAAAATCAGGTTGTAGCCGGCGCTGCGCTCCGGCGATGCACCAGTGAGCAACTTCGTGCAGCGCGCTGGCAAAGAAATCAGCCCGGTAATAAAGGGCATGGCAACCGCCGGACCCCACCGCTGGCTGGTAAAACGGTTCGGCGGCACCGCCGAGTAGTCGCGTGTTACAGCTGTCAGCAAAACAGTCGTTAAATACCCGCTCCACTTGCGCAGAATCAAACAACTGCGGCTCGGACAAGGACTCCATCACTGCAGAGCCCATCAACGCGACTCCTGTTTGCGCAGCAAATAGTGGTACTGGTCACCAACCCGATCCTGTAGTAGTAGTTCATGTCCCAGAAAGATGCAAAAACGTGGTATATCCCGCTCCGTGGAAGGATCCGTTGCCATTACCTGCAGGGTTTCGCCTGCGGCAATATCGCGAATTCGATTGTGCAGCAACATCACCGGCTCGGGGCACAGCAGACCGGTAGCGTCCAGTACATGATCGGGTATTATCGACATAGACAGATAATATCAGCTGTTGAGCAACAGTTCTGCCTGTGCGCGAGGCACCAGGTCCCACTGCTCACAGTCGAGGTCGTACAAAATATGCAGATCACCCGCGCGCAACTGGCTGCTGCAAACGCTCGACCTTCTCTGCAAGATTCAGCTCCCGCTCACCGTAATCGGTCCCATCCCTGGTGGCGAACTCTTCCAGCAGAGCCTGCAGTACCTCGGCCTGCAACCGCTCGAGGGGCACCGCGACAAATTGTGCCATGTTCTGGTTCTGCTCCTTCTGGTAAGCGCCGTTGCGCGCTAATATACGTTTTGAGTCTGCGAATGTGGAGTAAAAATAATGGCAAACTTCCTATATCGTCACCTTCATAGGTGATGACCGTCCCGGACTGGTTGAACAACTCTCCCGCGTTATTGAAAACAACGGGGGCAACTGGCATGAAAGCAGACTCTCGCAACTCGGCGGAAAATTCGCCGGAATTATCCGCATATCGCTGCCGGCCGATAAGGCTCTGGCTCTGGAAGCTGAGCTAAGTTCTTTAGCCACTAGCGGCCTCAGCGTGCGAGTTACGGCCTCCGGAGAAAAAAGCCCCTCGGTTCCAGGTCGCGACATCACACTCACGGTGCTGGGTCCAGACAGGCCCGGCATCGTGCGGGAGATCTCGCGCGCTTTGGCGCAGCGCGAGATCAATGTACTTGAAATGCACAGCCAGGTGATCAGTGCCCCGATGAGTGCCGAAATGATTTTCAGCGCGCAAATTGACGCATGGATACCCGAAACGACTGATACCGACGACCTCGCCGACACACTGGACGAAATCGCCAATCAAATGACTCTGGAAATTGACCTGGAATAGACGGCTCGCTGCGGCCGATCCGAGCCGCAGACCTTGCTCACTGTGTCGGCCCAACGTCAGGGAATTTTGCCAACCGGAGCCGAAGCCGGAAGCACCGGTGTCGCGCACTGCACATCCATATTCTGGGCCCGGTGACGCATCACGTGATCCATCAATACGATGGCGAGCATCGCCTCGGCAATGGGTGTGGCTCGAATACCAACGCAGGGGTCGTGTCGACCATGGGTCACAAGCTGCGTCGCCCTGCCATTGACATCAATAGTAGCTCCCGGCAGGCGAATGCTCGAGGTCGGTTTAAGCGCCAGGCTTACCGTAATACCCTGTCCGCTGCTAATGCCACCCAGGATGCCACCGGCGTTGTTCCCGACAAAACCTTCGGGGGTCAGCAGATCACGGTGTTCACTGCCATACTGCTCGACAACAGCAAATCCTGCGCCTATTTCCACACCCTTGACGGCATTGATGCCCATCATCGCGCCGGCGATATCGGCGTCCAGGCGATCAAAGACCGGCTCGCCCAACCCGGGCATGACCCCGCTGGCAACCACGTTGATGCGGGCGCCTATGGAATCCCCGCTCTTGATAAGGGCGGCCATGAATGCTTCCATTTCCGCCACTTTGTCCGGGTCGGGGCAAAAGAACGGATTGGTTTCAACCACATCCCAGTTCACCTGTTGTGCGACGATGGGACCCAACTGCGCCAGATATCCGCGGATTTCTATGCCGTAGCGCCAGGAAAGGTATTTTTTGGCGATAGCGCCAGCGGCTACCCGCATCGCAGTCTCGCGGGCAGAAGATCGACCGCCGCCGCGGTAATCCCTGAAACCGTATTTCTGGTTATAGGTATAGTCGGCATGGGCAGGACGAAAGCTGTCCTTGATATCAGAGTAATCCTTGGAACGCTGGTCGGTATTATCAATAATCAAGCCAATAGGCGTCCCGGTTGTGACCCCCTCAAATACGCCGGATAATATACGCACTTCATCCGCTTCCCGGCGCTGTGTGGTAAACCGGGAGGTGCCAGGTTTGCGCCGGTCCAGGTCGTGCTGCATATCAGAGGCATCCAGCGCCAGCCCGGGAGGACAGCCGTCGACGATGCAGCCCAGCGCTGGACCATGGCTCTCCCCAAAGCTGGTCACCGTGAATAGTTTGCCGATTGTATTACCCGCCATAGCGTCCCCGTGTTCCCTCGTTACATCGCAACAAAGTGTCTTATTATAGGCTTATTTGCCCCAGCTTGTGCTGTATTGCTGTAACTCCTGTGCGGTAAGAGTGAACACGCCTTCCCCGCCGTGTTCGAACTCTACCCAGGTAAACGGCACGTCGGGATAGGCTTGCTCAAGCGTCGGTCCAACTGTTACCCACCTCCACGATCAGTAAACCATTGTCGCGAAGAAATCGCTCCCGCTGCAGACAATATACGGCGGGTCAAATCCAGGCCATCGGCACCAGAGCCGAGCGCACGTTCCGGTTCATGGCGAAATTCTGCAGGCATGACTGCGAGATCCGCAGCATCAACATAGGGTGGATTGCTAAGAATCAGGTCATACCGGACATCAGCTAACGCTTCGAAGAGATTTGATTCGATGATGGTGGTCCGGTCTTCAAGGCCGAGGAATTCTGCATTTTCCCGCGCCAGATCGAGCGCCGCGCTGTCTATATCCAGCAAGTCAACATGGGCATCAGGAAAGTAGTGGGCGGCCGCCAGGCCAATACAGCCACCGCCACAGCATAAGTCCAGTATACGCGACGGACCAGGACCGCTGTACCAGGGCTGAAACTCACTCAGGATGAGCTCAGCGATGGGCGATCGCGGAATGATAGCGCGCTGGTCACAGAGAAATTCCAGACCTGCGAACCAGGCCCGGCCCAACAAATAGGGCAAGGGCAGGTGTTCATTGATACGCCGGAGCAAAACATCCTGCAATCGCACCAGTGCCTTATCGCCCAAAGGTAGAGGCAACATACTGTCGTCAGAATCAGCGGGCAGATCTGCGATAGCCAGCACCATTTGCGCGGCCTCATCCCAGGCATTATCGGTGCCATGACCAAAGAACACATCGCTTTTCTCCAATGCATCACTACAGTACTGCAGGGCTTGCCCTACTGTTTGTGGGTAATCTCCAAAGGATTCGCCAGGATTCATAATACTAGTGTAACCGATTCTGCACGCACGATTACAGCTACCGGGCCAGTCGCTGCAGTACGTTTGCCTTGCCGTCAGCGGATTGTTACTATCACCGATCCCTGACTACTGTGTCAGTACCATGATGGAGTCGTTCTTTTGGAAGCATACTGGGCAAAAATAATCGAGACGATAGGCGAAGACCTCAGCCGACCCGGGCTCTTGGACACACCCAAGCGTGCAGCCAAGGCTTTTGAATTCCTGACGCAGGGCTACGCACAGTCCGTTGATGATGTTGTCAATGATGCCCTTTTCCCCTCCGACTCCAGCGAGATGATCCTGGTACAGAATATAGAGCTGTACTCATTGTGCGAACACCATTTACTGCCGTTTATCGGCAAGTGCCATGTGGCCTACATTCCTACTGGCAAAGTACTGGGGCTCTCCAAAGTGGCACGCATAGTCGATATATTTGCAAGGCGCTTGCAGATACAGGAGTCACTCACCGCGCAGATCGCCGAAACGATAATGACAGTGACCCACGCTGAGGGCGTGGGTGTGATTATTGAAGCGCAGCATATGTGTATGATGATGCGCGGTGTGGCGAAACAGAACTCCTTGATGAAAACATCCGCAATGCTGGGTACATTCCGCAGCGAGCAAAAAACCCGTGATGAATTTCTCTCGCTGTTGCAGATGTAACGCAAAGTTGGGACGGATTAGGGCTGCTGCGCTACCTCGCAAGCTGTAACAATTCCACATGCAGGTATTGCCGATCTTCGGTGCGTTTAGCACTGTAGGCAACGAGACGGTGAGATTGCTCACCTTCTATGGCATACACCCGATAACGCTGTAGATCCTCCCTGCCGTAAAGTACCTGCTCGTGGAACACGCGATTGGCCCATTGCACTCCCTGACCGCAGGCCCGTCCCTGACAGGTGAACAGCAAACTGGCGCCCTCCTCCATTGTCAAAGCGTCCAGCAAATCTTCCATTACCTGTGCTGAGTCGAACCCGTCGAGTATTTGCCAGGTGTAGCTCACCAGTGTGCCGCTGAGCCGTTCACTGTGCTTAAAACGCCATTCCCCTCGCACTTTCTGTATAGCCCCCAGCCCTATCTCATGATCAAACACCTCCCGCTTCGAGAAGGCAATCTGTTTCGTGTACGGATAGGCGTCCAGCCGTTCCAGAAGTGCCAGAGGCTCGTGGCGACGCGCCATTGGCGAAACCGTACAGGATCGTGACGAACACCAATATCGAGAACAGGATAGCCTTGGCGATATCACGGAATCATCATTCGTCTTCACGTCTTGCTGTCTCCGCTAAAAATACGTTGCAGTCGTTGCGCAACCTCACTCACGCAGGATTCCATGTGAAAATGGTGCTCCCCGTCTATAGTATGCACGGTAAGTCCTGCAATATAACGTTGTGCATGCTCGAGTATTTGTGGTGCCCGACGAGAGGATGCCTCTGCCAGCATCAGAAGTGTGGGCATGTTTAGCGCATGTAGTACGGCCTGACTCTGGCCCTCAGTCAACTTGACCGCAGAAGCACCCCGCAGCCTGGGATCGGTAGTCCAGGTAACACCTTGGGGACAGACGCGCAGATTGCGCTCCACCAGTAGTCTGGCAGCGGCTGCACTTAAACCCCGATCACTTCTGGAAGCTACCGCTTCCTCGACATTGGCAAAAACACGATTGGAGCGGCTTAACAGAGACGGCTTTTCCAGCAGCGCTCTGCGCAGCTGCGTCGGGAAGTCCGCCTGAGCGACCGCCTCCGGCGAGACCGCGTCCAGCAACACCAGATGGTGCACCCGCTCCGGGAAAGCGCTGGCAAGTAATGTGGCTATAATAGCGCCACGCGAATGTCCTATAAGATCAAATTTGTCCCAACCCAGTGCTTCAAGCACTCCGAGAATTTCAGGCAGATCATCCCAAATCTGGTAGCTGGCATCAGCTGAACGACGATCGCTCTGGCCATGCCCGGTCAGGTCCAGCGCGACCACACGATAGCCTGTTAATAGCGGGGCCAGACAGGCAAAACTGGCGGCGTTATCCAGCCAGCCGTGGAGCGCAAGCAACGGCTTTTCTCCGGGTTCGCCCCAGGACAAGCCAGCCAGTTGCAGATTGTTGACTTGCCATTGCAATGGCACGGCCGGACGCTGCGTGCCCTGTCCACTCATTACGCGCCCGCCTCGTATTCCGGGGGCAATGCCCAGAACAGTAAGCTGCCACAAGCCGGTGCGAGAACATCCAGCGACAGGCTCACCAGCCCACCCGGGGTAAGGAATGGCACGCTACGGACGCCTCCGAGATAATATTCAACAAGATGCGACACCAACGGCTGATGGGATACCAACACTATATGCTGTTGCTGCATTCGAAAGTCGATAAATCGGGAGACTGACTCATCAACAGCAGGCGGCTTGTTGCCAGGCTGCAAAGCCTGCACTGCTCTCACACTAGCATGCGTAAAGGCTGCGGCAATAATTTCGGCTGTCTGCGCACGTTCGCACCAAGGGGCTGTGTAAAATTGTGTGCGGATGAGGGATATTGTTGGCTATGCAGGCCTCATGAAAGCGGTGACTGCCAAAACCTACATCATCGCGACCCGAATCGGTCAACTCCCGCAGGCGATCATCCTCACCCTCTGCAGCCGTACCGTGTCTCCAGATCGTTAAAATCATTGCAGGACGAATTCCATATCCACGGCCTGCTCAGTATGCATCATATCGATCGAACACCTCAGTCATCGGGCGAGTGGATCAGCATACTGATAGTGCTACTTACAGAGCCAGCTACCTAGCAGGCCTGCTTCATCTCTACCAACAATTTATTCAACCTGGAAACATAAGCAGCCGGATCCTCCAATTGGCCACCCTCCGCGAGAGTCGCCTGGTCAAAGACAATATGGGCCAGACTGTCAAACCGGTCCTCGTCCGATTCCTGGTCCAGCATCACCGCCAATGGGTGCGCGGGATTGATTTCCAGTATTGGTTTGCTTTCGGGCAGCTGTCTGTCCCGCGGCCTCCATGATGCGGCGCATCTGGGAGCCCATGTCGTAGTCTCCCACCACCAGGCAGGCCACTGAATCTGTGAGACGGGCAGTCGCGCGCACTTCACTGACCTTTTCGTTCAACGCTTTGGCAATACGCGTTACCAATGACTCGGATTCTTTGGCCAGTTTCTCCTGCTGTTCTTTTTCCTCGTCCGAAGCGCCAGCGAGATCCAGTGCGCCGCGCGCCACATCCTGGAACTGCTTGCCGTCGAACTCCCGCATGTGGTTCATCAGCCAGTCGTCAACACGATCCGACAAGAGCAGTACCTCGATACCCTTTTTGCGAAACACTTCCAGGTGCGGGCTCTTCTTGGCCGTGTTGAAATTCTCGGCCACCACATAGTAGATCTTGTCCTGCTTCTCCTGCATGCGCGATACGTAGTCTTCCAGAGACTGGTCCTGCACCTCAGCATCGGTGTGAGTTGTGCTAAAACGCAGCAGTTTGGCAATTTTCTCCTGGTTCGCCATATCCTCTGCAGGGCCTTCCTTGAGCACGGTCCCGAATTGCTTCCAGAACGTCGCGTACTTGTCGCCCTTTTTCTCCTTGGCCATCTTGCCCAGCATATCCAGTACGCGCTTGGTCAGCGCATTGCGCATGGCATCTACTGCAGGATCCTTCTGCAAAATCTCCCGGGACACATTCAGGGACAGATCATTGGAATCCACCACTCCCTTTACAAAGCGCAGATACAGCGGCAGGAACTGTTCAGCGTCATCCATGATGAAAGTGCGCTGCACGTAGAGTTTGAGCCCGCGGGACATCTCGCGATTCCACAGGTCAAAGGGCGCCCTTGCCGGTATATACAGAAGGCTGGTGTATTCAAGCTTGCCCTCCACTTTGTTGTGGCTCCAGGTGAGCGGATCCTCAAAATCGTGGGAGACATGTTTGTAGAATGCTTTGTATTCATCGTCGCTGACGTCAGTGCGGGGACGCATCCAAAGGGCAGTGGCCTCGTTGACGGCCTCAAACTCGACTTCGGTTTCTTGGGCGCCTTTTCTCCCTCCTCCAGCTGTGCAGCGGGCTTGGCCATCATCACCGGCACCGAGATATGGTCGGAGTACTTCTTGATCACGCTGCGCACGCGCCAGTCGTCGGCGAATTCCTTGCAGTCCTTCTTGAGGAACAGGGTAATACTGGTACCGCGCGAATCGCGGGACCGGGGCTCGATGGAGAACTCCGCTTCACCGTGGGATTCCCACAATACGCCCGCCTCTGCCGGCTCGCCGGCTTTTCGCGTATGCACTTCAACGCGATCAGCGACGATGAAACCGGAATAAAACCCGACGCCGAACTGCCCGATCAGTTGCGAGTCCTTGCGCTCGTCGCCGGTAAGGCTCTCCAGGAAGGAGGCCGTACCAGATTTGGCGATAGTACCCAGGTTTTCGATCACTTCATCCCGGTTCATGCCAATGCCATTGTCACTGATGGTGATGGTATTGGCCTTCTTGTCCAGTTCCACGCGTATCTGGTAATCGCCCTGGCCCTCCAGCAGTGTTTCGTCTGCCAGGGAAGCGAAACGCAGTTTGTCGATGGCATCGCTGGCATTGGAGATCAGTTCACGCAGGAAAATTTCCTTGTTGCTGTACAGCGAGTGGATCATCAGGTGCAGCAGTTGCTTCGCTTCGGTCTGGAAGCCCAGCGTCTCTTTTTTTACATCAGCGGTCATGGCAACCTCTTAATATAACTTGTTGATTTATGGGGATTTGTTTACTCGGCTCGATATGGGGTTGCGGAGCGAGCTATTTCAAGAGTGAAGGGTAATTCTTTGGTCATTCGTGAGTCGACGGCCGCTGGCGGGGCGTGCCTCGCTTGTTCAAAAAGCTTATTCACCGCGAGGCATGCGCCCGCCAGCGGCCTCTATCTGAGCCATTCCCGGAGTATGCGCGATAGCCCGGAGCGCAGGAACCAGCTTTCGGATACAGTCCCCAGGGGAGACTGAGCGAATGAGCGTCTGACGACACGTCAAGCGATCAGTATCGCCAAAAAAAAGGCCCATCCAACGATGAGCCCTTCTAGTCAAGCATGCTGACAAAAGATTACCAGCCGGTAACCTCCGCCAGCGCTGAACCGATCTCCGCCAGGCTGCGCACCGTCTTCACTCCGGCATCTTCCAGCGCGGCAAACTTCTCATCAGCTGTACCCTTGCCACCGGAGATAATCGCGCCCGCATGACCCATGCGTTTGCCCTTCGGCGCGGTAACACCGGCAATGTAAGAAACCACCGGCTTGGTTACATTGGCCTTGATATAGGCCGCTGCTTCTTCTTCGGCGGTACCGCCAATTTCGCCAATCATCACGATCGCCTCGGTCGCAGGATCGTTCTGGAACATCTTCAGGATATCGATGAAATTGGAACCCGGAATCGGGTCGCCGCCAATGCCGACACAGGTAGACTGGCCGAAACCGGCATCCGTGGTCTGCTTGACGGCTTCATACGTGAGGGTACCGGAGCGGGACACAATGCCGACCTTGCCAGGCAGGTGAATATGGCCGGGCATAATGCCGATCTTGCACTCCCCGGGAGTAATCACGCCGGGACAGTTGGGGCCGATGAGACGCACGCCCAGTTCATCACACTTCACCTTGACGTCGAGCATATCCAGAGTCGGAATGCCTTCCGTGATGCACACAATCAGCTTGATACCGCTGTTGGCCGCTTCAAGAATGGAGTCCTTGCAAAAAGGCGCGGGTACATAGATCACCGAGGCCTCAGCACCGGTCGCTGCTACCGCATCGGCCACGGTGTTGAATACCGGCAGCCCCAGGTGTTCCTGACCGCCTTTGCCGGGGGTTACGCCACCGACCATCTTGGTACCGTAGGCAATCGCCTGTTCGGAATGAAACGTGCCCTGGGAACCGGTGAAACCCTGGCAAATAACCTTGGTATTTTTGTCGATAAGAATGCTCATTACGCGGCTCCTCCCGCTGCTTTCACTGCCTGTTGGGCAGCGTCCGTAAGGCTGGTGGCAGCGATAATATTCAAGCCGCTGTCAGCCAACACCTTCTGTCCCAATTCCGCGTTGTTGCCTTCAAGGCGCACGACCACGGGTACTTTGACACCGATTTCTTCTACTGCGCCGATGACCCCCTCCGCAATGAGGTCACAGCGCACGATGCCACCGAAAATATTGATCAGCACCGCCTTTACCTTGTCGTCGGACAGGATAATCTTGAATGCCTCCGAGACACGCTCCTTGGTAGCACCGCCACCCACGTCAAGGAAGTTGGCCGGGAAGCCACCATGCAGGGCAACGATATCCATGGTTCCCATAGCCAGTCCGGCGCCGTTGACCATACAGCCGATATTGCCGTCGAGCGCCACGTAGTTCAGCTCCCACTTGGCCGCATGCACCTCGCGCTCGTCTTCCTGGCTGGGATCGTGCATCGCACGCAGGGCGGGCTGGCGGTAAAGTGCATTGCTGTCCACCCCTATCTTGGCATCAAGGCAGTGCAGATTGCCCTGTTCGGTAATAACCAGCGGGTTGACTTCAATCAGTGCCAGGTCCTTGTCGATGAATAACTGTCCCAGCCCCATAAAGATCTTTACGAACTGCTTGATCTGGTCGCCTGACAAGCCCAGCTTGAAGGCCAATTCACGGCCCTGGTAAGGCTGCGGACCCACCAGCGGATCAATAGTGGCCCGCAAAATTTTCTCGGGTGTTTCTTCTGCCACTTTTTCGATTTCTACGCCACCTTCGGTCGAGGCCATGAACACGATGCGGCGTGAAGCGCGATCCACTACCGCGCCAAGATACAGTTCCTCGGCGATATCGGTACAGGTTTCTACCAGTATCTTGCTGACCGGCTGGCCACTTTCATCGGTCTGGTAGGTCACCAGTCTTTTGCCCAGCCACTGCCTGGCAAATGCCTCTATTTCAGCTTTGCTTTTTACCAGTTTGACGCCGCCGGCCTTACCACGTCCGCCCGCGTGTACCTGGGCCTTGACCACCCACATATCACCGCCAATCTTGTCAGCAGCGGCAGCTGCCTCCTCCGGGGTATCCACAGCAAATCCCTTGGACACCGGCAAACCATATTCGGCAAACAGCTGCTTGCCCTGATACTCATGAAGATTCATGTTCTATCCTGTTGTCATTTCCTGACTGCCATTAATTAAGGCTATCCAGCAACTACTGCAACACCAAATGAGCCCGTGAATATCCACACGCGTCGGCAATTTATTCTGTTGTACGCGTCCGGACGAATTTTGCTATCGTTTCTTACGATTGGCGATATGGATAGCATGCCCATCCACCGCCAATGCTGCTTCGTGCACTGCCTCGGACAAGGTTGGATGACTGAATACCGTCAAGGCCAGGTCCTCAGCGCTAGATCCAAACTCCATGGCAATCACCACTTGTTGGACCAAATCGGCCGCCGAGGCGCCGACAATATGACAGCCCAGAATACGGTCCGTCTCCGCATCGACAATCAGTTTTACCATCCCATCCGGATCATTGGCTGCCAGCGCCCTGCCACTGGCTGCGAACGGGAACACCCCGGTCTTGTATTCAACGCCATCTGCTTTCAGTTCCTGCTCCGTTTTCCCCACGGCCGCGATTTCCGGATGGGTATAGATAACAGAAGGGATACAATCATAATTCAACTGGGCCTGCTTACCCGCAATCCGCTCGACTACCATGATACCTTCCTCCGAGCCCTTGTGTGCCAACATCGGGCCGCGCACTATATCACCTACCGCATATACATGGGGTGCTTCAGTTTCACAATTATCGTTGACATAGATGAAGCCGCGCTCGTCCAGCGTTACGCCGCTGTCGGATGCAAACAGACCCTGGGAGTTCGGCCTGCGTCCCACTGCCACGATCAACCTGTCGAAGGACTCCGAGTGTTCCCCATCGGCACTTGAGTACGTCACTTGCACACTGCCATTATGGACTTCCGCCCTGGTTACCCGGGCGCCGAGGCGAATATCCAGGCCCTGCTTCCTGAAAATATTGCCCGCCTCTTTTGCGATCTGGACGTCCATCATCGGCAAGAACTCGTCCAACGCCTCCAGCATCACAACCTCTGACCCAAGGCGACGCCACACACTGCCCAACTCCAGACCAATAACACCGGCACCAATGACACCCAGTCGACGGGGCACTTCGGCCAGTGTAAGCGCGCCGGTGGAGTCGATAATGTATTCGTTGTCTATGGGTGCGGGAGGGATGTTAACGGGCAATGAACCAGCGGCGATGATGACATTCCCCGCCTCCAGCAACTGTACAGTGCCACTGTGGTCGGTCACTTCAACTTTCGCACCGACCAATACCTTGCCCTTGCCCGAAATGGCGGTAACACCATTGTGTTTGAACAGGCCGGCAATACCGCCAGTCAATTGCTGGATTATCTTGTCCTTGCGAGCCAACATGGCGGGCACATTGATCTCGGGCGTCTTTTACCGATATGCCATGAACAGCCAAACTGTCCCGCGCCTCGGCAAATTTGTAACTGCTATCGAGTAGTGCCTTGGAGGGAATACAGCCGACATTGAGGCAGGTGCCACCCAACTGAACCTTGTCCTTGTCATCCAGCCACTGCTCTACACAGGCCGTCTTCAAACCGAGTTGCGCGGCCTTGATCGCTGCAACATAACCGGCGGGACCCGATCCAATTACCACTACATCATATTTGTCAGCCATCGTCATTCCCAATAAAAGTTCGCTTCACAATAGAAGCGCTGCAGTATCGCAGCGTGTAGCTTTGCCAGCATTGTATGTGCCTACAGTTGCAAAAGTATCCGGGCGGGATCCTCAATCAGGTCTTTGATCGCCACCAGAAACTGTACCGCTGTCTTTCCGTCAATCAGGCGGTGATCATAGGTCAGCGCCAGATACATCATGGGCAAAATCACCACCTGGCCATCAACGGCCATGGGACGGTCCTGTATCTTGTGCATACCAAGAATACCCGTCTGCGGCGGATTGAGGATGGGTGTAGATAGCAGCGAGCCGAATACACCTCCATTGGTCACGGTAAAGGTACCGCCGGTCATATCCTCAATACTCAATTTATTGTCTTTGGCCCGCAGTCCCATGTCCCTGATAGCGGCCTCAATATCTGCCAGGCTCATAAAGTCTGCATCGCGCAATACGGGCACCACGAGACCGCCCTCGGTAGAAACCGCGACGCCGATATCCTGATAGCCATGGTAGACGACATCGTTGCCATCAATGGAAGCATTTACCGCGGGAAATCGCTTCAGGGCCTCACACGCAGCCTTGACAAAAAATCCCATAAATCCAAGCCGAGTGCCGTTATGTGTCTTTTCAAATTGGTCCTTATACTTGCTGCGCAGCGCCATCACAGGCGCCATATTAACCTCGTTAAAGGTGCTGAGCATGGCCGTTTCGTGCGTTGCGTTGAGCAGTCGCTCAGCAATTCTGGCGCGCATGCGTGTCATGGGGACACGTCTCTCCACCCGCTCGCTGGATGGACCAACCGGCATTTTCTCGACCACGGCTGCATCGACGGATGGCGGCATCGGGCCTGTAGTCGGGCGACACATCACGCGCATTCATATAGTTGAGAACATCTTCCTTGCTAATGCGTCCGCCCTTTCCGCTACCCTTGATTGCGCTGATATCCAGCTTGTGCTTTTCAACCAATTGCCGGGCGGCGGGCCCCATCAGTTCAGCCGTAGCGGTGTCTTTCACTATCGTAGCAGTTGCTGTCGCGGCAGCCTTGGATGCCGAAGTTGCAGCTGCAATCGGCGCCCTGCTCCATTACGGCTAGCAATTGTTCACTTTGTACGGTGTCACCTTCGCTGGGCATGGATCCTGGTAATGACGCCATCTGCAGGCGCCACCACTTCTAAAACAACCTTGTCAGTTTCTATCTCGACTATCAGTTCATCACGAGCTACTGCCTCACCTTCCGACTTGTGCCAGGCGGCCACCTCACCATCAGCGATGGATTCGGGAAAGGCAGGTGCCTTTATTTCAATATCCATTTCAATTCCTTAAAAAATCTGGTCGTCCCTAATTACCCCAGGGCATTTCGCCAAGGGCTTCATCAATAAATTTTTGCATCTGCGCAACATGCAGCGCCATATAGCCTGCAGCAGGAGCTGCGGACGAGTCGCGCCCCACGTAACGCAGATACACATCCACCTTGTGACGCTGGATCACGCGTCGCATGTGGTGTTGACTTGCATACCAGGCCCCCTGGTTCATGGGCTCTTCCTGGCACCATATTGCATCGACAATATTGGCATACGAACGGGTCAATATTTCCTGCAAGTTCAGCCTCGGGAAAGGGGTACAGCTGCTCCAGGCGCAGAATCGCGATATGCTCCAGTCCGCGCTCGCGTCGCGCAGCACGCAAATCGTAAAACACCTTGCCACTACAAATAATGATGCGCTGCACTTTTGACTTGTCCAGATCATCTGTTTCATCCAGAACATTGTAAAAATGGCCCTCGGCAAGCTCCTCAACAGTAGACGTGGCTTCCTTGTGGCGCAGTAAACTCTTGGGCGACATCACCACTAATGGCTTACGCAGGGGACGGATGGCCTGACGCCGGAGCAAATGGAATATCTGGGCCGGCGTTGTGGGCACGCAGACCTGGATGTTGTGCTCCGCAGACAACTGCAGGAACCGTTCCAGCCGTGCGGACGAATGCTCCGGTCCCTGCCCTTCATAGCCGTGTGGCAGCAGCATCGTCAAGCCGCACAAGCGTGACCATTTATGTTCGCCACTGGTGATAAACTGATCAATGACCACCTGGGCGCCGTTGGCGAAATCGCCAAACTGGGCCTCCCAGATGACCAGCCCCTGAGGCAGCGTAGTGGAATAACCATACTCGAACGCCAACACCGCTTCCTCAGACAAGAGGGAGTCGTAAATACCAAATTTTGCCTGGCCATCCCCGATATGCTGCAAGGGAATATAATCACTGCCATCCTTCTGGTTGTGCAACACGGCGTGCCGGTGGGAGAACGTCCCCCGTCCAACATCCTGGCCGGTCAGACGAATGGGAAATCCCGCCTGCAACAGGGACGCATAGGCCAGATTTTCGGCGAAACCCCAATTTAGGGGCATAGCGCCAGCCGCCATCTTGCGGCGGTCTTCCAGAATTTTTGCTACCTGACGCTGCAACGGAAAACTGTCCGGGGGCGTATTGGTAGTGTGGGCCAGTGCCTGCAGCGAGTGCAGATCCATGCGCGTATCACACTGCAGCGTCCAGTGGTGCCCCAGATACGGCGTCCAATCCACAAACAGGGATTTATTAGGCTCGGATACCAGACTGCTGACCAATGGGGCATTGCGGTCAAGCGCTGCCCTGTAGCGATCCACCAGTGTCTGAACCTCACTCTCGCTGATCAGCCCTTCGCTGACGAGTTTTTCAGCGTACAGCTCCTGGGTGGTCTTATGTTTGGCGATTTTTTTGTACATCACCGGTTGTGTCACGGTCGGCTCATCCGCTTCGTTGTGGCCACGACGGCGATAACAGATCAGGTCTATTACCACGTCTTTTTTGAACTCAGTGCGGTAATCAACGGCCAACTGCGTGACAAAAAGTACCGCCTCCGGGTCATCCGCGTTAACATGAAATATCGGAGCCTGCACCATCTTCGCTACATCAGTGCAATACTCGGTTGAGCGGGCATCCTCTCGCTTACTGGTAGTGAAGCCCACCTGGTTGTTCAGCACGATGTGGATGGTGCCGCCGGTCTTATAGGCGCGGGTCTGGGACATCTGGAAGGTCTCCATCACCACGCCCTGGCCCGCAAACGCCGCATCGCCGTGCAGCACGATAGGCACCACCAGGTCGCCCTTTTTATCCTGGCGTCGCTCCTGCCGCGCGCGCACAGAGCCCTCCACCACCGGAGCTACAATCTCCAGATGAGATGGGTTAAAGGACAGTGCCAGATGCACCTCTCCTCCTGCGGTCATTACATTGGAGGAAAAGCCCTGATGGTATTTCACATCGCCGGAGCTTTCATACTGGGCCCTGCCTTCGAACTCGGCAAATAACTCGGAGGGATTTTTCCCCAGAATATTGATCAGCACATTGAGGCGGCCCCGGTGCGCCATACCCATAACGATTTCCTTGGCCCGATAAGAACCGCAGCGCTGCACCATTTCCGACAACATGGGAATAAGGCTCTCTCCCCCTTCCAGCCCGAAACGCTTGGTTCCGGGATATTTGGAGGCCAGGGATTTTTCCAGTCCCTCGGCATTGATCAGCTGGTTGAGCAAGTGCAGCCGGACATCCTTCCCGTAGTCTGGCGCCGCGCGCACCGCCTCCATCCGCTGCATGATCCAGTGGCGTTCGGTGGTATCGACGATATGCATGAACTCAGCGCCAATCGAGTTGCAATAGGTACTTTCGAGCGCCTTGTAGATTTCACCGAGGGTGGCATCCGCCTTGCCGATATGGAGAGTGCCCGTCTGGAAGACCGTATCGAAATCCGCAGATGAAAGCTGGTGGAACCCCAGGTCAAGGTCGGCTACTGCCTTGCGCTCGGCCAAACCCAATGGGTCCAGTTGTGCCTTCTGGTGACCGCGCTGGCGATAGGCGGAAATCAATTGCACCACGCGCACCTGCTTGCGTTCGTATTCGGTTGCCTGGGAGTCGTGCCGCACGGTCGCATCCGTGCGCACGCGCATTTTGCTGATCTGGGCGAAGCGCTCGCGAAGCACCGAGTGGGGTACATCCTCGATCTGGACAATGTCGGACGCCACCAGAGGGAGCTTGTCAAAATAATCGCGCCACTGCTCCGGTACCGCGTTGGGGTCTTTCAGGTAGGTCTCGTACAAATTTTCCACATAGGTGGCGTTGCCGCCAGCAATATGGGAGCTTTGCCACAGCGATTCCATGGAACTATGTTGCATCAGGACCCCTCCCGGGGCTCAATCGACAAATCCTGCGCTTCCCCCAAAACACCGGGTCGGTGACTGGAAGCACGCTTATTAGGCGGAGCTTGCAGGATTTCCCACTGTCCGCTACGGGACTTAACATGCGGAAAAAACACTATTTACTCTACATAATCAATAGGTTACAGCAATAATCTAATTTCAGGTCGCGCGTGATAATAGCATGTTGCGGATATGGCCAATCGCCCGGGTGGGGTTAAGGCCCTTGGGGCACACATTGACACAGTTCTGAATACCATGACAGCGAAAAACGCTGAATGGATCATCCAACCGATCCAGCCGTTCTTCGGTAGCCGTGTCGCGTGAGTCCGCCAGAAAGCGATACGCTTGCAACAATCCGGCAGGCCCGATAAAGCGGTCAGGATTCCACCAGAAAGACGGACAGGCCGTGGAACAGCAGGCGCAGAGAATACACTCATACAGCCCATCGAGCTTCTCCCGGTCTTCAGGTGACTGCAGGCGCTCAATAGCCGGCGCAGGTGAATCGTTCTGCAGGTAGGGCTGTACCTTTCTCGTACTGCGCATAAAACATGCTCATGTCCACCACCAGGTCGCGAATTACCGGCAATCCTGGCAGCGGGCGCAGCACCAGTTTGTTGTTCGCTGACGGTCTCCGACAGCGGGGTAATGCAGGCCAGACCATTGATGCCGTTCATGTTGACGCCGTCGGAGCCGCACACGCCCTCGCGACAGGAACGACGATAAGACCACAGTGGTGTCCTGTGCCTTGATCAGTTCCATCACGTCCAGACACCATCAGGTCCTTGCCGCCGGTATCCACCTGCACGTCCTGCATGTAGGGCTCGGCATCTATTTCCGGGTTATAGCGGTAAATACTTACTTGCAACATGGTTCACTGCCCCTTAATACGTACGCGCTTTCGGCTTAAAGGTATCGACGGTTTTCGGCTCGAAATTCACTGCGCGCTTGCCCACCCGCTTGTCGGCGGGAAATACAGCGAGTGACACAACCAGTTCTCATCATCGCGGGAATCAAAATCCTTGCGCGCATGCGCACCCCGGCTTTCCTTGCGCGCTTCTGCGGTTATGGCAGTCGCCTCTGCCACCTCCAAGCAGGTTCTGCAACTCAAGCGCCTCGATTCTCGCGGTGTTGTAGGCGTATGCTCTTGTCGTCCAGCCTTGCACTCTCGATCCGCCCGCGCAGATCAGCCAGTTTGATCTATCCCTTTCCTGCATGAACTGCGCCGTTGCGGAACACACCGAAATAGTTCTGCATGGTGTTCTGCAACTCCTTGCGCAGGGCCGCCACAGTTCTCACCGCCGCTGGAGTTGTTGAGCTTGTCCAGTCGCGACAGTGGCTTGCTCGATATCGCTCTCGGACGCTTCCCTCATCTCGATGCCTTCTCGCAGCGCTTTCTCGATATAGCAGGCCCGAAGCGCGACCGAAGACCACCAGGTCCAGCAGCGAATTTCCACCGAGGCGGTTAGCGCCGTGCACGGATACGCAGGCCACCTCACCACAGGCATAGAGCCCCGGAATGACCGACGTCCTTGCCACTGGCGTCAATCGTCAGGGCCTGGCCGTGAATATTGGTGGGAATACCGCCCATCATGTAATGACAGGTAGGCACGACCGGCATGGGCTCCTTAACCGGATCCGCGTGGGCGAAGGTACGCGACAGCTCACAGATTCCCGGCAACCGACTTTCCAGCACTTCCTCGCCCAGATGATCCAGTTTGAGCAGTACATAGTCGCCATTGCGGCCCGCAACCCCGGCCCTCGATGATCTCGAGAACCATTGAGCGTGCCACCACGTCGCGACCCGCGAGGTCCTTGGCATTGGGAGCATAACGCTCCATAAAACGCTCGCCGTCCTTGTTGATCAGATAGCCGCCCTCGCCGCGGCAACCCTCTGTGACCAGCGTTCCGGCCCCGGCGATACCCGTGGGGTGAAACTGCCACATCTCGATGTCCTGGACCGGGAACCCGGCGCGCAGGGCCATGCCGATGCCATCGCCCGTGTTGATATGGGCATTGGTAGTAGAGGCGTAGATTCTTCCTGCCCCACCGGTGGCGAACACCGTCGCCTTCGACTTGATGTAGACGACTTCGCCGGTTTCTATACAGATCGCCATGACACCCACCACCGCACCGTCCTGATTCTTGACCAGGTCGGTTGCGTACCACTCATTGAAGAACACCGTCTTGTTCTTCATATTGCCCTGGTAAAGCGTGTGCAGCAGCGCGTGGCCGGTGCGGTCTGCCGCGGCGCAGGTGCGTGCCGCCTGACCGCCCTTGCCGTAGTCCTTGGACTGGCCGCCAAAGGGGCGCTGGTAGATACGCCCCTCCTCGGTGCGTGAAAATGGCAAGCCCATATGCTCAAGCTCGAATACCGCCTCGGGGCCAACGCTGCACATATATTCGATCGCGTCCTGGTCACCGATGTAGTCGGAACCCTTGACGGTGTCGTACATATGCCAGCGCCAATCGTCATTGGGATCTGCCGAGGCGATTGCGCAGGTGATGCCGCCCTGTGCGGATACAGTGTGGGAGCGAGTCGGGAAACACCTTGGAGATCACCGCTGTCTTGAAACCGGACTGGGCCAGTTGCAGGGCCGCGCGCATACCCGCACCGCCACCACCCACGATGACACCATCGAATGAAATAGTACGAAGAGCCGCCATTGTTACAAACCCCACAATATCTGGATGCCCCAGACAACATACGTAAACATGGTGATGCCGCACACGATCTGCGCCAACCAGGCGCAGCACATTTCCGGCAGTGCCCATCATGCGCTCGGTGAAGTAATCAGTAAACACTGCACCACAAGCCGACCCAGGCATGAACGCCCAACGACACCAGCGCCAGCATGCTAAAGACCCGCATCCAGGTCTGGGAGAACAATTCTTTCCATGCGCCGTAGTCGACTCCACAGACCAAAACACCGCCCACATAGAGAAAGTAGGCCAACAGGATCACAGCACTGACCCGCTGCATCAGCCAATCAGTAGAGCCCGGACCGTCCCATACTTGTTACTGCAGTTACCATATCCAGATCCCCGCAACGAGTATGAATACCACCGAGAGAGCGATGACAATACGGGCACCAAGTACGCCGCCGGCCATTGTTTCACCTATGCCCATATCCATGATCAGGTGCTTGATGCCAGCCAGTGAGTGGTAGATCAAAGCCGCCATCACCGCCCAGATGATCAACTTGAGCAGCGGATTGTTGAAGCTCTCCTGCAGTGAGGCAAAGCTTTCGGGGCTGGCGAGGCTGGCATCAAGTGTCCACAACATCAGGGCGATGCCGGCAAACAGGAATACGCCGGTAGCGCGATGGGTGATGGATGCCCACGCAGTAATCGGCAGTCGAATGGAGAGCATGTCCAGGTTTACAGGGCGTTTGTCTTTCACAATTGGGTACCGTCTTTATTGACGCCCCAGCGGGCGATTAATCGGGTTGGCGAGGTGCCAGATATTACGTCGACCGCAAGCTATGGGCAGACAAATAAAACGCGCGGGATTATAGGCATTTACGGTAATAAATACAAACTGCCACGGTGAACCTGCTTCGATACCTGCACAAGCATGACTTGCGGTCGCTCAGCGGATTACACGAATGTCCATTCAATTGTCTGTTTTTCGCGGCAATAGAAGCAGGTTCAATTGACAAAAATCTCGTGGACTTTATAGTGGTCGTCCGCCTGCAGACTCTTCCCAGGACTCCCATGAGCGACAGAAAAGCCACTATCAAAATCGACGGAATTGACGATCCCATCGCGCTTCCGGTTTACTCCGGCACTCTCGGTCCGGATGTCGTAGATGTAGGCGGATTGACAGCGAAAGGCCTGTTTACCTACGACCCCGGTTTTGTTTCCACCGCCTCCTGTGAGTCCCGGATTACCTTCATCGATGGTGACAAAGGCATTCTCCTGCACAGAGGTTACCCCATCGATCAATTGGCCGAGCGATCCGACTACCTGGAGACCTGCTACCTGCTGCTGTATGGCGAGCTACCCACTGCAGCGCAAAAACAGAAGTTTGTGGGCACGGTTCACAGGCATACGATGGTCCATGAACAAATCCGTACCTTCTTCAACGGTTTTCGCCGCGATGCCCACCCAATGGCCATCATGTGTGGCGTAGTGGGCGCTCTTTCTGCCTTCTACCACGACTCCCTGGAAATATCCGACGAACATCACCGACAGATTGCCGCCTTTCGACTGATCGCCAAAATGCCCACTCTGGCGGCCATGAGCTATAAGTATTCCACCGGTCAACCGTTTATGTACCCGGACAACAGCCTCAGCTATGCCGAGAACTTCCTGCATATGATGTTTGGCAATCCCTGCGAACCGAGCAAGATCAGTCCGGTGCTGGCCAAGGCCATGGATCGCATCTTCCTGCTGCATGCTGACCATGAGCAGAATGCTTCCACGTCAACAGTGCGCCTCGCTGGCTCCTCCGGCGCCAATCCCTTTGCCTGCATCGCCGCCGGCATTGCTGCGCTGTGGGGGCCCTCGCACGGAGGTGCCAATGAAGCCGTACTGCAGATGCTGCAACAAATTGGCGATGTATCCAGGATCGACGAGTTTGTGGCACGCGCCAAGGATAAGAATGATCCATTCCGACTGATGGGTTTCGGCCACCGGGTGTATAAAAACTTCGACCCGCGCGCCAAAGTGCTGAAGCAGGCTGCGGACGAGGTGCTGGCTGAGTTGGGTATCAAACATGATCCGATGCTGGAGATTGCGCAACGCCTTGAGGAGATCGCCCTGTCTGATGCCTATTTCATCGAGAAGAAACTGTACCCCAATGTCGACTTCTACTCCGGCATCATTCTCAAGGCAATTGGTATCCCGACCAGCATGTTCACAGTGATCTTCGCTGTGGGCCGCACAGTCGGCTGGATTGCGCACTGGAACGAGATGATCAGCGGCAGCTACAAGATCGGGCGACCCCGGCAACTTTATACAGGCTATGCGCAGCGCGACTTCGTGCCGCTGGACCAGCGTTAGGTAATAGTGTGCTTGCTTAAATAAGGCGTCAGGGTCGTTCTTTTAATGCCTGGCGCACACAGCCTACCTTGGTTAATTACTGGAATGATCCACCATGCCTGACATCGTCATCAGCGGAACCGGTCTTTACACCCCTCCTGAGTCCATCAGCAATGAGGAACTGGTGGAATCGTTCAATGCCTATGTCGAAATCTATAACGCCGAACACGCCGATCAGATCGCTGCGGGGGTGATGGCACCTATGCAGCCTTCCTCAGCAGAGTTTGTGGAAAAGGCCTCGGGAATCAAATCGCGCTATGTCATGAACAAGGGCGGAATCCTGGATCCCCGAAGGTTGATACCAAATCTCCCCGAACGACCCAACGAGGTGCAGTCTATCCAGTGTGAGATGGCTGTAGCCGCCGCCCGCGAAGCCATGCAGCAGGCTGGCAAGACTGCCGCGGATATCGATGCCGTCATTGTTGCCGCATCCAATATGCAACGCCCCTACCCGGCCATGGCTATCGAAATCCAGGATGCCCTGGGTATCAAAGGCTATGGGTTTGACATGAATGTGGCTTGCTCGTCCGCCACCTTCGGTATCCAGCAGGCCCGAGACGCCGTAAATACCGGCAGTGCCAGATGCGTGCTGATGCTTAACCCGGAGATCTGTAGCGGCCATCTCAACTTCCGCGATCGGGACTCACACTTTATTTTCGGCGATGTGTGTACGGCGGTGATTGTAGAGAGCGCCACCACTGCCATCAGTAGCGAGCAATACGTGATTGTTGACTGCAAGTTACAAACGATTTATTCCAACAATATCCGCAATAACTTTGGCTTCCTCAATCGCGCGGACGAGTCCGGTGTGGGAGCGCCGGACAAGCTGTTCATGCAGGAAGGGCGCAAGGTGTTCAAGGAAGTGTGCCCAGCTGTCGCCGCACAAATCTCAACTCAGTTGGAAGCCCTGGAAATTGCACCGAGCCAGCTGAAGCGCCTGTGGCTGCACCAGGCCAACCTCAGCATGAACCAACTGATCTCCCGGCGCGTATTGGGCCGTGACGCGACTGCCGAAGAGGCTCCGACTATACTGGATGAATACGCCAATACCAGCTCCGCCGGCTCTGTGATTGCCTTTCACAAACATCGCAAGGATTTGAAAAGCGGAGACCTCGGAGTGCTGTGCTCCTTCGGAGCCGGTTACAGCATCGGCAGTGTTATCCTGAGAAAGGTTTAACGGAGTAAATCCCGAAATGCGGCCAACAGGGCCGTGTTGGCCTCTTCCGTTCCTATGGAGATGCGCAGGTAGTTATCGATACGCGGTTTGTCAAAATACCGAACCACGATGCCACGCTCCCGCAGGCGGGAAAACAAGTCTTTGGCACGATATTGCGCATGGCTGGCAAAGATGAAATTAGCTCCCGAAGGTAGCACCGTAAATCCCAGTGCGGCCATCGCTGAACACAGCGTGTCACGCGAGTTTATCAAGCGCTGGCAGCTAGTGCGAAAGTAATCCTCATCCTCTATCGAAGCCAGTGCGGCTCGCTGTGCAAGCACATCCAAGGGGTAGGAATTGAAGGAGTTCTTCACCCGCCCCAGCGCTTCAATCAGTACACTGCTGCCCATCGCAAAACCCACGCGCAATCCCGCCAGTGCCCGGGATTTGGAGAGTGTCTGCACGACCAGCAAATTATCAAATTCATTGATCAGCTGCACCGCTGACTCTCCACCGAAATCGATATAAGCCTCATCGATGACCACCGCCGAGTCAGTGCTTTTACACAGCAAGGTGCGGATCGCGTCCAGGCTCATCAACATACCGGTAGGCGCATTCGGATTGGGAATGATGATACCGCCGTTGCGTGCCGGGTAGGTCGCGGGATCAATGCTGAAGTCGCTCCCCACAGGAACCGTTGTGTAGTTAATGCCATAAAGCTGTGACCAAACCGGATAAAAGCTGTAACTGACATCGGGAAAATAAAGTGGCAGCTCATGCTTCAGCAGCGCCATAAAGGCCAGGGCAATCACCTCGTCCGAGCCATTACCAACGAACACCTGTTCTGGCCGCAAGCCATTGCGCGCAGCAATAGCCTGCCGTAGTAGCAGGGATTCTGGATCAGGGTACAGGCGCAATGTGTCTGCATTAACGGCAGCTATTGCCTGTAACACTCTGGGAGAGGGCGGGTAGGGACTCTCGTTAGTGTTCAACTTGACCAGTTTCTTGAGCTGCGGCTGCTCCCCTGGCACATAGGGCGTCAGTGTATTGACCACATCACTCCAGTAACGACTCATGATATGCCCTGCATTTGCAACGAATAATGTGTGCCGGCCCGTGAAAACGAAAAGCCCGGAACAGTGCCGGGCTTGATCAACAATGGCGTCCCCTAGGGGGTTCGAACCCCTGTTACCGCCGTGAAAGGGCAGTGTCCTGGACCACTAGACGAAGGGGACACGACGGCCTTTCGGATACCACAAAAAAAGGCCACGCAATTGTACCGGAGCCGCACTCCGATGCAAGTAACGTGACCCAATCCCGCAATGGACTCAGATCTTTGGATCGCCAGGCGCCAGGCCTGTAATTGGGTAC
>CAWJQO010000014.1:0-483958 GCA_963844975.1 uncultured Gammaproteobacteria bacterium | reverse complement strand
TTCAAGATCAAATCGACTTTGGTTTACCTTAGCTAATGAAGCCCGGGTAACATTGGACAAAGCCACATCGACTATCGGTTATATTGATCTCACCAGTTGGCGCGATCATATTGCAGACCCTGCAGGTAAAGCGGCCATCTCTGGCGTCATTTACAACGGCCTTGACGAAATCGCGGCCAACCCTGCCCATCCAGATCAACACCAGAGCTTTCGGGGTATAGCAGTTGATCCTGCCACGGGGAAAATCGCGATCGCCAACATGTGGCGCAACGAGGTCACAGAATTGACGCCAAGAACCGGCTTTTGGCCATAGGCTGAAGCGGCAATACGCCGGTCACCACCTGACCGACGAATAACACACTACTACTTTACCGATTTTGGCAATCGCAACACCAATAGCGCCGCCGCCCCCAGCGTGACAGCAAGCGCTATAAACACCATGTCATAACTGCCGGTCTGGTCGAAGACATACCCCGCAAGCGGCGCACCCACCAGGCCAAATGGCAGAAACAGGGGCGCCTGCGCACCGGTCACCTGACTGATGATGGACGCATCAAAATAGCGGCTGTTGAGGTAGGGGTGCAGCGGCACAAACGCGCCAATGCCAAATCCGAGCAGGCACATCGCCGGGATTACCCCGGACGCATCGTTGGCCATAAATAACAGTCCCAGGCCCGCTATCTGCAGCAACAACAGAGCCGCCACCAGCCATTTCGCATAATAACGCGTGGCATCGCCCAGCCATGCGAGACAACTTTTACCCACCAAACCGGACAGTCCGGAGATGGCCAGGAACCAGCCCGTATCGGCCACCGTGTAGCCCTGGCTGGCAAAATACGGTGGATAGGAAACCCCCAGCACCACAGACACGTTGAGCCCCAGAGCGACGCACAAGCCGATCAGCCAGAACGCCGGATTGCGATAGAACGTTGCCACGGTCGAGTCCTGGGCTGCTGGCACTGTCCCCACGACACCTGGCGGTATTCCCACAATGATGGCCAGCCATAACACTGTGAGTACACCTGCGGCGAGACACAGCAAGGCCTCTCTCCAATCAAGGTGCGCCAGCAGACTGCCCACCAGAAGCGGCAAGCTGATGGCTGCCAGGCTCATGCCGATAGCCGCTACCGCCAGAGCCCGGGCCTCACGTCCAGGGTACAGCTTTACCATAAGGCCGTTGATAACTACCGGCCCATACAGCGTCAGGCCAAGTGAAAAACTCAGGAAGCCCAGCGCTACCAGCACCAGCGTCGGCGCCTGGCTGATGGCGAGCAGGGACAGCATGGACAGGCTCACGCCAACCAGCAGAATGCGGCGGATTGGCAGCCGGTCCGCCAGTTTTCCTATTGCGGCTCCGAGAATTCCTGGCACCAGCAACAACGCGACCGGTCCGATATTCAGTACAGCGACACCTACCCCGAACTCCTGTGACAGCGGCGCTACGAAGAAGCCATAGACCGCCATGAGCCCGACCCCGAGGCCGAAGCAGAGCATGCCGGTAACAACAGGGAGCCAGGTTTTCAGTATCGGCACTTGTAGTTCTACTCATGCAGCGCTGTCCTGGTATTGCAGACCCGCCGTGAACCCGTCCATGGGGGCTTGAGCTCGGCGTGTCCGATGCGCAGGCCTCACTCGGAAGCCGGCAAAATCGACATGTCGCTCCCGCAAGATCACCCGCGCTTCGGACCGCCGTTCGTGCCAGGCCAACGCGAACCGGAGATGGTGTCGGCAAAGGGCAGGAATTTCTGCGGATCCAGTTTACCCGCCAGCGTCATCTCGCGGCCGAGGAAAGTCGGCCACCAGAGATACGCGGCAAGTTGTTCACGCAGCGGCAACAAACTGGCCAGCGGATCCCAGGGGCTGTCGCGCAGCACCAGTTTGCCCTCCACTTCCTCGCGCCACGCTGTGCCGTACTGGCTGCGCACGCGCACCACATGGGGTGGAAAATCGAAACCGGTGGCGGGACCGCCCACGCTCACGGCACGGGAGTACTTCAGCCACCACTCATTCTGCTCGAACGGCTCGCCGGCCGCCGAGGGACCGGTGGAGGCGCCGTGGAACTCAACAAAGGTGTAGCCCTGGTGGGTGCAACGCGCCTTCACCTGCGGGCCCGAGACGATAGAACTCGGTGGTGCACGGGTACTTGGGCTGGCCGTTGGTTTCCTGGCTGACAAAAATCGCCGACTCCTGGTCGATGCCGTAGCCGAGCGTGAACTCGCCGGCGATGCCGTTGTAGTTGGCGTCCACGCTGGTGACGATGCCGTACTCGGGTTCATCCGGCACCGGGAAGTTGTAGATAGTCAGGTTGACGTTGGGTTTGGCGCCCGGCTCGATGCCCGGTGGCAGCAAGCGCCGCGATCTTGTCCGCATCGGTGCGGTACACGATCTTCAGCATGGGCCAATTGACGATATCGCCCGGGTTGCCCTGGGGTGCGGTTGCTGCGTTGGTCATAGTGCTGATCCTTAGTTTTATTGCTGGGTTCGTGACTGATGTTTAGCCCACCATGGCGGGCACGGGGGTGGTGCGGTTGAGAATCATGTCTGCGCGCGCGCGGATCTTCGCGTCGGTCTCCGGGGTGGTCGCCAATAGCCAGAAAGCGTCTCGCTGCAAACCCTCCACCGCCATCTCCGCCACTTCATCCGGGTGCGTGGTCTGCAGTTCGATGCCGAACTCCGCGCACATTCTTTTCATGTCCTCGACCGAGTTGATGCCGGAGGCGTTGCCCTCGACGTCTTTTTTCAGTTCCTGCGGCCGCACCCGGCCGGAGTTGAACAGGCCGGTATCCACCACGTGGGGGCCGGGAAACAGCGCGCTGACTTTGACCGGACTCTGCGCGGCCTGCACCTGGTAGTGCAGGTTCTCGGTGATGGCGTGCACCGCCGCCTTGCTGGCGGTGTAGATCGGCGCGTCCGGCAGGATCACATAGGCGCCATTGCCGGAGCCGGTCACCACAAAATGCGCCTCCTGGTTGCGCGCCACCAGCCTGGGCATAAACGCGCGGATGGAATTGATCACGCCCCAGACGTTGACGTTGAGGCACCACTGCCAGTCCTTTTCCGAGTAATCCCACATGGCGCCGGTCTCGCCCGCGCCGATGCCGGCATTGGCGAATACCAGGTCGATGCTGCCAAATGCGGCCTCGGCCTTGTCCGCCAGATCGTTCAGGCTCTGCACGGAAGTGACATCGCAGAACTCAACGATGGCAATCGATGTTCTCCGCCGCCAGATCCGTCGCGCACCCGCGCCATCGCATTTTTGTCCACATCACCCACGGCGATCTTCGCACCGCGCCGTCCCAGCGCAAACGCCAGTGAACGACCGACGCCGCTGGCGCCGCCAGTGATGACCGCGACCTTGCCGTTGAAATCCCGCATCGCTACGCGATCTCCCGCTTGTCCCTTGAGGTCAGGTAGAACTGGCGCACCCATTTGCGGAACAGCACGAGGGTCTTGTCCTCCTTGCAGAGGACCGGCCGGTGCTTGTGCACCTTGTTGGCCCAGATCGGGTAGTCGTCATTCAGGCCCTCGATGATGCCGGTCATCACATCATCACCCACGGCATCCTCGATCTCACGGCGCACGAGAAGCGTCCAGCGCATCCTCGTCTCGTTGCGGTTGATGGGCTGGGCGCTGTTGTACATGATCATTTCCGCATTGGGGCCATAGGTGGTGCGCACCAGGGCGAAACCGGGGCTGTAGGTGATGGCGTGCAGGTGTGACGGATAATCGGCGTTCGACATGTCCGAATGCAGGTGCATGGTGCGCCCGTCATCATCGATGGTGACGGTCGACGCGGGCACAGACATCTGCTTGTGCACATACTGGAAGTGCACCGGATCGCAGGAGTTCTCGCAAATATCCTGCACATGCGCCGGCACCAGGTGCTCGGTGTAGCGCGGCGCGGTCCAGTTGGGGTCGCCGAGCTCGGGAAGATCCGGCAGACCCCACTCGGGACTGGTGTTTTCCGGGTGGAACCATACGTAGACCTCGCCGTTCTTTTCCTCGACATGCCAGGTGCGGATTTGTGCGCGCTCGGGTATCTCGTCGCAGTAGGGTATCTTCACGCACTTGCCGTCCTCGGCCCCGAACTGCCAGCCGTGGAAGGGGCAGCGCACACTCTCGCCAACCACGCGGCCCTTGTAGCCCAGGTGGGCGCCAAGGTGGGGACAGAAGGCATCCTGCAGCACCGCCCGCCCGGAACGGGTGCGATAGAGCACGAGTTCACGATCAAACGCCTGCACTGGCTTGACCTCGCCCACCAGCAGTTCGTGGGAGCGAGCGACGGAATACCAGCCCATGGGGAACTCTGGCGTGACATTGGTTTTTGCTTCACAGGCTTCTACGATTGTCATAAGTCCTCTGTCGGTATCTGCTGCTGAAAGTTGTGTTTAGTTGAAAAGCTCGACCGTTGGTCCGATCTCGTCGGCGACGGCCTGCAAGCGTTGTCGGTCCAGTCCATAAAAGTTCACGGCGTTCTCACCCAGAATCTTGCGGCCGTCCTCTTTCGGGAAGTTGCTGAAGTTGTCCTTCAGATACTGTGCTGTATTCGGCCAGCTGCCCTCGGGGTGCGGGAAGTCGCTGCCCCACATGATTTTTTCCAGGCCGATGTCATTGCGCCCCTCCAGGTCCGGGCGCAGCACGCAGGACGCGCCAATCCCGATATTGCGCTGGAAGTACTCGCTGGGTTTCAGGGACAGGTGCTTGCGGAAGTTGCCCAGCTTGGCGGAGATCTGTCCCTCGGTGTAATGGAAGTCCATCAGGCGCAGCCAGGGCGGCAGCATGAACATCGTGCCGCCTTCGACGATCATCGCCTTGAGCCGGGGAAAGCGCTCGAACACCCCGCCCCAGATCATGAAGGTCAGCGGCCGGTACAACCACCACATCACCTCGGAACAATAGATACCCATGGCGCCGGGCAACTCGTCGCGCTTGTCCTCCACGGGAAAGCCCGCGCCGAAGTATTCCGGGTGTGGGGCTGGGCCGGAGTGAAAGTGAACGATCACTCCAAGGTCTTCGCAGAGCGGCCCAGAAGGGATCGTACTTGGTGTGATGGTAGGGGTCCTGCTCACCCCACAGCGTGGGAATCATGACCGCGCGCAGGCCGTTGTCCACGCACCAGCGCACCGCATCCACCGCCTGCTGCACATCCCACAGCAGCGGAATAGAGGCCACCCCGATATGGCGGGCGGGGTCATTGGCACACCACTGCGCCAGCCAGCGATTGTGCGCCATCGCGCCCGGCCCATTGCAGTTCCGGCACCATGTCGCGGGGCGACAGGCCGAGGCCAGCGCCGAAGGGCGGTGTGTTCTTCTCGGTGATGCCGTCCGGGAAAATCACCTCGGCGGCAATCCCGTCCCTGGCCAGCATGTTCAGGCGTTCCTTATAGTCCCAGGCGCCGGTCAATTCACGCTGGATCGGCGCCCGCCAGGCGTCATTGATTTCCTTGATGAGGAAACGTGGATTCGGCTTTTTCCATCATGTCGATGGTGATGGGCACCGCCATGTCCATCATCTCGTGATACTTCGATTCCACATAGGGTTTGTAATCGGCGATAGGCAGGCCGGCATGGCAATCCGTGGACACCACTATCAGACGCTCAGACATTTGGCTTATTACCTTTAATCCTGTTCGCTGGATGGGAAGCAATAACTACCCAAATGAGCAAACTTGCACATTTGTATACAAAATAGTTTAATGTTATCGCGATTGCAACCGTCTAACGGAAATTTCATGGACACGGCAGAGGCGCCCGTCGGGCGCCGCGAGAAACGCAAACAGGAGATCCGCACCCGTATAGAGGAAGCGGCCTATAGCTTGTTTCGCGAGCAGGGCATTGAAGAGACCAGCATCGAGCAGATCTGCGTACAGGCGGATGTGGCGCGCCGCACCTTCTACGGCTACTTCCCGAACAAGCACTCGCTGCTGGGTGGCCTCGGCATCTCCCGGCTTTACGATCAGTCGGAACCCATGCTGCGCCTGCTGATGGCCAACCACCAGACCACCCGCGCCCGGCTGGAAGCCATGATCGACTATATAGAGTCGAACTTCGCCGGCTATGACGACGTCGATCGCCAGTTGATCCTGCTCGCGCCCTCCACCTTCGCGGAAGATACCGAGCGCCAGCGCGAAATAGGCGACAGCGCCATGGCCAGTTTTATCCGCCTGATCGCCGCGGGCGTGGCACTCGGGGATGTGCAAACCGATTTCTCCCCGGAAATCCTCGCCGCCATGGTGGTGGGTACGCTCAACATGCTCACCATCAGCTGGGCCATGAACAGCGACTACCCGATCTTCGCCAAGCTGGAGGAAGCCCGGGTGATGTTTGAGCGGCTGATCTGCACGGACACTCAGTAAGACCGGTAACGCCATTGCGGGATCCGGGCGATCGCGGCACCAAGCTGCTGGATTCCGGTTCACATTTCTACGAGGTCTAGAAGCGGTGCGAGGTGCGGAGGCTCTATCAGTTGAGCTTTATTTCCACGCTGGCATTATTCCCCGAGAAATCGATGGCTGCATCATCAAAGCCTGGAGGTCCGAAGGGACCCATCGGCCCGGAGAAGCCGAACGGTTCCTTGGGGAAACCAACCATCCATCTGCGGAACTCAGCACTGCCAGGTAGACAGTGCCACTCCCGTGTTCAACGTTGGTGACCTTGATCTCCAGCACTCCTGTAGTCGGAGTGGCGACTTCGCCATTGGCGGCCAGTGGCATAAGGAGAGCGAGCGCAAATACTATCAGTGTTCTCATGTTGGAATCCGTAGGCGTTTTGGCAGTTCGATGCATTGACAGGCTTCGGGCAAAGTGTACCCCCCGGAAATTGCCGCACGGAACAGGATTAACTGATGGCACCAAAACAAATTCATCGGCCATTGCGGCTGTGTCATGCCTGACCCGGGAAATAGCCATCGCCCTCATCGCAGTTCGGCGCAACGCGGGTCGGCTCATGCGCCGCAAATGCTTTGACTTGGCTAGTGGGGCTATACTGCAAATACCGTCCGCAAGCGGATGCGTGTAACATCGGATTGCGCTACCACCAGACTCTGAGGATTAAACGCCATGAACCAGCCAGCCGAAATACCCTTTTACCTGGAAGGAAACTTTGCCCCGGTGTTTGAAGAACGGACGGTCGACTCTCTTGAGGTGATCGGTACCATTCCCCCGGAACTGAATGGGCGGCTGCTGCGCAATGGTCCAATCCGCAAACGGGTTGGTCGAGCCATTGGTTTTTCGGCAACGGCATGATTCACGGGGTTGAAATCGAGAAGGGCAGGGCGAACTGGTATCGCAACCGCTATGTGAGGACGCCGCTGTTTGCTGATCCGAATGGCGATCCTATTGCCGCGGTGATGGAGCTGGATAAATCGTCAGCCAATACCCACGTCATCCATCACGCCGGGAAGATTCTCGCCCTGGAGGAGGCTCATCTTCCATGGGAGGTGTCGCCCGACCTGGAAACCGTGCGCGCACATGACTTCGAGGGCAAGCTGCAAACACCGATGACGGCGCATCCCAAAATATGCCCCGAGACCGGAGAGATGCTCTTTTTTGCCTACGGTATCTTCCCCCCCTACCTGACCTATCACCGCGTGTCAGCGGGCGGGAAGCTGGTGCAATCGGAACAGATCACCGTGCCTGGCGGCACCATGATGCACGACTTCAATGTGACGCGAAATTTCGTGATATGGATGGACCTGCCCGCCGTCTGGAATATCGAAAACATGGGTGATAGCGGCGGCCTGCCCATCCGCTGGGATGAAAGTTACGGTGCTCGTCTTGGCGTTATGCCGCGCAACGGCGGCAATGCCGATGTCACCTGGTACGACATAGACCCGTGCTATGTTTTTCACCCGCTGAATGCGTACGAGTCAAGCGGCAACATCGTAGTCGATGTCTGCCGCAAGCAAAGCGTGATGGATGGTGCTATTGATGCCCCCGCCTCGTTGCATCGCTGGGTCATAGACCGCGCAGCGGGCACGGTGAGCGAGCGACAGATCGATGATCGCACGTGGAATTTCCACGGTCTGCGACACGGTGGTGGGCCTCGACTATCGCTACGGTTACACAACGGGGCTGGCCGCATCAGCGCCCTACGGCGAACGGTATATCAAGTACGATCTCAGGAATGACAGTTCCCGCACGGTGGAATTGGGCGAAGGCCGCCAGGGCAGTGAAGCGGTGTTCGTAAAGGACCCGAACGGCACATCTGAAGATGACGGCTGGTTGTTGGGCTATGTCTACGATAACTCCAGCGACCAGAGCGAAGTATTGATACTGGATGCCAGCACCATGTCTGAACAACCAGTTGCGCGCATACTCATTCCAGCGCGAGTGCCGATGGGCTTTCACGGCAGCTGGGTGCCGTATTAGGCTGCATGCCGCAGGTGAAGATGTCTGAGCACCTGATCTGCACGGACATTCAGTAAGACCTGTACCGTCATTGCGGTATCCCGGCGATCGCGGCACCCTGCTCCACTTCAGGAATACATTCGGAGAACACGCCATGGGTCCACTGCAGGGTCTGACCATCATTGAAATCGCCGGCATCGGGCCGGGACCCTTCGCCGCCATGTTACTGGCGGACATGGGCGCGAATGTCATTCGCGTGGAGCGCCCGGGAGGCAGTGTGTTCGCTGCCGCGCACAATCCCAAACTGGACTTCCTCAACCGCAACAAGCGCTGTATCAGCATCAACCTGAAAGAACCCGCCGGGCGTCGACACCGTGTTGACGCTGGTCGAACAGGCCGACGCGCTGCTGGAGGGTAATCGTCCCGGCGTCATGGAACGGCTCGGGCTCGGCCCCGATGTCTGCCTGGCCCGCAATCCGGCGCTGGTCTACGGACGCATGACCGGCTGGGGCCAGGAGGGCCCGATGGCGCGCGAGGCGGGGCACGACATCAACTACATCGCGCTCGCCGGTGCGCTGCACCCCATCGGTCGGGCGGGCGAGAAGCCCGCTATCCCGCTCAACCTGGTCGGCGATTTCGGCGGCGGCGGCTTGATGCTCGCCTACGGCATGGTGTGCGCGCTGCTGGAGGCGAAAGGCTCAGGCCAGGGGCAGGTCGTGGACGCGGCCATGATCGACGGCGCGGCGACCCTGATGGCCAGCACGTTCGCCGCTAACCAGGTGGGCTTCTGGTCCGATGAGCGCGGCACCAACCTGCTGGATTCCGGCTCGCATTTCTACGAGGTGTACGAGACGGCGGACGGCAAGTATATTTCCGCTCGGTTCCATCGAACCGCAGTTTTACGCCGCGCTGCTGGAGAAGCTGGGTGATGAGGCGAAGTACTTTGAGCAGCAGTTCGATGCGGCGAACTGGCCGGCGATGAAGGAGCGCATGGCTGCCATTATCAAGGGCAAGACGCGCGACGAGTGGGACGCGGTGTTTGCCGGCGCCAATGCCTGCTACGCGCCCGTGCTGTCCATGGGCGAGGTGCGCCATCACCCCCATCATCAGGCCCGTGGCACTTTCATCGATGACGGCGAGGTGTGGCAACCGGCGCCAGCGCCGCGCTTCAGCCGCACGCCGGGCGAAGTCCGCAGCTGCGCGGCCACGATAGGACAGCACACCGAAGAAATCCTGCGGGAGTTCGGCTTCACTGACGAGCAGATTAAAGCGCGCCTGGAAAGTGGCGCAATCCACGCGTCATTCGGCCTAGAATGGGACTCACTAACCGCGCAGTCCCGCAGCGCAAACACCAGGCCGCAGCAGCCACAGGACAGTTTTACGATGAGTGAGCCAACCCACATTCCCGATCACTGCCGCTATGTGGCAGTCAACCCCGAGGACCATCACCTCAGTATTGCAAGCGGGCCGGTCCCGACACCGGCAGCCGGTGAAGTGCTGATAAAGGTGCATTCCGCCGGCATCAACCGGGCTGACCTGCTGCAGCGCAATGGCCTGTATCCACCGCCGCAGGATGCCTCGCCCATCCTGGGTCTGGAAGTTGCCGGGACTATTGTGGCTGTCGGTGTCAACGCGGCTGGGTGGCATGTGGGCGATCGCGTTTGCGCACTCACCCACGGCGGCGGCTATGCCGAGTATGCCGTGGCCCCTGTCGGCCAGTGCATGCCCATTCCCACCGGGTTCAGCAAGGGTGAGGCTGCTGCCCTGCCCGAGGCGCTGCTCACCATCTGGCACAACCTGTTCCAGCGCGCCGGCCTGCAGGCGGGAGAAAAAGTCCTGATCCACGGCGGTGCCAGCGGCATAGGCACCATGGGTGTGTTGATGTGCTCCACCCTGGGCGCAGAGGTGTACACCACGGCCGGCAGCGATGAAAAGTGTCGGGCACTGGAAGCGCGCGGTGCAACGCGGGCGATCAATTACAAAACGGAAGATTTCGAGTAGGTCATCACCGAGCTGGGCTTGAACAACAGGATCAATGTCATCCTCGACATGATCGGCGGCAACTATATCCAGAAGAACCTGAATATCGCCGCACCGGAAGGCCGCATCGTTAACATCGCTTACATGAACGGCTTCAAGGCCGAGGTCAATTTCGCGCCGCTACTGATAAAGCGCATCACCATGACCGGTTCCACGCTGCGCGCCCAGACATTTGCGCAGAAGGCAGTGATGGTTACAGAGATCATGGAACATATTTATCCGCATCTGGAGAGCGGCAAGATCAAGCCGATCATCGACAGTATCTATCCGCTGGAGCAGGTAGAGCAGGCCCATGGGCACATGCAGAGCGGGCAGCACATGGGCAAGATTATTCTGAAAATATAGGCGATTTCCAATGCGATGTTCAGGCCTGCTGTTTTGGTGCCCATGCGCCGAGGGCGCGCAGCAGCGAGCGCTTCTTGGTCTGATGTGACTGCATGCGCTTGAGGATGTCATCGAGCACGCGCATTGCATCAAGAATATGAGGACCCTTGTTTAGCATCACGCACTCGGCCCGTTCACCCATCGCCGCGTCGGTGATTTCGGCGCGTGAAGGCTGGCCGGTCTTGGCCAGGGTTTCGAGCACCTGGGTTGCCCAGATCACCGGCATGTGTGCAGCTTCCGCCGCCCACAGGATTTCCTCCTGCACTTCCGCCAGCCGTTCGTAGCCGCATTCCACCGCCAGGTCACCGCGCGCGATCATGACCCCGGCGGACTGACTCGCCATGGCCGACAGCAGCAGTTCGGGCAGATTTTCGAACGCCCGGCGGGTTTCGATCTTCAGCACGATGCCGATGGCGTGGGCGCCCAATGCATCAAGATGGGTGCGCAGCGCCTCGATATCACGACCGTGCTGCACGAAAGACAGTCCGACGAGGTCCGCGTGGCGGGCGACTGCCGCAAGATCCTCGATGTCCTTGTCGGTCAATGCCGGCAGATCCAGCTGGCTGTCGGGCAGATTGATGCCCTTGTCACCGGCGAGGCGGCTGCCGCCTTTGTCGGTATGCACGATCTCGACGCTCAGGCCTGCCGGATCCACTTCCCGAATCACGCCGCCGATGCGGCCATCGTCGAACCATATCCGCTCGCCGACACAGACCTGGCCAAAGACCTCGGGCAGCGTGCAGGCGATCGACACGACCGAGTGGTGTACGCCTGTCGTGTCGCGTTCCATGGGTTCGGCGACGCCTTCGCTTGTCAGACGCAAGGTGTCGCCGCGCTGCAGCCACAGACTTCCGGTTTTGCGGGGCAGGTCCGCGATGGCAGTCGACCGCGGTCCATGCGCCTGCTGCCGACCGTGCCGCTTCAGCCGGGTTTCGGG
This sequence comes from uncultured Gammaproteobacteria bacterium, assembly GCA_963844975.1. GTDB lineage: Bacteria > Pseudomonadota > Gammaproteobacteria > Pseudomonadales > Halieaceae > Marimicrobium. Next base: position 472,249 of record CAWJQO010000014.1, on the reverse strand, counting down.
TACGAAATAGATGGTTTTGTCGCACGCGGCGAGCGCCCCGCCCGAACTGCATTCGACGATCTGCAGATGGCGGCGTGCGCCTCTGGCGTCGACCAGATCCAGCCGGTCGTCGGCGGCGAGTCTGTTCCAGCCACTGTGGTTCCACACCGATATGCACTGACGCGCCGGAAACAGGCAGCTGCGACCCGAACGGGCGCAGGCCGATGCGTGCCTTGTCGACGACCTGTCCGAACGGGTCTCGGGTGGGTTTGAGTTTTAGTACGCACGGGCCGGGCGCCACCAGGCCGGTGCGCAGCTTCGGTCCGCCCAGATCCATCAGGATGCGCACCGGCCGACCCAGCGCCTTGGCCGCGCGGCGCACGTGGGTTGCCATCGAGGTCCAGGCGTCGGGCTCGTCATGGGCGCAGTTGATGCGGGCGATGTCCATGCCGGTGGCGACGAGCTGATGCACCAGACCATAATCGAGCCTTGCTTCTGAGGGCAGCGTCACCATGATGCGCACGGCGCGATCGCTTGGCCGGGCGCCGAGCAGCGCAGCCGTATGGCGTTCAAGCAGTTTGCGGCTGCTGTTGATGCCGATGGGCTCGTCCGACGAGCGTTCGTCCCAGGTCTGGCCGGTGAGCCGGTGCAGGATGCCCATCACCTTGTCGAGATTGGCAAGCACATGGGATTCGGCCCGTCCCAGCGACGACAGCCCCAGCCATGCCAGCTTGTCCTGCAGCGGGCGGCGATCCTGCTGCCGCAATGCCAGGTAATGGACGAGGTTGCGCGCGCTGGCACGGTTATCGGCAGACACCCTGGACAGCGGCACGGCAAGGCTTTGCTCGGACGCTAACATCTCCTCGCGCAATGTCCATAATTCGTCAATCAGGGCGCGACAGATCTGCTGATCCCAGCCGCCTGCAGCCGTTTGTGGAAAATCCTCAATGTTCATCGCGCGCTTCCTGATCTGTCTTATGGCCGTATTGCATATCCGAAGTTATGCAGCATCCGTGAACATTGTGTGTCGATTTGATGACAGCCGCCAAGGGGACAAGACTGGCAGTATAGGATACACAAAGCGCCCTGGCGCAGAATGACGTCAGCGGCCTCGTCACTTAAAAAAACAGCCACTTACAAAACCGTACTGCACACCTTCAATCTCTGCTATCGTTCGGTATCCCAAAGGCTGCTACGGATAATCGAGCAGATCATGCGAAAGTCATCCTCCGCGACCTGCTGGCCTGTCTTGTCATTTCCCTGCTGGCGACTGCGTGTGGCGGCGGGGGTGGCGGCGGAAGTGCGACCAGCACTCCACCTGATCCCCCGGATCCCGAACCGCCGGTTCAGACTTTCACGCTAACCGGCACCATCACGACATCTGCCAGTCAGTCTCGCGGACAGCGATACCAACGACCCGACAAGACCGGCAGTGAGCAACGATACCCCGGATCAAGCCCAGAGAATTCCCAACCCTATTACCCTGGGCGGCTACATTAACCAACCGGGAAGTGGCGCTGAGGGCCGCTCACAGGTTTCAGGGGACATTGATGACTATTTTCTGCTAGACCTGCTGGCGGGGCAGAGTGTGACCCTGCTGGTCGGAGATTTCGAACAGGCCGATGCCGACCTGTATCTGATGGACACCCAGGGCAAAGTTCTGGAATTCTCCATTAATGGCGGGGAGGTGGAGTCTCTGCTGGTACCTGGGGACGGCACCTATCTGGTCAACGTAGCCGCCTACTTTGGAGCCACCAACTATATTCTCGCCATCGGCGCGCCTTCCACACCAACCCAGTACCAGCCGCTGGAGCACAGGATAGTCCCCTGGCAAGCGGTGGTGACCTATAAGGATGAGGTTCTAAACAACGAAAAATCTTCCCCGGACGAGGACATCACGCGGCGCCTCGGCCTGGAACAGCGCGCCGGTGGTCGCGGTCGCGGGCGCCTGATGGCCCTGCACCGGAAGCTGGCAAACGCGCAACAAATGGATGCGCGTCTGGGTAGCGCAGCCCAAAAATTCGACGTCATCGGCGATCCTGATCTGCGCGCGCGCTGGGAAACGCTGATGACAATCAAGTCGTTGCGCAAGGACCCGCGCGTCCGCTTCGCCGAGCCCAATTACCGGGTCAGTGCGATGGCCACGCCCGATGATGCAGCCTATCCGCTGCAATGGCACTACCCTCTGATAGGCCTGCCGGATGCCTGGGACACCACCACCGGCGATCCCGGGGTCGTGGTCGCCGTGGTAGACACTGGCATTCTGGCCAACCACCCGGATCTTGCGGGACAACTGGTGGACGGCTACGACTTCGTGCGCGACCCCGACAGCGCCCGCGACGGTGACGGTATTGATCCCGACCCGCAGGACCCGGGCGACTCCCAGGGTGGCGGCTCCGAAAGTTTTCATGGCACCCATGTCAGCGGCACGGTAGCTGCGCGCGGCAATAATCAACTGGGTGTGGCCGGTGTGGCCTATAACTCGCGCATCATGCCCATCCGCGCACTGGGCGCCGGTGGCGGCGGTACCTCGTACGATGTCGACCAGGCTGTACGTTTCGCCGCCGGTCTACCCAATGACTCGGGCACGCTGCCGCAGCAACCAGCGGACATAATCAATTTGAGCCTGGGTGGGGCGCCCTTCAGCCAGGCCACCCAGAATCTGTATGACCAGGTGCGGGCAGCGGGCATCCTGGTCGTCGCCGCAGCAGGCAACCAGGCTGGTTCCTCGCCCGGATACCCCGCCTCCTATGAGGGTGTCATTGCGGTCAGCGCGGTGGACGCACAGCGACGACTTGCGGCCTATTCCAGTACTGGCTCCACGATTGACGTGGCGGCGCCAGGCGGCAACAACAGTGTGGACCTCAACGGCGACGGCTACCCGGACGGGATATTGAGTACCGGTGGCACCATCAGCGGCAACGGCGTGAACTACGGCTATCCCTTCCTGAATGGCACCTCCATGGCGGCACCGCATGTCGCGGGCGTGCTGGCGCTAATGAAAAGTGTGAACCCAAACCTGACACCCACCGACATAGACGCGCTATTGATCGCCGGAGCGCTCAGTGACGACCTCGGTACGCCGGGCAGGGATGATCAATATGGCCATGGCATCATTAACGCCCAGCGCTCGGTACTCGCTGCGCTGGAGGCCACTGGCATTTCCCCCGCAGACAATCCCCGCCTGGCGGCATCAGCCAGCACACTGAATTTCGGTAGCAGCAGCACAACACTGGCACTGGTTTTACGCAATGACGGAAAGGGCGATCTGCAACTGTTGGGCCTGTCAGTATCCCAGCCGTGGTTGCAGATTGCTCCGGTGAATGTGGATGCAGCAGGACTGGGCGAGTACAGGGTGACCGTGGATCGGGCAAACCTCTCCCCGGGTATCTACACGGCGGATATCACCGCCCAATCCTCAATCAATAATCTCGCTGTGCGGGTGCTGGTATCAGTAGGAAGTATGGACACCGCGCAGGACGTCGGGGTTATCTACATTCTGTTATACGACCCCCTGCTCAATGAAACTGTGGCGCAGCGCACTACCGGGAGTAACGGGACCAATTATCCATTTCGATTTACCGACATCCCGGCGGGCGAGTATGAGATCGTGGCCGGCACCGATGCGGACAACGACCTGTTTATCTGTGATGCAGGTGAAGCCTGCGGCGCGTGGTTGACCGTTGATCAACCGATCCGCATCAAGTTGGACAGCGATGTCACCAACCTGGACTTTCCGGTGGAGTATCTTGTCTCCCTTCCTACTATTACCAGCACAGAACAATCCGGCGTCATAAAAGGCAAGCGGCGACGGTGGGAGACCAGTGACAGGGCGAGACTGAAGCGGCGCGCCCCACCCGGGCTGCGCCGCCGACTGCTTACCGAGTACTTATCGAGCAGCCGCCTTACGCTTGGCCGGTGCTTTCTTCCTGGGTGCAGCTTTTTTCTTGGCTGCGACTTTCTTTCTTGGCCGCTGGCTTCTTCTTCGCAGGTTTGGCCGCAGCTCGCTCTACCATGCTCGCCGCCTGGTTTGCAGCTTTTGCTTTGCGATCCTCCAGAACGGCATCAGTTTTGACCGAGACGTACTTTTCTGCAGCCTCATACGCTGCCTTGGCGATCTTGGGCAGCGACTCTGCGAATTCCTGGGCCTGTTTCATCAACGCCTCGACTTTCTTGTGATTGTCAGGCGTTGCTTTTTTGCGTAATGCATTTTTTGCGCTCTTCAATCGCGCATTCGCTGTTTTATGCCTTTTGCGTGCCATGCTGAGCTCGCGCTTGATACGCGCGTTGGATTTTTCAGACTCAGCAAGTAACTGCTTGCGCAGTTTATTCAACTTTACTGCTCGCTTGTTCTGCCATTTTAGTGGCCTTGGCCAGTTCTTTTTCTAACATTGTGTGGATGCTCCGTATTGGTTTGAAGTACTACATTTTACAGTGTAGGCCGAATTGACAACCGTGTAACGAAAATTCCTTGATCTAAATCCTGTTATCGCGAAATAGTGATAACGATTGTAAACTATTTGCGTCTCTCAGAAAGTCGCTGGCATTTTTCAGGCATGTAGTCGACGTGGCTAAATAGTCCTACTGCGCTACTATCTACTCAGCAACACGATATGTTGTGAACAATCCGATCCGGAATACATTGGAAGTTGTTTTATGATTGACAGCACGCCACCACCTACCGTCATTGACTATTACACCGACATGCTCTGCGTCTGGGCCTGGATAGCGCAACCAAGATTGGAAGAATTGCAGCGCCAGTGGGGTAATAGAATAGAAGTTCGTCACCGCTATGTGGATATTTTTGGCGACAGTCACACAAAAATTCTACAGCGGTGGGGTCAGCAGGATGGCTTCGATAAATTCAGTACCCATGTTACAGCGTCCGCCGCGCCCTTCGAAGACACCCCGGTACATGCCACCATCTGGAAACAGGTCAGGCCACGTTCCTCCATGCCGGCGCACCTGCTGCTCAAGGCGATCGGTATTATTTATGACGCCGCCAGCGTCCAGGCCATGGCCTTGCGGATTCGCCGTGCCTTTTTTGTTGATGCCCAGGACATCAGTCAGCTTGGGCTGTTGCTGGAACTGGCCGAAAGCCAACAGCTGGACGCCAATGCGTTACGCGGAAGTGTGATGGATGGCCGGGCCATGGCGGGCCTTAGCGGGGACCAGCAATGTGCTCGTGAACTTGGTATCAAAGGCAGCCCTACCTGGGTCCTGAACGAAGGGCGTCAGATACTCTACGGCAATGTGGGTTATCGCATTTTGAATGCCAACATTGAAGAGCTGCTGAAACGACCTGCGGCCGAAGCCAGCTGGTGTTGAGTGGGCGAGCAGAACACTGTCAGACTGGTTCCGCAGCCTGATCAACACCAGACACAAAACGGGGATGCTAGACTTGGGCCTTATTTTCGAGAAGGACAGCCGTGAATAACTTTGACTATGACCTGTTGGTAATTGGCGCAGGCTCAGGGGGCGTCCGGGCGGCGCGCATGGCGGCGGGGTTTGGTGCGCGAGTCGCCATTGTCGAGGATCGCTATATGGGCGGCACCTGTGTCAACGTGGGCTGCGTGCCAAAAAAACTCTATGTGTACGCCGCCCAGTTCGGCAAGGGTTTTGAAGACGCCCGTGGCTTCGGCTGGGACAGCAATAAACCCCGCTTTAACTGGGCCATGCTGCGGGATAACAAGAAAACCGAAATTGCGCGACTGAACGCTATCTATCGCAAGATGCTGGACGGCGCTGGCGCACAGCTGCTCGACGGGCGCGCGCGTATCATCGATGCCCACACCGTCGCGGTAGGGGAACAACACTACACCGCGGAAAAGATACTCATAGCGACCGGCGGCTGGCCCCATATCCCGGACTTTCCCGGCAATCAGTACGCGGTGACCTCCAACGAAATTTTCGATCTCGACAGCTTCCCCGAACGTCTGGTCATCGTCGGCGGTGGCTATATCGCGGTGGAGTTCGCCGGCATTTTCAATGGCCTGGGCGCACACACCACACAGCTCTATCGAGGTCCGTTGTTTTTGCGCGGGTTCGATGCCGATATCCGCGCTCACGCCGCCCGGGAAATTGCCAAAAGCGGGGTAGACCTGCGCTTTGAGGCGAATGTTAAATCCATTCGCCCGCGACGCCGCCGGCTTGACCGTTGACTTGACAGATGGCAACCAACTACAGGCGGACGCGGTACTGTATGCCACCGGTCGCAAAGCCCACCTGGCCGGACCTGGGCCTGGAAAATGTGGCGTGGTGGTGAATGAGCACGGCGCCATTGAAGTTGATGCCCAGTACCGCACCAGTGAACCCAGCATTTTTGCCCTGGGGGATGTCACCGGTGGCATCGAACTTACCCCGGTGGCCCTGGCCGAGGGTATGGCTTTCGCCCGCCGTAATTTTGGCGGGCTGGAACAGCAGGTGGATTACGATTTCATCCCTACGGCCGTGTTCTGCCAGCCCACCATTGGCACTGTTGGCTTCACCGAGGAGGAGGCGCGCGCCAGATTCGAAAACATCCGCCTGTTCAAGACCAGTTTCCGGCCCATGAAGCACACCCTGAGCGGCCGCGATGAAAAGGCCTTCATGAAATTGATCGTGGACGCTGCCACAGACCGGGTGGTGGGTGCGCACATGATGGGGCCCGATGCAGGAGAAATCATCCAGGGCATCGCCATCGCCATGCGCGCCGGAGCCACCAAGGCCATCTTCGACACCACCCTTGGTATTCACCCGACCACAGCAGAGGAGTTCGTCACCATGCGCGAACCCTGGACGGAAGACTAGCGGTGGAACTTGATCTGTGGCAGGTGGCCCTGCTCATTGTAGTGGGTATCGCCGGAGGGTTTGTCAATGTCATCGCAGGCGGCGGATCGCTGCTCACGGTGCCGGTCATGGTTTTCCTGGGCCTGCCCGGCCCGGTAGCCAACGGCACCAACCGCATCGGCATCCTGGCACAGAGTATCGTGTCTATCGTGACCTTCGCCCGCCGCGGTTTCAGGGATTTCCAGCTCAGCCTGAGCCTGTCGGCGTGCGCCATTCCGGGTGCCGTGGCCGGCGCACTGCTTGGCGTCCACCTCGATGGCGTCTGGTTCAATCGGGCTATTGCACTCATCATGGTGGGTGTGATGCTGGTGATGCACTTCGACAAAGGCGCGGCACAGCGATCCGCGGATTATCAACCCACGCGCAGGCAACTGCTTTACGGCCATGTGCTCATGCTTGGCGCGGGTTTCTGGGGTGGCTTTATCCAGCTTGGCGTGGGCTTTATTCTCATGCCCATCCTGAACCGGGTCATGGGCCTTGACCTGGTGAGGACCAACATGCACAAGGTCTTCATCGTCGCCACCTACACCGTGGTGGCGCTGTCGATTTTCGCCAGCCAGCTTGAATTGCTGTGGCTGGTGGGCATCGCACTGGCTGCGGGTAACGCGATTGGCGGTTATCTGGGCGCACATTTTACTATCAGCAAGGGCGAGCGCATGATCCGACTGGTGCTGAACCTTGTACTCGTCGCTTTTATCATTAAGCTACTATTCGATTTCTAGCACGGTGGTAGCGCAGTGCTATACCATGCCATGTTCCTTGCACAGACCACACAACGACAACCGGCTGTATGATTGAAGTGCAATCCCTGACCCGCCACTACGGCAAAACCGCCGCCGTGGAGGATGTGTCTTTCCACTATTGGCAACCATGAAATCGTCGGCCTGCTGGGGCACAACGGCGCCGGCAAAACCACCATCATGAGAATGCTCAGCGGCTACCTGGAGCCCACCGCCGGCAGCATCATGATTGATGGTGTGAACCTGGCCAGTGACGCGCGCATCGTGCAACAACACCTGGGCTATTTACCGGAAAACCTGCCGGTATACCCCCCAATGATGGTCGCTGACTACCTGGACTACGTCGCAACACTCAAGGGCATACCCGCGCCACAGCGTATGCAAGCGGTGCGAGAAGCGCTGCTGGCCACCGACCTGGCGGAACGGGCACTTGATCCGATCAATATCCTGTCGCGGGGTTTCAGGCAGCGAGTGGGCGTCGCCCAGGCGATTCTGGGCCAACCGCGGTTACTGATTCTGGATGAACCCACCAACGGTCTCGATCCCAACCAGACCGAACACATGCGACAACTGATCAGGCGGCTGGCGCGACAACACCACCATCATTCTCTCCACGCACATCATGCAGGAAGTCGACGCGGTATGTGACCGGGTACTGATGTTGCGCAATGGGCGACTGGCCCTGGACCAGAGTCTCGCTGAACTGCATCACAGCAAAACATTACTGCTGCGCACCAGCACCACGGCACAACCGCTGGAATCCTACCTGAAACGCCTGCCCCAGGTGCAATCACTGGAAAGCGCTGTTGACGCGGATGGCACTCATGCATTTCGACCATCAACCTGCACCCCAACGTCGATATGGACACCGCCGCGAATAATATAGCCCAGTGCGTCATCAAGGCCGCTGCCAAGCTGTATCAATTGCAGGTGTCGACACGCGATCTGGATAGCGTCTTTCGCGAGGTCTATGGCAATGGCGACTAACTCGGTTACGCGCCGGGTTGCGCAGAAGGAAATCCGGCTGTTTTTCTCATCTCCGGTCGCGTGGTTGTTTCTCGCGTCGTTCGCCGTCACCACCCTGTTTATATTTTTCTGGGTAGAATCCTTTTTTGCCCGCAACATCGCCGATATTCGGCCGCTGTTCGAATGGATGCCGATCCTGCTGATCTTCCTTTGCGCAGCCCTGACCATGCGCATGTGGAGTGAAGAGCGACACAGCGGCACGCTGGAGCACTTGCTGACGCAACCCGCCAGCCTCTGGCACTTCGTCATGGGCAAATTCTGGGCCTGTTTCACCCTGTTGCTGTTGGCGCTGATCTGCACACTGCCACTGCCAATCACGGTTGCCCTGATTGCCAATCTGGACTGGGGACCGGTCATCGGCGGTTATGTGGCAACCGTCCTGTTGGGGGCCACTTATCTCGCGATCGGGCTATTCGTATCCGCTCGCACTGACAATCCCATCGTCAGCATGATCGGCACAGTGTTGCTCTGTGCACTTCTCTATCTGCTTGGCAGCGCTACCTTCACCGGCTTTTTTGACGACAGGACCGGCGAGATCCTGCGTCTGCTGGGCAGTGGCGCACGCTTCGAGAGCATCACCCGTGGCATCATCGACCTGCGCGACCTCTTCTACTACATCAGCCTGAGCGCAGCCTTTCTGGCACTCAACGTTTTTACGCTGGAAAAGGCGCGGTGGGCGAGCAAAGTTTCCACTGCTCGTCATCGACACTGGCGTATGGCCACCACGCTATTGCTGGGCAATCTGGTGCTGGCGAATGTCTGGATGAGCCAGCTGACAGCGCTGCGCCTGGACATAACTGAGGGCAGATTATTCTCGATTTCACAACCGACGCGGGATTTTTTGCATGAACTCCAGGAGCCCCTGCTGATTCGCGGCTATTTCAGCAGCAAAACTCATCCGTTGCTGGCACCACTGGTACCCCAGTTGCGCGACCTGTTGCAGGAGTATGCGCTGGCCGGAAATGGCAAGGTTAAGGTCGAATTTGTTGATCCTGCGGAAGTTCCGGAGATGGAGCAGGAAGCCAATAATCGATACGGTATCGCCGCCACGCCTTTCCAGATTGCCGACCGTCACCAGTCCTCTCTGGTCAATGCCTATTTCAACGTCCTGGTAAGCTACGGCAGTGAACATCAGTCACTGGGTTTTGCCGACCTTATTGAAGTGCGCAGCGCCCCTAATGCCCCCGCGGAGGTGCTGCTGCGCAACCCGGAATACGATATTACCAACGCCATCAAGAAAGTGCTGTTTGATTACCGCGCGGGCGGCAACCTGTTCGAGGGTATCAATGAGCCGGTCGAATTCATCGGCTATGTTTCAGGTGATGCTCTGCTACCGGAACAGCTGCTGGCCTACAAGAAAGCCATCATACCCCAGCTGGAACTGGCAGCCAGGAATTCCCAGGGGAAATTCAGTGTACGTTTCATCGAGCCGGAAGCGCGCGATGGCGCCGTTGCTGCCCAGATTGCAGAGCAATGGGGCTTCAAACCCATGGTCGCCGCTTTGGACGACAGCCGTGAATTCTTCTTCTACCTTACGCTGGCCGATTCAAAGCAGGTAGTGCAGTTGCCTGCGGAGAATTTCGACCCTGACTCGTTTCGGTTGCTACTGGATGCAGGACTAAAGCGCTTTGCTCCGGGCTTGACCAAGATTGTTGCGCTGTCGGTGCCTCAGATCGACCCGCAGATGGCGCAATACAATCTGGGCGGACCAACCTTCGCCAATCTGGAGCGAGCAATCACCCGCGACTACAGTATCCGGCTCGAAGACCTGTCGGATGGTAGTGTGACGCCAGAGGCAGATATTCTCGCGGTGGTGGCCCCCCACAAGCTGGACGAAACAATCTGTCTTTGCTATCGACCAGTTCCTGATGCGCGGGGGCACCGTCGTTCTGGCTACCTCGCCATTTACCGCCGAGTTCAGTAGCGGCCAACTGCGCCTGCAGGACTGGGACAGTGGTATACAGCAATGGCTGGCGCATAACGATCTCAAGATTCATGAGACCCTGGTGCTGGATAAGCAAAATGCGAAATTTCACGCTCCCGTTTCGCGGCAGTCGGGTGACTACGAATTTCTCGACGTGCAAATTATCGACTACCCCTACTTCATTGATCTGCGCCCTCCCGGCCTCGTACCCGATCACGCGGTAACGGGCAACCTGCCGCAAATGACCATGGCCTGGGCCTCACCAATTGATGTCAAATCCGGGCGAAGACAAACGAACCAACGTATTGCTGAAAAGTTCCGCTGAATCCTGGCTCAGTGACAGCATGGACATCATGCCGCGCCTGGACGCCAACGGCCGCAGTAATTTTAATCCGCCCTCTTCCGATGAGGATCAGGCCAGCGCCCTGCCACTCACCGCCTCCCGGAATCTGGGCGTTGTGGTGCAGGGGCGTTTCAATTCATATTTCGCTGACAGGGACAATCCACTTGCTGCCCGGCAAGGCGCCGGGAGCGCACCACCTCCCTCCACCCAGCGGGCTATGGGCCTGCTCAAACGTTCACCGGAATCAGCCCGCATCGTGCTGTACGCCTCCAACGACTTTATGGCTGACCAGAGCTTGAGTAGTATTGTCGCAGCGAGCGGCACACAATACCTCGGGCCACTTGAACTATTCATGAATACCTTGGACTGGGCGCTGCAGGACGAGCAGTTGCTGGAATCTCGTTCACGCGCGCATTTCAATCGCACATTGCCTCCGATGGAGCGCCGGATGCAATTGCTACTGGAGTATTTCAATTATGGCCTCGCTCTGCTATTGCTGCTGCTGCTTGCCCTCGCCAGCTGGTTGCACATGATTCTGCGGCGGCGTCACTACACCAGGGGCCTGTCCCTGTGAAGCGTTCAGTGGCCGTCTTGCTGCTCATACTGCTTATCCAGTGTGGCATCACGGCCGCTGTTTTCTGGCCCCGGCAGGTTCCGGTGAATGCATCCACAGAGCAAGCGCTCGCGCCGTTCCCTGACAGCGCGATAGACGAAGTGCGTATCGGTGATGAATTTGACAACGAGGTTGTACTGGTAAGATCAGGTAAGCAGTGGCTGCTTCCTGAACTGGAACATGTTACCGGCAGATCCTGCCAAGGTCGATGCCTTGCTTAAGAGCATTATCCACCAGACAGGAAGCTGGCCGATCGCCCGCTCCCCGGCCGCGCACCAGCGTTTTCAGGTTGCCGAGTATTATTATCAAAAACGTCTGACGCTGTGGTCGCAAGGCAAGAAATTGGGCACCATTTATCTGGGAACATCGCCGGGCTTTCGCAAGGTGCATGCCCGTAATGAGGATCAGGACGCCATCTACAGCATCACCCTGGACGCCCTGCAATCCTCCGCACTCAGCGCCGACTGGCTTGACCCCGGTTTGCTGCAAGTACGCTCGCCCCTGCGCATAGACGCAGACCTCTACAACCTGTACTTTGAAAACGGTGTATGGCTATCCGGCACCGGTGGCACCCCGGACGAGCAGGAACTGGAAGCCCTCATTACCGCGCTTAAAACTCTCCAGGTCGACGGTGTCGCGGATGAGGAGTTACAGCGTGAGCTGGCAGCTGTTGAAGCAGATCTCGTTCTGAAGATACAGGGCCTGGCGGGAGAAGTGTCCCTGGAACTGCTCACCCTGAATGACAATTACTTCATTCACAGCAGCGAGTACCCGCTGTTCTTCAAACTCAGTGCCTACGATTTCGATCGCCTGATGGGAATAGATTTTCGCCTGATCTCAGGCGAGGAGCAGAGGCAATGATGCGCCGCCAATTCAATGTTCTGATCGTGCCGACGCTGGCACTGGCCATACGATATTATGGCAACGCAAGGAGTCGCAGCTCTTGCGCTCCGCATTAGGTAATCTATGAACTGGGATAACGCGCTCAAGGAATTCATCTCCATCTGGGTCGTGGTTGACCCGATAGGAACCATTCCCGTCTTTTTTGCAGTGACAGCCGGCCTCAGTGCCGCCCAGCAACGTGCGATCGCACTGAAATGCACACCATAGCCAGTCTGGTACTACTGTTTTTTATTATCGTCGGTCAACTGTTGCTCGAAGGCCTGAATATAAGTCTCGAAGCCTTCCAGCTGGCCGGCGGTATTGTGTTGTTCATGTTTGCAACCACCATGATATTTGGCGATGGCAAACCGGCGAGTGAACAGAAGAATCTTAACGGCCAGATTGGCCACCTTGCAGTATTTCCGCTGGCCGTACCCTCACTCGCCTCACCCGGGGCGATGCTGGAGGTTGTCATGCTGACTAATAATGGTCGCTTTTCGATTATGCAACAGATCGGGACGACAGGCATCATGCTCGCAGTGATGCTATGCGCACTTATGCTGCTGCTATTTGCCAACCCCGTTCAACGTCTGATTGGCAACGCTGGCGCAAGTATCATCAGTCGGGTTATGGGGCTGATTCTGGCGTCCGTTGCCGTGGACAATATTCTGCAAGCTATTACCGCCTATTTTCACCTCAGCCAGGCGAGTCTCTGAATATCTGAGACAGACTGAAGCCCAACAAATATCAGTCCTTGAAATCCGGCGCCCGCCCCTCCTTGCGCGCCTTGATCGCTTCTTCAAAGTTTTTGGTGGTCATGCGGACAAAGAGCTGGGCGTGCCCCTCGTGGTTCATGTGGGTGTGCAGGCTGCCCGCATCCATGCCGGCCCACAGCATCTGTTTGCTGAGCTCGACACCGAGCTGGCTGAAGCCATTGATGCGCTCGGCGATGGCGTAACACTCATCCAGCAGTTTTTTCTGGTGCACTACCTTTGACACCAAACCGATCTGCTGGGCCTCCAGGGCATCGACGTCCCTGCCCGTCAACATGATCTCGAATGCGCGACTGGTGCCAATGGCGCGCGGCAGCAAATAGCTCAGTCCCAACTCGGCGGAGGTGAGCCCGTTGTTGATGCCGGCCGGGCGAAAATAGGCGGTCTCCGCGCGATACGAATGTCCGTCGCCATGGCGAGGCAGAAGCCGCCGCCAATCGCGGGGCCATTGATTGCGCCGATCACCGGCTGGTGCATGGCTGTGAATGGCTTTGACGACATCATCCAGGATGCGCATGGCGCGGCGGGCGATACCGGGGATGGTGAGGCCGTTGAAGATTTCCAGCCAGCCCGGATCTTCCAGGTCGGCGCCGGAGCAAAAGCCGGCGCCAGCACCCGTGACGATCACCACCCGGGTGTCATTGTCGAAACTGACTTCTTCCAACGCCTCCTTGAAGGGCACCATGACATCGAACGCCATGGCGTTCATGCGCTCGGGCCGGTTCAACGTGATGAGCGTGATATAGGGGCGGGGTTTTTCTACGGTGACAAATGACATAAGTGCAACCTGTGCTAACCTTTGAAGCGAACAGATTACGCGTTTGAAAGCGTCTGATCCATGTCGAAATAGGCCATCACTTCGTTTGCTCTTCGTGTACGTTTGGAGGCGCGATTCGCGCAAGCGCAACCCATGTTAGAGTAGGCCAGGAGGTGAAATCTATGAGACTGATCGGCCTTGTTCTCTCACTGGGCGCTATCGCTGGGTGCTGTACCAGGCTGGCGGGCGGTGACGATGCGGAAACTGTCATTCCAGTGGAACACCAGCGTGCCCTCGACACGGCCAAAGGTGTGGAGCAATCCATGCAGGACGCTGCGAAAAAGAGCATGGAGGAAGCGGAGAAAAAAAGCATCCCATAGATTCAGTGGCGTGGTGCCGAACTTTTGGGAGGATACTCGGCAACGTAGCCTTATCGATAAAATTTTCCTCCCGCGTTTGTCTGTAATACAGCTATCAGGCCACTCACGATTCACTCAGCCATAGGAGGCTCCATGATTGTTTCCACTACTCCGACCATTGAAGGACATATAATTACCAGGTACTGCGGTGTTATTGCCGGTGAGGCAATTCTCGGCGCCAACCTTTTCAAGGATATGTTCGCGGGCATCCGAGATCTGGTAGGGGGTCGCTCTGCCACGTATGAGCGAGAGTTGCAAAGAGCGCGAGAAATAGCATTCAAAGAGCTTGAAGAAAGAGCACATGACCTCGGTGCTAATGCGGTAGTCGGGGTGGACCTCGACTACGAGGTTCTTGGCCAAGGAAACGGAATGCTCATGGTTTCGGCGAGTGGCACAGCGGTGGTCATTCAACGTGCATAAGTCTGGTTTTACCAGTTCAAACGCTGCCACTGATCGTCATTCGTTGCTGCAATGGGCCCTCATTTTTCTGGTCTCGGCAGCGATTCTGGGTTGTAGTAGTGCTCCGACTAAAAATGACGCGGTGAGTGGATTGGTTACACCGAGAAAGGAAAAGCATCGTTCTATGCAGATAGACATCAGTTTAAAAAGACAGCGAGTGGCGAGCTATACAATCATGATTTAAAAACCGCAGCCCACAAAACGATACCCTTTGGCTCAAAAATAAAAGTTACTAACATTAACAATGGCAAGAGTGTCATTGTTGTAGTTAATGATCGCGGGCCATTTGTTAATGGTCGAATCGTCGATTTATCAAAATCCGCGTTCAGTAGTATTGGTAATACGTCCACAGGTTTACTGAATGTTGAAATAGAAGTGATCGAATAGCCTCGCGGCCTAGCCCTGCAACTTACGCAAAATACTGGAAAAATCCTGCTGCCCGTTACCCGCCTGCTGATGCTGGTTGTACAACGCGCTGGCCATTTTCCCCATGGCATTGTCGATACCGCACTGCTGCGCGATCTCCATCGCAAGACCTAAGTCCTTCACCATCAGGTCCACCATGAATCCCGGCTTGTAGTCGTTGCTCGCAGGCGCGGTCGGCATCACGCCGGGATAAGGGTTGTACACTTCCAGCGACCAGTTGCGGCCCGAGCTGGCCAGCATGATCTCGGACAGCACTTTCGGGTCCAGTCCATTGCGCGCACCCATTTCCAGCGCCTCGCAGGTGCCGATCATGTGAATGGCCAGCAGCATGTTGTTACAGCCCTTGGCCACCTGTCCGGCGCCGGCGGGGCCGGCGTGAAAAATATTTTTGCCCATGTCCTTCAGGATCAGCCGCGCTTTTTCAAACGTGACGGCATCGCCGCCGCACATAAACGCCAGGGTGCCCGCCGCCGCAGCCGCAACACCACCGGAGACAGGTGCGTCCATAAAACCTATATCCAATGCTGCGGCCGCTGCACCTACCTGCCGCGCGGTCGCCGCGTCGATGGTGCTGCAATCGAGAATCGTGGTGGAGCGATCCAATCTGGACAATAAGCCATCGTCTCCGAGATAGGTGCCAGCCACGTGCTTGCCCGCCGGCAACATCGAGATCACGTAGTCCATGCCAACCGCGGCTTCTGCGGCTGTGCCAGCGACTGACGCTCCCGCCTCCTGCAACTGGTCGCAGGCGGCCTGCGAGAGATCAAACACCACGACCGCGTGCCCGGCCTTGATCAGGTTGATGGCCATGGGGCCGCCCATATTGCCCAGACCGATAAACGCTACATCTGCCATTACTGTGTTTCCTTTATATCCATGGCTTACAAATCCGCCAGGGGATTGCTGTCCCAGGGCGCGGTAAAGAACGTTGCCAACACGTCCGCCGGAACCTCCCGGGAGGAGCGATACTGCCAGGCGGGTTTGCGGTCCTTGTCGATCAACAGCGCGCGCACGCCTTCGGCGAATTCCGGGTGCCGCACAATATTGGTCGCGAGGCGAATCTCCGACTGGAAGACTTCCTTCAACGAAGCGTGACGCATTTCCAGCAACTGCCGGGAAATCCACAGCGCTGCCAGTGGCGAACCGTGGGCGAGACTCTCGCCGGCCTTGGACAACCAGGGGTCCTGCGTCTGCAGGGACACGATGTTGTCGATGATCTCGTGAATGTCATCGCCATCGCACAGGGTATTGATGGAGCCCAGGTGCGGCTCCACCTGACCGCCGGGGCACTGCCCTACACTCTGCTCCGCGAAGGGGCGCAGCACATGACGCACCAGGGCATGGTTGGCGGCGGGGTCTGCTCTCCAGTGCTGGCGCAACAGCTGGTCCAGTACTTCGGCTTTGCGCTCGCTGGCAATAAAGCGGTCCGCGATGCCCGTGTAGATCGCATCCGCCGCATTGATGGACGCGCCGGTCAGGGCCAGAAACTGCCCTGAGTGTCCGGGCATATGATTCAAAAACCAGGTGCCGCCCACATCCGGGAACAGGGCGATGGTCACTTCCGGCATGGCGATGCGCGTTTTTTCCGTCACCACCCGGTGTGAACACGCCGCCATCACGCCCAGCCCGCCGCCCATCACAATACCGTGGCCCCAGCAGATGAGCGGTTTGCTGTAGGTATGCAGGGTATAGTTCATGCGGTATTCGCGCGCGAAGAAATTCTCGGCGTACTCGCAGGGCCCACCGGGCGTGGCCACCGCAGACTGGTGCAGCGCCTGCACATCGCCACCGGCGCAAAAGGCTTTTTCACCGGCGCCCTCGATAAAAACAGCGGCGATAGCGTCATCGTCGCGCCAGGCGTCCAGCTTTTCCTGCAACAGATCGACCATCTGCAGCGTCAGCGAATTCAGCGTGGCCGCGACATTCAGCGTCACCTTGCCAAGTTTGCGCGAGCCCGCCGGCAACTCCTGGAAAATAATCGGTGCTTCAGACATTACAGAGCTTCCTCAGCAGTTCTTCCAGCACGGGTTTGCGCTTCTCCAGGAACGCGTTCACGCCTTCGCGCTGGTCCTGCGTGGAAAACAATTCCACGAACAGGTCGCGCTCACCCGCCAGACCCGCCGCAAGCACAGTATTGCGACCGCTGTGTACCAGCCGTTTGGCCAACGCAATCGACGTCGGGCTTTGCTCGCCGACCTGTTCCGCCAGCGCCAGCGCCCGTTGCAGTGACTCGCCCTTGCCGACCACTTCTTCCACCAGCCCGATGCGCGCCGCGGTGGCGGCATTGATGCGCTCGCCACACAGAATGATGCGCTTGGCCCAGCCCTCGCCCACCAGCCAGGACAGACGCTGGGTGCCTCCGGCGCAGGGCAACAGGCCGACCTTCGCTTCCGGCAGCGCCATCTGCGCCTGCTCTTCAGCAATGCGGATATCACAGGCCATGGCCACTTCCAGTCCGCCGCCCATGGCGAAACCATTGACCGCGGCGATGGACACGCCGCGAAAATCCGCCAGCGCCTCAAAGCGCCTCGCCAAAATACTGCGCCATGGCGCGCGCCGTTTCCGGGTCGCCGTCCGCAAACAACTTGAGGTCAGCCCCGGCGGAAAAGAATTTCTCGCCGGCGCCGGTCAACACCAGGGCATAAATGTTTTTGTCGTCGTTCAGCTTCGCTACCAGGTCTTTAAGCGCCGGCAGGCTTTCGGTGTCCCAGGTATTGGCCCCGGGATTGTCTATCGTCACCAGTGCGGTATGACCGCGCAGTTCTACTTTCAGTTTTTGTGATGTGCTCAAACTCATTTGATAACCTCCAGTGCGCCGTCCATTAACAGTCTGCGGGACACGATCACCCGCATGATTTCATTGGTACCTTCCAGAATCTGGTGTACGCGGGTATCGCGCACATGCCGCTCCATCGGGTATTCCTTCATATAGCCGTAGCCGCCGAACAATTGCAGGGCATCGTTACAGACATTGAAGCCCACGTCGGTGGCAAAGCGCTTGGCCATGGCGCAATAGGTCGAGGCCTGTGCATCTTTGGTGTCCAACTTGTGTGCCGCCAGGCGCACCATCTGCCGCGCCGCCACCAGCTCCGTCAGCATGTCCGCCAACTTGAACTGCGTCGCCTGAAAATCGGCGATCGCGGTATCGAACTGTTTGCGCTCGCGCACATAGGCCGTGGCTTCTTCCAGCGCCTGCTGGGCGGTGCCCACACTGCAGGTGGCGATATTGATGCGCCCGCCATCGAGACCCTCCATGGCGATGGCGAAGCCCTGGCCTTCAGCGCCCAGGCGGTTGGCGCACCGGCACCCGCACCGCATCGAAGGTGATGGTGCGCGTGGGCTGGGCGTTCCAGCCCATCTTCTCTTCCTTCTTGCCGTAGGAAATGCCGGCGGCATCGGCGGGGATCAGCAGCGCGGAGATACCCTTGGGGCCGGCGGCCCCGGTGCGCAACATGACCACCAGCACATCCGTGTCCCCGGCGCCGGAGATGAATATCTTGCTGCCATTGACGATGTAATCATCGCCCTCGCGCGTTGCGCGTGGTGCGCAGTGAGGCTGCGTCGGAACCGGCGCCGGGTTCGGTCAGGCAATAGGACGCGAGTTTTGCACCCGTCACCAGATCCGGACACCACTGCTCGATAACCGCATCGGAGCAATACTTGCCCACCATGTTGGTGGCCATATTGTGGATGGTGAGAAACGCCGCTGTGGCGGTGCAGCCCTTGGCCAGTTCCTCGACAATGAGGCTGGCATCGAGCCGGCTCATGCCGAGGCCGCCGGCCGCCTCGGGCGTATACATACCCATGAAGCCCAGTTCACCGGCCTGGCGCAGCGCGTCCTTGGCAAAGATCGACTGCGCATCCCACAGCGCCGCGTTGGGCGCCAGTACGCCCTCGGCGAAGGCGCGCGCGCTGGCGACAAAGGCCTGCTGGTCTTCGGTCAGGGAAAAATCCATGGTCGACTCCTCGTTCAGCGTTGCCGCTCTAGAATTTTCCCATCACGGAACCAAACAGCTCTTCATCCGAGGGGATCACCTTGGTTTTTGCCAGCGGTTTGGACACCCAGGTCTCGTTGATCAGGTCGCGCCAGGTGATGTTGTGGTTGATGCTGTTGCCACCCCAGGAACCGCAGCCCAGGGAAAACGTCTGGCGCATGCCGTTCCAGAGATTGCCGCTGTTGGAAGCGGACTGGGGCTGGTTCACCATCACCCTGGAGGTGCGGGTGGCCAGCGCCAGCTTCATAATATTGTCATCGTTGTTGGAGTAGATGCCGCAGCTGTGGCCCTGGCCCTGGTAGGCCTGGATGCTGTTGGTCAGTGCGATGGCCTCATCGATGTCCTTCACCTTGTACAGGGCCATGGTGACCGTCAGCTTCTCGCCGGAAAAGGGGTAATCGGGCCCGGTGCCGGTTTCCGGCACGATCAGGAACTGCTTGCCCTCGGGCAGGTCGATGCCGGCCTGGCCGGTGATGCTGACGGCGTGTTGGGCGACGATCCCCGGATTGAGGTGGCCGTCGTGCCACAATACCCGCTGCAATTTCTCCTTGTCCTGGCCCTCGATGACATAGCCGCCCTCGCGCTTGAGCTTTTCCAGGAACTCATCGTAGATCGATGCAAACACCAGCACGGAGTTGTCCGACGAGCAGGACGCTGCAAGATCCAGCGTTTTGGAGATGCGAATCTTGTCCGCCGCTTCGTCAAGGTCGGCGGTGTCATCCACGGTGATGACGGCGTTGCCGACACCCACGCCCAGCGCCGGGGTGCCGGAAGAGTACGCGGCGCTCACCATCGCCTCCCCGCCGGTCGCCAGGATGCGGTCGCACTGGCGCATCAGTTCATTGGTCTTGTCCAGCGACGGCACGTCGATACTCTGCACCAGGTCCGCCGGCGCGCCCATCGCCACGATGGCCTCGCGCATATAGTCGCAAATCTTCTTGTTGGTCAGCTTGGCGCGCGGATGCGGCGCGATAATGATGGCATTGCGACCCTTGACGGCGGAGATGGCCTTGATGACCGGTGTGGCTTCGGGATTGGTGGAGGGCGACAACGCGCCGATCACGCCGACCGGCTTGGCAATCTTCACGATATTGCGCTGCTGGATCCTCCTCGATCACGCCGACGGACTTGTCGCCGATGATATCCATCAGGGTCGCGCGTGTTTTGCGGTGGATCTTGAGGTACTTGCCCTCGTAGTTTCCGAGCCGCGTTTCATCGACCGTGAAGCGGGCGATTTCCTCCGAGCGATCCTCGCGGGCCACGGCCCAGACCATGGCTCGTATCAGCTCGTCGACCTGTTCCTGCGTGTAGTTTTCAATTTGCTGCTGGGCCGCGCGCGCGCGCGCCATCATGGCTGCCACTTCCTCGCGGACTGCTATCAATTGCTCGTTATCTTCCATTGCTCTGTGCTCCCCTGTGAGTTGCTGGCGCCGACGTAGAGAGTCGCTGCACCCGAATAATCTGACTGATCAAAATCTGCGCGCCAGACTACAGGCGCACGCGCTCCTCTCAAAGGGAGGAAATTGCGTATATTATGGACTATATTGCTATTTCTCTTTGCATAAATAAAGATCGCATAACAGGCCCGGACAATGAGCGCACCCTCCCAATGGCCACTACCCGAAAATGGCATCCGTTTCCTGACCCCCGCATTTATGCTCAACAAGTTGGCCCGTCACCCCCTCACGCGGGAGTGTTACCCAACGGCCATGGGCTTCTATCCCGGCGCCGATTTACACCGCATGCAACGCCAGCGCCACGATGACAACCTGTTGATTTATTGCGTGGAAGGCAGGGGCCGCGCATCTACCGATAATTGGCGCGGTCTCGATCGGGCCAGGACAGGTACTGCTATTGCCGCAGGGCGTTGCCCACCAGTACGAAGCCGACGCCGATGAGCCATGGACCATCTACTGGGTACACTTCCAGGGTACCAGTACGGCGGTATTCAACCAATACCTGGGGGATCGCGAAGGTGTCCCGCCGGTGACCCAGGCAGGTATTTCGCCACAACTCGTCGCCCATTTCAGGGGGCTGTTGGCAGTGCATCGCACCGGCTATAACACACGCGCCTTTATCAATGCCGCGAATCAACTGCGTCACCTGTTGACGCATATCGCCCTGGAAATGCGCCATGCAAAGGCCAACAGCCAGGACAGTTTCAATCTGGAAACAGTGCAGAGCCTGATGCTTGAGCATATCGGGCAGCCGCTGGACCTGGACACGCTGGCCGCTGCGGCAAAGCTCTCCAAGTACCACTTCTGCACCAAGTACAAAGCCCTGACCGGCTATTCACCCATCAAGCACTTCCTGAATATGAAAATGGAACACGCCTGCCACCTGCTGGACTCCAGTCAGCTCAGCGTAAAGGGAGTCGCAGCGGCTCTCGGATACGACGACCAGCTCTACTTTTCGCGGCAGTTCAGTAAAACCGTCGGCCTGTCACCCCGCGCTTACCGTCGTTCGGTCCGCAGCTAGCTGTTGCGGCGTTTCATCAGGCTTCACCATCTCAGGGGAGCTGGTGAGATGCTTCATCAGCAGCGCACGCATCCACTGGTGAGGCGCGCTACGCGAGGTGCGAAGTGACGCATGAGTGACATCTTGCCCCGATTGCGGCTGTTGGAATTGCGAATCATACGCTGCAGTTCCGCCGGCATCTCGTGGCCGACGATGCGCTCCCGATACAAGCCCCCTTCCTGAAACCCCGCGTTAGCCACTAACAGTGCATCGGTGCGGGTAAGCACACCAACAGCAGAGGAAAACTGCGTGGTTTCCAGCACGATATTACGGTGCACGCCATGCTGGCTGAGCACATCATCCACCATGCTGGTGTTCTCCCGCGTCAGGCCGGGAAGATACAAACGCAGGTGCGGATAGGCCAGAAAATCCTGCAAGCTCATCTCCTTCTCCGCCAGCGGATGATCCACGCGCATATAACAGCGCGGAGCGATGGCCGCAATGGGCTCGGCAAGAATGTCCCGCTCCGTCTCCAGCGCGACAAAGGCCGCGAAGTCTGCCTCGCCCTTTTTCAGCAGCTCCTGATAATTCGGCGGCACCTCAGCCATAATGATCTGCACATTGGGCGCGACCTCGGCCAGTTCCGCCATCAGGTTGGGCAACAGGGATTCGCACATTATGGGTGGCATCAGCAGTTTGAAAATGCCGGCATAGGTATCAGGGCTGAAGTTAGCATCGCCCAATACCTGCTCGATCGTCTCCAACAGGGCGGGGAGCTCTCGACCGAGTTCCTCCGCGCGGGGCGTCGGCACGAGGCCGTGGGAGGTGCGGGTGAAAAGTTGGTCTTCAAATGAGTCGCGCAACTTTTGCAGCGTCTTGCTCAGCGCAGGCTGTGACACGTACAGACGCTCGGCCGCTCGCGTCACATTGCGCTCCTCCAGAAGAATCTGCAGGGCGACCAACAGATTCAGGTCAGTACGAATTAACTTGCGTGAAATCATATCAACCCCAAGAAATAACTTATAGTTATGTTATAAATGCTAACAAACTGTCAGGGGCAAAACACCCGACATAGTTACATAATACCCACGCCCTGCTTTGCCCCGAGGAAAACGATGCGCATCACCATTGTCCTGGCGTACACCATGCTGTCACTGCCTTGTGGCGTGTAGCGGCGTCGACATCCAGCACAGCGCGATCGACCAGTTCACCGCCGGCAATTACCGCTATTACATGTGGCGCACGGATCCCCTGCCACAGGAGACCCGTTCCTCTAACGCCCATGTACGCCATAGACCCGGTGATACGGCGGGAAATCGACGCCCACCTGCAAAGCAAGGGTTATGTGCTGGACCCGCAGCGCGCCCAATTTACAGTGCATTATCTGTATGTGACGGGTATGGTCCAGGGCGAGCGCAGCGCACTGGCGAGCAACATCACCGCCTATCCCAGAATCATGCCCACCCGCCGGGTCGATCAGGCCAGCGTAGACAACGCGATCGCGCTGGGTGGAGTAAAGGAGACCAACAATCTCATCGTGCAGTTCAACGACCGGGTGACCAATCAGGAAGTGTGGCAGGTCACCCTGACCGAGATCGTGGAGAATGCCAACAGCAATGACACCTCGCGCCTCGACGACAATCTGATGAGATCCCTGCAGCGCGCCCTGCAGCCGATTCCGCAGGCGCCCCGCCAATAGTTCAGCGCGATCCCGGAGGGTAAACCTGTGGATTGACGCAGTGCGGCATGGGCCGACCCTGCAGTGCAGCCGTTGCATTGTGCACCGCAATATCCACCATTTTGGCCCGGGTCAGGGTAGTCGCACTACCGATATGGGGCACCACCACGACCCTGGGGTGGCGCAACAACGGGTTGTCCATGGCCACCGGCTCGCGCTCAAACACATCCAGGCCGGCGGCATAAATGTGGCCGCTGTCCAGGGCCCGGGCGAGCGCCAGTTCGTTCACAATGCCGCCGCGGGCCGTATTGACCAGCACCGCACCCGGTTTCATGGTGGCGATCCTTTCGGCGTCGAGCAAATTGCGGGTCGTCGCGGTGAGGGCCAGGTGTACGCTGACAAAATCGCTGCGCAGCAGCAGTTCCTCCAGCGACACATTCTCCACTCCCGCAACCTCGCGTCCCGATGGTGTCCAGCCGATCACCCGCATGTCGAAGCCCGCCGCGCGGCGCGCCACCGCCTGACCGATAGCGCCCAGGCCGATGATGCCCAGGGTCGCACCGCTGACATCCTTGCCAAGAAAAAACTCCAGGGACCAGCGGTTATCCGGACGCCAGTGGCCTTCCCGGATAAAGCGATCACCTTCCACCACACGACGGGCCGCCGCCAGTAGCAGGGCAAACGCGGCGTCGGCAGTGGTGTCGACCAGCACGCCCGGCGTATGGCCCACAGGGATGTGGCGCTCCGGTCAACGCCTGCACATCGATGTGATCAACACCAACCGACACGCTGGAGACAAATTCCAGATTCGGCATGGCCTCCAGCAAGGGGCGATCAATCGGGTCGGTCAGCAGGCAGATCAGTCCCCGACAGGTCGCCAGTTCGTTGCGTGCGCGCGCATCTGCCAATGCCTGCGGACCCTGGAGCACTTCCATGTCGCACATGCCAGCGAGCTCAACGAGGCGCTCACCGGGCAGTGGCTGTGTGATCACGACCTTTTTCAGCATTGCCCTGCCTATCCCAAGAGCCGGTAAAACTAGAGCGGCGCGGCGACCAGGCCAATCATCCTGACCAGACCGGCCTGCCATTCAAGCAACTGTTGCTGTGCGTAGGATTCACCGCCGGGCAAATTTCCCCAGACCGGTTGCGGCCAGCAGGGGTCCTGTGAATGTCGCCCGATGATATGCAGATGCATCGCGGGCACCACATTGCCCAGGCCGGCAAAGTTTACTTTGGAGAAGCCCAGTACCTGCTTGATAAACGCCGACACTGCCGCACAGTCTGCCAACACGGCCTGCCGATGTTCATCGGGCAAGTCCAGTACGTCACTCAATTGCGTCTGCGGCACCAGAATAAACCACGGCAGGGCGGCGTTGCGATGCAGTAGCAATTGCGCAGTGGGCAAGCTGCCCAGATGGTGGCAGTCTGCCAGCAGCTGCTCAGGTATGTGGGCCTGCTCCATAAACATGCTCCCCTGCACCTATGGTATTGCTGTCATACCGCTACCGATTAGGCGGCGTTCGTTCCGGCAGTATTCGCGTCAAGGTGTTATCGCGCAGCACATAATGGTGGAACAGCGCCGCGCCGGCATGTAAAGCGATTAAAAAATAACCCGCCGTTCCCGCTGTCGTGTGAATCTCCTCGATCCATTCGGCAGTGTCCTTATTTTTTGCGATCAGCGCGGGCAGCTCCAGGCCGTAAAAAGGGATAGGCTCGCCCTCGGCGCTCAGTATCATCCACCCGGCGATGGGCATTGCAATCATCAGTGCGTAAAACGCCCAGTGCACCACTTTCGCCAGATACTGTTGCCACGCCACCGGCCGGGGTTCGATGGCGGGTGTCGGTTGCAGCAGGCGCAGCCCCAGGCGCAGCCAAACCAGTACGAACACCGAAAGGCCCAGCATGAAATGCCAGGTTTTCATGGCTTCCCGGGGATCACTGCCCTTGGGAAAAATCTCGCGCAGCTCCATACAGGCGTAGACCGCCACGATTAGCAGGAACATGAGCCAGTGCAGGGCAATGGAAAGGGATCCGTAACGGTTTGTGGTGTTGCTCCAGTTCATACGCCAGTCCTCGCCTGGTTAGATTGTCATGCCGCCATCGACCACAATGCATTCACCGGTGGTGTAGCTGCTGGCATCGGATACCAGGTAGAGCACCGTACCGGCCATTTCACTGGGCTCTGCGTGGCGACCCATGGGAATACCCTGCACCGCCATTTTATAGATATCGTCATTGCTGAACAGGGCGCCGGCAAATTTGGTTTTGGTCAGGCCCGGCAACAATGCGTTGCAGCGAATACCAAACGGCGCACACTCCTTGGCGAATACCTTGGTCATATTGACCACCGCCGCCTTGGTGATGGAATAGATACCCTGCATTTGCCCGGGCTGCAGGGCATTGATCGACGCGGTGTTAACGATGGCGCCGCCGCCGTGATCGCGCATCAGCTTGCCCGCTTCTATCGACATAAAGAAATAGCCGCGAATATTCACCTCGACCGTTTTGTTGTAAGCGCCGAGGTCGGTATCGAGCACATGGCCGAAGTAGGGATTGGTGGCGGCATTGTTCACGCAGATGTCCAGTCTGCCATGGGCCTTGCGTATGTGTGCGAACAGCTCCGCGATCTGGTCCATGTTGCCGATATTGCAGGCAAAGGCTTCAGCGCTACCCCCGGACTGTGCGAATACCTTCGGCCACTGCTGTGCAGTCATCGATCTTGCGACTGGACACGATCACATACGCGCCCTGCTCGGCCAGCAGTTTGGCGATCTCCTCGCCAATACCGCGGCTGGCGCCGCTCACCAGGGCTATTTTTCCAGTCAGGTCAAAAAGCTGTGTCGCCATATCAAAACGTCCTGTTGCAGTGCTGTTGATTGTGCGTGGTTCACGCCACGGCGCGGCCAGGAAATACTACGCCGTCAAGCGCCCCTGTGTACATCGTCGCCCCGCCAGCGTTTCACCTGTTCATGCTCCAGATCAAAAAGATCGAGGGCGCGGCCGACGGTCTGGGTCACCATGTCGTCCAGGGTCTGGGGCCGGGTGTAAAACGCCGGTACCGGCGGCGCTATGACCGCGCCCATCTCCGACAACTGGGTCATGGTGCGCAGATGGCCGGTGTGCAGCGGTGTTTCGCGCACCAGCAGGACCAGGCGACGGCGCTCCTTGAGCACCACATCCGCCGCGCGGGTGAGCAGGGTGGAGGTGACACCGGTGGCGATCTCCGACATGGTGCGCACCGAACAGGGGGCTATCAGCATGCCGGCAGTCTGAAACGAACCGCTGGCGATGGACGCACCAATATTGTTAATCGGGTGGACTTCGTCGGCCAGCGACTCGAGGTCTGCAACGGACATGTCCAGCTCATAGTGCAGTGTGAGTTTCGCGGACTTGCTCATCACCAGGTGGGTCTGCACCGCGCAATCGCGTAACAACTGCAGGGCGCGCAAACCGTACACAATGCCGGAGGCGCCGCTGATGCCGACAATAATACGCTTGGCCATGACGCAACCTCCGCTGTTTTAGGCTTTGTCGATGCTACCAGTCTGTGCGGAAAAAATCATTTGGCGGGTGGGCGGCGCGCACCGGGTTTGGCGGAAGGCGCTCCCTTGGACTTGGATTTTCCCTTGGGCTCAAGCCGCATTTCCGGGCGCGCAGCGCCGCCCTTGTCTTTTACGGGTTTGCGTTTGCCCGCGCCGCCGGGTGATGGCTGCTCCGGCTGGTTCAAGCCTGGAAATCTGCAGGCGCTGGCCGCTGACCCATACCGTTTTCAAATGCTTCAGTATTTCCTTCGGCATACCCTCGGGCAGGTCTATGGTGCTGTAATCATCGAATATCTCGATGCGGCCGATGTACTCACTGTCGATCTCCGCTTCATTGGCAATCGCGCCCACAATATTGCCGGGCTTTACGCCGTGCACATTCCCTACCTCAAGACGGAATCGCTCCATGCCAACTTCCAGCTTGTCCTTTTTCGCTGCGGGGCTTGCGCGGGGGTTTGGATGCGGAATCTCGCGGCGGCCCTGGTGTCGGAGGACTTTCGCTCCGTATCCCGATCGCGCCGCTCGCGCGCGGGTTTGCCTGAGGCGCTTCTGGAATCGCCACGCTCACTCCTTGCGTCATCCTTCAGTACAGCACTGGCCTGCGCCTGCAGCGGCTTCTTGCCCTGCGCCAGCATGCCCAGCGCGGCGGCGATCTCCACCACCGGCACGCCATACTCGTGTTGGTACTCCTGTATCAGCTTCCTGAAAATCGCCAGATCCGCAGTATCCAGCGCCTCGGTAATGCGCTGCTTGAACTTGCCGACACGTTTGTCTGTCACCTGTTGGACAGTGGGGAGCTCCATCTTTTCGATCGCGTTGCCGGTGGCTTTTTCGATGGCGCCCAGCAAGCGCCGTTCACGGCTGGCGGCAAACAGAATGGCATCGCCCTTGCGCCCGGCCCGACCGGTGCGCCCTATGCGGTGAATATAGGCCTCCACGTCCGACGGAATATCGTAGTTGATCACGTGGCTGATACGCTGCACATCCAGGCCGCGCGCCGCCACGTCAGTGGCGACGACAATATCGAGCTTGCCGTTCTTCAACTTCTCGACCGTCTGCTCGCGCTGCTTTTGCGGAATATCGCCGTTC
Source organism: uncultured Gammaproteobacteria bacterium (assembly GCA_963844975.1). Classification (GTDB taxonomy): domain Bacteria; phylum Pseudomonadota; class Gammaproteobacteria; order Pseudomonadales; family Halieaceae; genus Marimicrobium. Next base: position 444,319 of record CAWJQO010000014.1, on the reverse strand, counting down.
AAGGCCGCCACGGAGTAACCGCGCGCCGCCAGCTTGTCCGCCAGCTCGACCGTCAGTATCCGGGTGCGCACAAAGATCAGCATGCCGTCGAATTCTTCGACTTCCAGAATGCGGGTCAATGCATCGAGTTTCTGCATCCCCTGCCATCATCCAGACGCGCTGGCGGATCAATGCCGTGGTCACCGTCTTGACTTCGATGGCCACCTCGCGCGGTTCATGCAGATGGCGTTTCGCGATGCGGCGAATGGCATCGGGCATGGTGGCGGAGAACAGGGCGATCTGTCGCTCCTTCGGCGTCTGCTCCAGAATCCACTGCACATCATCGATGAAGCCCATGCGCAGCATTTCGTCCGCTTCGTCCAGCACCAGTGTTTGCAGAGCGGACAAATCCAGCGAACCGCGGCGCATGTGGTCCATTACCCGACCGGGAGTGCCGACCACGACATGCACACCGCGCTGCAATTGTCGAAACTGGCCGCTATAGTCGGAGCCGCCGTAGATGGGCAACACATGGAAGCCCGGCATATGCCGCGCGTATTTCTGGAACGCTTCCGCGACCTGTAAAGCCAATTCCCGCGTTGGCGCCAATACCAACACCTGGGGCAACTTCTGCTTCAGGTCCAGCCGCGCCAGAATGGGCAGGGCAAACGCCGCCGTCTTGCCGGTACCGGTCTGGGCCTGGCCCAGCACGTCGACACCTTCCAGCATATAGGGAATGATGCGGGCCTGGATGGGCGACGGCGTTTCGTAACCGACATCGATCAGGGCTTGTTGCACGGGAGCGGGCAGTTCCAGTTCCGCAAAACTGGTTACCGCATCTGAAGAGGACATGTGGGTACCTTGAAGGGTGTTAGAGAACCGCCGCGAGGACGGCAGCGCGAGTATACAGGGAATCCCGGCGGCTGTCTGTTCAGGGATTCAAATCTACAATCAATGGCAGATGATCCGAAGCAAGTCGCACCAACTCTGTGTTTGGCGTTTCGATGCCGACAATTTCAAGACTATTGTCTACAAACACATGGTCGATACGAGCGCCCGGCATACGGCTGAAGAAGGTATTTTTTGGTCGATGATTTACCAGTGTTACCTGCGCATCCGGCAGCCGCTCATGCAGTTTGCGCCACTCTCTGGAGTACGGCGTGGCATTGAAATCGCCGCACAATATTACAGGGGGCTGCATATTCGGATGGCCCAGCCAATCGCTGCCGAGCAAGTTTTTTACCTGCGCAGCGCGTTCCTTCTTGTACAAGCCCAGGTGGGTATTGATCATCTGTATTTCCGTACCATAGGCGTCAATGGCTACCCATAAGGCACCACGAGGTTCAAGCCGGGGCTTGCCAGCCAACCCCGGCAGCAGGGCAGATTTGAGCAAACGCATAGGTAAATGGGTCAGTATTGCATCACCATAGTGTTCCTCTTCTATCTGTAGCGCCGCATGAAAATGAAATTCCATCTGCAGATAGTGGGCGATACGGTGCGCCTGATCGATATTGTTTGTCTTGAAGCGGCCAACATCCAGTTCCTGCAGTGCAACGATATCTGGTTCGTACTGGGCAATAACGCGAGCGATACGTGCTGGCGACAGCTTGCCATCCATGCCGATACAACTGTGAACATTGTATGTCATAACGCGGATGCCAATTCCCGCACGCTTGCGTGAGGCGGGACGGATGGCAGACGTGGTCGATTTTCTGTCTTCATCGGCTCGATGCAGAAATGTCAATGCGGCAATCCTGAGATCGAGTGGGCGCACAAGGGAGCGAGTGCCTTCGATATTTGGTGACGCCAGAGTAATGTCCCTCGGTACCAGTGTGAAAGCGCTTGTTTCACCGATACTGGATCCACCGTGCGCGCCGCTCTCAATGGCGAAGCTGAGCGCCCGTCCGCCGGGACAGTAACCTAAAGCAATAAGAGTTCCCGCATCGGGATGGGCGCACATGGCAATCAGGTCCTTGCACGCGGCTTCCAGATACGGATGTTCGGCGCCAAACACGGCGACCGGGTTTTGCACCAGCGCGAACTCTCCGGTCTGTGTGGTTACTCGAACCGCGCCAGCGGCATCTCTGTGCAATACTGCTGGCACAGCTGCCTCTGCCACCAATGCAGCTGCGAGCTCGCTCAACTGCTGTGCCGACAGTGGGTAGTTGTAGTAGAGGTGCGCTACCGGACCGAGGGGTGCGACGCTAAGTTGCGCAGCGGGCGGTTTGCCCGGCGTAAAATATCTTTCATTGCTTATTTTCCCCAGTGTTCTGGCAAAAAATCGTTGTGTGCGTTCCCCGCCAAATATCTGGATGCGTTGCAATTGAATTCCTATGGGGCCACTGGAACCGCTGGAACGGCAAGTGACAGGCATGCCATGATAGCGAGCGAACACCTCCGTGGCGGCTTCCGCAAAACTTCTACCATAGACACTGTCGTATGCCCGCACCTGCTGCTGCCCGTGATCAGAATAGATCCACACATCGTATCTGCGCCTTTCGGAACGGTGGCTGGCGCGCCAGATGCGAGCAATCGCGTCGTCAATGCCTTTCAGTGTCCAATGCGCAAACAGGGACGCAGGACCACGTCGATGGGCTTGTTCGTCATAGCCAAGAAAATTAAGATGGATAACAGGCAGGCCACGAGCAATATCGATCTTCACGCCGATCGTAATAAGTTCGCGTAACAAAATTACCATCAGCACGCGGCTTGGAATGAACTTTAGTTCTGCCCACAGGTTGTTTTCCTCATTGAGTCCTCGTGCAAAATCAAATACCGCCAGTAATAGTTCCAGCAGCAACAATCCCGCTGTGCGCACAAAGCTGTAAAAATTGGCGGCGACAAGAATCAGCAATGTCAGCGGATTTGAGCCACGCAACGCCGGCCCCCATCCCATTGAAGACGGGCAAAAATGCGCTTCTGCGGCGCCTCCGGTAAAAATGTTGCTGTAACAACTGCCGTTCTCCAATAGTGGAGAACCGCCGTCCAGCTTCAGCTTCTTTTCAACTTCTACAGCGACAGCTTGTTCATACATGCGCACCAGACGCCCGGAACCATGTTGCATAAAACTGAAACTGGGGACTACGGTCTTAACACCATAAAAAAGTTCGCCCTGTATTGCCGGTGTGGTTGAAGGCACGCCTGCGTACAATTTATGCAGCTTATAGTGTTCGTTGTTCATAAGCCGCTGAAGAAAGGGCATTTCACCGCGCCGCAAGGCCTGCTCGAGTTCATCATGCGCCAGGCCGTCAATCTGGATCATCACCAGACCGGGATCTGTTCCAGTGTCCTCTGAGACTGATAGCTGCAATAGCCGCGCAAGCCACTCGCTGCGACTGAATCGGCGGCGCCAGCGACGCAAGGTAGTTTCGATTCGGCCGAGCATTGCAATGTCCTTTTACCGACCCGGGTTGATTAGATATTCAGTATTGAATTGCCGGCGGCACCCGCAACTCCCTCAATTATGTTCCATTCGGCCTTGATCAAATCCAGCAAACGCATCCAGAGGTCGTCTTCCTGATCGTGAGAAGTAGCGTTCTTTTTCAGTAGCTCCTGGTAACAATCCAGCGCCCGGTTCGCCGTGTTCGGCATTGAATACCGCTCGGCTGTCTCACGCGCTGCTTGCGCAAGCGCTAACGCCTGCTCCGTTGATTGCTCAGCCACCCACTGCAGCGCCGCGGCAAAAGTGCTGGTATTTTCTTCCACCAGCAGGCGGCCATTGACTCTATCCTTGACCACTTCACGCACGCCGGAAGCATCCAGCGCAACCACCGGTCTGCCCGCTGCCATGGCTTCCGTAATAACCATACCCTGTGTTTCACTCTTTGAGGCAAAGGCAAATACATCCATGGCATGGTAGGCATCGGCAAGTGTCTGTTTCGTTTGAATGCCATCCAGGTGCAAGCGTGCAGTAACACCAGCCTGTGCAAATATAGCGCGAATATCCGCTTCTGAAGGACCAGTGCCGACCACCAGGCAGTGTACTTCCGGCGGGATATTTGCGTTGGCTTTGCCAGTAAACCCTGCGTTGATAAAGCAAGCAATCGATCTGGCCAGGAATTGCAGGTTCTTTTCCGGCGCCAGTCTTCCTATATGGCCGACTACAAAGGCATTTTCAGGAATACCCATTTTCCGCCGGAATGCAGCCCCATCGCCCTGGCAAAACTGCGGCAGTTCAACCCCGGTAGGTACTACACTAATTGGCGTACGTACGCCGCGCTCAAGCAACAGCGATGCAATGCTTTCGCTGGGTGCGAATACCCTATCGGCAAGATTCGCATAACGTGTCACCAGCTGGATGGCGAAACGGCGAAGCACGGGTGAATCGCCAGGTACATAGTGAGTATATTGCTCGTACAGCGTATGGTGGGTAAATACCAAAGGCAGTTGGCGATAACGGGCAATGCGCAGCGCCGTCATGCCAAGCAGGAACGGGTGGTGGGCATGCACAATATCCGGCTGGAACGCATCCAGTGTATCGCTCAATAACCCCGATACCGGCAGCGCCACGGAGAAATCACTGCCATTAAAATTTTGTATCGCAGGGATTCGCACCACGTCCTTCTCGTCGGATTGCTGCTGGTCGAACTCTGGTGCGACCACAAGTACCTGGTGCCCGAGCTCGCGGTACTGTCGAGCAAACGCTGCTATCGAGCGCGCAACGCCGCCCACATGCGGCGCATAGGTGTTACTTAACATCACAATATTCATACACGAGACCTGTTGTGGCGCCTACTCATGGCCTGGCGTCGGATCGCGTTTTTTGTCGCTGCTCAAATCCTCTGCCAGCAGACGACTAGCGACCCGATTCAGGTACAGGACTACCATAATGCTTAACACAAAGCCGGCCCCGTATAGACCCCATTCGAGGGGGGTCCGTTCAGTATTGCGACTACCCAGAGTCGCAATATCGGCTGCAATCGATCCCAGATACACATTGTGCAGGGAAAACGGTATAAACCCCAGGAAGCTCGCGCACACAAAATCCCGCAGTGAAACCTGGCTGATGCCAAAGATGTAATTCGAGAGTTTGCCAGGAAAAAAAGGTACCAGACGCGTCAGCAATACAACCCTGAAACCGTGCGAGCTGAGACCCCTGTTGATTACATTGAGCCACCTATGGGACAAAATAAAACGCCGGGTGCGCGCTCCAAACAAATAGCGGGCAATCAGGAAAGCCAGTGCCGCGCCAAGCGTGGTGCCCAGTATCACTGCGGCGGTACCCTGTAGCACCCCAAATACAAAGCCTGCACCGGTCGTGAATAGAACACCCGGCACCAACAGCACCACTACCAGAGCCATGATGAGAACAAACCATAACAGTGCTGACAGTCCCTGCGTATCCAGCCACTGCAGCAATTGCAGCACTTGTTTGTCAGTATCGAAATACAACATCACTGCCAGTAACATAGCGACTACGCCAATGCCGATAATGATACTTTTTGTCGGAGTGAGCTGCAGTGGAATGCTCCTTATGGAAAACGCCAGTCAGACATTAGCATAGCCTGTTTCCAAATCTCATGAACTTCAGCTGACTCTTTCAGGGAAAGATAGATAAATAGCCATCCGGGGCCAGGCTTGTGGCCAGCATGACGGAATTAATATCGGCATGCTCTCGCCATGTCCGTACTTGCCGGTTAGCCGGCAGTAGCCAGAAACCTTCAATCACCTCAGATAAGTAACTGAACTTTCCAAGTCTTGCCAGTTGCCTACGTTCAGCTATTGAAAACCTGTTCGTATTGTGCCGTGCCAAATCGTTCAACCTGGCAAGTGCGTGAAGACCCGTTGACAGACCGAATTCCCGAAACGCAAGTCGGTGCTGCGCAGGATAATTCAATATGCCAGAATGCTGAAAAGCCTCGAGCCCTGACTCGCAGTCGGCCAGTAAGGATGTCAAATCCACGCTTACAGAAATATCCATCCTGGTTTTAATTTGCTCCAGGCGCCAGGTATCAACCAGCAGGCTACCAGTCCCCAAAGGATCATCGGTAGCCCAACTTTTCGCCTCGCACATGGCCTGGCAGTCGGCAATTTCGCTCTCAAGATTTATGTCACTCATTGAACTGCCGAAGCGCGCGCTATTTGCCTTGAGTTCGAGATAAGTGATCAATGCGTCAAGTGGGTCGTGGTGCCCCATACTGCCCACCAGCGCGCGGGAGAGGTCGACGCTCATTTTCCAGTACATCCTCTTGGACTTGCCTGCCGCCGGTCTATAGGTAAATCCCGCGTGGCTCGCCCGCGCCAGCTCCAAAGCCCAGCATTGATAATGCCCATCTCCGGTACAGACCGCGATGCGTGCAAGTGCCTGCATCCACTTGGTTAGATAGTGAAAGTACTGGCCATCCCTGTCCCATTCCAGGCGCTCATCGAAAGGCTCATCCGATTTACGCTCGACTAATTTCTTGCCAATCCTCAAGCCACCGACGGTTGGATGTTCATAGCCCGCCCGCTCATCGAGACCGCTTATCCAGCCTTTGCGCGAATCATCATTGCTGTACCTTCCTAGAACGAAGTGCACCTGATCAACGAGCTTGCGTGCCGTCAAAAGAAAGCGTCTCGTCACCGGTTTGCCGACTGAGTTCGAGAAAATTGCAAACTGCGAAGGCATCAGTCCACAGATAGCGGCGCGGTTCGCGCGAGCTATCAGACAGTCCGGTACTCGCTGCAAAATCGAGCATAATGGATCGTATATCGTTGACATGGTCCATGACGGCTATTTCCGACCTGACGGGTGATCCTTTGGTATTAACGAAATATCCAGGAAAGCGCGGCCTAAAGACCAAACGGAAACGTATCAGGCATGCCCCTGGTGATTTCCCTGCTTAAGGGTTCAACTGCCCGGGTTTCATCAAACCAGATATATTCATCAAACTGCCGGGGTAATGAAGCATAGAAATAATGGCTTTGTAATTCGGTGTCAGGCCGGTAGATCACGCCGATGGCTCGCTCCAGTCGCTCTGCCAACAGCCTTTTTCGTGTAATTTCCTGCAGTGGCTTTCGCAATGGCAGCAGGAAATTATCGGTTCGAACTTCGTGGCAAACACGCTCATAGCTGTCCATATGCGCTGCTCTTACCCGTTTTACTTCCATCGGGCCACCCCATTCAGAGGCGGCCGCAACGGTCCCGTGATCTGTGCCGAAACCGATCAGATACGCTGCATCGCCGTACTCCTGCCGTACCAGCTGACCAATGTTGAATTCTCCGCGAGCACTCATTTCCGTTGCTCGGGCATCACCAATGTGGGAATTATGTTCCCAGATAACGGCTTTGGATTCCGCGCCACGAAATGCCAGCACAGCCTGCAATGTTTCAAACATATGCTGGTCGCGCTGGTTCCATGAATTGTTTGCGGCGTAGTACATGGTGCGGTAATAGCGTTCTGCATTGGTCACCAGACGGGCATTTTGCTCGGCATCGAAATATCTCTGGCCGTCCGCTTTTGAATAATCCAAACGACGCTTCAGCAGATCCTGCAGGGCGGCAATCACATCCTTTTCACATTCCCTGTAACGCCTGGTCATCGTGGCCTGGCCATACAGCGCAGGGTCACTGGTCCATGGGGTCAGGCAACCGTAGCGCACTCGCGCCACTTCCGCTGTTTGCGGATCGATCGCTTCCAGATAGTTGAGCACGGCTTCTATAGAGCTGCTCAGGCTGTAAAGATCCAGCCCATAAAAGCCGACCTTGTTTTCAGGCGCAGCAATTTGCTCGTTATTTGCCTTCAACCAATGCGCAAATTCCAGCACCGAATGATTCGCCCACATCCAGGTAGGAAACCGCGAAAAAGGCGCGCTTACCAACAACGGATCCGGGGAAGTACCGTGAATGAAGTGATTGATATGTGCCGCGTCAGGCCAGTCGGCCTCCACCGCAATGACGTTAAAACCTTTCTTTTCAATCAACTCCTGGGTGATACGCGCCCTCATTTCGTAAAACTCAGCCGTACCGTGTGAGGCTTCACCGAGCAATACCAGGCGACTATCCCCGATCCGCTCCAGTAATCCGTCCAGGTTGACATGGCCAATAGCGGCAAAATGCTCACTGGATTCGTAAATCAACTCCGACAAGGTTGCTTCGGATTTCCTGGCGGAAACCACACTGGCTGTCTCGTCCTCCCAGCCCGCCGCACCAATCAAGGGTACAAAGCGAACGCTGCCCAGATCTTCTTCCTCGAATTCATGCTCACTGATGCGCAACACACGCAGCAATTTCTGTGTCCGCAGGCTGGAGCCTACCGGGATGACCAGACGACCACCTATAGCCAGTTGTTGCTTGAGCGTATCAGGTACTTCAGGGCCGCCAGCGGCGACAACTATGGCATCAAACGGAGCGTACTCCGGCCAGCCCAGCGTGCCATCGCCGTGCAACACATGGCGTATTCTCATACCCCAATTGTCCAAGTCGGCGGCGTGCAGTATCCGCGAGGATTTTATGCCGCTCCACGGTATAAACTTCTTTGGCAATCTCGGCCAGGACCGCGGCGGCATAACCGGAACCGGTACCCACTTCCAGTACGCGATCCTCCGGCTGTAGTTCAAGCGCCGCGGTCATGAGCGCCACGATATAGGGCTGCGAAATCGTCTGGCGCGCGGCTATGGGTAGCGGTGAATCGCTGTAGGCAAACTCCACCAGTTCCGTCGGGACAAATTCTTCACGCGGCACCGCGCTGACCGCTTTAAGCACAGCTTCATCATGCAGGCCACGCGCGGCCAACTGGTAATCGATCATCTGTTTTCTCAGGTTTTCGAACTTACCCATAACAATCTCCTGTGTATTGATCCAACGTCCTGTGTTGGTCGCGACTTATTTTAAAAATCATTCTCGAATAGACTGGTCATAATCATCCAGATCTGAAAAATTATTCAATGCGATGGGTCAATTTTGAACGAAAAGTGTGCCAAGGAGACCAGATTCTTACGTGACATAAGCAGTCTGTTCCTGCTGCTCTTCAGGTAAGCGTTCAGGTAAGCCCCTATTGACAGCATGAAATTTCGATGAGGCCAGCCGTGCCAACTATAACTGTTCGACCGGGCGCCTCATCACAAAGAACGCGTAGCCATAATATTTTGAGTATTTTCGGTAAAGCTCGATCTCATGTCGGGCTTCTTCTACCACCGCCAACCCTTGCGGAATATCCTCCCATTCCTTCGCCTTCTCAGCCAGGAGACCTTCCATTGGATCGTAGTAGTCCACTGTCCATGCCTCCTCAGGAAGAATAAAGTGGCCTTCCCGCTGATATCCCAGGCGATCAATCACTGCGAGCTTGTTCTCGATCGTGTCGATCTCAGGATACTGCTTCCAGAACTCAACCACGGGCGCAGGCGGCTCAGTCTAGCGCAAAATCCCGAGCGACTGCATTAGCCGCCCCATCTTGCTTACATCAGGGCCTATTCGGGAAATGGCACAATGCGCTGGGTCAACGCAGGGGGAAAAAGGCACTGCGCACGCTGCGAATGCGTGAAGAGCCGTCGTTCAGCAACCGCGGCCCGCGCGCTGCGGATCAGGAATCCTGTCGCGCGGACATCTGCTCCAGCATCGCCCGCATTTTGGCATGCAGCAGATTGACCGCCTTCAGCGGGCGCACCATCACCTTGAACTCGATGATCTTGCCCGCGTCATCGAAGGTCATGATATCCACCCCGTTGACCATGATGCCGTCCACCTCACAGGTGAACTCCAGTACGGCGTGTTGCGGCGACACTACCTCCTTTACGTACTGAAAACTCTCGTTGAACACAGCTGAGCGCGCCGGTGAGGTATAAGCGCGTCAGTTCGCGCCCCCGTTGGGGTGTATGCACGATGGGGAGAGAAATACGCAGTCCTCGGCCAACACTTCATCCAGGCGCCCGAGGTCGCGCTTGCGCAACATGTCATGCCACAGTTCCAGTGTGTTCATTGCATTCAGTTCCTCAGGGCTACAGGTCGGTTTCCTGCGCAAATTCGCGCTCAATCTTCTGCTGCTGCTCGTAACGCGCGACTCCCGGTTTTGACCTGGGTTTCCCGCAGGCGTTGCTGGTGCCGCCCGGTGCGATAGTGTTTCACCAGTTGCGCAAAGCGTTGCGGCTCTGTTTCTCCCGCAATGAGTTCCTCGATAAACGCGATATCGATGCCGACGCGGTAGGCGATACGGCTGGGCCGGATCTTGTGGGCGTGAAACTCGGCCACAATATGCATCTGCTGCTCCCGCGAATGGGTGCACTCGCGGGAGTAACCGTAGGGCGGCGAAGGGGTGCGGGTATCGCGGTGCGGCGTATCGGAGCTCATGGGCAATTATTAGCCGCTCAACGCCACAATGCCAAGCTCGACCGCCCTGATTGGATAGTGCTGGCCATAAATAACTCGCTTTTCTGGTTAATTTTCGTCCACTGGCGGTCTATACTTAGCCGCCAACACCGCACCACAGACGCACAATAACCGCGATAGCGAGGATCTCACCATGAACGCACCGCAGCAACCACCCACCCAGGGCGACATTGAACAGCAGATGAAAGCCACGCTTGAAATGCAGCGCGAAGCCTATTTGAAGGAAGGCGTCGTTTCCGCCGAGACCAGAATCGACCGGCTGCAACGCGCTGTTGATGTGTTGATCAAATACAACGAAAAGATTGTGGATGCCCTGAATACGGACTTCACCTGCCGCCCGCGCGAAGTAACGCTGCTGACCGACGTCGGCGCGGGTATCGCACCCCTCAAACATGCCATCAAGCATGTGCGCTACATGGATGAAGCCGGAAAAACGCCCTGCCACCTTTCCCGTTCAACCTGCTCGGCGCCCGCGCCCGTATCGAATACCAGCCGCTGGGCGTGGTCGGCATCATCGCCCCGTGGAATTTTCCGGTGAATATGGTGTTTGCCCCGCTGGCCGGCGTACTGGCCGCCGGCAATCGCGCCATGATCAAACCGTCGGAATTCACCCCTGCGACTTCAGCGCTGATGGCGGAAATGATCGCCGAGGCCTACGATCCCAACGAAATCGCCATATTCGATGGCGGGCCGGAAGTCGGACAGGCGTTTTCCAGCCTGCCGTTTGACCACATGATCTTTACCGGGGCAACCTCCATCGCCCGGCACATTCTGGCCGCAGCAGCGCGCAACCTGGTACCGGTAACCCTGGAACTGGGCGGCAAGTCGCCCGTGGTTATTTCGCGCAGCGCGGATATTGAAAAAAGCATCGGCCGCATCATGCTGGGCAAAACACTGAACGCCGGCCAGATTTGCCTGGCGCCGGATTACCTGCTGGTACCCGAGGAGAAACTGCACGAGATCATCGCAGCCGCGCAAAAAGCGGTCGGCCAGATGTATCCCAAAGATACTGGACAACCCGCAGTACACCTCCGTCATCAACGAGCGCCACTTCCAGCGCCTCAACGGTTATCTCGCCGAAGCCACCGAACGCGGACAAAAGATTATCCCCATCAATCCTGCCGGCGAAAACTTCAACGCGCAAAAAGGCACGCTGAAGATACCGCCCACGCTGATCCCGGAACCGGCGGATGACCTGAAAATGATGGAAGAGGAATTGTTCGGGCCGCTGCTCCCCATTCGCACCTATAGCAAATTTGAGGAGACCATCAGCTACATCAACAGCAAGCCGCGACCCCTCGCCGCGTACTATTTCGGCGAGGACAAGCAGGAGGAAGATGCCCTGATAAGCCGCACCACCTCCGGGCGGCGTTCTGTGTCAACGATGTCATCATGCATGTCTCACAGGAAGAACTGCCCTTCGGCGGCGTCGGCCCCAGCGGCATGGGCTCCTACCACGGCTTCAAGGGTTTCCAGACCTTCAGCCACGCCAAATCCGTCTATCGCCAGACCGGCCTCAACATCGCCAAGTTGGGCGGCATGCTGCCGCCGTATGGCAAGGCGACTGAAGGCACGATCAAAATGCAGCTCAAGAAATAGGGCTGTTTTGCTGATACCTGGCCGCAACTCTGAACGTAGATACAGGAGTTAATTCTATGCGACACATTCTTCTCATCGGCAGCCTCCTGTTTCTGGCTGCGTGCAGTGTGGAACCCGGCAGCGAAAAATGGTGCGACATGAAAAAGGACCAGCCCAAATCCGAATGGACCGGTTCCGACGCGATCACGTTTGCGCGCAACTGCCTGCTCGAAGGCAGCGCCGTGGGCTCTGCAGGTTGGTGCAAGGATTTGTCCGAAAAGCCCAAGGGCGAGTGGTCCGCCGACGACGCTGCAAGCTTACGCCAAACACTGCGTTATCTAGCAGGCTGGATTAACAGCGTTGGAATCTCCAGGTGATGGCTCTTGAGGGTCGCCACCAAAGTCCCGGGCTTTCTGCCCTCACGCATGGCTGAGACAGCTACGCCGCGCTCGCCAAGCGTGTGGATGGTGCCTGCCAGATCCTGGCACTGGTAGGCCAGCCCCCAGAACGAGTTGCCGCTCTTTGCGTCACCCTCGGACTCAATCACTTCCAGCGTCAGTTTCCCCGCGCGAAAAAACAGCATGCGCCCGCCCCAGGCGGGCGCTGTCCTGTCCAGCGCCAGGCGAATCCCCAGTTCACCGGCAAATAGATCAATGCATGCCTGGGCATCGTCGGTGCGCAGCACGATATGGTCAACCGATAAATCGGCGCACTGCGCTGCGGGCTGTTCCCGGCGGAAGTCTGCCGTACAGCCGCCCATCGCCAAGTCGTATATCGACGCCCAGGGAATTGGCAAGCGGCTGCTTCACGCGCGCCGCTTCGGGTGCACTGAATACGATCCCCTGCAGCCGGGGTCTGTCGATGGCACATTGCACCAGCTCTATCACGGTATTGGGCAGGCCCCACCAGCACAGCCGCCTCACCCATCGGGCATGTCAGGGGTGAACGGCGGCAGGCCAAAGAGCTGCTGGTACTGTGCACTGGCCGCCGACAATTCCGGCACGGCCAGCATGATGCGGTCAAACTTTCTGGCCATGTCGCGTCCTCTGTCTTACAGCTTCGCAGGCTGCATCATAAAAGGTTTTGGCTTGGGTGCCGATCAGACTTACACTGGTGCGACCGCAAAAATACTCTGGCCACTGACTGCGCCGGGTAGCAACATGTCGTGCAAATAGTCGCGGTCGCACCGCGCATCCATGGGAGAATTTCACAATGTCAAAAGCGTTTAAACATATCCTGCTGGCCGGCCTCATGGCGCTCGGCGCAGTGCTCCCGCTCCACGCGCTGGCCGGGGACACACTGCAGCGCGTGATCGACTTCCAGGTGCTGAAAGTGGGCATGTCGGGCAATCAGCCGCCCATGACCATGACCAATCGCGAAGGCGGCTTGATGGGCTTTGACGTGGACCTGGCCAGGGCGCTGGCGTTGGCCATGAGGGTCAAGCTGGAAATCAAACCCATGCCCTTCGGTGAACTGATGACGGCTTTGGAAAAGGACGAAATCGACATGGTGCTGTCAAATGTGTCGATCACCCCGGAGCGCACTGAACGTGGTTTCCTTCGTCGGACCCTACATGATGTCCGGCATGTCCATCCTGACCAGGAACTCGGATTTGGGCAAGATCATCCTCGACCGATGAGTTCAATCGCAAAGGCCTCAAATTGTTAGCCCTGAGCAACTCTACCAACGCCAACTTTATTAAAACCGTGGCGCCGGAAGCCACGCTGATCGAAATCGCCAGCTATGACGAGGGTGTGGCCATGCTGATCGAGGGCAAGGCCGATGCCATGGTGGCAGACATGACCCAGTGCATCCTGGCGGTGATGCGCTTCCCCGATGCGGGCCTGAGCACCCTGGAGAAGCCATTGACGGTGGAGCCCGTCGGCATCGCCGTCAGCAAGGACGACCCGCAGTTTTTCAACCTGGTGGACAACTTCCTGCGCGCCTACGAAAAAACCGGCGTGTTGACCCAGCTGCGCAAGAAATGGTTTGAGGACAACGCCTGGGTCGCCGCCCTGCCCTGATAACCTCCCGGTTATGCGCACATCCAGTCCCATCGTTATCGCCCACCGCGGCGCCAGCGGCTACCTGCCGGAACACACGCTGGCGGCAAAAGCCCTGGCGCATGCCATGGGCGCCAACTTCATTGAGCAGGATGTGGTGCTGAGCAGGGATGGGACTGCCATCGTACTGCACGACATCCACCTTGACAGCACCACCGACGTGGCACAGCGCTTTCCCGGCCGCGCCCGCGCCGATGGGCGCTTTTACGCCATCGATTTTGACCTGCAGGAAATCCGCCAGCTGCGGGTGCATGAGCGCACCCACTTCAAAACAGGTGAAGCCGTCTTTCCCGCGGCGATTTCCAGCGCAGCCCAACTTGTTCCAGGTGCCCACCCTCGCCGAGGAAATCGATCTGCTTGCCGGCCTGGACCGCAGCCGTGGATGCGTCACTGGCCTGTATATCGAATTGAAAGCGCCGAACTGGCACCGCAGCGAGGGTCTGGACCTGTCGGCGGCCATTCTTGCGGTGCTGGAGGAAACCGGCTATTGGAATCGCCCCGACCAGGTTTTTCTGCAGTGCTTTGATGACCAGACCCTGCGCCGATTGCGCCAGCAGCTGAAGGCACCATTGCCGATGATCCAGCTCATCGGCGAAAACAGCTGGGGCGAAGACAGCGCGGTGGACTACGACTACCTGAGGACACCGGCAGGACTGTCTTACGTGGCAAGCTATGCCCAGGGTATCGGCCCCTATTTACCCCACATCTACCTCGGCAAGACCGCATCCGGCAGCGCCCGGCTCAGCGATCTGGTGCCACTGGCCCAGGCAGAGGGGCTGCAAGTGCACCCCTACACCTTTCGCCGCGATGAATTACCCGCGGGCATTGCCAGTTTTACGGAGCTGCTGGATATCTTCATCGGCCAGGCGGGTATCGACGGCCTGTTCACCGATTTTCCCGACATGGTGGTCGACTACCTGCGTCGCTGGAAATCCACTCTGATGGTGCCGGGCACTGGCGCGCTGCCGCCTAACAAGGCATCATCATCGTTATCGCTTTTCCCGCTGGCGCGCAAAGAAACTGCTGCAGTTTCGGCGTTGCCGCAGGTGGGTTGCTGCGCCAACAACAACGAGAATCAATGTGAACCCAAAGGTCATCAGACGAACCAAAATAGTCGCCACCATCGGCCCAGCCAGTGAATCGGACGATCTTATTGCCAAGTTGATCAGTGCCGGTGTCAACGTCTTTCGTCTCAACTTCAGCCACGGCACCGCAGAGCAGCATGTCCGGGTAGCCGCCCGCATTCGCAGGCAGGCAAGCATTGCCGGGCTCTATGTGGGCATCATGGCCGACCTGCAGGGCCCCAAGATCCGTATCAGCAGTTTCCGCAACGATTTCATCGAGCTCACGGCGGGCGACCGCTTTCGCCTGGACCTTGATCTGGGTGAAGGCGAGGGCGACATTCGCGGCGTAGGCCTGGAATATAAGGAGCTGTGTGCCACCGTGGTGCGGGGTGACATCCTGTTGCTGGATGACGGTCGCATCCGGCTGCGGGTGGACGATGTAGAGGCCAGCGCCGTGGATTGCAGTGTGCTTATCGGCGGCAAACTGAGCTCACGCAAGGGCATCAACCGCCTCGGCGGCGGTCTGGCGGCACCCGCGCTGACCGCCAAGGATCTCACCGATATCGATCGCCTGAGTGAGGTCAGGCCGGACTTCGTGGCGGTCTCTTTCGTATCCAATGCTGAAGACATCTTCCAGACCAGAAGGCTGCTGCAACAGCATCAACTGCAACCGGCAATCATTGCCAAGATCGAACGCGCCGAGGTGGTCGCTGACGAAGACCTGCTCAACAGCATTTTAGTCGCCTCGGACGGCATTATGGTCGCCCGCGGCGACCTCGGCGTTGAGGTCGGCGATGCCCAGTTGATTGGCATACAGAAGACGCTGATCTCCCGGGCGCGCCAGATGAACCGCGTGGTGATCACCGCGACCCAGATGATGGAGTCCATGATCAACAGCTCCATGCCCACTCGCGCCGAGGTATTCGATGTGGCCAATGCGGTGCTCGATGGCACTGATGCCGTCATGCTGTCGGCAGAAACGGCTACGGGTAACTATCCAGTGGAAGTCGTGGCAGGCGATGGCGGATGCGGCGCTGGGCGCAGAGCGCCAGCCGGTAGCCAAAACGTCCAGATTCCGCATGAACACCACGTTTGCAACCGCCCAGGAGACCATTGCCATGTCGGCAATATACGCCGCCAATCACTTTGATAATGTGCGCGGCATTGCCTGCCTCACCGAATCCGGCACCACCCCGCGGCTCATGTCGCGTCTCAGCTCCGGCTTGCCCATTTTTGCGCTCAGTCGCGTCAGCGAAACGCTGCAAAAGCTCTGTCTGTGCCGCGGTGTGGTCCCGCTATTTTTCGATGCCACTGCGTTTGATCATGACAGCGTGGATGCCAGGGCAATCGAATTTCTGCTGGATGGCGGCTATCTGGGTAAAGGTGACTCCATTATTCTGACCAAGGGCGCCGTGATGGGGACCGCCGGATCCACCAATATCATGAAGATTCTGCCGGTGTACTAAGCCGATGCCATTGTCAGAACCGCGCGCCAATCGCCTCGTGGCGGATGTCGGTGGCACCAATAGCCGCCTCGCCCTGTTCGATCCGCTGGCCAATGAATTGCGGGCACTGCGCACCTACGTCAATCGGGATTACGGGCAATTCGAGGATATCATTGCCGCCTGGCTGGACGCGCTGACCGAACCACCACCATCGGACTGCTGTCTCGCAGTGGCGGCACCACCCTTTGCAGACCGCGTGACCATGCTCAATATCGACTGGTCTTTCTCCTGCCGCGACCTGGCCACGCGCTTCGGCTTTTCCCGGCTGCGCTGTATCAACGATTTCGAAGGTAACGCCTATGCCCTACCTCACCTGCATGAACACGACCTCACCACACTGCATCCGGGTACGGTTACCGAGAGAGCCAAGCTGGCCACGGTCGGCCCGGGCACCGGTCTGGGCGGTTCGACACTGAACCTGGCCGGAGACGTACCTGTTGCCTGCGCCAGCGAGCCGGGGCACATGGGCCTGGCGGCCGCCACGGAGCTGGAACTGGAGCTGTTTCGTTATCTGCAGCCCCGTTACGGGGAGGTCTACGCCGAATTGCTGGTGTCCGGCCCCGGCCTGCAACGCCTTTACGAGTCACTGGCCGCCATCCAGGGCCAGGACATCCTGTCCCTGTCGCCAGAGGATATCTCCGCCAAAGCCCTCGCGGGGCAATGTGAGCTCTGCGTGCTGACACTCAACACCTTCTGCGCGCTGCTGGGTTCCATCTGCGGCGACTTTGTACTCGCCAATGGCGCCTATGGGGGGCTTTATCTGGCAGGAGGCTTCGTACCCCACATGATCGGGTTCCTGCAAGCCAGTCCCTTCGTGCGGCGTTTTCAGGAGAAGGGCAAGATGCGCGAGCATCTGGCCCGTGTACCGCTGTACGTTATTACCTGTGAAACGACCGGTCTGCTCGGTGCCGCCCACGCACCCTTATAGCGATCGGGGCTGGCGTGGAAGGTCTGCGCTCAGGCATGGCGACCAATCAGTGGCAGGACATATTGCCCAAAAATAGTTGCGCAGGCTCTCTGTAAATTGCCAATTATGGTGCTACACTCGAACTGCTGAGTGGTTTCAGCAGTATTTATGCTCACGGTCGAAGTTCCATCAAGATCATCGGTACGTAAACCATAAATAACAATTTAAATGAAAAGGTGCCTGGACATGGCGCCGCTAGCTATACAGGTAAACATTATGTCTAAGACAAAAGGTACTGTTAAATGGTTTAACGAAACCAAAGGATTCGGCTTTATCGAGCGTGAAGATGGCCCCGATGTGTTCGTTCATTTCAGCTCCATCCAGGGCGATGGCTTCAAAACTTTGGCCGATGGCCAAAAGGTTGAGTTCAACGTGACGGATGGCCAGAAAGGCCCCCAGGCCGAAAATGTAGTGCCAATATAGGACCGCAAGGTCGTGGCGTGAAAACAAAGAAGGAGCTCTTACAGCTCCTTTTTTTATACTATAAATAAGGCACGGTAGCGCCATCCACTGCGCCAGCGTGTGTAGGTGCAAGGTAAATAGGCCGGCGGGCGATTTTCTGGCAAACCGCCTACATCCGGTAACAAATTTAACTTATTATAAGCGCTTTCTGCCTGCCTTAGCGCATCGCATAAACCCTAACTAACATCAGGAAGGTTCCCATGAGTATCGACATCAAATTCTCACTTGACGATACGGATATCGAGTACTTTCGTAGCGTCATGAATAAAGCGCAGGATGGGGCTGGCACTGCATCTGATAAGGAGATCATCGACAAGGCACGGGCCGTCCTTGAAGGCACTAAACCTGTAAAGCCGCCGCTGTTCGTGCGCGAGCGCCTGGAGCGCCTGGCGACCATGATCGCTATGCTGGAAGACCCGGAATGGCCACTGGACGGGCAGGAGCGCGTCGACGTTATCAGCGCTCTGGCCTACTTTCACAACCCGGCGGACCTGATTGCCGACGATGTGCCGGTGCTTGGACTGATCGACGACGCCATCATGATTGAGCTGGTGGTACGCGAGTTGAACCACCAACTCGAAGCGTACGATGAGTTCTGCGCCTTCCGCAGTTCAGAGGAACAGCTGCGTGGCAAGGATGTTTCGCGCGAAGAGTGGTTGGACGCTAAACAAAAGCAACTGATGAAGCGCATGCGCGAGCGACTGGGCCGGATCAATCGCAACGAACGGGGCTCCAGCCGGTTGACCCGATTCTCCTTCCTACGCTAAGGGCTGCGCTAAGGGACTAATGTTCCGACACACGTCTGTCGGGATGTCCCTGTCGAGACGGGCCTTGCCTCTAAAACGTGCGATCTGCCCTTAGCCGCGGACAAACAGAACATGGTTCCCCGATTATCGAGTAGGCATATTGGATTGCGCGCATCGTGCTGGTCTCACGAACGCGTTCCTCGCGGAATACCTGCTCGCCGCTACGTTCGATCATGCCAGTATTTACCAGCACCCTGTACAATTGGGGCCGGACTCCGCACAGCAGCACCAGGACATTGCGCGCCTTCATACGCTCAAGGAAATTCTCCAACAGGGACAGCGCGACGGCATCAGGATTACGCGACCGCTTGAGTCGCAGGACAAGCACCCGCGTGTTGTCGGTCACCGCAGCTTCCATGGTTTCTAAATGCCGTTCAAGCGCGGCGGTTGCACCGAAGAACAGTTCACCTTCCAGGCCGAATATGAGAATACGGTCACAGGTATGGTCATCCGGCAGGCGTTCGTGTGTATGGCCGTGTGCACTGCTGACCACGAACTGCGTCATCATCATGCGGCCCGCGCGGGGTACGGTCAGCATAAAAGACATAAAAACACCAAGCAGTACGCAAAACTCGACGGAGATCGCCAACGCACCGACTGCAGTAGCGACCACGATCGCAGCATCAAATTGGGTCGCGCGAAGGTGATATCGCAGCGCATGCCAGTCCACCATGCCATAGGACGCAACAACGAGTATGCCTGCCAGGGCCGAGCGCGGCAGGTGGTATGCGTAGGGTGCAGCTACCAGCATAATGACAGCCACGCCAACCGCAGAGATCACACCCGACCACTGGCTGATGGCACCCGCTTGCTGGTTGATCGCCGAACGGGTCAATGAGCCAGAACCCGGCATGCACTGAAAAAAGCTGCCACCGAGGTTGGCGAGGGCCTCGCTGAGGCATTGTTGGTTCATGTCCAGCCGCTGTCTTGTCTTGGCCGCTATCGACTTTGCCATCGATATCGCTTCCAGCAAGCCGAGCAAGGCAATCGCGAGAGCGCCGGTGGACAACTCCTCAATCAGTACCATATCGAAATGGGGCAGCTCAAATGATGGAAGTTGCGCCGGAATGGCGCCGACCACCTTGACGCCCCTGCGCCTCCAGTCCCAGCACAGCAGACACTAAAGCCATCACGCAGACGACCAGAAACAATTCCGGTAATAAATCCCAGCGCAGGCGGGCCTTGATCCAGCGCAGCACCAGAATCAGCGCAATAGTGCCAAAACCCACCGCTGCGGTTTCGAAGTGAACTCCACCGCCGCCAGTCATTGTTAACCAAAATCGGTACAGTAGATTGTCGTGGGGATCACCCATTGCCTTCATGCCCAGCAGATTCTTCATCTGATCAATCACCAGAAGGCTGCCGACTCCGAGGGTGAAACCGACAATCACCGAGTGCGAGATGTACCGCGTAAGATCGCCAAGACGAAACAGTGTGATGCCGAGCTGTACCACACCGACCATAAACGTTAACAGAATGACCACGCTAACCAGGGTTTCAGGCGTCGCGATAGACCCAACGACACTCAACACGGCAATTGAAATCGCGTTGGTGGGGCCGTTGATCAGTTGGCGTGAGGAATCGAATAATGCACCAATGGCGGTCATGACCATTGCAGTATAAAGACCGTATTGGGGTGGCAGACCCAGGATCAGGGCATACGCCATAGCCTGCGGCACCGCAATGGCCGCGACGGTGAGTCCCGCAAACACATCCGCGCGCGCGGTTGCACCGGTATAGCCGCGCAGTGAATCGAAGGCCGGCACTACTCGATAAAACCAGTTTTTCGGCCTCTGCGTGGTCATCTCGGTAGCATAACTTATATTGTTCCTGTCTATTCAATTCCCGCAGTACCGGGACACTCGCCTTTTTGCGACAGCGAGGGAGTGTAGCCGAGAAGCATAAAACAACTGAACAGGAGGGATGAGAAGTTCTTTGGTACAATTTCCTTGACCCTCCTGAACAAGATGTGGGTTCATTATTGAACTTCTCAATATCATGCTCGTATTGGTTTTTTCATTCGATCTGTTCCTGCCACGGCCAAGCGAGGGCATACAGATTTCCCTTCGTAGCACTGGGAAAAAACCAGTAATTTAATTCGTGCAATTCTGACCCTGCTTCAGTACCATCTGTATCCCATACCTGGTCGCGGATTCAACGCCAAACCAGTTTATGTCTCTTTTAACTTGTTGATTTATAACTACTTAAATTGATACGAGGTATGCCTGTGGCTACAGCGCCCGATGCGCTTGCGCAGAACTGGTCCTTCGGCATTTATTTGCTGGTGATTGCAGTACTGTGTGTCGCGATGCTCGGTATCTCTTACTTCATCGGCGCCCGCAACCGGGGACGTGCCGGTAAAGAACCCTTCGAATCCGGCATCGTCTCCGTGGGCAGCGCCCGCCTACGCCTCTCTTCCAAGTTCTACCTCGTGGCCATGTTCTTTGTCATTTTTGATGTGGAGGCTCTGTTCCTCTACGCCTGGGCCATCACAGTGCGCGAAAGCGGCTGGCCAGGATTTATCGAAATTACGATCTTCATTGCCGTATTACTGGCGGGTCTTGCTTACATCTGGAAGGTGGGCGCCCTTGATTGGGCGCCCGAAAGTCGCCGTCGCAGGGCAAACGAGCCGCCTTCTCTTACCTGATCATCCGTCATCTATACAAGACTCGAGAATGCTCATGGACTACACTCTGACCCGCATAGACCCCGATGCCTCTGGTCACTACCCCAACAGCCAGAAATCCGCGGTCCCGGACCCGCTCGAGGATCAGGTACACAAGAATATTTTTCTCGGCAAGCTGGAGACCGTTCTCCACGATACCGTCAACTGGGGGCGCAAGCATTCGCTGTGGCCATACAATTTTGGGCTTTCCTGCTGCTACGTGGAAATGGCCACAAGCTTTACCACTCCCCACGATGTTGCCCGCTTTGGAGCAGAAGTGATTCGCGCCTCGCCCCGTCAGGCGGATTTGATTGTTATAGCGGGCACCTGCTTTATCAAGATGGCTCCCGTCGTACAACGTTTGTATGAACAGATGCTGGAACCGAAATGGGTCATTTCCATGGGAGCGTGCGCCAACTCCGGCGGCATGTACGATATCTACTCCGTGGTACAGGGTGTGGATAAATTTTTGCCGGTGGATGTTTACATCCCTGGCTGCCCGCCGCGTCCAGAGGCGTTCCTGCAAGGTTTGAATTTGCTACAGGATGCTATAGGCCAGGAGCGTCGTCCGTTGTCCTGGGTAGTGGGTGAGCAAGGCGTTTATAAGGCCAACCTGCCCGCACAGCGGGATTTGAAAAAAGAAGAGCGTTGTGCCGTACAGGTATTGCGTACACCGGACCAAATTTAATGCGTCAGAAAAACAATCTGCCGTGTCCACTGAGATCACAAATCCACTAGTACCCGAATTGAACGCCAATTCACTGCGCGGCGCCGAATATGAAGTAGTGCGCGAGTTATATTCACGCTTTGGCACAGAAACCTGCCATTTCCAGCGTACCCGCGATGGCGTACCGACATTATGGGTCCCGAGGGCAAACATTCAGGAAGTATTGCGTTTCCTGAAACAATTACCAAAGCCCTTCAGCATGCTCTACGATCTCTCCGCCATTGATGAACAGTTACGCAATTACAGGCGCGGCCAGCCGCCAGCGGAGTTCACTGTTTTCTATCATCTGCTCTCGCTGGAGCGAACCACCCTTACCTATAGCGGCGATGTTCGCATCAAAGTGGCTTTGGAGGCAGATGACCTGAATCTGCCCTCTGCAACCAGCGTGTTTGCCAATGCCAACTGGTACGAAAGGGAAGTTTGGGATTTGTTCGGCATCAACTTTGAAGGGCATCCTCACCTCACGCGAATTATGATGCCGCTCACCTGGCAAGGGCATCCCCTGCGAAAAAGCTACCCCGCCAGAGCTACCGAATTCGATCCCTTTTATCTGGATGCTGCAAAGCAGGATGCGGAACAGGAATCCTTGCGCTTCAAACCCGAAGACTGGGGAATGAAACGCGGCACCGCCAATGAAGATTTCATGTTTCTTAATCTCGGTCCCAACCACCCTTCAGCTCACGGCGCTTTCCGCATAGTGTTGCAACTGGACGGTGAAGAAATTATTGACTGCGTACCGGATATTGGCTACCACCACCGCGGCGCGGAAAAAATGGCGGAACGCCAGAGCTGGCACTCCTACATTCCGTATACGGATCGCATCGATTATCTTGGCGGCGTGATGAACAACCTGCCCTACGTGCTGGCAGTTGAACAACTGGCCGGCATCAAGGTTCCCGATCGTGTTGAAGTCATTCGCGTCATGATGGCGGAGTTTTTCCGCATCACGTCACATCTATTGTTTTTGGGCACCTATGTACAGGATGTGGGCGGAATGACGCCTATCTTCTACATGTTTACCGACAGGCAAAAAATCTATGACGTGATAGAGGCCATTACCGGTTTTCGAATGCACCCCGCCTGGTACCGCATTGGCGGTGTGGCACAGGATTTGCCCAAAGGTTGGGAAAGACTGGTGCGTACAGTGTTGGACTGGATGCCAAAACGCCTCAAGGAATATGAAAAGGCCGCCTTCCGCAATGGCATATTACGGGCCCGCACCATCGGTGTAGCGAAATACAACAGTAAAGAAGCTATTGAATGGGGTGTTACCGGCCCCGGTCTGCGTGCTACCGGTGTGGATTACGACTTACGCAAGAAACGCCCCTACTCCGGATACGATCGTTTTGAGTTTGATGTTCCGCTCGCCGCCAATGGTGACGCCTATGACAGAGCCATCGTACGAATTGAGGAAATACGCCAGAGCCTGCGCATCATTGAGCAGTGCCTGAAACAATATGCCGGCCGGGCCCTATAAAGCCGATCACCCACTCACTTGCCCGCCACCCAAAGAACGCACGCTGCAGGACATTGAAACCCTGATTACGCACTTCCTTGCAGTTTCATGGGGGCCAGTGATACCCGCCGGTGAAAGCAGCCAGATGATTGAAGCCACTAAAGGTATCAACAGTTATTACCTGATATCAGATGCCAGCACCATGAGCTACCGCACGCGCATTCGCACTCCCAGCTTCCCGCATCTGCAACAGATTCCCTCGGTGATTCGCGGATCCATGATCCCGGATTTGATCGCCTATTTGGCAAGTATTGACTTTGTGATGGCCGATGTCGACCGCTAAACCTGTAAAGCCCAGCAATCTTCTTGCTACTGACCGTAGCATGCGTTATGCCTTTCACGAGGAGGATAGCGAAGCCATTTTGCACAGTATTGGGCATTACGACGATCCGCGAGCGGCATCCATTGATGCGCTGAAGATTGTGCAGAAACGCCACGGTTGGGTACCGGATGAGGCGATTGCCGCCATAGGTGACATTCTGGGTATTTCTTCTGCAGATGTTGAAGGCGTGGCAACATTTTACAATTTGATTTTCCGCAAGCCGGTAGGCCGACACGTTATTAAAGTCTGCGATAGTATTGGCTGTTTCCTGACCGGTTATGACGATCTTATTTCCGCGATCAAACAACATTTAAATATTGACTATGGTCACACCACGCCAGACGGTCGTTTTACACTGTTACCCATTTGCTGTTTGGGAAATTGTGACAAAGGCCCGGCCATCATGATTGATGATGATACCCACGGTCCAGTGGCATGCGCACAGGTAGCGACATTGTTGGAAAAATATCGGTGATGCACCCATGATGAATGCTGCCATTTTGAAATCTGCCGATACTCATCCGCTCACCTGGCGCCTGGACCATCTCGGCAGCGCGCCATTGGATTTGAAAACATACGAATCACTGGAAGGCTTTGCCGGATTGCGCAAAGCCATCACGGAAATGAATCCACAGTCTGTGCAAGCACTGGTGAAAGACGCCAACCTGCGTGGTCGCGGCGGGGCCGGTTTCCCCGCAGGCGTGAAATGGTCGCTAGTCCCGATGGGAGAAAAGGCGCCCAAGGATAAATATCTCATTTGCAACGCCGATGAAATGGAACCCGGTACCTTCAAAGATCGCTTATTGATGGAGCAGTTACCGCATCAGTTGATTGAGTCCATGATATTGGTCGGCTACGCCCTGCAAGTATCGAAAGCTTATATCTTTTTGCGTGGCGAGTACGTGGTAGCGGCGAAACGTTTGAATCGCGCAATAGAAGAAGCGAAAGCGGCCGGTTATCTCGGCGAGAATATTCTCGGTTCCGGCTGGGGCATGGAGTTGCATGTACATACCGGCGCCGGCCGCTACATCTGCGGTGAAGAGACAGCTTTAATTAACTCTCTCGAAGGTCGCCGCGCCAATCCGCGGGCCAAACCCCCCTTCCCGCAGATCGCCGGCCTGTGGGGCAAGCCTACCGTCGTCAACAATGTCGAAACACTCAACAATATACCTGCCATTATTGTGCGTGGTGCCTGACTGGTTTAAAGGTTTATCGCGCGGCAAAAGCGGAGATAGCGGCACCAAATTGTACGGCGTGTCCGGTCGCACCAAACGCACCGGCGTATGGGAATTGCCTATTGGTACAACTGGGCGTGAATTATTGTACGAATATGCCGGAGGCATGCAGGATGGTTTGGAATTGATGTGCTGGTTGCCGGGCGGCGCGTCAACCGACTTCCTGCTGCCGCAACATCTGGATCTGGCCATGGATTTCGACACCATAGCGAAAGCGGGCAGTCGCATGGGCACCGGGCTCATCATGGCAGTCGACAACAAACAGAACATTGTTTCCGTGGTACGCAACCTGGAACAATTTTTTGCGCGGGAATCCTGTGGCTGGTGCACGCCCTGCCGCGACGGTTTGCCCTGGTCGGTAAAACTGTTGCAGGCTATTGAGCGCGGCCAGGGTCAGCCAGGTGATATCGAAGTGCTGGAGGAAATGACACACTTCCTCGGACCCGGAAAGACATTTTGCCCCCACGCACCGGGTGCCATGGAACCACTACAGAGCGCCTTGAAATTTTTCCGCAGTGAGTTTGAGCGCGGTATCGTGGAAACAGCAGTCCAGAATGAGGATAGCCTGAAGGCGAGTTAACGATGGCAACCATTTATGTAGATAACAAACCTTTTGAAGTAGACGGCGCGGATAATTTATTACGCGCCTGTTTATCTCTGGGTCTGGACGTTCCGTATTTCTGCTGGCACCCGGCACTGGGCTCTGTGGGCGCCTGTCGCGCTTGCGCAGTCAAACAATACGCCGATGCGAATGATAAGCGCGGGCGTCTGGTAATGTCCTGTATGACACCATCTACGGATAATACATATATATCGATCGACGACGAGGAAGCCAAAGCCTTCCGCAAATCCGTACTGGAATGGCTTATGACCAACCACCCGCACGACTGCCCTGTCTGTGAAGAAGGTGGCCACTGTCATTTGCAGGACATGACAGTCATGACCGGTCATAACAAGCGCCGTTATCGCTTCAATAAGCGCACACACCAGAATCAGGATCTGGGGCCCTTCATCAATCATGAAATGAATCGTTGTATTGCCTGCTATCGCTGTGTGCGTTATTACAGCGATTATGCAGGAGGCGATGATCTTGGTGTCTTCGGGGCCAATAATAATTTGTATTTTGGCCGTGAAAGCGATGGGGCCTTCAATAGCGAATTCTCCGGTAACCTGATTGAAGTCTGCCCAACCGGCGTGTTTACCGACAAAACACACTCTGAGCGCTACAACCGCAAATGGGACATGCAGTTTTCTCCCAGCGTCTGTCAACAATGTAGTGTCGGTTGTAACACCAGCCCAGGCGAACGCTATGGGGAATTGCGTCGCATCGAAAACCGCTATCACGGAGAAATTAACCACTACTTTCTTTGTGATCGCGGACGATTTGGACATGGTTATGTTAACCGCAAAGACAGACCTCGACAGCCCTTTTTGCGCACCAGCAACAGCGCCGACAATTCGGTTCTGGAGATTCTGACTACAGAAGAAGCTGTCGATAAGATTGGCGAGTGTTTAAGGCCGTCTCTTTCCCAGGAGAGGGTAATCGGGATTGGCTCTCCACGTGCCAGCCTTGAGGCAAACTATGCGCTGCGTGATCTCGTCGGTGCACAAAATTTTTATTGTGGAATTGGTGAGGCGGAATTGGAACACATTCGCCTGGTATTGGCGATTATGCAAAGCACCGCCGCTCACACGCCGGCATTACGTGAAATGGAAGAGGCTGACGCGATTTTCATCCTGGGCGAAGATGTGACGCAGACGGCCCCACGTATTGCTCTGGCCCTGCGACAGGCCGTTAAAACCCTCGCTGTGAAAATGGCCGCGGATAATAAAATTCCTGATTGGCAAATCGCCGCCGTACAACATATTGGCCAACGTGAAAAAAGTCCTCTTTTTGTTGCCAGCTTTTCCGCAACCCGCCTTGATGATGTGGCCGAATCTACCGTTAATGGTGCAGCCGATGATCTTGCCCGTTTAGGTTTTGCTGTGGCACATGCGATTGATAGTGATGCGCCCGCAGTACCTGGTTTGTCAGAAGAATATCTGGTCGCGGCGCAACGTATAGCGCAGGCCTTGCTAGTCGCACAAAAACCCCTGGTGGTGTCTGGCACGGGTGCTGCATCTGAAGCTATTCTGCATGCCGCCGCCAATATCGCCGCAGCATTACACAGGAAGGGCAAAACTCCTTCGCTGGCACTGTGTGTGCCGGAGGTGAATAGCCTTGGAGTGGCTATGTTACAGGCTGATTCTGTCGATGCAGGTTTGCGTGCGCTGGTAAATGACAAAGCCGACGCTGTGATCGTCGTCGAAAATGATCTCTACCGTCGTGCCCCCGCTGATCTGGTAGACGGCGCTTTAGCCATGTCTCCACCGTTGTCGTGATAGATCATCAATCCACCGCCACTGCGGAGAAAGCCAGATATATTTTACCCGCAGCCAGCTTCGCTGAAGGGGATGGCACCATGGTAAGCATGGAGGGACGTGCGCAACGCTACTTCCAGCTTTACGACCCAAAATATTACCAACCTTCCTCGAATATCAAGGAGAGTTGGCGCTGGCTACATGCATTACACACCGCTATCGATCACCGGGAAGTGTCATGGTCACAATTTGATGAGATTACCCAGGAGTGTGCTGAACATATTCCCGCTCTGGCACGCATAGCGGAAGCATCACCAAACGCCAGTTACCGGGTCAAGGGATTGAAAATTGCCCGCTCGCCGCGTCGCTACTCTGGTCGCACTGCGATGCGGGCAAATCTGTCTGTGCATGAACCTCGTGCTTCACAGGATGAAGACAGCGCATTGTCGTTCTCCATGGAGGGTTATGGCGGACCTAACGAGGATGCGTCATTTGTGCCATTTGCATGGGCTCCTGGCTGGAACTCGCCACAGGCCTGGACAAAATTTCAGGATGAGGTCGGCGGCCACCTGCGAGCCGGCGATGCTGGTGTACGCCTTTTTGAAGCCCGATACCGGGTCCAGTGTCACTTACTTCAGCGACATTCCCGCTTCGTTCAATGCTGATCAGGACTCCTGGCAAGCCGTCCCATTGCATCATATCTTTGGCAGTGATGAGTTATCTGCCCGTGCAGTCGCGACAGAAACGTTGCTTGAACAACCCTACGTTGGTTTAAATCCGTCCGATGCAGAAAAACTTGGTGTCCGAGATGGTGTCCTGATCAAAGTACATAATACCGGATTTGATTTGTCACTGGCGGTGCGCATCCTGACGTGTTTACCTTCAGGTCTGGTGGGCCTACCTGTTGGCTTACCTGGCATGCCCTACTTGCCCTTCCATATGCCAGTGAAACTGAATGCAGGAACCGGAACATGAGTCCCGCGACCTATTTGCCCTCATTTATCAGTGCGGACACCTTTCTAATCCTGGTTGGCGTATTTAAGGCGATCGTGGTTCTGCTTGTCACTCTGCTTTTTGCAGGATTTCTCAGTTTTATCGAGCGGCGCGTGCTGGCTCTATGGCAGGATCGCTACGGCCCTAATCGTGTGGGACCCTTCGGGATATTCCAACTGGTTGCCGACATCATCAAACTGCTGTTCAAGGAAGATTGGACCCCGCCCTTTGCAGACAAACTAACATTCTGGTTGGCGCCAGTCATCGCCATGAGTGCCTTGCTAATTTCATTTGCCATCGTGCCCATTACCCCGACCTGGGGTGTTAAGGATATGCATATCGGAATCCTGTTTTTTCTGGCGATGGCGGGGATTTCGGTGTATGCAGTGTTGTTTGCGGGCTGGTCAAGCAATAACAAGTATTCATTGTTGGGAGGAATGCGATCCGCTGCACAGACGGTCAGTTATGAAGTGTTTATGGGGATATCCCTCATGGGCGTAGTCGCACTGGCAGGCTCCTTCAACTTGCGTGAAATCGTCGATGCGCAGCAATACGGTTGGTTTATATTTCCACAGTTTATCGGCTTTCTCACATTTTTCATCGCAGGCGTGGCCGTTGCCCATAGAACGCCTTTCGACTTGCCCGAAGCGGAATCCGAATTGGCGGCCGGTTATCACACGGAATATTCGGGCATGAAATGGGTCATGTTTTTTATCAGCGAATATGTGGGGTTGGTGTTGGTCTCCGCTCTCACGGCGACACTGTTTTTCGGCGGCTGGCATCCTCCCGCGGCGTTTGGCTTACAGCTCTTCCCCGACATCATGGCCTATATTCCACCTGTTTTCTGGTTCATCACTCAAGACCTGTTTTTTTATCATCGTTTTTATTTTGTTGCGGGGCGCCCTGCCACGCCCTCGCTATGACCAGGTCATGGCTGCCGGCTGGAAGGTCTGTTTACCGTTAACCCTGTTCAATTTACTGATTACCGGCTTCTGGATTCTTATGCACGACCCGGTCGGTGGGAGCTAATACGATGACTTCCGGTTCATTTACACAATCACTCTCACTTCTTAAGTCTATCGTCTGGGGCTCAGCAAGCCAGTTGCGCAGTATGTATCTGGTTTTCATGCATACCTTTCGCAAACGCGACACATTGTTATATCCAGAGGAAAAAGTTCAGTTATCAGCCCGCTATCGAGGCCGTATCGTATTGACCCGAGACCCGGATGGAGAAGAGCGCTGCGTGGCCTGCAATCTCTGTGCTGTTTCATGCCCCGTTGGCTGTATATCCTTGCAGAAGGCCGAAAGAGACGATGGTCGCTGGTATCCGGAATTCTTTCGTATCAATTTTTCCCGCTGTATTTTTTGTGGCATGTGCGAAGAAGCCTGCCCCACAAACGCCATCCAACTGACACCGGATTTTGAAATGGCCGAATACGACAGGCAGAATCTGGTTTACGAGAAGGAACACCTGTTAATCGATGGCGTAGGGAAATACCATGACTACAATTTTTATCGCGTATCGGGTATGGCTATTGCCGGAAAGCCCAAAGGCTCTGCGCAAGACGAAGCCCAACCTATTGATGTACGCGGCCTGATGCCCTGAAAGGTTAAACGATATGGCGATTACATTTTATCTAGCGTCCCTTGTGGCTATTCTCGCCACCATTCGAGTTATTACCAACTCCAGTCCTGTACATGCCCTTCTGTACATGGTCATTTCACTGCTGGCCGTCGCCATGATTTTTTTCTGCCTGGGCGCGCCGTTTGCAGGAGCGCTGGAAATCATTGTCTACGCGGGCGCCATCATGATTTTATTTGTGTTTGCCGTGATGATGTTGAATCTTGGCGAGGAAACCCGCGCCAGGAAAAGCTCTGGCTTACCCCGCGTATCTGGGTCGGGCCCGGATTGTTAGCTGCAATTTTATTTGGTCAACTGGCCTGGGCGTTATGGACACACGGTGCGGGTAGTGGCGGTCAGGCTCTGGGTTTCGGCAGTCATTGACGCCAAACAAGTCGGGATATCGCTGTTTGGATCCGTATTTATTGCTGGTAGAACTGGCTTCTATCCTGTTGCTGGCCGCACTGATTGCAGCTTACCACCTGGGCAAAGAAGAATAGGCACTGAGGACATGATTAATCTTTTCGCAGAACAGGTCCCGCTCGAACATGGCCTTATCGTTGCCACCATCCTTTTTGCGCTGGGTTTGCCGGCGTTATGGTACGTCGCAATATTTTATTCATGCTGATCAGTATTGAAATCATGATGAATGCAGCAGCCATGGCGTTTGTGGTTGCAGGCAGCCGTTGGTTGCAGCCCGATGGTCAGATCATGTTTATCATGATTCTCACCCTGGCCGCCGCCGAGGCTTCCATTGGTCTGGCCATTGTATTGAGACTCTATCGCCAGTTTCACTCGCTGGACATAGATGCCGCAAGCGAGATGCGCGGATGAGTTATTTATACCTCACTATTTTATTTCCCCTGATCGGCTTTCTGTTGCTGGCCTTTTCCCGCGGCCGCTGGTCTGAAAATGTTTCTGCCACCATTGGCGTTGGTTCGATTGCGCTGTCTTTCATCGTCGCGACGATCGTCAGCTTTACCTTCTTACAACAAGCCGACACTCGCAGGGTGTCTATGTACAATCGCTCTGGAACTGGCTGCATCATTGGCAATTTCTCTCCCGTGGTGAGCCTTACGCCTGGATGGTCTTTCACTCACGATGCTGGGTGTCGTCAGCGGCGTTGGTTTCCTGATTCATTTGTTTGCATCCTGGTACATGCGCGGCGAAGAAGGTTATAGCCGCTTCTTTGCATACATGAACCTGTTTGTTGCCAGTATGTTGCTGCTGGTACTGGCTGATGATCTGGTAATACTATTTTTCGGCTGGGAAGGCGTTGGGCTGTGCAGTTACCTGCTGATCGGCTTTTATTATCGCGATCCCAAGAATGGCGCGGCTGCCATGAAAGCCTTCATCGTCACCCGGGTCGGTGACGTGCTGATGTTAATCGGATTGTTTATCCTGTTTCAGGAGTTTGGCACCTTACACATTCAAACCCTGCTGGAGTCTGGCGCCCACTCACGACCACCAGGCAGCACTACAACTGGCGGCACTGATGCTACTGGGCGGCGCCGTCGGAAAATCCGCACAGATACCATTACAAACCTGGTTGGCGGATGCCATGGCAGGCCCCACGCCGGTGTCTGCCTTGATTCATGCTGCCACCATGGTGACAGCGGGTGTCTACCTCATCGCACGTACGCATACCTTGTTTGAACTGTCCCCTGATGTGCTGTATCTCGTCGGAGTGGTGGGAGCGCTCACCTTACTGATGGCGGGTTTCAGTGCCCTGGCACAAACCGATATCAAGCGCATTCTGGCCTACTCAACCATGAGCCAGATCGGCTATATGTTTTTGGCGTTGGGCGTTGGCGCATTTGATGCGGCGATCTTTCATTTAATGACCCATGCCTTTTTTAAGGCGCTGTTATTTTTGTCAGCGGGGTCCGTCATTATCGCCACTCATCACGAGCAGGATATTTTCCGCCTGGGTGGATTGCGCAAGTCCCTCCCTTTGGTATATGCCTGCTTTTTGGTCGGCGGCGGTGCGCTCGCCGCACTACCCTTTATTACCGCCGGCTTTTACAGTAAGGACGAGATATTGTGGCAGGACCTCGCCGCACATAAACCGGAATTTGTGATCGCGGGACTGATAGGTGCCCTGCTCACATCGCTGTATATCTTCCGGCTGATCTTTATTGTTTTCCACGGCAAAGAACAAGTCCATGCCCATGCAGATCGCAGTGTCAGCCAGGTTATTCCACTCGTGATTTTGGGCGTTCTTTCCACCGCAGTCGGGGCATTCATTCATCCACCCCTGGCCGGGTTGTTTCCGCCATCACCCGGTACAGGCCAGGAAGAAGGCAAACATCTACTCGAATTGATCTCTATTGGCATAGCTTGCAGCGGTGTTGTTATCGCCTACCTGTTATTTGCCGGTGATCGCCAGTTTATTA
The DNA here is from genome assembly GCA_963844975.1 of uncultured Gammaproteobacteria bacterium. Taxonomy (GTDB): domain Bacteria; phylum Pseudomonadota; class Gammaproteobacteria; order Pseudomonadales; family Halieaceae; genus Marimicrobium. The sequence continues at coordinate 411,756 of CAWJQO010000014.1, read as the reverse complement.
GCCGTGTTGCATCCACCACCATAGGCAAATTTTTTGTCGGCCTATGGAAACAGGCGTGGGGTTTTGATCTGCTGTATGACGCGCTCTTCGTCAAACCCTTTCGCGCCATCATTGCCAGGAGTAAGCGGGACCTTGCCGATTATGTCGCGGAAATGTTTATTCCTGCGGTGCTTCACACAATGCGCATTCCGCTGGTGTCAGCACAAAATGGCCAGGTGCGCTGGTATATCGCCACCATGGCACTGGGAGTGGTATCACTACTGACATTTGTGCTGTTAACGTGATCAGCCCTTTGAGGATCGATAGGCTTACATGATTCCAGATTCACTATTTCTTCCTGCCTTGATAGCGCTGCCTGTAGTGGGAGGCTTGCTGTGCTGGCTAGGCGAGCGCATCAATCGCGGCGTACCGCGTTGGATTGCTTTTTTCTCCATGCTGGGTGTCCTCGTTCTCTCCGTGTATCTCTGGTCGCATGGGTGGCTACGACTTGCAGACAGGCGCTGTCGAGAATCGCTGGCATTACGAGGTGAATTGGCCGTGGATTCCGAGTCTTGGCATCAACTTTCACTTAGGTCTCGATGGTCTTTCTTTACTGTTGGTTGTGCTCACCGGCGGCCTCGGTCTGGCGGCGGTAGTGTGTTCCTGGCGAGAGATTCAGAGGCATGTCGGCTTCTTTTACCTGAACCTGCTGTGGAACCTCGGTGGCGTAGTGGGTATCTTCCTCGCCCTGGACCTGTTCCTGTTTTTCTTTTGCTGGGAACTGATGATCATTCCAATGTATTTTCTGATCGCCCTGTGGGGACATGCCGCCGATGCAGAGGAAGGCAAGGAAGGCAGAGGGCGCGTTTATGCCGCCAATAAATTTTTCCTGTTTACCCAAACCAGTGGCTTGCTGCTGTTGCTTAGCATCCTGTCCCTGGTGTTCATGCACTACTTCAATAGCGGCACCCTGACTTTTGATTACGACACCCTGCTCCACAGTGGCGTCCCTATGGACCCCGAATGGGAAATGCTGGTGATGCTGGGATTTTTTGTTGCCTTCGCAGTCAAGCTTCCCGTTGTACCATTCCACTCCTGGCTGCCGGATGCCCACGCACAGGCCCCCACAGCCGGCAGCGTGGACCTGGCGGGAATCCTGCTCAAGACAGCCGCCTATGGATTACTACGCTTTGCATTACCGCTGTTCCCGCACGCCTCCCAACAATTCGCTCCCGTTGCCATGACACTCGGAGTGATCGGAATTTTTTATGGCGCGATCATGGCTTCTGCCCAAACTGATATTAAGCGCCTGGTCGCTTACAGCAGCATTTCCCACATGGGTTTTATCCTGATCGGTATTTATGCGGGTACGCTTATCAGTTTGCAGGGTGTTGTAGTGCAAATGTTGGCGCACGGTATTTCCGCAGGTGCCCTATTTATTGTTTGCGGGGAAATGTATGAACGCCTGCATACCCGCGATCTTGCGTAAAATGGGCGGCCTTTGGTCCCGCATGGCCTGGCTACCCGCGATCAGTTTGTTTTTTGCCGCGGCGTCACTGGGCCTGCCGGGTCTTGGAAACTTTGTCGGCGAATTCCTGATTCTGGTGGGCTCCTACCCAAGCTGCTCCCTGGCTCGTTTCTATCGCCAGTGTCGGATTGGTTCTGGCAGTTATCTATAGTCTATGGATGATACAAAAGGCATTTTATGGCGAGTCCAGAGGGCACTCTTCCAAGGATACATCCGCTCTGCCGGCACTGACGCTTCGTGAGCGAAGCTCTGTTGCTGTTCCTCATGCTTGCCTTGCTGGCGCTCGGCCTGTATCCACAACCCGTACTAACGCTCTCCGAAGGCCCCATGCAAATAGTGCTTGATATTTATTCTTCGGTAGCGAGGTAGGCAGGATGCTCACAGAAGCACAACTATTTGCCCTATCGCCACTGATAATTTTGAGCATCAGCACCACGCTGTTGATGCTATTGATTGCTTTTTATCGTCGTCATGACATGAACGCAACCTTTGCCGTGATGGGCTTGAACGCCACCCTGCTGGTCACGTTATTCGTCTGGTCATGGGTCCTGGAAAATGAACCGATAGCCGTAACCGAACTACTGCTGATCGACGGCTATACCTGCTTTTTCAGCGCATTGATGATTGTCACCACCCTGGCGTGCTGCACCATGGCGCATACCTACCTCAAGGAGTTTCCCGATAATCGGGAGGAGCTCTATTTGTTACTGCTGTTGTCCTTGATCGGGGCCTTGGTATTGGTGAGCAGCAGCCACTTTGCCTCACTGTTTGTCGGTCTGGAATTGTTGTCCGTGCCGTTGTATGGCCTGGTCGCTTACCATCGAAGGCGTTCCCGCTCACTGGAGGCCGGCATCAAATATCTGGTGTTATCTGCTACAGGTTCTGCCCTGTTGTTACTGGGTATGGCCTTGCTCTATGCGCAATCTGGCACGCTATCACTTCCTGCAATGGGCCAGCAGCTGGCAAGCCTGGGTGACAATCTACCTTTTATGGCGCTGGCCGGGCTCACACTGGTCCTGATTGCACTGGGCTTTAAATTGTCGCTGGTGCCATTTCATCTGTGGACGCCGGATGTGTATGAAGGCGCTCCGGCACCGGCCGTTGCCTTTCTTGCCACCGTGGCAAAAGTTGCGGTCGCCGCCGTGCTGCTACGATTGATTTCCTGGCTCCCGGTCATAGGTAGTTCTGCCCTGCAGAACATCCTTATCCTGTTGGCAGGGCTCTCCATGCTGGCGGGAAATCTGCTCGCCATGCATCAAACTAACCTGAAGCGATTGCTGGCCTACTCTTCCATAAGCCATTTCGGCTATCTGCTGACAGGTCTGGCCGCACTTAATTTCGTATCGCTGCAATCCAGCATGATTTACTTGTTCACTTACACGTTCGCCACACTGGCAGCCTTTGGTGTGTTGTCCGTGGTGTCCGTAACCCACAAAGTGGACACTGCTGAGCAGACGCAGACGGCCTGCAATACTATCGCGGCTTGTTTTGGAAACAGCCCTATCTGGCGGCGATCATGATGGTGTCCATGCTGTCTTTGGCGGGCATGCCCATGACGATAGGGTTTATCGGCAAGTTTTACGTGATTCTGGCCGCAATAAACTCCAGTTTGTGGTGGTTGCTAGCCATCCTGGTCATCAGCAGTGGCATCGGCCTTTACTACTATCTGCGTGTGATTGTGACACTGTTTTTGCATGCTCCGCGTATCGCCCGTTTGCGCATACCCTTTGACTGGGGTCGCAGCGCCTGTGGCGCCATGCTGATTATCACGGCCGTGGTGATCATGCTGCTGGGCGTCTACCCGCAGCCCATGCTAACTTTGGTCAGTTTGGGAGGATCTCTTTAGCACCATTAAACGGCGTGCCCATTAGAACTTAAGCACTAGTTGATTCACTGCTGGCGGTTAACCCGGCACGGCTCTTTAGCCAGGCTATTTCTGCTGAGAACGAAGACGAGAGGAAGCAGAAGTTCTATTTGTGCTCGCCGAGATATTTCGCCAGCAGTGCCTGGCTATGCTCATCGAGGATTTGCGTCAGACCAGTAGATAATTTCACCAGCCCTGAGTTGATAAACAATAAAGGGATGGCAATACCCAGACCCAACACCGTCGCAATCATCGCCTGCCCAATACCATCTGCCATCAATCTCGGATCGCTGGATCCGGAAGCTACGATCGCGTGGAAGGTCAGAATCATACCAATAACGGTACCAACCAGTCCCAACAGCGGTCCTGCCGCCACGGCCAGCCGCAGGAATGCTTGAAAGCGCTCGAGTTTGGGGACTTCCCGCAGCACCGCCTCGGACAGGCGCAACTCTGCCACTTCAGCATTTGCGGCTGGCTGTTCGCCGCGAAACGCCAGAATCAGACGTCCCAGCGGATTGCCGGCGTCCGGGTTTGACAATTTCGCCAGCTGCGCCTTGATTGCAGAGCCCGTGACAAATAAATAGAGATACTGGAATGCGGCCAGTATCACGCCCAACAAGCCCACTCCCACGATGACATAACCTACCACCTCGCCATGCTGGATGCGCTCAAGGAAGTTCGGGCGCTCTACATAGCGAGTGAGCAGGGCGCCACGCGAAGGATCGACCACAGCCCTTTGATAACCATCACCCGTTGCACTTTGCAGATCTTCCGCAGCAGAGCGGAACTCACCGCTCAGTTGCCGCTCAAACATGCTCAATGACTTTTTGCTCGGTATGTAGCCGAGGTAGTTACCATCGGAAACTGCCGTAAACGGCCCAATACGCACAACTTCCATTTCCTCCGTCGTGTTGTCAGGCTTCAATACCGGCGTTTTGAAGCGCACGACTTTACCGTTTTCGACCATTTCACGTTGCAACTCGAACCACATACGCTCAAGTTCGACAATCGATGGCAAGCTCTTGGCGCCAGCCATGTCAACGAGGAACTTGGCACGATCCACACGTCCTTCCTCCGGTGGATAATGCACAGTGAGCATCGACTGCTGCAATACGTTTGCCGCATCACCTGCGATTTGCCGGGTCACCCCAAACAGTTCACCCAGGTTTCCCTCATGCTGCTTGAGCAATACCCTCATCTCCTCAAGGTGGGCCTGGTTGGTATCGAAAGCCTTGTTCAATTCATTACCGCGCGCCTCTGCGGCATTGCGTCGCGCCAAGGCTTTTTGTGCCAGTTGTTCCTGCTTCTGCAATTCGCTGCGGAATGTCGCCTCGCGGTCCTGAGACAGCCTGGATTCCGCGTCACGCATTTGTTTAACAAGTTTATCCAGATCGCCGATCTGCACTGCTGCAAAAGCACCGTGCAGCAGATAACTGCATGAGCAACACTGTGATCAGAGCAAGCGCAATTCGATGAAGGCTCATCACAAGGGCACCTCCTGTGGCGCGGGTACAGGCACCATAATGAGGTCAGGTGCGCTTTCCTTGGTTGCTATCAGTACTGCGGTCTCAATGGCCTTGTTGTATTCGTTGGCTACGACCCACTTCTTCTGCTCGGCGTCCCAGTATCCTGACTCCTCACCATCCGCAGTTCGATACAGCAGCGATACACGTCCCACACGCACGAAGTCTGCTTCCCGTCCATCTTCCAGTTTCCCTTTGTAGGAAACCATCGTTCTGCCGTATTCAAGTTCGATCTGATACGCTTCAAGCAAGCGACGATAGCGTTCCGCATTCAGTGCACGTTCTTTTTCCGCTTTCAATGCGCGTTCTTCATCCGCATTCGATGCTAGTTGTTCATCCCCACCAGGTAAGCTTTCATCCGCAGTTGAGCCACTTTCTCCATCCGTCATTCGGATGCGCCGTTCATCCTCATTCGCAACGCTTTCAGCCATCAGACTGCGTATGCGCGCCATGCGTTCCTGTCGGGAATCCGGGCCTGCCTGTGTGGGATCCAGAAACGGCAGATCAGTGGCCAGATGTGTCTCCATGGTCTCAAACATTTTTTTAATCAGGGCGGGCATCTGTGCAGCGGTAGCATCCATTTCCGCCAATTGTTGTTCGAACAGCAGGACCTGCGCCTGCTGTGAGTCGAGTTGACTGGTCAATTGCTCGTTATAACGCGCCAGGCTTTCCGAATCGGCCAGGATTTTCGCGTAACGCTCCCCGGCACTTTGCTCCTGAGCGCTAACAAGGGCTGGAATCGCCAATAACACTGTTCCCAACCCCCAAAATACCATGGCTCGGAACTGTGTCTTATTTGATGCTAATCGCCACATGCTCGGTACTATCCTTTTGCGATCAACTCGCCTGCGCCTGTATGAGCTGCAAATACGCTTCGGCTGTTTTGCGTGACTTCTCGGACGACTTGGCCTTCTCGAACCACGCTTCTGCTTCAGTCAGTTTTTTCTGGTTGTAAAGTGCAATACCCAACATCAGCTGGGCATTGCTCGTGTCCTTCAAACCACCTTTACTGAGACCCTTACCCAGCGCCGCAGCGGCGCCATCCCAATCGCTGCGCTGCACCTGAACTTCACCGAGGCGCACATACAAATCACCATTGCCAGACGATTCCGCAGCGCGGGAAAGCGGGTCAATCGATTTCTTGAATTCGCGCGCTGCAATCCAGCAGTTGGCCTGCTTCTCATACAGCTTTGAATCGGGCTTAAGAATGTTCTTGGCCATACCCTCTTCCAGAACCTGAGCACAGCGATAAGGTATATCGTTGAACAACAGCAGGTCGGCGAGCCGTTTTACGTCGCTATCGCTAGTGAGCAGCCCCGCACCGTAAGCCAGTTGCATGATGGCGAGGGCCTCCGGATACTGTCCCAACTGACCATAAACCGAAGACAATTGCTGCCAGTAGGTCTTCTTGTCCGGAGCTATATTAATCAGCCGTTTCAGCAACGGCACAGCCTCTTTCCAGTGCTCCTGCTGCAGATGCAGAGCCAACACGAGCTGAATCCAGCTCTCCTGTGGCTTTTCTGCAAGATCAACGGCTTTTTGTGCCGGCGCCAATGCCTGCTCAAACAGCTCTTGCTGGTAATACGCGACCGCAAGCAGGTAATAAGCGGCTGAATTTGGTTTCGTCGCCGTCTTGAACCAATCTTCCAGGGCAGCGGCGCCTTCCTTCCACTTTTCCTCTGCCAAAAACAGCTGGGCTATCTGGTACTTGGTCTGGGAAATCTCCTCGTCGTTCAAACCGCCGGCGGAAATCGCGGCCAAAAGATGGGTTCGCGCGGAGGCATATTTGTCCTGGGAATGATCGATCGTGGCGAGTATCTGCTCGACCCGGCTACGCTCATACGGGCTCAAGCCATCCAGCTTCAGTTTCCCGATAGCCGCAGACGCTGCGCTGTATTTCTCAGCATTGAGCGCCTCAATTGCCTCCGTCAGGATTTTGCCCGTCGCGGCATCGATGGAATTGGCAGGCGGCTTCTTTTCCTCATCTTTCTTCTGCGCATACGATGGCACTATGACCGCCGCGAGCAGCAGCATTGCGAGTATCTTTAACAATCGCATGCCCTAGTTCTCCAGCTGGAAGACGAGTTTGGTTTGTACGCCCTTGCGTTCAACCGCAACACCTTCTTCGACCTTGGGGTTATAACGCCAGCGTCCAATCGCCTTCAACGCGGCATCGTCAAAAATTTTGTTCGAGGAATCAACTACTATTTGATCCTTGACTGTACCGGTGGCGGAAATCGTGAACTGCACGATAACCCAGCCCTGAATACCACGGCTCAAGGCACGCGGCGGATAATCCGGATTGATGCGCACCAGAGGCACGATGTCGCGGTCCGAGCCGGCCGTCATTTTCATCTTTGACATGGCGCTGTTCGCATCAACCGTAGGCGTCAGCTGCGCCACATTGTTCTCTACGCTGCCCTTGGCAAAATCAATCTGCGGTACTTCCGGTACTGGTGGCGGCTTATCCGGCTGCGGCTTTTCCTGCTGCTTTTTCTGCGCCTCGGTGTCCTGCCGCATCCGCGTAAACTCAACGCGGGTCGCCTGGCGCATTTCAGCCACGTCCACCGGAACGCTGACAAGACTCCACATAACCCAGAACAGCAACAGCATGAATGCGGTGCCGAAGGCTAATCCTATGAAATAGCGAAGAATCACTGTCGCTTCTCTCCTTCGTACCGGTTAACTGCCCGCTGCGCCAGGATCGGCAGCGATAGCAACGTCCTTGATTCCACCCAGACGCACTTCATCCATCACCTTGGCCACGACCCCGGCACGTGATGCCTTGTCGGCAATGATGACCACGGTGTCGTCGGGACGTTCAATATGTAGTCGTTCAATCAGGGCCCGAAGTTCGCGAATATCAACAGGACGTCGATCCATCCAGATTTCACCATTTTCCCTGACGGCCACCAACAGGTTGCCCGAATCGCGATGTTCCGCGGTTGATGCCTCAGGCTTGAAGACCGTGATTCCCGCTTCCTTAATAAATGACGTGGTGATAATGAAGAAAATCAGCAAATTGATGGTGAAGTCCAGCATCGGCGCCAGATCAATACCGTGGTCTTCCTGCTCTGGCGTATGCTTTGATGCTCGCATGCTCGAATCCTCGTGCCAAAGCCCGTCAGTTCAACGTGCTGAACGTGATGTTGTAGATACCACCCAGATGCACCTGGTCCACGACTTCAACCACGGTTCCGGTAGGCGCTTGCTCGTCGGCGAGAATCAGCACGCCGCTATCAGGGCTCACCGCGCTAAGCCGTTCGACGTTGGCACGCACCGCGCGCACATCAACGACGCGACTATCGATCCATATTTCACCGTTATTCAGCACCTGAATCTGGATACTCTCTTTGTCGTCTTTGTCCGGTTGCTCAAAACTGGTTGGGCGATTTACGGTAAGCCCGGCTTCCTTGACAAACACCGCAGTGATGATAAAAAAGATAAGCAAATTGATAACGAAGTCCAGCATCGGCGCGAGGTCGATGCCGTGGGACGATTCATGATCACCTGTTGAACGACGTCGATAGCGCATGGCTATAATCCGAACCTGTCTGCTAGAAGCTCGGTTTCCCGCGCTGTTCGTGTCCGGAAATAATGGACCGGGTATAGACCCGTAATACTCACGGCAAGGCCTGTCATCGTACAGATCATCGCTTGCGATACACCACTGGCCATACTGCGCGCATCGGCATTACCGCGCAGCGCCATCGAGTCAAATACTTCAAGCATGCCGACGACGGTACCGATCAATCCGAGCAGCGGCGACATCGGCACCAGCACCTGCATGACCGGAATCCCGGCGCTCATGGCAACATTGAGCCTGGAAATCATCGCCTGACGGATTTGCCGGGCGCACCAGGAAGTGTGCTCGGAGCGCGCATCCCACTGCTGCTGGAGCTCCTTGGACAACTGCGGCAGCACGCGTCGGAAAAACCAAAACCGCTCGGCAATAATCCCCCACATCAGAATGCCCGTAGCGAAAATCAAGCCTACGAAAGGGCCTCCGTCCTCGACGAGTTCGAGAACCCCTCTGATTAAGGGAATCTGCTCAACCACGGCGCTGCTTCTCGATGCTTTCAGCCAGCATGCCTACCGCCTGTTCGTCCAGAGTCTGCGCCACGCCTCTTGGAGATAGACGTCAGCAAGGCATTGGCAAACAACAGCGGAATGGCAATACCCAAACCCAGTACCGTTGCAATCATGGCCTGGCCAATACCGGTTGCCATCAGTTTCGGATCACTGGAACCGGACTCGGTGATGCTCTGGAATGTCAGGATCATACCAAGCACGGTACCGATCAGTCCCAGCAGCGGACCTGCAGCGACCCCCAGACGCAGGAACGCCTGAAAGCGATCAAGCTTCGGCACTTCGCGCAGCACAGCTTCGGAGATGCGCAGTTCGGCAATATCCGCATCCTGTTCGATCAGGTTTGGGTCGCCTTTGAAAGCCAGCAGCACACGTCCAAGCGCGTTATCCGCAGTTGGCTTTTCGAGATTCTTGAGCTGCCGATTAACGCCCATGCGCACCCTGATCAGGTACGCCAGCTGCCAGATAAACGCCAGCAAGCCCAAGGCCACCCACGACGAGAATGATATAGCCAATCTCTTCACCAAGTTCAATGCGCGCACCCCAGCTTGGCCGGTCGACATACAGAGACAGCAACACACCGCGTGCTGAGTCAACGACAGCCTGAACGTATCCACCCTCGGCCGACTGCAATCGCTCAACATATGCCAGGAACTCTTCCGGCGGTTGTCGCGGAAATACGTTGAGTGATTTCAGGCTTGGCAGGTAATCCAGGAATTTGCCATCGGACGTCGCCGTAAACGGACCGATGCGGATCACCTCGGCCTCTACCGCTTCGCCGCCCGGCTGCACCACTGTGGTCTTGTATTTGGCAACCGCTCCACTGGCGGTCATTTCGCGCTGAATCTCGAACCACACTCGCTCCAACTCGGCCGGCGTAGGGGTATGTTCGCGACGCGGCATAAGCGCGCAGGAATTCATCACGGCCCTGCTCACCTGCTTTGGCGGGGAATTGGGTAGAGATCAACGACTGCCGCAATACTGTGGCCACATCTCCTGCTACCTGCCGGGAAACACCAAAAATCTCTGCCAGCCCCAACACCGTTGCCTTGTCACGCAGCGCCTTTTTGAGTTCGTTGATTTTCAGTTCGTTGGCAGAGAATTGATCCGACATGGTAGTTGAAAGTTGCGCCAGTCCGTCACGCTTGGCCTGGGCTTCCTGCAGCATTTTCTGCCTGCTGATCAGCCGGTGCTGCATTGAACGCAGCGGCTCGCTCCTTAAAAGACTGTTCTTCCTGCGCGCGGACCGTTCGCACTGACTCCAGCAAATCATCCAGCGACGCAGCGGCAAACGCCACCGGCGCCATAACCGGTAACACGAGCAATGTTGTGCTTAAAATAAGTTTACGCAATTTGCTCACGACCGCACCTCCTGGGGAGCCGGCACCGGCACCGTCAACAGATCGGGCGCGCCATCTTTTTTGGCCACACGACGCGCTTCAGACACGGCATGGGCATAGCTATTGTCAACAGTCCACTTTTTCTCGTCGGCATTCCAGTACCCGGTTTCTGATCCGTCGAGTGTCTGGTACATCAGGGCAATGCGACCCAAGCGGACAAAATCTACGGTGCGCGCGTCAGCGCCTTCGCCAATAAGGCCTTCGTAGGCTTCCAGCGTGCGCCCGTATTCGAGCTCGATCTGATAAGCCTCAATGATGCGGCGGTATTTCTCGGAGATAGCGACATCGGCCTGCGTCATCAAGGTCTGCAGGGATGCCACACGATCGGTGCGCTCTTCCAGCAGGAACGGTACATCCAGGGCAACAAACTGCTGCAGCGTGTCGACCATTTTCTGCATCAGTGGCTGCACTTCACGGTTAGTCGTTTCGATGTCGAGCAACTGCTGCTCGATCGACACGACCTGCTCTTCCTGCTCCTTGACCTGTTCGGCAAGCTGCTTGTTGTATTTCTCCATGCTCTCTGCTTCGGCAAGGGATTGCGCGTATTTGCTGGCCGCATCCTGCGTCTTGTCGAGAGTCTGGTTGATTCTCTCCTGCGAGGCCGCCGCTGCCTTGTCGACACCGACCTGAGCCGTTGCAGCACCTTCGATTGTCTGCGCCGCTACCTGCATCGATAATCCGAGAGGTAACGCCGCGGCTAGCGACAATACGATCGTTTTCACTATCCGAAAGTTAAATGGGATCATGACAAAAAGCGCCTCCTAGTCAATGAGATCCACGACCCTGCGCGGGTGCTGAGAAAATTGCAGCGCGAGAAGCGTGCCGCGAACCGCTGGCTCAAGCCATCGGAGACGCGGATGCTAACACCGCAAAGATTAATAAGTCGATTGCTTTGTCGCATTACATACCAAATCGTATTCTTTGCTCCGCGTATGCATCGACGATGCACGGAACAAAACCTTATTGTGTGCTAATCCACTACCCAACCTGAGGCATGGCTGCTGACGAATTTCTGTCGCGGCAATGTCCTGAGGATTGCGTTTTCTATCTTTCAACCGAGCTGATTCAGAGCTGAAAAACAGACCTGATTTTCCGCGTACCTGGTAGTGGATAATCTGGTGTCGGCGAACCGAGCGGGCAAATCTAAACCATGTGGAACGGGTTTTCAATGAACAGTCCCAGACATTTTAGGCTTTCGACCCAAGTGTGTAGTTTGGTTACACTTTATATGACAGTGCTGTTTCAAGGTAACAGCTCGCGCTGGAGCAGTACTGGCCACTAATCATCGCTGCGCGCTCGTAGCACACAAAACTGTAGTCATATTGATTCGGAGCTTGTGCGGCATGCCGCTCCCGACTGACCTCCCGCCACTGGGTCCAGTCGATTGCCGGCAACACAGCATCGCCCTCGACGCTGGCATGAACCTCGGTAAGATAGAGGCGGTCCGCGAAGGGAAGGGCGGCCTGGTAAATCTCGGCCCCGCCGATGACTACTGCCTCCTCCGCGCCATCTAGCCAGCGCGATGTGCTGCGCCAGTTCCAGTGCCGCCGCCAGCGAGGACACCACCTTGACGCCTTCGGCCAGGAACAACGGATTGCGCGTGATCACAATATTGGTGCGCCCCGGCAAGGGCTTGCCAATTGACGCAAAGGTCTTGCGGCCCATGATGATGGGCTTACCCATCGTGACGCGCTTGAAATAACGCAAATCCTCGGGGAGATACCAGGGCAGTGCATTGTTTCTGCCGATCACGCCGTTTTCAGCGGCGGCAACAATAAGCGCCAGCCTGATCAACCTGCAAAACCTGTGCTCACACGGCTACCGGGGCGGCGATATGCGCGTGCGGGTTGTAATCCAGCAATTCAAAATCCTCGAAGCGATACTCATAGATGCTGTCGGGCCGGCGCAGGATTTTGAGTCGCGGCAGTGGCCGGGGCTCGCGGCTGCAACTGCTGTTGCACCTGCTCCAGGTGATTGTTGTAGATATGGGAATCCCCGGTACCAATGATGATCTCTCCCGGCTCCAGATCACATTGCTGTGCCAGCATCAGGGTCAACAGTGCGAGACTCGCCGTGTTATAGGGCAGGCCCAGAAAGGAATCGCTGGAGCGAATCATCAGCTGGGAGGACAGCCGGCGCTCGGCTACATAAAACTGGTACAGCAAGTGACAGGGCGGCAGCGCCATGCGCCCCGCCCGCACGTTGTCCTGTGGACTCAGGCGCTCATCGGGCAGGAACTCGACATTCCAGGCGTGAAACAGTATGCGGCGGCTGTCCGGATTATTGCGCAGGCAATCGATCACGTAATCGATCTGGTTAATAGTGCCGCCATCGCGGGTGGGCCAGGCAGTCCACTGAGCGCCGTAAATAGGCCCCAGTTCGCCCTCCTCGGTAGCCCACTCATCCCAGATAGACACGCCGTTCTCGCGCAGCCAGCGCGTATTGGTGTCGCCACGCAGAAACCACAGCAGTTCGTTGGCAATGCTTTTGAAATGCAGTTTCTTGGTGGTCAGTAAGGGAAACCCGTCTGCCAGGTTGTGGCGATACTGCCGCCCGAACACAGATACCGTGCCGGTGCCGGTGCGATCGCCCTTTTGTACACCGTGGTCGAGAATATCCTGCAGCAGCTCGAGATATTGCTTCATTTGAGCGTGTTTTCCCTGGCTTGCGGTGCCAGCGTTGCGATAAGCCGATGCGATCAGGTACAGGCCCAACGCGATCATGGGCAACGACAACAGCTGCCCCCGGGTCATCCACCCCAGCGCCTGGAAACCAATTTGCGCATCGGGTTCGCGAAAGAACTCCGCGATAAAGCGCAGGCAACCATAACCGAGGGCGAAGACGCCGGCAACTGACCATGTGGGTCGCTCGCGGGAGGAAAACCACAGCATGATCGCAAACAGCAGCATCCCCTCCAGCGCAAACTGGTACAGCTGTGACGGGTGCCTGGCCAGCTGCAGTGGGTCACGCGGAAAGACCATGGCCCAGGGCACATCAGTGGGCCGTCCCCACAACTCCTGGCCGATAAAATTCCCTAACCTGCCGAGCGCCAGGCCCACCGGCACCAATGGCGCCACAAAATCCATCAGGGCGCCAAACACGATCTTGTGGCGCCGGGCAAACAGGAACATGGCAAACAGTACGCCCAGAAAACCGCCATGGAAGGACATGCCACCCTGCCACACCCGCAACAGCCAGGCGGGATCCTGTGCCAGTTTTTCGCCACCGTAAAACACGGCGTAACCAATCCGGCCACCGAGCACGACACCAATGGCCGCATAGAAGATAAGGTCGTCGACCTGCTCCCGGCGCACCACAGACCAGGGCCGCCGGGTACGGCGCACCGCCAGCCACCAGGCGAAGGCCAGTCCCGCCAGATAGGTGAGGCCGTACCAGTGGACCTTTAGCGGCCCCAGGGCAAGCGCGACCGGGTCTATTTCAGGATAAGGCAGCATGAATGCGCATCAGTAAGTAGCCATTGCAAGGGCTGGCCAGTGTTGGCCTGCAACAAGAGTAAGCGGAATGGAAAAACCGTATTATCATCCAGCGCGTAGCGATGCACAATTCTTTCCCCCTACGCGCCGGTTGCAGTTTATGTGTTTGCTGATTTTTGCCCATCAGGTTGCACGCGAGTATCCACTGCTGGTGGCGGCCAACCGTGACGAGTTCCACGCCAGGCCCACCAGCGTGTCCGATTTCTGGGCCGCCCACCCCGAGCTGCTGGCCGGCAGGGATCTGCAGCAGGGTGGCACCTGGATGGGTGTGACCCGCAGCGGCCGCTTTGCTGCCGTGACGAACTACCGCGACCCATCGCAAAGCGCAGTCGCGCCCCGCTCGCGCGGGGAACTACCACTTGCCTACCTGACCGGGTCACAGGATCCGGAAGCCTTTCTCAAAACGAGTTGCGCCCATGGCGCGAGACTATGGTGGATTCAACCTGCTGGTCGGTGATCGCCGCAATCTGTGGTATTTCACCAACAGCGACGGCATGGATCCGCAGTGTCTGCCACCCGGCGTCTACGGGCTAAGCAATGCCCGACTCGACACACCATGGCCAAAAGTGGAGCTGGGCAAAGCCAGAATGCTGGCTCTGCTGCAGGCCGGCCCGATATCCCATAGCGCGCTGGCCACTGTCGTCACGGATCGCCGACTGGCGGACCCACGCACACTGAGCGGGCACGGTCTGGACGGCAACATGGAAACCACACTGTCAGCCCAATTCATCGTTACTGAAGCCTACGGCACGCGCTCCAGCACCACCGTGTGGACCGATGCGCATAACCAGGCCAGCTGGCGGGAACAAAGCTTTAATGAACAGGGGGCGTTGAGCTCAGTCCAGCATAAAGAGTTCAGCCTGAGCGCTGCGTGATGTCAGTACTGGTGGTGGGCTGGCCGGCGACGCGCTACTCCACCGGGCTGTGAATGAATTTTTCCATCCCGTGCGCGGCGAGAAACTGCTCCAGGCGTCGATTGATATCAAGCCCATACTCCATCGCCATTACCTCCTCGAGTAAATCGCGCGCCTCGCTGAGTCGAAGATTGCGCAGCGCTTTCTTGACCCTGGGCAGACTGGTCGCATTCATCGACAGCACGTCGTAACCCATCGCCAGCAGCAACACGGCACCGCCAGGCTCGCCGGCCAGCTCACCGCAGATTCCAATGGGGACCTGCTCGGCCCGACTCGCCACCGCAACAGCGTTCAGCGCCTGTAACACTGCCGGATGCAGGGAGTCATAGAGCCCCGCGACACGGGCATTGTTGCGATCCACTGCCAGCAGATACTGGGTCAGATCATTACTGCCGACTGACAGGAAATCGACCCGCCTGGCCATAGCCCGGGCCTGGTAGACTGCGGCCGGGACCTCAACCATGACACCGATGGGCGGCAATGTTACCTTTTAAACCATCCTGGACCAGTTCGCGGTGGCTGCGGCGGATCAACCCCAGCGCCTCATCCAGCTCGGCAACATTGCACACCATGGGCAACATGATGCGCAGATTCCACAGACCTTCATTGGCCTTGAGCATGGCCCGGACCTGCGCCAGGAATATCTCCGGGTGATCCAGCGTCACACGAATGCCGCGCCAGCCCAGAAAGGGATTTTCTTCCTCGATGGGAAAATACGGTAGTGCCTTGTCGCCGCCAATATCCAGGGTGCGCATGGTCACGGGTTTTGGCGCAAAGGCCTCGAGCTGCTCGCGATAGATCTGCCGCTGCTCCTCCTCGCTGGGGAAACGGTCCCGGAGCAGAAACGGCACCTCCGTACGGTACAGCCCGACGCCCTCCGCGCCCTGCTCCAGCGAGCGGGTTACATCGATCATCAAACCCGTGTTGACCCACAGCGGCATGCGCTGGCCATCGAGCGTTACGCACGGCTCGTCACGCAGGGATTCCAGATCCCGTGACAGCGCCTTGTCCTCGTCCAGCACCTGCTGAAAACGCTGCCTGATCTCGGGCAGGGGGTTGAGATGCACGATACCGTTGTAACCGTCGATGATCAGCTCGCGGTCCTGCAACCTGGCATAAGGCAGGTCGACCGCGCCCATGACCGTGGGCACCCCCATGGCCCGCGCGAGAATGGCAACATGGGAGTTGCCCGAGCCGCGCACGGAAATCAGGCCCACGAGCTTCTCGCGCGGAATCTCCCCCAGCGACGTCGCCGTCAACTCCTCACCGACGAGAATGGTCTGGTTCGGGTACACGCGCACTTCATGGTTCGCTGCCTGCAGGTAAGCAAGTACTCGCGTACCCAGATCCTTAACATCCACTGCGCGTTCTTTCAGGTAACTGTGCTCCATCCGCTCAAAGTGGCGAATGTGCTCTATCATCACCTGGCTCAACGCACCCTGCGCCCACTGTCCGGCCTTGATCAGGCCAACCACCTCCCTGCCGATGGTGGAGTCGTCCAGGATACTGAGGTAGACATCAAACAGCGCATGATCCTCGGGGCTCAGTTCCGCACCCAGATTGTCGGCGACCTGCTGAATATCCTTTTGTACGCTGTGCAGGGCCTCCCGGAAAGCGCGCACTTCCTTGCGCCTGTCCTGTGCCTCACGCGCCGGCACGGCGTAAAGATCCGCCCCCGGCGAAACCACCACGGCAGTTCCTATGGCAACCCCCGGGGCACCGGGCACGCCAGTGATCTTGGCAGGTGCCGCACCGCTCAGCGCCTGCGCATCCACTGCGCCGGTGACCTGGGCGTGGGCGATAACACCTGCCAGCTGGGCGGACAGGGTCACCAGGAAAGCTTCATCGCTTTCATCGAAGCGACGCCGCTGCGCCTGCTGCACCACCAGCACACCCAGCAGCTCCCGCTGGTGGATAATGGGCACGCCCAAAAATGCGTGAAAGTGCTCCTCGCCAATGCCGGGCAGGAAGCGAAAGCTGGGGTGGTTTTCAGCGTCCTCCAGGTTGACTGGCTCGCCCCGCTCCGCCACCAGGCCGATCAGGCCTTCCCCGGCGGCGAGGCTGGCCACACCGACCAGTTCCTGGTTGAGACCCTGCGTGGCCCGAAACACAAAGCGCCCGCTGGCCGGATCGCGCATAAAAACACTGCATACCTGGGTATGCATGGCATCGCGCACCCGGCGCACGATAATCTGCAGGGCCTCATTCACCCCTTCGGCCGCATTGACCTCCTGAACAATGTTGCGCAGGATTTCAAGCATAGCGACTTACGATCCCGCCCGTTTTTCAGTGTGGCGCCCCAAAGGCAGGGCCAGCTCTTTCATGGCCCTGCGATAAACCTCGCGCTTGAAGGAGATCACCTGATTCAGGGGGTACCAGTAACTTACCCACTGCCAATGATCGAACTCGGGCTTGTCGTTCAGGTGCAGTTGCACTGCCGCGTCCGTTTCCAGCAGGCGCAGCAAAAACCATTTCTGCTTCTGCCCGATACACAATGGTTTTTGACCTTCACGAATAAAACGTCGGGGCAACCTGTAGCGCAGCCAGCCCTTGGTGGCACCCAATAATTCCACCGCGTCGGGCGACAGACCCACTTCCTCGTGCAATTCGCGGTACAGCGCCTGTTCCGGAGACTCCCCCGCGCTGATGCCCCCCTGCGGGAATTGCCAGGCATCGTGACCGCCGACCCGACGAGCCCACAATAGCTGGCCCTGGTCATTGGCCAGCATTATTCCCACATTCGGCCGGAAACCGTCTGAATCAATCACGTTAAATGACTACCTGTTATTAGCGGCTGTTATTGTTCCACAATTTACGGGCCCTGAGAAATTTACTATAGCTGATACTGCGGCTATGCTGGCCACCGGTTTTTTGAGGCACTGGCCGTGACCCTGGCGATTTTCGACCTGGACAATACCCTGATCGGTGGCGACAGCGACCATCTGTGGAGTCAATTCGTGTGCGAACAGGGGCTGGTGGACAGCGACGATTTCGCCCAGCGCAGCGAACAGTTCTATGCCGATTACCAGGCGGGGGTCCTGGACATCGACGCCTACCTGCGCCTCACCCTCGGCACGCTGAAGGGACACCCGCTCGACCAGTTGAGCGCCTGGCACCGCGCGTTCATGGACAGCAAGATCAAACCCATCATGCTACCGAAGGCCGCCGCTCTCATTGCCGACCACCGCCAGCGCGGACACGAACTGTTGATCATTACCGCCACCAACCGCTTCATCACTGCGCCTATCGCCGCAGCACTGGGGGTGGAGAACCTTATCGCCTGTGAAGCGGAAATCGTGGAAGGTCTGTACACCGGGCAGCCCAGCGGCATCCCGTCTTACCAGGCGGGCAAAGTGACTCGCTTGCATGCCTGGCTGGCGGATCGCGATATCGGTCTTGATGGCGCCTGGTTTTACAGTGACTCGCACAACGACCTGCCGCTGCTGGAGCTGGTGGACAATCCGGTGGCTGTTGATCCGGATGACATTTTGCGGGCCAGGGCGCTGGAGTGCGGGTGGCCGGTGATTTCGCTGCGGTGACCCCGGTGCTTCGACTATTTTCGCCAACATCGTAAAATGGTCTTGACTATTTTACGATCGCATCGAAAATAGTCACTATGAAAACAGCAGAACGCATCTACGACGCCATGCTGCGGGAGCACCTTGCAAATCACCGCCAGATGGCCCTGGTGAGCGGCCCCCGGCAGGTGGGCAAGACCACGACCTGCCGCAAGCATGCCGACAGTTACTCCAACTGGGACAACATCGACGACCGTGAACTCATCCTTGGCGGGCCCGCTCGGCTTGCACAGCACATTGGTCTGGCGCAATTGCGTGATCAGCTACCGGTCGCGTTGTTCGACGAACTGCACAAATACCCGCGATGGAAGCAGTTTCTCAAGGGATTTTTCGATAGCTACGCGGACCAGCTGCGCGTCATCGTTACCGGTTCGAGCCGACTGGACACGTATCGCCGTGTCGGCGACAGCCTGATGGGCCGCTATTTTCTCTATCACATGCATCCGTTCTCGGTCGCCGAAACGCTGCACACGGAGTTGCCCAGCCCCGAGCACATTGTCCGCCCGCCAAAAAAGCCGAAACCCGCGGAATTTGATGCGCTGTGGACCCACGGTGGATATCCGGAGCCCTTTCTCAAGCGCGATGCGCGTTTCAGTCGCCGGTGGCAAAGCCTGCGCTCACAGCAACTGCTGCGCGAAGACGTCCGCGACCTGACGCAGATTCAGCAGCTCGATCAGCTCAGCATACTGGTTAAGCTACTGGATCGCCGATCCGGTCAACAGCTCATCTACAGTAATCTGGCGAAGGATGTCCGCGTAAGTGTGGATACGGTCCGGCGCTGGGTCGACGCTCTCGGCAGCCTGCACCACGGATTTCTGCTCAAGCCCTGGTTCAGGAACGTCGCACGTTCGCTGCGCAAGGAGCCCAAATGGTTTTTGCGTGACTGGGCCGCGATCGAGGACTCAGGCAGCCGTGCGGAAACATTCATCGGCTGCCACTTGCTGAAGGCAGTCGATGGCTGGAATGACCTGGGCTACGGGAAGTTCGAGCTGGCGTACCTGCGGGACAAGGCGAAAAGAGAAGTGGATTTCATCGTCATTCGCGATGGGCAGCCATGGTTTCTGGCCGAGGCCAAACATCGCCAAACAGCAATCGGTGACGCGCTGGGCTATTTTCAGAAACAGACCGGGTCTCCGTTCGCGTTCCAGGTAGTAGTCGATGCCGACTACGTGGCTGCTGACTGCTTTCGTCGAGCCGGCGGCCCCATCGTCGTTCCGGCGCGAACATTTCTGTCACAACTATTGTAGGTTGGGGTCGGGCACTGCACCGATGTGAAAGGCCACGGCGGCCTCAAGGGTCGATTCACCCTGAACCTGCTATGGCAATCCATGCACCGCTGCGTTCCACGCAGCGGGCTGTTTCGGGATATTACCTGCGGCCAGCCACGGGGTTGTCCGCTGAGTCCGCTGCTGGGCGCCTTCTTCCTGGCGGAACTGGATAATGCGCTGGAGGACAAGGGCGTGTTCTATGTGCGCTACGTGAACGCCGTGCTGGTGATGAGCCGCCACCGCCGGGATTACGCCGGGCGATCAGGCGGCTAAACGGTATTTTGAACGCACTGAAACTGTAAAAAAGGGCTCTGACCCGAATGGCACTAGGTGGATGAACTACTTCCTGAACATCGTGAGAGTTATATCCCCCGACAGAAATGCGTATTTAGGGTCAGAGTAAAAACTCAGGCACACCCATTTTCAAATCAGAGCTTTCGAGCAAACACCGCCTTCAGATACTCGGTCTCGGGAATCGCCGGATGAATCGGATGATCCGGCCCCTGTGCGCCCTGCTCCACCACACGAATCTGGCAACCTGTGCGCACCGCAGCCTGTTGCATCGCGGCGATGAGTTCCGCGCGCGACAGGTGCATGGAACAGGACGCGGAGACGAGCAGGCCGCCGGGGTGTAACAGCTGCAAGCCCAGTTCATTGATGCGGCGGTAGGCGGCAATACCTTTCTTCAAATCTTTCTTGCGCTGGATGAACGCGGGCGGGTCGAGGATCACCACGTCAAACCGGCTGCCTTCGCCGTGCATGGCAGCCATGAGTTCGGGCGCGGAGCCGCGCCGGGTAGTGACGCGAGCTTCAACGCCGTTGAGCCGGGCGTTGGCCTCCACACCCTCCAGCGCCTGGGCCGAACTGTCCACGCAGCACACCTGCGCTGGCACCAAACGCCGCTGCCTGAATACCCCAGCCGCCGATATAGCTGTACACGTCCAGTACGCTTTTGCCTTTGACCCATGCCGCGAGACGCGCGCGCGACATGCGGTGGTCGTAAAACCACCCGGTCTTCTGGCCGGTGTACACCGGCGCGAGAAAGTGCACGCCATTCTCCTGCAGCGGCACCTGCTGTGGCACTTCGCCGTAAATCACTTCGCTCTCCGTGGCCAGGCCCTGCTCGCGCCGGCTGCGACTGTCGGCCCGCAACAGGATGCCGCGCGGCTGCAGGAGAGCGACCAGCGCCGCCAGCAGCGGCTCGCGATAGCGCTCCAGTCCGTCGTTGTTGAGCTGCAGCACCAGAATATCGCCGAAGCGGTCGATGACGATCCCGGGCAGCGTATCGCTGTCGCCGTACACGAGCCGGTAAAAGGGTTGGTCGAAGGCGGCCTGTCGGATAGCGAGCGCCGCCTGCAGTCGCGCCGTGAACAATTGCGCGTCCAGCGCGCGCTGCTCACCGGGCGCGTACACCCGGGCGCAGATCAGGGAGTTGGGTTCCATGTACGCGCTGCCGAGCAACCTGTCGTTGGCGTTCCTGACGGCGACCAGATCACCGGCGGAAAACCCGCCCAGCGGCGAGCGCTCGCTGTCCACTTCATTGGAATACACCCACAGGTGGCCGCCGCGCAGACGGTGGTCGGCGCCTTTGCGCAGGAAAAGATCCATCACGGGGCGTTACTGAAAAGAGGTGTTAGCCTCTATTCGTCCTCGCATTGCTGCCGGTACTCTTCGGCAGTCAGCAGGCTGTCCAGATCACCGGGGTCAGCGGGTTGCAACTTATAGAACCAGCCTTCACCGTAGGGATCAGAGTTGACCATCTCGGGGCTGTCTTCCAGCTGCTGGTTGATGTCGATAACTTCTCCCGCCAGCGGCGCGTAGATATCAGACGCCGCCTTGACCGACTCCACCACGCCGGCCTCGTCCGCCGCGGCCAGGACAGTACCCACCTCGGGCAGCTCGACGAACACCACATCACCCAGGGCCTCCTGGGCATGGGCTGTGATGCCGACGGTCACCGTGCCATCCTCTTCCAGCCGGGCCCATTCGTGCGTGCTGGCGTATTTGAGTTCAGTAGGCGTGTGGCTCATAGAATTTCCTCTAAAGGTGATGCTGGCCGTTGGGTAATTCGGGGTCAGAGTAAAAACCGGTAGGTTTTTACTCTGACCCCAATACTGTGCCGAACTCCATTCTAACGGCCCACCGTTGAAAAACAATGTCCGGTCCTGCGCGTGGCGAGAGTAACTGATCACCCAGTCCCATCGCGTGACGCATGAGTCTGCTGCTTCAGTGGCAGCAGTTGACCCACCTTGCGCATACCGGCATTGCGCAACCAGCGCAGCGGCAGCGACTGCTGCTCGAACAAACGCTTGAAGCCGTCCATGGCGGCCATCATCATCAGGTTCTCACCTTTGCGCCGGCGCTGGTAGCGGCGCAACAATTCCAACTGCCCCGCACTGACACCACAGGCGTGGCCCGCCACAATCTCCTCGGCCAACACGGCCACATCCTGCAGGCCGAGATTAATGCCCTGGCCCGCCAGCGGATGAATGGTGTGGGCCGCATCCGCCACCAGGGCGACGCCCGGTTGCACATAATCCACCGCGTGACGCTGGCGCAAAGGATACGCGAAGCGCCTCGAAGTCGCCCAGCACCGCGCCGAGTCGACCCTCACTGGCGCGTTCCAGTTCGGCGCAAAAAGCCTCGTCCTCCAGCGCCAGCACAGCATCGACCAGATGTTCCTGCATGGACCACACGATGGAACAGTAGTGATGCCCGTCTGCCGCGGGCAGCGGCAGCAGCGCCAACGGCCCGCTGGGCAGAAAGCGCTGCCAGGCCGTTTCTTCATGCGGGTGCGCGACTTCTACCGTAGCCACGATGGCGCGATGGCCGTAATCCCACTCCCGGCTATGGAACCCCATCATCTCCCGCACGCGCGACAAGGCCCCGTCGGCAGCCACCAGCAAATCCGCTTCCAGCGCCTCGCCATCGTCGAGCTCCAACAGCATGCGCGAGGATTCCAGCCGCGTGCAGGACTGCAGCGCAACCGGACTCAACAGACTGATATCGGCAGCAGCCCGGACCCTGCCCAGCAGCGCGCTGACGATGGCGCGATTTTCCACGATATAGCCCAGTTCGGGCGCATTGACCTCGGCGCGGTCGAACTCGATCTGCCCGGTACCCTGCGCATCCCACACGGTCATGTGGTGGTAAGCACAGTAACGGTAGGCGGCGATGGCCTCCCACGCCCCCAGTTTTTCCAGAAATGCGCGCGAGCGCGGCGTCAATGCGCTGACCCTGGGATCGAAGGTGTGCACGTCGCAGGCCAGCGGCAATTTTTGCACGTCCAGCGCCTGCGCCTCCACCAGTGCAATGGACAAGCCTGCGCCGCTAAGGGCGACCGCCAGAGAGGCTCCGGCGATGCCGGCGCCGACGATCACGACATCAAAATGCCGGGGCTCAGCCACTGGCCTGCCCCGAACTGCCAGCCACACCCGCCGCATACCGCACAAATTCGCGCTTCAGGCCCGGCATGATATCCAGTCCGGCCAGCGCCAGGTCACGGCCCAGACCCAGCAGGGGATCGGTATGCATAAAGAGGGCGGGCACGCGGTCACTGAACTGGATGGTTCTGCGCTGGTCATGCTGCTGCCGCCGCTGGTAGCGTTGCAACATGGCAAGGTCACCGGGCACCACGCCCGCGGCAATACCCTCGGCCAGCACGCCACCGAGCGCAGCCACATCGCGCAACGCCAGGTTGTAACCCTGCCCCGCCACCGGGTGCAGCGCATGGGCAGCGTTGCCCATGACTACCACGCCCTGGCGCACCTGTTCACTGGACTGCACCAGCGACAGGGGATACTCGTGGCGCTCGCCAACCTGCAGCAAGCGGCCCAGGCGATAGCCGAAACGCTGCTGCAGCGCCTGCAGAAACTCCGCTGCGGGACACTCGCGCAAGTGGTGCGCGCGTGCGGGCGGCAGAGTCCACACCAGCGCGCTGCGGTGCTCAGCACCGGCGGCTGGCAGCAGAGGCAACAGCGCCAGCGGACCCTCGTCGGTGAAGCGCTCATACGCGCAGCCCCTGTGCGGCTCTGCGAAAGCGACATTCGCCACCAGCGCGTGCTGCCGGTAGGGCTTCTCGTTGACCGCCACACCCAGCTGCTCGCGCAGTCCGGAACTCGCGCCGTCAGCAACCAGCAACAGACCCGCGCTGATGTTGGCATCCCCGCCCTCCAGCTGCAGGCTGACACCCGCACCCGCCGGCTTCACGCCCACCACTTTGGCGGGACTGCGCACCTCGACCCGACCCCTGCTGTGCAGCTGCTGAATCAGCGCATTGCCCATCCAGGTGTTCTCCACCACATAGCCCAGGGCGGGCCAGTGGTGATCACTGGCGCGCAACAATGTGCTGCCGAAATGCCCGCGACTGGATACGTGGATACTCTCAATCGCACACAGCCATTGGCGCAAATCGTCCCACACCTGCATCTGTTCATAGATCAGGCGCGAGCTGTAACTCAGCGCCGTGGAGCGCGCATCAAAAGCGGGATGGTAATCCGGCAGGCCGCCCTCGACCGGCGCGGGAATCGGGAAGCCTTCCACCAGCAGGATTGACGTCTGTGATGGCAGCACGGCGCCCAGCTGCAGCGCCAGGCTCACGCCCACCATGCCGCCGCCGGCGATGACGATATCGAAATAATCAGCCATAGCTCAAGCGGCCATCAAGGCCTCTATCTCCTCCACAGTTTTTGGTGCGCCCGAAGAAATAACCTCACAGCCCTTCTCGGTAACCACCACATCATCCTCGATTCGAATGCCTACGCCCCGCCATTTTTTTGCCACCTGGGTATTGCCTGCGGATATATAGAGGCCGGGCTCCACGGTCATCACCATGCCGGGCTCCAGCACGCGCCATTCGTCACCCACGCGATAATCACCGACGTCATGCACGTCCAGTCCCAGCCAGTGTCCCACCCGGTGCATATAGAAGGCGCGATATGCGTTGCGCTTGATCAGACTCGCGATACTGCCCTTGAGCAAGCCCAGCGACACCAATCCCTCGGTAAATGCCCTGACACTGGCATCGTGCGGCTGGTTCCAGTGGTTGCCCGGCTTTACTTCCGCGATGGCAGCCAGCTGTGCTCCCAACACTACTTCATACAGTGCGCGCTGTGCGGTGCTGAAGCGGCCGTTGACGGGAAAGGTTCGAGTGACATCCGAGGCGTAGTGCTCCAATTCGCAGCCCGCATCAATTAACACCAGGTCGCCGTCGCGCATTTTGTCGCTGTTTTCAATATAGTGCATGACACAGGCATTCTGGCCGCTGCCAACAATGCTGGGATACGCCGGGAAACGGGCACCCCAGGTCGTAAACTCGTGCTGTAACTCCGCTTCCAGCTGATATTCGTAGAGCCCGCTCCGGCAGGCCTGCATGGCGCGCCGGTGGGCGCGCGCCGTAATGTCCGCAGCCCTGCGCATGAGGCGTAATTCCGCCGCACTTTTGTACAAGCGCAATTCGTGCAACATATGATCCAGGTCGGTAAATTCTCCAGGAGGGACTGCGCCGGAGGATTCCTTGCCGCGGATACTGTTCACCCACCCCATGATCCGCCGATCAAATTCCGCGCTGCGTCCCATGGAGTAGTAGACCCGTTCCCTGCCTTCAAGCAGGCCGGGCAGAATGTCATCGATGTCGCCAATTGGAAAGGCATCATCCGCTCCAAATCTTTCGCAGACACCCTCAGGCCCGGCGCGATGTCCATGCCACAACTCCCTCCCGGGATCTCGCTCCCGGCAAAACAGGATGAACTGGCCGTGACGGCGACCCGGCAGCAACACTAAAACCGCGTCCGGCTCGGTAAATCCTGACAGGTAATAAAAATCACTGTCCTGGCGAAAAGGGTACCCGGTATCCCGACTGCGTACCTGCTCGCGGGCCGAGGGGATGATGGCGATGCTGTTGGGCGCCATAACGGCCATCAAATTTTTGCGCCGGCGCGCAAACTCTGTCTTGCTGATACTCATGGTGTCACTCGCCGGGGCCGGCGCAATCGCTGTTCGAGGTTGCGGGAAGATTAGCATAGCTAGTGCAGTGGTCGCTGCGTTGCGGATGAGATATCCCGGTCCCCGGCAGTCGCCTGGCTGTCCATGAAGACATTGACTACCGCCACGCGCAAATACTCCACCAGCTCGATGTAGCTGTCCTCTGCTTCTTCCTCGCTCTCATCTTCGGCAGGTTCGGCCTGGGCCATGGCGGCGATATCCCTGAGTATCTCGCCTGTCTCCTGGGACAGCGCGCTGCCGTTGCTGTTTGCAGCCGCAGTCGCGTAGGCAAAGCCCGCAAGAAACCCGTCGCACCAGTTCGCCAGGGCCGCTGTGCGCAAAGCAATTTCCTCCTCTTCATCAGGTAACAGCGGGAGGAACGTAAACTCCTCGTCCTGCAACGCGGCCTCTGTCACGGTGTACAGTTGCATAATACGGCTGGCCAACTCGCCATGCACTTCCAGGTCCAGTGCCTGGGCCAGGGCATCCAGGCCATACTCCGGCTGGGCCGGAGCGCCCGCGCCGAGCAGTCCACACAGACATCCATGCAACTGGGAGGGTGATGCCAGCAAGCCCTGATCCAACAGGTGATCGGCGAATTCATCGAAGTCGAACACGCCGACTTCTTCAGGTAAATCATCATACATAAGGTGTTCTCCCCGGAATGTCGCGCCCTGCAAACTGTTACTGTTGAGGCACTTTAACTGTTAACTGTAAAAGAGTTGACAGGCTGTTGATATTTATGAATTTTGTGTCGTTGACCTCGGTGCCAAGCGCCACTATAGTAGAACTTCGATAATAATCAGCCCAGTATACTCGCATGTCCAATAACCCGCTCAAAGAGCTTGAACATAAGATCGATGAACTTATCTCGCTGTGCAAAGAGCTGAATCAAGAGAATCGTGCGCTAAAGGCGGAAGTTGCTGGCTGGCGAGATGAACGAAGAGACCTCATGGACAAGAATGAACTGGCCCGCTCCAAGGTCGAAGCCATGATTGATCGCCTGCGCACAATGGAGTGACACAGCATGAGTCCACCCAACACAGTGACCGTCAAGATTCTCGACAAGGACTATCAAGTGGCTTGCCCTGCAGAGCAGGAAGCCGAATTGATAGTATCTGCAAAATACCTGGACAAGCAGATGCGCGGCATTCGCAGCACAGGGAAAGTCGTTGGACTGGAGCGCATCGCAGTAATGGCCGCGCTCAATATCAGTTACGAGTTACTACAGGCCTCTGAGCATGCTGATACGAGCCCACCCGGCAGCGATTCCCTCAAGCGTCTCAACCGCAGGCTCGACGATGCCCTGCACGACCTGCGACAACTCGAAATCGGTTAAGTCACAATAAATTCATCCCCTCAGTTGCGCATAATGTGAACTGTATGCGGGAAATCTGGGCTATACTCTTCTCGGGTCCCTGGCGTATGCGCCAGACTTACAGTCCTCGAGCCGATATTATGTAACCGGGGGTTTCTCGTTTCTGTTGGTGTGCATGTCCGGTTTTGGCCGGAAAGCCTTTTACAGTGCAGAAGCCGCCACCTTGAATCGTCGGGTTCAAGGGCAGTTCTGTCAGCGGTACGCCGGGAATCCATTTTTTTCTATGACAGAAGCCCATCGCAAAAAACCCAACTGCGCAGCACCCTGCAACAGCGGCGCAGAACACTGAGTCCATCGGCACAAAGCGCTGCCGCACAGGCATTAACCGATGCTGTCGTCGATCTACCGAACTGGGCGAGCGCCCAGCGCATCGCCCTCTATCTGGCGGCGGATGGCGAAATCGACACCAAGCCGCTGGAGAAGATGGCTCGCGACCAGGGTAAACAGTTGTTTTTACCGGTTATCAAGAGCGACAACAGCCTCAGTTTTGCCCACTGGCATGCTGACGACACGCTGTCAAACAACCGCTACAATATTCCCGAGCCACCCGCCTCCGCCCCCCGCTGCGCGGTTGCAGAGCTGCATATCATTTTTTTGCCGCTGGTGGGCTGGGACCTGCACGGCGGTCGCCTGGGTATGGGAGGGGGATTCTACGATCGGACGCTGTCAGGTATTTCCGGTCCACTACTGGTTGGCTTGGCCCACGACAACCAGCGGGTCGAGGAGATCCCGCAGGAGAGCTGGGATATCAGGTTGGATTACATTGCAACCGATGCCGCCCTGTACCGGCGCCAGGAAAAACAGGACAAAGTCAGGAGTGAATTACTGCGGGAGGATGATGCCGGCTTGTAACTCGGATACCGGGCCGGCAACCGAATCATTCGCAGCCAGGGGCAGCAGCAGCGTCACTAACACGCCCAGAGCAAATGCCGCTGCCAGAATCAGCACCAAATCAGGTTTGCGTTTCACCGGTTTTCTCTCTCTAAAAATCGGGTCACGGATCTAACACGTCCAGTACCCGCTCGCCCACGTCCAACCACAAAATTCGCGTACATTGTTATTCTAAAATCAGCGCCATCTTATATCAGCCCTGAGCAAAAGAGAACCTTGGCAGGCCATATGTCGCCTTAATTTTGCCCTTACTGTGAACGGTTTCCCAAATACAGCTGGTAGGCCCTATTTGCGGTTTCCTCCCAGTAGCGGAAATTAATTCGATCCAGCACCTGTTCGAACTGCCTGCGCTCGGCTTTGCGCACCTGAATCCCGACGAAAATCCGGCCATAGGCGGCGCCGTGGTTGCGGTAGTGAAACATGGAAATATTCCAGCGCTGGCCCAGTCCCGATAAAAACTTGAGCAAGGCGCCGGGGCGCTCGGGAAACTCCACGCGATACACCAGTTCGTCACGCAACTGGGCCGGCGCATGCCCCCCGACCATGTGGCGGATGTGCAGCTTGGCCACCTCATTGTCGGTCATGTCCTCGGTGGTGTAGCCGCGTTGTCGCAGGTCAGCGAGCAGGCCCGCCAGGTCCTCTCCTCCGGGAACGACGGACAGGCCGACAAAGACCTGGGCGGAATTCGCATCCGCGTAGCGATAATTGAACTCGGTGATATTGCGCCGACCCAGTGCGCTGCAAAACTGTTTAAAACTGCCCGGGGCGTTCCGGCACGGTGACGCTGATCACCGCCTCCCGTTGCTCGCCGATCTCCGTGCGCTCGGAGATATAGCGCAACCGGTCGAAATTGGTATTGGCGCCACTGACTATCGCCAATAAATCCTGCCCTTGCACGCCGGTGCGCTGCACATACTTCTTCAGGCCCGCCAGGGCCAGGGCGCCGGCAGGCTCAGCGATGCTGCGGGTGTCTTCAAAAATGTCCTTGATGGCCGCACACATTTCATCGGTAGACACGGTGATGACCTCCGACACTGTTTTGCGGATGATGCGAAAAGGCTCCTTGCCCACCTGCGCCACCGCGCAGCCATCGGCGAACAGGCCCACCTCCGCCAGTGTCGCGCGCCGCCCGCGGGTCAAGGCCAGTTGCAAACAGGCCGCATCCTCCGGCTCCACACCGATCAGCCGTGTCTGTGGCCACACGTATTTCACATAAGCGGAGACACCAGCGAGCAGCCCGCCACCGCCTACCGGCACAAACAGGGCGTCGAGGGGACTCTGGTGTTGGCGCACGATCTCCATGCCCACCGTGCCCTGTCCGGCAATCACATCCGGGTCATCAAAGGGATGCACATAGGTCAAGCCCTGCGCTTGCAACAATGCCTGCGCCTGCAATGCAGCCTCATCGTAGGAGTCCCCGTGCAACACGACCCGCGCACCGAGGCTGCGCACCGCATCCACTTTAATCAGCGGCGTGGTGCGCGGCATGACGATAGTAGCTTTCACGCCCAGCTTCTGCGCCGCCATTGCCACGCCCTGTGCGTGGTTTCCCGCCGACGCAGCAATCACGCCGCGACTGAGCTGCTCCTGGCTGAGACGGCTCATTTTGCAATAGGCGCCGCGCAGTTTAAACGAAAACACCGGCTGCAAATCTTCCCGCTTCAGCCAGACGTGGTTATCCAGCCGCCGTGACATCAGGCTGGCTTCGTGTATCGGAGTTTCCCGGGCAACGTCATAAACCCGCGCATCGAGAATTCGTTTGATGTAGGACTGCGGCATGAGAGGTTCTGCTTCCGGGGATGGCGGGCGGCACTCCATCTTAAAGGAGCGGGCTGCGTTTTTCAGCTCCTGGCGTGGCAAGCGCAAAGGTTTTTGGGTGATCGCAGCGGTGCGCTGCCCTATACTATTACTCGCTCAACATCCAAATGCCGAAGGACAGCACATGACCCAGGACGAAATGAAGCAGGCAGTGGCAAACGCGGCATTGGCGTACATCCAGCCCAGACTGGAAAACGACACGGTACTCGGCATCGGCACCGGCTCCACCGCCAATCTCTTTATCGACGCCCTGGCCCGGATCAAGGGCCAGATCAATGCCACCGTGGCCAGCTCGGAAGCCTCTGCGCAACGACTCAAGAGCCACGGCATCCCGGTGTATGAACTCAACACGGTGGACCAGGTGGACTTTTACGTCGACGGCGCCGACGAGAGCAATCGCGCGCTGCAGCTGATCAAGGGTGGCGGCGCGGCGCTGACCCGCGAAAAAATTGTCGCCGCGGTGGCACGGGAATTTATTTGTATTGCCGATGACAGCAAGCTGGTACATACCCTGGGGAAATTTCCGCTGCCGGTGGAGGTTATTCCCATGGCGCGCAGTTATGTGGCGCGAGAACTGGTCAAGCTGGGTGGCGACCCGATCTACCGCGAGGGCGTGGTGACCGACAACGGCAATGTCATTCTGGATGTGTACAACTTTTCCATTCCCCAGCCGCTGGCGATGGAGGCGAAGATCAACAACATTACCGGCGTGGTTACCAATGGGTTGTTTGCGCTCAGGCCGGCGGATGTACTTCTGCTGGGTACGCGCGAGGGCGTTAAGACGCTCTACGCTGAGTGAAATTTAAATATAACTGAACGGTGCCACTGAGGATGTGGGCAGGTGGCGGGGTTGTCAGAGCCGTCCGAGGCCATGGATGGCCGAGGCCGAGCTGCCATGGACGGCGCTTTTGCGTGCCCTGTACAACCCCGCCACCTGACCGCAGCGGATCGCACCGCACTCAACTAATCAAAAATCTTCCCCGGATTCATAATCCCCAGCGGATCAAACGCCTTCTTGATCTGCCGCATAATCGACACTTCGAGCGCAGAACGAGTGTAGTGAAGATAGTCTTTCTTCAGCAGTCCGACACCGTGCTCGGCAGAAATACTGCCACCGTAGCGCTGCACAATATCGAACACCCACTTGCTCACCTCACCACAGCGCTGTTGAAACTCCGTCCATGGGTAAGTCGTCAGGCTTGAGCACATTCAGGTGCACATTGCCGTCGCCGATGTGCCCGAACCAGATGATTTCGAACTCCGGGTAATTTGCAGTGACCACGGCCTCCACTTCATCCAGGAATGCGGGAATGCGCGAAGTCACGGTGGAAATATCGTTCTTGTAAGGCGTCCAGCGTGAAATCGTCTCCGAAATATCCTCGCGCAGCCGCCACAGCGACCGCGCCTGCGCGATGCTCTGGCTGACCACACCGTCCAGCACCCAGCCCTGTTCGACACAATCTTCGAACAGGCTCATGGCCTGCTCAAGTGTTTTCTCATCGCGCAGTTCGAATTCCAGCAGCGCATAAAATTCAGCCGGTGTCTCGAAAGGCCGCTGCAAGTCCTGGTGCGCGATGACTTTCTGCAGCGCCAGTTCGGAGAAAAACTCGAAAGCGCTGAGCTCCATGGCGCCCTGATACGCGCGCAGCACATGCATGATGCTCGCCATATCCGGCACGCCCAGTACGAGTACGACAAGCTCCTGCGGCGGCCGTGACAGGCGCATGGTGGCCTCGACCACTACCCCCAAGCGTGCCCTCGGCGCCGATCACCAGTTGCCGCAGGTCGTAACCGGCATTGTTTTTCACCAGGCCGCGATTGAGGTCCAGCAATTCGCCGCTGCCGTTGACCAGTTTCAGGCCCGCCACCCAATCGCGGGTCATGCCGTGGCGGATAACCTTGATGCCACCGGCGTTGGTAGAAATATTGCCGCCGATCTGGCTGGAGCCGCTGGACGCGAAATCCACCGGATAAAACAGGTCGCGCGCGGCGGCGTACTCTTGCAACTGTTGCGTTACCACACCGGCGCCGCAGCGCACAGTGCGGTCAATCGGGTTGAAATCCTCTATGTAATTGAGTCGATCCAGGGCCAGTACCAACTCGCCATTGCAGGCGACAGCCCCCGCGCTGAGACCGGTGCGTCCACCCGAGGGCACGATAGCCAGCCCCTCTCGAGCCGCCAGCACGCACAATCGCCTGCACCTGTTCGATGCTATCAGGAAGCAACACGGCTGCAGGGTTGGGGTTATGCACCCGGGTCCAGTCGCGGCCGTAGCGCTGCAACGAGTCGTAGTCGGTCAGTACCCTGCCAGCCCCGACTATTTTCTGCAAGTGCAGTCAGGACAGCATTGTCGATTGCGGGCAAAGTGGGCTCCTTCGGGAATTTTTACAGGGCGCTGATTCGGGGGACGGTATGCTACCATACTCGCCGTTTTTTGCTGCGCCGGCCAGCTCACCGGACGAGCCCCGCTTCCATCAGTACAGGACCAAGATCTCATGGCGCAACAGTCCCTGGAGAAAAGCAAAATCAAGTTCCTGCTGCTGGAGGGCGTGCACCCCTCGGCGGTAGAAGCATTGCAAAAATCCGGTTACAGCAACATCGAACAACACAAGAAGGCCCTGCCACCACAAGAGTTAAAGCTCGCCATTGCCAACGCCCATTTCGTCGGCATTCGCTCCGCAACGCAACTCACCGAGGACATATTTGCTGCTGCGGGGAAACTCGTGGCGGTGGGCTGCTTCTGCATCGGCACCAACCAGGTCGATCTCGACGCCGCGACCCGTCGCGGCATTGCGGTGTTCAACGCACCGTTTTCCAACACTCGCAGTGTGGCCGAACTGGTGCTGGCAGAAGCGATACTGCTGCTGCGCGGCGTGGCTGAAAAGAACGCTGCAGCACACCGCGGCGAGTGGCAAAAGACCGCCACCAACGCCTTCGAGATCCGCGGCAAAAAACTCGGCATCATCGGCTATGGCAATATCGGCATGCAGTTGGGTGTGATCGCCGAGAGCCTGGGCATGCAGGTACAGTTCTACGACATCACCAACAAATTACCGCTGGGCAACGCGCGACAGGTACCCAGTCTCAACCATCTGCTGGGCAACTCCGATGTCGTAAGCCTGCACGTGCCTGAAAACGATTCGACACAGAACCTGATCGGCGCAGCACAACTGGCGCAGATGCCGACAGGGCAGCATTCTGATCAATGCCTCGCGCGGCACAGTGGTGGATATCGATGCCCTGGCCGACGCACTGGAAAGCGGCGCCCTGGGCGGCGCCGGCATCGATGTATTCCCGGTGGAGCCGCGCTCCAACGATGAAGAGTTTGTCTCCCCCCTGCGCCGCTTCGACAATACCTTCCTCACCCCGCACATCGGCGGCAGCACCATTGAGGCGCAGGAGAACATCGGCATGGAAGTAGCGGAAAAGCTGGCGCGCTACAGTGACAACGGAACCACTACCTCCTCGATCAACCTGCCCGCCGTCGCTCTGCCAGAACACGTGGGCAGCCACCGCCTGCTGCATATACACCGCAATGTGCCGGGTGTGATGAGCGCGATCAATAGCGTATTTTCCGAGAATCAGCATCAACATCTCGTGCACAGTTCCTGCAAACCAACGATACCGTGGGCTACGTGGTGATAGACATCGACGCCGAGTACAGCGAGATCGCGCTGAAAAAATTGGCGGCTATCGAGGGCACCATTCGCAGCCGCGTTTTGTTTTGACGGACCCCGGCATTTTGCGCAAACACGTGGTCTGAGCCCTCTCCAGGGATGATACCGGTGCCTGGTTAATCGTTATTTTTTCGCTATTTGGATTGTAACAGCGCCCCCGCCCGAAATGATAAATTAAGCTCAGCTGTAAATTAGCAAAAAGAGCTTCTCACTTGCAGGGAAGCCATCGGGACAGCAAACGCTTACAGAACTGGGTCGGGGCTACAGGGAAGAGCCTTTCTTCTCGTGGGACTCATGATGCACGTGTGTCAGCGAAGCAATGTAGGGGCGAACATGCGTAACAATAAAGCACCATTTCAGATCAGCATATTATCGGCAGCCATCGCTGCAACGCTATTCATCCGGCTACACCGCAGCACAGGAATCCGCGCTGGAGGAAGTGATCGTGACGGCCACCCGCCGCTCCCAGTCGCTGCAGGACATCCCCATCAATATCACGGCGCTGAACAGCACCATGATCGAGCGCAACCGTATTACGGACCTGACCGATATCGCCCGCGTGGTGCCAGGCATGACCGTGGTCGACCAGGGGCCGCGCAGCAGCCAAACACTCACTGTCCGCGGCCTGAACGTGACTTCCATCACCGCCACTGACCAGTCCAACGATGGCGGGAATACTGTCGGCACCTATGTCGGCGAGATTCCGTTATATGTCGATCTGAAACTCAATGACATGGAGCGGGTTGAGGTGCTGATGGGGCCGCAGGGTACGCTGTATGGCGCCGGGTCCATGGGCGGCGCGGTGCGCTACATTCCCAACAGGCCGCAAACGGATGCGCTCAGCTACCAGGTGCGCGGCGACGGCTACGGCCTCAGCCACTCTGATGACCTGGGCTACGAGGGTGGCGGCACCGTCAACGTCCCCATCATTGCCGACAAACTGGCGTTTCGCGCGTCGGTTGACTACGCTGGACGACCCCGGCTTCATCGATTACAACTACCTGGTGCGCCAGGCCGGCGTGTCCAATCCGCAGCCCGACTTCAACGACCCGAACGACGTCAACGCCAACCTGAAGCAACAAGAGGACGCCAATACCGAGGAAACCTGGTCCGGCCGCCTTGCCCTGCGCTATACCGGCGATGTTATGGACAGCACGCTGTCCTATTACTACCAGGATCAGGAGATCGGTGCGCGCCAGATCAACCATCAGGATGCCTTTGGCACAGGCGAATATGAGTCGGCGCACCGCTTCCTGGAGCCCAACGACCGCAAGAACGAGTTACTCGCGCTGGAAATGGTAGCGGACCTGGGCTTTGCAGAACTGACCTCGGCCACCGGCTATTCCGAATACACCGAAAATGGCCAGCGCGACCAGACCGACCTGTTGCTCACTTTTGAATACCGGTTATGAGTTGTTTCCCAGCTTTTCCGCGTTACACCCGCGAGGATGCAGACGAGGACACCTTCACCCAGGAACTGCGGCTGGTTTCCACCAGCGAGGGCCCGTTCAACTGGATTGTCGGCGCTTTCTACAACGACTATCAGGCGGACTCCCTGAGCCAGGAGTTCACGCCGGGCTTCGACCAGTTCTGCGGTAGATGAATCCTGGGATCGGTCGTGCAACTGCGCCCCGATTCACTGGAGTACTACGAATCGATAGATCGAACAGAAAAGGAAACCGCTTTGTTCGGCGAACTCGGCTACCAGATTACCGACGCCTGGCAGGTGACGGTGGGGGCGCGCTGGTTCAAGTATGAGAACGATGTCACCAGCGGTTTTGCGCTGCCATTGGCCGATACGGTTTTTTTTGGCGAACCGCCAGGATGCGATCAACGTCAACTCGCAGTCCAGCGATGTGGATGACGATGATGCCATTTTCAAGTTCAACACATCCTATGATTTCAGTGACGACATTATGGCCTACCTGACCATCAGCGAAGGCTACCGGCTGGGTGGAATCAACTCGGTACCTCCCTGTGAAGTATCCGCTGGATCCGGTACAGAACGTTTGCGCCCTGCCCGATGAGGAGTCATTCAAGCCTGATACCACGACCAACTATGAGATCGGCGTGCACTCGCAGTTTGGCGACTCCCTGCTACTGAATGGCGCGGTGTACTACATCGACTGGGATGACGTGCAGATGGATTCTGTAACCGAAAATGGCGACTGCCATCATATCCAACGGCGGCGCCGCTGAAAGCACCGGCCTTGAACTATCCAGCCAGTACTTCATCCTGCCGAACTTTTCGGTCAGTGCGCGCCTACGCCTACACCAATGCCGAACTGACACAGGATGCGCCAGACCTGTTTGGCTCCGGGCAACGGTGCGTTCAGCGGTGACCGCCTGCCCGGCACACCGGAAAACCAGGCTGTACCTGGCAGCGCATTATGAGATGCCCCTGAACGACGGCTCGCAACTGGATTTCGACTGGTCGATGTCCTACCAGAGCGATGTGTTGACCAAAGTGGGAGAGCGTGACTTCGGGGAGAGCATGTCCGGCTTTTCCCTGCACAATGTGTCGACGAGCTGGTTCAAGGACGCAGTGGATGGTGACACTGTACGCGGACAATGTGTTTGACGAATATGCGCAGACTGGCGTACGCGCGGACACCAGCTATATCGGCGAAGTCGGACTCTTCCAGTCTGCGGCGCTACTACGAGAACATGGTGCGCCCGCGACAGGTTGGCCTGCGCTTTACCTATAGTTTTGACGGCTAGAGGCAGCTCCAGCAGTATCGCCGCACACCACGGCGCCGCCCAGAAAGCCATCCGGGACGGTGACCTGCGCCAGGCACATGCAGCACTGCCTGGCCATCCTCGCCATTGACCCTGACTTTGCCGACGCCTGGTTCCTGTGCGGTGTCATTGCCGCACGCAACGGTGCGGCGGACAAAGCGGCTGATATTTTCCGCAAGGCGATCGCGCTTGCGCCCCGATAAAGCGGAGTATCACGCCGAGCTGGGCAAACAACTGATCGCCCTGCGTGAACCCCGGGAGGCGCTTGACGGCGGCCACGACCGCTTTATCGCTGGCACCCGACTGAGCTACCCATACTGAACACCCTGGGCACTGTGTTCAGTCACTGTGGCGAGCACGAACAGGCGCTGGTCTGCTATAAACGAGCCGTGCTCGCCCTCGAGACCCGGGCAGAACGCGCCACTGGTTTGTCCCGGCAATGGCAAGCAGACCTTTATTTCAATATGGCAGCATCACTGCAGTTCGCGGGACAATTTGATTCCGCCGAAGCGGCCTATGAAAAAGCCATCGACTTACAGCCGCATATGTTCCGCGCTCATTCCGCCCTGTCGACCGTGCGGCGCCAGACACCGGCAAGCAACCATATCGAGCGACTGGAAAAACTCCGTGAGCACATCGCCACGCCCCGGGATCAACTGCACCTGGGTCACGCCATGGCCAAGGAACAGGAAGATCTGGAACTGTGGCAGGAATCACTGGCGAGCCTGGCCTGGGCCAAGCGGGCGCAGGCTGCAACAGGTTGCCTATAGCGCCGCTGCAGACGCTGATCTGTTTGCTGGCATCAGGCGCGTGTTTACGCCAGAGCTGTTTGCTCGCTTGGCAAGCACCGCCAGCGGTTGCGACAATCGCGAGCCGATCTTTATCGTCGGTATGCCACGCACCGGCACCACGCTGGTGGAACAGATTCTCAGCGGCCACTCGCAGGTCTACGCAGCCGGCGAGTTGCTGAATTTTCCGCAGGCGGTGAAGCGCCTGTCGGGTACTGCATCGGCGGATGTGCTGGACTTCGAGACGCTGGAACGAGCCACCCAACTGGATATGGCAAGCCTCGGCGCCCACTACATCGACAGCACCCGGCCGAGGACCGGCCATACGACGCATTTCATCGACAAGCTGCCGCTTAACTTTATTTACCTGGGGCTCATCAAACTCGCGCTACCCAACGCCAAACTGATCTGCCTGCGCCGCGACCCCATGGATACCTGCCTGAGCAATTACCGCCAGCTGTTTGGCGCGAACTTCAAGTATTATCACTACAACTACGATTTGCTGGATTGCGGGCGCTACTACCTTGAGTTCGATCGCCTGATGCGTCACTGGCACGAGGTGATGCCCGGCGCCGTATTCGAGGTGCAGTACGAAGCACTGGTGACAAACCCGGAGCAGGTCGCGAAAAATTTACTGGCCCATTGTGAATTGCCCTGGGAAGACCAGTGCCTGTCGTTCCACCAGCGTAAAGCCAGCGTCGCGACCGCCAGCGCAGTGCAGGTACGACAGGGCATTTATACCAGTTCGGTAAATCGCTGGCAGCGTTATGGTGACGCCATGCTGCCATTGTACGAGCTGCTGAAGTCAGCGGGGCTTTATTCCTGAAACATCAACCATCAGCCAACGTTATGCCGAAATTCTTCAGCCAGCGTTCAACACTGGCAAGATAGTCTTGCTGGAAAGCTGCTGATTCATTCGCCAGTTGATGTCCCGCGCCGCGCAGATATGCCGTCCGGCTGCCGGGAAACATTGTCTGTATGGCACCGACGTTATAGCGCCAATCCACGGTAGCGTCGGCATCGCCCTGCATAATCAAGGCTGGGCCCACGCCGAGATCGTGTTGCTGTAAGTCACGCAGCCAGTAGCGCAATGCGCCTACCCAGCGCAGCGAAATCCGCTGGCTTTGCAGGGGGTCGCGTTGTAAAAACTCCAGGAACACCTGATCAGAAGAGTTGGCTGCAAACTTGCGCGGTACGCTGTCGACCAGAGTGTCCCAATAGAAAGTGACCCGCTCTTGCCCGCAGCCAGCCGGCGGGGCGCACCAGTGGCGCCAACAACACGGTTGCCGCGAAGGGCCAGTCATACTTTTTGGCATAATCAACCAGCGCCGCGCCACCGGTGCTCTGGGCCATGACCCACAGCGGCAGCGGAGGCAGGTCTCACCGCGCCAAGCACATCGTCAATGGCGCGGCTGTAATCACCAAAATCATCGATCACCGCGGGCTCACCGCTGGACAGGCCGTGTCCGGGGAGATCGAAGATGAGCACATTGCAGTTGTGCGACAGACCCCACTCAATCAGCTTGCCAAACAAACCCGTGTGATCGAAATAGCCGTGCACTAACAAAAGATTCGCACTGGCGCCGGGTTGGCGCCAGTGGTGTACGGCGAGCGTATAATCGCCGGAACGGACGTGCCCGGCCAGATGCTCTACGTGCGGCAGTCGCGCCGCGAAATCTATACCGTAGTACCGGCAAAATGCCTGTAGTTCCGGTGACGGTTTTGCTTCGTTTCCAAAGGCAGGAAGCTGCTGACGCAGGCGCTGTAACTGCTCCGGCGTCAACGCCGCATTACTCCTCAATTCACAGCGGGTGTGAGTTTTCCTGAATCGTAGTCCGCTTGCATCTGTGCCAGGGAGCGAACCTTGATCTTGCTTGCATTGCCGGCTGTGCCAAATGCTTCATAGCGCGCTACGCAGATATCCTTCATCGCCGTAATGGTCTGGGCCAGGTACTTGCGCGGATCAAACTCAGCGGGGTTTTGCGCCAGGAAGCGGCGAATCGCCCCGGTGGACGCCAGGCGCAGGTCGGTATCGATATTGACCTTGCGCACTCCGTGGCGGATACCCTCCTGTACCTGCTCCACCGGCACGCCGTAGGTCTGCGCGATCTTGCCGCCGAATTCATTGATGATCGCCAGCCACTCCTGGGGCACCGCAGACGAGCCGTGCATCACCAGATGCGTATGGGGAATGCGGGCGTGGATTTCCTTGATGCGATCGATGGCGAGAATGTCACCGGTTGGCGGGCGCGTGAACTTGTAAGCGCCGTGGCTGGTACCACAGGCAATGGCCAGCGCGTCCACCCCGGTGGCCTTGACGAAGCGGCGCCGCTTCCTCCGGATCGGTAAGCATCTGGTCGTGGGTCAGCTTGCCCTCGGCACCGCTACCGTCCTCCTCTCCCGCCTCGCCCGTCTCCAGCGAACCCAGGCAACCCAGTTCGCCCTCCACCGAGACGCCACAGGCATGGGCCATCTCAACTGCACGGCGGGTGACGGCCACGTTGTAGTCGTAGTCCTTGGGCGTTTTGCCATCTTCTCCCAGCGAGCCGTCCATCATCACCGAACTGAAACCCAGCTGGATGGAGCGCTGGCACACCGCTACCGATACGCCGTGGTCCTGATGCACCACCACCGGGATATGCGGAAACTCATTGATTGCCGCTTCCATCATGGCGCGCAGGAAGGGAGCGCCGGCGTATTTGCGCGCTCCGGCACTGGCCTGCATGATCACCGGTGAGTTGGTCGCATCTGCCGCCTCCATAATGGCGCGGGTCTGTTCCAGGTTATTGACATTGAACGCCGGCACGCCGTAGTTGTGTTCGGCGGCGTGATCCAGCAACTGACG
Source organism: uncultured Gammaproteobacteria bacterium (assembly GCA_963844975.1). Lineage (GTDB taxonomy): Bacteria > Pseudomonadota > Gammaproteobacteria > Pseudomonadales > Halieaceae > Marimicrobium. The sequence continues at coordinate 372,000 of CAWJQO010000014.1, read as the reverse complement.
CAAACTGATTAATGCCATGGGGATAATCCTTTAATTTGTAACGTTGAATTAGAACCTATGTTACTCCGGTTTCTGACCAGCGCGCTGCTCCAGCATCGCGACCGCCGGCAGGATCTTTCCTTCCACATACTCCAGGAAAGCGCCGCCGCCTGTAGAAATATAGGAAACCTTGTCCGCAATACCAAATTTGTCGATGGCCGCCAGCGTGTCGCCGCCGCCGGCGAGTGAAAACGCGGGGCTCTCTGCAATCGCCAGGGCCAGCGCCCTGGTACCCTCGGCAAACTGGTCGAACTCAAATACACCCACTGGGCCATTCCATAGAATCGTGCCGGCGTTTTTGAGGATGTCTGCGATCTGGTTTGCGGCCTCGGGACCGATGTCCAGGATCATGTCATCTTCGGCTACTTCAGCGGCCGGTTTGACACGTGGCCTGCGCATCCTCGGCCAACGCCTTGCCCGTCACCACATCAACGGGCAGCGGAATACTGGTTTTTTGCATCAGCTTGCGGGCCGTGGGAATAAGGTCGTGTTCGCACAGGGATTTGCCGACCGGGCTGCCGCTGGCCGCCAGAAAGGTATTGGCAATGCCGCCGCCCACCACCAGTTGATCCACCTTGTCGCACAGGGCCTCCAATACTTCCAGCTTGGTCGAGACTTTCGAGCCGCCCACGATGGCCACCATGGGACGGGCGGGATTCAACAGCGCCTGCGTCAAGGCACGCAGTTCCTCCTCCAGCAGGGGCCCGGCACAGGCTATCGGCGCGTACTTCGCCACGCCGTGGGTAGAGGCCTGGGCGCGGTGCGCCGTGCCAAAAGCATCCATCACGAAAATATCACACAGCGCCGCATAGGCGCGCGACAGCGCCTCATCGTCCGCATTTTCCCCGGGATTGAAGCGCACGTTTTCCAGCAGGGCCACCTCGCCGTCGGCCAGCTCCACGCCATCACGCCACTGCGCCACCAAGGCACCGGCTGTCCGAGAAGGCCGGATAAATGCTGCGCGACTGGCGCGAGGGAGTACTGTGCATCGTACTCGCCCTCCACCGGTCGGCCCAGGTGCGACATCAGGATGACCTTCGCACCGGCAGCCCGCGCCGCCTCAATCGTTGGCAGCGCCGCACGGATACGGGCATCGCTGGTCACCACGCCCTTTTTGACCGGCACATTGAGATCCTCGCGAATCAAAACGCGTTTGCCGCGCAGGTCCTGGTCCCGCATTAATTCCATTTGTAGATCCATACGGCTATCTTAACCTCGCATGATTGTAATACCGACCACAGCGGTGCCGGCCTATGACACCCTATTCTAATCATGCAATCCACCCCAGTATTGCGCTACATCAAGCATGCGATTGGCATAACCCCACTCATTGTCAAACCAGGTAAGTACCTTCACCAACCGCTTGCCGCTGACCCGGGTCTGGCTGGCATCCACAATACTGGATCGGGCGTCGTGATTGAAATCACAGGATGCCAGAAGCTCCTCGGTATAGCCAAGTACGCCATCAAAACCCGACTGTGACGCCTCTCGCAGTATGCGATTGATCGCCCCTACATCGGTGTCCCGGCGTGAGTACACCGTAAGGTCCAGCGCCGACACATTGAGTGTCGGCACCCGCAGCGCCTGCGCGGTAAAGCGCCCCGCCATATCCGGGAGCAGTCGCTCAATCCCTTTGGCCAATTCAGTGTCGACCGGAATAATCGACTGGGAAGCAGCCCGCGTTTTGCGCAAATCCGTGTGGTGGTAGGCATCAAGTACCGGCTGGTCGTTCATCGCCGAGTGGATCGTGGTAATGGTGCCACTCTCGATGCCGACGGCATCTTCCAGTGCCTTGATGATCGGTACAATGCCGTTGGTGGAGCAGGATGCGTTGGAGACGATTCGATGCGCGGCGCGCAGTTCACGGTGGTTGACGCCGTAGACCACGGTCTTATCCACGTCAGCCTGCGCGGGCTGGGAAAACAGCACTTTACCTGCCCCCCGCCGCAGATGTTTTTCGGCGGTCGCGCGGTCGGAAAAGGCGCCGGTGCATTCCAGCACCATATCTACCGCCAGCTCTGCCCAGGGTAGCTCATCGATCCGCGAGTGATTCAGCAGGACGATGGCATCACCATCCACCCGCAGTTCTTTTGCGTCCCCCTCAAGAGGTCGCGGAAAACGCCCGTGGGTGGAGTCGTAGCGGGTCAGATGCAATACCGTGCCGGCGTCGGCCAGTTCGTTGATGGCTACAACCGCCAGTTCATCCCGCAGCGGGCTTTCATAGAGCGCACGCAGGATACTGCGCCCAATTCTGCCGTAGCCATTGATGGCCAGACGCAACATGTCTATGCGCGCTACAGCAGCGCGTCTTCGACGACAGCGACCACATTCTCGGTCGTGAAGCCAAAATGTTGCATCAACTCGTTCGGCCGGGGCGGACTCGCCAAAGGTGGTCATACCGACCACGCGCCCGTCCAGGCCAACCCACTTGTACCAGTAATCCGCGTGCAGTGCCTCTACCGCCACGCGGGCCAGCACATCGCTGGGCAATACAGCTTCGCGATAAGCCGCGTCCTGCTGTTCGAATAACTCGGCACAGGGCATCGAAACAACGCGCACCTGTTTGCCCCGAGGCCGCCAACTGCTGCGCCGCCGCCACCGCCAGTTGCACTTCGGAACCCGTGGCAATAAGAATCGCATCGGGAGATCCGGCGCAGTCGCTGAGCACATAGGCGCCGCGGATGATATCTGCAACCTGCTGCTCACTGCGCGGCTGGTGGGCCAGCGTCTGGCGCGAAAAAACCAGTGACGAGGGGCCATCCCGGCGCTCGATTGCGGCCTTCCAGGCCACTGCGGACTCCACCGCATCACAGGGACGCCAGGTCTGCATATTGGGCGTGGCGCGCAAGGCGGTTAACTGCTCGACGGGTTGGTGCGTCGGGCCGTCTTCGCCGAGACCGATGGAATCGTGCGTGAATACAAAGATGGATTGCTGCCGCATCAAGGCCGACATGCGCACCGCATTGCGGGCGTACTCCATGAAGATCAGGAAGGTGGCGCCGTAATTGATGAAGCCGCCGTGCAGGGCGATGCCGTTCATGATCGCCGCCATGGCGAATTCACGCACCCCGTAGTAGATATAGTTGCCGCTGGCGTCGGCGGCGCTCACTCCCTTTGAGCCACTCCAGAGGGTGAGGTTGGAGCCCGCCAGATCGGCAGAGCCACCGAGCAATTCCGGCAGCAGCGGGCCGAAGGCATTGAGGCAATTCTCGGAGGCTTTGCGCGAGGCGATGCTCTTACCCTCCTGCTGGCAGCGGGCAATATAGGCCGCGGCCTGCTCCGAGAAATCTGCGGGCAACTCGCCCGCCAGGCGCCGCTGCAGTTGTGCCGCCAGTTGCGGGTGCGCCGCGGCATAGGCCGCCATCGCCTGTATCCCATTCCTTTTCCCGGGCGGCACCGCGCTCGCGCGCATCCCAACCGGCATAAATGTCCGCAGGAATTTCGAACGGTCCGTACTCCCAGCCCAGCGCCAGGCGTGTCGCGGCCACCTCCTCTTCACCCAGAGGCTGAGCCGTGACAGGCCTCAGTGCCCTGCTTGTTCGGTGCGCCCTTGCCGATGATGGTCTTGCAGCAGATCAGGGTGGGCTTATCCGTTTGCCCTCGCGCAGTCTCGATCGCGGCCTTGACCGCGTCGGCATTGTGGCCGTCTACATCGCTGATGACCTGCCAGCCGTAGGCGCGAAAACGCGCGGGCGTATCATCGGTAAACCAGCCTGCCACCTCGCCGTCGATGGAGATGCCATTGTCGTCGTAAAACGCGATGAGCTTGCCCAGTCCGAGCGTTCCCGCCAGGGAACTGGCCTCGTGGGAAATGCCCTCCATCAAGCATCCATCGCCAAGAAACACATAGGTATGGTGGTCAACCACCGCGTGCCCAGGCCGGTTGAACTGGGCCGCAAGGACTTTTTCCGCCAGTGCCATACCCACGGCGTTGGCCAGGCCCTGGCCCAGCGGTCCGGTCGTGGTCTCCACGCCGGGGGTATAACCGTATTCGGGGTGCCCCGGCGTTTTGCTGTGCAGCTGGCGGAAATTCTGCAGTTCCGCCAGCGGCAGGTCATAGCCGGACAGGTGCAACAGCGAGTACAGCAGCATGGAGCCGTGGCCATTGGACAACACGAACCGGTCGCGGCCAGGCCATGCCGGGTTCGCTGGATTGTGGCGCAGATAATCGTTCCACAGCACTTCGGCAATATCTGCCATGCCCATGGGAGCGCCGGGATGACCACTTTTAGCCTTCTGGACTGCGTCCATACTCAGGACGCGAATGGCATTGGCAAGTTTTGTGCGTGGGGACGGCATCGAGTTCTCCGGGGCTGGATGGGGCGCTTAAAAAGGGCCGCCATTTTCGCGTAAGCGGGGGCGCACGGCAAACAAATAGGCAGAAATTTGGCCCACGTGCCGGATTTCATGGCTGTGACAGGCATCACAGGCCTATATCAAAATATTTTGATATAGGTGCCAAGGCCTGCTAGACTCGCCCGCCATGCTATCGACAAATACCGAAAAACGGGTATCGCAGATGCCGGACCAGCCGCAGCCAGAGCTGCGACTGACCGCTCTCACCAACCTGTGCAAAGCCAGCGCTGATACCCTGCGCCTGCTGGTGCTGCGGGTATTGCGCAAGGATTCCTTCGGAGTATCCGAGTTGTGTTTCATCTTCAACATCCGCCAGCCGGCCCTCAGCCACCACCTGAAAGTGCTGGCCAATGCCGGACTCGTGGCCGCACGGCGTGAGGCCAATTCCATTTTCTACCGTCGCAGCGAGCTGGGCCAACACCCTGATCTGGAAGCGCTGCAACACAGCATTTTCGACGCTGTGGATGAGATTGAACTGCCCGCGGACATCCAGGACAGGCTGGTGGCCCTGCACCGGCAGCGCGAGGAAAACTCCAGCAACTTTTTCCGGCTCAATGCCCATAAGTTCCACCAGCAGCAGGACCTGATCGCCAGCTATGCGCAGTACGCGGATGTGGTCGCCCAGGTGCTGGCGGATGCCCCGCTGGAGCACCGGCGCACGGTGCTGGAAGTGGGGCCGGGCGATGGCTCCTTCCTGCTGGAACTGGCACCCCTGTTCGAGCGTGTGGTGGCGCTGGACAACGCGCCGGGCATGCTGGAACAGGCCCGCGACAAAGCCGCCGCCGCCGGATTGCACAACATAGACTTCATCCTCGACGACACCCGCAGCGCGCAATTGCAAAACCTGCAGGCCGATTGCGTGGTCATCAATATGGTATTGCACCACACGCCTGCGCCCGGGGATGTCCTGCGGGATGTAGCCGCGTGCCTCGCGCCCGGTGGCGTGGTGCTGGTCACCGACCTGTGCAACCACGACCAGGGCTGGGCCCGGGAAAACTGTGGTGATCTGTGGCTGGGTTTTGATCCCCAGGATCTGGCGCAGTGGGCGGAAGATGCAGGATTAAACGAAATTGCCAGTGTCTATCTGGCGCAACGCAACGGTTTTCAAGTCCAGGTGCGGCTGTTTGGCCGCCCCTGATTAATTTCAGTGAGTAAGGATAAAACTATGAGCGAATACAAACTTTTTACCTCCGAATCCGTGTCCGAAGGGCACCCGGATAAAATGGCCGACCAGATCTCCGATGCGGTTCTCGACTACCTGCTGAAACGCGACAAGGACGCGCGCGTCGCGGTAGAGACCCTGGTCAAAACGGGAATGGCCATCGTGGCGGGCGAGGTCACCACCTCGGCCCATATGGATCTTGAGGAGACGATTCGTCAAACCATTCTCGATATCGGCTACGACAGCTCTGATGTCGGTTTCGACGGCGCTTCCTGCGCCGTCATCAACGCCATCGGCAAGCAGTCTCCGCGACATCGCCATGGGCGTGGACGAGAGCAAGGACCACGAGCAGGGCGCCGGCGACCAGGGCCTGATGTTCGGCTATGCCACCAACGAAACCGATGTGCTGATGCCCGCGCCGATCTATTACTCCCATCGCCTGGTCGAGCGCCAGGCGCAGCTGCGCAAGAACGGCACGCTGCCGTGGCTGCGTCCCGACGCCAAGAGCCAGGTGACCCTGCGTTACGAAAATGGCAAACCGGTGGCAGTCGATGCCGTGGTGCTGTCCACCCAGCACAGACGAAAATGTCAGCCAGAAAGAGATTCACAAGCAAATCCTGAAGCATGTGATCAAGGACGTGCTGCCCGAGAAGTGGCTGCACAAAGGCACCAAGTACCACATCAACCCTACCGGCCAGTTCATCATCGGCGGCCCCGTGGGCGACTGCGGCCTGACCGGGCGCAAGATCATCGTGGACACCTACGGCGGCATGGCCCGTCACGGCGGCGGCGCGTTCTCCGGCAAGGATCCCTCCAAGGTCGACCGCTCAGCGGCGTATGCGGGCCGTTATGTGGCGAAGAATATCGTCGCGGCGGGCCTGGCGGAGCGCTGCGAAATCCAGGTGTCCTACGCGATTGGTGTGGCCGAGCCCACCTCCATCTCCATCGACACGTTTGGTACTGGCAAACTTTCTGATGCTCGCATTGCAGAGCTGGTGCGCGAGCATTTTGACCTGCGTCCCAAGGGCCTGATCGCGATGCTGAACCTGAAACGTCCCATTTACCGCAAGACAGCGGCCTATGGGCACTTCGGGCGCGAGGACAAGGATTTTACCTGGGAGAAAACCGACAAAGCGAGCGGCCCTGAAGAAAGGCGCGCTAAGGACACGGCGACACAAGAATTTAATTGCAACAACCGGTCGTCAGAAGACCCAGAGGAATCTAACGATGAGCACAGCAGAAAAATTAAAGACAAAAGAAGATTACAAAGTCGCGGATATCTCGCTGGCCCAGTGGGGCCGCCGCGAACTGGAAATCGCAGAGAGCGAAATGCCGGCACTGATGGCGATGCGCGCCAAATACTCCAGGAGCAAGCCGCTGACCGGCGCCAAGATTCTCGGCTGTATCCACATGACCATTCAGACCGGCGTGTTGATCGAGACGCTGATCCAGCTTGGCGCCGAGGTCCGCTGGTCCTCCTGTAACATTTTCTCCACCCAGGATCACGCCGCTGCCGCCATCGCCGCCGCAGGCATCCCGGTGTATGCATGGAAGGGCGAGACTGAAGAAGAGTACGACTGGTGCCTTGAGCAGACCATCCTCAAGGATGGCGTGCCCTGGGATGCCAACATGGTATTGGACGACGGCGGCGACCTGACCTCCATGCTGCACGACAAGTATCCTGCCATGCTGGACAAGATCCACGGCATTACCGAAGAGACCACCACCGGCGTGCATCGCCTGCTGGAGATGCTGGAACATGGCAAGTTGAAAGTTCCGGCAATCAACGTGAACGACTCGATAACCAAATCCAAGAATGACAACAAATACGGCTGTCGCCACAGTCTCAACGACGCCATCAAACGCGGCACCGATCACCTGCTGGCCGGCAAGAAAGCGCTGGTCATCGGTTACGGTGACGTGGGCAAAGGCTCGGCCCAGTCGCTGCGCCAGGAAGGTATGATCGTAAAAATTTCCGAGATCGATCCCATCTGCGCCATGCAGGCCTGCATGGACGGATATGAGGTGGTCTCGGCCTTCAACAACGGCATCAACGATGGCAGCCCGGCGTGTATCAACCGCGACCTGCTATCCACCATCGATCTGGTGGTGACCGCCACCGGCAACTATCAAGTCTGTGACTCGAACATGCTCAAGGCACTTAAAAAAGGTTCCGTGGTATGCAACATCGGTCACTTCGACAACGAGATCGACACCGCTTTCATGCGCCGCAACTGGGAGTGGGAAGAGGTCAAACCGCAAGTGCACAAGGTGTACCGCGATCAGGCTGCCAATGACTACCTGATCCTGCTGTCCGAAGGCCGCCTGGTGAACCTGGGCAATGCCACCGGCCACCCATCGCGCATTATGGATGGTTCGTTCTCTAACCAGGTACTGGCCCAGATCTATTTGTACGAGCGCAAGTTCGCCAACCTGGAACCCGAAATGAAGCCCTCTGCACTGTCAGTGGAAGTCCTGCCCAAGAAATTGGACGAGGAAGTGGCGGCCCATATGATCGGTGGTTTCGGGGCGGTGCTGACGCGCCTCACGCCCGAACAGGCCGATTACATCAAGGTCAGTCCGGACGGACCGTACAAGCCCGACAGCTACAAGTACTGAGGTACCGTCACTGATGGCCGCGCGCAAACAGCGCATCAGCTGCGAGTTTTTCCCGCCCAAGACTGAGGCGGGAACAAGCAAGTTGCTGACCGAGGTCACGCCTGCACTAAACGCCCTGGCTCCCGAGTTTTTCTCGGTAACGTATGGCGCAGGCGGTAGTACTCGCGACACCACCCTGGGGGTGGTGTCGGCCATCAGGGCCGCAGGCATTGATGTAGCTCCACATCTCAGCTTTGGCGGAGATGACGAGAATGCTGTCGCGTCGTTGCTGGAAACTTACCGCAGCCGCGGTATCAAACGACTGGTGGCGCTGCGCGGCGATATCCCCTCGGGTACGGGAGGCGCCGCGCAACTGGTTTACGCCAATCAGCTGGTGGCGTTTATCCGCGAGCGCACCGGAGAACACTTCGAGATCGAGGTCGCTGCCTACCCGGAGATCCATCCGGAAGCGAAGAGCTATGACAGCGATATAGGCTTCCTCAAAGCCAAGCTCGATGCCGGAGCCAACAGCGCCATTACCCAGTACTTCTTCAATGTGGAATCGTACTTCTACTTTCTGGACCAGTGCGCGGCGATCGGTATCGACAAACCTATCTATGCTGGCATCATGCCCATCGTCAATTTCGCCAACCTGCAGCGCTTCTCACGCAATTGCGGCGCGGAGATTCCACGCTGGATTTGCCAGCGCATGGAGGCCTATGGCGATGACCAGGACAGCATCAGCAAATTCGGCATCGAAGTCGTCACCCAGCTGTGCCAGACCCTGCTGGACAATGGCGCCCCCGGCATTCATTTCTACACCATGAACCAGATCGAGCCGACACGGGAAATCTATACTAACCTGGGCCTGTAAACCCAGGGCGCGACGGCCATGCGCATAACACGTATTTACACTGCTCAAAAACTGCACAGCAATGACACTGGTTGAGCTGGAACCCGAACCCAGCCATCATCTGGCCCGCGTCCTGCGCCTGGGAGTGGGTGACGCGTTGACCCTGTTCGATGGGCATGGCGGTGAGTACCCGGGTGAAATTACTGCCGTCGACAAAAAACATGTACGGGTGTTGACGGGCGCCCACCTGCAAAAGGAATGCGAGTCCCCTCTGGACATCCATCTGGGCATCGCTATCTCCCGCGGTGAGCGCATGGACTGGATCGTGCAAAAATCCACCGAACTGGGTGTCACTTCGCTGACCCCGCTGTCGAGCGAACACTCCGGGGTCAAGTTAGCCGGTGATCGGGCAGACAAAAAAATCCTGCACTGGCAACAGATTGCCATCAGTGCCTGCGAACAATGCGGCCGCAACCGGCCACCGATTATTCACCCCCTGCAGGCGCTCAACCTCTGGCTGGCGTCGACCGTAGCCGAGCGAAAATTTGTGTTGCACCATCGGGCAGACAGCATCGGGACAGGCCGTGCGCCAGCCAGCATCGCTCTGCTGGTCGGCCCCGAGGGGGGCCTGAGTGAGAATGAAATCACCGCGGCAGCACAAGCCGGTTATACGGCCCTGCGCCTGGGTCCGCGAGTGCTGCGCACCGAGACCGCGCCACTCGCTGCTATCGCTCTCCTGCAGGGCTGGTGGGGAGATATGGGGCCGGGATAACCGGTCTAGCGAGGACCTGGATTCTGTGCGCGCAACCACTGGGCATGGGTCCACTCCAGAAAATGTCCGACAGCATGCACCGTATGGTCAGTGCGTACGGAATGAAAAATCTCGAAGGCATGCTGCGCCCCGGGCAGTTCCGCATAGGCCACCGGCTGTTTGGACACTGCCTGCAAGGCGGATACAAAAATCCTCGCCTCCTCTACCCACACCAGGGAATCGTGCGTGCCCTGTATCACAAACAGGGGGGGCGCATCTTCTGAGACATGACTGAGTGGCGATCCGGCATCCCACAGTTCAGGATTATCCTGCCGCGAACACTGCATAACCCGTTCGCCGAGCAGGTCATCCATGGACATCTCGGGACGAATTCCATGGCGATCGAGAAAATCGTACACGCCATAGAACGGCACGCAGGCTTGCACGGAAGTATCAACGTGCTCAAACCCGGGCTGCCACTCTGCACGATTGGGCGTCAACGCTGCCAGCGAACTGAGATGACCGCCCGCAGAGCCTCCGGTGATCGCAATGAAATCCGGATTACCACCGTAATCCCTGATGTGCTCCCTGATCCACGCGATCGCTTTCTTCACGTCAATTATATGAGCCGGGAATGCCGCCTTGGGACTTAAACGGTAATTGATCGCCACACACAGCCAACCGCGCTGCGCCATGTGGTACATCAGCGGCTTGGCCTGCTGCTCCTTCTCCCCGATGATCCAGGCGCCACCGTGCACCTGTAACAGCACAGGAAAACCACCCTCGCGCGGCTCACGGGGCTGGTAGATATCCAGCAGATTGCGCTTGCCGGCATCCCCGTAGGGGATATGGCTGTGCATGCGCACCCCTTCACGCTTGAAATTAAAGGGCCTTAGCCAGTGGCGAGTGAGGATATCATCACACAGTATGTGCTGCCGCTCGGAGGGTATATCTGCTCTATAGTCCTCGCCCAGCGCGCGACGCAGCGCAGGGCGAAGGTGGTGGGGCGTATCCATGGACTGGCAATGCAGGTAGACCAGACCCAACCAGGCCAGCGCGAAAAATCCCAGCCCGCTCTGGGCCAGTGGGTCGGACAGGACGCCCAGAAACGCCAGCAGGGCGGTCAGGGCTACCTGCCACAACAGATGGATCAGCGCTAACTCACCACACAACCAGGCGCTCAGGAAATAGACGGGCACCAGCCAGTAGAAGCGCCGCGCCTGCACGATCGCCGTGAGTGTGCAATAGGCGCTCAAAAGCGCCAGAAACAAATAGATGCCTGCCAGACTCACATTGCTCTCCTGGAATAGAATGTATTTTCGGGTGGCTATTCTAAGGCACCGGACACCGCTGTGTCGCCTTCCGAAAAAGTGACTGCAAAAATGACTGTACTTGCACCGGCGACCGCCTTTGCGTAAGTTAGCAGGCCGTCAGAGTACGAGATACAACGCAATGACAGTCAAGCTGGGCGTGGTGATGGATCCCATCGCCGGAATCAATTACAAGAAAGACACCACCCTGGCCATGCTGTGGGCAGCCCAGGCCCGCAACTGGCAGTTATTTTATATGGAGCAAACCGACCTCTATCTGGAGCAGGGTGTAGCGCGCGCGCGTATGGCGCCGTTGACCGTCTTCCATGATCCGGACCATTGGTTCAAACTCGACGAACCCGAGGACAGGAACCTCGACGAGCTCGATGTGATCCTGATGCGCAAGGACCCGCCCTTTGATAACGAGTACATCTATAGCACGTATATCCTGGAGGCGGCGGAGCGCAACGGAACTCTGGTGGTAAACCGCTGCCAGAGCCTGCGTGACTGCAACGAAAAAGTATTCGCCACGCAGTTTCCACAGTGCTGCCCGCCGGTGCTGGTCAGCGCCGATATGCAACGCCTTAGAGATTTTCACCGGCAGCACGAAGATGCCATCTACAAGCCTCTGGATGGCATGGGCGGCAGCGCCATTTTCAGGGTAAAAAAGGGCGACCCCAATGTCAGTGTGATTCTGGAAATGCTCACGCAGCATGGTCGACAAACCATCATGGCACAGAAGTTTATTCCGCAGATTGAGGACGGAGACAAACGCATACTGATGATCAACGGAGAGCCCGTGCCCTATTGCCTGGCCCGCGTTCCGCTGGTGGGTGAAACCCGCGGCAATCTGGCTGCAGGCGGGACCGGACAGCCGCAACCGCTGACACCAGCGCGATCACTGGATCGCCGCCCAGGTCGGGCCCAGTTTACGCGAGAAGGGTCTGTTGTTCGTCGGTATCGACGTGATCGGCGACTACCTCACCGAAATCAACGTCACCAGCCCCACCTGTATTCGGGAAATTGACGCAGCTTATGATCTGGACATCGGCGGCCAACTGATGGATTGTATTCAGGGGGAATTAGATAAAAGGCGCTAGTCAGTCCATGTACTACCTGGAAACAGGAAACGAAAAGCAGACGCGATTTCGAAATGCCGTGTTGCTGGCATTGGCGGTGCATGCCGCGCTGATTCTGTCTGTTTCCTTTAACGCCAGCAATGCAAAGTCATACAAAACACCGCAGATAGAAGTCACTCTCGCCAGCCAGCCTAGCGCCACAGCATCCTGACGAGGCCCGTCAAATTGCCCAGGCCAACCAGGAGGGTAGTGGCGATGAGTCCGAGATAAATGAGATCAGCACTCGCAACAATTTGCAGACCGATACCCCCTTCGTGCAGCAAGCCCAGCTGCAAGCGCCGCAGAAGCAGGTCGCCCAGCAACGCACTGCTGTGGCCACCACCGCCATGGCTCGCCACAGTGTGACGACCGACCAGATGGACGATGAACAGGAAGAAAACAAACTGGAGGGAGTCAACCCGGAAATTGAACAGCTCAGTCTGGAAGTCGCCAGTCTGCAGGCGGAACTTGATGACGAAACCAGAACCTCTGCCGACCAGCCGCGCGTGAGGCGCCTGACCGCCGCCTCGGCAAAACAATCCGTGGATGCCGCCTACCTGCTGGACTGGCGTCGACGACTGGAGGCAGTAGGTAACCAGTATTATCCCGAGGCTTCAATTCGTTACGGCATGTATGGCGACTTGCGCATGTTGGTAGTCATCCGCCAGGATGGCAGCCTGGAAGACATACAGGTGCTGTCTTCATCCGGTTATGCCGTACTCGACGAAGCCGCGATCAAGATCGTGCGTATGGCGGCGCCCTACTCACCCTTTCCGCCGGAGTTGAAAGCCACCACGGATAAACTGGAAATCGTTCGTACATGGCATTTTCAGGAAAACCAGCTAAGCTCACCATAAGAGATGCGTAGTCGACAGCTCGCATTTTTTTACCACGCCGAAGAGACAAATCATTCATGCCCGGAAAGTTTTCCGTGAATACTGCTAAAAGCGGCGATTGCTTGCGGGATCATTTCCTACTGGCAATGCCGCGCCTGTCGGAAGGAATTTTTTCACAAAGCATTACGTACATTTGCGAACACGGCGAAAGTGGCGCCATGGGCATCGTCATCAACCGGCCACTGGAACTGTCAGTGGGCGAGATTTTTGAACACCTGCAAATCAGCACCCGACATGATTTCTCCGCCGTGCCGGTCATGGCTGGCGGTCCTGTACAAGTGGACCACGGATTCGTCCTGCACCGCCATTGTGACAAAACCTGGGAGGCCAGCCTGAAGATAACTTCCGAGATCACCCTCACCACCTCACGCGATATTCTGCGCGCCATCGCCAGCGGCGAGGGACCGCGCGATCATCTGATAGCCCTGGGCTACGCCGGCTGGGCCGCTGGCCAATTGGAGCAGGAGCTGGCGGAAAACAGCTGGCTAACCCTGCCCGGCAACAGTGACATTATCTTTACCACTCCCGCCGACCAGCGTCTGGGGGCAGCCGCGGCACTGCTGGGAATAGACATGAACCTGATTTCCGGTCAGGCAGGACACGCCTGATTGCGCAACCGGGCCAGTATTTTCCGATGAAGAAACCACAGCGCACAGTGATGGCGTTTGATTTCGGCCTGCGCCAGATCGGTGTGGCGATCGGGAACTGCCTGCTCGGCGACCACCCAGCCGCTGCCCATACTCAGGGCAAGAGATGGCGTACCGGAATGGCGCGCGCTGGAAGCCCTGATCGATGAGTGGCGCCCCGACCTGCTGTTGGTTGGCGACCCGCTAAACATGGATGGCAGTGTAAGCGAATTGTGTGCGCAGGCCGGTAAATTCGCACGACGCTTACACGGGCGCCTGGGTCTGGAAGTGGCGATGGTCGATGAACGGCTCAGCAGCTTTGAAGCGAAGCACAACAGCCGCGAGCAGGGACACCGGGGCGACTTCAGGCGGCAGCCAGTGGACAGCCTCGCGGCAGAGCTGATCCTGCGGACCTGGCTGGCGGAAAATGCCGAGCGCTAAATGAAAAGCCTGTTAGCGTCCGTGAAAACGACCTTCGTTATCATATTCATCGAAAGCAAGCCCCAAGCCCATCACCTGTCCCGAATTCACCCCTGTCGTGCATTTTGATCTGCAGGCGCACGTCGTTCGCGGAATCGGCGAAGCGGAGCGCTTCCTCCTTGGCTATCAGCCCATCCTTGTAGGCTTTCACCAGCGACTGGTCGAGCGTTTGCATGCCGAGTTCGGTTGATTTGGCCATCAAATCCTTGATCAGGTGCACCTCGCCCTTGCGGATATATTCCGCCACCAGGGGGGAGTTGAGTAAGACTTCCACCACCGGAGTGCGCCCTTTACCATCCTTACGCGGCAGCAGCTGCTGGGCAACCATGGCCTTCAGGTTCAGGGACAGATCCATCCACACCTGATTGTGCAACGCGGCGGGGAAAAAGCTCTGAATCCTGTCCAGCGCCTGGTTAGCATTGTTTGCGTGCAGTGTGCACAGGCAGAGGTGGCCGGTCTCGGCGAAGGTCAGAGCCTGTTGCATGGTTTCTGCAGCACGCACCTCGCCAATCAATATGACATCGGGGGCCTGGCGCAACGTGTTTTTCAGCGCCACGTCGAATGACTCTGTGTCCATACCCACCTCGCGCTGGGTAACAATACAGCCAGCATGCTCGTGGATGAATTCAATAGGGTCCTCGACACTGATGATGTGACCGCGGCTATTATGGTTACGATATCCCACCATGGCCGCCAGCGATGTGGACTTACCCGTGCCGGTGGCTCCGACGAAGATAACCAGACCACGCTTGGTCATGGCCAGTTCCTTGATGATAGGAGGCAGGCCCAGTTCATCGACAGTCGGTATATCCGACTGAATTCGGCGTACGACCAGGCCGCATTTACCGCGCTGTACAAAGGCGCTGGCGCGAAAACGGCCTAGTTTTTCGCTACTCATGGCGTAGTTGCATTCATGGTGCCGCTGGAAGTTTTCCTGTTGGTCTGGTCGCATCGTCGACAAAACCAGCGTACTCGGCCTCCGCGTCATTCAGTGGCTGGCCGCTAATGGGATAAATCTGGCCATCTACCTTGATACTGGGTGGAGCGTCCGCCGTAATAAACCCGTCAGAGGCGCCTTCCTTCACCATCCGTTCCAGCAAGTCCTCAATTTTCATACCAACGTTCCCTCTGTGAGTTTCAACCAGACCCTGCGGCCTAGAAGTTCTCCGGCATTCTGGCTTTTTCGCGCGCCACTTCGCGGGTGATGAGGCGCTTCGATACAAGTTCCTCAAGACACTGGTCCATGGTTTGCATGCCCACTGCGCTACCCGTCTGGATAGCGGAGTACATCTGCGCCACCTTGTCCTCCCGGATCAGGTTGCGGATAGCGGAGGTGCCGCGCATGATTTCGTGCGCCGCTATCCGTCCACCGGTAGCTCGTTTGAGCAGCGTTTGTGATACCACCGCCTGCAGTGATTCCGACAACATAGAGCGCACCATGGACTTTTCCGCCGCCGGGAAAACGTCGATCACCCGGTCGATGGTCTTGGCTGCAGAGGTGGTGTGCAGGGTGCCAAATACCAGGTGTCCGGTTTCCGCCGCCGTCAGGGCCAGACGAATGGTCTCCAGATCGCGCATCTCTCCCACCAGAATGATGTCAGGGTCCTCCCGCAACGCCGATCGCAACGCCTCGGAAAAACCAAGGGTATCGCGGTGCACTTCCCGCTGGTTTACGAGGCATTTCTTGCTCTCGTGTACAAATTCAATGGGATCCTCAATAGTGAGAACGTGCTCGTATTTATTGTCGTTGATGAAATCTACCATGGCAGCCAGGGTGGTGGACTTACCCGATCCGGTCGGGCCGGTTACCAGCACGAGTCCGCGGGGCATCATTGAAATATCACGAAAAACCTGCCCCATTCCAAGGTCTTCCATGCTCAGCACCTTGGAGGGAATCGTACGAAAAACGCCTGCAGCGCCCCGGTTCTGGTTGAACGCATTGACGCGAAAACGCGCAACACCCGGCACTTCGAAGGAGAAATCCGTTTCAAGAAATTCTTCGTAGTCCTTGCGCTGCTTATCATTCATGATGTCGTAGATAAGCTCGTGAACCTGCTTGTGCTCCATTGGCGGCAGGTTAATGCGGCGAATATCACCATCGACACGAATCATCGGCGGCAGACCCGCCGAAAGGTGCAGGTCAGATGCACCCTGTTTCGCACTGAAGGCCAGTAGTTCTGTTATATCCATTTATCCACTCCCCGATCGACAACGTCCGCCGACCGCCCCTTGGCCAGTATGCACTTCATGGTAGCAAGTAGCCGCCACGTCATATTATTCTCATGTCGCCCAGACTCCGAATCCGCTAACATTCGTGTCATGGACCAACAACTGCTTTCCGACAATATAGCAAAGCTGCTCCAAAGAGTAAGTCGCAGCGCACAAAAAAGCCAGTATCACAATAGTGACATTCTTGTGGTTGCCGTTAGCAAGACCCGTCCCGCACAGGATATTCGGGCAGCCCACGCCTGCGGCCTGATTCATTTTGGAGAGAGCTACCTGCAGGAAGCCCTGCAAAAGATAACCGAACTACAGGACCTGCCGCTGGTCTGGCATTTTATAGGTCCGATCCAGTCCAATAAAACCGGTCCGATAGCTCGAACATTTCGATTGGGTGCACAGTATCGATCGCGAAAAAATCGCCAGGCGCCTGAACGAGCAGCGACCACCGCACCTGCCCCCATTACAGGTATGTATACAGGTCAATATCTCGAAGGAAGACAGTAAATCCGGCGCGCGTGTCGAAGATTTGCCCCAGTTAGCACGCGCCGTCCTTGCCTTACCTCAACTTAAATTACGCGGCCTGATGGCAATACCCGCTGCCGATGCTGACGCCGGACAACAACGTGAGTCCTTCAGCCAGATGCGCGAGGCCCTGGAGCAACTGCGGACGCTGGCCCCCGATATCGACACTCTGTCCATGGGTATGTCTGAAGACCTGGAGACCGCCATCCTCGAGGGCGCCACAATCGTCCGCGTCGGCACGGCCATTTTCGGCCCCCGCAACAGGTGATTTTGGCCTGTGGCGCCGTGTATACTCAACGACTAGTTTTTTCTCTGGTAAGCACATGGCAGTCGGGCACTCGCATCCACCACACATCGCTTTTGTCGGCGCAGGCAATATGGCCAGCAGTATTATCGGGGGCCTGATCGAGAGCGGCCATCCGGCTGAGTGCATCAGTGCAGCGGATCCTTTCCCTGTCAGTCTGGAGCGCTTGCGCGAGATCGCCCCGGTTGCTATCTACAGTGATAACCTCGCTGCAGTCAAGGTCGCAGACATTATCATCCTGGCGGTAAAGCCGCAGGTGATGGCAGAAGCCACCGACAGTATCGCTGCAGCCGTGCGGGCCAATCGCTCCCTGGTGATATCGATAGCCGCAGGCGTGACCATAGCAAGTATGCAAGCCAGACTGGGGCCAGAGGCTGCTATCGTGCGCTGCATGCCCAATACCCCGGCCCTGCTAGGTTGCGGTGCCAGTGGCCTGTTCGCTAATGACAAGACCTCTGCAGAGCAGCGCGAGTTTGCACAGCTCGTATTGTCTGCAGTGGGCATAACGTGCTGGGTAGACTCTGAGCCGGAATTAGACGCCATTACCGCGCTATCCGGGAGTGGTCCGGCCTATTTCTTTCTGTTTATTGAAGCAATGGTCGACGCCGGCATTGCATTGGGACTGGACGCGAAAACGGCGCACACACTCGCGCTGCAGACCAGTTTGGGTGCGTCGCGTATGGCCATTGAAAGTGACGTCGATCTGGTGGAATTGCGCCGCAGGGTTACCAGCCCCGGCGGCACCACCGAACGCGCCATACAGAGTTTTGAACAGGATGGCCTGCGCAAGATCGTCGCAAGAGCAATGTGCGCGGCCGCTGATCGGGCCGCCGAAATGGCCAGGGAAATGGGCTAGGGGATTCTGAATACCAATGAGCGCCGTGTATGCAATTCTAATTTACCTGATACAGACTCTGCTCAGTCTATATCTCATCGCCATGCTACTGCGCTTTTTGCTGCAACTGGTTCGCGCTGATTTTTACAACCCTATTTCACAGTTCATAGTAAAGGTTACCAACCCACTGGTAGTTCCCGTTCGCAAGCTCATCCCGGGCTACGCAGGCCTTGATATTGCGTCACTGGTTTTAGCCCTGTTATTGCAGATCATCGGCATAGCTGCCGTCTTTTTAATTCGTTACGGTGCCCTACCCGGCCCTGGCTTACTCTTTATGGGTGGCGTGCTTGGCGTAATTGCTCTGCTGGTCAAAATCTATTTCTTTGCCTTGTTGGCCATGATCATTCTGAGCTGGGTCGCCCAGGGCAGCAACCATCCGGCGATCTATCTTCTGTTCCAGATAACCGAACCGGTGATGGCTCCTGTTCGTAAATTGCTGCCTCCGATGGGTGGCATGGATTTCTCACCCATTCTCGTATTTGTTCTAATCAATGTAGTTCAGATTGCGCTGCAACATATGGCAGCTGCAGTCGGCGTACTGGGATTGGCACCTTGGCTAAGCTAAAAAGATGAGCAGCCTGGGACACTCTCATTCCGTAGGCATTGTCGTACCGAAAATAGCCCACTTCGATGCAGCCCCTGAACCTGACTTGTGGCCGTGATTCTGGCGGGCTATGAACTGGTGTACGAGACGCTATGGCGAGCTCAATGAGCAGCGCTCCAATGCCGTGCTGATCTGCCACGCCCTCAGCGGCAATCATCATGCTGCCGGCTACCACAGCCCGGATGACAAAAAAGCCGGCTGGTGGGACGAGTGCATCGGCCCGGGGAAGCCGATCGACACCAACCGCTTTTTCGTTGTGTGCCTCAATAATCTCGGTGGTTGCCACGGCTCCACCGGACCCAGCTCTATCAATCCCGCAACGGGCAAACCGTGGGGGCCTGATTTTCCCCCCATGCGAGTCAGGGACTGGGTGCACAGCCAGGCCCGCCTGGCGGACTACCTTGGAATTGAGTGCTGGGCGGCAGTGATTGGCGGCAGCCTGGGTGGCATGCAGGCGATGCGCTGGTCACTCGAATTCCCGCAGCGCATTAAACACTGCATCGTTATCGCTGCAGCGCTGAAACTCAGTGCCCAGAACCTGGCTTTCAATGAAGTGGCCCGCCAGGCCATCGAATCCGATCCGGAATTTGTCGGTGGCAACTATCAGGAGCACAACACGATACCAGCCCGGGGTCTGGCGCTGGCGCGAATGATTGGCCATATCACTTATCTGTCAGACGATGCCATGGCGAACAAATTCGGGCGCGATTTGCGCTCTGGAAGCCTGGGCCTCGGGGAAGTAGCCAATGCTGAATTTCAGGTACAGAGTTACCTGCGCCACCAGGGCAGCCAGTTTTCGGGCAGCTTCGACGCCAATACCTATATCCTGATGACCAGGGCCCTGGATTATTTCGATCTGGCCCTGGAGTACGGTAATGACCCTGTCGCAGCCTTCCGCCATGCGCGCTGCAGCTTTCTGGTAATTTCGTTTTCCACCGACTGGCGATTTGCTCCCGAACGCTCCCGGGAAATCGTCAACGCCCTGCTCGCAGCAGACCGACCCGTTACCTATGCAGAAATCGAAGCGAATGAGGGCCACGATGCTTTCCTGATGCCTATCCCGCGCTACCTCGATGTATTTCGCGCCTACATGCTGCGCGTGGGAGAAAACAACTGATGCGCCTCGACCTGTCCCACATTCAGCGCTGGATCGCACCGGGCTCCAGGGTATTGGACCTGGGTTGTGGCGACGGCGTCTTTCTGGAGTTCCTGCGCGATCAGCGGCAAGTTCGCGGGACTGGGCTGGAGATTGATCAGGACTATATTACCGCTGCCATCTCCCGCGGACTCAACGTCGTGGAACAGAATATGGACGAAGGACTGGCCAACTTTCCCGACCAGAGTTTCGATACGGTGGTGCTGGCACTGGCTCTTCAGGCAGTGAATTATCCGGACCGGGTACTGGAAGAAATGCTGCGCATTGGCCGCGAGGGCATCGTTACCTTTCCCAATTTCGGCCACTGGCGGTGCCGCCTGATGCTCGGTATCCGGGGCCATATGCCGGTGTCCAGCTTCATGCCCTACACCTGGTACAACACACCAAACATCCACTTCTGCACCGTGCAGGATTTTGAAGACCTGTGCCGGAACAAGGGCATCCGCATACTGGCCAGGGATGTGGTGGGCAACACCAAACGCCAGCCGCTGCTATCCAATAAATGGCCCAATCTCTTCGCCACCACGGCGATTTACCACATTACCCGATAGCATGCGTCCACTGGCTTTCATTCGCATCGCACTCTGCTGGCTGGCACTCCTGCCCGGTCTGTCACTGGGACAACAGTCAGAGACTTTCGGGCCTTTTGAGCTGCATTACAGCGTGGTCAATACCACGTTTCTCGATCCCAAAATTGCCGCCAACTACGGTATCACCCGTGGCGAAAAACGCGCGATTCTCAATCTGGCGGTGCGCGAGAATCTCACCAATGGCAGCGCAGCTCGTGCCATGGTGTTGCAGGGCCGCACCTGGGACCTGATACAAAACCAGACCCTGGAATTCAGGGAGATTCGCGAAGGCGAGGCAATTTACTACATCGCCGAATTCCCTTTTATCAATGAGGAGTGGCGCTTCTTCGAGATCGATTTTCGACCTGCTGGAGCCGACCAGACCTACACCTTTCAATTCAAGCGCCAGCTGTATATCAACTGATGGCTGAGCCAGTGCGTAAACAGACCGTGGTACTCGCCAGCGGTAATGCCGGTAAATTGCGGGAACTGGGGGAGGTTCTGGCGCCGCTGGGCGTCACGCTCAAACCCCAGGCACACTTCGATGTGCCTGACGTAGAAGAAACCGGCCTCAGCTTTGTCGAGAATGCCATTATTAAAGCACGGGCGGCAGCCCGACACAGTGGTCTGCCCGCAATAGCCGACGATTCTGGCCTGGAGGTGGACTACCTCAATGGCGCTCCCGGCATTTACTCGGCCCGCTATTCAGGGGCCGGCGATGACGCCAACAATGCCCGCTTGTTGCAGGAGCTCGGCGCTACGCCTGAGGCGCTGCGCAGTGCCCGATTCCAGTGCGTTCTGGTTTACATGCGCCATGCTCTGGATCCCTCGCCCCTGGTTTGCCAGGCTAGCTGGGAGGGGTTTATTTTGTTCGAACCCAGGGGAGACAACGGCTTCGGCTATGACCCGCTGTTTTATGTCCCCGAGTACAACTGCAGCTCTGCGCAACTTCCACCCGAGCTGAAAAATCGGATCAGTCACCGGGCAAAGGCCAGCGCCCTTCTGTTCGATGCCCTGCGCCAACGCTGATGCACCTACCTCCGCTGGGCCTGTATATCCACTTGCCCTGGTGTGAGCGCAAGTGCCCCTACTGCGACTTTAACTCCCACGAGACCAGCGGTATTCCCGAACAACACTATATCCGCGCATTGCTGCAGGACCTGCGCGATGACCTGCCATTACTGCAGGAGCGAACAGTGGAGACGCTGTTTATCGGTGGCGGCACGCCCAGCCTGTTTTCGGCCCAGGCAATCAGGACACTGTTGCGCGAAATAGCGGAACTGGTCCCTCTATCCCCGACGCTGGAAGCAACCATGGAGGCCAATCCGGGAAGCGCGGAAGCAGACAAGTTCAGCGCGTTTAAGGACGCCGGTATCACTCGTTTGTCGCTTGGCATCCAGAGTTTTGACGACACCCAGCTGCAGGCACTGGGACGAATACACACCAGCGACCAGGCCCATGCCGCGATCGAATTTACACGCCGCGCAGGCTTTAACAGTTTTAACCTGGACCTGATGCACGGCCTCCCTGGACAGACTCTGCTCGGCGCCGAAACAGACCTGCTTACTGCAATAGCCTGTGAGCCTTCTCATCTTTCCTGGTACCAACTGACCATCGAACCCAATACGGTGTTTCACAAGCGCCCTCCGCAACTGCCGGTTGAGGATGAACTGGCGGATATCCAGCAGTGTGGCGAGCAACTGCTGGCCGCAAGCTGGCTATGGGCAGTACGAGGTATCCGCCTTCAGCCAACGCGGTTACAGATGCCGTCATAACAGTAATTACTGGTCCTTTGGGGATTATGTTGGCATTGGGGCTGGCGCCCACGGCAAGATCAGCTTTTTAGATGGCCACATTGAACGATATGCCAAGCGACGCCAACCGGAAGAGTACATGTCTGCAGATCCGGGAAATTTTGTCGCCAGTACCCGAACTCTGGATAAGGGTGAGATTGTCGGGGAGTTTATGATGAACGCGCTGCGTCTGAATGACGGTTTTACCTTGCCGCAGTTTGTTTCGCGAACGGGACTTGATTGCGCACAATTGGAACCGCGTCTGGAATCTCTTTGTCAGCGTGAGTTGCTGGTGCGCGAGGGCGACGTGGTCAAGGCGACCGAGACCGGTAGACGCTTTCTGGATAGCGTTATTGCCGAGTTTTTTCCTGACTAGGTCCTGAGAGAAGACCAGATCCCAAACCCCATGACCAAGACGTTCACCGCGCATCTCAAACTTGGTCATTGGGCGGTATTGTGGACGGGGAGCGAACCGTCCATCGCCAGCGCTATTGGATAAACCCTCGACGGCACCCAAAACGTCCATCATCTGATGGGCATAATCTTCCCAGTCGGTAGCCAGATGCAACATACCACCCAGCTTGAGTTTGCGTATCAACTGCGCGACAAAAGCAGGCTGGATAAGGCGCCGTTTGTTGTGGCGTTTCTTGTGCCAGGGGTCGGGAAAGAAGATTTGTACGGTGTCCACCGATGCATCGGGAATACAATCCCGCAGGATTTCCACCGCGTCGTGGCAGTAGATTCGAATATTGTCCACACCGCGCTCTTCCATGCTGTGCAGTAATTTTCCCACCCCGGGTTTATGCACCTCAATCCCGATAAAATTCGTTTCGGGCTTTGCCTGCGCCATGGCAACCAGCGACTGGCCCATACCAAAGCCGATCTCCAACACCAGCGGACCGCAGCGACCAAATACTGCATCATATTCCAGTTCACCACCATCATACTCAAGGCCCCAACGCTGCCAGTGTTCTTCAAGAGCGCGCCTCTGCACCGGTGTCATGCGCCCAGTGCGCAACACATAACTGCGAATACGCCGACTCTTGTCGCGTTCAGTCATGGGAAGACTCGCCGTTACGCCAGAATCAGACCAGCAGTTTCCAGCCAGTTGCGGCCAGACAGGCCCATCCGCCGATAAATGCCAGTCCACCCAAAGGGGTGATGGCCCCCAGCCAGCGCACGCCAGTGATGCTCAACAGGTAGAGACTGCCGGAGAAGACCAAAATACCGAGAAGGAATAACCAACCGCTGCTTTTGAGCATCGCGGTTTGCGGCTGGCTCAAGGCGATAACGCCCACCGCCAGTAGTGCGAAACTGTGGTAGAAATGATACTGGACGGCAGTTTCAAATATGCCCAGGGCGTATTCATCCAATCTGCCCTTGAGAGCGTGTGCCCCAAAAGCACCCAGGACAACAGCCAGCATGCCGCTAAGAGAAGCCAGAGTAATGAATAATTTCGCCATCGTCAGAGATTGTAACCAGGAGGCGGTGAAACCGCCTCTATTATGGGCAGGCTTTACGCCGCGATGGTCACTCGCAACTTTTCCATCGCAGTCTGCTCCAGCTGCCTGATGCGCTCTGCAGAAACACTGTACTGTGCCGCCAACTCGTGCAGTGTGGCCTTTTTTTCCGCCAGCCAGCGCTGGGACAGAATATCGCGGCTGCGCTCGTCCAGCTCGGCCAAGGCATGGTGCAGCTGCGCCTCACTGCTGTCCTGCCAATCACTGGATTCCAGTATAACGGCGGGGTCTGCGCTGTGGTCTTCCAGATAGTACTGCGGTGCCTGCCAGGCATCGTCATCATCTGCATCAAGGGGCTGATCGTACCCGAGATCGCGACTGCTCAGGCGACCCTCCATGCGCTGCACTTCGCGGACATCCACTCCCAGATCATCTGCAATAGCCTGTGCCTCGTCAGGACTCAACCAGGACAAGGACTTCTTCGCACTGCGCAGGTTGAAGAACAGTTTGCGTTGCGCCTTCGTTGTGGCGATCTTAACAATGCGCCAGTTGCGCAGAATGAACTCGTGCATCTCGGCCTTGATCCAGTGCACTGCAAAAGACACCAGGCGCACGCCTTTTTCCGGATTGAAGCGCTTGACCGCCTTCATCAGGCCCACATTGCCCTCTTGAATCAGGTCAGCCTCGGCAAGACCATAGCCTGAATAGCTGCGTGCGATATGTACCACGAAGCGCAGGTGCGACATTACGAGCTCACGCGCTGCCTGCAAATTTTCGTTGTAATAGAGATCGTCCGCCAACTCGCGTTCACGCTCTACACTCAACACCGGAATGCTGCTGACCGCCTGCACATAAGCCGATAGATTGGCTCCGGGAACCATCTGGTCAATGGGCTGTAAGCTCTTTACCATTTTTTCACCCTCCCTCTGTACTTACTTCTGTTAATTTTAGCACTCATTCGATTAGAGTGCTAATTTCAAATAAGTTCCACAATGAATAAAAACATGCGTTTTATATTATTTATAATCAATAAGTTATACAGATTGTCGGTCATTCAGATCGGGCGAATCTAGCGCGGTTCAATGTGGACCAGATGGCGTGAGACCGCGAGCCAGGCTCCCGCCAGACCCAGGATTCCGCCGAGAATCACCAGGTTTAACGCTCCCATCACGCCCAGTCCGGTCAGATCGAAATGCGCTTTCGTAGAGCAGCACCAATTCGCCTATTGGTTCCTCCAGGAACCACAGCGCTGCCGACACCAGGAGTGCGGCCAGCACACCCCCGCCTACACCATACCAAAGGCCGGTATACAAAAATGGCCGTCGCACGAAGCCGTTGCTGCCGCCCACCAATTTGACGATGATGATCTCGTCCCGGCGACTCTCAATGGCGAGCCGTATTGTGTTGCCCAAAATCAGCAGTACACCGATAACCAGCATGCCTCCTACCGCCAATACCAGGCGTCGACTGAGTTCCATCAGGCTATTCAGGCGCTGCAACCACTCCATATCCAACACCGCCTCGGCCACATCGGAATTTCCCTGTAGCTCCGCGCGCAGCGCCGACACCGCCGGTCCATCCAGGGTAACAACCGGGGTAACAAGGATCAGGTCGGGCAGAGGATTCTCCTGCAGGCTGGCCAACACATCAGCAAAACCTGACAGGGTACGGAACTCGTCCAGCGCCTCTTCGCGAGAAATAAAGCGTGTCTCGCCGACATCTTTTCGCGCGCCCAGCTCTGCTTCAAGCTGCCTTGCCCTGTCTACGGAAACCCCGTCCTGCAGAAAGAGGGAAATCTGGGCCGGACTGTCCCAGCCGGCACTTACCTGGCTCACATTGTCCAGCGCTACGTTCAAACCAACCGGCAGGGCAAGGGCAATACCGATTACCAGCCATGTCAGAAGGCTGGAGCCGGGGTTGTCGAGCACCCTCAGCAAACTATCTGCCGCCGAAAGTCGATGGTGCTGCAACCAGGCATTGAACTGGTCTCGCAGACCCGTGCGACTTAGGCTGGCACCCTCCTTGCGCCGAGCCGTTTCGCGTCGAACCATTACTGTGCCCTCCCGCTGACCAGACATCCCTGACGCAAGGTGATAATGCGGTGGCGCAAGCGCGAAATCAGGACCAGGTCATGGCTGGCAATCAATACCGTGACACCCACCTGATTAAACTCCTCGAACAGATCCATGATTTCGGCAGAGAGGGCCGGATCGAGGTTACCGGTGGGTTCATCTGCCAATAAAATTTTGGGTTTACCGACTACCGCCCTGGCAATGCCAACGCGCTGCTGCTCTCCTCCGGAGAGTGTAATAGGCATAGCCCGCTCCCGATCAAGCAGACCCACTTTATCCAGTGCGGCGCGCACTCGCCTCGCGACCTCTCGATGGTCATAGCCCGCTATGATCAGGGGCAGCGCAACGTTATCGAAAACCGTACGGTCAAACAGCAACTGGTGATTCTGGAAGACGACACCGATGTTGCGACGGTGTTGCGGAATACCGCGCGAGCGCACTGACCGCCAGATTCTGGCCATCAACAATTACCTGTCCGCGAGCTGGGTCGATCCATGAGCATGATCAGACGCAATAGTGTACTTTTTCCCGCTCCCGAATGACCGGTGATGAATACCAGCTCATCCTGTTTAATATCGACACTGATTTCCCGCAAGGCATCATGCCCTTCTTCATAGCGCTTGCTGACCCGGTCAAAAGTGATCATGCAGAAGCGTCTTTCTGCGTCGAACAGGGCCTCTATGAACTGTTCGGCCTGAAAGGGTCGCAGGTCCTCCACGGTCTCTCCTACGCCAATAAAACGTATCGGGAGTGCCAGCTTTTTAGCTATCGCGAAGATGATGCCGCCCTTGGCCGTGCCATCCAGTTTAGTCAGTGTTATACCTGACACCCCGACCCACTGCTGAAAGTGCTCGGCCTGGGACAGCGCATTTTGCCCTGTACCTGCATCCAGAACCAACATGACTTCATGCGGAGCAGAGGGGTCGAGTTTGCCCATCACCCGCACTACTTTTTTCAACTCCTCCATGAGGTTGTCCTTGTTATGCAGGCGACCCGCCGTGTCGGCGATCAATACGTCCACCTTACGCGCTCGCGCCGCTTGCAGTGCATCAAAAATGACGGATGCACTGTCCGCGCCGGTGTGTTGGGCTACCACCTGCACTTCATTGCGCTGCACCCCAAACCTGAAGTTGCTCCACCGCAGCAGCGCGGAAAGTATCGCCGGCAGCCAGCATTACCGACTGCCCGGCGTCCATATAATGTTTTGCCAGCTTGCCGATAGTGGTCGTCTTGCCAACTCCGTTCACTCCTACCATCAGAATGACAAAGGGCTGGTGGCCCTCGACCACCAGAGGCTCCTCACAGGGCCGCAGCAGCGCCAGCATTTCTTCTCGCAAAGCCCCCTGTAATGCTTCTGGTCGCATCAACTCCTTGCGGGAGACCCGCTGGGTAAGCCGCTTGATAATTTCCACCGTGGCGTCCACACCCACGTCAGCCAATAGCAGGCGAGACTCCAGTTCCTCGAAAAGCTCGGCATCAATCTCCTTGCGACCGAGAAACAGGGTACCCAGACCCTGCACCAAATTGTCGCTGGTGCGCCCCAAACCGATACGCAGGCGTGACAAAAAGCCTTGCTTTTGCTCTCGTCCTACAGATTCGTTTGCATCAGGAGTCAGTTCGCGACTGCTTCCTCGGATGCCACTGCAGCAACAGTGTTCAACTCAGCTGTCGCCTCCTGGACGTCTGTATGTTTTTTGCGTTTAAAAAATTTCATATGTGTCGTGCTAGAGTGTGTGCAAATTGCACGCCTGAGAAGGCGCCTATCGTACCACCCTTGGATAAGGCGAAGAAATGTCAGTATCTGGGAACCGTACCGGGACGCAGAACCAGGTACGCATTATCGGGGGCCAGTGGCGCGGTCGTAAACTCGCGTTTGCCCCAGTAGATGGACTACGCCCCACTGGGGACCGAATCAGGGAAACACTATTTAACTGGTTAGCCCCCTATATTGCTGGTGCCCGCTGTGCAGACCTGTTTGCAGGAAGTGGCGCGCTGGGGCTTGAAGCACTTTCCAGGGGAGCAGAACACTGTGATTTTGTAGACTGCAAAAACGCAGCGCTGGCACAGGTGAGGAGTCACCTGAAGACATTTGAAGCGCTTGGCAGAGGCAGTTGTCATGCTGTTTCAGCGCAGCAGTTCCTGCAAGCGGCCAGTGTGCCTTATGACGTTGTGTTTATCGATCCACCGTTCAAGCTGCAATTGGTAGAGCCTGTATGCGCGGCGTTGGCGCAGAAGCAACTGTTGCGCGAAGATGCGCTGGTCTACGTCGAGATGGGTGCGACAGAGCCGCCACCCGGCGTTCCTCCAACCTGGAGCCTGTACCGTGAAAAAGTTTCAGGTGGCGTGGCATATCGCCTGTTCCGCGTTGATCGGACTGAAAACTCTGTGTTAACTGGCCACAGCGCGGCCGGGTCGCATTGTCGCTCCCGGACAAATTGTTTACCATCCGCTGTCCTGCCTTAACAACCGGCCATCACCATGAGAACCAACTGCGTCATCTATCCGGGTACCTTCGACCCGATTACCAATGGCCACGTGGATTTGACCGAACGTGCGGCACGCCTGTTCGACCGCGTGGTCGTGGCCATTGCCCACAGTCAAAAGAAGACCCCATTGTTTTCTCTTGAGGAACGAGTTGCACTCTGCGAAGTAGCGCTAGGGCACCTGGACAATGTTGAAGTAGTGGGCTTTAGCAACCTTCTGACGGACTTCGCCAGAAGCCAGAACGCCCGCTGCGTATTACGCGGCCTGCGGGCGGTGGCGGATTTCGAGTACGAATTTCAACTGGCTAATATGAACCGGGCTATATATCCCGAGTTTGAAAGCATTTTTCTCACCCCCTCGGAGCACCTATCCTATATTTCCTCGTCACTGGTAAGAGAAATCGCCGCCCTGCACGGTGACATCAGTCCCTTTGTGCCAGCCCAAGTAGCCGCCGCGCTGAAAAACCGTTTTGCCGCTAACTGAGGTAAGTCACCACGGGCTTGGCAGGCCGTGTCAGCTACTCTACCGCTTTCGCGGCCTGTTCTTCCTTGAATCTGCGGTTAGCCTCTGCGTCCTTGCCGCTGTAGCCTGGCTGGCGGCAACCGAGGCAACGCATAAACGTCGTCTCCACCGGCCCGCCAATCAAAGTGCCCGCCGCTTCACTGGCGTTGCCCGCCAATAGGGTAAACGGCAGGCTGACGAGCCATACTGCTGCGCCACCGACTGTCAACACAGCACCGATTGGTCTTGCCACCAGTAAATCTCCTACCATGGCCCACTCGTTGGGACTCTCATCAATCGCCTCTTGCGCCCACAACATCTGTGGCGACAACATACAACTAATGACCAAGGCAACCGTGGCGCGACGTGTTGCGACTATTATTTTCATATTTACACTCCCGGATTTTATACCCGCTCCCCTTTGTTCATAGTGTAGCCTGTTCAACGCTGACAGGTCACGCAGTAGACACTGCTGCGCTGCCCCAGCCGCAGCTCCCGTAAGAGGCTCCCACAACACTTGCAGGGCTGCCCCGCACGGCCGTAAACGAGGAGTTGTTGTGCAAAGTAGCCCGGCCTTGCCATCGCCACCCACAAAATCACGCAAGGTAGTTCCACCCTGCTCTATAGACGAAGTAAGTACTTGCTTAATGATGTCTGCGAGACGCTGGTAGCGCGCCAGCGAAATGCGGCCAGCGGCTCGATCCGGGCGAATTCCGGACTGGAACAGGGCTTCGTTAGCGTAAATATTACCAACACCAACAACGACTTTTCCGTCCATGATAAAGTTCTTTATAGGACCTTTACGGCCCCGAGAGAGGTGATAAAGAAGCTGGCCATCAAATTCCGCTGACAGGGGTTCGGGCCCCAGACCCGACAACAGTGAGTGAGTCTCCCCCGGAGCCAACCAAAGAAAGCAACCGAAGCGCCGCGGGTCGTGGTAGCGCAGGCAAACTCCACCTTCGAGCAGGACATCAATATGATCGTGACGACCGGGTGGTACCTCGGGAACGACTATGCGCAGGGAGCCAGACATTCCCAAGTGCACCAGCAACGAGCCCGCCTCAGTGCGAAACAGCAGGTATTTGGCACGACGCTCTACCGCCTTTATAGCCTGTCCAGACAGCGCTAATGCCAAGCGGTTCGGCACTGGCCAGCGCAATCGCGGCTCGCGCACAATCACCCGCCTCACCACTCGACCAAGACAGTGCGGTTCAACGCCCCGACGGGTGGTTTCAACTTCTGGCAATTCGGGCATAGCGGAGTGATATCTGTCTGGACGGCGCAGGACCCTGAAGCAAAAAACCCCAGCCATTGCCGGGGTTTTTGCTCTGCTGCCAAGGATGGGCGTTTTATTTAATTTTGCCTTCCTTATACATAACGTGTTTGCGCACCACTGGATCGTACTTTTTCATCTCGAGTTTGTCCGGCTTGGTACGCTTGTTCTTGTCCGTAGTATAAAAGTGCCCGGTACCGGCAGATGAATTCATTCTGATTTTATCTCTCATCGCAATTCTCCTTTAAACCTTTTCACCGCGAGCGCGAATATCTGCCAACACTTGTTCAATACCCTTTTTATCGATTATCCGCATGCCTTTACCTGATACACGCAAACTCACAAAACGCTTCTCTGACTGCAACCAAAAACGGTGCTGATGCAAGTTGGGCAAAAAACGGCGTCGGGTACGGTTCTTTGCATGTGATACGTTGTTTCCCGTTATCGGACGCTTACCGGTAACCTGGCAGATTCTAGTCATGATCTTTGCTCTCCCAAAAAGACGCGGGATGTTTAATGAATAAAATAAAAAGTGGTGTGACTTAGCGTCCTGAATGAGGCCCAGGCCGCGCAGAGCGCGACTTTATACCAGAACACCCCAGCCATAGCAAGTACAACAAAGCTTACGCAACAGCGCTTTAATGGCTTGCATCCAGATGCACTTGGAAGCCCCAACAGGAAGCGCAAACGGCGCGTGGCGGTCAATATACCGCCGAACTTTACATCACAATAGCCCCTGCTCCGCAAAGGAGTACTCCCGTCCACTGCCGACTATGATGTGATCCAGAACCCGGATATCCAGTAATGCCAGAGCAGAACACAGGCGTTCAGTAATCCTGCGATCAGCACTGCTGGGCTCCGCCACGCCCGACGGGTGGTTATGGGCAAAGATTACCGCCGCAGCGCCGTACTGCAATGCCCTGACCGCCACTTCCCGCGGGTACACTGCAGCCCCGTCCAGAGTGCCAAAAAACAGGTCTTCGCAACGCTGCACCCGATGCTGGCTATCCAGAAACAGACAGGTGAAAACCTCCCTGCTGCGACTCCCCAAATGGTATTGCAGGAAGCGCCGGGTTTCGCTCGGACTGCTAAGCACATCACCCATGGATACTGTCTCGAGCGCCTGGCGACACGCCAATTCCATCGCTGCACGCAATCGGGCGTATTTAGCCGGACCAACGCCCGGACAGGCCAACAAACAGCCTTGCCCGGCACGCATCAGCCCGCCGATACCGTCAAACTCTTTAAGCAGAGTGCGTGCCATATCCAACGCGCTACAATCCCGATAGCCGGTGTGCAGCAGCACAGCGAGTAGCTCTGCATCCGAAAGTGCTACCGCGCCACGCTCCAACAATTTATCCCGAGGCCCTTCCCCGGGCATCCAGCGGGCAATACTCATAGTGCTCCTCCTTGAGCTCCCTGTAGCACAGTGTCAAATACTGCGTCACAGTGGTATCTTTCCTCCTCGGCTATCTTCCCAGTTTGAGCGAGCAAATGGCACATCTTTTCAATCGCAATGTCCTGCTCGGCGTCAGTGGTGGTATAGCCGCCTACAAGTCGGCAGAGTTGATCAGACAACTGCAGGAACGCGGCGCCAGTGTGCGTGTGATAATGACCCACGGAGCCCAGGAATTCATTACCCCCCTGACCTTGCAAGTCCTGTCGGGCAATCCGGTGCACACCGAATTGCTGGATGAGCAAGCTGAGCTGGGCATGGGGCACATTGAGCTGGCGCGCTGGGCCGATGTGCTATTAATAGCCCCTGCTACGGCCGACTTGATCGCACGACTAAGCGCTGGCCGGGCCGACGACCTGCTCTCTACCGTAGCCCTGGCCACTGCCGCGCCGCTTATGCTGGCCCCGGCCATGAACCAGCAAATGTGGAAGAATCCCGCCACCACGGCCAACATCGACTAGTCTGATCAAAAGAGGTGCGCAGATTGTGGGCCCGGCAGCGGGACAACAGGCCTGTGGCGATGTCGGCCCAGGGCGCATGGAAGAACCGCCGTTTATTGCCGATGCCGCAGCCAGTCTGTTTGAGACTGGCCAGTTGGCGGGGAAACGCGTCGTAATAACAGCGGGCCCCACCCGGGAAGCCCTGGACCCGGTGCGTTATATCTCCAATAACAGCTCGGGAAAAATGGGTTATGCGCTAGCGCGAGCTGCGGCAGATGCCGGTGCAATAACAACCCTGGTCAGCGGGCCTGTCAGTTTGACGCCACCAGATCACATACGGTTTTTCGGGATTCAGAGCGCGGAACAAATGCTGGGACAATGCCTTAAGCTGTTACCAGAATGCGACATTTTTATTGCCTGCGCCGCAGTGGCCGATTACCGTCCAGCAACATTTGAGAGCCAGAAAATTAAGAAGGAGCCGCAGGAAATGACCCTGCAACTGGTGCGCACCCCGGATATTGTTTCTGCGGTGGCTGCAAGCGAGCATCGACCCTACACCGTTGGCTTTGCTGCGGAATCCAACAACCTCCTGAACTACGCCAGGGATAAAATGCAGCGCAAAGGCCTTGATATGATCATTGCCAACGATATTTCCGATCAATCCATAGGATTCAACAGTGATGACAATGAAGTCACCGTACTGTGGCGTGACGGACAGCAGCTCCTGAAACGCGCGAACAAGGGCACCATTGCGCGACAAATTGTGAATTTGATTGCCCAACAAACCAGGAAGATCGACTAAAGATCTTGATGCCCAAGCGCACACCCGCGTTCGCTCAGCAAGGAAATGCTGACGTGGACACCTTAAATATATGGAGTATGTCCATTTGAGTGATCGCTACTATGTAATATCATTGCCGGATGGATGCGCAAACTGGCTCAGTGAATGCTGAAGCTTAAAAAAACTAAAAAAGCCTCCGCCAACGATGAGGATAACAAGGAGGCCACTTCCAGTAGCCTCCAGGGAATCACCGCCAAAGGCAATGCCTTGCAGAAAATTGGCGGTATGGCTCTGTTGGTTGTTTTGGTTCCCGTGTTGCTGGGGTTTGCCTACCTGATCCTGTTGCGGGAACCAATCCTGCAAGAGCAGCAGCTCGATCGAGTGGCATCGTCTTTTGCTTTGCAGCAGGCGACTAATATCCACCGTGTGTTCGCTCAGATGAGGACACGTATTCAAAGTGCCGCTCTGTCAGCTCTAGCCCTTTCCGCCATTGCAAGTAAATCCGAGAATGATATCGCTCTGGTAGAAAAAGCCATGCTGGATTATTTTCCGGAAGCGGTCAGCTTAAGAATCATCCCCATTGGCGAAATGGGCACTGCAGATTTCTCCAGCGGGAATCAAGGCCTGCGCAATCACATAGAGGTCGACCTTGTGAGACGCACCAGCGAAGGGAAAGAGACAAAGCCAGAAGCATACAAATTCGAGGACCGATGGCTGACCTCCATGGCTGCCCGGGTAAACCACCCACATATTGAAGATCGCTGGGCAGTAATCATCATAACAATAGACAACGAACAGATCTCCACGCAGCTGAAGTCACTGGACAGCGCCAGCGGCAGATTCGCGCTTGAGCAAATGTACACCGCTCGCGGCGGCAAGAAACATACTGATGTTATCGCCGCTAGCGGCAGCGCCACCGTCGGCTCGAACACGCGCTACGCTGACGTCCCGGAGACGTCCTGGCGTGTATCCTTCAGTCCCTCAGATGCTCTAATAAGCACACTCAGTATCAACCCAGTACCCCTTTTCAGTGTGCTGGCGCTGATCGTTCTTGCGTCGATCGGCTCCTTGTCTATCGTATTGGTGCTTTTCCCCAAAAGGCTACACGCGGAGATCAATAAGATAATTTCAGCGTCCGATCAGAAATCTCAGCTTACCCTGGCAATTCCTGAGCTGGTATCTATTGCCAAGCAACTGCGCCGCGCCACTCTGCGTGCCTTGCGGCAGAGCAATACAAACTCCTGGGACCTACCCAAACCTGAAGTCGAAACTCTCGAATCGCGCGGTTCGGAACTGACCAATCCACTATTCCAATCTAAAAATATGCTCGAGGATGAGGAAGATTTTCTGGACCTTGCTTTGAGCGGCCCGACCAACATTGCCACCACCCGCAGCGGAGCAGCGTTTCCTCAGCATATCTTCCGCGCCTACGACATCCGCGGCGACGCCGAGACCGAATTGACCGATGAACTGGTAGAGAATATCGCCAGGGCGATTGGCACAATTGCTGGAGAGATGGGTGAACAGTCCCTGATCGTGGGATGTGATGGCAGAACATCGAGTCCCCGTATTAAATCGTCACTGGTCCGGGCCATGATGGAGACAGGCAGGGACATTATCGATATTGGATTGGTGCCTACGCCATTGCTTTACTACGCCACACGACATCTGAATTGCCGATCCGGCGTCATGATAACGGGCAGCCACAATCCAGGAGATCAAAACGGGCTGAAAATCGTACTGAATCAGCAGACCATCGCGGCCGGCGGCATTGAACAGATTCGCGACCGGGTGCTCGCCGGTAAATTCAGCACGGGTAACGGACGCATGACCCGCGAGGATATCGTGCCCGCCTATATGGAGGAGGTGCTGCATGATATCGCGATCGCGGTGCCACTCAAGATTGTCATTGACGCTGGCAATGGCGCTACCAGTGAGATCGCTCCCAAACTGTTTGAAGAACTCGGTTGTGAAGTGCAGCGACTGAACTGCCAGATTGACGGACGCTTTCCCGGCCATCCTCCCGATACCAGCAACGAGGAAAATCTGGCCGAGTTGGCCAGAATGGTGGTTGAGGTAAAGGCCGACTTTGGTGTGGGCTTCGATGGCGATGGCGACCGGCTGGCCGTGGTCACGCCCACCGGACAGATTGTTCGCTCTGATGTGCTGCTAATGCTCTTCGCCCAGGATGTCGTGTCACGCAACCCCGGTGCCGACGTGGTCTTCGACGTCAAGTGCAGCCGCCAACTCTCCAGATTAATTACACGCCACGGCGGTCGACCAGTATTGTGGAAAACCGGGCACGCCTTTATGAAAGAGAAGATGAAGGAAACCGGCGCGCTGTTAGGCGGCGAGTTCTCGGGTCACATGTTCTTCGGTGAGCGCTGGTACGGATTTGATGACGGTATGTATGCGGCGGGTCGGCTTGCGGAAATTCTCAGTACCCATGGGGAAAGTCTGGACGAGTCTATCGCAAAATTCCCCGTCACAATTAATACTCCGGAAATCATCATTCCAGTGCCGGATGATTACAAATTCGAGCTGATAGAGAAAATCATCAACAACGCGGACTTCTCTTCCGGCAAGGTGAATACTATTGACGGTATCAGGGTGGATTTCAGCAATGGCTGGGGCCTTGTGCGTGCCTCTAATACCGGACCGGCACTCACTGCTCGTTTCGAGGCAGACACGCAGGAGAACCTCGAAATCATACAGGACGAGTTCAGAGCCCAGATCGCGCTGATTGACCCCGCAATCAACCTCAATTTTTAATCGCCTGGCCCCCTTGCCGGGACCGGGCTCAACAGTAGGCTACGATATGTCACTCGATCGCGCAGCAGCCCTCAACATTGCACAGGTTCTTACCGAGGCCCTGCCCTATATCCAGCGCTTCATCGGCAAAACCATTGTCGTAAAGTTTGGCGGTAACGCTATGGTCGACCCTCTGCTCCATGAGAGCTTCGCCAGAGACGTGGTACTGATGAAGCTGGTGGGAATGAACCCCGTCGTAGTGCATGGTGGCGGACCACAGATCGGCGCCCTGCTGGCTAAACTGAATATCCAAACCGAATTTGTAGACGGAATGCGCGTTACCGATGCCCAAACCATGGATGTGGTAGAAATGGTCCTGGGTGGCAGTGTCAACAAGGAAATTGTCTCGTCAATCAACCGCAATGGTGGCAAGGCTATCGGAGTAACTGGTAAAGACGGCCAGATGATCCGGGCGCGTAAACTTACCGTCAGTCGGTACAGTCCCGAACTCGATGTGTCAGAGATTATCGATATAGGGCATGTGGGAGAGGTAGACCAGATTGATACCGAGGTGCTGCAGGTCATTCTGAGAAGCAACTTTATTCCAGTCATCGCCCCTATCGGCGTAGGTGAAGACGGCAGCACCTACAATATCAACGCTGATCTGGTTGCCGGTAAACTGGCTCAGGTTATGCAAGCGGAGAAATTGATGCTGCTGACTAATGTCGCAGGGCTGCTGGACAAACAGGGGCAGATTCTTACCGGGCTGAGCACGGCACAGGTTGATAGACTAATCGCAGACGGCACTATCACTGGCGGCATGCTACCAAAAATTCGCTGCGCCCTCGACGCGGTAAGGTCCGGAGTCACCAGCGCCCACATTGTCGATGGCCGAGTGCCCCATGCGGTGTTGCTGGAAACCTTCACGGACGAGGGTATGGGCACTCTCATCACCAATAAACGCTGCTAGCAGGAAAAAACAATAGAAATGCGCGCTCCATTGTAGTCCGGCTTATTGCAGGCGCGACGGGTAATCGCTAGCATTGGTCTAAACGCTATTCGTTATGGAATGCCATGCCTCCGAGAAAATCCCAAAGGCGCCAGCAAATACTGGAAGCTCTGGCCCAAATGCTGGAGGCCAACCCCGGCAACCGCATCACCACCGCCGGCCTTGCCAAACAAGTCGGGGTCTCCGAGGCCGCCTTGTATCGGCACTTTCCCAGCAAGACTAAAATGTTCGAGGGCCTTATCGAATTCATTGAAGACACTCTATTCAGTCGCATCAACATTATCCTGGGCGAGGAACAAACGGCCGCACAGCGCTGCGAAAAAATGCTCATGTTGCTGCTGGTTTTTACGGAACGCAACCCGGGCCTTACCCGCATCCTGACCGGCGACGCGCTGACCGGAGAGACCGAACGCCTGCACCAGCGAGTGGCGCAATTATTCGATCGCTTCGAAACACAACTCAAGCAAGTTATTCGGGAAGCGGAGCTGCGCGAGGGTTTGCGTCCCAGCATTCCCTTACCTGCAGCCGCCAACCTGTTGATGGCCGCTGCCGAGGGGCGGATATCCCAGTATGTGCGCAGCGGATTCCAGCGCCTACCCACCACAGAATGGGCCAAGCAGTGGGAGTTGTTGATGGGTGGTTTCTTTCGCGACGCAATAACTCAGCCACTCTCGGGCCAAGTCACCAGCTTCGTCAGCTAAGCACGCTCTATCAGGGGGACTTTGCCCCCTTGTTACTCAGCATTTGCCGTAGTTCGACCACATCCTGCAACATTTTAAAGCGCTCGATATCCGCCTGATAAGCGGCTTCCAGCGCGCGTATTTCTCTGCTCCCGCTGTTTGATGTCCCGCTCGGTGACCGCGATATCTTGTTGCAGTCTTTCAATCGTCCTGAGCCGCTCCACATCCACGCTCTTGCCAGCGCGCTCTGTGTCTGCCGCCTGCGCCTGATAGTTTTCCACCTCTTGTTTGAGGGAATACCGGTTACTCTTGAGGATGCTCATCCTGATCTGCAGGTCTCCCAGGGCACGACGCTTTGCGTCCTCTATGTCGGCCACAGTACTGTAATGTAGCATAAGGGATTCATCCCACTTACGCAGGCGCTCCTCCTCTGCCCTGGCCTCCTGCTCCCGCTTTTTCTCGGCATCCTTTGCCTTCAATTCCTCCGCGCTGAGCGCACGCGGCACCACTTTGATCACCATACCCTTATCATTGAGGATCTCATAGCCGTTGCCTACCGAATCCGCCGGCACCTGGTAATCCACGACCACGTTACCTTCAGCATTGCGATAGCGATAAAGCGGCTTGGCTTCGACCACAGAGGCGAGGCTCAGCAAAAGCACCCATACAAAAACCAGTCGCATATTATCGGCTCGAAAAATCATATGCCCAATATAGAACCTGCACCAAATTGGTACAAGCTAGACTCCGTAATGTTCACGATAGTGACGCATAGCGACCAAAGCACCCGGTGGAGCATCATCCGCAGCCTCCAGGTAATCAATGATATTACCCATGTTGATAATGCTTAACACCGGCACCCCATGCGCTTGTTCCACTTCCTGTACAGCGGAACAGTCCCCCGCTCCCCGCTCCTGTCGATCAAGGCCAATGACAACGCCTGCCAGATCGGCGCCGGCATTAATGATCATACTGATCACCTCACGTACCGCTGTACCTGCAGTAATGACATCGTCGATCACTAATACTCGACCCCGCAAGGGCGCTCCCACCAACATACCGCCCTCGCCATGGTTTTTGGCCTCCTTGCGATTGTAGGCG
Organism: uncultured Gammaproteobacteria bacterium; assembly: GCA_963844975.1. Taxonomy (GTDB): domain Bacteria; phylum Pseudomonadota; class Gammaproteobacteria; order Pseudomonadales; family Halieaceae; genus Marimicrobium. The sequence goes on along the minus strand of CAWJQO010000014.1, from coordinate 333,737 downwards.
AAAGGCACATCCAGGCCGTGATGATCTGCCAGTGCGACGGCAGTGGCCGCCGCCAGCGGAATACCTTTGTAGGCTGGTCCCAGCAATACGTCAAAGTGCACGCCCGAACGCACGATGCACTGCGCATAACAGCGCCCCAAGGCAGCCAGTGTCCGGCCACTGGAAAAGGCTCCTGCATTGAAAAAATAAGGGCTAACGCGGCCCGATTTGAGGGTAAATTCACCAAACTTCAATACATCGCATCTACGGGCCAGTTCGATAAACTCTGTTTGGTAGCCATGCATATCAATCTTGAATCCTTAAAGGAGGCATTGTATTCCGCCGTTTACGCTATAGAATACACAAATCCGGTCTTGACCACTTTCTAATAACAGGGTTCGAGCCGCAAAGTCTCGCCCCTGACGCCATTAAATCACCATTGGCGAGACAGCTAAGTTTCAGCTAAAGCAATCACATGCAAGAGCGTTTCCTTGAAACCCTGCAAGTTATTAAATCGACGCGCGGTTCGCGCATGATAATACACGCTCTCATGTCAAGGAGGAAAGAATGAGAATCATCAGCTTCAGTGCTGACGGTATTAAAGCTGCCACAGAAAAAGGATTTTTCGACTGGCTGAAAGAGCAGGATGCGGATTTTATCTGCATTCAGGATTTGCAGTGCTCGGAATATGATTTACAGGACAAAATCTTTTTTCCTGCGGAGTACAACCCCTACTTTTTAGACGACGTCAACGGCAAAAACAATGGCGTCGCGATCTACTGCCGCCAGATGCCCAAAGCAATCATGACCGGACTGGGTTTTACCAACTTTGATATGGAAGGTCGCTATATCCAGGCTGACTATGAGAATCTGAGTGTGGGATGCCTGTTGGCTCCGCGCGCAGATGCAAACGATCCCGCGCAGCAGGCGCGCAAGAACGAATTTTACACCCTCCTTGGAGGCCACCTGCAAAAAATCCGCAATAAGCGCAGGGAATTTATCATCTGCGGCAACTGGCATATTGCACATAGTGCCGCCGATGTCCAGGACAGCCAGAGCAATAGCACGGCATCCGGCTTCCTTACTGAAGAGCGCCAGTGGATGAATGAACTACTTGAATCGGGATATGTTGATGCGTTTCGCGAAGTTTGCTCGGACCAGGACGAGTTCAGCTGGTGGCCGGATGGCATACGGGGCAAAAACGGCTGGCGCACGGATTTTCAAATCATATCCCAGGGTCTCAAGTACGCGGTGGACTATGGCGCGATTTACAAGATCAAAGAGTTCTCAACTCATGCGCCTGTCATCATGGACTACGATATCGAATTGTAGTCCTGGTATTGTGGAGGTCAGTTGGCCAGCGCCATCTTCTGCTGTGCGATCAACTGCTGTATCCCCTGCGCCGCCAAATCCAGCATGCCATTGAGTTCAGCGCGCACGAATGGTGTCCGTTCCGCTGTACCCTGCACCTCGATAAACCCTCCTGATTCGCCCATGATGACGTTCATATCCGTGTCTGCCGTGGAATCCTCGGAATAATCCAGATCCAGCACTGGAATACCCTGATAGATCCCCACCGACACGGAAGCCACCATTTGCAGCAGGGGGTCATCCTTGATCAGTTTTTCACGCTGTAGGTAATTAATGGCATCTACCAGGGCAACGCAGGCTCCCGTGATTGCGGCAGTGCGGGTACCGCCGTCAGCCTGAATCACGTCACAATCCACCGTGATGGTGTTCTCGCCGAGCCGGGCGAGGTCCACAGCCGCCCGCAGGGATCGGCCGATCAGGCGCTGGATTTCCACCGTGCGTCCCCCCTGCTTGCCGCGACTGGCCTCCCGGCCCATACGTGTACCGGTGGAACGTGGCAGCATGCCGTACTCAGCCGTCACCCAGCCCCGACCCTCGCCGCGCATAAAAGGCGGCACGCCCTTTTCCACTGAGGCGGTGCAAATCACTCGAGTATCGCCGAAACAAACCAGCACCGAACCCTCGGCATGGCGGGTGTAATTGCGCGTGATGTTGATCTCTCGCAGTTGTTCAGCCGCGCGGCCGCTGGGTCGTTGCATGGGGATATTCCGTCTGGTTTTGGGTCGCGCCAGTATACGCGAGCCAGCAGGTCGAAGTAGAAAAAAACCGGGCGCGGCCTTCAGGCAACCCCACCTGTATGCACTAATAACAAGCTGCTACACTCGATGCCCAGCCGCATCACATGGGATTCGCTACCAGCAATGATCCAGAGCATGACCGCTTTCGCTCGTGAGAGTGCGACCACAGACCAGGGTATCCTGACCGTGGAACTGCGCTCCGTTAATCACCGCTATCTTGACTGTAGCTTTAAACTGCCCGATGCACTGCGACCTCTGGAGCCACGCTTGCGCGAGAAGGCCAGCACTACCCTGGCCAGAGGTAAAGTGGAATGCATGATCCGCCTGCAGGCTCACCCGGCTACAAGCCGGCAAACTGCAAATTGATAACGCGAAGTTAGATGACTTACTTGCAGCTACCCGTATTATCCGGGACCGGCTGGACACTGCGGCTCCGATCTGCCCGCTGCAGGTGCTGCAATTTCCTGGCATCTATACCTCCAGGGAAGAATCTGAAGAACAATTACAAAAAGAAGCTCAGTCCCTGTTCAGCAAAACGCTGGATAATCTGCAACAAGAGCCGCCAGCGCGAAGGTGACAAGTTAGCGACGCTGGTACTGGATCGGCTGGCACAGGTCGAATCCGAGGTAAAAGCCACTCGGGCGGTACTACCCCTGCTGATACAGCAACAGCGCGACCGCATCACCAATCGAATAGCGGATCTGCAGGTGGAGGTTGATCAGGGTCGCCTGGAGCAGGAATTGGTTTATATGGCGCAAAGGGCCGATGTGGACGAAGAGCTGGATCGCCTGGACGCGCACATCGGCGAAGTACGCCGCACGCTGAAAAAAGGCGGGGCCTGTGGCCGACAGCTGGACTTTCTGATGCAGGAGTTAAATCGGGAGGCCAACACCCTGTCATCCAAGTCGCAGTCGGCCACTACGACCCAGGGCGCGGTAGGATTGAAGGTGCTGATTGAACAGATGCGCGAACAGATACAGAATATTGAGTAGGACGCTATACCCTGCCACTGCACTCGCAACAGGACTGGAACAGAACGATGACAAGCACCGGAACACTCTATACTGTGTCCGCCCCGTCGGGAGCTGGCAAGACAAGCCTGGTCAAGGCCCTGGTAGAGCGTTGTAAAAACCTCGTAGTATCGGTCTCACACACAACCCGACCGATGCGCCCCGGCGAGAAGGATGGGGTCAATTACCACTTTGTCCCGGAAACGGTCTTTCTCGCCATGCTCGAGCGCGCCGAGTTCCTGGAGCACGCGCGGGTTTTCGGCAATCTTTACGGGACGTCCGGCGTCTGGGTGGAACAACAGCTCAAACGCGGCAACGACATCATTCTGGAAATCGACTGGCAGGGCGCGCAACAGGTCAAACGCCTGCTACCCCAAACACGAGCCATTTTCATCCTGCCGCCCTCGCGCGAGGCACTGCAGCAACGACTTAAGCTCCGCGGGCAGGATGACCCCGGCATTATCGAGACGCGCATGAATGTCGCCGTAGAGGAAATGTCACACTACGTGGAGAGCGATTACCTGGTGGTAAACAGGGACTTTGACCAGGCGCTGGATGAACTGCAGTCCATTGTAAGCAGCCAACGCCTGCTCACCGTAAGGCAGCAGGAAGTCTTGAGCGACATGCTGCAGGACCTCCTCAACTAGTTTCATCCTGCGCTATCGAACCCATGCGCTGAGGGCGTGTCAGGAATTATTAACGCTGGACGCACCCCCTGGGCATCGCGCTATAATTAAAGGTTCCTCCGGGACAGCATCGCTATCTGGCAAGGAGCGGAGCGCCGAGATCTCCGCAGCGCTCCAGCTTAAATTAACCCTGTGTCCGCAAGAAATGTACCTTGCTGTGGCACACGCAAAATAGGAAGTACTGAAAAATGGCACGCGTAACCGTTGAAGATTGTCTGGAAAACGTCGCAAACCGCTTCGAACTGGTCATGGTCGCCAGCAAGCGAGCCCGACAGTTGGCCACTGGTGGCAGAGATCCCCTGGTGCAGGAAGAATCGGACAAGCCGACTGTGATCGCCCTGCGCGAAATTGCCGAGGGCTTTATTACCAACGAAATTCTCCGCCGTGAGAGCGAAATGGAAGCCGAGGAAGAGTTGGCTGAAGTGATGGATGCCAGCGAAGCGCTGTAAGCGTTGCGGGTATCTCTGGCACGAGTCATAGGTCGACGACATGCAAACCCTGGATACCCTGAATACCACCCTACGAAGTTACCTCAATCCCGAGCAGGCCAACCACGTCAATCGTGCCTATTTTTTCGCTGAGCAAGCACATTACGGCCAGCGACGCCGCAGCGGCGAGCCCTATGTAACACACCCTCTTGCGGTGGCCAGCATTCTCGCTGACATGCACATGGACCACCAGAGCCTGATGGCCGCCATGCTGCATGATGTCATCGAAGACACGGGCATCGAAAAGTCCGCCATCGGCGAACAGTTTGGCCCCACGGTGGCAGAACTGGTGGACGGGGTAAGCAAATTGACGCAAATGGAATTCCAGTCCCTGGAAGAAAAGCAGGCGGAAAACTTCCAGAAAATGGCGCTGGCCATGGCGCAGGATATTCGCGTCATTCTGGTCAAGCTGGCCGACCGGCTGCACAACATGCGTACGCTTGGCGTGCTGAAATCCGCCAAGGCGCGTCGTATCGCCCGCGAGACGCTCGATATTTACTCTCCCATCGCCATGCGTCTTGGCATGAACAGCGTGCGCATGGAGTTTGAGGACCTGGGCTTCAGCACTCTCTACCCGATGCGCGCCAGCCGTATCGACGCCGCCCTGCGCCAGGCCAGAGGCCACCGCAAGGAGTTGGTGGAGAAAGTTCGCCACCAGATCGAGGTTACCCTGGAACAGGAGGGCCACCAGGTTTCAGTGGTGGGGCGCGAAAAGCACCTGTACAGCATCTACAAGAAAATGAAATCCAAGCGAAAATCTTTTTCCGAGATCATGGATATTTACGCTTTCCGCATCATCGTGGATTCGGTCGACACCTGTTATCGGGTGCTGGGCTGCATCCACAGCCTGTACAAACCGGTACCCGGAGAATTCAAGGATTACATCGCCATTCCCAAAGCCAATGGCTATCAATCCCTGCACACCGTGCTGATGGGTATGCACGGCGTCCCCATCGAGGTTCAGATCCGCACCCAGGAGATGGAAGACATGGCGAACAACGGTATCGCTGCCCACTGGTTATACAAGAGTGACGGTCAGTCTACCAAGGGCAGCCACACCCGTGCGCGGGAGTGGGTGCAGGGCTTGCTGGAGATGCAGCAGCGGGCGGGTAATTCCCTGGAGTTTATCGAGAGCGTCAAAATTGACCTCTTCCCTGATGAGACCTATGTCTTCACACCCAAAGGTCGCATTCTTGAACTGCCCAGGCGCGCCACCGCCGTGGACTTTGCCTATGCCGTGCACACAGACGTGGGCAATAGCTGCGTAGCATGTCGTATAAACCGACGTCTGGCGCCCTTGTCCGAGCCGCTGCAGAGCGGCCAGACAATAGAGATCCTGACCTCCTCCGGCGCGCGCCCCAACCCCGCCTGGCTCGACTACGCGGTCACCGCCAAGGCGCGCTCCAATATCCACCATTTCCTCAAAAACCAGACCCGGGATGACTCGGTGGCGCTGGGGCGCAGCCTGCTCGACAAAGGACTAATGGGGTTTGGCAGCAACCTGGAGAGCCTTCCCGAAGAAAAGCTCGCGGGCTTTCTGTCACAGCAGCGGTACGAACACCTGGACGATCTGCTGGTGGATGTGGCCCGCGGCAATCGCCTGCCAGGCTTCACTGCGCAGCAATTGCTCAGCGGCGTGGAGGGAGGACAATTACAGCAGAACGGTGGCAGCGCCCAACCGGTCGCCATCTGCGGTACCGAGGGTTTCATGGTCAGCTATGCGCGCTGCTGCCATCCCATTCCTGGCGACTCTATTGAGGGTTACCTGAGCTTCGAAAAGGGCGTGGTGGTGCACCGGGCACAGTGCCATAACCTGGTCGATATACGGGATCACAACGAACGCCGCATCGCCTTGCGCTGGGACGAAGATGTGGAAGGCGAATACTCCGCCGAACTGCGTGTCGAGGTCGAAAACCGCCGCGGCATGATCGCCGTCATAGCCACCCGCATCAATAGCATGGGCGTCAATATTGAGAAGATATCCACCGAGGACAAGGACTATCAGTTCACCTACGTCAATCTTGAACTGTTGGTAAAGGGTCGGGTGCACCTGGCTCGCATCATGAAACGTCTGCGCACTATCAACCATGTGCGCAAAGTTATCAGAGTCAAAAACTAGGCGCGTGCGCCTGACCTCAACACTACTGGAGCCCCGCTTTGAGTAATCGCGCCATCATCTCCACACCCGATGCCCCTGCTGCCATCGGGCCCTATTCACAGGCGGTCAAGGTTGGCAATACCGTCTGGCTCTCCGGCCAGATCCCGCTGGTGCCCGGCACCACAGAACTGGTGGCCGGGGACATCACCGCGCAAGCCACCCAGGCCTTCAGGAACCTGGCTGCGGTGGCAGAAGCGGCCGGCGGAAGTCTCAAGAATGCCGTCAAAATCAATATTTCGCTGACTGACCTGGAGCACTTCGGGGCAGTGAACGTGGTGATGGCGCAATTCTTTCAAGAACCGTTCCCTGCCCGCGCCTGTGTGCAGGTCGCCGCCCTGCCTAAAGGTGCGCAAATCGAGATCGAAGCTATCCTGGTACTCTAGTGCGCAGCCAGCAGCGCGCCGTAACCTGTTTTATAGTCGGGATAGATCAGCTGGTAGCCGCTGTCATGCAGGGCGCTGTTGCGGCAGCGCTTGTGGCCGGCGGTGTTGTGCCGCGTAGGGTCATCGCCGGCAGCAGACAGGACGACCAACTGGTCTTGCAAACCCATTTCCCTGGCCAACCAGGATTCCACCTCATAGCGCGGCGCGGGCAGGTCATCCACGCCGATGTAGACTGGCAGCAGCGTCTTGCCCGCCGCAGCCAACCGCAACAGATGGGCAAGAAAGCCCGCGCAATCGTCCCGATGGATGCGATTGGTGTAACTCACTGGCGTCGGCGGACACAGCTCTCCCCGTCGGATGCGCGATAACAAGCGGCCGCCCGGAACACCGTAAATACCGGCGAAACGCACCACGGAGGCATTGTGTCCCGAGTCCAGCAGTTGCTGCTCAGCGGCAATGATCTCCGCGGCCCAAGGGTCATCCATGGTTAGCGCGCTGCCCTCATCCACCCAACCTCCCTGTGCCTCGGCAAAAACGCGAGTGCTGCTTGCCATCAGGATATGGTGGGGCCGGTGCGGCCCAAGACCAGCCAGCAAATTAGCCATGGCTGTTCGAAAACCGGCTTTATAACCGGCTATTGAGCGATCGGCTGGGTTGAATGTTGCCAGCACAAAATCCGGCCGCAGCTGCGCCATGAAATCCAGGCTCCCCGGTTGCGTATAGTTGGCCGCCTGGCCGGCAAACTCCGCAGGCAGCTTTGCTGTGTTGCGCCGCACGCCTGTCACGCGCCAGCCCTGCTCCAACAACAGTAGGCCCGTGCGGATGCCCACATCACCGCAGCCGACAATCAGCACAGAACTTGTCTTCATAAACGCATCACTCACTGGTTACACTAGGCACTGACGTAGACTATGCACTATCGCTGGCAAGGCCGGAACCCTATGACATTAACAGAACTGCGCTACCTTGTGGCCCTGTCTGAGACAGGCCACTTTCGCAAAGCGGCTGAGCAGTGCAACGTCAGCCAGCCCACGCTGAGTATTGCCATCAAGAAACTCGAGGAGGAACTGGGCATCAGCCTGTTCGAACGCGCGCGCCACAAGGTGGCGACCACCCCCACCGGGGAGCGCATTGTGGAGCAGGCCCGCACGGTGCTGCGCGAAACACAGAACCTGCGCCAGCTGGCGGAGCTGGGCAAGGATCCGCTTGGGAGCATGCTCTCAGTGGGCGCCATTTATACCGTGGGTCCCTACCTGTTTCCCCGCCTGGTTAGCCGGCTGCAGCAACTGGCCCCGAAAATGCCTTTATTTATCGAGGAAAACTACACCGCCAGCCTGCGCGGCAAATTGAGCAGCGGCGAGCTGGACGCTATTTTTGTGGCGCTGCCATTTACCGAAACGGATGTGGTGACACGCACGCTGTATGAAGAACCGTTCGTGGTGCTGTTACCACAGGACCACGTACTCGCAGGGCAAGCGCAGATCGACTCCAGCGCACTGGCCGCACATCGGGTGTTGCTGATGGGTGAGGGTCACTGCTTCCGCGACCAGGTGCTGGAAGCCTGCCCGGGGCTGCAACAGGCGATACGCGAGAACCATGCACAGGGCAATGCGGTGGTGGAAGGCAGTTCCCTGGAAACGCTCAAGCACATGGTGGCCAGCGGCCTGGGCATCACCGTGCTGCCGCAGTCAGCGGCCAGGGAGGCCACCTATGGCGAACATACCCTGGCGGTGCGCCCCTTTGCCGACCCGGCGCCAAAGCGCAGTATCGCCCTGGCCTGGCGCGTGAGTTATCCGCGACCCGAGGCCATCGATATCCTCATCGACGCCCTGCGCCCCCAGTAGTAACGCCATGCAGGGCATCGCCAATGTTTCGGTGCGCGAACTGCGCGGGGTAGGCCCCAAGCTGGCGAGCAAATTGGCCGATTACGGTGTGATGCGCGTGGAGGACCTGCTGTTCCACCTGCCCCTGCGCTACCAGGACCGCACCCGGGTCACCGCCATCGCCGCTGCCAGGGAAGGCTCTGATGTGGTGATCGAAGGAGACGTGCGGGCAGCCGACGTGGTGTTCGGGCGCCGCCGCAGTCTGGTGGCGCGCATCCAGGACGGCAGCGGTACGCTGACCCTGCGCTTTTTCCATTTTTCCGCCGCGCAGAAAAACAACCTGCAGCCGGGCACCCGCCTGCGTTGTTTCGGCCAGGTGCGCCGCGGCAGCAGCGGCCTGGAAATGTACCATCCGGAATACCGTCTCCTGCAGGAGCAGGAGACTGCGGTAGAAGAGGCGCTGACCCCGATCTACCCGACCACCGCCGGTATCGGCCAGAACCAGTGGCGCAAGCTGTGTGAGCAGGCCCTTGCCCACCTGCAACGGCGAGCAGGTAGATGAACTGCTGCCGCCCAGTGACAAATACCCCTATGAACTGACCCGCGCCCTGCACTACCTGCACACGCCACCGCCGGACGCCTCTCTGGACCTGTTGCGCGAAGGCCGCCATCCGGCGCAGTTGCGACTGGCGCTGGAGGAACTGGTGGCGCATAACCTGTCCCTGCACCGCCTGCGCGAGCGGCAACAGCGCGAGGGCGCGCCGTCCCTGCCGCACAAGCGCGGAGTGCTCGAAGCGTTTCTTGCCAGCCTCCCTTTTACTCCCACCAATGCCCAGCTGCGGGTGCTGCGGGAAATCGCGCTGGATCTGGCCAAACCCGTGCCCATGATGCGCCTGGTACAGGGTGATGTAGGGTCGGGCAAAACCCTGATCGCCGCCGGGGCCGCATTGCAGGCGATCGGCAATGGCTACCAGGTCGCGATCATGGCGCCGACCGAGATTCTGGCGGAGCAGCACTGGCGCAGCTTCCGCCAGTGGTTCGAACCGCTTGATATCAGCATGGAGTGGTTGAGTGGCCGCACCAAGGGCAGCAAGCGGAGCAACGCGCTGGCGCGTATTGCGTCAGGAGAGGCGAGCCTGGTTATCGGCACCCACGCCCTGTTCCAGGACGATGTCGCTTTTGCGCGCCTGGGCCTGGCCATCGTGGATGAGCAACACCGTTTCGGCGTGCACCAGCGCCTCGCGCTGACCCGCAAAACCAACCCGGCGCTGGGCCGACCACACCAGTTGGTGATGACCGCGACACCTATCCCGCGCACGCTGTCCATGGTGGCCTACGCCGACCTGGATTGCTCGATCATCGACGAATTGCCGCCAGGCCGGCCGGCGGTCACCACGGCCCTGGTGGACAGCAGCCGGCGCGACGAGGTCACGGCGCGCGTCGCGGCGGCCTGTGGCGCGGGACGCCAGGCCTACTGGGTGTGCACGCTGATTGAAGAAAGCGATGTATTGCAGGCGCAGGCGGCGGAGGCGACCGCGGCAGAATTGCGCCGAGCCCTGCCCCATCTCGCGATCGGGCTCATTCACGGGCGCCTGAAACCGGCAGAAAAAGAAGCGATGATGGCGGCGTTCAAGAGCGGCGAGCTGGCCCTGCTGGTAGCCACCACCGTGATCGAGGTCGGCGTGGACGTGCCCAACGCCAGCCTGATGATTATCGAAAATCCCGAGCGCCTGGGTCTGGCGCAACTGCACCAACTGCGCGGCAGGGTGGGCCGTGGCGCGCAGGCCAGCCACTGCGTCCTGCTCTACCAGACGCCTTTGTCGGCCAGCGGCAAGCAGCGGCTGACGGTGCTGCGGGAAAGTTCCGACGGCTTCTATATCGCCGAGAAAGACCTGGAGCTGCGCGGCCCCGGTGAAGTGCTCGGCACCCGGCAGACCGGCCTGATGGAATTTCGGATCGCGGAGCTGCCGACGCACAATCACTTGCTGGATGAGGTACAGGCTATTGCGAACACTATCCGGGAGTCACACCCGGAGCTGGCTGATCCGTTGATTCAGCGGTGGACCGGGTCCAGTCAGCAGTTTGCCAAGGTCTGAACTCGCTCGGCTTCGCAGTTAATGCTTCAATCGCCACGTGCGATTCTTTAGCGGTGCGAGCGTAATTCCGTTGAAATCTGATTCCTGTTTGCATGCGACCGTCGGATGTATCGCTGTCAAGCATGTCTGCTTAACAGGAGTACTGTGGAGTAGAACTTTTCTAACCTAAAAAGGAATATCGCTTTCGTCAAAGTCTGGCGGTGCAATTTCGGGAGGTGCGGACGATTGACCTTCCGGAGAAAATGCGGTCTCGTTTCCTGAAGTTACAATTTTCCATCCCTGCAGATTGTTGAAGTAGCGGCCGTTGTACTCGCGACCACGGATATCAAAAGTGACCGTGACTTCCTGCCCTACCTGCAGGTTATCGAGCAAGCCTACTTTATCCTGAACAAATTCGAGGTTGATTTCCTGCGGGTACTTGCCGTCCTGAACGATGACAACCATTTCCCGTTTAGTGAATCCACTATCGAAGGTTTGTACCGGCTGAATGAGCTTTACTTTTCCTGTCAAATCATAGGCCACTTGATCATTTCCTTTTTATCAAACCCTTGCCCAAATAGCGGCCACAGTCTAGCCCGCCGATAGTAAGGATGTGTAGCTTGACAGCAAAGCGCTACCTGGAAAAAATCGCCCGCCAACGCCGCTCCAGTTCCTCCACGCCGATAGCATTGAGCGTCTCGATATTCCTGTCGGGAATCCGCTCGCGGATCGGCAAACTCCTCCAGTGCGCGACTCAACATATCTTCCCGCAGCAGATGAATGAGTGGATACGGCGCCCGGTTGCTGTAGTGACTGGCGGCGTCCGGCGCCTCGCCGGCAAAGCGATACTGCGGGTGAAAGCTGGCCAGTTGCACCACTCCCTCCAGGCCAGCTTCCAGCAACAACTCCTGGGCGTCGTCGAGGAACCATAGATAGTCTGCGAAAGTCGTGCAGTGCGTGCGGAAATGCGAGCAGGGTGGTGGCGATGTCCTGCTCGGTGCTGCCCTGCAGCAGATCCAGCTCCTGCAGGAACGCCCTGCGCAATTGCGCCGTGTCGCTGGCCTCGCAGACCGCAATACGCAGGTTGGACGCGTCTAACAGGGGGCGCGCAAAGGGACACAGGTTCAGGCCGACGACAAACTCGTCCAGCCACAATCGTATATGGCGCTCAACGAGCCCGGTCACCGGCAATGCCTGTGTAACCGGGCGCGCATCAGGCCATGATGGCCGGCAACTCTTTCTGCAGCGCCACTTTATCTTTGGTGGCATCGCCGGTCAGGGCAAAGCCCAGCAGCTTGCCGCCGCTGTCGCGAAATTGCGCCTTGACGTTATTGCCGTCGGCCTCGATGGTCCACTCGCCCTGCGTGCCCGGCGCCACCGGGGCGACCACCACCGGACAGGCCGGGGTCTTGATGGTCACCGGCATGGCCGGGTAGCTCACTTCGGTAGGCTCTCCCGCCAGGGTTTTGCCCAGCGCTTTGGCAGCCGCCATCAATGGCGCGACATAGACCAGCACATGGCCGTTGACCTCGGCGCAATCGCCCATGGCATAGACGTTGGGCGCGCTGGTTTCCAGCAGCCGGTTGGTGACAATGCCGCGGTTGGTGGCGATACCGCTGGCCTTGGCCAGCGCGGTGCGCGGGCGCACACCGACAGCAGAGAGGACGATATCGGCGGCGATGGTCTGGCCGTTGTTGAGACTGACAATGACGCCCTTCGCCGCCTTATTGACCGCAGTCACCAGCGGCCCGAAATGAAACCTCGCGCCCTTCGCTTCCAGGGCGGCCTGCACCGCTTTGCCAGCAGGTTCCGGCAGCAGGGTGGGCAGGCAATACCCGAGCGGATCGACAACTTCCACCTCGAAGCCGCCGTTGAGCAAATCATTGGTGTACTCGCAGCCGATCAGTCCGCCGCCGATAATGCACACTTTCTTCACGTTATTCTTGGCGACCGCGGTGCGAAAATCCGCGTAATCCAGCAGGTCATTCATGGAATACACCAGTGCCAGTCCATCGCCTTCAATCGGCGGACGGATCACCTCGGCGCCCAGCGCCAACACCAGTTTGCCGTAGTGGATGGCGGTGTCGGCATCGGCGACCTTGATCAACTGGCGCGCGGTATCAATCTCGTTCACTTTTGTCATGGTCCACACACTGGCCTTGAGCTGTCCGGCCATATTGCCCGCATCCGACTGCGCCAGATCATCGGCCGAATGGCCCTTGGTGTAACCGGTGGACAACATCGGCTTGGAATAGGAGCGGCCGTCGTCGGAGGTAATCAGGATGAGCGGCGTGTCGCTGTCGTGCTTGCGAAATTCCTTGGCCAGGCCGTAGCCCGCCAGGCCGGTGCCCAGAATAACCACCGGCGCATGCACCTTGTCGACCACGGGCTGCTCGTGGTGGGGCGCATCGTCCACCGGCGACTCTTCCAGCAACTGGAAGTCTTCCTTGCCCACGCCGCAATCGGGACACAACCAGTCTTCGGGCACGTTCTCCCACTTGGTACCCGGCGCGATACCATCGTCTGGCCAGCCCGCTTTCTCGTCATAGACCAGGCCACAGACAATACATTCCCACTTACTCATACCAGGACTCGCTCTCTTTCATTTACGGGTTGTAGATCGGCCGAACGCGACCCGGCAGGCGCCGGAATGAATGGCAAATTTCGAGACGCAACACTATAGAGTTGTACAATAATTGTGCAAGGATTTTCTCCCCCGGGCGGTCCGGCAATTTAGGCCGGAAGCTCGCTTGCAAGCGCACTGCCCGATACACGCATTCTCGCCACTCGAAATCAAGGATGCCAGGCCTTTGCACCCTCCAGCCTCTTCCCTGATGCCTCGGCCGCAGGCGCGCAGGCGCATCGCCACCGAACCCCGCTGGCGACCCGTGGAGCGTTACACGAGTGCGACGCTGGCGGCGGATGTGCGTGTCTGGTTAACGGACAACGGCTCCCTGACCGGGCAACTGGTGGCGTGCGGCCAGGGCGAATTTCGTGTACAGCGCCTGTACCAGGGCTGGGAAGTCCCCCTGCCCTCCGAGCGCAGGTTGCTGGACCTGCCCCCCCGGCAACTGGCACTGGTGCGGGAAGTGGCGTTGTTGTTGGACAGCAATGCTGTCGTATTCGCCCGCAGTATCTTCCCGATTAGCAGCCTGGTTGGCAGCCTGGCCCACCTGCGCCGCCTGCATAACACGTCACTGGGCGCCATCCTGTTCAAGCATCCGGGCATGCATCGCTCCCCCTTTGAGCTGGCCCGCATGGCCGGCAACAGCGACTACCTGCCGCCAGGCCTGCAACAATCGGGGCCCGCGTGGGGGCGCCGCTCCCGTTTCCAGATCGGCGGGAAAAAGCTGATGGTCAGCGAGGTCTTTCTGCAGGCATTCACCCCCTGGCACGCGGCACTGTCGATGCACCGCACCCAGCGCGGCAAAGTCAGCGCTGCATTTAGGGCGCCAACCCAGTAAGCTGGGATCGTCGCAATGCCGTGAAGGGTTCAATGGCACATTCCTCCAAAACCAGCGCGCTGCTGCAACTGATCCGCTTCGACAGGCCGATCGGCACCCTGCTGCTGCTGTGGCCGACGCTGTGGGCGCTGTGGCTGGCGGCGCAGGGTGTGCCGGACGTCAAGCTGTTGGTAATTTTTGTGCTCGGCACCTTTCTCACGCGTTCCGCCGGTTGCATCGTCAACGACCTGGCCGACCGGAACCTGGATGGCGCAGTAGCGCGCACCAACGCGCGACCACTGGTCACCGGCGCGGTCTACTGTGCGCGAAGCGCTGATCCTGTTTGTGGTGCTGCATGCTGCTGGCTTTCATGCTGGTGTTGTTGACCAACGCACTGACCATCGAGCTGTCCATTGTTGCGGTGATGCTGGCCTCCAGCTATCCCTTTATGAAACGCTACACCCACCTGCCGCAACTGGTGCTGGGCGCCGCGTTTTCCTGGGGCATCCCCATGGCCTTCGCCGCCCAGCGCGGCACACTGCCGCCCGCGCTGTGGCTGCTGTACCTGGGCAACCTGTTGTGGACCATGGCCTACGATACGGCTTACGCCATGGTAGACCGGGAAGACGACCTCAAGGCCGGCATCAAGTCTACGGCCATCCTGTTCGGCCAGTACGATCGCCTGATCATCGGCCTGCTGCAACTGGGCTGCCTGCTGTGCCTGTACCTGGCGGGGCTGGCATTCGGGCTGGGCCTGTATTACAACGCTGTCCTGGCTGGTGGCCGCGATGCTGTTCGGCTATCAGCAGTACCTGATCCGGGAACGCAGGCCCGATGCCTGCTTCAAAGCCTTCCTGCACAACAACTGGGTGGGCATGACCATATTCGCCGGTGTGGCGCTCAATTATCTGGCCGCGGATGTCTGAGTCGCCCATGGAACCGCAGGGCAACCAGCAGCTTTCACCGCCGAATTTCTCACCAGCCTTGAGCAGATTTCGCCGGCAGCAGTGGAACAGCATCACCGGGACTGACTATCCGTTCCTGCGCCACGAGTTCCTGTACGGCCTGGAAAAAACGCACTGCACTACGGCGGAAACCGGTTGGCAGCCCTGCCATCTGCTACTGCGGCCAGGGCGATGCGTTGGCTGCCGTGATGCCGCTGTACCTGAAGTCCCACTCCTATGGCGAGTATGTATTCGATTGGAGCTGGGCCGATGCCTGGCGACAGAGCGGCCTTGCTTATTACCCGAAGCTGGTCACCGCCATACCCTTCACTCCCGCGACCGGACCGCGCCTGTGCACCGCGCCGGGCATGGACGAGGACCAGTGCCTGCACGCTGCGCTTGGCGCGGTAAAGAAGCTGGCGACGCAACGGCAGCTCTCGTCCTGGCACCTGTTGTTTCCCGAGGAAGCCTTCAGCAAAAAACTGCTGGACGCCGGACATGCACCGCCGCGCCGCCACCCAGTTCCACTGGTTTAACGAGGGCTTTGGTTGCTTCGAGGATTTTCTTGCCACCTTCAACAGCCGCAAGCGCAAGGCACTGAACAAGGAGCGCCGGCGCGTCGCGGAGCAAGGGCTGGTGCTGAAAACCCTGACCGGCCCGGACATCGGGACACAGCAGTGGGAGCAGTTCTATCATTTCTACCAACTCACCTATGCCAAGCGCAGCGGCCATGGCGGCTACCTGAGTCGCGACTTTTTTGTCGACACCGCCGCCGGCATGGGCGACCAGGTGGTGATGGTGCTGGCCTACCTCGATGCGCACGCCGTGGCCGGCGCGCTGTATTTCCGCTCCAGCGATACGCTGTACGGGCGCTACTGGGGCTGTGAGCAGGAGTATGACTGCCTGCACTTCGAAGCCTGCTACTACCAGGGCATTGAGTACTGCATCGCTAACAAGCTCGCGCGCTTTGATCCGGGCGCGCAGGGTGAACACAAAATCCAGCGCGGCTTTCGCCCCATCACCACCTGGTCAAATCACTGGATCGCCGATCCGCGTCTTGCGGCAGCCGTGGGCGATTTCACGCGCCGCGAGGCGCTCCACAATGAGAAGTACCGGCAAGCGGCGACGCAGATGCTGCCGTTCAAAGACTGAATTTAAAGACTGGTGGGCGGCTTGTCGCGGGTAAACACCAGTTCACGGGCGCTGGATTGGGCCTTGTTGTAGCGGTACCCATCAGTCTTGAATTTTTTCAAGCCGTCCGGCTCGTTCAATTCGTGATCAATGATAAAACGCGCCATTTGCCCGCGCGCTCTTTTGGCAAAAAAACTGATCACCTTGTATTGGCCACCTTTTAAATCCTTGAACACCGGCGTGACCACCTCAGCATCCAGCGCCCCCGCATGCACCGAACGGAAATACTCGTTGGAAGCCAGATTTACCAGTACATTTGTGCCGGACTTACGCAGCTGGGTATTGAGCGCCGCAGTAATCGAGTCGCCCCAAAATTCATACAGATTCCTGCCGCCGCGATTGGCAAACGCCAGGCCCATCTCCAGACGATACGGCTGCATGAGATCCAGCGGGCGCAGCAGGCCATACAAGCCGGAGAGAATGCGCAGGTGTTGTTGGGCGAAATTCAGCTGCGCGGCGCTCAGCGTCTGCGCCTGCAAGCCCGACATAGACATCGCCCTTAAAGGCCAGCAACGACTGTTTGGCGTTGTCCAGATTGAAGGGCAGGCCCCAGTCCATGAAGCGCTGGTGATTGAGTTCCGCGATGTTGGCACTCACGCCCATCAACACCCTGATCTCATCCGTGCTAAGGGCGCGAGCATCCTCCACCAACTCGGCGGCGCGTGCCAGAAATTGCGGCTGTGTGGCTTTACGCGTGCCCGGCGGCGTCTCAAAATCCAGCGTTTTTGCGGGAGAAATAACAGTTAACACGTGGTCGCATCCTGGTGCAGGTATGGAGAAGGAATTTCTTTTCACCTCGGGGATAGGGCTATGATACCCTGCGCAGCAATAATCAAAAAGACCTATCCACCATGCCTGTTCTGCACGCCTGTGTGCGTCTCATCGATGCGTTTACCGACCGCTGCGGTCGCTTGTTGGCATGGCTCATCCTTGGCATGGCCTTGCTCACCACGCTCGTCGTTGTGCTGCGTTATGGCTTCAGCATCGGCGCAATTCTGGCGCAGGAATCTGTTATTTACATGCATGGCACCGTTTTTCTGCTGGGCGCAGCCTACGCGCTGAAGACCGGTGCGCATGTGCGCGTGGATATTTTCCATCGCAATTTTAGTGTGCGTGCGCAAGCCTGGGTTGAGGCTCTTGGCGGTATCGTGTTTCTGCTGCCGCTGTGTGCCTTCATCCTGATGAGCAGCGCGGACTATGTCAGTGAGTCCTGGGCGATGCGGGAAACTTCCGCCGAACCCGGCGGCATACCGGCTGTATTCCTGCTGAAGAGCCTGATACCGCTGATGGCCATAAATCTTGCGCTGCAGGGAGTAGCCGAGATATTGCGCAACGCCCTGATTCTTGTAGAGGGCGGGGACGAGTAGTGGAATACCTCGGCCTCTACCTGTTCCTGGCGGTTTGCCTGCTGCTGATGCTGGGCTATCCGGTGGCATTTACGCTTGCTGGTACGGCGCTGGCATTTGCCACCGGTGGTATTCTGGCGGGCGTTTTCGATATCGGCTTCCTGTCCGCACTGCCAGGTCGCATCTACGGTACGGTCAACAATACCTCCCTCATCGCTGTGCCACTGTTTATCCTGATGGGCACTATCCTGGAAAAATCCCGCGTGGCGGAGGAACTGCTCGACAGTATGGCGCGCCTGATGGGCGGTCTGCGCGGCGGGCTGGGTATTTCAGTCGTGGTGGTAGGCATGTTTCTCGCCGCCAGCACCGGCATTGTCGGGGCTACCGTGGTGACCATGGGGCTGATTTCCCTGCCCAGCATGCTGCGCGCCGGCTACAGCCCCTCGCTCGCGGCCGGGACGATCTGCGCGACCGGCACCCTCGGCCAGATTATTCCGCCATCCATTGTACTGGTCATGCTCGGAGACATTCTCTCCAACGCCTATCAGCGGGCGCAGCTGAGCATGCACATTGCCAATCCCAAGACTATCTCCGTGGGGGACCTGTTTGTCGGTGCGCTGATTCCCGGTCTGGTGTTGGTGGCGATGTACATCCTCTACCTGCTGCTCCAGGCCTGGCTGAAACCGGAGACGGCGCCGCCGAGTACGCTGGAGCCGATCAGCATCGGCGCAGTGCTGCGCGGCCTGGCTGCCGCCGCTGGGGCTGATCAGCATCGTGCTCGGCTCAATCCTCGCCGGCGCCGCAACGCCCACCGAGGCAGCCGGTATCGGCGCAGTAGGCGCACTGTTGCTGGCTCTGGCGAAGCGGCAGTTGAACTTCACCCGCCTCAAGGAGGCCGTGCATGACACTCTGAAATGTCACCTGTATGGTGTTTATGATCCTGATCGGCGCGGCGGTGTTCTCCCTTGTCTTCAGGGGTTTCGGTGGCGAAGAGCTGATACACACGTTTTTCAACGGGCTGCCCGGCGGCGCAGTGAGCGCTATGCTGGTCGTGATGGTGCTGATCTTCCTGCTCGGCTTTATTCTCGATTTCATCGAGATCATCTTCGTGGTAGTGCCCATTGTGGGCCCTATCCTGCTGGCCATGGGCCTGGACCCCATCTGGCTGGGCATCATGATTGCGGTCAACCTGCAGACCTCATTCCTCACCCCGCCCTTCGGTTTCGCGCTCTTTTACCTGCGCGGAGTAGCCCCTGGATCAGTAACCACCGGCGCTATCTACCGGGGCGTGGTTCCCTTTATACTCATGCAGCTGGCGCTGCTCGTGGCTCTATGGTTCTGGCCCCAGATGGCAACCTGGCTGCCCGCAGCACTCAAATAGTACGCACACCAACCCGTCACTCCATCCTAACAACAGGCAACTGACATGAGCGATATCGATACCACGCCCCTGCCCCACGGCGACCTGGCTCTGCAGACAGTGGCCATGCCCAAGGACACCAATGCCAATGGCGATATTTTCGGCGGCTGGTTGTTGTCACAGATGGATATCGCGGGAATGATCACCGCCAGCGAAGTCGCTAATGGCCGGGTGGCCACCGTCGCCGTCAACGGCATGGCCTTTCTCACACCGGTCCACGTGGGTGCCGTGGTGTCCTGTTATTGCGACGTGCTGGAGACAGGGCGCAGCTCCATTCGCATCATCGTCGAAGTGTGGATAGTCTCCCAGCAGGATCGCGAACCGATCAAGGTCACCGAGGGCGAGTTCGTGTATGTGGCCATTGATGAGAACGGCCGTACCCGCGCTATTCAATAGTAGCAACAACCAGCCACGTTGCGGCTATGTTAGCTGTGCTGCGGGGTTGTGTGGCTCAGTAAGCGGTGGGCTGTCTCTCGCCGGGTAATGCCGGGAACATCCGAAGAAAGATCTGAGAGCCGTATTCATAGCCGCTAATTCACTCGCCTTTCTTCCCTTCTATTTTCCAATCTGGAAGGATTGTATTCTTGATAGGAGTGGATCATGCCGCGTAGTGACATTGCAATAATTACAAAGCACGGTAAGAGAATAAATGGCACCAAAAAAAACACCGCCAAACTCATAATCAGTTGAATCATATATGCTCCCCTTCTTGAGAATACTTGCTGTCCTTGCGATACCGAGAAACGACATTTGTACCAGCTACAGCCATGTGATCAGCTGTAAATCAACGCAAAGTTTAGCTCCGGATTGTGCCTTATACTATCAGCTATTGCTCATTGGAACACGTCTAGCCTTAGCCGCTGTAAAATGCAATCTGGAACTAGATTGGAGACTCCGCTAAAACTCTTCGTCACCTATCGCCTTGTCACGTGCGTTGATATAGGACTGCTCCGAAATGTGGTGGTAGTTGCGCACACCCTTGTAAAACTCGCGGTACGAGGCATACACCTTTGCCGCCATCGGATCCGATGTCACCAGTTTTTGCGTAGCCACCTGCGTGCCCTGCCAAAGCGCGAGCAACACATCGTCGGGCAGGCGGCGCAACTGCACACCATGGTCATTGACCAGACTTTGCAGCGCGGCGTTGTTGCGTGCAGTGTACTCGTCCAGCATGTCCTGGCTCGCCGCGCGGGACGCGACCCTGACAATCGCCTGTAAGTCTTTGGGCAGCGCCTCCAGCGAATCCTTGTTGACCACAAACTCCAGAATGGAGCCGGGCTCGTGCCAGCCAGGATAATAATAGTACTTGGCCACTTCCTGAAACCCGAAGGCCTGGTCATTGTAAGGCCCCACCCATTCCAGGGCATCGATGACGCCAGTTTGCATGGAGGTGTAGAGCTCACCGCCAGGAATCGTCACCGCCGTGCCACCGGCTGCGGCAAACACCTCGCCAGCCAGGCCGGGAATGCGCATCTTGAGTCCTTTCAGGTCTTCGACGGAATTGATTTCCCTGTTGAACCAGCCCGCCATTTGCACGCCCGTACTGCCGCCAGCCATCGGCACCAGGTTGTAGGGCGCATACGCCTCCTGCCACAACTCGAGCCCGCCGCCATAGTGCAGCCAGCCGTTCATTTCCTGGGCGTTCAGGCCGAAAGGCATGGAGGTAAAGAATACCGAGGAGGGAACTTTTCCCTTCCAGTAATAAGCGGCCCCATGGCCTGCGTCCACCACGCCCTGTGATACCGCGTCGAACACTTCCATGGCAGGCACTATCTCGCCTGCACCGTAGACGTGTACCGTCAGTCGACCATCAGCTCATCTCTTCAACAATGCGCGCAAAGTTTTCGGCGGCCATACCCAGCCCTGGGAAATTTTTGGGCCAGGTGGTTACCATCTTCCAGTGAAATTGCTCGCCAGTAGCAGCGCCGGACTGGTCGCTTCTATCTGCCTTTTTTACAGCGGCGCGATCTTTTGCCCACAAGCCCAGTGTCACCACGAGGGCAGCAACCAGTAACAGATATGATCAGCGGCGTGTAGCGTTTCTCAGTGGCAGTATTGCCCATGTTCGAATTCATCCGTAGGTTTGTCCTGTTACATCAACTGCAGATTGGCGTATTGCAGCACCAGCCATTTGCTGCCCTCGAAATCAAAATTGACTTCCACGCGGGCGCTGGCGCCACGCCCCTCAAAGTTTAGCACGACACCTTCGCCGAACACCTGATGATAGACGCGCTGTCCCAGCGACAGATCAGTGTCGGGCACCCGTGCCTGCGTAAGACTGCTCACCGGCTGTGTGATCGTGCCGCGCAGGCGCACTTCCTGCAGCAACTGTGCCGGGATTTCGCGGACAAACCGCGAAGGTGTGTTATAGGATTCACTGCCGTGCAGGCGGCGGCACTCGGCATAGGTGATGACCAGTTTTTCCCTGGCCCGGGTAATCCCCACGTAGCACAGCCGGCGCTCCTCCTCGAGGCGGCCCGGCTCTTCTACCGACATGCGGTGCGGGAACAGGTTTTCCTCCATGCCGGCCAGAAATACCAGGGGGAACTCCAGACCTTTGGCGGAGTGCAGCGTCATCAGTTGCACGCTGTCCTCGTGCTCATCCGCCTGGGCATCACCCGCGTCCAGGGCGGCCCGATCGAGAAATTGCTGCGGCGGTGACAGCTCGCCCTGCTCCGCCACAAACTGCTTGGCGGCGCTGACCAGTTCCTCCAGGTTCTCGACGCGCGCCTGGCCTTTTTCGCCCTTTTCGTTTTTGTGGTACAGGAATAGCCCGGACGCCCGGATCGCGTGATCAACCAGTTCCTCCAGTGGCAGCTCATCCACTCCGCTGTCCAACTCGTTGATCAGCACGACAAATCCCTCCAGCGCGCTGAGCGCCCTGGCTGGCAGCAACTTTTCTTCCAGCACAGCGGCTATCGCACTCCACAGGGTGATACCCCGGTTGCGGGCACACTCTCGCACCGTGTCCAGGGACTTGCTGCCGATACCTCGCGGCGGCGTATTTATGACCCTTTCCAGCGCGGCGTCATCACCGCGATTGAGCAGCAGGCGCAGATAGGCCAGGGCATTGCGAATTTCCAGACGTTCATAGAAGCGCTGCCCGCCATAAATACGATACGGTATGGCACTGCGAATCAACGCCTCCTCCAACACCCGTGATTGCGCGTTGGACCGGTACAGGATGGCCACCGAGGAGCGCGTGTTGCCTGCGATCAACCACTGCTCCGCCTGCTCCACGATATAGCGCGCTTCATCGTGTTCGTTGTAGCCGGCGTACAGGCTGATCGGCTCGCCCGACTCCCCATCTGTCCACAGCTCCTTGCCCAGGCGCCCGAAATTGTGCGCGATGACGCCGTTGGCGGCCTGCAGGATCGTCTGGGTCGAGCGGTAATTCTGCTCCAGGCGAATGGTCCGGGTGGCATCTGAAGTCCTCGGTAAAGCGCTGGATGTTCTCGATCCTGGCGCCGCGCCAGCCGTAGATGGACTGGTCATCGTCACCCACGGCGACCACGGGAATGTGCGCGCCCGCCAGCACCCGCAACCACGCATACTGCACGGTATTGGTATCCTGGAACTCATCCACCAGTATCTGCCGAAAGCGGCCCTGGTAATGCTGCAAGACCTGCGGACTCTTCAGCCACAATTCATGGGCGCGCAGCAGCAATTCGGCAAAGTCCACCATGCCAGCGCGATCGCAGGCAACCTCATAGGCGCGATACACCTGCAGCATGGTGTGGGCAAACAGATCCCCGGGCGGGGCATCCACATGCGCGCTGCGCAGCCCCTCGTCTTTTTGCGCGTTGATGTACCACATGGCCTGCTTGGGTGGCCAGCGGGACTCATCCAGACCCAGATCGCGGCACACGCGCTTGACCAGGCGCAATTGGTCGTCACTGTCCAGTATCTGGAAATTTTGCGGCAGGCCGGCGTCCTGCCAGTGCGCCTTCAACAGGCGATGGGCCAGGCCGTGAAACGTACCGACCCACATGCCGTGGGAGGGGATTTGCAGCATCTCTTCGATGCGGCTGCGCATTTCCCGGGCCGCCTTGTTGGTAAATGTCACCGCCAGAATGGACCAGGGCGAAAAATTCTCTGCCTTGATCAGCCAGGCAATGCGATGCACCAGAACCCGCGTCTTGCCACTGCCAGCACCGGCGAGCACCAGCATGTTCTGGTTGTCTGCGGCGACAGCGTCGCGCTGTGCTTCGTTCAGGGGAGAGAGAATATCGGATACGTCCATCAACGTATTCTAACTACATTCAAAGCGGGAAACGTATCCTTTATTCTTCCAAGGTGCGGCAAGGAAATTACCTTACGGGTCTGTTATCATCATGGCAGATTATCGCTATGCGCAGGTGCTATTGAGCCATGACCAGAAACGACGACTATCATTTGGATAAAAAAGATGGGGTATTGCCGGGCGATGATGCCAATCCCAATGGCAGCATTGAGCGTCACGAACCCAAATTTGGCCGTTTCTACGAAGACGAGGATGAATACGAAGAGCCCGACCGGGATACCGATTACTCCTCGGGCTACCGTGCCGACAACGTGGAAGCGGAGGAGGAATTTGAAGAGCCTTATTCCGATGAAGAAGACCGTGGCTTTTTGACCGCAGAAGAAGACGATGAACCGGAATACCTGTCCTCCTCTGTCAGGAGCGAGTCCGGATCAGTCCGTTGCTGATGAGCCTGACGCCTGGCTCGAGAAAGAGGATTATTCCGAGAGGAGAAGAGGAATATCTCGAGGAGGATGAGGACAGCGGCCGGAAGTGGCCTTTGGGACTGATTGCTGTGGCCACTGCTGCCCTCGTGCTGTTGATCGGCGGGGGTTACGGCGTCATGCAGCAACGAGCGGCTACCGAGGAAGAGCTGCGCCAACTGCGCGCGACCCTGGCCACCAGCGCAAATCCCGTAGACGAAAGCGCCAGTCGGGAAGCACTACAGGAATTGCAAAAGTCCTATGACAAACTTGCTGCAGATGCGGAGGCTCTGAAGCTGGAAAACCGCAGGCTCACCGATACCGTGGCCGGACTAGAGGCCCAACTGGGAGTCCAGCAGGCCGTGATAACGAAAGCCGCGCCCGCCGCCAAGCAGGTCAACCCTCAGGTGGCCGACGCAGTAGCCTCACTGTATGAGAAAAAACCACTGCCATCTGCCAAGCCAGACAAGCCTGCCACTGCTGAGAAAGCCTCTTTACCTCAGCCGGCGGCCGTTCCTGAACCTGCTGCAGCTGCGCCGATCGCACCCAAACCGGCTGCCGGCCCGACCACTCCGGCAGCGTCTTCAGGTCCCTGGTTTGTCAACTTCGGCTCCTATGGGTCGCGCAACATGGCGGAAACGTGGGCAAACAAACTGTCTCCGAATGCGGGCAAAGTCATCGTTGCACCCAGCGTCAAAGACGGGCAGACATTTTATCGCGTCAGAGTAGTGGAGCTGGCCAGTAAAGGTTCCGCAGATGAAGTGGCGCGTCAGCTGGAAGCACAAATGCGGGTATCCAAACTGTGGGTTGGCAAGGAATAATAGCTTCGCAATATCGGTCCTGACTTGGCAGGAGCGGCCACTCCTGTTACTGTTTTTTCCCCAAACACTCCACAACGGTGAGGTATATATAATGAACATTATCAAACTGGCCCTGATCGGCCTGGCCTTGGGCAGCGCAGCGAGCATGGCCGGTGAATGTACGGCACCTGCCTTACCAACTTTGCCCGATGGCGCTACCGCAACCATGGAGCAGATGCTGGCCGGGCAAAAGGCCGTCAAGGAATACCAGGCCGCTAACTCGGAGTACAGGGCGTGTCTGGATCCACAGGTCAGCGCTGCCGAAGTCGCTGCCGCAGGGGATTCCCCCAGCGAGGAAGCGCAGGCGACCCTAAAGAAACTCAATGACGATTACAACAGCTCGGTCTCCAGAGAAGAAGAGCTCGCGGTCAAGTTCAATGCCGCTCTGCGCGACTACAAGACAGCGCACCCCGGCTAACATCCGTACCGTCCGGACGAGTTTACACTCCGGGCGGTCACCTCACTGGGGCAACAACTGCAAGATGCCTAACGGGCTTTTGCTGTAGGCCACCGATACCATATAGCCAGCAGTCAGTAGCGCCAGCAAGCAGGCGCTCACTTTGATTTTTTTCGACTGACCAAAACGCAATGCCACCATCCCCAGCCCGATATAAACCAACAGAGCGATGATTTTCGCGCTGAGCCAGGGCTGCGTCAGGGGAGACAGCTGCAAGACCATCAGCAGAGTGAGCGCCGAACCCAGCAACAGCGTATCGATCACGTGGGGTAACACTTTCGCGACCCGGTGCTGGAGCAGGGGGTTGTCAACTGCCATCCAGTAACCACGCAGGGCGAAGCCGGCGATGGACACAAAAGCGCAACGTTACATGAATTAACTTAAGAAATGCCGCCAGCGTCACTCAACCGTAACCGACTTGGCCAGATTGCGCGGTTTATCGACATCCGTGCCTTTTTGCACAGCGACATGATACGACAACAACTGCAGGGCCACCGTATAGACAATCGGCTTGATCACCTCGGGACAATGGGGCATGGCCAAAACCTGCACCCGGGGCTCGTTGGCAAAGCCCGCCTCCCGGTCAGCGAACACAAACAGTTCCCCGCCGCGCGAACGCACCTCCTCCAGATTGGATTTCAGTTTCTCCAATAACTCGTCATTGGGCGCGACAGCGACCACCGGCATATCATCGTCCACCAGGGCCAGCGGGCCGTGTTTAAGCTCGCCTGCGGGATAGGCTTCAGCGTGAATGTAGGAGATTTCCTTGAGTTTCAGGGCACCCTCCATCGCGATGGGGTACTGAATGCCGCGCCCCAGGAAAAGGGCGTGGTGTTTGGGTATAAACGCCTCGGACAGCTTCTGTATCGCCGGATTGAGCTCCAGTGTTTGGCGCACATACTGCGGCAGATTGCGCAGGGCTGCGATGATTTCCTGTTGTCGGCTTTCCGACATTTCCCGGCGTCGGCCCAGCACCAGCGTCAGCATAAGCAGCGCGACCAGCTGGGTGGTAAATGCCTTGGTGGATGCGACCCCGATTTCAATGCCCGCCCGGGTTAGAAACACCAGGTCGCATTCACGCACCAGCGAGCTGTTATCCACGTTAGCCACCACCAGGCTGCCAATAAACTCGCCCTCGGTCGCATTGCGCAGAGCCGCCAGCGTATCTGCCGTTTCACCTGACTGGGAAATAGCGACCAACAATGTGCCCTCATGCTGCACGCGCTTGCGATAGCGGAACTCTGACGCCACTTCAACTTCACAACTAACGCCAGCGAGTTCCTCCATCCAATAGCGCGCCACCATGCCTGCATGGAAGCTGGTGCCACAGGCGACAATCTGGACACTTTTTACCTTGTCGAACATAGCTGTCGCGCCGCTACCGAAACTCCCCTCAATCTGCTGTACATCGATCGCGCCCGCAAAAGTCGCCTCCAGCGCCTCCGGCTGCTCAAAGATTTCCTTGATCATATAGTGATCAAATGTGCCCATGTCGGCTGTTTCCAGCGCCTCCTTGATACGCGTAGTGGGGCGCTCAACGACAGTACCTTCACCGTTATACGCCTGCACGCTGGACGGCGTGATCTGCACCAGATCGCCCTCCTCCAGATAAATAAAGCGATCGGTCACCTGCCGCAGGGCCATCTGGTCAGAAGCGAGGAAATTTTCCCCGATGCCCACACCTACCACCAGGGGGCTGCCCTTGCGCGCCCCAACCACGACGTCTGGACTCTGGGTGTCTATCACCGCCAGGGCATATGCCCCTTCCAGTCGTGCCACCGTTTTTTGCATGGCTTGCAACAGCGACATGCCGGCCTCGAGATTACGATGCAGGAGATGAACGATAACCTCGGTGTCGGTGACGGACGTCATTTCATAGCCCGCCTGATCAGCTCTGCCCGGAGTGCTGCGTGATTTTCAATGATGCCATTGTGGACCAGGGCAACGCGCCGACCGGATGTATGGGGATGGGCGTTTACGCCCGAGGGCTCCCCGTGGGTCGCCCAGCGCGTATGGGCAATGCCTGTACTACCATAGTGCGGTTCCTGCTGCTGCGCCTTTTCCAGTTCTTCGACTTTGCCCTTGCGTTTATGCAATTGCAGATTCTGCTCACTATCGATAAGTGCTATGCCGGCAGAGTCATAACCCCGATACTCAAGACGCCGCAGTCCTTCCAGCAAGATTTCAGAAACTTCGCGCCGCGCGGCGGCGGCCACAATGCCACACATAATTAGTCCTTGCTGTCGCGCTTGCCGGGGCGATTCCAGCCCTGAATATTACGCTGCGGTGCGCGGCCTATCGCCAGATCGCCCTTGTCTACGACTTTGGTAACTGTAGAACCCGCAGCAATAAATCCCTGTTCCTCAATGCGCAAAGGCGCAACTAACGTGCTGTTGGAACCAACGAACACACCGCTACCGATTTCGGTCTTGTGCTTATTGACTCCATCGTAATTACAGGTAATGGTGCCCGCGCCAATATTCACCTCCGCACCCATCTCGCAATCACCGATATAACTCAGGTGATTCACTTTACTACCCATCCCGATAGTAGCCTTTTTGATTTCCACAAAATTGCCGATGCGGGCACCGTCTGCCAATACCGTTCCGGGGCGCAATCGCGCATACGGTCCGACACTGCACTCTTTACCGACCACCGCTCCCTGCAAATGGCTCATGGGATGAATAATAGCGCCGTCTGCCACACTGACATCACAGAGTACGCAGTTGGCACCAATAGAGACGCCATTGCCCAACGTAACTGCGCCTTCAAACACGACGTTGATATCAATGAAAACCTCCTCTCCACAGGTGAGGCTGCCACGGATATCCAGACGCCCCGCATCGGCAATGTTCACTCCCTGGCGCATCAGTTCTTCAGCGTTGCGACGCTGATACTCGCGCTCAACCTGATTCAGCTGCACGCGATCATTGACCCCAAGAATCTCCAGCTCCGACCCCGCTGCACAGGAAGCGACGCTTTTGCCCTCGGCCACTGCCAGACTGATGATATCGGGGAGATAGTACTCACCCTGCTGATTTTTATTATCAACGTGGGGCAGGTAGTCCTGAAAATCCCGGTGCGGGGCGGCCAATACTCCTGTGTTTACTTCCTGGATCTGGCGTTGGCTGACTGTGGCATCCTTATCTTCCACTACACCTATCAGTGCGCCTTTCTCGTCTCGAAGAATCCTGCCATAGCCCTGCGGGTTTTGCAGCGTTGCGGTCAACAGGGCGGGGCCGTCCTGCGCCTGTCGCACCAGATGTTGCAGCGTGGACAGCCGGGTCAGTGGCACATCACCGTAAAGCACCAATACCACTGAGTCGTCGTCTATGGCAGGAAGCGCCTGCATCACGGCATGACCGGTACCCAGTTGCTGCGCCTGAACCACCCAATTGATGTTGTATTGTGCCAGGGCTTGCTGGACCTGCTCACTACCGTGCCCGACGACAACATGAATGGCTGTGGGTTCAAGGGCCTGTGCGGTGCGTATCACATGCTCCAGCAAGCGGCTTTCCACCCACAGTATGCAATACCTTGGGCAGTCGGGATTTCATACGCGTTCCCTGGCCTGCGGCGAGGATCACGACTTCCAGTTTCATGGCAAAAGGTTCTCCATCCCATTCATTATTAGTGTTGGCAGCGACAGGCATATGCGCAGCTCTGCATATCATTATGCGCCGCATCGCTGCCAGTCGCCAACCTTTGGCATGTGAAGCGTTTTAGCAACTGGCATAAAAAACCCCGGACATGCCGGGGCTTGTTGCCAGACTGCTGCCCCAACATCCGGCCTACCCGCGGCCCGCCCGGTTCTTCATTTTGCGCAGTGTCGCCAACTGCGCGGCGGCTTCCGCCAATTGCGCCGATGCTCGTCCATAATCAAAATCGCCGGTCTGGTTGGCCAGAGCATGCTCTGCCTCCTTGCGCGCCTCCTCAGCAGCAGCCTCGTCCACATCGTCGGCGCGAATCGCTGTATCGGCGAGGATGGAAACCACACCCGGCTGTACCTCCAGAAAGCCGCCGGACACGTAAAAAATCTTCTCCTGGCCGTCCTGGGTCACGATGCGCACCGGACCAGGCACCAGTGACGTCAGCAAGGGAGCATGGCCATAGCTCACACCCAACTCACCCAGTTCGCCGGTTGCCACCAGCATCTCCACCAGGCCGGAGAATATTTCCTCCTCCGCACTGACGATGTCGCAATGAATCGTCATTGCCATACATGTACCTCTCTAACGCCGTTCTGCCCTACAACTTTTTGGCTTTCTCGACAGCTTCGTCGATACTGCCAACCATGTAAAACGCCTGCTCCGGCAGGTGGTCGTATTGACCGGCAAGAATGCCCTGAAAGCCCGCTATGGTTTCCTTCAGTGAAACGTACTTGCCCGGTGAGCCGGTAAACACTTCCGCAACATGGAAGGGCTGTGACAGAAAGCGCTCAATCTTGCGCGCGCGCGCCACGGTCTGCTTGTCTTCTTCGGACAGTTCGTCCATACCCAGGATCGCGATAATGTCCTTCAATTCCTTATAGCGCTGCAACACGGTCTGCACTCCACGTGCCGTATCGTAATGCTCACTGCCGATCACCAGTGGATCCAGCTGGCGCGAGGTGGAGTCCAGCGGATCAACCGCAGGGTAAATACCTTTCGCCGCGATATCCCGGCTCAACACCACGGTAGAGTCCAGGTGAGCGAAAGTGGTGGCCGGCGAGGGGTCGGTCAAGTCGTCCGCTGGTACATAGACCGCCTGAATGGATGTAATAGATCCGATCTTGGTGGAGGTGATGCGCTCCTGCAAAACACCCATTTCTTCAGCCAGCGTCGGCTGGTAGCCCACCGCTGATGGCATACGACCCAGCAATGCGGATACTTCGGTACCCGCCAGGGTATAGCGGTAGATGTTGTCGATGAACAACAATACGTCACGCCCTTCGTCACGGAATTTTTCGGCCATGGTCAACCCGGTCAGTGCGACCCGCAGACGGTTGCCTGGCGGCTCATTCATCTGGCCATAAACCATCGCAACCTTGGAGTTGCCGAGATTTTCCACATCGACAACCTTGGACTCCTGCATCTCAAAATAGAAGTCGTTACCTTCACGAGTCCGCTCACCGACACCGGCAAAGACCGACAATCCGGAGTGTTCAGTTGCGATGTTGTTAATCAATTCCATCATGTTGACGGTTTTACCGACGCCGGCGCCACCGAACAGTCCGACCTTACCGCCCTTGGCGAAAGGACAAACGAGGTCGATGACCTTGATGCCCGTCTCCAGCAATTCATCGGAAGCGGAGAGCTCTTCGTAAGCAGGCGCTTTACGGTGGATGGAGGCGCGCTCCTTCTCGCCGATAGGCCCACGCTCATCGATAGGGTTGCCCAGTACATCCATGATGCGACCCAGGGTTTCCAGGCCAACCGGCACGGATATCGGCTTCCCGGTATTCTCTACCGCCAGGCCGCGGCTGACACCTTCGGAAGCACCCATGGCAATTGTGCGCACCACGCCGTCGCCCAGTTGCTGCTGTACTTCAAGGGTCAGGTTTCTTTCGGTAACCATCAGTGCATCGTATACCTTGGGCACCACATCGCGCGGGAACTCCACGTCGATAACGGCACCAATAATTTGTACGATTCGTCCGCTGCTCATGTCCGGATCCTCTATCTCAAAGTTCAATTCTGTTTGGCTCGGAGCGTCGCCAGGTGTGCGAGCGTCTGCAGCCTTAACATTTTCCATACCGCGCAAGCCGGGTACCTAGCCTATCGCCGCAGCACCGCTCACAATTTCCGAGAGCTCCTGGGTGATAGCCGCCTGGCGCGCTTTGTTGTAAATCAGCTGCAAATCATCAATCAGTTCGCCGGCGTTCTCGGTGGCATTTTTCATCGCTAGCATACGGGCAGCCTGCTCGCAGGCGCCATTTTCAACTACCGCCTGATAAACCTGCGACTCGATGTATCGTGTCAATAGGCGCTCCAGCAATTCTCGAGCGTCCGGTTCGTAGATATAGTCCCAGTGATGTTTCATCTCCTGGTTATCCACTGCCTCCAGCGGCAGCAGCTGCTCAACGGTCGGATTTTGTGTCATGGTGTTGACGAACTGGTTGCTCACCAGGAACAAACGATCAATGCGCCCTTCCTCGTAGGCATCGAGCATCGTTTTAACACCGCCGATCAAATCGGCCAGTGCCGGCGTCTCGCCAATATCACGTACCGCTGACGTTATATTGCCGCCATAACTATTAAAAAAGGCTGCCGCTTTCGCGCCAATCAGGGACAACTCGATTTCGATGCCCTGATCAGCCCATTCCTTCATCGACCGCACGGTGCGCTTGAACAAGTTGATATTCAAACCGCCACACAGTCCACGATCGGTCGACACAACCAGAAAACCAACCCGCTTGACATCCCGCTGCTTCATATAAAGGTGCTGGTATTCAGGTGCTGCGTTGGCAATATGTCCCACTACTGAACGCATCCTTCGAGCATACGGTTTCCCAAGGCGCATGCGATCTTGCGCTTTGCGCATTTTGCTCGCAGCTACCATCTCCATGGCGCTGGTGATCTTTTGCGTACTGCGGATGCTCGAGATCTTGGTGCGAATTTCTTTTCCGGCTGCCATCTACTGGTCCTCGGTCTTACCAGGTCTGGGTCGCTTTGAACTTCTCGATCGCCGCCCTGAAGGTGGCTTCGATTTCGTCGTTATAGTCCCCGGTCTGGATAATACGATTCATCAACTCGCCATGTTCAGCACGCATATATGACAGCAGTGCTTGCTCAAAGGCACCGATCTTGCTGATATCGATATCCTTGAGAAAGCCTTCGTTGGCAGCAAACAGCATAACGCCCATGTCAGCCGTACTTTGCGGCGAGTATTGCTTCTGTTTCATAAGCTCGGTCACCCGCTCACCATGGTCCAGCTGGGCGCGGGTGGCATCATCAAGATCAGAGGCAAACTGCGAGAAAGCCGCCAGTTCGCGATACTGCGCCAGTGCGGTACGAATACCGCCGGATAACTTTTTCATGATCTTGGTTTGGGCGGCGCCGCCGACTCGGGACACGGAAATACCCGCATTCATCGCTGGGCGTACGCCTGCGTTAAACATATCTGCTTCCAGGAAGATCTGGCCATCCGTAATGGAGATCACGTTGGTCGGTACGAAAGCTGATACGTCTCCGGCCTGGGTCTCAATGACAGGAAGGGCTGTTAATGAGCCGGTCTTGCCCTTCACTTCACCCTTGGTGAAGTTTTCAACATAGGCGGCGTTGACGCGCGCGGCGCGCTCCAGCAAACGGGAATGCAAATAAAACACATCGCCGGGATAGGCTTCACGACCGGGAGGACGACGCAGCAGCAAAGAGATCTGGCGATACGCCCAGGCCTGCTTGGTCAGGTCATCGTAAATGATAAGGGCATCCTGACCACGATCGCGGTAATACTCGCCCATGGTGCAGCCCGCAAATGGCGCCAGATACTGCATGGCCGCAGGATCAGATGCGGTCGCCGCCACGATGATGGTGTGTTCCATAGCGCCATGCTCTTCCAGCTTGCGTACCACGGCAGCGACCGAAGAAGCCTTCTGACCAATGGCCACATAGACGCATTTAATACCGGAGCCTTTCTGGTTGATGATGGCATCGACCGCAATAGCAGTTTTACCGATCTGGCGATCACCGATAATCAGCTCGCGCTGGCCGCGACCGATCGGCACCATGGCGTCAATGGCTTTCAGGCCAATTTGCACGGGCTGGTCCACCGATTTACGTGCAATAACCCCCGGGGCTACTTTTTCCAGTGCATCGGTCAAGGCGGCGTTGATCGGACCTTTACCATCGATGGGACTACCCAGGGCGTCCACCACCCGGCCCTGCAACTCGGGACCCACCGGAACTTCCAGAATACGACCGGTACAGCGACAGGATTGACCTTCGGCTACGCCTTTATAGTCGCCCAGGATTACCGCGCCGACCGAGTCGCGCTCGAGATTGAGCGCCAACCCGTAAACGCCGCCGTCAAATTCAATCATCTCGCCGTACATCACCTCGGCCAGGCCGTGGATACGGATAATGCCGTCGGTAACCGAAACCACGGTGCCCACGTTGCGGGCTTCCGAGCTTACATCGAGCTGGTCGATGCGGCGCTTGATAATCTCGCTAATCTCAGATGGATTCAGTTGCTGCATGCTCTGTTCCTCAATCCTGCGTCTTAATGTCTAGGAATTTATTGCCGCGGCCAGCTTGTTCAGCCTGCCACGTACGGAGCCATCGATCACCAGATCTCCGGCCCTGATTAATACGCCACCCAGGAGATTCCTATCGGTGGTCGTGCGAACTTTCACCTGGCGTTCAAGTTTCCTGCCCAATACCGCAGCCAGTTTGTCCCGCGCGGCATCGGCCAGATCAAACGCGGATACAACCTCTACATCCACGCTTTTTTCCTGGTTGGCCTTGTATTGCGCGAATAACGAATGGATTTCTGGCAGCAGCGACAAGCGTTTATTGGCAGCAAGTACCGCTATAAAATTGCACACCTGGGCGCCCAGTGCATCACCACACACACCGCAGAGTATCGCGGCCTGTTGCTCAGCAGTCAGTGCGGGGTCATTGAGTGCCGCTTGCAAACCCTTGTCTGCAGCGACCGCAGCAGCTGTTGCCAATTGCTCATCCCATAGTGGCAGCTGCTTGTTGTCGCGGGCATACTCGAACGCTGCCCTGGCATACGGTCGCGCTATTGTGCTCAATTCGGCCATGGAGTCCTCGCGTTACAGCTCTGCAGCCAGTTTGTCGACCAACTCGGCGTGCGCCTTCTGGTCAATACTGGCCCCAAGAACTTTTTCGGCACCGGCCAACGCCAGCGCGGCAACCTGGCCACGCAGTTGCTCCCGAGCACGATTGGTTTCCTGCTCAATTTCTGCCTTGGCCGCAGTCTTGACTCGGTCAGCTTCCACAACCGCAGACGCCTTGGCCTCTTCCACCAGCTGGATACCGCGCTTATTGGCGGCGTCTATGATGCCTGCGGCCTCCTGCTTGGCTTCCTTGAGGCGTTCTACCGCCTTTTCCTTGGCCAGCTCGAGGTCATGGCTGGCGCGATCAGCCGCAGCCAAGCCATCGGCAATCTTTTTTTCGCGCTCCGCCATGGCAGCCAGGATAGGCGGCCACACATACTTCATGCAGAACATGACAAAGCAGATAAAGGCGATCATCTGCCCGATAAGCGTAAGATTAATATTCACGCCTTGCTCCTCACAGATTATTGGGGGCTGCGCACAAAGCGAGCCCTTTTCTCGTCGGTGGTTAAATTAACCGGCGACAACGAAGATCAGGTACATCGCAATACCAACACCGATGATGGGGATCGCGTCGACCAGGCCCGCGCCCAGAAAGAAAGTTACCTGCAGTTTCGGTGCCAGCTCCGGCTGGCGCGCAGAACCTTCGATAAGTTTGCCACCCAACAGTCCAACCCCGATTGCGGCACCCAGACCACCCAGACCCATCATGAGGGCGGCAGCAACGTAAATTAATTCAGGCATGTTTTTCTCCTAACGTTAAGTAAGCAAAGGGTAAAAGTTAAAGTGGATCAGTGGTCCTCATGGGCCATGCTGAGGTACACGATCGTCAACACCATAAAGATAAATGCTTGCAGGGTGATAACGAGAATGTGAAATATCGCCCAGCCTATTTGCAATAATCCGGCAGGCACCAGCCACAACCAGCCGGCACTGAACAGGGCTGCAATCAGGATAAAGATCATCTCGCCGGCGTACATGTTGCCGAACAATCGCAGGCCGAGAGAGAACGGCTTGGCCAGCAAGCCCACCACTTCCATAAACAGATTGACTGGTATGAAAAGCCAGTGATTGAACGGGTTCATGGTCAGCTCGCGAACGAAGCCGAAACCTTTAACTTTGATGGAGTAATACAACATGAGAATGAATATACCCAGTGCCATACCCATAGTGATGTTGGGATCTGTAGACGGCACAATTTTCTGGTAACCCACGCCAACCAGACTGAGCAATGAAGGCACCAAATCCACCGGCAGCATATCCATCAGGTTCATGAAAAATACCCAGACGAAAATGGTGAGGGCCAATGGCGCAACCATCTTGTTATGCCCGTGGAATGTGTCACGCGTGGTGTTATCAACAAACTCCACGATCATTTCGATGGCATTGACCATGCCGCTGGGCACGCCGGACTGGGCTTTTTTGGCGACGCTGCGAAACAACCAGCAGAAGATAATCCCAAGCGTGATCGACCAGAACATGGAGTCAACATGAATGGCATTAAACCCCATCGCTGCAGCCTCTTCGCCGCCGTGAGCCATCACCCAGGCGCCGCCTTCAGCGACAATTGAGCCATCTTCCCGCTCAAATCCTCCTGGCAATTTGCCATAGGTAAGATTGGTCAGGTGGTGAACGATGTATTCAGAAATAGTCTGGGTTGAGCCTGCCATCGATCAAATCACTCACGTCTATCTATCTATTTCTTCCGCTGGTCGCGTGTCAGCAACAACCAACTTCCTGTAATTTGTATGAGTAGCATCGCCAGGTAACCGACGAATACTGCCGGGCCGTCTATTGGCCGCAATACCGCAAACACCAGTGCAAACCCCGCAATACTCAGTAAAAACTTCCCCAACTCCCCCGCATAACCGGACCTGGCGATTGCCCTAGCAGACCGCGCACCACGCCATCTGAATGCGAGCGCCGCGAAATAGGCCTGGGGCACAATGGCGATCAGGCCTCCACTAAGTACTGAGTAGGCAAGAACCCTATCGAATGCCAAAAACAACAGGCTTAGCAAACCGATCGATGCCAATTGAACCAAGGTGATACGGTGAACCGGAGGACGCGCTATTTCAGCACCTGGCATCAGCGCCTCGCGATATGCCCCCGGTCATTGAGCACACGAAGTTCTTCCTCGATTCGGGCGGGCATTATAGGGGGATAACAGGGCCGGTTCAACCGACTTATCGCGGGGGCGGCCTAATAAATAAATGGCCGTTGTTCCCTATTTTATATGGCTCAGGATACCGTCCAGCTCATCCAGGCTATTGTAAGTCAGCACCAGCTTGCCCTTCCCCTTGGCACTGTGCTGGATCGTGCACCGGGGCGCCGAGACGCTGTGACAAATCATCCTGCAAATGGCGAATATTGGGATCAATGTGTTTTGGAGTAACAGATGGCGTTTTTATCGCCAACAGGTGGCGCACCAGTGCTTCTGTTTGGCGCACGGTCAAACCCTTGGACACTACGGTGCGCGCTGCCTGGGACTGGTTTGCGCCCTCCAGGCCTAACAACGCCCGGGCATGGCCCATCTCCAGGTCGCCATGCTCCACCAGGCGTTGCACATCCTCCTGCAGGGTCATGAGGCGCAGCAAGTTAGCCACTGTTGAGCGGGATTTGCCCACGGCCGTGGCCACTTCCTGCTGCGTGAGATCAAATTCACTGCTGCAGGCGCTGTAATGAGACCGCCTCCTCTATCGGGTTGAGATCCTCTCGCTGAATATTCTCGATCAGGGCCATGGCGATGGCGGCCTGATCGGAAACATCCCGGATAACCACAGGAATAACATCCAGTCCCGCCAGCTGCGCCGCTCGCCAACGCCGCTCTCCCGCTATGATCTCGTAGCGTTGGTCGGCGACAGGTCGCACCGATATAGGCTGAATCACGCCCTGCGCAATAATACTATCGGCTAGTTCGCGCAGGGATTCCGGCTCGATGTCCCGACGCGGCTGGTACTTACCGCGCTGGATCAGATCCACTGGCAACTCGCTGCGCGAATTGGCTTCGCCAATGTGGGCCGCCTCCGGGCCGGTGGTCGATTGCATCAGTACCAACAGATGGCGTGGCATTACCACCACCCAGCAAGGCATCGAGTCCCCGTCCCAAACCCCGTTTCTTAACAGACATCAACGCTCTCCGTTACTTCAAGTCACTGCCATTTCAAGTCAGTGCAGCTTGGTCAGGCTGCTGCGCGGCCTGCTGCTCTTCTCGCCGGATGATTTCTCCGGCCAGTGCCATATAGGCCTTGGAGCCGCGGGAGTTTTTGTCGTAGTACATGGCGGGCACGCCATGGCTGGGCGCTTCCGCCAGCCGCACATTTCGTGGCACCACCGTACGATAAACCTTGTCGCCAAAATGCGCGCGCAGTTGGGCTGATACGTCTGTGGTCAGGCTGTTGCGCGGGTCGTACATCGTGCGCAGTATGCCCTGTATCTGCAAATCGGAATTTATGGTCTCAGCCACGCCTTCAATGGTGCGCACCAGGGCCGCCAGGCCTTCCAGGGCAAAGTACTCACACTGCATGGCGATAATCACGCCATTAGCAGCCACCAGCGCATTGATGGTCAGCATATTCAGGGAAGGGGGGCAATCGATCAAAATATAATCATATTGACCGGAGACTTCCGCAAGGGCGGAGCGCAAACGGCGCTCCCTGTGTTCGACGCTCATTAGCTCCACTTCGGCGGCGGTAAGGTCGCTATTGGCGGGCAGCACATCATAGCCGCTTTCGCCCGTGGGCCGAGTCACCAGATGGATGGGGGCGCGGCGGACCAGAACGTCATAAATGCTGCGCTCCACCTCATATTTATCGATACCACTGCCCATAGTGGCGTTACCCTGGGGATCGAGGTCTACCAACAGCACGCGCTGCTTCATGGCAGCGAGGGACGCGGCCAGGTTAATACAGGTCGTGGTCTTGCCAACTCCGCCTTTTTGGTTCGCGATTGCGATAATTCTGGTCAATGAACCTGCCCCTGGCAATGGTGTTATGGCTGGTGTGAGACCTGTCGCAATAAGATTTCCACCAGATGTCGCTGCTCACCCAGACCCGGCACAGCGAGCGGATGAACTACTACCTCTGCGCACTGTTGGCTCACGGCTGCCAATTCCTGGGTGGGATACGCTCCCTTCATGGCCAGTATACGGCCACCGGGAGCCAACAGGTGGCGGCAACCATGCACCATATCCTGCAAAGAAGCAAAAGCCCTGGATAAAACGGCCTCAAACGGCTCGGCAACTCGAAATGCTTCCACCCGCGCCTGATGCACGACCATATTATCCAAGCAAAGGGCCGTTTTCACCTGAAAAAGAAACCGGGTCTTTTTGCCATTGCTATCGAGCAAATGGAACTCGCGTTCCGGAAACAGCAGCGCCAAGGGTACGCCCGGCAGGCCGGCGCCCGTGCCCACATCAAGAAGTCGCTGGCCCGTTAAGTGGGGCGCAATGGCCAGGCTGTCCAGCAAATGTCGGGTGACCATTTGCGCCTCGTCGCGCACTGCGGTCAGGTTATATGTCTTGTTCCACCGCGATAACAGGGCGAGATATTCCAGCAATCGCTCCTGTTGGTGGGCATCCACCGAAATCTGCAGGGCAGCGCAGCCCTGCTGCAACAATTTGCTGTGGAGTGACTCCAAGTCAGGCCAGCTTACGCTGGCTGTCGGGATCTTTTTGTCCGGCGCTCCCGAGGATGCCGCGCTTTTTAAGGTAAATCAGCAACAGTGCTATAGCGGCGGCGGTGACGCCAGGGATGCGCCCGGCGCGAGCCAGGGTGTCCGGGCGCGCGGCACTCAGCTTCTGTTTTACCTCGTGGGACAAGCCATCAACGGCGTTATAGTCGAGATTGGCTGGCAGCGGCGTGTTTTCATTGCGCCGCAAGCGCGCGATATCTTCCTTCTGCCGATCGATATAACCCGCATATTTAGCCTGTATTTCTATCTGCTCTGCCGCTTGCGAGTCCAATGTTGGCTCACCCACCAATCCCGCAAGATCTGTGTATTCGAGCTCCGGACGTTTCAGTAGCTCAGCCAGCGAATACTCTCGAAGCAGCGGGGTTTTCAGTTTGCCAGCCAGCGCTTCGGCCTGTGGTGTGTGCGGATGGACCCAGCTACTAGCCAGTCGCGCTGTTTCACGCGCAATCGCCTCGCGCTTGGCTTCAAAGCGCTGCCAGCGCGCATCATCCACAAGGCCCATGGCCCGACCCTGCTCGGTGAGA
Source organism: uncultured Gammaproteobacteria bacterium (assembly GCA_963844975.1). Taxonomy (GTDB): domain Bacteria; phylum Pseudomonadota; class Gammaproteobacteria; order Pseudomonadales; family Halieaceae; genus Marimicrobium. The sequence continues at coordinate 294,667 of CAWJQO010000014.1, read as the reverse complement.
CGCAAGTCCGCATTGTCTTCGCGCAGCAACAAGCGGTACTCCGCCCGAGAAGTGAACATGCGATAGGGCTCCACCGTGCCCATCGTTATCAGGTCGTCGACCAGCACACCGATGTACGCCTCATCGCGGCGCGGACACCAGGGATCCGCCCCACGCACCGCGAGGGCCGCGTTCAGTCCCGCCAACAGACCCTGTGCGGCGGCCTCCTCGTAGCCGGTGGTGCCATTGATCTGCCCCGCAAAATACAAACCCGGCAGGGCCTTTGTCTCCAGCGAAGCGTTGAGATCCCTGGGATCAAAGAAATCGTATTCAATAGCATAGCCCGGCCTGGTGATGTGGGCGTTCGCAAAACCCTTGATAGAGCGAACCAGATCAATCTGCACATCAAATGGCAGGCTGGTGGAAATACCATTGGGGTAGAGCTCCCTGGTGCTCAGGCCCTCCGGTTCGATAAAAATCTGGTGAGAATTCTTGTCGGCGAAACGGTGAATTTTGTCCTCAATACTGGGGCAATAGCGTGGCCCGACCCCCTCGATGACCCCGGAATACATAGGCGAGCGGTCCAGCCCGCCGCGAATAATGTCATGGGTACGTTCGTTGGTGTAGGTCACCCAGCAGCAGCGCTGTTCGGGGTGATCGGCAGTGCTGCCCAGGTACGACATGACCGGCTCGGGCTGATCACCCCACTGCTCTTGTAGATCAGTAAAATCGACTGTACGGGCGTCAATTCGCGGCGGGGTGCCCGTCTTCAGGCGCTCCACTCGGAACGGCAGTTCACGCAAACGCTGGGCCAGCGCGATGGAGGGCGGATCTCCAGCGCGACCTCCGGCACTGTTTTCCAGACCAATGTGAATTTTTCCGCCCAGAAAAGTCCCGCTGGTAAGCACCACACGCTGGGCCCGAAAAACGAGCCCCATCTGGGTAATCGCTCCGGCTACCCGCCCATTTTCTATCAGCAGGTCGTCCACCGGCTGCTGGAATATGGACAAATTGGGCTGTGATTCCAGTATCTGGCGGATGGCATTTCGGTACAGCACCCGATCTGCCTGCGCCCTGGTCGCCCGCACCGCCGGCCCCTTACGCCGGTTCAATACCCGAAATTGTATGCCGGCCCGGTCGGTAGCGCGGGCCATGGCTCCGCCCAGGGCATCCACTTCCTTCACCAGATGACTCTTACCGATACCACCGATCGCGGGATTGCAGGACATTTGCCCTAAAGTATCGACACTGTGCGTGAGCAGCAGGGTACGGCAGCCCATGCGTGCAGCGGCCAGACAGGCTTCGGTGCCGGCATGGCCACCACCGATCACGATCACTTCAAATTGTTGTTGGTATTCCACTGCCGGCCTCATGTGCCAGATGCACACTGTTTTGCGGGGGAAGGATTATACGTGGGTGGGGGCGGTTGTTCAAAATTTGTTCGATCCTGATATGCCCAAGAGCCGTTACAAAACACTATTTGAGGGCAAATCGGGTCGCATTACCCGAGAGTACTCAGTCTGAGTTCAACCCAGTCCAACATTTGTGCCAAAACCTCGGCGCGCTCCGGTTCATTGAGAATCTCGTGATACAGGCCGGGGTAAATTTTCAGGGTTTTGTCGCTGGAGCTTATATGTTCGTAGAGAAAGCGCGAACCCTCCGGGGCTGTCATTACATCCGCACCGCCGTGCAGTAACAGCATCGGCAACGTAATGCGTACTGCGCCGGTCTGTATCGCGTTCATGCCAGCAAATAACTCTCGCAGCATGCGCGCCGACATCTTTCCATGAAAAACCAATGGGTCCTCGATATATTTCCTGACAACCTCGGGATCGCGACTGATGCCGTCCGCATTGAGCTTCAGCATACCCACCCGCGGTATCAGCAACGCCAGCAAGCGAAGCAACAACATTTGCACCGGACCCGGCTGCAGATCCGTTTTTATAGCAGGACCGGAGAGAATGCCGCCAACAAAATCTCTCTGGTGATGCAACAGATAATTGCTGGTGATCAGACCGCCCATACTGTGTCCAAAAAGGAACATCGGCACGCCGGCGTATCGTGCCGCGATCTGTCGGTGAAATATCGCCAGATCATACAAATACTCATCAAAGGAATTCACATGTCCTGGCCTGCCCTCTGAATAGCCATGACCATTGTGATCAAGCGCCGCTACAGCAAATTCGCAGCCGGTAAAGAACTGCGCCAGGGGTTGATATCGTGCGCTGTGCTCTGCCGCGCCATGCGCGACCAATAGCACGGCCCGTGGAACCGACTCAGGTTCCCAGCACTGGAAATAGATTGAACGCTCTCTGGCACCTTTAAACCTGTCCTCGCTATGATTCATCCACTCTCCTGTTAGCAGCGGTAAGCCGCGTTGCCAGTCTAGCTGGTCACTTTAAGATCCGCTATTCCCATAACCCCGGATGGCACTTTCTGGGCTATTCGTTCATATTATCCGCTCTCCCACTCCAACTGGTGTTATCTGTGTCGGTACTGAGCAACAAGCAGAAATATCAACTCGTAAAAAAGATGAGCAATCACATCCCCCATACGGCGTTACTGGGTATTCAGGTGGTCAGTATTGATGGAGAGGAACTCACGCTAAAACTGCCCTACCAGACAGCTTTGGTAGGCGACCCTATGGCTGGCACTCTACATGGTGGCGCGTTGACCGTATTGCTGGACCAGACCATGGGAATGTCGACTGTCTGCAGTGATCGCGTTAAACCTTCTATAACACCAACACTGGATTTGCGCATTGATCATCTTGGCGTGGCGCCACCAGGCATGGACATTTTTGCTTGTGCTCGAGTGTACAAGACAACCCGCAAGATACTTTTCGTCGAGGGCTTCGCATACTGTGAATCCAGGGATAAGCCCATAGCCAGAGCCAGCGGTAGTTGGGTTCGGGTCGCTGATGTCGACCTCACCTGGTTTTTAGGCTCTGCGCAAGCAGGTGCACAGCAGTGACGCTGGCAGATATCCTACAACAGGCACCCAGTGCCGAAACTTTGCAACTGTGGTTGAGAAAGGTTCCTTACGCAGCATTTCTCGGCATCAGAGCCGAACTACGTGACGGTGAAATTCTGTTTATCCTTCCCGAAGACACAAAACTGGTTGGCAATTCGTCGTTGCCTGCTCTCCATGGCGGAGTCGTCGGTGCATTTATGGAACAGGCTGCAGCCTTTCACCTGATTGCCAAGATGGAAAAGCCGGTGTTACCAAAGATCATCAATTTCTCTCTGGACTACCTGCGCCCGGCGCGCTTGCGTGATACCTATGCTCAATGCAAACTTACCCGTCAGGGTCGCTTGATTGCCAATGTCACTATTACTGCCTGGCAGGAGAACAGCAACCAACCTAACGCTATTGCCAGAGCGCATTTTTTACTTCCTGAATCTGACTGAAAGGAGCAACACCATGGCACGCTGGAAACGTAAAGAATTGGAACAGGCATTCGATAAATACCAGGCAGCCGCCCTCAAGGGCGCCCAGACCAAAGACTGGACAGACTGGGCGAACTGCTTTACTGAGGACGCCAGTTATTTTGAGCATCATTTTGGCCGTTTCTGGGGGCGAGAAAATATTCAAAGATGGATCACCGCTACCATGAATAAATGGCCGGCGAGTGATATGACTGCCTTTCCCATTACCTGGTATTCAATTGATATGGACAAAGGCTGGATCATTTGTGAGGTAATGAATCGCATGGCAGACCTTGGCGATGGCAAAATCTACCAGGAACCGAACATTACCATTCTGCACTACGCTGGTAATGGCCTGTTCAAGTATGAGGAAGACGCCTACAACCCCCACAACATGGGCGTTACCATCGGTGCGTGGATAGAGGCTAAAAAGAAGCTTGAAGGCGACAAAGTTAAATAGTATCGCCCGTCAATGAGCGGCTCCTTTCCCATGCGCAATATTGTGTTGCGTTTTGATATGCGTAGTAGCCCCAGAAGCCCGGACACAACTGCGGATCGCTACCGAGCCGCACTGGACATGGCAGTTTGGGCAGATCGCAACACTGTTGATGTGATTGGCCTGTCAGAACATCACGATACCACTGACGGATTTTTGTCTGCGCCACTGCAATTGGCCGGTATGATGATTGCTGCTACTAAACGGATTCGAATCAGCGTCAGTGCATTGCTGGTACCACTCCACGACCCATTACGCTTGGCAGAAGATATCGCTGTGCTGGACATCGTAGCAGGTGGACGCTTTACCGCTACCTGTGGACTGGGGTATCGGGAAAGCGAGTATGAGTGCTTTGGTATTGACTGGGTCAACCGTGGACAAGTATTTGACGCAAAAACTCGACCTATTAGTGAAAGCCCTTAAAGGCGAGAATTTTTATTACAACGGCAGTACCAGGCAGCTTAACCCAGCGCCAATTTCTCCAATTTATACATTATTGACTATCGGTGGCAATAGTAAAGCAGCTGCGCGTCGAGCAGCTCGCTTGGGACTGTTTTTTTGCCCCGCCATTGATGACCCCGAATTGGAAGCAAGCTACTTAGCTGCCTGTAAAGAACGAGGGCTTTAAATTCGGTTTCGTTATTTATCCGCGTGCGCCAGCTACAACTTTTATCGCACACAGACACCGATGCTTGTTGGAGGGAGATTGGCGACTATCTGCTTTATGACGCAAAAGCCTATGGTGCCTGGCGTCATTCCAATCGCCGCGCATATGCCGAATCCTTTGCTTCCAATATTGATGAGCTGAAGTTGGAAGGAAAATATCGGGTACTGACTCCGGAACAGGCCTTACAGACAATCATGGAAACAGGCTCGTTACATCTGGCACCCCTTACTGGTGGTGTGCCACTGGAGATAGGTTGGCGCAGCCTGGAGCTTTTTGAGCACCAAGTTCAACCATATCTATGATTGATGCGTCGAAAGTCTAGGAGTAATAAGATTAGCCTGATTTTTTTACTCCGTTGCTTTATAGCTTTCTTTTTTAGACTTTTATTATATTTTATAAATAAGTATATGTTTATATATAAGTATTATTGTAGTTATAGTTATTAGAGCCATATTCAGCTGTGGAGAAGCCTTTCTTTACTTTTCAAATCAATAGCCTTACTGCCACGAGAAGTAGCAGGAAAAGTGCTGTATCAGATGCGCGGAAACCGTGCTTAAGCAGTGTATCAATTGACATTTTTTGTGGATTCTTTTTCATGCTGATTTGAATTGTGGATGACAGTTACTCGTTTACCTTACTCATACACAGATTACACAGGTTTTTTTTGACAGCATCGAAAGATATAGGTCGGACAAAGTAGATGTTATTGGGTAACTGTTAACAACGTGTGAGTACATGTAATTAAATGTAATAGCTGTTGGTAGGGTGTGCAAAAGTTTTAAATAGAAAGTGGATTACTTTCCGATACAGAAACTCGAAAAGATAGTTCCGAGTAATTCATCACTGTGTATTGCACCGGTAATTTCACCCAGGCTGTTTTGACACAAACGTAAATCCTCGGCCAGTAATTCACCGGCTCCCGCTTGAAGCAATTGCTCTTGCCCATTAAGCAGATAGTTCTTTGCCTGTTCCAGCGACTGCAGGTGACGGCGTCGCGCACTAAAGTTTCCTTCCTCGCTATCGTTGTATCCCATGCTGGTTTTCAGGTGTTGTTTGAGTAAGTCCACACCCGCGCCGGTTTTAGCCGACAAATATATAACGGTCATGTCATCGTAATCGCGTACTTCAGGAAGGTGATTACTCAGATCACACTTATTGTTCACAATGGTAACGGGTATTTCCCGTTTAAGATGATAGAAGTTTTCATGCCTCATACTGGCATAGTCAACATTTGAGTTAGAAAGGATGTTTCCATCTACCACCAGAAGTATATGATCTGCTGACTCGATTTCCGCCCACGCCCGGCGTATTCCTTCCTGCTCAATTTCATTGTCACTGTCGCGCAAGCCAGCCGTATCAACGATGTACATGGGCATACCGTCGATTTCTATGTGCTCCCGCAGCACATCACGTGTAGTGCCTTCAATTGCAGTTACAATGGCCGAGTCTTGTCCGGATAAGGCGTTAAGCAGACTGGATTTTCCAGCATTTGGTTTGCCGGCTATGACCAGTTTAATTCCTTCCTGCACCAACCGACCCTGTCTGGCTTCACAGGCTACGGCATCGAACTGTTGGATAATAGACGCTAGCTGTTCTTTCAGTTGGCTGTTCTTGATGAAGTCGATTTCTTCTTCGGGGAAATCAATGGCGGCTTCAACATAAACACGCACTTGTGTTACCTGCGCCACAAGCGCTTCGATCTTTTGAGAAAAAACCCCTTGCAATGAACGGCTGGCGTTTAGCGCTGCTCGCGCAGTAGTGCTATTGATAAGGTCTGCAATGGCTTCTGCCTGCGTGAGATCTATCTTGTCGTTGAGATATGCACGCTGCGAAAATTCACCAGGATCTGCCTGGCGAGCTCCGAGCTTACACGTCTCGCGTAACAGGAGGTCCAAAATTATTGGGCCGCCATGAGCCTGCAGTTCCACGACATCCTCACCAGTGAAGGAGTGTGGTCCGGGGAAGAATAAGCAAATCCCTGAGTCCAGCGCGCGACCGGCGTTGTCGTGAAAAGAACATAGGTGAGCGTGGCGAGGCGCCAGTTGTATACCCGTAATTGATGTCGCAATACTCAGGGCTTTGTCGCCTGACAGTCGGATTATTCCTATTCCACCCCTACCTGGAGCGGTGGCAATGGCGACGATAGTTTCCTGGATCCACTGCTGAAAGTCCCAGCTACTCAAAAATCATCGCCATAAAGATCAGGATTTGGCACCCGCTTTCTCAATTTGGCGGGTGATCACATATTGCTGGGCCATCGAAAGCAGGTTATTGACGACCCAGTACAAAACCAGTCCTGCCGGGAACCAGAGAAAAAAGAACGTAAACATTACGGGCATCCATTGCATGATTTTCGCCTGCATTGGATCCGGCGGTGGTGGATTAAGTTTTTGCATGTAGTACATGCTCGCACCCATCATCAGGGGCAGGACGAAATACGGGTCCATGACTGACAAATCTCTAATCCATAGTATGAATGGTGCCTGTCGCAGTTCAACGCTCTCCATCAACATCCAGTACAAACCCATGAAGACGGGCATTTGTACCAGGATAGGAAGGCAGCCACCCATAGGGTTGATCTTTTCTTTCTTATACAGCTCCATCATCGCCTGTGATTGTTTCTGCTTGTCGTCGGCAAATTGTTCTCGGATGGATACCATTTTGGGTTGCACACGGCGCATGTTGGCCATGGATTTGTAGGAGGCTGCTGATAACTTGAAGAAAGCCGCTTTGATCAGAACGGTGAGCAGGATAATAGCAACTCCCCAATTCCCCACCAGTGCATAAATCTTGGTTAATAACCAGAACAGCGGTTGGGCAATCCACCACAGGAAGCCATAGTCCACACTGAGGTCCAGATAGGGTGAAATTTCCTTCAATCGATACTGGTCTTTAGGTCCGGCGTAAAATGCTGCGCCCGTTGTTCCGGATTTACCGGGGTCCAGAACCAGCGCAGGACTGGTAAACCCGGCGATGTTGAAGCCGCTGGGTGTCACCCGGGCACTGAAGGTATGAGTTTGCTCCTGATTGGGAATCCACGCGCTGAGGAAATAGTGTTGTATCAATGCTATCCAGCCGCCCGGCAGTTTAGCCTTGAAGGGTTCTTCAGCCAGATCCTCGAAAGTGAATTTGGTAAAGTGTTCATCCGGCTGAGTAACAGCTACACCCAGGAAGGGATTTAGTCCCATGGCGTTGTTGGTCGCAGATGGGGGAGGGGCACTCTGCCGTTTGATCTGTCCAAATAGATTGGCTTGCCAGGGTGCGGCGCTGCTATTTTCTACCAGGTAGTCAACATCAATCATATAATCGCCACGACGTAGTGTCAGCCGTTTGGTGATTTTGACCTCAGTATCGTTCTGCCATTGCAGGTCTACTACAAGTGTGTCTTCACCTTCCTTGAGGGTAAAGCGCGGAGCGGAGGCGGTAAATCTTGCTCGGCCGTTATTATCGATACCGTCAGTACCGATAAGCCCGCTCTGCGCGATGTAGACGAGGGCTTCATTGTCCTCCAGCAAGACAAATGGACCGTTCGGATTATCCAGATGTGCCAGATATTTAGGCAGTGATAGCTCAACAATATCGCCGCCATTCAGATCTATCGCCAGTTGCAGTACGTCTGTATATACCTGAACGATATGACCCGTAGATTCTGTAGTGATCGTGGATGGTTTGGCATCCGGGGCGGGCTGCTCTGGCGCAGCTGGGATATCCTCCTCTGCAGGAGCCACAGTATTTATGTTCGGTTCTGGCGGTGCGGGTGGCATCTTGGCGGCATCGGACATCAGGCGTGATGTTTCCTGCGCGACCGTCGCGGTTTTGGTGTCATTGAAAGCTACCCATTCGGTGAGCAGCATGAACGAGAGTACAGCGATGGCGCCGATGAGCAGTGAGCGTTGCAAATCCATAATTGAATATCAGTGGCTTAGTGTGGGTGCGAGCAGGGCGGGACAGGATCTTCACCGCCCTCATGCCAGGGATGGCAACGGGCTACGCGCAGTAGGGCCAGATAGCTCCCTTTTATAGCACCGTGAGCGGCAATTGCTTCTTGGGCATAGGTAGAACAACTGGGATAAAACCGGCAATTATTGCCCATGAAAGGACTGAGGCAGGCTTTGTAACAGGTGATCAAAAAAATTAGCAGGCGACGCATTAGGTATCCTGGCATGTGCTCAGTTTGGGTTTGACTGTGTGGCGAACCAGTTTCTGCCACTGCTGCTGCAATATAGAGGATAGCGCAGCATTATCCAACAGACCGATGCCGCGTCGGGCCAGAAGCACAACGTCCATGGATGGCTCACTGCTGGGCAAGGTACGGAAAATCTCCCGGGCTATGCGTTTTATTCGATTGCGATGGACGGCTAACCGAACATTTTTTTTGGCTATTACCAAACCCAGGCGATGCCCGGGTCCGTCGTTGATTTTTGCCAGTAGCAATAAGTGCTGGTGTGAGGCTCGTGCATCGGGGCTGTCAAATACGCGGCCGTAATCTTTGGCATTGAGTAAGCGCTTTGCTTTGCCGAATCTGGTGTCAGTCTCCTGGCTGCCCAATCTGCATGTTCTATGCGGACAACCGCTTGCGACCTTTGGCGCGGCGACGGTTCAATACTTGACGACCACCCTTGGTAGCCATTCGTGCACGGAAACCGTGAGTGCGGCTGCGCTTCAGGACGCTAGGCTGAAATGTTCTCTTCATGACTTGGTTCCAGATAAAACAGAATAAGCACGGGAACCACTACACGAGCATAATTGCTGCGTGATGTACCCCGGCCCGAAAAAAGGTGGGCTATTCTATGTAAATGCTCTATCTAATTCAATCTAAAGCGCGGTATTTTTATACAGGCATACGAAATAACGTCATCATCGATAACGGAATTGGGGCGAGCGATTTTATTGCGTATATTGCCTATAGAGTGTTTCCTAAAAATACAATAACGGCGGGCATTTGTGACATCAACACACATCTTCCTCAAAACATATATACAGGTTATCCACAGAGCGCTTTATTCACGATCAATTTTTATTGCACTGCTCAAAAATCGCGCTAAATACAGCTAACATATTGAAAAACATCAATAATATATTTTTCAATTTTTGGCTTTTATATGTGGATAACTCTCCAGTTCAAGGGTAAGATGCGCGTACTTGCCAGGCAAAGATGCTCGGCTAATAAAAATCGGTATCATCTACTACTTTTTTCGAAAGACTGGGTGTCCTGCCCAGCTTTAAGGGGTTCTCTTTGCCTGACGCAGTGTGGCAAAAGTGTGTTAATCGTTTGCGAGACGAATTGCCTTCGCAACAGTTTAATACCTGGATTAGACCATTACAGGCAAGCGCTGATGATCATTTGCTCACTTTGTTTGCGCCGAACAGGTTTATCAAGGACTTTGTCGCGGATAAGTATTCTGAGCGAATATGTGAGCTTCTGCGAGAATTCCAGCCAGATAATTTACTGGATATTGCACTGGAGATTGGTGCTGCCCATTCAGCTAACGAGGCGGCATCCACACACATGCGAGCAGTGCGGGAGCCTCTGCGGCAGTCGCAGTTTGGCAGTAACGCAATAGAATCCGCGCGATCAAACATGGCGGGGTCTTCCGTATTTTCTATCCCGGATGTATCAGCGAACAAAACCGCTCCGATGTCGCGTGACCAATCTCGAAAAGTCGAAGTAGAGGGATCGTTGCTGCATCAACACCATCTGTTTGAAAATTATACCTTTAATAGTTTTGTTGAAGGTAAATCTAATCAACTCGCTCTGGCAGCTGCGCAACAGGTTGCTGAAAACCCAGGCAATTCATATAACCCCTTGTTTTTATACGGAGGCGTTGGACTCGGAAAAACCCATCTGATGCACGCGGTGGGAAATGCCCTGAAAGCGCATAATCCAGAGGCAAAGGTTGTATATCTTCATTCAGAGCGTTTTGTTGCCGACATGGTTAAAGCACTGCAATTGAATGCCATTACGGACTTCAAGCGATATTACCGGTCTGTTGATGCGTTGCTCATTGACGACATACAGTTCTTTGCCAAGAAAGATCGTTCACAGGAAGAGTTTTTCCACACTTTCAATGCCCTGCTTGAAGGGGGCCAGCAGATGATACTGACGTGCGACCGCTACCCCAAGGAAATCGACGGCCTGGAAGAGCGGCTCAAGTCCCGTTTTGGTTGGGGCCTCACGGTCGCGGTAGAGCCGCCGGAACTGGAGACGCGGGTCGCGATTCTGATGAAAAAAGCATCCGAGGTGCGCATCGATTTGCCGCCTGATGCCGCGTTCTTCATTGCGCAGCGCATACGCTCCAATGTAAGAGAACTCGAAGGGGCGCTGAAGAGAGTGATAGCGAGTGCCCGCTTCGTGGGCAGACCGATAGACATAGAGTTGATCAAGGAAAGCCTCAAAGACCTGTTGGCTCTGCAGGACCGGCAGGTCAGTATGGATAATATCCAGCGAACAGCGGCCGAGTATTACAAAATTAAAATCGCGGATATGATGTCGCGTCGGCGCAGCCGCTCGGTTGCCAGGCCCCGCCAGATGGCAATGGCTTTATCAAAAGAGTTGACCAATCATAGCCTGCCAGAAATAGGTGATAGTTTTGGGGGTAGAGATCACACGACAGTTCTCCATGCATGCCGTAAAATCAAAGAGCTTCGCGAAACGAACTCTGATATTCGGGAAGATTACAAAAACTTACTAAGAACACTTACGACCTGAGCACAAATATAAAGCTTGGCTTTTTGGCACAACAGGGAAGGGAATACATTCATATGAAGTTCAGTATTTCACGGGACAGTCTGGTCAAGTCTTTAAATCTTGTAGCCGGAGTCGTAGAGCGCCGCCAAACGTTACCCATCCTGGCCAATGTATTGATCGTTCTGGAGCAGGATCACCTGTCCTTGACAGGAACAGATCTGGAAGTGGAGCTGGTGGGACGGGTAAAGCTAGCGTCAGCAGGTGATGCTGGTGAAGTTACGGTTCCCGCTAGAAAATTGCTGGATATTTGCAAGTCACTGCCTGAAGGGAGTGTTATCGATTTCAGTGCAAAGGATAACAAAGTGTCGGTTAAGTCGGGCCGCAGTCGCTTTACACTTTCCACACTTCCCGCCAGGGAGTTTCCCAGTGTCGAGGATAGTATCGGAACACACCAACTTACTCTCAGGCAGGGCCAGTTAAAGCGACTAATCGACCGCACTGGTTTTGCCATGGCCCAGCAGGATGTTCGCTACTATTTGAACGGCATGTTATGGGAGCTCGATAGTAAGCAGGGTCTACGAGTGGTGGCTACAGATGGCCATAGATTGGCCATGTGCACATTGGCAGAGAAGGTCAAGGTCAACGGCGAGGGCGGCACCCAGGTTATTCTTCCTCGCAAAGGGGTTTTGGAGCTGGCTCGTCTGCTGATGGATGATGATGCCGATATAGCAATCATTATCGGCAGGAACCACATTCGTGCCATGACGGACGACTTTACATTTACCTCTAAATTGGTTGACGGCAAGTTTCCCGATTATCAAAGAGTATTGCCGCGGTCTCCAGACAAAATTGTGCTGGGTTCCCGACAGGAGCTGCGACAGGCGTTTACGCGCACTGCAATCCTGTCAAACGAGAAGTATCGCGGGGTTCGTTTAAAGTTGACCAAGAACACCCTGAATATCGTTGCCAATAATCCCGAGCAGGAAGAAGCCGAAGAAACTGTTTCGGTGGAGTACTCAGGAGAGGCGCTGGAAATTGGGTTTAACGTGAGCTATTTGCTGGATGTTATGGCGGTACTCAGTGGGGATCAGGTCAAGTTATCCTTGGCCGATCCCAATAGCAGCGCGCTGTTGGAAGAGGCCGAAGCGGGCGACTCCCTTTACGTTGTTATGCCCATGCGCCTGTAACAGAGCATACTTTAATCACACACGGATTATCAATGGGCACTTATCGGGCCTCGCCCGACATTCTTGGCTAGAGTAGCGTGGCGCTCACCCAATTACACATAAACCATGTGAGAAACCTGCATGAGGTCAGGCTGCAGGACCTACAAGGGGTAAATGTCTTTTTTGGTTGTAATGGAAGCGGAAAAACCAGTGTATTGGAGGCCATACATCTCTTGGGAATGGCGCGCTCCTTTCGCGGCAGTAGCATTAAGTCGCTGATTACCCATGATGAGCACAGTTGCACAGTATACGGGACGACCACCCCGCTCCCCCCTGTCACCGGAATCGGATTGCGTGGACGTGGGGTTGCCCCTTGGGGTGCAGCGTAACCGTGTTGGTGATGCTCAGATTAAGATAGGTGGCAAGGTGGTCCGAACCGTCGCCGAATTGGCGGAGCAGTTGCCATTACAGGTTATTACTGCGGACAGTTTTGGTTTGTTGACAGGTTCCCCGGGAGCCAGGCGCCAATATCTGGATTGGGGTGTGTTCCACGTGGAACAGCAGTTTTTCGGGCAGTGGCAGCGATTCCAAAGATGTATAAAACAACGCAATAACCTTTTGCGACGTGGTAAAATATTTGATCAGGAGTTGACCGTCTGGACTCGGGATTTGGCGCAAACGGGTACAACTATCAACGAGTATAGAAAAGACTATTTCCGTACGTTGTCTCCACGTTTTAAGGAGATAATGGCCAGATTGGCACCATCTCTAGATGCACTGGAATTGCGATATCAACAGGGATGGGACCGGCAGTTGAGCTACGGTGAGGCGTTGCAACAGGGACTTTCCGCAGATTTGGAGCAGGGATATACCCATTCAGGCCCCCAGCGCGCAGATATTCGGGTCATGTCAGGTGGGCAGTTGGCGGCAGAGACCTTGTCCAGGGGGCAACAGAAGCTGGTCGTTTGCGGATTGAAGCTGGCACAGGGCCAGTTGATGGCACAACAGGGCCGAGGTACATGCACGTATCTTATCGATGACTTGCCCTCGGAATTGGATTACATACATAGCATGTTGGTTTGTGAGCTGTTGGCTTCAATGGAAGCACAAGTGTTTATCACTTGTATAGATCATCAGGACATTCGGTCCGTTTGGCCTGAAAACAGCGAATTAGCGATGTTCCACGTGGAACAGGGTACTGTACGACACCTTTCTGGTGTTGTGACGTAAGGTATTTATAATTTAGCGTTGGTTGTATTGAGAGTGAATGTCCATGAGCGAAGAGGTAAGCGGCGGTTACGGGGCAGATAACATAAAGGTGCTTAAGGGGCTGGACGCCGTCCGCAAGCGGCCTGGCATGTACATCGGGGACACGGATGATGGTTCCGGCTTGCACCACATGGTATTTGAGCTGGTAGATAATTCGATTGACGAAGCCCTCGCCGGCCACTGTCAGAAGATCAACATTGTAATTCACCCTGATGAGTCGGTGTCTGTCAGTGACGACGGCCGGGGCATCCCCACTGAGATGCACGAGGAAGGAGTCTCGGCGGCGGAGGTTATTATGACCGTGCTCCACGCCGGCGGTAAATTTGATGACAATACCTACAAGGTGTCAGGCGGATTGCACGGTGTTGGGGTGTCAGTTGTCAATGCGCTGTCAGAAAAACTGGTGTTGACGATTCGCAGGGAGGGCAAAATGTATGAGCAGGTTTATCGTCATGGGGTGCCCGAAGCGCCTTTGGCGGAAATCGGCACCACCGAAACAACAGGCACCGCTGTGCGTTTTAAGCCGTCACCGGAGACATTTACCAATATTGAGTTTCATTTTGAGCAGTTGGCCAAGCGACTGCGCGAACTAGCCTTTCTGAATTCGGGCGTACGCATCGTACTAAAGGACGAGCGCAGCGGGAAAGAAGAAACCTATCAGTATGAGGGCGGCTTAAAAGCTTTTGTAAACTACCTGAATTTGAATAAAACAGCAGTGAACAAGCCGTTTTACTTTCAGATTGATACCGAAGACGGTATTGGGGTTGAGGTGGCGTTACAGTGGAACGACTCCTTTCAGGAGAATGTTTTTTGCTATACAAACAATATACCGCAGCGCGATGGCGGCACCCATTTGCTCGGTTTCAGGGCCGCTCTGACGCGCAGCCTCAATACCTACATTGAGCGGGAGGGCCTAGCCAAAAAGGCGAAGGTCAATACCACGGGTGACGATGCGAGGGAGGGTCTGACGGCGGTTATCTCGGTTAAGGTACCCGACCCCAAGTTCTCCTCACAGACCAAGGATAAACTGGTCTCGTCTGAGGTAAGGATGGCCGTCGAACAGGCGATGAACTCGCAGTTTAATGACTATTTAATGGAAAATCCCAGCGAAGCCAGGGCTGTTGTGGGCAAGATGCTGGATGCGGCTCGGGCGCGGGAAGCCGCTCGCAAAGCAAGGGAGATGACCCGGCGTAAGGGCGCGCTGGATATCGCCGGGCTTGCCCGGCAAACTGGCGGACTGCCAGGAGAAAGATCCTGCTCTGTCCGAAATTTACCTGGTAGAGGGAGATTCTGCTGGAGGTTCAGCAAAACAGGGACGCAACCGCAAGTATCAGGCCATCCTGCCTCTGAAGGGCAAGATACTCAATGTCGAAAAAGCGCGTTTCGACAAGATGCTGGGGTCGGCCGAAGTGGGCACTATTGTGACAGCACTTGGCTGCGGCATAGGCACAGAAGAATTCAATGCGGACAAATTGCGCTACCACAGTATCATTATCATGACAGACGCGGATGTAGATGGGTCCCATATTAGAACCCTATTATTGACCTTCTTCTTCCGGCAGATGCGAGTGTTGATAGACCGTGGCCATATTTTTATCGCCCAGCCGCCACTATATAAAATCGCCAAGGGTAAGCAGCACCAGTATTTGAAGGATGATGAGGCGCTTGATCAGTATTTGACCCAATCTGCCCTGGAGGGAGCTTCAATTTTTGTCAATCCTGATGCACCGGCTATTTCGGGCAGTGGACTGGAGGAGTTGGTCAATCGCTACCGCTCGGTGGCGGCGACGATCAATCGCCTGAGTCGGCTTTATGCGGAAAATGTTCTTTGGCAGATGGTTTATGGCGCATCCCTTACGCTGGAGCAGATGCGGGATGAGCAGGCTGTCAGCGCATTTTGTGAACAACTGAGCGAGCGTTTGCTGACCGTTGCGTCAAAAGGGAGTGTCTATACAGTTCGCGTACGTAAGGATCAGGAGCGCCAGCTCTACTTCCCCGTAGTGAAATTGCTGTCCCACGGCGTAGATTCAGAAACCGAATACCATCATGAGTTTTTCTCCTCAGGAGAATATCGCAGCCTGATCGCCCTGGGCGAAACCCTGAACAACTTGATCGACGAGGACGGCTACTTCCAGCGTGGTGACAAGGTACTGCAGACCCGCCGCTTCGCCGATGGATTGGAGTGGCTCATGGCCGAAGCGCGCAAAGGTTATAGTATCCAGCGCTACAAAGGCCTCGGCGAAATGAACCCGGAACAGCTGTGGGAAACCACCATGGATCCGGAGGTGCGCCGCATGCTCAAGGTCACGGTAGAAGACGCCATTGCCGCCGATCAGATATTCACTACATTAATGGGTGACCAGGTTGAACCGCGGCGGGAATTTATCGAGCAGAATGCGCTGTCGGTAGCCAACCTGGACATCTGACGCTTTCCGGGTCTGGCGAACACCCCCGCGGATTTTCAATCTGCGTTTATCGCCTTGATATCTGTGGGTCTGGAGACATGTTCCTCCAGCAGTCGGGGTCTGACTTCGTTGTCCGGGCCGCCGATTACCGAAACCAACCGGTCGTTTTCAATCTCCTCGTGGATCGGTTCCAGAGCAGCCATCTCTTTATTGGCTCTGGTGGAAAGTTGCTGGAAGCGTTCGACCTTTCCGTGCAAGCCCTGCTTGCCCACCAGCCCCTTTACGGTGTCGTTATAGTGGTTATTGGCGGCCTTTAAGGTATTGCCAAGTTTGTGCAGCCGATCCGCGATGAGGCATACCTGGTTGTAAATATCCCCTGCCCTGCTGCTGATCTCTTTTGCTTCGCGGTTGCTTTGCTCGATCATCCACAGGTTGGCGACGGTGCGCAGTATCGGCATGAGCGTGGTGTGGGAAACCATCACCACACCCTTGCTGTAGCCGTAGTTAAACAGGCCCTTGTTGTGTTTCATCGCCTCGATGTAGGCGGGCTCGATGGGCATGAACATCAGTACGAAATCCGGGCTGCCAATCCCCGGCAGGTTGGTGTAATCCTTGGACGACAATTCGTCGATATGATTGCGTACCGCCTGGGCATGGGCGTTGAGCGCCTCAGCTCGCTCTTCATCGGTGTCGGCGGCAATGGCCCGATCGTAGTCGACCAGTGATACTTTGCTGTCGATGATCAGGCTTTTGCTGTCGGGCAGCTTGATAATAAAATCCGGTAATTTGCGTTTGCCCTCCCCGTCCCGGTACGCGGTCTGTGATTCGTAGTGCTCCCCCGCCTGCAGTCCGGCCAGCTCCAGTGTCCGCTCCAGCTGCGCCTCTCCCCAGTTACCGGCGGCTTTCTTGTCACCCTTCAATGCCACAGACAGGTTGCTGGCCTGGATGTTCATTTCCAGCCCCACTTCCAGCACTTTCTGAATTTCCTTCTCCAGTGCGGTATTGCCCCGGATCGACTCTGAGTGTACTTCGTTGATGCGGGTCTGGAAGCCGGTGATTTGCTCCCGAAAGGGCTTTAGCAGGGCCTCAAGTGATGCTTGGCTGGTCGTGGTGAAGCTTTTGCCCTTGTCTTCAAAAATTCTGTTGGCGAGATTCTCAAATTCTTTTTTGAGGTTTTCCCGGGTTTCATTCAGCAGTTGAATTTGCTCCAGGTGCCGGTCTTCACGTTCCCGCTGCTGTGTTTGTAGTTGCGCGTGCTCTCTCTGTGAGTAGTTGAGTTGGGTGTTGAGTTCGGCCAGCTCGGCCTTCAATGCATGCAGCTCGGTCAGCTTTTCCTGCAACTGCAGCTGGCTTTGTTCCAGCGCGACTGACCGACCGCGCTGCTCCGCCCGCGCCTCGGTAAGCTCCCCCTCCCTGATGCGCAGCTGCTCGCAGGGTGTTGGCGAGCGAGCGCCGGCTGGTGATACCCTGCCAGATGCTGATAAACAGGGCAGTTAAAACTGTCGCGGCCAATGCTGCGGCGATAACGATCAGATTGTCGTTGCTTGGCGTCATCCCGTATCTCCGGTCACGGCGTGCCAGTGTAAATCAATCTGCGCCCATGAAGGGGATTATCCGCGCGCCAACAAGAGACCTGTCGCCTATTGGGGCATACACCTAGCGCCGGGCCGGGTTCTATTTACCGACAGCCAATAAAGAGATATCAGCAACTTCCAGAAATAGATCACGCAGGCGTTTTAGCAGGTTGAGCCGGTTGTCGCGCAACGAGGCGTCCTCCACATTGACCATGACGTCATCAAAAAATGCGTCTACGGGTTCGCGCAGGCCAGCCAGACAGGTCAGCACCTCGGTATATTCGTCCCGCGCCAGATACGTGCGACAACGTGCTAGCAAGCTCTTCGAGTCGCACGGCAAGCGCTTTTTCCTGTGGCTCTACAAGTAAGTCAGCATTCACATCGCCAAAGGAGTGAGCACTATCCAACTTTCCCAGGATATTGGAAACCCGTTTGTTTGCCGCGGCCAGGGCCTGTGCCTGGGGCAGCAAGGAGAAAGCATGCACTGCCTGCACCCGGCGGTGAATATCCAGCGGGCGCGAGAGTTTTCTGGCACTAACAGCTTTAAAGATCTCTGCGGGAATGTTTGCCTCTTCATACCATGCGCGGAAGCGCTCGATCATATACTCAAGGACCAGTTCTGAGGTGCCAGCGCTGATGATGTTCTCAGGGTATTGCGACGCGGCCAGTTCCAGACATTCACGTAAATCCAGATCCAGATTTTTTTCCACTATGATACGCAAAACCGCGAGTGACGTGCGGCGCAGGGCAAAAGGATCTTTGGAGCCGGTGGGAGGCTGGCCGATACCGAATATGCCTACCAGTGTATCCATGCGGTCAGCCAGGCCCAGAGTGCAGGCGGTTGCAGTTTCGGGCAGGCGGTCGCCGGCAAATTTCGGCCAGTACTGCTGCGCCAGCGCGGAGGCTACGTCGGCTTCTTCGCCGTCGTGCAGGGCATAGTACGAGCCGGCGATACCTTGCATGTCGGAAAACTCCAGCACCATGTCGGTCACCAGATCAGCCTTGCACAGCTGCGCAGCCCGCTGCGCGAGTTCAACCGGAGCACCAACCATCGGAGCCAGCGCGGCGGCCAATTTGCTAACACGTTCGGTTTTATCCAGCAGCGTCCCTAGTTGTTGCTGAAAGACGATATTCCCCAGAGCTTGCACTCGGTCAGCGAGGGGAATCTTTTTGTCGGTATCAAAGAAAAATGCCGCATCTGACAGGCGCGGGCGGATGACACGTTCATTGCCTGCGATAACCTGTTGCGGGTCGATGCTTTCAATATTGGCAACAGTGATGAAGTGGGGTTTTAGTTTGCCTGCAGCGTCCACCACATGAAAATATTTCTGGTGCTCTTTCATAGATGAAATAAGCGCCTCCGGGGGAACCTGCAAAAAGCGCGCCTCGAAGGAGCCGGTCAGCGCTACGGGCCACTCCACCAGCCCCGTCACTTCATCAAGCAGCTCGGGGTCAATGACTGCGGTAGCACCCAAGGTGTTGGCTTGCGCCTCCACTTGCTGGCGAATGATTTGCTGGCGCTGCTCAAAGCATGCTACCACTTTGGCATCAAACAGCGCGGACTCATAGTCCTGGGGTCGGTCCAGCGTGATGCGGCCGCTGCTGTGGAAGCGATGGCCACGGGTGGTATTGCCGGTAGCCAGACCGAGAATCTCACCGTGATCGCTATCCTGGCCGAGCATGGCCACCACCCAGTGCACCGGTCTTACAAATTCTTCCCGGCCGGCTCCCCAGCGCATACGCCGTGGAATGGGCAGGCCCTGTATGCTGTCCTGGATAATGGCATTCAGGGCGTCGCGTGTGCTCGTGCCAGGGACCGTACTGCGCAGCCCCAGCCGCAGGCCCTTGGGAGTATCGATGGTCTGAAGTTGTTCCGGTTCCACGCCCTGCTTTTTGGCGAAACCGCTGGTGGCACTGGTCCAGTTCCCCGCTTCGTCCCGGGCGCGCTCCAGCGGCGGGCCCAGTACTTCAGCGCTTCTATCGGGCGCCTGCAGTTGTACCTCTAGTATAAGTACTGCCAAGCGCCTTGGCGTGGCGAACCACTGTACCCGGCCAAAGCCCAGCTGCCGTTGTTTAAGGCCATCAACAATGCCATCGCGAAAAGCCAGGCCCAGGGACTTCAGTGCCTTGGGCGGCAATTCTTCTGTGCCCAGTTCTACCAGCAGGGTGTCAGTACGCATAATCTACCTTGCCTCTGCCTGCATGCGATCCAGCACTTCCGTGCGCAAGGCTGCCGACGCCAACGGAAATCCCAATGCCGCGCGCGCATTGAAGTAGGCCTGGGCGACCGCTCGCGCCAGAGTCCGCACGCGCAGGATAAAGCGCTGTCGCTCGGTAACAGAAATGGCGTGACGGGCATCCAGCAGGTTAAAGGTGTGGGATGCCTTCATGACCATTTCATAGGCGGGCAGCGGCAGATTTTTCTCTACCAGGCGCAAGGCTTCATGTTCGCAGTAGTCAAAGTGAGCGAACAGATGTTCTATATTCGCCTCCTCGAAATTGTAGCGGGACATCTCCACCTCGTTCTGGTGGAACACATCACCATAGGTCACCTTGCCAGCGGGTCCCTCGGACCACAGCAAGTCGTAAATACTGTCAACACCCTGCAGATACATGGCGATACGCTCGATGCCATAGGTAATTTCACCCGCGACGGGATAGCACTCCAAGCCTCCGGCCTGCTGGAAATAGGTGAATTGGGTGACTTCCATACCGTTCAACCAGACTTCCCAGCCGAGGCCCCACGCCCCCAGGGTGGGTGACTCCCAGTTGTCTTCGACGAAACGGATGTCGTGGATGGCGGTATCCACACCCAGCGCCGTCAGTGACTGCAGGTACAGCTCCTGAAAGTTTTCCGGGGAAGGTTTCATGATCACCTGGAACTGGTAGTAATGCTGCAGTCGGTTGGGGTTTTCGCCGTAGCGGCCATCGGTGGGGCGGCGGCATGGTTGTACGTAGGCCGCGTTCCAGCTCTCCGGACCCACCGCGCGCAGGAAAGTGGCGGGGTGAAAGGTTCCCGCACCCACCTCCATATCCAGAGGCTGCAACACTACACAGCCCTGAGCTCGCCCAAAACTGTTGCAGTTTTAATATCAGCGCTTGAAATGTAAGAATATCGCGTTTGGTTTGTGCCACCGGGCCGCCCGTCAGATCACTGCAAAAGCCGACTATAATACAGCCTCTTTTGGCGGCATAATACGCGCTTTCCTCGAAATTGAAATTCTCCCATGAATGCGACGGGACTGTTGCTGGTCAGGATGAAGCCGCGCCTTAGCAACCAGCGCTTGCCGGGATGGGCAGAGCTTTGACCCTTAGAGTGGCTCGTTGGACAGGTGGTACATGTTTTTCGGAAAAGTGATTGGCGGATTGATGGGACTCGCGGTCGGAAATGTGCCCGGCTTGATCTTCGGCGTGTTTTTCGGTCACGCCTTCGACCGCGCCCTGGCGAAAGCACTGCGCTTCGGTTCGCCGGAAAATATCGAGCACATCAAGAACAGTTTTTTTGAGACGACCTTTCAGCTATTGGGTTACCTGGCCAAGGTTGATGGCCATATTTCAAAATCTGAGATCGCTCGCACTGAGCAGATCATCACGCAGATGGGCTTGGGTGCAGACCAGCGTCAGCAGGCAATCGATCTGTTTCGTCGTGGAGCCGCAGGTGATTTTAAAATGGAGCCGGTGGTCGCAGCTTTTTTACAGACCTGTGGCCCGCAGCGACAGATACAACAAACACTACTGCTGTTTTTGATAGCGCTGGCGCAAGCGGATCAGGGTATGGAGCCCGCCGAGCATGCGGCTCTTGTGCGCATCGCCAGTGTGATGGGCTTGGGCGCTGCACAGCTGGAACAACTGCTGCGCATGACCAGGGCGCAGGAGCATTTTCAGGACCACCGTGGCCAGGCAGCGCAGCGCGGTACTAGCCTTGCCGATGCTTACGCGGCATTGGGAGTAAACAGTGCAGTCGGCGACAAGGAATTAAAACAGGCCTATCGCCGGCTGATGAGCGAAAACCATCCGGACAAACTTATCGCTAAAGGCGTGCCCGAGGCGATGATCAAGCTCGCAACCACGCGTGCCCAGGAGATTCAGGCCGCTTATGAAATGATTAAAAAAACACGACCGGCCATACGCTGATATGAGTGTTGGTGGGGACACACAATAATTACCCGGTCTTGCGCAACAAGGCATAAAACAAACCGTCGGGGCCGTCGGATAACGGCAGCAGTTGACGCCCACAGGCAGCAGCCATGCCCCACGACATGTTTGCGCAGGACAGTTTGGCGTCCTCCTGTTCAGCTGAGAAAGCCCTGCACCACCTGGCTATTCTCTTCATCCAGGATCGAGCAGGTGGCGTAGAGCAAAGTACCGCCGGCTTTCAGCAGCGGCCACAGCCCGTGGAGAAAGCTTCTTTGTTGCACTGCCAGTTGAGCAATATCACTTTCGCGGCGCAGCAACTT
This sequence comes from uncultured Gammaproteobacteria bacterium, assembly GCA_963844975.1. GTDB lineage: Bacteria > Pseudomonadota > Gammaproteobacteria > Pseudomonadales > Halieaceae > Marimicrobium. The sequence goes on along the minus strand of CAWJQO010000014.1, from coordinate 272,538 downwards.
TACGTCGGGGTGACGGCGCAGTACACCACTGGCCGAACAGGGTGCGTCCACCAGAATACGATCAAAACTGGCTGGCTCCAGATGGGCCGGGGGTTGCGCGGCATCCCCGGTTAACAGGGTGGCCTCCAGACCCAGGCGCTGTAGGTTCTCCGATACTTTCTGCAGGCGTACAGCGTCGATATCCATGGCTACCAGTTCGGCTAACCCAGGCTGCAACTCCAGTATATGGCAGGCTTTGCCACCCGGGGCGGCACAGGCGTCCAGTATGCGTTCTCCAGCGTCGGCCCCCAGCAGGATGGCAGCCATCTGGGCGCCCTCATCCTGCACACTCACATCCCCTGCCATGAAACCGGGGAGCTCCCACACATCTGTCGGATACGCTAGCCTGATCGCGTGAGGACTCAGTTTTCCTGCAGTGGCTGCAATACCCTGGTTTTGCAGAGCGCCAAGGTACTCCTGTCTTGAAAGTCGTCGATCGTTTACACGCAGGGTCATAGGGGGTTGCTGGTTATTTGCTTCGATGATGGTGGCAGCTGCGGCCGGCCATTGTTCCATTATTCTTTGGAATAACCATGGCGGATGGCTGGCTGCTGCCGCCTGATCCAGCATTGTTGACAGTTGCTCTCGCTCGCGCAAATAGCGCCGCAATACGGCATTGGTCATGCCCTTCGCCCAATGTTTTTTCAGTGCCCGCGTGGCACCCACAGTTGCTGCGACTGCCGCGTGGTCTGGTACCCGAGTACTGTCTAATTGGTAGAGTCCGCACAGCAGCAGACCCTGTAAATCCCGGTCCTTGTCCCGCAGCGGCTTTTCCAGCAACTGCCCGAGAATAGCCTGCAGTCGTGGGCTCTGGCGCAGGGTGCCGTAGCACAGTTGCTGCAGCAGGCCTCGGTCCCGCTCGCTAACCCTGTTGAGTCTGTCCGGCAGGGCCTGGTTCAGGGAGTGACCGCCGATGACGTCACCGATGACGCAAGCGGCTGCGGCCCGGACATCCAGAGCCATCAACCCGCACGCTCTATCGGCAAATCAAAGCGCCCGCCGGTAGCAAATTGCGCCTGGTGCGCGTTGAAAATCTGCCAGGCTGCCAGTTTTGTGGCACCCTCAAGTTGCAGTATTTCAAGGGCGAGCTCGCCCTCGCCGCAGCTGACCACTATACCTTCCTCGGAAGCGCGCAGAATCGTCCCGGGCGCTTCCAGCGTGGCATCTGCAGGCAGCGCGCCTGGCCTGCCAGACCCTGACCCGCTTGCCGCGGAGCATGCTGTAACAAACAGGAAACGGATTAAAGGCCCGGACTTTGCGCTCCAGCGCCACGGCGCTGCTACTCCAGTCTATCAGTGCCTCGGCTTTGAGAATTTTATGCGCGTAACTGGCCTGTTCGTCATCCTGTGCGCGGCTCTGGCTTTGATAACGTTCGATATCCGCCAAGACTTGCTGCAGCAGCGGGGGACCCAAAAGGGCGAGCTCGTCGTGCAGGTCGGCTGCACTGGTTCGGGGGCCTATCGGACAGCTGACGGTAGCAAGCATGGCCCCGGTATCCAGGCCCGCATCCATCTGCATGATAGTGATACCAGTGGTGGTATCTCCCGCCTCAATGGCGCGTTGTATTGGCGCGGCACCCCGCCAGCGGGGTAACAGGGAAGCGTGTACGTTCAGGCAACCGAAGCGCGGCGTGTCGAGCACGGCCTGCGGCAGGATCAGTCCGTAAGCTACCACGACCATGACGTCAGCACCCAATGCGGCCAGCTGCAGTTGCGCCCCCTCATCTTTCAGTGATGCGGGCTGGTACACCGGCAGTCCGGCCTGTTCTGCCAGCTGCTTCACCGGACTAGCTTGTAGTTTCCGGCCTCTTCCCGCGGGTCGGTCTGGCTGCGTATACACCGCCAGAAGTTGGTGCTCACTATTTATCAGGCCCTTAAATGAATGGCGGCAAAGTCGGGTGTGCCGGCGAATATGACACGCAGCGGGTATTTTGACATGCGCTTCAGGCGCGTTCGCGCTGGTCTTTTTCCAGCTTTTTGCGGATACGCTGCCGCTTCAGGGGTGACAGGTAATCGACGAACAATTTACCGTTCAGGTGATCGATTTCGTGCTGCAGACAGATCGCCGCGAGACCCTCCAGCTCGCAGGTGAAAGGGCTGCCATCACGGCCCAGTGCCGAGACGCTCGACTCGCTGGGGACGACAGACAGTTTCATAGAATCCTGGAACAGACAGGCAGCCCTCGTCGTATTCGCCCGAGTTCGGGGTCCAGCACGGTGATCTGGGGATTGATAAATACCAGCGGCTGACACTTATCATCGGATATGTCCATGACCAGTAGTCGCTGGTGAACATTTACCTGGGTTGCCGCAAGACCGATACCGGGCGCGGCGTACATGGTTTCAAGCATATCGTCGATCAGCGCACGAGTGGCATCAGTCACCTGTGCAACTGGCTTGGCTTCGGTGCGCAGGCGGGTATCGGGGAATTTGAGTATTTCCAGTACGGCCATGATATTGAATGCCCACCAGGTAGTCAGAAGTGGCTGAAATTGGCTGCGTGAATTAATAACATTTGGGCTTGCCAGCTCCAAACCGCGGCAGCAAACTGTACTCATTATACAGCTTGTGATTAAAGGGCGACTAGCGTCGGGGTGCATCACGGGTTGGCGGCGGTGTCATGATATCGCGCTGTGCTCAAGGCAGGTGCGAGAACGGCACCCATTATATGAATTGGCAAATAATAAACAGGCCATACAGGGACGCAAAAAATGAAAACAAAGTCACTATCGATTTGTCTGCTGCTTTTAGCACTGCTTTTCAGCGGGTGGACGCAGGCGGCTATGGAGCTCAATGAAGATGTGCCGGAAACCTATATTGTCAAGAAGGGCGATACCCTTTGGGGTATCTCCGGTATGTATCTCAAAGAGCCCTGGCTTTGGCCCGAGTTGTGGGAGGCCAATCCGCAGATCGACAATCCCCACCTTATTTACCCCGGAGACGAACTTTATCTGGTCTGGGTAGATGGCAAGCCCCGTCTGCGCCTGAATCGCGGTCGAGATGTCAAACTGACTCCCAATATGCGTGTAAGTCCTCTGGATCTTGCGATCCCGGTTATCCCCATGGACCAGATTGGCCCTTGGTTGATCAACAATCGGGTTATGGACGCAAATGAGATCAACAACTCAGCATACATAGTGGCGGGGGATGAAAGACGTTTAATCAGCGGACCCGGCAACAGGATTTTTGGTCGCGGCCCTTTCCCGGATGGAGAGCGCGCCTACGGTATCTACCAGATCGGCCAGAATTATGTAGACCCGGTGACCCAGGAATCGCTGGGGCTATCAGGTCAGGGATGTTGGCAGTGCCAAGCTGCTAAGCAGCAACCGGGATGATGTCACCGAGCTGGAGATCACCCGCGTTACGGAAGAGGTGCGAGATGGCGACCGCTTGCTGCCTCAGGCAGAGCGCGTATTGGATGCAAGCTTTCACCCGAAGGCTCCGCAACAGGAAATTGTCGGTGGCGTCATGATTGCAGTAGACGGCGGCCTCACCCAGATTGGCAATATGAGCATTGTAGTGATCAACAAGGGCAAGCGAGAGGGGCTGCAAAACGGGGATGTTCTGGCCGTTTATCAGGCGGGGGAGCTTGTTTTCGACAAGATTGCGCAATCGAATGTGCGGTTGCCCGATACCCGGGCGGGTCTGGCGATGGTATTTGAGGCATACGAAAAAGTCAGCTATGCGATTATTCTCAAGGCCACCCGGCCGCTGAAGACTTTCGATCTCGTTAAAAACCCATGATAGATCTAGCAGGCCATTGCACAGTGTGATGGCCGCGGGGTTCCCCGCCCCTTTAACTCAGCAAACGTTACATCAAGGATGATGTATGAATGTTGCAAAAGCGAAAGCCGCAGCCAGAGCCGCCGGTGCGATGGCATTAGCCATTGATGACGAGTGCTATCCCCCGCTGTTGCGAGCAATCCCCGACCCCCCTCCCCTGTTGTATGTGCGCGGGGATCCGGCTGTGTTGCTGGAGGCGCATCTGGCGGTGGTAGGCAGCCGTCGCGCCAGTCCCGCCGGTCTGCGCGTAGCGCAGGCCCTGAGTGGGCAGCTGGCCAGTGCCGGATTGCATATCTGTTCAGGCCTGGCGCTGGGAATCGACAGCGCTGCACATCGGGGCGCGCTTGCGACGGGAGGCAAAAGTGTCGCCGTTATGGCGACGGGGATCGATCGCGTTTATCCCCAGCGGCATCAGGCGCTGGCGGCGCAGCTGGAGCAGGCGGGCTGCCTGGTGACAGAGTTTCCTCCGGGTACACCGCCGCTGCGGCACAATTTTCCCAAGCGCAACCGTATTATCAGTGGCCTGTCGCTGGGCGTGCTGGTTATTGAGGCGGCGCTGCCCAGCGGTTCACTGATAACAGCGGGAACGGCACTGGAGCAGGGCCGGGAAGTGTTTGCCCTGCCCTGGTCCATGCTCCATGACGGCGGCAGGGGTTGTCTGCAATTAATCCGCGATGGTGCCAAGATGGTGCAGGATGTCGATGACATTCTGGAAGAACTGGGCCCCCTGTATGCGCTGCAGCGGGACCTTGCCACGACGGCACCTGCCCGGCAGGCGTGCGCCGACGGACGGGTCCTGGCTGCTGACACTGGTAGGCTTTGAGGTCGTTGCCCTGGACGAACTGGCACAGCGTAGCTCGCGGCCAGTGGCGCAGGTGCTGGCAGAGTTGTCCACTCTGGAGTTGACCGGTCAGGTGGCGCGGACCGCGGGGGGTTATATTCGCTGCTAGCGGTAGGGTGCTTGCCAAGCCAGCCTTAGTTGGTTAGATTTCGCTGCTTTTTTACCGTCACAACTGCAGCCTTTACCACTGCTGTCACAGGAGATAATTAATGAGTAAGCCATTTGTAGCGATTGTGATGGGATCGGACTCTGACCTGCCTGTGATGGAGGCCAGCTTTGATGTTCTTGCGCACTTTCGGAGTTACATTTGAAGCGCGAATTACCTCGGCGCACCGCACACCAGAAGCGACCAAAGCATATGTGCAGGATGCCGAACAGCGCGGATGCGCAGTCTTTATCGCGGCTGCAGGTATGGCGGCCCACCTGGCCGGAGCTGTCGCCGCAGCCACGGTCAAGCCGGTTATCGGCGTTCCCATGAATGCTTCTCTGGATGGGCTTGATGCCTTGTTGTCCACGGTGCAGATGCCCGCAGGCATTCCTGTGGCCACCGTCGCTATAGGCAAGGCCGGAGCCAAGAACGCGGCTTACCTGGCAGCGCAAATACTTTCGCTGGCTGATGAGCCGCTGGCACAACGTATGCGAGATGAACGCGCGGCGAATGCGCAGGAGATTTATGCCAAGGACGCGGCTCTGCAGGAAAAGTTGAAAGGCTGATTTTGCCCCTGCCTCCCAGTCCACTGCGCCTGCAGGCAGCAATCTGCGCCCTGCGCCGGGGCGGCGTGATCGGTTGCCCAACAGAAGCGGTATGGGGGCTTAGCTGTGATCCCAATAATGAGGACGCTGTAGCACATCTGCTGGCACTGAAAGCAAGGCCGGTGACCAAAGGACTGATCCTGGTGGCAGCAACATTGGGCCAGATAGAATTTTTATTGTCTGATCTCACAGCGCAACAGCGTCATACTCTCAGCGCGGCTTGGCCGGGCCCTGTTACCTGGTTGCTGCCCCACCAGGGCCGGGTGCCGGGCTGGATTTGTGGGGAGCACGCTACGGTGGCGGTTCGAGTGAGCGACCACCCGGTGGTCAGTGCCCTGTGCGCAGCCTGGGGCGGACCGCTGGTTTCCACTTCTGCCAATCGGGCGGGCGCTCGCCCGGCTCTGGAGGCGTTTCAGGTGCGACGTTATTTTGGTGACGGTCTGGACTACCTGCTGCCGGGCTCAGCTCGGCACTGCGGGGCGACCGACCAGCATTCGGGATCTGATCAGCGGTCAATTTATCCGGGAGTAGTACAGTTACCGTAGGTGGGTGAGTATAATGCGCCCCGACAAGTCCCCCGAGGAACGCCGGGCATGCAGGTCGAGCAGGTCGAGTCTTATCTTTTGCAGCTGCAGGACAGCATTTGCGACGCCTTGGCGTTAGAGGATGGCGAAGCCAACTTTATTACCGACGAATGGCAGCGCCCCGAGGGTGGTGGCGGCCGCAGTCGTGTGCTGGCTGATGGCGCTGTCTTTGAAAAAGCGGGCGTCAACTTCTCCCATGTGCAGGGTGCGGAGCTGCCCCCTTCAGCCAGCGCATCGCGACCGGAGTTGGCGGGTCGCAGTTATGAAGCGCTGGGAGTGTCCCTGGTCATTCACCCGCACAACCCTTACGTCCCCACCTCGCACGCCAATGTTCGCTTGTTTGTCGCCAACAAGGCCGGTGAGGAGCCCATCTGGTGGTTTGGCGGTGGCTATGACCTCACGCCTTATTACGGTAATCGGGAGGATTGCATCAGCTGGCATCAGGCGGCGGCCGACGCCTGCGCGCCGTTTGGCGACGATGTCTACACGCGGTACAAGCGGTGGTGTGACGAGTATTTTTACCTTAAACATCGCGGGGAGCCGCGCGGCGTCGGAGGACTATTTTTCGACGATCTGAACGAGTGGGATTTCGCAACCTGCTTCGCCTTCATGCGTGCTGTGGGCGACTCGTATATTCGTGCCTACCGCCCGATCGTGCAGCGCAATAAGGGCAAGTCCTACGGAGAGCGTGAACGACAGTTCCAGCTCTATCGACGAGGCCGTTACGTGGAATTTAACCTGGTGTTCGATCGGGGTACTCTGTTTGGCCTGCAGTCGGGAGGGCGCACGGAGGCCATTCTGATGTCCCTGCCCCCTTTGGTGCGGTGGGAGTATAACTATTGTCCGCCGCCGGGGTCGCCGGAGGCAGAGTTAACGCAGTTTTACCTTCGCGACCGGGACTGGTTGGCCGAAGCAGAAGGTGGGAAGTGCAATACATGACCGAAAAAGACAGGTACGCCGTATTCGGCAACCCCATCAAGCACAGCAAGTCACCCCTCATTCATGCCATGTTTGCACAGCAGTGCTCACAGCAGATGCTATACCGCGCAGTACGGGTTGAACTGGATGGCTTTGCGCAAGCGGCAAGCAATTTTTTTAACGGTGGCGGAGCGGGGTTGAATGTCACAGTGCCATTCAAACGCGAGGCCTTTGAATTCGCCAATCGTCTCAGTGAGCGGGCTGCCCGGGCGGGCGCAGTGAATACCCTCACCCGCGCACCGGACGGTGTAATCGAGGGCGATAACACTGACGGCATTGGCCTGGTGCGGGATCTCATCGCCAATCTCGGTTGGGCCGTGCAGGGATTGCGGGTGTTACTTATCGGTGCTGGTGGTGCCGCACGCGGTGTATTGGAACCGTTGTTGCAGGAGTGTCCACAAGAGCTTTTGGTGGTTAATCGAACCGGCGGCCGGGCGGCGCAATTGGCCGTGGAGTTTGCGGATGTTGGTCCACTGGAGGGCGGGGCTTACGATCTGATCGGTGCGCGTCAGTTTGATCTGGTTATTAACGCTACCAGTGCCGGGTTATCGGGGGCCATGCCGGAATTGCCTGGCTCGCTGTTGACTGAGCGCAGCTGTTGCTACGATATGGTCTACGGCGCAGAGCCTACGCCCTTTATGCGCTGGTCGGCTTTTCACGCTGCCTGGGCTGTAGCCGACGGCTTGGGCATGTTGGTCGAGCAAGCGGCCGAGTCGTTTTATATCTGGCGTGGTGTGCGTCCTGAAACCGGTCCGGTGATCAATGAGTTGCGCCAGGTCATAGCCGCCGCCTGATCTGTCTCATCATGAGATGGCTGACTCCAGCTCCGCAAGGTGCTGGTCCTTCAACCTGACATAGTTGTTGGCGCTGTAGGTGAAGTAGGCCAGTTCTTTTTCACTCAGCTGGCGCATCTCGCGGGCAGGACTGCCGGTGTAGAGATAGCCGCTGCGCAAGCGTTTCCCCGGAGTGACCAGAGCGCCAGCGGCAATCACCACGTCATCTTCTACCACCGCGCCGTCCATAACCGTCGCAGACATACCTACCAATACCCGATTGCCTATGGTGCAGCCGTGCAAAACAGCGCGGTGGCCGATGGTTACGTCGCAACCGATGTCCAGGGGCCAGCCATCGGGGTTGAAGGGTCCAGCATGCGTGATATGCAATATGCTGCCATCCTGCACGCTGGTCCTGGCGCCGACTCTGATGCGGTGCATATCGCCGCGGATGGCAACTTGAGGCCAGACAGATACATCATCCTCCAGAGTGACCTCGCCCAACACTACGGCGCTGGGGTCGATCAACACGCGTTGGCCGACGTCGGGGCTTTTGCCCTGGAAACTGCGGAGGCTGATGTGGTTGTAGTGTCGCATGGGTGTGAACTCGTGGCGGCTTAGGCTGTTACAATAGCCAGCCTGATGCGGTCTGGCCAGACCCGCGCCACCAAGCAGAGAGCAATTCATGCAAGACAACCCGCACCGTCGGCGTTTTATCGCTGGAGCTGTGTGCCCCCGCTGTGGCCAGATGGACAAGATCGTGGTCGACCAGGACACGGACCAGCGACTGTGTGTGAGCTGTGGATTCAGTGAAGATCGTCCTGGACTACCGGCTTCCAACCCGGTGGTGGCCGCCGCTGACAAACCGCCGGAACTGCCTACGCGAGTAACGCGCGCTGCCGCGCGACGGGTGGAAACTCCCGCCCAGGTGATCACGCTTATCGACCCCGGCACGGACCACGAAAAACCGGAGGATTAGGAGGCGAGGCGCAACCTGATTTTCTGGGCTGGCTCAGTCAGATGTTCGGACGAGACCACCGGGACTGCCGCCTCCCGCGTGCCCGGCAGTGCGCGCACCTGCTCCCAGACGTGCTCCCTGTGCAGCAATTGCGCCGCAGTAAACTGAACCAGTTGCTCCAGCCGCGTAGCGAACGCATCCCCCAGCAGATGATGCACAATGATATTTGCCTCGGTCATGTCCAGGGGCAGCAGGGGCCGCTGTAGGTGTTTGATATGGTGGTCATTTACCTCCTCCAGCAAGCGGTGCGCCAGAAACGCCTTGTCCAGCAGGCCCTCCAGCCCCCCGTCCTGCGGTAGCACTTCGGGAGGCTGCAGGAAGTAATCCTCGGCCAGATGTAGAAAGGGCGCGGCATAGTCGAAAAAACCGAGGCGTTTGCTCACCGCAGTGACCAGGCGCAGGCAGCTGGGTACGCTTTCCACGTAGCCCGTGATGAATGCCATCAGCGCCGCTACCGGTTCACGCTCAGGCAGCAGCAGTTTGAGCTGCAATTGTGGAAGTTGCTGCTCAAGTTGCGAGCGCAGTTGATGGGTTTCGCTTTCCGCACGGAGAGCGGCACGGATGGTTGCTCTAATGCCCGATGGGACCATGGTCGACCCGATGTCGAGGTGTACGTTGTAGAAAGAGTGTCTACAGGCTAGTACATTTCCACCATTTCGCTAGGGGGATACTACCCGTCCACCGCTGTCCTTCAGGCAGCGGGTTCCCGGTCGCTGGCGTGAAAAATACCATAGCCCTACAAAGGCTGTAACATTGTAGGATTTGTGCTTTTTATCCGCTATAATTCCGGCGTTTTTGTAGGCGCGACATTTTGTCGCAGTGGAAAAACGCACATCAACTGGCAAGTTGCAGCAAAAAGTGTCCTCGGGTCACCCGTCCTTTTCAGGCGTTAACTCCGGGCGATTGCTATTTGCCCGGGCCGTTGGGTAAGGCTCGGCATGAGCGGTGGATTGCCGGTTAGGGCATAACAGGTTTACTACAGGGAGACACGGGAAATGGGTTTTGAAGCGAAGCGGCTGTGCAAGCTCGCGCTTGGTCCTGTGCTGTTGCTGATGAGCGTCCTCGCCATGGCAGCTGGCGGTGAGGTTAGCGAATACAACATGCCGCCCGGGGTCACGGAGGTGAGTCGGCAAGTATATGACTTGCACATGATAATCCTGTGGATCTGTGTCGTTATCGGCGCCGTCGTCTTCGGCGTGATGTTCTACTCGATAATTTACCATCGCAAATCACGGGGAGTCACACCGGCCACCTTTCACGAGAGTACCAGGGTGGAAATCGCCTGGACCGTGGTGCCCTTTATTATCCTGCGTTGCTATGGCGGTCCCCGCCACCACCTACGCTGCTTAACATTTACGATAACGAAGAAGCGGAGCTCGATGTTGTCGTTACCGGGTACCAGTGGAAATGGAAGTATGAATATCTGAACGAAGGCGGCGAAAATGTCAGCTTTTTCAGTAATCTACGTACGCCGCAGACCGAAATCCATAATACCGAGGCGAAGGGCGAACACTATCTGCTGGAAGTGGATGAGCCGCTGGTGCTGCCGGTCGACACCAAGGTGCGCTTTCTGGTGACCGCCAACGATGTGATTCACTCCTGGTGGGTGCCCATGCTGGCGGTCAAGAGAGACGCGATCCCCGGTTTTATCAACGAGGCCTGGACCAGAACCTCCGAGGTGGGCATCTACCGGGGCCAGTGCGCGGAGCTGTGCGGTAAGAACCATGGCTTTATGCCAATCGTGGTCAATGTGGTCAGCAAGGAAGAATACGCCAAGTGGTTTAGTGCCAAGCAGGCTGAAGCCGCACAGATCAAGGAATTGATGGCCCAGACCTTTACGCTGGATGAGCTGATGGCACGCGGTAAAGCCGTCTATGACACCAATTGCGCTGCCTGCCACGGCGCCAATGGTGAGGGCGGCCTCGGCAAAGCGATCGCCGGCAGTGCAATTGCCACCGGCGATCTCGCCGTCCACCTCGGTATCGGTATCAACGGCGTGCCCGGCACGGCCATGCAGGCCTTTGGCAGCCAGTTGAACGACGTCGACATGGCGGCCGTAATCACCTACCAGCGCAACGCATTCGGCAACAACATGGGCGACATGGTGCAGCCCATTGACGTGTACAACCGTAAAAAAGGCTAATTGGAGGAGTTAACGATGGGCGAACATCATCACCACGGCCCTGCCAAGGGCCTCACGCGGTGGCTGTTTACCACCAACCATAAAGATATCGGAACCATGTATCTGTGGTTCTCGTTTGCCATGTTTATATCTGGGTGGCTCTTTCGCCATGATCATCCGCGCCGAGCTGTTCCAGCCTGGCATGCAGCTGGTGGAGCCTGAGTTCTTCAACCAGATGACCACACTGCACGGACTGATAATGGTGTTTGGCGCGATCATGCCGTCCTTCGTCGGGCTCGCCAACTGGCTGATACCCGATGATGATCGGGGCGCCGGATATGGCGCTGCCGCGGATGAACAACTGGAGTTTCTGGATTTTGCCGCCAACTTTCCTGCTGCTGGCATCTACGCTGTTCATGGAAGGCGGCGCGCCGCAGGCGGGCTGGACGTTCTACGCCCCGCTCTCCACCACTTATGCCGGTCCATCGGTGACGTTTTTCATTTTCTCTATCCACGTACTGGGCCTGTCGTCCATTATGGGCTCCATCAATATCATCGCCACGGTGATGAATATGCGCGCGCCAGGCATGACGTATATGAAAATGCCGCTGTTCGTGTGGACCTGGCTGATCACCGCCTTCCTGCTCGTTGCCGTCATGCCGGTGTTGGCTGGCGCGGTGACCATGATGCTGATGGATGTGCATTTTGGCACCAGCTTTTTCTCCGCCGCTGGCGGCGGTGACCCGGTGTCTGTTCCAGCACGTCTTCTGGTTCTTCGGGCACCCCGAGGTTTACATCATCATTCTGCCGGCTTTCGGTGTGGTGTCGCAGATTATTCCTGCGTTTTCCCGCAAGCCGCTTTTTGGCTATGACTCCATGGTGTACGCCACCGCGTCCATTGCCTTCCTGTCATTTATCGTGTGGGCGCACCACATGTACACAGTGGGCATGCCGGTCGCCGGCGAGCTGTTTTTTATGTACGCCACCATGCTGATCGCGGTCCCGACCGGGGTGAAGGTATTCAACTGGGTATCCACCATGTGGCGCGGCGCCCTTACGTTTGAGACGCCTATGCTGTTCTGCATCGGCTTCCTTGTACTGTTCACCATCGGCGGGTTTACCGGGCTTGATGCTGTCCATCGCGCCGTCCGACTTCCAGTATCACGACTCCTATTTCGTAGTCGCGCACTTCCACTACGTGATGGTGGCGGGCGCGGTATTCAGCATGACGGCGGCCATCTATTTCTGGCTGCCCAAGTGGTGTGGGCGTATGTACAACGAGACCATGGGCAAGACCCATTTCTGGATCTCGTTCATCGGCTTCAACCTGACCTTCTTCCCGCAGCACTTCGTGGGACTGGCCGGCATGCCGCGCCGTATCCCGGACTACGCGCTGCAGTTTGCTGACTTCAACATGATGTCCAGTATCGGCGCGTTCATTTACGGGGCGTCGCAAATCCTGTTCCTGTACAACGTGATCGCGACTATCGTGGCCGGCAAACCGGTCAGCGATAAAAAAGTCTGGGACGGTGCGGAAGGGCTGGAGTGGACAATCCCCACGCCTGCGCCCTACCACACGTTTGAAACGCCACCAAAAATCGACCCGGCACACGCGCATTCATAAGTTGAGGAACCATGATTCGACTCAGCGCCAATCCTACCATCGATACCGTCATCAAGCTGGTGACGGTCGCCATGTTCATGTTTGCTTTTGTATTCGTAGTGATGGTGCCGCTGTATGACGTACTGTGCGATGCCCTTGGCATCAATGGCAAGACCAGCGGGCAGGCCTACACGGCAGAGCAGTCCGGGATCGATGAAAGCCGCACAGTGACGATACAGTTTCTCGCCTCTAACAATGCGGGCATGCCGTGGGAATTTGCGCCGACGACAACGATGATGAAAGTGCACCCGGGCGCGGTCAATGACACGGTGTTTTTCGCGCGCAACACGCAGTCCGATGCCAATGGTTGCCCAGGCGATACCCAGCATTTCGCCTGCCAGGGCAGCAGAGTATTTTCACAAGACGGAATGCTTCTGCTTCAGGCAGCAGCCGCTTGCAGGGGAGGCGTCAGCAGAGCTGCCGCTGCAGTTTATTGTGGACCGTGACCTGCCGAAGGATATCGGAACGATTACCCTGTCCTACACAATTTTCGATATAACAAATATGGCAGGCGGTGCAGTAGCCGCGCGCTGAAGCGCGGGTCGGGAGACCTGCGCCCTATAAACGGAGAAACAACATGACAAGTCAGACTTCCACCGCGTACGAAAAGTACTATGTGCCGGAGAAGAGCAGGTTGGCCATGTGCGCCACCATCGGCCTGATACTGAGCATATTTGGCGCCGCCAACATCATGAATGACATGACGTTTGGCGATCCGAATGAGACGACCAACTCCTGGACTATTTTCCTCTGTGGGCTGTTCTTTTTTGTCGCCACGCTCTTTGGCTGGTTTCGCACCACCATCAGGGAAAACATAGCTGGCATGAACAGTGCCCAGCTGAAGAAGTCCTACGTGCTGGGTATGTTCTGGTTCATCTTTTCCGAGGTGATGTTTTTCTTCGCGTTCTTTGGTGCCCTGTTCTATTTGCGCATTCTTGTCGGCCCCTGGCTGGCGGGCGAAGGCGAAAGGGGGGGGATGAATGGCCTGCTGTGGCCGGGTTTTGAATTTTCCTGGCCGATGATGGTCACGCCCCAGGAGGCCGTGGGCGGTGCAGCGGCGCAACCGATTGCGAATAACGGTTCATTTACCAGCGCCCACACCAGCATGTCGTTCGCGGACGCCCACGTCTGGTGGCAGTGGCTGCCGCTGTGGAACACCATCATCCTGTTGTCCTCGAGTTTTACCTGCCACATCGCACATACGGGCATCCTCAACGGCAACCGGAAGAAATTCAACTTGTGGCTCGCTATAACGGTGTTGCTGGGCATGGCCTTCCTGGTACCTGCAGGTCATGGAATACCATGAAGCCTATACCGAATTTGGCTTGACCCTGAATGCCGGTGTTTACGGTTCCACCTTCTTTATGCTGACCGGCTTCCACGGCTTTCACGTGTTTATGGGCATGACCATGCTGTTGATCCAGTTGCTGCGCTCGGTAATCGGGAAGCAGTTCACTGCTACGGACCATTTCGGTTTTGAAGCGTCCAGCTGGTACTGGCACTTTGTGGACGTGGTGTGGGTGTTCCTGTTCCTGTTTGTTTATATTCTCTAGGGATTATCCCGCGCTGATTCCTGGGTTGACGGAGGCTTTGCTGCCCCATCCCAGGGATTCGAATGGCCCAGCCGGCCGGTGGCTACACCGTAAATGATCAGGGCCATAAGCGCGGTGGCGATGCCCAGCCGGACGCCCAGGGAGTGGAACGTGCGCCGCTTTTCCCTGTCGCCCTGGTCCAGCATCAGGAAATAGAAACCGCTTCCCAGGCTAGCGACCAGCGCCAGCATCAATACGACAATTGCAGCTTTTAACAATGGATGTCTCCTTCAGTAGTCCGGGGCAGTATAAACCAGTCGCAATGCTTTGCCCTGGAGCAGGATGATGTCTAGTTTAAAGCCAGGACTAAGGTTTGACCTCGAGTGGCGCATAACCCTGTTTACCCTGGTGATGGTGCCGCTGATGGTCAGTCTGGGTTTCTGGCAACTGCAGCGAGCACAGGAAAAAGCCCATCTGGCAGCTGCTTTTGAGGAGCGCCAGCAGCAGGCCCCCGCCCCGCTATCCAGGCTCTGGGATACAGACGGCCGAGTCATTAGCCTATTTGCCAGTGCGGTTGACAGGCAGCTTTTTGCCCGACAAGTACTTTCTTCTGGACAATCAGGTGCAGCACGGCCAGTTCGGTTATGAAGTTCTGGGTATCCTGCAGTTATCCGACGGCGGTGGTAGCGTGCTGGTGAACCGCGGGTGGGTAGCCGGTGATGCTGCCAGGCGGGCCCTGCCGGTGGTGCCGATTGTGGAAGGCACCGTGGAAATCACGGGGCATGTTTATGTAGCGCCTGGAGAGCCCTTTATGCTGGCGGAGCAGCAACTGGATAACGCCTGGCCCAAACGTATACAGGCAGTGGAAATGGACAAACTTGGACCGGCACTGGCCGCGCTGCAGGGGGGCAAAGTGTTTCCCTTCCCTGTCCGCATTGATGCCGGCGAACCGGGTGCTCTGCAAGTTGATTGGCAGGTGGTGAATATGAGCCCGCAGAAACACCAGGGCTATGCAGTGCAGTGGTTCGCGATGGCGGCAGTACTTTTTGTGTTTTACCTGTTTCGCAGTAGCAATTTGTGGCAGCTGATGACGGGTTCAGGGAGAGCAGGCAAGTAAATGACAGACACCAACCCTACCGCCAATAACCGCATGATCCTGTTGTTGATCGGCGGCATTCCGCTAACCATGATTCTGGCAGCCACCTGGCTGTGGTACTTCGTCGCGCGCGGAGACCTTGACCTGGTAGGTATGGTGGGCACGGCCAACCGGGGCACGCTGGTGCAGCCGCCACGGCAATTGGATGACCAGACACTGCGCGACGAGTCGGGGTCGAGCATAAAGTTTGCGGATCTGGAGCCGCGCTGGGCGATGGTGATTCCCGCCGCGGGCGGACGTTGTGACGAGGCCTGCGAAAATACCCTCTATGTGACGCGCCAGATTCATCTCGCGATGGGCAAAGAGTTCAACCGCCTGCGCCGCCTGTATGTCAGCACAGACACGCGTCGAGAGTACGCAACTGGCGGTGCGGGAACTCAGCGATGGGCGTCCAGCCCCCGCCGCCGGACGAGTTTGCCCGGTATCTGGCGACTGAGCATAGCGGCTTGCAGGCCCTGACGCTGTCCGCTGCCGGCTACGCTGCACTGTTTCCGGAGCATGCGGCAGATTCGAGTACCTGGTACCTCGTGGACCCCGCAGGATGGGTCATGATGTCCTACAATAAAGAGGTTCCGTATAAAGACGTGATTGCAGACCTTAAATTTCTCCTCAAGAACTCCGGTGGCTAGGGGCGTAATGGCAGACCTACAGCAGACAGGCGCGGCCAGCTGGCGCGACTACAAGGAGTTGACCAAACCCAACGTGGTCTTGCTGATGATTCTCACGTCGGCGATCGGCATGTTTATGGCGGTGCCCGGCATGGTGCCCCTGGATATTCTGGTACTGGGCAATCTGGGCATCGCACTGTGCGCTGGCTCTGCGGCTGCGGTCAACCATCTGGTGGATCAGCGGGTGGACCAGAAAATGTCCCGCACCCACAATCGCCCCATCGCGCAGGGCCGGGTGAGCAATCTGCAGGCAGCCCTGTTCGCCACGGCCATGGGTGGCCTTGGCATGTATATTCTTATCGTTTGGATCAATCCGCTCACTGCGTGGCTGACGCTCGCCTCGCTGGTGGGCTATGCGTTTGTGTACACCATGTTTCTCAAACGCGCCACGCCGCAGAATATTGTGATCGGTGGGTTGGCGGGCGCGATGCCTCCCCTGCTTGGCTGGACTGCTGTCACCGGTGAAATTCACGGTCATGCGCTGTTGCTGGTGCTGATAATTTTCGCCTGGACGCCTCCCCATTTCTGGGCCCTGGCGATTCATCGCCGCGAGGAGTATGCCCTGGTGGCAATACCCATGCTGCCCGTCACGCATGGCGTGGCGTTCACCAAGCTGCATATTCTGCTGTACACCATTCTTATGTTCCTGATTACCCTGCTGCCCTTCGCCACGCATATGAGCGGGCCGTTATACCTGCTCGGTGCGGTGGTGTTGGGGGGTGGATTTCTGTACTGGGCCATTGCACTGATGCGGGGCAAAAATCCGAACGCGCCCATGGAGACATTCAAGTATTCCATTGTTTACCTGATGTCGTTGTTTGTGATTATGCTGCGTTGACCATTATGTATTTCCAGTGAGGACCCTGTGAGCCAATCGCGCAATATCAAACTGACGGTCGTTGGCCTGCTGGTCTTTATCATTGTCGATTGTCGCCGGATTCGTACATCGAATTTCACTGCCGCGGGTGATGACCGAATCGGAAATGAAAATCAATGGCCTGTATTTGCTCGATACCCCGCAGAAGCATCGGCGAATTTGAGTTGGTCGACCACCATGGGAGTGCCCTTCAACCGGGCTCGTCTGAAGGGCAAGTGGAGCCTGGTGTTTTTTGGCTTCACCTATTGTCCGGATATATGCCCTACCACCATGACATTCCTCAATGAATTTATGGCCAGTCTGGAAGGCACCGAAGCACAGGACACCCAGGTGGTTATGGTGTCCGTCGACCCGGCCCGCGATACCGTGCAGCAACTGGCGGGCTATGTGCCCTTTTTCAACCCGGATTTTATTGGCGTGACCGGCGAGTTCCTGGATATTCACCGCGTTGCCACTGCGCTTAATACGCCCTTTCGCAAGGTAATGGGCGAGGGCGATAACTACCAGGTAGATCATAGTGCCAATATAGTACTTATAAATCCAAGGGGCGATTACCACGGATTTTTCAAGGCACCCCTGGATCTGGCGAAGATGAAGACCACCTATCGTTCTGCCAGAGTACTTTGGGAGCAATAGATTTTTAGAGCTCGTTGATAAAAGCGAGTACTTGCTTACAAAATATGAATTGGCCGATTTGTCTCGGTGGCAACGCCTAACATAGTGAGTTCTATTATGGATTCCAATACTGCGCCGCTGGTCCTGGTTGATGGCTCCTCTTACGTCTACCGGGCTTTTCACGCCCTGCCCATGCTGACCACCTCCAGTGGTCGCAATACCGGCGCGGTGCGCGGCGTGATCAGCATGCTGCGGCGCCTGCAGGCGGACTATCCGGACAGCCCGGTGGCAGTGGTGTTCGACGCCAAGGGCAAGACCTTCCGGGACGAAATCTTTGCCAATTACAAGGCGCACCGCCCGCCCATGCCGGATGAATTGCGTGAGCAGATTGAGCCGATTCACGAAATCGTCAAGGCGATGGGGCTGCCTTTTATTTGTGAGCCGGGCGTGGAAGCGGACGACGTGATCGGCACGCTGGCGCGTCAGGCCAGTGAGCAGGGCAGGCACGTGGTGATTTCCACCGGCGACAAGGACATGGCGCAGCTGGTCAATGCACATACCACGCTGGTTAACACCATGACCAATTCGGTGATGGACGAGGCGGGAGTGGAGGCCAAATTCGGCGTGCCGCCGTCT
This sequence comes from uncultured Gammaproteobacteria bacterium, assembly GCA_963844975.1. Taxonomy (GTDB): domain Bacteria; phylum Pseudomonadota; class Gammaproteobacteria; order Pseudomonadales; family Halieaceae; genus Marimicrobium. The sequence goes on along the minus strand of CAWJQO010000014.1, from coordinate 254,502 downwards.
CTTATCATCGACTTGCTGGCGCTCACGGGAGACAAGTCGGACAACATTCCGGGGGTGCCCGGAGTCGGGGAGAAAACTGCACTGGGCCTGCTGCAGGGACTGGGAGGCCTTGACGCTATCTACGCCAATCTGGACAAGGTGGCGCAGCTGTCCTTTCGCGGGGCCAAGACGATGGCTGCGAAACTTGAGCAGGAGAAGGACAGCGCTTACCTGTCCTATATGCTGGCGACCATCAAGATGGATGTGCCTCTGGAGCTGAGACCCGAGCAGCTGAAAAATGCGCCCCCGGATCGGGAGGCGCTGGTGGACTGGTTCACTCGCCTGGAGTTTCGCTCCTGGCTGGATGAACTGCTGGGACAGCAGCGAAGCTCCGGTGGTGCGGGCCGACGCGCTGGCGGTCGCATATGACATCGTTACCGAACAGTCTGCTCTGGATGCCTGGCTGAAAACACTGGCAGCGGCAGAGTTGTTTGCCTTCGACACCGAAACCACCAGCCTCAACTACATGGAGGCGCGTATCGTCGGCGTTTCCTTCGCGGTGGAGCCAGGCGTGGCGGCCTACGTACCGCTGGCGCACGATTATCTGGGCGCGCCGGTCCAGTTGCCGCGCGACGCTGTACTGGCCGCGCTGAAACCGCTGCTGGAGGATGAGAACAGGGCGAAGGTGGGGCAGAACCTCAAGTATGACGCCAGCGTGCTGGCCAATCACGGCATCACCCTGCGGGGTATCCGCTTTGACACCATGCTCGAATCCTACGTGCTGGACTCCACTGCCACGCGTCACGATATGGACAGCCTGGCGCTGAAATATCTCGGCCACAAGACCATTCATTTCGAGGATGTCGCGGGCAAGGGCGCCAAGCAATTGACCTTCAACCAGGTCAAGGTGGAAGAGGCGGGCCCCTATGCCGCAGAGGATGCCGATATTACCCTGCGCTTGCACCGGACCTTGTGGCCACAGCTACAGGAGCAAGGCCGCCTGCAGGAAGTGCTGACCAAAATAGAGGTGCCACTGGTGCCGGTGTTGTCGCGCATTGAACGCCGGGGCGTGCTGATTTCCAGAGAACTGCTGGTTCAGCACAGCGCCGAGCTGGGCAGCGCCTGCAGGAACTGCAGGGCCAGGCTTATGACCTGGCCGGCGCAGAAGTTCAACCTGGGCTCGCCCAAGCAATTGGGGGAAATCCTGTTCGATAAGTTGCAATTGCCGGTGCTCAAGAAAACCCCCACGGGGGCTCCCTCTACCGCTGAAGAAGTATTGGTGGAGCTGGCGCTGGATTATCCATTACCCAAGCTGCTGCTTGAATATCGCAGCCTGAGCAAACTCAAATCTACCTACACCGACAAACTGCCGCAGATGGTCAATCCTGTGACTGGCCGGGTACATACCTCTTACCACCAGGCGGTTGCCGCTACCGGCAGGCTGTCCTCCTCCGATCCCAACCTGCAGAACATCCCGATCCGCACGGAGGAGGGCAGGCGTATCCGGCAGGCCTTTATCGCACCAAAGGGTTACCAGATACTGGCGGCGGACTATTCGCAGATCGAGCTGCGCATCATGGCGCATCTGTCTGCCGACGCTGGGCTGCTCAAGGCGTTCAATGAAGGACGGGATGTGCACACCGCCACGGCCGCTGAAGTCTTCGAGGTGGCGCTTGAAGCTGTTTCCGGCGAACAGCGTCGCAAGGCGAAGGCGATCAATTTCGGCCTGATCTATGGTATGTCGGCGTTTGGACTGGCCAGGCAATTGCACCTGGGTCGCCAGGAAGCCCAGCAGTACATTGATCGCTACTTTGAGCGCTATCCCGGCGTGGCCAATTACATGGAGCGCACCCGCGCCCTGGCCAGGGAGCAGGGCTATGTGGAAACCCTGTTCGGGCGGCGCCTGTATCTTCCGGAAATCAATGCGCGCAACAAGATGCGCGCGCAGGCCGCTGAACGCACCGCGATCAATGCGCCGATGCAGGGCACTGCGGCGGACATCATCAAGAAGGCCATGCTGGCGGTGGATGACTGGCTACAGCAGGGCGAAGCGGATGCGCGCATGATCATGCAGGTGCACGACGAGCTGGTGTTTGAGGTGGCGGTCGCAGAGGTGGACCAGGTCCGCGAACAGATCTGCCGTCTGATGTCCGAGGCCGCCGAGCTGTCGATTCCGCTGCTGGTGGAGGCGGGCGTTGGTAACAACTGGGATGAGGCGCACTAGGCGCTGTCTGCAGTGCTTACCCGGCAGTAAAGATACCCTGAGAAGGTTTTTTCCAGAAACTGTTTAGTGTAATGGGTTGAACTTTTCCTGTGTCCGCGTGTCAATAGAAAATGTAGCGCAAGCTACATGCTTAATGGCTTATCTCTGTGAGCCAATGCAGGCAAGTCTCTTTCCCCAAGAGACCCTAAGTTCCCCGGTTAACTCTTTTGGAGGTAGCCGGGGTTTTTTATATAAGATCGTTTGTAGTCAATTGCACCACGGGTGCGTTGCACTGCACTAGCCGATTTGTTCTCCCGACGCCGCATCCGCATTTACATCCGTCAGCCAGGCGTCCAGCACCACAATCAATTCCTTGTGTCCTTCATGTTTCAAGGCAGAAAAGAGCTGCACGCTGGTCAGGTCCGCATGGTGTCGCAGCTCGGAGCGCACCTGCAACAGAGCGGTTGTGGCCGCACCCCTTTTTAATTTGTCCGCCTTGGTCAGCAGGATGTGTACCGGCATGGACGCCTGCAGCGCCCAGTCCAGCATTTGCCGGTCAAAGGGTTGCAGGGGGTGACGAACATCCATGAGCAGAACCAGTCCGCGCAGGCACTGGCGATTTTGCAGGTAATTTTCCAGCTGTTTGGTCCATTCCCGTTTCACTGCCAGTGGGACTTTCGCGAATCCATAGCCGGGCAGGTCTACCAGGCGTTGGCTATCGGACAGTTCGAAAAAATTGATCAACTGGGTTCGCCCTGGCGTCCTGGACGTTTTTGCGAGTTTTCTGTTGTTCGTTAAGCTATTGATCGCACTTGACTTTCCTGCGTTAGAGCGACCAGCGAAGGCCACCTCCCAACCCGCGTCGGGCGGACATTGTGAAAGTTTCGCCGCACTGGTCAGAAACTTCGCCCCGCGATAATTGGGCGCCACAGGCGCTGTGACTTGCTCAGGGTCGGTCATTGCGCGGGATTGCCTTTTTTGGTGTGGTTATCTCGTATATAATGCCACAGCTTTTTTCGTCTGTTATCAAATGCTTGTGTGGTTAGTTGGCTTCCGGGTGATTTAGAGGGTTTCTCCATGAAAACGCTTTTTGCTGCTATTTTGATGTGTTCCACCGTTGGTGCCCTGGCTGAACCTACAGAGGCACTGTACCAAAAATCCTGTTTCGCCTGCCATTCGACCGGCGCTGCCGGTGCGCCGAAGACGCACGATACGGCCGCCTGGCAACCCCGCATGGCCAAGGGCATGCCTGCATTGCTGGAGTCTGTGAAAAAGGGCATTAATGCAATGCCACCCACGGGTATGTGTGCTGGTTGCACCGATGCAGACTACACGGCGCTGATAGAGTTCATGGCAGCCCGGCACCGGCGAAGTGAGCACATCCCCTCCCACGATTTATCTGGAATTAACATGAAAAGAGTAGCAATTTTGTTCGGCCTCACGCTTGGCTGGGCATCAGGTAGTTTTGCGGCCGACAGCAACCCCATCGGTGACGCGGCTGCCGGAAAGAGTAAAAGTGTCGCCTGCGGCGCCTGCCATGGCGCGGACGGCAACAGCGCCGCGCCCTTTCCCAAGCTCGCCGGGCAGGGCGAGAAATATCTGCTCAAGCAATTGCGGGATATCCGTGACGGTATGCGCGTAGTGCCCACGATGGTCGGACAGCTGGATGGCAAGTCGGATCAGGATCTGGCGGATATTGCCGCCTATTTTGCCTCCCAGGCGCGCTCAGGTGGTCAGACTGATCCTGAACTATTGGCGCTGGGCGCCAAGATCTATCGCAGCGGCGTCGCCGAGCGTAATGTGGCTGCCTGTACCGCCTGCCATTCACCGACTGGTCGGGGCAATGCGCCTGCCGGCTTTCCGGCGCTGGCGGGCCAGCACGCGCAGTACGTCGCAGACCAATTGCGCGCCTATCGCAAGGGATACGAAGACCCTTCCGGCCGCACCAATGATGGTGACGCAAAAATCATGCGCACCACCGCGTTTGGTCTCAGTGACAAGGAAATTGAAGCGGTATCCAGCTATGTAGCTGGCCTGAAGTAGAGCGAAGTGGAAAAAGCGCGGCATTTATGCCGCCTTTATTTTCCGCGCAAGAACATCAAGCTCTGGCCGCTGTCTCATCGTGCATAGGATTTATTGTGGAGAGAATCATGTTCAAACAACTGTTGTTGACACTTTCTTTGCTGGTATTCGGGCTGCCCTGTATCGCGGCAGATGACGCGGCAAAATCGTATGTTGCAGGGACTGATTATGATTTGATTACGCCGCCAGTGCGGGCCGTCGATCCCGGCAAAATCGAGGTCGCGGAATTTTTCTGGTATGGCTGTGGCCATTGTTACTCCTTCGAGCCGATTCTGCAGGCATGGAAGAAAACCTTGCCGGAGGATGTGAACTTTCGCGGTGTACCGGCTGTATGGCAGGAAAAAATGGAGCTGCACGCCAAGGCGTATTACGCCGCTGAAGCTCTGGGTGTACTTGATACCATGAACCCGGTGATCTTCCAGGCGATGAACGTCGATCGCAAGCCGCTTGCCTCCGAGAAGGAAATCGCTGCACTGTTCACTGCCCACGGCGTCTCTGAAGCGGACTTCACCAAGGCATTTAACTCATTCGGTGTCAGTAGCCAGGTACGCCAGGCTGTCGCCACAGCCAAGGCCGCGCAGATAACCGGAACCCCGGCATTAGTGGTAAACGGCAAATACCATGTGAGCGGGAGCAAGGCGGGCGGTCAGGCCAATATGTTGAAGGTCGTTGATTTTCTTATCGAGAAAGAGCGCGCTGCCAAGGGTAGTTAATGTTGGCACGCGCGTGCTATCCAACCAGAGCAACAGAATTCACATCCCACTGGTATACGTTGCCAGCGATGTTTTTCCGCTGGCGCGTATTTGCTGGAAGGCCAGTGCATACTCCCGCAACATCGCCAGGCAATACGCCAGTCGGTTCTCGAAATACTCCTGGGCGCTGGGCTTGTTTTGCGCCGGGTCATCGTTGAACACGGTATCGGCGTAACGGATGATCAGGTGTTCGGGCAGGTAGCAGATACGGCTGTTCTTGTAGCTGCTCATACGCAGCTCGGCGACCGGGAATGAGCCGCCATCGGCAGTTGACACAGTAACGATCAGGGCGGGTTTATGGGCCAGCTCGCCCCCCGCAGTCCACATCAGAAAAGAAGTTTTTCAAGCCGGCCGGTGCCATGCCGTGCCACTCCGGAGACACGATGACCAATCCGTCGCAGGATTTTAGTTGTTCGCTCAGTGGCGTGAGGATTTGCCGCCACTGCTCATCGCCTTCCCAGATGCTTTCGTCCCACAAAGGCAGTGGATTCCCACCAAGGTCATAGAGCCAGGTGGCATCACACAGGCCCTGGGCCAATAGCGCCTTTTCGATATAGCGTGAGATTTTGCCGCTCTGCGAGTGCGGACGGTGACTGCCGCAGATGATACCGATCTTCATTCGCGATCCTTTGTTTCAGTAAGTAGACTAGATAACCAGCCATTCGGGAACGGGCAGACCTTTGTTCTCGAGGAACACCGGGTTGAACAGCTTGCTCTGGTAGCGGTTGCCGTAATCACACAGGATGGTGACGATGGTGTGTCCGGGGCCGAGGTGTTCGGCCAGACGCACAGCGCCCGCGATGTTGATACCAGCAGAACCACCCAGACACAGGCCCTCGTATTTCAGTAAGTCAAAAATATAGGGCAGCGCCTCTTCATCGCTGATGCAAAAAGGGATATCGACCCGCGCCTGCGCTACATTGTCCGTCACATGATTGATGCCTACGCCTTCGATGATCGAATTGCCTTCGCTGGCGTGCAGTTCGCCGCTCTTGAAATACTCGTACAGGGAGGCTCCCGCAGGGTCCGCCAGCCCGATCGTCACTCCCGGGTTGTGTTCCTTGAGCGCCACCGATACACCGGCGAGCGTGCCACCAGTGCCCACGGCACAGATAAAGCCGTCCACCTTGCCATCAGTCTGTTCCCAGATTTCTTCGCCTGTAGTGCGGCAGTGAATATCCATATTGGCGAGATTGTCGAATTGGCGCGCCCAGATGGCCCCGTGCGGCTCGCGCTTGGCAAATTTCTGCGCCAGGCGCTCGGCGGTGTGGATGTAGTGGTTGGGATCCTTATAGGAAGTGGCGCCCACCAGATGCAGGTCGGCGCCCAGCAATTCGAGGGTGTCGATCTTTTCCTTGCTCTGGGTAATGGGCATCACCACGGTACTCTTGTAGCCCATGGCATTAGCGAGCAGGGTCAAGCCAATACCGGTATTGCCCGCCGTGCCCTCGACAATGCGCCCGCCCGGCTGTAGCTCGCCGGACTTTTGCGCGGCGCGAATAATGCCCAGCGCCGTGCGATCCTTTACTGAGCCGCCAGGATTCATGAATTCCGCTTTGCCAAGAATTGTGCAGCCGGTTTTTTCCGAGACCTGTCTCAGATGCAGCAGAGGGGTATTGCCAATCAGCTGGGTAACGTCAGAGGCGGTGCGCACGTTGTAATCTCCGCAAAAATCCTGGCAGAGTATGCCACAGCGCAGTCACCGGGTCAGGGCCTCGTCGGAGACTTTGTCAGAGGCCGACCGCGGTACAGGCTCACGCTCAACAGCAGGGCGAAGAGCGTAATCAGCAGCATGAAGTTCAGCATGGGCGCAGGCGTGTCCTTGAGATAGGTACCGACCAGCGCAGTGGCAGAGGCGGACAGGGACATCTGGATGAAACCCAGCAGTGCCGATGCAGTGCCGGCGATATGGGCGAAAGGACGCAGTGCTACGGCCATGGCGTTGGGCAGCACCAGTCCCATGCCGGTGGAGTAGAACATCATGGGCAGGAGCAGCACGGCGATGCTGCGCGGCAGCAAGTGTGTACCGAGCCACATGGTGCCGGTCGCTGCGGCTGCGAGTGCGGCGCCAACCAGGACCGTCTGCTCCGAATCGTAGTGCCGACTCAGCCGGGCACTCAGCCCACTGCCCAGCATATAGCCCGCGACTGAAGAGAGGAAAATGAAGCCGAAGTACTCCACGGGGACGCCGAGCATATCGATATACACGAAACTGGAAGACGACAGATAAGCCAGCAGACCGGCGTAGACCAGGCCACTGGCGAACGTGGCAGTAATAAACATCGGGCTGCGCAATAGCTGTCCATAGTTGCGGGCGATGGACAGGGGATGAAGGCTCTGGCGCTGGGGCAGCGATTCCGCAAGGAACAACTGAATAAGTACCACCATTGCGGCGCCGTAGACGGCCAGGAAAACGAAAATACTGGGCCACGGTAACCACAGCATCAGGATGCCGCCCATGGTGGGGGCGACGGCCGGCGCCAGCGCCATCAACATTGCGATCAGCGACAAGGCCCGGGCCGCGCGCGTGGGCCCGAACACATCGCGGGCCACGGCGCGCGCCAGCGTGGGGCCGACGCAGGCACCCACGCCCTGGATAAAGCGAAACAACAATAGCTCCTCGATGGTGGTAGACAAGGCTGCAGCCTATACACGCCACGACAAACAACACCGTGCCGCCGAGCAGGATCGGCTTGCGGCCGAAGCGGTCCGCCAGGGGACCGCAGGCGAGATGGAACAGCGCAAAGCCAGTGAGATAAGTGCTGAGGGTCAGGTGCATGTGCCTGATGTCGGTGCCCAGAGCCGTCATCATTGTGGGCATGGCCGGCAGGTACACATCGACACTCAGCGGACCAAGGGCGACCAGGGCAGCGAGCAGGGCCAGCAACCAGGGGGAATCGGGATGCAACTGTCGGTGGGCCATGAGGCGGCGATGCTAGTCGAAGCGAACATCTAAAGCAAAGTCATCGTTGCAAATGCGCCGCACCAGCTGAATCGATTTACATATCCGTGCCTGACTGCCAGACTCTCCTCCAGTGTGGAATCTATGAGGGTTTGGCAATGCCGGCATTTTATAAGGTCTGGGCCTGGAAGGCCCTGTTATCGGTCAAAAAGCGCATCCTCATGACACCCCAACCGCGTCCGGTGGTTTACGTGGGTCAGGACGCTGCGTTACAGCTGTGCGCCACCATCGCGCAGTTTGCGCATAAAAACGTACTGGTGGTGACGGATAAGCCGCTGCTGCAATTGGGCGTACTCAGCGGCATCCTCGAGACCTTGCAGAAACACGGCGTAACAACCACGATCTATGACGGCGTATTGCCCGACCCCACGGTAAAGGTGGTCGACGATGGTATCGCCATGCTGCGCCAGCACCGGTGCGACGGTGTGCTTGCTTGCGGCGGCGGATCTTCCATCGATGCCGCCAAAGTGATCGCGCTGGCCGGCGCCAATGGCCTGAGCGCGCAGGAGTGTGTGGGCCTGAAAGTGGCGAAGCTGCCGGGCGTCCCGTTATATGCTGTGCCCACCACGGCTGGCACGGGTTCTGAAGTGACGCTGGCGGCGGTTATCTCCGATAACGTCACCCACGAAAAGCTGATTGTTGCGGATCCGCGAATCATTCCCACCGCCGCTGCACTGGACCCGGGGATCATGCGGGGTCTGCCGCCGCACATTACCGCCGCCACCGGCATGGATGCATTGACGCACGCCATCGAGTCCTACATCAACACCTGGGATACGGATGAATGCCTGCACTACGGGCGCGCAGCGACGCGACTGATACTCAATAATCTGCCGCAGGCCTGTGCCAACGGCCAGGATCTGGCGGCCCGTGAAGCGATGGCTTTAGCGTCCTATTATGCAGGCCTGGCGTTTACCACCTGCCTGGTGGGTTATGTGCATGCGGTGTCCCATCAGTTGGGGCGGTTCTATGGCGTGCCCCACGGGCTGGGCAATGCCATGGTCCTGCCGCATGTGCTGGAGTTGTTAAAGGATGACGCCAAAACAAGGCTGGCAGAACTGGCTGTCGACAACGGGCTGGGCGTTGCCGCAGAAGGCGAAACGGCGCTGGCACAAAAACTGATTGATCGCATCTGGGCCCTCAACGCCGAGATCGGCATTCCCCGGACCACTGACGTGATTCTTGAAAAAGATATTGACGGTATCGTTGACGGCGCGCTCAAGGAAGGCAGCGGCTATCCGGTGCCGCGCTTCATCGAGCGGGAGGAATGTGTAGCGCTGGTGCGCAATTTGCGCAGCTGACTAACGACACACTGACGCAGCCAAACATGTCCATCACCTGTCGAAGTGGATGCTGGAAATCGTCGCAGGAGCAAAGTCCGCTATCGGTAAAAGCTGTCGAAGGAATGTGAGTTTTCGAGAGTTGATTTTCGACCCTTACCACCTCATTAGCGGCCGAAACGCTCGCCATAATCGGCGTGTAATAGCGAAGCGGCGCACGACGACGTTCGTCAGCAGGATATCTGCGGCCAGCAACCCGCTGGAGGCTAGGAGAGCGGTCACAAGAACTGAACGGGTAATGTGCATGTCAGCCACCGGGCAGGTCGGGTGCCGAGATCATACCTGCGGCTCCGGCAAACCTCCGCTAGAGCCAGTTCCGGCGCCGGAACACGAAGAACAACCCGCCGCAGATGGCGACGCTCAGCGCGACGATCCCCGCGAAGGCCAGCGGACTGTGTGCGCCCGGCAGGCCGACATTCATGCCGTAGACACTGGCGATCAAGGTGGGCACCGCCAGGAGGATCGTGACCGACGTCAGGACCTTCATGACCGAGTTCAGGTTGTTGGACACGATCGACGCGAACGCATCCATCATGTCGCTCAGCACGTGGTCGGCAATCTCGACCATCTCGATCGCCTGGCGCAGTTCGACGCGCACATCGTCGCGCAGTTCCTGGTCCTGGTCAGCCCAGTGCAGGGTCGGAACGCGTTGCAGGCGCTCCAGCACCAGTTCATTGGCCTTCAAGCCGGTCGCGAAGTAGGTCAGGCTCTTCTGGAAATCGAGCAGGCCGAGTACTTCCTCGTTCCTGATCGAGCGTTTGAGTTCGTTTTCAAGTCCCTCGACGCCGGCGTTGATCTCGCGCAGTCCCCGCAGACAGGCGTCTGCCAGCTGCCAGAACACGCGTAGGACGAATTCAGTTCCACGATCGGTTGACAGTCCCTGCACATGGCCGTCGAGCAGCGGTTGGAGAAACGGCGTGGTTGCCTGACTGACGGTGACGATGCCCTGCGGGGTCAGCAACACGCTGAGCGGCAGCGTCCGCCAGGGTGGCCCCGAGGTTCCATCGCGCCGCAGCGGATAATTCATCACGACGAGCACGCATTCCCCAAGGTGCTCGACACGCGGACGTTCGTCGATGTCCGATACGTGATCCAGCAGCGAGGCAGGGACACCGAACTCAAGCGCGCTCGCCAGGTCGGCTGCCGCAGGTTGCGTGATGTGCAACCAACATCCGGTGCATGGGGCCGTGGGTCGCTCCAGTCCAGCCCTGGTACTGCGCCGGATTTCGAGCATGCCATCAGCCCTTGGGCTGCTTGACCGGGCGCTTCCAGCCCTCGAGCGTCAGCTGTTTGCTGCGCTCGAGTGTGAGCTTGTCGTCCGGGGCGTCCTTCTTGATCGTCGAGCCCGCGCCGATCGTGGCGCCTATACCCATCTCCGTGCGCCACTTGTTCACGCCATCGTAGTCCACACACTCGGTGATGTAACGTGCTGCATCCGGGTCTGCAAGATCGGCGACAACACATTCCACGCGCACGCCATGGGCTTCTCTGAGCTGCACGGAAGGTTCATGCAAACGAGCTTCTCGACGGGCCACCTGTACAACGTCGATCCCCTGCGCCGCTATTTGACGTGCGAACTCCATACCGAGCCCCGCCGAAGCGCAGGTAATCATCGCTGTATGCTTCATCTGTGCTGACTCCTGAGCTGGGTTCGAGAATGATTCATGAAATCGAAGTATAGGAAGTATAAACGGTGTGTGTCGAGCAGATTGTCTGCCTGGTGAGTATCGCACTCTCGGCACTCTCGCGAAAAGTTTACCGATCTTCCGGGACGCCGGACCGCTGAAATCGTGTTCGTATAGGATCCGCGGCGGTGATCATGCAATTTATATTCGTTCACTCCTGAACGATAGCACGCAACAGACCGCGCCATGAGGTTTTCAGTGGCGTGCGAGGCAGCTTGTGCCAGCTATAAGAGAAGTGCAACGTTCGAAGTGTGCGGCGAGATTGCCGTGATTAATCAGGGCTGACCCATGGGGGCCGATGAAATCTTTTTAACGCTAAGGGCCGTTTGTAGGCGTTTTGAGGTGTTCCCCTCCAGGCTTATCAATGTCCGCTATCGGAAAAACCGGACTTTTACCAAAGGCCTGATGGCGCAAATGAACGTGCACTTCACGGGAAATTTTTCTTTTCATAAACCCATACCGCGGCGGGTGGCAGATTGATGGCAACGCGCCGCACCCTGTTGCCTTCCAGGCCCAGGCGTGTTGCAAGTGTCACCGAGATGGGCGCCAGTGGCGAATAGGTGAACTGAATCAAGCGGCCACCCACCGGCAACACCGACGCTATTTCTTTCAGGATGCGGTGGCGTTGCCAGGAGGGCAAACTGAGCAGAGGCAAGCTGGATACCACTGTCGTGGCTGTGGTGAAGCCCCGGCGTTGCAACAACGCGCTCAAACGCGCGGCATTCGCTTGCAATACGGTAACAGCGGGGAACATCTTCACCAGATCGTGCGCCATGGAAACAGAATTTTCGATGACAACGAGTTGCTCCGGTGCGACGCCATGTCGCAGGAGCGCGGTCGTAATCGCGCCGGTTCCCGCACCCAGTTCTACAACCAGCCCGGATCCGGCTACAACCTGCGCAGCCATAGCAGAAGCTAACTGCTGCCCGCTGGGTGCGAGTGCGCCTACTGCGCGAGGATTGCGCAGCCATTGCGAAACAAATAACTGGTTCCTTAGGCTGGTGCTATTGCTCAAGCTGCGCTCCTGATGCCGGGGACGAGAATCGGTTGCGGATAGTACGCCATTTCCCACCTCGGTGGTGGGATATTGCAGTTGCGCCACAGCAATCAGGCTGCGTCTAACGCTACACGACCGACACCGTCATTTTTCAAAATTCATCACGACTTTCCACCACAGCTTCGGCAACAGGGCGCGCCACAGGTAGAGCAGTTTGGCTTCCTTGGGATAGATGATGTCCTGGTCTTTCCTGACGCCCTTTTCGATGGCGTCGATCATTTTCTCGGGATCCGCCAGGCGACCGCTCTTCTTGGCTTCGATGATACTGCCGGGGGTGTCGGTGGCGATGGTCTGGTCTACCAGGGGTGTGTTGACCGCCGGCGGGCAGACCAGATGCACGCGCACGCCGGATTTGCGGATTTCATTTTGCAGCACTTCGATATAGGCGTTGACGGCGGCCTTGGTGGCGCAGTAGGCCCCCATCTTCGGCACCAGCGCGATGCCCGCGATTGAGCCGAAGGCGATAATGCGCCCCCTGCCCCGTTCCATCATGGCGGGCAGCACCGCCCGGACCATATAGGTGGTGCCGAAGTAGTTAATGCGAAACAGTTTCTCCATACCTTCATGGGTGTGGTCGATGAGTTTGTGGCTGGGCATCAGGGCGGCGGCGTGCACCAGCAACTCAATGGGCCCCAGCTCGGCAGCCACTTGCGCGACTTTAGCCTCTACGTCCTGCAGGCTGGAGATATCGCAGCGAAAGGCGGTGATGTTGTTCGACTCGGCGGCGGTGTCCTGCAGCCCTTTTTCATTGACGTCGAAGATCGCCACTTTTGCACCCTGCCTGGCCAGGCGCCGCGCCGTTATCTGGCCCATACCGCTGGCGCCGCCGGTTACAATGGCAACCTTACCCGACATGTCTATCATAGCCACTCCACATTTCTATCTGTTGATTCAGGGTCGCACAGTCTGTGATTGCCCGGTGCTTTGCGCAAGCCTCTGGGCGGCCACCAAAACTGACGGTTTTTTCACAGTACGGTGGCGTCCGAGATATGGTCGAGCGGCAGCATGGTTCTGTGTACCACGCGCCGCAACTCGAAGCTCGAATGAACGCCGGTGACCCCCTCGATGCGCGTCAGCTTGCCGAGCAGGAAGCGCTCATAGTATTCCATGTCCGGCACGACGGCTTTTAGCAGGTAATCCGAGGTCTGCCCCGTTACCACCGAACACTCCATCACCTCCGGGTACTGCGCTACCTCCGCCTCAAAAGCCTCGAAGCGGTCGGGGGTGTGGCGGTCCATGGTGATGCCGATATAGGCGGTGAGTTTGAGCCCCAGCATGGCCTGGTTGAGCAAGGTGACATGGGCGCGGATGATGCCGGACTCTTCCAGCCGTTTGACCCGGCGGGAACAGGGCGTGGGTGACAGGCCTACGGCCTCCGCCAGCTCCAGGTTGCTGATACGGGCATTGGCCTGCATGGCCTGCAGGATCCTGCGGTCGGTGCGATCGAGTTTCACGGCATGTTCTCCGTTGTTGGGCAAGTCGGCTTTCATGCGCTGATGGCAGAACTATATCACCAGGAAAAAGGAATTTTGTAGATATATATTGCGCATATAAGGAAAAAGAACGCCATATTTGCAATCTCTCCCTCCTGCAGGCGCCTTATACTGTGCGTCGGCTACCGCCACACACAGACCACAGGCAAAAATCCATGAGCAGCTTTGATCACCGCAAGTACAAACCCTTCCAGCCCATTGCCATGCCGCACCGGCGCTGGCCCGACCGGGTCATCGAAAAGGCGCCGCGCTGGTGCAGTGTCGACCTGCGCGACGGCAACCAGGCCCTGATCGAACCAATGACCGCGCGCCAGAAATCACTGTTGTGGGATCAGTTGGTCAAGATCGGCTTCAAGGAGATCGAAGTCGGCTTTCCGTCCGCCTCCAGTCACGACTATGACTTCGTGCGGCAGTTGATTGAACATGACCGGATTCCCGAGGACGTGACCATTCAGGTTCTTACCCAGGCGCGGCCGGACCTTATCGAAAAGACTTTCAAGGCGCTTGAAGGCGCCCGCCGCGTGATCGTGCATGTGTATAACTCGACGTCCACGGTGCAGCGCGAACAGGTGTTTGGCCTGGACCGCAAGGGCATCATTGATATCGCGGTGAAAGGCGCAGAACTGGTCAGGGACTGTGCCGCGAGACACCCGCAGACGGAGTGGGTTTTCGAGTATTCACCGGAAAGTTTTACCAGCACCGAGCTGGATTTCGCCGTCGAGATTTGCGATGCCGTGACGGCGGTGTGGCAACCCACACCCGAGCATCCGGTCATCATCAACCTGCCCGCGACCGTGGAGATGAGCACGCCCAACGTCTACGCGGACCAGATCGAGTGGTTCTGCGACCACGTGCGCAATCGCGACAGCCTGCTGATCTCCCTGCACACGCATAACGATCGCGGCTGCGCGGTGGCCGCTGGCGAATTGGGCGTGATGGCCGGGGCCGACCGGGTAGAGGGCACCCTGATGGGCAACGGCGAACGCACCGGCAACATGGACATCATCACCATGGCGATGAATCTCTACAGCCAGGGCGTTGACCCGCAGTTGCAGCTGGGCCACATGGACGAAATTCTCCAGACCACCAGGGAGTGCACGCAACTGCCGGTGCATCCGCGTCATCCTTACGCCGGCGAGCTGGTGTTTACCGCATTCTCCGGCAGTCACCAGGATGCCATAAAAAAATGCCTCGCCAAACGGGATCCCGAGCAAGCCCTGGGAGGTGGCGTACCTGCCCATTGACCCACAGGACATCGGTCGCTCGTATCAGGAAGTGATACGCATCAACAGCCAGTCGGGCAAGGGCGGCATCGCCTTCGTGCTGCAGCGCGACTACGGCCTGGAGTTACCGCGCTGGTTGCAGATTGATTTCAGCACCCCGGTGCAGGCTTACGCCGAACAGCGTGAGACGGAGGTAGGCTCTGCGGAGGTCTACCAGCTTTTCCACGATATCTACCTTGCAGCAAATGGTCGCTGGAAACTGGGCAACTACCAGGTAAGTCGGCAGGACGGCGTGGACCGGCTGCAGGCACAATTACAGGAAGGCTCGACCGTTCACACTTTATCCGGCACAGGAAACGGTGTCGTGGCAGCCTTTGTTGATGCCATGCAGTGTTTTACCGGTCAGCAGATTGTATTGGTGGAGTACAACGAACACGCACTGAGCCACAGTGCGGATGCCGAGGCGATTTGCTACATACAACTCAACATTGATGGTCATCGCTACTGTGGGGTCGGTCGCAGCCCCGACATCATCCAGGCCTCACTGGATGGCATACTGGGCGCGATCAACAAGGCAGCCGAGCGTGAACACCACGCTGCGGCCTGAGCTGGCCACTCGGGACATTTTTGTGCTTTTGTGAGGTTGAGCTCCCAGCGCATTAGTCACATCTTGCCAGCTGGGTTATTGTGGGACAACGTTCAGGCACATAAGGCGATCCAATGCCCCTCTGCGGGATTTGCGGTATCGAAAATAGGCGATAACCTGACTGAATCGAAAAAAGCGCTGTGGTTGCGGTTGAAGTTGCATTTCACGGAGTCCTTCTCCGGGGAGTTGCTGCAGCAGCGGCGTGAACAGGACCATGAGCAGAGTCGCTGACGTACGTGGTAAGCGTCACCGCCACGCCTATCGCTACGTACTGCTGCTGCTGGCGGTGATCCTGCTGCCGGTGGTCGCACACAATATTTACATTCGCCAGATTATTCCGGCGGCCGGATCGCTCCTGTTGCTGGGCATCCTGATGGTGAATATCTTGCTGCTCAGCGCAAACCGCGCGGCTTTCCTGTCACCACCTTTGGTATTGATACTGAGCATCGCACTGGTGCTGCTGTCGCTGTATTACGGACAGAATTACAACCTTGTACCTGTTATTTCCCTTGCTGGTGGTGCTGCCCGTCCTGTTGAAAACGCGTTGGGCCGTGTTTCTGGCCGTGCTCAGTGGTCTGCTGGCGGCACCCGTGGCGTTGACCCAGTACGATCGCACCACTGTCACCGCGATCGGCATCAGCATGGGATTGACCTGGCTGGTGAGTGCCTTGCTGGTGTTTGCCATGACCGCTCAGTCCCGCCGTCTCAGGGACATGGCGATTACCGATTCACTGACCGGCGTGTTTAATCGCCGCTATCTGGAATTACAGGCCGTCAAGGCGTTACAGGACTGGGAACGTTACCGGCGCCCCGTGTCGCTGTTACTGCTGGATTTGGACCACTTCAAGCGCGTCAATGACAAGTTCGGCCATGCGATCGGTGATGCGGTCCTGCAGCGACTGGTTAATCTGATTCAACAACGCATACGTAAGGTTGATACCTTGTGTCGCTTTGGCGGTGAGGAATTTATGGTGTTACTCAGTGAAACGACCGCACCAAAGGCCCTGCTACGTGGCCGAAGAGTTGCGCGCGCGCGGTGGAGAGAGAGAAACTATTGCCTGAGGGCAGTATGACGATCAGTGTGGGGGTTTGCGACGTGACGCAGGTGCAGGATATGGAGCACTGGTTCAGGTTGGTGGATGCCGCGCTTTACCAGGCCAAGCACAATGGCCGTAATCGTGTCGAATTGGCTCTGCCCCTGTCGGATGCTGCGACCGCAATTGCACCGACCTTGCCTGCCAAGACCTTACCCGACTGGCGCTAGGCGATGGGCAAAGTCGTGCGGCACTGGAGCAGGGCGTGGGTGGTGACCGCGCTATTATTCATTAGCGCCTGCAGTGGCACCTCCATAGTTTACAACCGGCTGGATTTTCTGCTGCCCTGGTACGTCGATGATTATGCTGAGCTGAACCAGGCACAGAAAGCGTACCTGGACGAGCTACTCGCGCCCTTCCTGACCTGGCATCGCAACCAGGAGCTGCCCAACTACGTAAAGGTTCTGGAGGATATTGAGGACAGGCTGCAGCGACCGCAGACGCCCGCAGACGTCGCAGCTGTTTTTGCCGAATTTGAACAAGCCTGGTTGCGGCTGGAGAGCGAGGCCCTGGACTGGCTGCTGGACCTTGGTGCCCGCCTGTCCGACGAACAGATCGCGGGCTTTCTCGATGAGTTGAGTGAGCGCCAGCAGGAGTATGAAGAAGAATATCTTGCACGCACCGACGAGGAGTTTTATCAGGACAGCTACGATAACCTGCTGGACAGTGTTCAGGATTACCTGGGCAGACTTTCTGAACAACAGCGTGACATGCTGCGCAACGCCAGTCGCCAACTGCAGCGCTCCGACCATGCCTGGTTGCAGGGACGAGCAGACTGGTTACAACAGCTCGCAGTGCTGTTGCAACGCCAACCGGGCTGGCAGGACAAGGTCAGGGCGCAGGTGGCGGCGCGCAGTGACAATACCCCGCCCGAACACCGGCGCATCTACGAGCACAACATGGGCGTTATCTATGAGGCCCTCGCGCAACTGCTGAATGGCCGCAGCGACCAACAGGATCGCCATTTGCGCAATAAGCTGTCCGAGCTGCAAGAAGACGTTGTAACCCTGATTGCGCAGGGCAATGCTCCAGCTCAGGCCCCTTCTGGCTAATCCAGCAGAGACAGATCCCGCGCCGCGCCCTTGTCGGCGCTGGTCAGCATTTTGGCAGTGCCTTTAACCTGATAGTCACTTGCACAACCTGTTGTTGAGCCGCATGGTGGCGTTGAGCATGCGGGGAGTGATCGTGTCAGGAAGATTCTAATACTCGTACGCCACTTCGATACCCCAGGTGCGTGGGTCGCCATAGTTTTGCGTGATCAGACCGATATCATTACCGAAGTTGATCCCGTAGGTGGGGTAGTCCTCATCCGTCAGGTTCTTGCCCCACAAGGTAAAGCGCATCGTGCCGCTGCCCACTTCCACGTTTTCGAGACTCAGGCGTGCATCGAGCAAAGTACGAGAATCCAATTCCCGGTTTTCAAATAACACGGGCTCAGTGGGGCCGCTTCGGCTGACGGCGACCAGCGCCGGATAGGCCGCCGATGCAAACCACTCATCCTGCCAGTTCAGATTGAGATAACCGGTTATTTCACCCACGGAGGTACGTGCGAATATATAGTCGGCGTACAAATTGAATTGGTTGTCGGGCGAGCCTCCGCGCTTCGCGAAATCTTTACCTTCGAGGCAGGTCGATCTGGCACATTGGTGCCACACAGATCTGGAAACTCATCGAAATCACCGTGGATATAGGCATAGCTTAGCCCTACTACCAGATCATCAATAGGCGCCACCAGCACTTCCAGCTCCCCGCCCCAGCGCTCTGCTTTACCCGCGTTGTCGATATTGGTTGTGGGTGTGCCGTTGACGGTTTCAATCGTGCTGACCTGCAGGTCATCGTAGGTGTAGGTATACAGCGCGCCGTTAATACGCAGACGGCCGTCCCACAACTCACTCTTGGCGCCGATTTCGTACTGGTCTATGGTCTCTTCCTCGAACGGAGCGCTGTTAAATGCTTCGCCGTTGAACCCGCCACTGCGGTAACCATTGCCGTAGCGGAAGTAGGTATTGATTTCATCCGTCGCCTGGTAAGCCACGGTAAAGCTGCCGCTCACATTGTCGAACGACTTGTCGTTACTGGCCTCATTGCGGGCGGTGCCGGCGGTCAAGCGCACCGATCTGCGCGGCATTGTTCCAGTTGATGTCTTTATCTTCTTCCGTGTAACGCAGGCCCGCAGTAAACGACAAGCGATCATCCAGCCAGCCGGGTGTCCAGGTGGTTTGACCATAGGCCGCCCAGGCCTCGGTGGTCATCTTGTACCTGGTCTCCCCGAGCGGCGCCAGCGGCACCAGCGCGGTGGATGTGCGCTTGTATTTTGACGTGTCGTCGAAGTAAAACAGACCACCGACATACTCAAACTGATCGGTGGAGCCAATCATCTGCAATTCCTGCGAGAACTGGTCATAATCCGCCACGCTGTCCTGTGAGAAATGCAGTGCGCCTCCCTGTGCATCAATCGCGTCCCAAAAGGCATCCAGAGGAATCGCCGGAATATTCAGGTTGACACCACCGGTTGCACCGTAAATTTGGCCAAGAGTCAGGTGCGCCAAATCGTTCCAGGCGGCGACACCGTCGGCGTCACTTCTGCTGTCGATAGAGTCTATGTCTCCGCGTGCCTTGGTTTCGCTGCTGCGATAGCCCGTGATCGACTTGAACGTAATGTCGTCCTTATCCCAGGCGAGTGTTAGTCCGTGCCCATCACCTTCTACCTCGGAACGTGGCGTGACATCTATGCCTCCCCGATTGCGCCGGCCCTCACCTGCGCCAATGCTGTCCTCGTAGACATCGATAGTCTGTTGCAGGGATGGAATCCAACGCTGGCCGATACGCGGATCGGTACCGGGCGTTGCCGCCCAGCCCTGCGCCTGTGCCAGAGTTCCCTGCAGGGCGGCAATCCTGTCCGTGCCTGCGGCGCCCAGCGGGTTGATGCCAACAACTGCGTCCAGGTTATTGACCTCGTCCAGCTGGGAGCCGTCATACGCGTAATCTACCCGCAGATTCTCTTTAATATCCCACGCCAACCCGACACGCCACGCCTGTCGGTCCAGATCGTTGAAATCATCCCCGGTCGTTGTGTTTTTGTAGAAGCCGTCCCGATCTCGCGTTTGCACGCCGAAGTTGGCTGCGAGCTGCCCCAGTCCGACGCCTGCCTGCCCAATCGATGGCGTATCGACATTGAGCTGGGTGCCATAGTAATCATCGGTGCCTGCCGAGCCGATCGCCCGCACGCCAAACTCTCCGCTGGGCTTGCGGGTAATGTAATTTACCGCGCCGCCGGTGGAGTTGCGCCCATAAAGGGTACCCTGTGGGCCGCGCAACACCTCGATCCGCTCCAGCTCCGCCACGTCGACGGATACGCCGGTCATTTTCCCAAGGTAGACTCCATCCATGTAGATGCCGACGGCAGGATCAAGTGACAAATTTGAAGGGGACCCACCGGACACGCCGCGAATTGACAAGCTCGTACTTCCCCGGCTGCCCGGGGCCGTGAAGCCGCCCACGCTGGGAATCTGGCCCAGCAGGTCTGCAACATTCGTTATGCCGCGCTGCTCAATGTCTTTCTCGTTGAACGCGGTGATGGCAATAGGCACTGCCTGGAGGTTCTCTGTGCGCTTCTCTGCTGTTACGACAATCTCTTCCAGCGCCCCGGAAGAGGAGGGGGTCTGTGCCTGTGCGGGCAAAGCGACAGCCGCGGTCAGCGCGGAAACTGCCAGCGCCAGTGGATGTAACGAGGTTAATTTCCGTAGTGACATAGCCATAACTCTCTCTGCGTATTTATTAGACGGTTGTACTTTATCAGCGCGATGTCGCATCGGCATCTTAAAAAAGTATGCGCAGATGGCGTGCGGCTGGACACAGCAAAGTACGCCAGATTTATGTACAAATCGGTTCATGGCGGCCGTACCGCGAGAGCCGGTGTTGCAGGATCTAACGGGATACTCAATAACGGCCACCGGAACCAGGGAACGTAAATGTTTATGAAATTGGCTCAATTGGTTCTGTGAGATTCCCAGGCGCTGGCTAGCATTACATTGATCCCTAACGCGCAAGGCGCACGCCATGTCGAATCGCCACACTCACCTGCTGTCACCGGGCCGTATCGGTGGGATGACGCTGCGCAACCGCATCGTGATGGCGGCTATGGGTACGAACTTTGCGGCCCCCGATGGCCATTGTACCGAGCGCCTCATCGCCTATTACGAGGCGCGCGCAAAGGGCGGCGCAGGATTGTTGGTGCTGGAGACCTCCGCCGCATTCTGGCCAAACGGCGCCAGCATGCCCAATACCATCGGATTCTCCGATGACAGGTTCATTCCGGGCCTGCGCGAACTGACGGACCGGGTCCATCACCACGGCGCCAAGATCGTGGCGCAACTCAACCACAGCGGAAAGATGGCGCAGGAAGACACCGCGGCTGGAAGGCCAATACCCTTGCCATCACTGGTCAAGCCTTCCCGCAGCGATATGTTACAATGTGCTGACCAGGGAAGAGGCCGCGACGTTTATCAAGAGTGCCGGACCCGATGGCAAAGGCCCGAATTTCTACGAGATGACGACCGGGCAGGTTGCCGAGACGACACGCGGGTTTGCGGCAGCGGCTGCACGCGCGGAACGCGCAGGATTTGACGGCATTGAGTTGCACGCCGGGCACGGCTACCTGCTGGCGAACTTCCTGTCGCCCTATACCAACCGGCGCACGGATCGCTACGGGGGCTCGGTCGAAAACCGCGCCCGCTTCCTGCTGGAAACCATCGCCGCCGTTCGAGCGGCTACTGCACTCGACTTCCCTATCCTGGTTCGCCTGGACGCGCATGAATTCCGTATTGAGGGCGGCATCACGCTCGCGGACTGTGTCGCAACCTCCCGCCTGTGTGAACAGGCCGGTTGCGACGCGATCGATGTGAGCGCCTACGGCAATGTGGCACATTCCATCGCGTTTACCGAGGCGCCACTGGTGCACGAACCCGGCGGGTTTCTGGAATTTGCCAAGGCCGTCAAGCGCGCGGTCTCGATCCCGGTCATCGCGGTGGGAAGAATCGAACCGGCTGTGGGCGAGCGCGGCATTGCCGCGGGCCATTTCGATTTTCTCGCCATGGGCCGAAAGTTGCTCGCCGACCCCGACCTGCCCAACAAACTCGCGCTGGGGCAGGAGAAATCCATGAAGCCCTGCGTGTACTGCTACACCTGCGTAAGCCAGATATTCATCAATAAGGCGGTTTGTTGTGCCGTCAATCACAGTACCGGCCGCGAGCATGAGGGCGACATCCTTGCGCGTACCGGCGCTCCGAAGAAGATACTGGTGATCGGCGGCGGCCCCGGCGGTATGGAGACCGCGCGGCTGTTGGCAGAGAAGGGCCATGACGTCAGCCTGTGGGAACAGGATGCGGACCTCGGCGGCACTGCGAGGATCGCGGGGCTCGCCTACCAGCCCAATGAGAAACTGGTGCATTACCTGGCCGATGCGGTGCGCGCCCTGCCCATCGCGCTGAAGCTAGGCACCACCGGCAACCCCGAAAATATCGCGGCACTGGATCCCGACCATATCATCCTGGCCACGGGAGCGAAGCGGATCGCCCCGGACATACCCGGCAAGTCACAGCGCCATGTGTTTGATGGCGACGTGCTTCGCGGCCTGCTGTTCGGCAGCGACCGCAGCAGCGCTTGCGCAACTGTCACGGGTGCAGCGGCTTATCCTGAAGGCGGGGCGTTTAAGCCAGGTATTGCGACACATAAGCCTGATGCGAGGGCTCAGCAAACTGTGGATGCCCATTGCCCGCGACGTCGTCATCATCGGTGGTGGCCTGGTCGGGTTGGAGTTGGCCGAATATCTGGTGGAACGCCGGCGCAGGGTCACCGTGCTTGAACCCGGCCCGACCTTCGCTCCTGAGCTCGCCATCGTGCGCAGGGCGCGGGTGTTGCATCTGTTGCAGGCGCAGGGTGCCGTGCTGCATAAATCGGTAGAGAATATTGAAATAGGTGAGCGAGCGGTCCGTTTTTCGGTGGGCTCGGAAATACAGGAGCAAGCCTGCGGCCAGGTGATCATTGCGTTGGGTGCGCAGCCCGATGACGCGCTATTCAGGCGGCTATCCGCAAGCGGCGCGAAGGTTCACCAGATCGGCGACTGTCGCCGCATAGGGTATATCGAAGGCGCCCTCCTGGATGCGCGCGAGTTGGTGCAACAGCCTGGAAAAGGTACTTTAAACCCCGCCCAATGCATGCACTCTTTGCTTGTAGACCTTTGGCGTATAGCCGGTCCAGCTCTTGAAGGAGCGCACGAATGAACTGGGCTCGGTAAACCCCAGAAACTCGGCAAGATCCGCCACGCGCGTGTCCTCATTCAGCAGTTTATCGATGGCAACGTGGCAACGTACCTCATCCTTGATCGCCTGGTAACTGGTTTCCTCGGCCTGCAGCCTGCGCCGCAGGCTCGACTCCGACATGAAAAGCATAGCCGCAACTTTGGCAAAGGAGGGCATCCCTTTAGGTAAGTCGATATTGACCAGCGATTTGATGGCAGCGCTGGTACTGGCCTGTACACGGCCCATCGTCATCAAGTGATACACGGAATTACCCAGAAAATCCGCCAGCGATTCCGGCGTGTGCACCACTCGGCGATCGAGCAGGCTGCGATCGAAACTGCAGGTGTTCTCACCGGCGTTGAAAAACACGGGCCCGCCGATAGTGCGTACGAGGCTGTCGCAGTAATCCTGGTTGACAAATGGCGCGTCGATGCGCAGTTCCGCGCAGGTGAGCGCCTGGCCTATCAGCCAACCGCACAGCCCGTGCCAGACAATCAGTCCGGAGGCGCGCGCCGCAGTCAACCCGGAGCTTCCCCTGTCCCAGTCTTCCGGCATCAGTACCGCTGTGGACTCCATTATTTTGATATCGTAGTTCAGCCTGGCATCCTCTGAAGAGGACTCCTCCAACAGCCTCATGCGATAGCCATTCACTGGATACAGCAACGCATTGAATCTTTCCGCGAGCTTGAGCGCATCCCTGAGTGTGCGGCCGCCAATCATGCAGTGACACATCAGTTCAAAAGACTCGCTGCCCAGGCCTGCCGCCCAGGGCACCCCCTGTTTCAACTGCTGCATTTTCTCCGCAGCCGCCTTGTATAGCCGCGCATAATGCATGGCCGGCAGCTCGTGCTCGGGCGGCAGGCAGGCTATGCGTTCGACGGTCAGGTCGACGGTCGCCGCTACCGCTCGTGAGTCAATGCCGACACGCCCCAGGTAATCGAAGAGGCGCTGGAATTTTTTCGCGGGTACGGTAATCTCGGTCATCGTCGGTTCAGCTGTGCGGACAGCTCGACACCAGGGTCTAGTTATTGTTACCGCAGTCTAGCATAGAACCCGCGCCGCTTAAGTCGCTCAACCCTCTGGCAACGCGGGTGAACGGATATGTCTAATAAACTGATTGCTTGGGTCCTATGCCGCGCCCCCTCGAACCATGCCAAAATCGTGGCCAACCCAAAACATCCCGGTACCCACCAGAATGATTACAACAGCGGCAGGTAGTGACCATATCCGAAAGGAGGTACTGGTCGCCGGTATTTCCAACGCCATTTTCAATGGACTGAGCGTCTGGATGCTGAAGAAGAATGGCCCCGACCTGCGCTGGGAGGGCGAGAACAGCTTCGCGGTCGATATCATCGCGACCGGACTGCTGTTACCCTTTATCGTCGCGCTCATTGTGATACCGCTGCAGCGCAGCAAACTCAACAAGGGGATGCTGCAGCCCATTAACCTGGGACCGGGTTCCTTCATGCAGGCGCTGGCTGACCGGTTCCCCGCGACAACATTCAAAAGTGCCGGCCTGTTCGGCCTGATCGGGATGCTGCTGCTTGCCCCCCTGGCCCTCGCAGGCCTCCACCTGTTGGGCGTCGAGCAGTTACAACCCCGGGATTACGCCATATTCAAAGGCGTATGGACCGGGGTCATCGCCGCTGTGCTGGTAGTGCCGATGGTGCTCATCGCGCTGCGGGCGCCGCAGTAAACCAGATAGAAAACCAGAGAAGAAGGAGTAACAACATGGGTCTGCTCGACGGCAAAACAGGTATTGTCACCGGTTCAGGTCAAGGTATTGGTCGGGCTATTGCGCTCTCCTACGCTGCAGAGGGAGCGCGGGTCGTCGTGTCGGATATCAATGACGAGATGGGCAATGAAACCGTGCGACTCATTACCGATGCGGGTGGTACGGCAGTATTTGTTCACTGTGATGTCAGCGATGAGGAGTCCGTCAAAGCGTTGGTGGATGCCGCACTGAATCACTACGGCCGACTGGATATCGCCTGCAACAGTGCGGCGCTGAGTCGTGGGTCGGGCCCCATACACCAGTACGAACGCGCTGTCTTTGATCAAACTCTCGAGATGTGCCTGACCAACACCTGGCTGTGCATGAAATACGAAATCGCCGCGATGCTGGAGACACGGGGGCGCGATAGTGAACATCTCATCCAACGCATCGCTGCGCGGCCAGGCCTACAATACGGCATACGCGGCCGCCAAAGCCGGCGTCAATATGCTGACCAAGAGTTCCGCTGCCGAATACGGCGCACAGGGCATCCGTATCAATGCGGTTTCACCCGGCGTGATACGCACACCGGGCCTGGAAAAATACTTCGAGGAACAGCCGGACAAGGCTGAGGGGCTTAAAGAAGGCGGCAGTGATGAATCGCCTGGGGGAGCCTGCAGAAATCGCTGATGCGGTGAGCTTTTTATCCAGTGACCGCGCGTCATTTATAACGGGTCAGATACTATCGGTGGATGGCGGCGGCGCTGTGCGTTAACCGTGTTTGGTAGCGCACTGGAGTTACTTCGATGCAAAAAGATCCAGACCTGTCCCCGGTTGATCGACTGGCCATTCACGAACTGATCTCGCTTTACGGCCACCTGATTGACCAGCGCCAGTTCTCCCAACTGGGGAGGATATTCACCGATGACGCTGTATTTGACCTGGGCAAGTATGACGGCAGCTGTTATCGCGGCCTGCCCGCCATCCAGGCGATGATGCTGGCCAGTAGCGAACATCCGCTGGCGCACCATGCCACAAACATCGTGGTACTGGCGCAGGCGGATGGTATCGCAGTCATTTCCAAGGGAATCGGTGTGGGCGCGGGCGGGCGAGTAGGCAGTGTCACCTACAGAGATCGCCTGGCGCTTACACCGCAGGGATGGCGCATTCAGGAACGCTGCTGCGAGTTGCGCCAGCCTGATACCATTCCCGACCCAACTTGACAGTATCGACGCATTGATTATGCATGACCTTGCAATCGAAGTGCTTACGCCAGGAAAACTGCAAGTTGTGCACGGCCCGCATGACGTCAGGGGGTGTCGCAACTAGTTTTGCCGAGTTTGAAAGTGCCTGGTTGCGACGGGAACCAGTGGCCGCGAGGTGTGAAAATCTCCCGCCGGATCTGCGTCTGGCTAATCCAGCAAAGACAGATCCCGCACTGCGCCCTTGTCGGCGCTGGTAACCATTTTGGCGTATACCTTCAGCGCCGGTGTCACTTTGCGCGGACGTACCTCGAGCGGCTTCCAGGCTTTATCGCCGCGCGCCTCCATCGCCGCACGGCGCCTTGACAGTTCCGCGTCAGAGAGGGCGACGTTGATGCTGCGGTTGGGAATATCGATCTCGATGATATCGCCGTTTTCCACCAGGCCAATGGCGCCGCCCGACGCCGCCTCCGGTGAGGCGTGGCCGATGGACAGGCCCGAGGTGCCGCCGGAGAACCGCCCGTCAGTGAGCAGCGCGCAGACCTTGCCCAGCCCCTTGGATTTGATGTAACTGGTCGGATACAACATTTCCTGCATGCCCGGGCCGCCGCGCGGCCCTTCGTAGCGCACGATCACCACATCGCCCGGTTTCACGCGGTCGTGCAGGATGTCATCCACCGCCGAGTCCTGGCTTTCACAGACGTGGGCCGGGCCGGAGAATGTGAGAATGGAGTCGTCCACGCCGGCGGTTTTCACCACGCAGCCGTCCAGCGCGATATTGCCGGTCAGGATGGCGAGACCGCCCTCCAGTGAGAAGGCGTTTTCCAGCGAGCGGATACAACCGTTCTTGCGATCACTGTCGAGGCTGGGCCAGCGAGTCGACTGGCTGAACGCGGTCTGCGTGGGAATGCCGGCGGGACCTGCGCTGAAAAACGTGCGCACCGCGGCGTCGTCAGTACGCATGATGTCCCACTTCTCCAGCGCGTCGCCCAGCGTTGGGCTGTGTACCGTGGCGCAATCGGTGTGCAGCAGTCCTGCGCGATCCAGTTCGCCGAGAATACCCATGACGCCGCCGGCGCGGTGCACATCTTCCATGTGGTACTTGGGCGTGCTGGGCGCCACCTTGCACAATTGCGGCACCTTGCGCGACAGGCGGTCGATATCCGCCAGCGTGAAGTCCAGCTCCGCCTCCTGCGCCGCCGCCAGCAGGTGCAGGATGGTATTGGTCGAACCGCCCATGGCGATATCCAGGCACATGGCATTTTCGAACGCTTTGAAGTTGCCGATGTTGCGCGGCAGCACGGACGCATCGTCCTGCTCGTAATAGCGTTTGCACAGCTCGACGATCACGCGTCCGGCGCGCAGGAACAACTGTTCGCCGGTCGGAGTGGGTAGCTAACGTTGAGCCGTTGCCCGGCAGGGACAGGCCCAGGGCTTCGGTCAGGCAATTCATGGAATTGGCGGTGAACATGCCGGAGCAGGAGCCGCAGGTGGGACAGGCGGAGCGCTCGTACTCCGCGACTTTTTCATCGGAGGCGCTGTCGTCACCGGCGATTACCATCGCATCGATCAGATCCAGTTTGTTTTCAGACAATTTGGTTTTGCCCGCCTCCATCGGCCCGCCGGAGACGAACACCACGGGAATATTGAGCCGCATGGCGGCATTGAGCATGCCGGGGGTGATCTTGTCGCAATTGGAGATACACACCATGGCGTCGGCGCAGTGCGCGTTGACCATGTACTCCACCGAGTCGGAAATAATGTCGCGCGAGGGCAGGCTGTACAGCATGCCGTCGTGGCCCATGGCGATGCCGTCATCCACGGCGATCGTATTGAACTCCTTGGCCACGCCGCCTGCCGCTTCGATTTCACGCGCCACCAGCTGGCCGAGGTCTTTCAGGTGCACGTGGCCGGGCACGAACTGGGTGAAGGAGTTGACCACCGCGATGATGGGCTTGCCAAAATCACCGTCTTTCATGCCGGTGGCGCGCCACAGGGCGCGGGCGCCGGCCATGTTGCGGCCGGCGGTGGAGGTCTTGGAGCGATAGTCGGGCATGAGTTTTTACCTGTAACCGGGGCCGACTGAGAGCCGCTTATCCCGGAGCAATATGGGCAGACAGGGTAGCAAATATCCGACAAAGTTTAACCAGCGCTGATGGGAAAACATTGGGGTTTTTGCCCCTGCCCTGGCGGCCTTTTGATCAGGCTGGTTGCGGATGACAATGCACTATCGACAACGCATTGATGCGCCTTATACTCAGCGTGTAGCCGAAAACGTTTTCGAAGTAGTTGTTTGCAAGCACTATCCCCCAATGAAACGTCAGGAGCGCACATGGGCATCGCCGATTTTTTACCCCCCGGACTGAAGAGCTGCAAGGTATTCTCGAGCCGCGTTGCAGCCGCCGCCGGTTTGATTGTCGCCACCGCGATATTTGCGGCCCACGCCCAATCGCCGGCGGCCCAGCCTCCTGCGCCAATAGGCGATGTTCCCGCGCATGGCGTGGTCGAGGATCACTACGGCGATGTCGGCCGCATGAAGGTCGGCGAGCCGACGCCGGCGGCGAAGGACTATTCTCCCTACGCGGGCCGCAAGTATCCCACGCGCCCGTTTTTCGGTGACACCCACCTGCACAGTGCGAACTCCGGTGACGCCTTTGGGGCGGGTAACCGCTTCACGCCGGAGGAGACCTACCGCATCGCGCGCGGCGAGGAGGTCGTCTCCACGACCGGCATTCCGTTCAAGCTTCCACGGCCACTCGACTTTGTCGTCATCTCCGACCACGCCGAAGGACTCGGGCTGCTCACGCAGGTGTATGAGGGCAACCCGGCCTTCATGGCCGACGCGACCCTGCTGCGCTGGCGTAACATGATGCTAGCGAGTGATGCTGAGGGGTCAAAGGCGACGACCGAGATGATTGCCGCGCAGTCGAGCAACATGCTGCCACCCGTGCTGACGAATCCGAAGGTAGTTGGTCCGACGATGATGTCTGTCTGGCAGCAGTACACGGCGACGGCGGACGAGTACAACGAGCCCGGCAAGTTCACGACGATCATCGGCTACGAGTGGACGCCGCTGCCAGGCGGTGACAACCTGCACCGCAACGTGCTGTTTCGCGATGGCAAAGGCGCCGCAGACCAGGTGTTCCCGTTCTCATCGTGGAACAGCGAAGACCCGGAGAAGCTCTGGGCCTGGATGGAGAACTATGAACAAAAGACCGGCGGCAAGATCATGGCGATACCGCACAACGCCAATCTCAGCAACGGGCGGATGTTCGCGGCCAACACTTTCACTGGCGCGCCGCTGACGCGAGACTACGCGCTGCGCCGCACGCGCTGGGAACCGATCCACGAGATCGTGCAGAGCAAGGGCGCGTCGGAAAGTCATCCGCTGCTGGCGCCGAATGACGAGTTCATCGGCTACGGTATTGCGGGCTGGGATTACGGCAACCTGCCGCTGACCGCTCCACTTACCAAGGAGATGATGCCCACCAACTATGTGCGCGAGGGCCTGAAGCGCGGTATCGAACATCAAGGCGCGCTCGGCGCGAATCCGTTCAAGTTCGGCCTGATTGGCAGCCTGGACGCGCACAACTCGCTTCCGTCGATCGGTGCGGATAATTTTTTCGGCAAGATGCCGTCGCAGGAACCAAGCCCTGACCGCTGGGAGCAGGTATCGAACCTGGGGGCGGGAGGCGTGGGCAAGCAGCGCTACACGTGGCAGTACCTGTCGGCCGGATACGCAGCTGTGTGGGCGACCGAGAACACACGCGAGTCGCTGTGGGATGCGATGCAGCGCAAAGAGGTCTACGCCACTTCCGGATCGCGCATGACGTTGCGTTTCTTCGGCGGCTACAACTTATGCGCCAGCGGACGCGAAATCGCGCTATCTCGCCGAGGCAGGCTATGCCAAGGGCGTGCCGATGGGCGGCGACCTCGCGAAGGCGCCGGTCGCCAAGACGCCGACCTTTCTCGTGGCGGCGCTCAAGGACCCGATGGGCGCCAACCTTGATCGCATCCAGATCATCAAGGGCTGGGTCGACGCGAGCGGCAAGGCACAGGAGAAAATCTATGACGTCGTATGGTCGGGAAATCGTCAGCCGGGTAAGGATGGGAAGCTGCCGCCGGTCGGCGATACAGTCGACGTTGCGACCGCCACGTGGACGGACACCATCGGCGCGCCAGAACTCGCCACGGTATGGAAGGATCCGGACTTCGATGCCTCACAGCGCGCTTTTTACTACGCTCGCGTGATCGAGATCCCGACACCGCGCTGGACAGCCTATGACCAGGTGCGCTTCGGCGTCAAAATGAGCGACGACGTACCGATGAAGCAACAGGAGCGCGGCTGGACCTCGCCGATCTGGTACACGCCGTCCTAGCGGATCACGCGCGCTGCTGTTCGCAGCGCCCTCAAAGCTGGATCACCCGCCGCGTACCCATATAAGCGGTACTTGGCTATACGGCCGGGCCCCAGCGGCCGAGCACGGGACGGTCCAGCGGCGTGTCGGCGAACTCCACGGTGATTACAGTAACCATGGGATCAAGCGCATCCCCTGGCACCGTGATGATCAGTTCACCTTCAGGATCGGCCATCAGTTGCTCAAGCACCCCTGCCCGCGTGGCAAACGGTAGCTGGCGGTCTTTCGCCATCACCTGGACGGCACGCACCCGCCGTACGTGGACGCCGCGCACCGTAACCGACTCCTGCGGGCGGAGCACCAGGAACAGGTGGACAAAGTTGCCCTGCCGGGTGGATGGTCCGTAAAACTGCCACGGCTGGAGGCCGGCACCGACGTCGTGGATAGCGCGAGCATGGCGCGCCATCCACTCGGCGAAGGCATCGAGCCGCTCGATCTGCTCAGGCGGTAGCGAACCATCACCGCGGGGACTGACGTTGAGCAGGAGATTGCCACCTCGCCCGACGGTCTCGCAGAGGGTGGTGATGAGTGACCGAGCCGACTTGATGTCGGGATCACTCGGGTTCCAGCCCCAGCTCTGGTTCATCGTCTCGCAGGACTCCCACCGACCATCGGGGGGGGTAGCGGGCACGAACTGCTCCGGCGTGATGTAGTCGCCCTGGCCGGGCAGCCGGTCGTTGATAAGGATGCCGGGCTGCAACTCGCGCAGCAGCGCGGCGATCTCGTCGGCCCGCCACCACTCGGCTGCTCGTTCCCACTGCCCGTCAAACCAGGCGATGTCGATCCTGCCGTACCCGGTCATGAGCTCGCGCAACTGGCCCATCAGGTAGGCCCGGTAACGGTCGGCCTGATCCGGCGTCGGTTGCGGCAATGTGCCCAGTCGATAGGGCAGGTCCGCTTCGGTGAGCGGCGGGTAGTCCGGGTGATGCCAGTCCGACAGGGAGTAGTAGAGGCCGATCTTCAGGCCTTCGGCGCGGAACGCATCGACCACGCTGCGGACGATGTCCGTTCCGTAGGGAGAGCGGGTCACCTTGAAGTCGGCCAGTGCGGTATCCCACATGGCGTAGCCCGCGTGGTGGCGCGCGGTGAACACCACGTAGCGCATGCCGGCAGCGCGCGCCCGTCGAGCGAGGTCAGCTGCATCCCAGGTCTGCGGGTTGAAAGTATCTGCGGATGACTGGTACTGGGCCGGGGTCACCGATTGCCCGTACGGCAGGCTCCACACCCCGCCCACCATTGGCCAGGAGATTTCCAGCCCCTGCTGGCTGGCGTGGTCCCAGTGGATAAACATACCGAAGCCCGCGCCGTCGAACCAGCAGGCCTGCTTGCCGTTTACTAACCGATCCGTCATGGAAACTCCCTATCTCCTATCCGACGCCGGCAAGTGTAAGCGGTAATTATGAGGCACCGATAGATAGTAGAAGGTCATCCATAATCAGCTTGTGAAAATGAATGCGGATCGCCGTGATCGACACTATAGTGTCGGGTATATAACGACAGGGGTGAGTTGCCGCAGGTTGCCACGCCCCGCGCAGATTTCAAGGAGAAGACCACGCATGCCGATGAGCCCTCGGGAGATCGCAACCCTGCGCGAGCTCATGGAATACGAGGCCAACCGCACAGCGCCGCCGGCAGGATTTCCCGCATTGCCGGATATCCCGGCGGGGCGTTATACCGATCCGCGTTTTTTTGCGCTGGAACGAGCGCACCTGTGGCGCAGGAGTTGGCTGCTCGCCGCCCACATCGACGAGCTGCCCGCAAAAGGCGATTTCCTTTTGTGGGATAACGCCGGGCAGCCGGTATTGCTGGTACATGGCGATCGCGATGAGATAGTCGCGTTCTACAATACCTGCAGTCATCGCGGCGCGCCGGTGGTGACAGAGCCGCATGGCAACCGCAGGCGTTTTACCTGTCCGTATCACGGCTGGAGCTACAACCGCGACGGCGAACTCATGGCGATCAGGGACCCCGAGGATTTTCACAGCCTGGACCTGGCGCAAAGAGGGCTCAAGTCAATCCGCTGTGAACGCTTCGGCAATCTCATTTTCGTCAACTTTGACCCTGAGGCACCCGCACTGCTGGAATGGTTGGGGCCGATTGCCGCGGAGTGGGAGGAGTTCCAGTTCGACAACTGCCGGTTGGCCGCGCGCCATGTGTTCGACCTCAACTGCAACTGGAAGATCGCGATGGAGGCCAACACCGAGGTCTACCACGTGCGCAGCATTCACGCGACAACGGTGGCGCCAGTGCTGGATGACCGGCGCAATGTGAACACGCTGTATCCCAACGGCCACGGCAGGATGGTGGCGCCCATGCCAGCGGGCAAACAGACGATTGAAATCATGCCGGTATCCGCGGACATCGCGCAGATCGATACCGTCGGCGAGATAGGACGCACCTGCACGCAATCGTATGGGGTCTTCCCGAACTGGGTGGTGCCGCTCAGTCAGTACGTCATACCGCCGCTGCTGTTCTGGCCCAACGGCATCGATAAGTGCCGCATGGAGACATGGACCCTGGCCCCCGCCTGGAAGGAGGGGCTGCGCCCGGATCTGTGGACGGAAAACAACGGCGCTGAACTTTGCGCAGTATTGCAAGAGGACACGCAGTTCGGCGAGAAAATCCAGTTGTCGATGCAATCGTACGGTTTCAAGGGAGTGCCGCTGAGCTACCAGGAGGCGCGCATCTACCACTGGAACCAGGCTGCCGACCGCTTGATTGGCATCGAGAACATTCCGCCGGAATTGCGGGTGGAACAGGTGATTGGCGACGAGTGGATCTATCCCAACGACCCGCGCAGGGCGCTGCTGCAGCCGCGAGGCGGCGCGGCGGGCGACTGACCGCGCGCAACCGCTACATTCAATAACAGGAAGACCGCCATGCTCGAGACAAAAAAGACCTTCTGCCGCTTCTGCCACGTGTTCTGCGGGCTGGAAGTGGACGTGGAGGACAATCGCGTGATCGCCGTGCGCGGCGACCACGACAACCCGGTGTCGGAGGGCTACACCTGTCCCAAGGGTCGCGCGGAAGCGGAGCGCATCAACCACCCGGACAGGCTGCGCGGCTCACTGAAGCGTGTCGACGGCGGCTTTGCAGGCATCGATACCTTGCAGGCAACGGCGGAGATCGGCGAGAAGTTGAAGCGCATCGTCGCGGAACACGGCCCGGAGGCGGTGGCGGTCTACGTCGGCTGCGGCGGCCACCGCACCGCCGCCGGCGGGCCCTGGTACGTGGCGAAGTGGCTGCAGGCCTTTGGCTCGCCACGACTGTACACCTCGCTGACTATCGACTCGCCGTCGCTGATCATCGCCTACGACCGCCTCTTCGGCGGGCCGCTGCCGCTGAGCGTATTCGACATCGACCGTGCCGACGAGCGCGATGTTCGTAGCGACCAACCCGGTGGTGTCGCACCTGTGGTCCATGCCGCAGTCGAATCCCTCCACGCGTCTGAAGAAGGCGCTGAATCGCGGGCTCAAGCTGGTGGTGATCGACCCGCGCCGTTGCGACGTGGCGGAGAAGGCGCACGTGCATTTGCAGGTGAAGCCGGGCGAGGACGCCACGCTGCTGGCCTGCATCATCCGCGAAATCATCGAGAACAAGTGGTACGACGCGCAGTACGTGGCCGACTATGTCAGCGGCTTCGATGCGCTATACAAGGCGGTGCAGCCCTTTACGCTTGACTACACGCAGCGGCGCACCACCTGCGCGGCGGCGGACATCGTGGAGGCCGCGCGCACCTTCGCCACCGCCGCCAGCGGTGCGGCGTTGTCGGGCACCGGCCTGCACATGGCGCGCCACCAGAATCTCACCACCCAGTTGGTGCAGACGCTCAACGCTATCTGCGGCCGTTTCGATAGAGCGGGAGGCATGACCCGTATCGCGGGTACGCTGGGCCCTGAGCTCGCCGCATCCGGCAACCAGCCTCTACCGGTGTCACTGCGCACGGAACAACGCGCCAGGGTGCGCGACATCCAGGGCATCACCGGGCTCTTTGGCTACCAGGAGATGGCCACCAATACGCTGGCCGACGAAATCCTCACGCCGGGCAAGGGCCAGATCAAGGCGCTGATCGTCAATGGCGGCAATCCCGCGCTGGTGTTCAGCGACACGGATAACACACTCAAGGCGCTGGACTCCCTTGAACTGCTGGTGGTCAACGACCTCTTCGTGTCGGCGACGGCCAGGCATGCGCATTACGTGATGGCGGTGAAGCATCCTTTCGAACGCGTCGATACGCCGATGCTGTCCGACGCGTTTTTCCCGTTTTCCTTCAACCAGTACACGGAGGCGATGGTGGAGGCGCGGGACGACGTGATCGAGGAATGGGAGTTGTTCTGGCGCCTGGGCCAGGCCATGGGTACCGGCTTTACCTTACCGGGGATCGAAGCGGACGCGATGCCGACCGCAGACCAGGTGATCGCCGGCCTGAGTCCCCACGCCCGCATCCCGCTCGCGCAGGTGAAAGCCGCCTCCCCGAGCGGGGCCGTCTACGACCAGGGCGTGCCGCAGGTGGGCGGCGTGATTCCCGACATGCTCGGTCATGCGGATCGGCGCCTGGCCGCCGGTCATCCCGAGGTCATCGCCGAACTCGCAGAAGTCCTCGCCGAGCCGGTACTGGCCGATGGCGCCTACCGCGAGGGCGAGCAGTTCGGCTTCCGGCTGATCACCTACCGCATGCCGGAGGTGTATTGCACTACCGGGAACAATCTGCCCAGCCTGCGGCGGCGACGCAGCTACAACCCGGCGCTGATGAACCCGATCGATATGCAGCGGCTACAGTTGCGCCACGCCGATCTGGTCACCATCGACAGCGGGCACGGCCGAATCGAGGCGGTGGTGGAAGCGTCGGAGACGCTGGCCCCCGGCACGGTGGCCCTCGCCTTCGGCTGGGGCGACCCCGCCGACCCCAGGCCGACGCGCGAGAAGGGCAGCAACGTGCAGGCCCTGATTCCCCGCGACGTGAACTACGACAAGGTGACCGGGCTCGCGCAGCAGAGCGCGTTTGCGGTGAATGTCTACTCGGTGGCGCCGGTTACTTAAGGGCTCTGGCGCTGTAATTCTACTTAATTCTTTGAATGTACTTGATGCTCGGCTAATGCCGGCCTCACCGCCAGATAAGTCACTGCGCCCAAAACCGGAATCAGTGCATAAAGCCAAAAGAGGCCACCGATTTTCATATTGCGCCTGCGCATATCATCTGCCAGCACGGCAGCGAAGGCGATGGCAAACAGGAAAAAGTCTATCGTCATCACATTCACAAAATAATTGACCTGCCATGCTTTGACGTATTCAGCAAAACTTCCCCGCGAAAAACCGTACAGCAGTAATCCGATCGTCGATATCAGCAACACCACAGCCAGGATTTTTGATTCGGCAAAACGCACCAGCAAGGTTTTCTGTGGGACGTATCCCTGCTGTTCACGTCGGAAAAACAAGTAGAGATATAAGGCGCTGTTGCCCAACACCATTGAGCTGAATGCAAACGGCCACGCTTTCAGTCGCCCCTGGTTGTCCTGCACCAGCATGGCAACCATCACCATTGGCCAAACACCGAGCAGATTGAAGACCATGAACACCATCGGATCAACCAACCCGGTATTGTTCTGCATCACGGCTACAATGAAATCCTTCGTCGAGCTGCCATCGTCTGGCGAAAACCAGAACACATGAATCCAGCCAAGAACCCACACTGTAGCCAACAATATTTTTTTCATTATTTCTTCACCTTCCTGGGCGAGATTTCTGACCAGAGACAGCTTATACGAAGTGCGCGGCCAGATTCGCCCTGGCCGGAGCAGTGCAGATGACCAGACGAGACATTGCATACAGACAGTCCGACTGACGCAAATGTAAAGGAAGTATTGACGGCGGTCGATAGTGGAAGATCCCCCGGAAAAATATCCACCCAGCCGCGCAGGTCGGTTTGACAATCCGATGCGCACAGTGGCAATGTGCGCGGACATGTAGAGATCAAGTGCTGCCCCATGAGCGAGACACCGTTTTCTTGATAACATGTTTTTCGAAAGACAGTTCTGCCTCCAGACCCTGATAAAAAGAACTCGCAGGAAGGACAACGACTATGACCATGCATGAGACCTTGATCGACTACCTGGACCAATGGGCGCAGGAACATCCGGACAGGATATGGCTCAAGGAGACCATCGGCGAAAACAGCCGCGACTGGAGCTGGGCCGAGGCACAGCGCCAGATCAGGGCAATCGCTGCCTGGCAGGAAGCGCACCTGGGCAGTCACGGACGCAAGGTCGGTATCGTGTCGCGCAATCGCCCGCACTGGTTTTTCGCAGACCTGGGCACCATTGCCGCCGGCAATGTGGTGGTGCCGATGTTCACCACGCTGGCGCAGGCGACCGCTGAATACGTGATGCAGTTTACCGGGATGGAGTTGTTGTTCGTGGGTGAAACCGAAAACTGGAACACGCTGAAGGAAGTGCTGCCTTCCAGCATCCAGTTGGTGGCCCTGCCGGGCGTGGAGTTGGACAGGGAGCACCTGCGTTGGGACGACATCGTATCCGCGCATGAAGGAGGACCAGCCCGCCTATCGCTGCGCTGCGAACGATCTGGTCTCACTGGTCTTCACCTCCGGGACAACCGGTGTGCCCAAGGGCGTGATGCAGACGCACCAGTCGAACATTTTACCCATCGATCGCTTCAAGGAAGCCTTTGCGCTGGACGAGGGTTCACGGTATTTCTCCTACCTGCCGCTGTCCCACATCGCGGAGCGACAGATCGTTGAGGGCAGCTCGCTGATGACCTGCGGCGAAGTGCGTTTCAACGAGAATTTGGGCACGCTGTTTCGGGATCTCCCGGCCGCGAGGCCGCACGTGATGTTCGGCCCGCCGCGCGTCTGGGAGCAGTTGCAACAGGCCATTATCGGCAAGTTCGGCTCCCGACAGGCTGTAGATGAGGCGCTGGCTGCGGACAGGGACGGCGTGGGCAAACTGGTCCGCCAGTCGCTGGGCCTGGATGAAGCGATCTACCTGTTGACGGCCGCGGCGCCGACGCCGCCGGCGCTGATCGAATGGTATGAGCAGTTCGGGCTGATGCTGATGGAGGGCTTTGGGCAGACCGAGGCGATGGGCCTGACCGCCAACGAGCGCGGTGCTCGCAAGATCGGCTCCATCGGCCGGCCGGTGGGGCCGGTAGATGTGCGCATCAGCCCCGAGGGCGAGTTGCAAATACGCGCCGATGGATGCTCGCCGGGCTACTACAACATGCCGGAGAAGACCGCCGAGACCTTTGTCGATGGCTGGATACATACCGGCGACAAAGCCTATATCGACGAGGACGGGTTTATTTTCCTGACCGGGCGCGTCAAGGATTATTTCAAGACCATACAGGGCAAGTTCGTGGCCCCCACCCCCATCGAAAACCTGTTTGCCGAGAATCCGTACACCGAGCAATGCTGCCTGCTGGGCCGGGGTTACTCGAAGACGGTGATGACCTGCGTACTCAGCGCACTGGCGCAGCAGCAGGATCCGGATGAGGTTGCCCGCGCGCTCGCTGAAAAGGTCGAAGCCATCAACAAGAGCATCGAGAAACACGCCCGCATCGGCGCCCTGATGATTTCCAACGAGGCATGGACCATCGAGAATGAGATGCTGACGCCGACGCTCAAGATCAGGCGGGAAGAAGTCGAGAAGAAGTTTGGCGATCGCGCCAGGGAACTGGCTACGCTGGGCGCCGAGCGTCGCGAGTTGCAGGTGGAGTGGGCGTGACAAAGTTCGTCGTCGCTTGTTATGTATGAGGTCAACATGCGCCTGAATAATGAGGACAGAATTATTTATTTGCAGTTCTGCATGTCCGGTTGAGGAAGGCTTCTCTTGCGCAGACGCCAAAGATATTCGCCGAGAAACCTTCCCCAACGATACCGGCCTCCTATTTCAATCCTTGGCGAAGGTTCAAGGCCCTCTCGTAACGGCACCAGGCATTCTCAAGTGCCGCCATTATGCGAGGCTCGGGCAATTTATTGTGTTCGCTGTTCCACCACATCACGAAATCCTGCCAGAAGGATACCTCCTCCCAGGCTAACGCAATCTCTAACTCAACTTGAGACATCCGAAACTTTCCATTGGCTTATCGAGGGAGATAGGGTACGGATAATCCGGAAAGCCGACGTAGCATACCGCGCCAATCAATTAACCAGATGCGCCACTTGCTCCCTTAAGAGGAGAGATTGTTTCTGAAGATGGTGGGAGAGTTACCCGTCCACTGTTTGAAAGCGCGAGAGAAGGAGGACGTATCCGAGAATCCCAGCATGTAGCTGATTTCCACTAGCGGCATGTGCTTGTCTGCAATGTATTTCTCGGCCAGTCCCCGGCGCACCTGAAGCACCAGTGTTCGAAAATTCGTACCATTCTCGGCCAATCTGCGCTGTAGCGTTCGGCTGCTGACATGTAAATGCCTGGCTATATCTTCGTCGCTGGGCGTACCCGAGGGCAGATTGTCGATAATGGCTCGCTTTACCTGGTTGATAAGTTCCGACTGATTCAGGTCTTTGATCATGCCCTCGAGTATGCGGTCGCTGCTGACAGCCAGCTCGCGGTTGGCGGCGGTGAACGGTTGCTGAGCATCTGTAATGCTGAAGGACATTCTCGATGTAGCTTGGCAGAACACTACAGGGCAGCGAAATACGCCGAAATGGTTGCCAGTACTCTTTGGCTCCGGGTGAGTAAAGGCGACTTCCACAGGATCGAGTGACCTGTCCAGCCCCAGGCGGCAAAGGTCGACCAGCACTGCCATCCTGGCGTCCTCCACAATCTGGAGCGCGTTACCGGCAGCAGCATCGGGCGCCTCACTAATGAGATGAATCTGGCCATCCGACTCAGTCATTGAAAGCATCAGGTTCGAGCTCACCACCGACTCGTACCGCAAGAGACGGCGCAAGGCTTTGACGAGAGTATCACTCGACAGGAAAGTCACTCCCAGAGCATTCAAGTCCAGTGGGTTATAGAACTTGGCTAGTTCGAGACCCATGTTCTCATCGCCAGTGATGCGTGCTGCCTCCACGAAAGCCTTTCCGAGCCGGCGGAAGGGATATCGAGTGCGGGGCTCGTGGATCAGGGAAGGGTCAAGACCACACTGTTTGAACAGAGCGTTGGCATCGACCCTGTTGGCGTCAAGATAGCGCCACAGCATTCGACCTGCAGATGCCAGCATGCTGGTTTCCATCGCAATTCTCGTTTTGTCGACCCGGTCCAAGACTACGAACTTTGGCGGAATTGATCAAGAGCCTGGCGTATTTGCTTATGGTTGCAACTTCAGTCAGTGCTGGGAATAAGCGCAAGGATGAGACACAAAAACAAGTTACAGGCACTGCGCGATCAATCTTCGATCAGTAGCAGACGTCGAAACCCTTTGCTGGATGATCATCCACTAGCGCAACTCCATTAGCAGTTCCATACGCCTATACGTTCCCTGTTTACTCTGCTATAAACTGTCGGGTTCGTTCGCTGTCCCCAGCCCAGGCAAACATATTGGGAGTCCTTATGTTCATCAGTGTGCATCCCCATCTGTTCAACGCCTTCAAGCTGGTCCTTTACGCGCTGCTGACAATCAATATTGGTCTGTTCCTCCGCCACGGAACACTGAACGAAGCGCTCGACAGTCTGGGCTGGGTTCTGCTGCTCATCGTGTTTGAATGGGAGACTCGCACGCTGGACCAGGAGTATCTCGGGCTCTGGGAGAAGATAGCGATCTGGGTACTCCAGTTAGTCGGTTATGGCCTCGCCATCAACGCCGCCCGCGTCTACCTGATCTCGGGCGAGTGGTTGGATTTCGCCAACGCCACCATCTGGCTCCTGGTCTGTTGCACCATAGTCTATGACGTCTTTGTGCCCGGCGAATTCGGTAGCCTGGAATGGAAAATACGCAACGCCTTCAAGATTTCCTTTTACGTTGCCCTGTTGGTAATCGCCGTCTATTGGGGCATTTCCTCCGATTGGCTCGACTTCTATGACGCATCCCTGTGGATTCTTTGTTTCTTCATGGTCGAACTGAATATTTTCAAGTACGAAACCGAACACGATGCGCATGGGCAGGATACACTGACGGTACAGTAGTTAAGGAATCAGGATCACGATTCCTTATTGGGCAGTCACCAATCCAGCCAGAGCAGGTTGTCTGCTGGCAGCATGCCGTTAATCGGGTCTATACTTTATTCCCGATGCAACCCGATGACGGAGTCCACATGACCCACCCAACCATCACCCGACGCTATCCTCTTCGTGCTCTCGTGGCGGGCGCGCGCTGGCTCGCGAATCCCGTTTCCGCAGGTGGCGCCAAGCAGGTTCCCCGTATACATCTCTACGCGACGGGGCCCGAGATGCTGGCCGAGGTGGAGCAGATGCGCACGCACCCGACGGGCAAGCGCATCCTTGCGGACCGACCAGATCTGGCGGCGTTCCATCTCGAATCCGTCCGCGCTCGCGACCATGCCGCATGGCAGCCTCGGGCGCGCGTTTCTACGACGCCATGAACGTGCCGGGCGGAGTCCCGGGCTACATGCTGGCGGGGCTTATTTACCGCGATGGGTTTTTCGATAGCTACGAGATGCCCGATGACGCGCGTTACGCCATCGAGCGGACACGGTGGCTTCATGACCTGTTTCATGTGCTCACGGGGTACGGGACAGATCTGGCGGGCGAGGGTCTGCAGATCTATTTCGAGCTCGGCTACCGACAGTCGATCCCTTTCCGGCTTGCCGCGCTCACGCCCCAGGGACTAGGGCCGCTGCTGTTCCTGCGTCCCCACGTGGGCCAGCGGCGCTGGCGCGAGCTTCTTCGCGAAGCGCACGCGCGCGGCACGGCCGCGCGGGAGCAACAGCCGCCGATGTACGTGTACTGGGAGGAGCTGCTGCCGCGCCCGCTGGCGGAGGTGCGCGAGGAGCTGGGGATCGTCCCCTTCGAGGAAGACACTTCGGACTGGCTGGCGCAGAGTTGGCTCGGTCGCCGCGCCGCGACCGGTTTCGGGGCGTACGCGCGCGAGGCCGAAGCAAGCCCAGCTCGCGCGCCGCATCGTGGAAGCTGGCGTGGACTTCCGCAACCTGATGCGCGCAACCCCGGAGCGCGCTGCCGCACTGCGGCGACTGGTGGCCGATGGCGCCGACGACGTGGCGATTCGTGCCGCCGCCGCGAGCCTGCTCCGATGACCACCATCATCCCCTCAGTGCACGGTCGTATCAACGATCTCGACAGCCATTTGCAGGTGCCGGTGTCCTGACCGGCGCGGCCTGGCAGCGCCTCACCATGTGGAAGACAAGCCGCGTTTTCTGAAACACATGTCGGACGGCGAGCCTGGCGTTTCGATTCATTGCCTGAAACGCTTGGTCAGGATCGGCGACTGAAATTCAGGAGCAAGTCTTAACTCGACACACAGTTTATTTGTCCTACGTAAGAAAAAGTTCACGCCCGCTTCATCGACAGTTCATCTTGCACCCGCACCCTGAAGTCGCGCCCGCAGATTGCGGTATGCACGCCACTTAGAAGAGGGAGGACGATAGAGATGAACAGATATCCATTACACATAAGGGGAGCCCGATTGGTGTTCTCGGGAGCGCTTGCCGTGTCAGCGCTATTCGCGCTGGCCGACGAGGCGAGTGCTGCTCCGGCAGACTTCGGCAGCAAGGTCGAACATCTGCTGAACGCGCAGGTCCAGCAACAGTTCGGTTTCGGTGCACCGACCACGGCCGCGGACGCAAGCGACAATGGTCTCACGCGCGAACAGGAAACCGCCCAGCAGCGCCAGGATCTCGCGAAGGGCCTGAAAGCCGAGTTCGTCGCCCGCAATGTGGCATTCAGTGGCGACATGATTTCGTTCTGGCCCAATGACCTGAACTATACCCACCTGATGGTCTGTATCGAGCAGGGCCGCAGCCCCGCCGGCACCGGCCCCGACACCGGCCGTAATGCGGGCGTGCAGCGCATCAATGTCACGCCTGGGCCTGACTACGGCAAGGTAGAGACCATTCTCTATGGGATGGCGGTGTGCGATGGGATCCGCACGACCCAATGGGGTACGGTGGTGGCGACCGAGGAGATCGATGACGGCGCCGCGTACGAGATCCTTAATCCGCTGCAGACCACCGGCTACTGGATCGCCGATCGTGGCGCCGCGGGCGCAGATGCGGATATCCGCATGGCCTTCAATGACGCAGTCGCGAACAGCGGCGAACAGCGCATCAAGAAGCGCACCGCACTGGTCACCCAGGCGTGGGAAGGTCTTGAGTTCCTCGATACCGGCGTCATGATCGGCGGCGACGAGGAGCGCTCCGGTTCCTCAGGCCCTGACCAGGACGGCGGCGCGATCTTCCGTTTCATTCCTGATGTCCCCTACGCCTGTGCCGGCACCCCGGTGCGCCCGGGATTGCTGTGCGCCAATGCGGTCGGTAGCCTTGATCAGTCGCCGCTGGTCGCTGGCACCAACTATGCGATGGTCACGCAATGCACCGGCAATGGGAACATCGGCCAGGGTTGCGAGTATGGCCGCACCGCTGCCTGGGTAGAGATATCCGATCCCGCCAATGCACGCACTGAAGCCAATGCGAACGGCGCCACAGGTTATTGCCGACCGGAGGACCTGCATATCGATCGCGAGTCCCCCATGTTCAAGGGCGGCGACGGTATACTCTGGTGCTGGACCAACACCTGCGGTGGTACCGACGGTGAGGCGCTCTGTGTGACGGAAACCAATG
This sequence comes from uncultured Gammaproteobacteria bacterium, assembly GCA_963844975.1. Lineage (GTDB taxonomy): Bacteria > Pseudomonadota > Gammaproteobacteria > Pseudomonadales > Halieaceae > Marimicrobium. Next base: position 211,644 of record CAWJQO010000014.1, on the reverse strand, counting down.
CGCAGGCAGCTGCACGCGACCATGTGACAGTCGACAACGGACTGGGAGTGTTCTCCTACCTGGCTAACGGGACGACTATCGCGCGTCCGAACGTCACCCGCTTTGTGCAGAACGATGCTCGCATGCGCGCGCACGACAATCTCGAGTTCCAGCCTGTCACGCGCAACACCTACATCATCGAGGACGCGACCTGGGGTGAAATCTGGGCCTGCCTGCCGGATGGCGCCGACCGGGATCTGGGCAGCGACGGCTGCGTGTCGATGCTGAGCGTCAATGACGCGTCGGCGGAGCCGACCGGGTTCATCTTCGACGGCACTGGCAGCGCCGCGTTCTATATCGTGCAGCACGGCGAGCAGCCGGTATCGCTGAAGGACTTTATCGTCCAACCCGGTTGATGGACGTACCGACGATCTGATCAAGATCACCGGCTTCAAAGTGAAGTAGCAAATCTGGGGAGTTGCGCTCTATCGCGCGCCTCCTCCAGATTCCCATCCCTCACGGCCCTGCGTATGCAGGGCCTTTTTTTACGGTGCGAAAACTGCCGCCAGCGTACAAGCGTTTCTAGCGCAAGGCGCAGGAGTCCGCTGGCTTTCCGGTGGTGCCGGAACGGTGCCGAGGACCGGCAGACTGCACCAGTTAACAACACCTCCGCAGGGAGCAAGCCCCCTGCCCGCACCAGAACCGGGCGCCATCGCCGGCACTCGCACCAAATGTTACATCCACACCATTTTTTGTTACCGCATGTAGCGGAGCAAACCGGCCACTTTATAATTAAGCCACTGATTTATAGATAAATATTCCACAAAAAGTTCTTGCCAGCGTAACAGTCCGGTCATCGAATTATGCGTATATTAGTAACACGCGGTGTTACCGCGCAGAGTTACAACCACATCAGGAGATCGACACCATGAAACAGCTTATTGCGCTTGGCACATTACTCTTCACCTTCAACGCAGCGGCCGGCTGTCCTTCCGCCGTACCGGCAAGGACCCCTGAAATACCCAACGGCGCGGCGGCCAGCGAGCAGTCGATGTTCGACGCCATGGCCGCCGTCCGGTCGTATGTGCAGACCATCGAGGCATACCTTGATTGCCGCGATTTCGCCTTGAGCGTCGCCGTTACGACGAACTGGTCGACAAGGCAAGCGATGCAGCAGGTGCCTATAACCGGGAGCTGGTTCGCTTCCAGCAGCGGGACGAGGCACTCGCCCAGAACTGAACCGGCCGCCCTTCACCTGTTTAACCGACCGTAGCGCGACCTGAATCGCGCTGCGGCAGAGGAGATTCATCATGCAAACAGTACATCATACCGACCTAATCACTGCAGTTCCGCTACAGGATCTACAGCTGTTAGGGATCGTGTTCACGCTCGCCGCACTGATTCTCCTGGCGGTGTCGATCGATGCGGGGAATTACCCGAAAATCAGTGCGGCTATGCGAAGGATACACCGCGCGTTGCACCGTAGCCCGCCCCGCCACTGGCCTGGTGGATCACGCCACTGTGCGAAAGGCATTTAACATTGTCGCCTCGGATGAGGAGTCGACATGGCGACAGTTACGCGCAGCCAAAAATCTGAGTAGTGAAGTGCGCGAGGATATTTTTCTGGCAGCGCTAGGCGTAGCGAAAGCCGATTTGGATTTTCACCAGAATGAAGCGGCCTTGCTGGTGCGGATCGGAGAGTCTCTTGGCCTTCCCCAAACCCGTATTGATGATCTGTGTGATAGCGAAATGTAAAGGTGGACTGCGCGCGAGGAAATCGAGCGAGCTTCCATTAAGCACGCTGTCGTGCGAACCGCCGACGTAAAATGTAGACCGCTATTCCCAGTGCCAGTGCCACCGGCACCAGCCACGCCCAGTTGCCCAGGTCGCGCATCACCGCCGCACCGAGGACGATCACAATCGTCAGCAACACGGCCACGTACACGGCTCCGGTTAGCGCGATTATCGGCAGTACGCGCTGTATCGGAATGCGCAGAGAGCCGCAGCCAACAAGCGCCGGCATCAGCATGCTGTGACCAAAGCGCGCAAGCGTTAGGGTTGTCACCAGGTGCCGCTCCAGGCGCCGGCGAATGATCGGCGCATGCTTGTTCAGCAACCAACGCCGCATCCACGGATGATCGCGCAGGAGCATGCCCAGGTAGTACAGCAGTAAGTTGTTGACCAGCAGGCCGCCAAAGGCAAACCCGCCCGCCAGCCACGGCGACAGGCCACGTTCCACCACGAAATAACCAGCGGCGAGAATCGCCACATCCTCGTGCAGGCAGCCGAGGAGGAATATCGCCAGCGGGGCGGCAAACAAGACGCTGTCAGCCGGCCAGGTTCAGCGCACCAGCACGGTTTCCCCGGCGCGCACCTTGTCGCCGGGCCGCACCAGGGTCTCGAACTCTGCGCGCCATGGAACGATCAGGTCCACCTGTGAGCCGATGCGAATCATGCCGAAGGTCTGGCCGCGCGCCACTTCCTCGCCCGGGCTGAAGTAACTATCGATACCATTGACCGTGCGTGCGCCGATCTGCACCACGTAGTAGGGAAGCTCCGCCTCGCGGTAGTGCGCGAGAAAGCGCGTGACGGTGCGCTCGTTCTGCACGATATGCACACTGTCTGGCATAGTACGGCGCGCGACCCAGCAGAATGCGCCGGTGCATCGGCCCCATGTTTCTATTTTTCCCCAACGAGGGATGGTGCTGGACGAAATCGACCGTGGCCGTGAGCGGGGCGCGGTTGTAGTGGACATCGAACGGGCTCATGAAGATACCGATTACGAGCTTGGTGCCCTCTACATCGGTGCGCACCAGATCCTCGATTGTGGCTGCTAAATCCTGCTTGATCGACACCACTGGCTCGCCCGGCGCGACCTGGCGCACATATACCACGGTACCGTCCGCCGGACTTACCAATCCGGGTAGCGCCGGCGCGGTTCGCGGCGGATTGCGGAAAAACCAGACATAACGCCAGAACAGGAAGGCCGCACCCAGGAGCAGCGCGACAATTACTGCTGCGGTCATCACTGGCGGTCTTCCCAGGGACCATCCCGCAGCACGCGCACCAAAGCGACCCCGGAGGAAAACGGAAAATCGATGACCTCGAAATGCTCCTTGGCACGCGCCACGCGCTTTAGCCAGCGCTTGACGCCGGCATGGCGCACCAGCTCGCGCACGTAAATATTGGTGTCGTGCAACAGCAGGTAGGTATTGCGATGCGTGTAACGCAGGGTTGCGAGAAAGTCGTGGCGCACGTCAGCGAAGGAATGATTGCCATCGATGAAAGCGAGGTCGATCGGCGGCAAGCCCCGGTCTGCATAACTTGCGAAGAATTCCTCGCTGGTGAGCTTGAAGTGCGTGACGAGGCGTTCGACCCCGAAGCGGCGAAAGTGCTCACGCACCTGCGCCGGGTCATCCCAATGCGAAACGCCCCCGACGGTATTGAGTGGCCCTTGCTTGAGCAGCGAATATGACGGATCGACAAAGCTCAGTGAGCCCGCGCCGTTGTCCCGCAGTGCGAGCGACAAACAGGCGACGCTGAAGCCGAATCCCGAACCGATCACCACCACATGTTGCGGGCGCAGCGTGCGCACCAGCCCGTAATACAGGAAACCGAAGCCGAGATTCAGGTTCGCCGTATCCTCGTGATGGCCCAGGGGCCTTGCATGTTCTAACACCTGTTGCAGCATCTCGGCGGAAAGACTGAATGTGGGCTCGGACTGCGGCTTGAGTTTGAACATCGATCTGTATCTTCCTGTCAGCGGAAACCGTGACAGATACGTTACCGGGAAAATATGTCGTTCCGGTTGAAGAAATATGACAGCACGGCGACAGTTCGCAGCGCGCGAGTCGCGAAGAAGACGGTGCGGGGGTAAACTCAACACTAACTGGAGCTATCTTATGAAAATGGCCAACCTCGCCATAGCACTCGCTATGGCCGCCTGTTTAGGCTGCGACAGCACGGAGCAAGCAGATCGCGACGAGTTGCACGAACAATCAGGTCACGGCAAAAAGAATGCCGGCGTACAACTCGGCCCCCGGCCTTTCTATCTCGTAGAGGGAATGGATGCGGGCAAACTCAAGGAAACATTGCAGCAGTGCGCCAGCGGTCCCTTCTTCTCGCAGCGACTTCTCGATTGCCCATCGCGGCGCGGCCATGCAGTTCCCCGAGCACTCTGATGTCTCGTACAGCGCCGGAGCACGTATGGGCGCCGGTATCGTCGAGTGCGACGTCACGTTCACCCGGGACGGCGCACTGGTGTGTCGCCACAGCGAGTGCGACCTGCACACCACCACCAATATCGTCACCACTGACCTGAACAACAAGTGCACGGTACCCTGGACCGGGCCAAACCAGAACCCGCAACCCCAGTGCTGCACCAGCGATATAACTTTGGAGGAATTCAAGTCACTTGACGCCAAGATGGATGCCAGCGATCCAGGTGCCACCACGGCCCAGGGCTTTCTGGGCGGCACAGCCAGGTGGCGCACCGACCTGTACACAGGGCGCGCCCATGTGCTGACCTTTAGTGAGAGCATCGCCCTGAACCGGAAACTGGGTGTCAAACACACGCCGGAGCTCAAGAGCGCCACCTACCAGGATCGCGTTGATGCCATTTTTGGCAGCCAGGCAGCTTATGCCCAGGCATTCATTGACGCATTAAAAGCGGCGGGCGTAAATCCAAAGGATGCCTGGGTGCAGTCCTTCAACAAGGACGATGTGATGTACTGGATTGCCAACGAGCCGGACTTCGGGAAGCAGGCTGTCTATCTGGATGACATTGACCCGACCGTGAATCCACCAATCCCGCGCCTCTCGCTCGCCGAGTTGCAGGCGCTCAAGCAGCAGGGCGTGCGTATCTTCGCCCCTCCCATGTGGGCGTTGTTGGCGGTGAATAATGCCGGGGAGGTGATTCCCTCACAGTACGCTCTGGACATCAAGAACGGCCGGCCTCGACATCATCACCTGGACCTTCGAACGCGCCGACCTGCGCCAGGGCGCCGCCAACGGGGGCTGGTATTACCAGTTCGACCCGCAGGGCAAGGCGATCCGCAAGGACAGCGACATGTATAAGGCGCTGGACGTGCTGGCCAGGCAGGTGAAAGTCCTCGGTGTCTTCTCCGAATGGCCCGCTACGGTGACCTACTACGCCAACTGCATGGGCCTGAAATAATGCACTCAAGCGAGAAAAGAACACTACACACACTTTTTTATTTCAAAGAAATGAAATGCGCCGCTATCTAGTACTGCTACTGCTAGTCTCACAGCCCTCCTTCGCAGTTGACTGTGTTGTTCTTCTGCATGGCCTGGGACGAACCAGCATGTCCATGAATAGTCTCGAACGGTCATTGCGGGAGGAAGGTTACATTGTTGTAAACGACAGCTACCCCTCCACAGAAGCGGACATCAGTACGCTATCTGCCATCGTTGGCGATGGTATTGCGCAATGCAGGGAGGCAAATGCCGAGAATATACACTTCGTCACCCATTCACTCGGCGGGATCCTGGTGCGCAAGTACTTCCAGAATAATGTGGTTCCGGAAGCGAAACGAGTTGTCATGCTGGGACCGCCGAACCGTGGGAGCGAAGTCGCCTCGCTCCATGGAGACCAGTGGTGGTTCAAATTAATTACTGGCCCCGCGGGACAGGAGTTGGGGGTGGAACCTACAAGTACTCCCAATCAGCTCAAGAGAATACCGCTGGAAGTCGGCATCATCGCGGGTACCGAAAGTCTTGATCCCTGGTTTTCCGATATTATTCCAGGTCCCCACGATGGCAAGGTGTCAGTAGAAAGCACCCGGCTCGAAGAAATGACCGATTTTATAACGGTTCCCCACAGCCACACGTTTATGACAGAGGCCAGTGAGGTCTATGAATACGTGAGCGCTTTCCTGGCCCAGGGTAGATTCAATTTGGGGTCGGAATAAAAATCTTTGGATGCTTTCTGCAGTCGGGCCGCGCAAATCTTAAAGGCCTTGCTCCGACAACTGCGCCGCCAGGAACGCGTCGATATCCAACCAACCCTCGGCATGCGGATTGACGTCAATAGTGTTGTGGCCGGCCCCCGGCTGGCTCCAGTGCAGCAGTTGTCCCCGGTGTGCGGCTTGCAGCGGCAGCGCGAGCGGTTCCGGCACGATGGTATCGTCACTGCCAGTGACAATCACCATGGGCCCTCGAAGTTTGCGAGCAGCTTGAGGGTGTCGAACCGGTCCCGCAACAGCAGCGACACCGGCAGGAACGGCATGTGGTGTTGCGCCACGGCGCCCAGGGAAGAAAATGGTGTCACCAGCAGCATCCCGGCGACGGTGTCGGGGCGCGCCGCTGCCACATGGGCGGCGACACCGCTGCCGAGCGACTCGCCAAGTAACAGCACTCGCCCCGGCTGCTCCGCCTGCAGCAAGTCCATGGCCTGCAGGGCCGCATCGCGCAGGGCCTGTTCCGAAGGCTTACCGGTACGCGGACCGTAGCCCGGATATTCCAGCACAAATACTTCCCATGGTCCGGACTTGTGCAGGCCGCGGAATAACGCAGTCCAATATTGCCGGTCAACGGCCTGCCCCGCATTCCCATGCATAACCAGCACGCGCCGCTTCGCGCCCGCCGCGCCGTCATGCCACCCAAGCCAATTGCCGTCATTGTCCCGCCAGGCAGCGCCGCCCATGCGATCCACTCTGGCCAGCGCGGTGTCGAGGCTCTGCGTCTGCGGAAAATAGATTAACGAACGCTGCATCATCACGTAGTACAAGACTACCGCCAGGTAGAGGAATAGTAGGGTACCGACAAGATTGATTAGCTTCATGCCCACTCCGGTACATGTCTGTTTGACCTGCCTGTCAGTTGGCAGCTTACAACAGGTGAAAGCCCGGCGGGCGTGTGAGGCCTCTGTTAACGATGTGTTGTGCAAATGAACAGAAAACTGAATGACGCTGACCTCAAACCTGACACCATTAAAAGTGCGTCCGGCAATTACACCACTACCTCCGCCAGATCCCCCTTCTCCTCCAGCCACGTCTTGCGATCCGGCGCGCGCTTTTTGGCCAGCAGCATATCCAGCATTTCGTTGGTGCCGTCACCGGCGTCCAGTACCAGGCGCACCAGGCGGCGGGTGTCGGGGTCCATGGTGGTCTCGCGCAATTGCAGCGGGTTCATCTCGCCCAGACCCTTGAAGCGCTGCACGTTGACCTTGCCCTTTTTATTTTCCGCCTCGATGCGATCCAGCATGCCCTGTTTCTCCGCTTCATCGAGCGCGTAAAACACTTCCTTGCCCACGTCGATACGGTACAGCGGCGGCATGGCCACGTAGACATGCCCGGCCGTTACCAGCGGCCGGAAATGGCGCACGAACAGCGCGCAGATCAGCGTGGCGATGTGCAGGCCGTCGGAGTCGGCGTCCGCGAGAATGCACACCTTGTGGTAGCGCAGGCCGGTGAGGTCATCGCTGGCCGGGTCGACGCCGAGCGCGATGGAAATATTGTGCACTTCCTGCGAGGCGAGAATCTCCTGCGAGTCGACTTCCCAGGTGTTCAGTATCTTGCCGCGCAGCGGCAGGATGGCCTGGAACTCGCGGCTGCGCGCCTGCTTGGCCGAACCGCCGGCGGAATCGCCTTCCACCAGGAACAGTTCGCCGCGCGCCGGGTCCTCGCCCGAGCAATCCGCGAGCTTGCCGGGCAGCGCGGGGCCGGCGGTGATCTTTTTGCGCGTGACCTGCTTCGACAGGCGCAGGCGATTCTGCGCATTGCCGATGCACAACTCCGCCAGCTTTTCCGCTTCCTCGGTGTGCTGGTTCAGCCACAGGCTGAACGCTGTCCTTGACCACGCCGGAGACAAACGCGGCAGCCTCCCGCGACGACAGGCGCTCCTTGGTCTGGCCGGAGAACTGCGGGTCGCCCAGTTTGGAAGAGAGCACATAGCAGCAGCGATCCCAGATATCATCCGGCGCGAGCTTGATGCCGCGCGGCAGCAGGCTGCGCAGCTCACAGAACTCGCGCATGGCATCCAGCAGGCCGGTGCGCATGCCGTTGACGTGGGTGCCGCCCTGGATGGTGGGAATCAGGTTGACGTAGGATTCGGCCACTACTTCGCCGCCCTCCGGCAGCCACTGCACCGCCCAGTCCACCGCCGAATTGCTGCCGCTGAAGCTGCCCACAAAGGGCTCCTCGGGAATCACCGGGCAATCGATGGTGGCGTCGGCAAGATAGTCCTTGAGGCCATCCTCGTAATACCACTCTTCCGTCTCGCCCTTCTTCTCATCCGTGAACTTCACCCGCAGGCCGGGGCACAACACGGCCTTGGCGCGCAACACATGGCGCAGCCGGGACACGGAGAACACCACCGAATCGAAATATTTGGCATCCGGCGTAAAGGTTACCGTGGTGCCGGTATTGCGTTTGCCGCAGGTATCGACGACTTCCAGATCGGTTTTCTTGTCGCCGCCGGCGAAGGTCATGCGATACACGTTGCCATCGCGGCGGATCAACACCTCCAGCGCGCTGGACAGCGCATTGACCACGGACACGCCCACGCCGTGCAAGCCGCCGCTGAACTGGTAATTCTTGTCGGAGAACTTGCCGCCGGCGTGCAGCGTGCTGAGAATGACTTCCACGCCGGGCTTACCCTGTCCGGGATGCATGTCGACCGGCATGCCGCGGCCGTTGTCGGTGACGGTCACCGAGCCATCCTTGTTCAGGCTGACATCGATCTCGCTGGCGTGGCCGGCCAGGGCCTCGTCGACGCTGTTGTCGATGACTTCCTGCGCCAGGTGATTGGGGCGGGTGGTATCGGTGTACATGCCGGGGCGTTTGCGCACCGGCTCCAGCCCGGTAAGGACTTCAATGTCTTCGGCGGTGTACTGACTCATTGCTATGGCTTTTCAACTGTTGCAGGGAATTGTTAAGGGTCCCATTGTACAGCGCGTCCCGCGCAAGGCGAGCTATAAGTAACCACCCGAATCCAGCTCGACCACAAATTGTACATCCCGGACCCTGGAGACAGCGGTTTCAATGCGCCCGTCACTGTGCAGGTCCAGCCAGCGATAGCCGGGCGGCTGGTCATCGGCTTTGAACTTGGCACTGCCCGCCGCGAATTGCACACAGGTTGAGGGCGATGCCAGCAGCCGCACACCGTTGCGCTGCCGGTCGATCTCCTGGTGGACGTGGCCCCACAGTACCGCCCTGACGCCGGGATACCGATCCAGCACGTCAAAGAACGCAGGGGCGTCGGACACCATTTGCTGATCCAGCCAGTCACAGCCGATGACAACCGGCTGGTGGTGCAGGCACACCAGGGTATGCAAGCCTAGCTCCTGCGCCGACTGCAGGGCCTGCTCCAACAGTGCCAATTCCGCCGCACCCAAACCACCCCCGACCTGTCCATGCACCTGGGAATCCAGTAGCAGTATCTGCCAACGGCCTGCGCGGATTTCCCTGCACAGACGCATGTCGCTGGTGGCGGCAGCCTCCATCTTCGCGCGACTGTCGTGATTGCCCGGCAACCAGTAGTTGTCACTGGTCAACTGATCGAAATACTGCTGCAGGCGCTCGTAGGCCGGCCCGGCACCGCCGTCGGCCAGATCGCCGGTGCCCAGCAGCAGGTCCACAGCGGGTCGTTCTTTTTTTACCAGGTCGATAACGGCCTGCAGGGAGTGGTCGGTATCCATCCCCAGCAGAGTGCCACCGCGGACATGACAGAGGTGGGTGTCGGTTAACTGCACCACCCGGACAACAGTCGAGTTGGGCGTCGACAGATTGAATGGCGTGTCGGGATTGGGGCATCGGGGACCTGGCGCGACTAAACGGATCGGATGTCCGTCATGGACGCACCGACGTCGAGGTCAGCGCGTCCATTGCGCAGGCAGTGTTCCAGCCAATCCGCCAGAAAGCGGTTCTGCTGGTACTTTTCATCCTGCGCAAACATCTGGTCATTGGGGTACTGGTAGCGCGCCGCCGCCTGGCGGTGCGATTGAAACACGCCCACTTCCAGCATGCGAACATCGTGATAGGCGCGCACCTCCACGCGCAACAGGCCCAGCCAGCGGGATTCGGCACGCTGCTGGTGCACGTGGAAAATCGTGGTATAGCGGCAGCGCTCCACCACGGTCAGGCGCACCTTCGCGGAGCCCACCAGAAGATCCCGGGCATTGCAGTTCTCATAATCCGGAAAAAGCCGCAACAGGCGGGCATAGTTGGCATCACAGACCGCGTGCAGCTCGTGTCAAATCAACTTTAAATGGCTTTCTCGTCAGCTTCTGCAAAACCAGTTCCTGAATTACTACTCTGTTAAGCCCATTACAAAAACCGCGACGCCATGGGCAAACCACGCCCATGTTTAGCCGCAGGCCTGCTGGCCTAAGATGGCACAAACTTGAGATAACTGCACCTTTTCATTGCTGTTTCGATATATGCATCACAGGCAAGAGACTGCTAAACTGCTTCGTACCAAAACAGCTACAGCTCCCTCGGGGTTTATTGCATGAAAAATCTGGTTGTCGCGCTCTCGTCGCTGGCACTTTATATCTTCTGTGTCAGTGTACACGCGGACTCCCTGCGCGATATTTACGAACTGGCACTGGAAAACGATGCACAGTTAAAGGCGGAGGAAGCCGTCTATCTGGCCAAACGGGAAACCGAAAATCTGAGCCGTTCAGCGTTGCTGCCGCAGGTGTCCACTGCGTACTCTTACGAGAACTCGGATAGCGACACCGACGCTATCGGCCCGATTTTTAACCAGGGCGGTAATTTCACCGTTGGTGAATCACTCACTAATCGTGATACCGATACGCACGGGTATATCGTCTCCCTCAAACAGGCCCTGTTTGACCTGTCGGCCTGGTTCAGCTTTCAATCCGGCAAGGAAGTCACCAAGGAAGCGGAAGCTACCTTTGCCGCCAACCAGCAAAACCTGATCGTCAGGGTCGTCGAAGCCTACCTGCTGGTACTGCGCGCCCAGGACAACCTGGCGGCATCCCAGGCCCAGGAGCGCGCATTCGAACGCCAGTTGGAACAGACCCAGCAGCGCTTCGAAGTCGGCCTGATCGCCATCACCGACGTGTATGAGGCCCAGGCGGCCCGGGACCTGTCCGAGGTCACCCGCATTGTCGATGAGAACAATGTGTCGGTGGCCCTGGAGCGCCTCTCGATATTGACCGGCCAGCCCCAACACAACCTCAACGTCCTCGCGGAGGACTTTATGATACTGCCGCCAGACCCGGTTGATCGCGCCGCGTGGGTGGATTTTTCACTGGCCAATAACTTCCAGTTGCAGGCGTCCCGGTACCAGCAGGAAGCGGCGCGCCAGACCGCCAAGGCGAACAGGCTGGAGCACGCCCCGAAAGTCACCGGTGGCTACGATTACTCGGATTTTGATATAGACGGCTCCATCGATGTCGACCCCGAGAACGACTTCGCAACCTCGCCGGAGGGCGGCATCGAAGAAAACGTGTGGCGGGTCAACCTCAGCGTACCCTTGTACACTGGCGGAGCGATCAGCTCCAATCGACGCCGCGCAGCCCAGGAATACAATGCAGCCACTGAGGAGCTCACCAACCTGACGCGCAATACGGTGACCAATGTCCGCTCCCTGCATATGACAGTGCTGAGCGATGTATCCCGCATCGCAGCGCGCCAGCAGAGTATCGTGTCTACAAAAGGTTCACTGGATGCGACACAGGCAGGTTACGAGGTCGGGACCCGCAATGTGGTTGACGTGCTCAACGCGCAGAATCTCCTGTTTCAGGCCGAGCGGGATTACGCCAACAGCCGCTACGATTACATTCTCAATATGATGCGCCTGAAAGAGCAGGCCGGATTGCTAAGCCCCGAGGACGTCATCCGGCTGGACTCCTTCCTCGTGCCACCCTCGGCACCCTCGGCCACTTCGGTTACCAGCCCCAAGTAGAAATGCTCTGGCGACGGCAGCTGTCAGCCCGAGAGTTGCCAGCTATGATCCCCGACCTGCCCGCCGACATCGACCAGATCAAGGGTTTTCTGGCAGAAGATGAAGCACAGGCGCTGTACCAGCAGGCACTGTGGGCCAGTAAGGCGGGGCCAGTGCTGGAAATCGGCAGCTACTGCGGTAAATCCACCATCTACCTGGGACTGGCCTGCCGCAGCAACAACAGCACGGTATTTGCCCTGGATCATCACCGCGGTTCGGAAGAACACCAGCGGGGTGAATTTTTCCACGACCCCGAGTTGTTCGATGCCGATGCGGGCATCATGGATACCTTCAGGGAGTTTCGTCGCAATATCCGCCGCGCGGGGCTGGACGAAGTGGTCGTGCCGATCGTGGCCGGCTCGGAAGTTGCCGCCAGGCACTGGCAGACGCCGTTGGCGATGGTCTTTATCGATGGCGGGCACAGCCTGGATGCCGCGCTCACCGATTACCGCTGCTGGATGCCGCACCTGATGCGCACTGGTGTGCTGGCGATACACGATTTGTTCGATGACGCCCATGCGGGGGGCCAGGCGCCCTACGCGATATACCGCATGGCGCTGGCGTCCGGGCTGTTCGAGGACCTGGGCCAGGTCAATAGCCTGGGTTTGTTGCGGCGTCTTAGTAAGCCGCGATTGTCAACGGACCGCAGGCCCGTGTCTAATCCACCAGAATGAGGCGCTCGCGCGAATCCGCTGCCGCGTCCAACAACTGCACGCTACAAAACACCCCGGAGGCTGCTGTGTGCTTGGTGAGCGCATCCGCCGCCAGCAGTATGGCACCGGCAGTCCAGGTGGGTTTTTCGTCCGGCCACAACAGGTCTTCCACCAACTGGTAGCCCGTCCAGTAGGAGCCGTCACTGGTGCGCCACTGCTGCAGCCAACTGTACACTTCCACCGCGCGGGCGTGATCGCCGGCGGCCAGCAAGGCCATGACCAGCTCACAGGTTTCCGCAATAGTCACCCAGGGCTGCTGCTTCTCGCAGCGACACCCCAGCTTGTCTTCCACAAATTCATCCCAGCGCGAGGCCAGCCGCAGGCGGGCACCGGCGCCGGTGTATACACCGGCCAGCACGGGATAAAACCAGTCCATGGAATAGCGCGATTTGCTTTCCCAGGTGCGATCGAAACGCTCCGGTTTATGCCGCAGCGCCTTGCCCAGGCGATCGCGCGCCGTCAGCCAATGGGCGCGATCTTCACCCAGCGTCACGGCAATGTTGTGGGCGCATTCCAGACTCTTGAATATGGAGCTGCAGCCAGTGACCAGGGCATCGCCCATGGGCTTGCCGGACCCGTCCACCGCCCAGTCGATTTCGCCGTGTTCAGATTGCAGCGACAACACGAAGCCGATCGCTTTGTCGACCGTGGGCCACATGGTGTGCAGGAAGTGCCTGTCAGCACTGATCAGGTAGTGGTGCCAGACGCCGGTGGCGATGTAGGCGACAAAATTGGATTCGCGCCGATTGGCATTATCGATTTCCTGCCCGCGATAGGAGGCCCACCAGCTGCCGTCTTGCAATTGCAGGCCGGCCAGCCACTCGTAGGCGCGACGAGCCGCATCCAGCTCACCGCCGATAGACAGACCCATAGCGGATTCCACATGATCCCAGGGATCGGTGTAGCCGCCCTCGAACCAGGGAATCTCACCGCTGTCACGCTGGCAATCCAGAATGAACTGCACGGTAGGGCGCAGGAACTCCTCGGGAAACAGCCCTCGGCTCAGGTATAGACCACTCATGAGACCGCCTCCTTGCGAAAATACATCACGACACTCTTGCCCATAATCGGGTTCATGCTCTTCTCCAGTATCCGGGTCAATGCCGGATTCTTCATCAAGTCCCATACCAGCAGGCGATGATACTGCTGCAGCAGCCAGTTGGTGTCCTGGCTTTGCCAGAACAGGCACTTCAGCCACCAGAAGGGCACGTGCAAGGCATGCGCCCAATGGCGGTAGTAATGTTTAAACCCCAGGAATTCAATTTCCTTGCGCAGCTCATTACTGCGGAAAATGCGCAGGTGACCGCCGGGGACTTTGTAGTAGCCCTCACTCAAGGCCCAGCAAATTTTTTCCGGCCAGCGGCGCGGCACGCTGGCGCAGAACAGGCCGCCGGGCTTGAGCACCCGCTCTATCTCGCGCAAGGCGCCGCGATAATCCGGAATGTGCTCCAGCACTTCGCTGCAAATGATCTTGTCAAAGGTGTTGTCGGCAAAGGGCAGGTTCAGGGCGCTGGCGGACGACAGGCCAAATGATTTGGCCGTGTTGTCAGGCTCAGCAAAATCCGCGAATCGCTGCCGGGTAGTTTTCAGGTCGTCCAGCGACAGATCCACCCCTACGGAATGGACATTCGCCTCGACGTAGGCGGAGATAACATGGCGACCCTCGCCACAGCCCAGGTCGAGTACGATGTCGCCCGTGGCCAGCGGCAGGCGGCTGAAATCAACCGTTTTCATACGCCAGCACCTGTCGGTAATAATCGGTCATCTGCCGGGCGCAGACGTGCCAGCAAAAATGTCTCTCGATACGCTGCCTTGCCGCGCGCCCCCAGATCTGCGCGAGCCTGTGGATCCTGCAGCAGTGCATCGATCGCCTCGACCAGGGCATCAACATTTTTGGCCGGGACAATCACACCGGCATCGCCCACCACCTCGGGCAGCGCGCCACCATCAGTGGACACCACCGGCACACCGCAAGCCATCGCTTCACCGGCTGGCAGGCCGAATCCTTCATACACCGAGGGCACGACCGCGATCGCTGCCTCAGCGTAATACCGCACCATCTGCTCGGTGCTGATACCGTTGACGAATTGTACTTTGTCCGCAAGACCGAGGCGTGTGCACCAGTTGTTCGGTCTTGCCGCCCGGATTAGGCTTGCTGACCAGCAGCAACTCCAGATCCGGATATCGCTCCAACAGGCGGGCATAAGCATGCAGCAGGTAGCGCAGGCCCTTGAGCGGCGCGTCTGCGGAACAGGTAGCCATCAGCCGCAGCGGGTTGCGCGGCACACCCGGCACAGGCTTGAACACATCGATATCGATACCGTTGTGCGCCACGCTGATGCCCGCAGGCTGCAAGCCGAAATCGCGCGCGATGTCCTGGCGGGAACAATCGGATACGGTGACGATATTGCGCAACTGCCGGATCACTTTTTTCTGCATGTTCAGGAAAGAATGCCAGCGCCGGATCAGCACTCGTTCCTGCCAGGTGCGCGCCGCTCCGAGGGCAATCCGCAAATCGCTGGTAATGGGATGATGCACGGTCGTGACCAGAGGCAGACCCATTTTCTGGATTTGCAGCATGCCGTAGCTCAGGCTCTGGTTATCGTGAATCAGATCGTAGTTGTGGCCGTGGCGGCGCAAATATTTCGCGGCCCGCCGCCCAAAGCGTGTGGGGCTCGCCGAAGCCGCCGGTCAGCTGGGTCACCCACTCGATGATATTGCTCAGGGACTTCAGGTGATGGAGGCGCAGGGATCCCAGACCATTTTCAAACAGATCCAGGCTGGGTAGCGTGATCAGGCGAACCCTGGGATCCAGATGAGGATAGGGCGGGCCGGAAATGACATCGACAGTGTGGCCGGCCTCAACCAGCGCCTTGCTCAGGTAGCGCATATAAACGCCCTGCCCGCCGCCATGGGGCTGGCTGCGATAGCCGAGCAGGGCGATACGCAGGGGGCGTTCCAGGGTCGCTGTAGGCACAGGACCACAGGGCGCACCTGACACTGGCCCTGGTTTTGCCTGCACTGTACCGAGATGCCGGATAATGGCGTCCTCTCATCTGTTCGAAAAAATGTAATATGCGGGGTTATAACGTTGGCTTTGTGGGCCATTCTGTGCACCTGTGGCGCACCGATGGTCCCAAAAACCCCAAACAAAAGGGGCTAGATTTTAATCAGCTACTGGTCAAAAATCCACCCCTTAAAAACCCTGCGGTAAGGTACGGGATCTTCGCTTGGTCGCCAGTACCGCGTTTATGCCGCTATAATCACCCGTTTTGCAGCCAGGAAATTACCCAATGACAGCCAATGCCTACAAGGGCCTCATTCTCGCGGGCGGGTCAGGTACCCGCCTGCACCCACTGACCAGCACCGTCAGCAAGCAGCTGATGCCGATCTACGACAAGCCCATGATCTACTACCCGCTGGCCACCCTGATGCTGGCCGGTATCCGCGATATTCTGGTGATTACCACGCCGCGCGACCAGAGCGCCTTCAGCGATCTGCTCGGGGACGGCTCCAACTGGGGGATTAATATCAGCTACACCGTACAACCCAGCCCCGACGGACTCGCCCAGGCTTTCATTCTGGGGGAGGATTTTATCGGCAACTCACCGGCCAGCCTGGTGCTGGGTGACAACATCTTCTACGGCGGGGGCTTTTCCCAGAAACTCACGAACGCCGCCAGCCGCGACAGCGGGGCCTCAGTCTTCGCCTACTATGTGCAGGACCCGGAGCGCTACGGGGTGGTCAGCTTCGATGCCAATGGCGTGGCCCAGGACATTGAGGAGAAGCCCGTCAATCCGCGCTCACATTACGCGGTCACCGGCCTGTACTTCTACGACAACGACGTGGTTGATATCGCCAAGGCTGTGCGCCCCTCGCAGCGCGGTGAACTGGAGATCACCGACATCAATAAGGCCTATCTGGAGCGCGGCGACCTGCGCGTGGAGGTGATGAGCCGTGGCACCGCCTGGCTGGATACCGGAACCCACAACTCCCTGCTGGATGCCGCCAATTTTATTCGCGTGGTCGAAGAGCGCCAGGGGCTGAAAATTGCCTGCCCCGAGGAAGTGGCCTTCCGCAAGGGGTACATCAACGCCGAACAATTGCTGGCGCTGGCCAAACCGCTGGAAAAAAGCGGCTATGGGCTCTACCTGAGAAACCTGCTGAAAGATGACGGGGTAGTGTTCGCATGAAATTTATCGAAACGCCGCTGCAGGATGTCTACCTGCTGGAACCCAGGGTCTTCGGTGACCAGCGTGGCTTTTTCATGGAGACCTGGAACATCGAGACGTTTCGCGCGGCGGGTTTCGATCTGAACTTTGTGCAGGACAACCACAGTCGGTCCGCGCGCGGCATCTTGCGCGGCCTGCATTTCCAGACGGAACATACCCAGGGCAAACTGGTGCGCGTGACCGCAGGCTCCGTGTTCGATGTGGCAGTGGATCTGCGCCGCCATCTCACCGACCTTCGGACAGTGGTATGGCGTGAGCCTCAGCGCCGAGAACCAGCGCATGCTGTGGGTTCCCCCGGGATTTGCCCACGGCTTCTATGTCACGTCCGACTACGCCGACTTTCTCTACAAGTGCACGGACATTTATCATCCGGCCAGTGAAAAAACGCTGGCGTGGAACGATCGCTACTGTGGGTATCGAGTGGCCGGTTCCGGCGGGCGAGACGCCGCAGTTGTCGGCCAAGGATGCGCAGGGACTGAGCTGGGAGGACATCCCCCTCTTCGATTGAACGACTCAGTAGTGCTGAGTCGCGGTGAAATCGGCTTGCACCGGCAACGATTGCTGTGGATTGCCCTTGCTCGTCTGGTCTGCGGACCGATTGTCGCGGCTTAACCTGACGAGTCCTCGGGATACGGTTCGGGCGCAGGGTCGCTTCGCGCTTCCCCGATACTCGCGAAAAATTGCATACCCGACACCCAAACCCTTGTTCCGTGCTAGCAAGCGATATCCGGCATCGCTGCACCTCTTGTTCGCACTATCAGCGGTCAGGCCATGCAGACAGTAAGCAAGGATCCGGGAACGGGAAGGCTTTTTCGAATGGCGAGTGCCGGGGAAGCAGGCGAAAAATGCCGCTCTCGGCGGATCCCGGATGGGCTAACTGGGCTGGTCAGGCCAGAGCGGTGCACGCTACACGATCACTCACTCAGCAGCGGTTTCCACCACTGCTCGTTCGCCAGATACCAATCCAGTGTCCGCTGCAATCCCGTCTCGAAACTCTCGTGGGGCTTGTAGCCCAACTCCCGGGTGATCTTGCCGGCATCAATCGCGTAGCGCCAGTCGTGGCCGGCCCGGTCTTTTACGAAGGTGATAAGATCGCGCGCACTGCCGCCAGCGGCACCCGGCGCATCGGGGAAGCGCTCCGCCAGTGACGCGTCGGCGGCGAAGCGCACATCCATCTGGTCGCACAGCAGATGCACAATATCCAGGTTGTTCCACTCATTATTGCCGCCGATATTGTACGTCTCCCCAACCACGCCGCGCTGCAACACCAACTCGATGCCGCGGCAGTGATCCTCCACATACAGCCAGTCGCGGATATTGCTGCCGTCACCGTAAACCGGCAGGGGTCGTCCGCGCAGGATGTTGGTAAGGCACAGCGGAATCAGCTTTTCCGGGAAATGGTAGGGGCCGTAGTTATTGGAGCAGTTACTGGTGCTGACCTGCAAACCGTAAGTGTGATGGTAGGCCCGCACAAGATGATCCGAGGCCGCCTTACTGGCTGAATAAGGCGAGTTTGGCTCATATTTTTGCTGCTCGTGAAAACCCGGCGCGTTTTTGGCGAGTGAGCCGTAAACCTCGTCAGTGGAAACATGGTGGAAGCGGTGGGGCTGTGACTTGCCCCCTGACAACCAGACTTCGCGCGCCGCTTTCAACAGGGTGTGCGTGCCCACCACGTTGGTTTCGATAAACGCATCCGGACCGGTGATCGAGCGATCCACATGACTCTCGGCAGCAAAATGCACCACGAGTATCGATGTTGTGCTCGCGCAGCGTGTGCAGCACCCGGTCGTAGTCACAGATATCGGCGTGGACAAAATTGAAATTACTGTTGCCCTTTAGCGGATCAAGGTTGGCACGATTGCCCGCGTAGGTGAGTGCGTCATAGGCCACTACTTTGTCTGCAGGGTGACTGCTGCATCCAATAGTGGACGAAGTTAGCGCCAATAAAACCGGCCGCACCGGTTACCAACAGGGATTTAGCCATCCGCCAGCTCCTTGAAATCCGCAAGCATAGCGCGCAATTGATGCACGCCAATGGACGCCCTCCAGGGCGAAATCGCGCCAACTGGCGGTCTTATCCAACACACTGTAAGCCGGACGCTGCGCCGGCGTGGGATACTCTGCCGCAGGAATGGGTCGAATTTTCACCGCCCTGGACAGCAGGCCGAGTGCGAGCGCTTCCTCGCAGATTGCTACGGCAAAGTCATACCAACTGCACACTCCGGCATCGCTCCAATGATAAATGCCGTGCAGCTGTGGCCGCGCAGCTGCGGCCCACACCGCCGCGGCCAGTCCGTGCGCCCAGGTGGGGGTTCCGACCTGGTCAGTCACTACAGCCAGTTCATCCCGCTCGCCCATCAGGCGCAACATCGTCTTGACGAAATTGCTGCCAAAGCTTGAATACACCCAACCGGTGCGCAGGATCAGCGCCTCCGGCTGAGCACTTTGTACCGCCAACTCCCCAGCGCGCTTGCTGCGTCCGTACTCGCCCAGCGGAGCGGTGGGCGCCTCGGGGCGATAGGGCTGCGATGATGTTCCGTCGAAGACGAAGTCGGTAGAGATATGAATTAACCTGATGCCCTGTCGCGCACAGGCCTGCGCCAGTATCCCCGGGCCCTCGGCATTGGCGCGATGGGCGGCCTCTGGCTCGGATTCTGCTTTATCCACCGCCGTGTACGCAGCAGCGTTAACCACCACCTGCGGTGTCGCAGCAGCGAGACATGTGGCGACCACCGAGGCATCGGCTATATCCAATTGCGCGCGCGTCATGGGCACGCACACCACGTCCGGTGGCGCAGTGCGTTGCAGTTCCTGCCCCAGCTGCCCGCCGGCGCCGACAACCAACACTTTTTGTATCAAAACCAAGCCTCTGTCTGTACGCCGTCAGCATCAATCCCTGTGTGAGTGCCACACGAAGAGCGCTGCGCCGGCCGCAAATATTTCGGCCGCCATAATAACCCCACGCCCCGCCCGTGACTACGGCGGCATTGAGTGCGCAGCATTCAGGCAATCAACCGGCGACGGCCGCACGTTTTTGGCTGATCAGTTTCTCCATCAGCTCCGCTCCCACGCGGTGCATCGAGTACAGATCGGTCAAGCGCGCATACTGCAATGCGCTGGCGCGGCACTCGGCGCGAAATATGCCATCGATATAGCGCAGCACCGCGCGGTCGAGTTGCTCCTGGGAAAAAGGCGAAGGCAACAATATACCCGCCCGTGCGGCCTTGACGTGGTGCGCGTAACCGCACACATCGGTGACCACCACGGGCAATCCTGCTGCAAGCGCTTCCAGCAACACAATGCCAGCGGGCTCATCCAGCGGCCGGGTGCACGAGCAGGTCCGCGCCCAACATCAGGTCGGCGACGTCATCCCGGCCACCCAAAAATTCAACCCCGGCGGCGACACCCAGACGCCTGGCCAGGCGCTGGAATCGCCGCGGCTTATCCTGCCCCACCACCAGCAGGCGCGACTTCACACTGGGCTGTGCCTCGCGCACATGGGCGAGGGCGGTAATCGCCCGATCCAGCCCCTTGGCGATAAATTCCGAGGCCACAAACAGCAGGGTCAGTTCCTGGGACTCCAGACCCAGGCGTGCACGCACGGCTTTGCGGCGCTCGGGTGCATCAGAAGGCGCACGCCGGTCGGTCGCCACGCCCGGCGGCAATAGATGCATACGTTGCTGGCGGCGTGTGGTAGTGCTGTTCAAATCTGTCACGCTGAGACGCGGACAGCAGTAAAATCTGCGTATCGCTGCCGGGTGCAAAAACGGCTCGCTCCCAGTCGGCGCAGTGGCGAAAGTTTGCGCTGCGCCGGAAGAGGCGGCCGCGCTCCTGTAGAGCCTTGTCCAGGTAACAGGACTCGGAGGCGTAATAAATATCCAGGCCGGGCATCCTGTTAAAGCCGATGACCCCCTCCACCGGATCCCGGTCCAGATCAGCACGCACCCAGGCAAGGAAACGCTGTTCGCGCCGGTGACTGCTGAAGGCGGCCGCAGGCACGCGACGCACATCCGCACCCTCAAGCGCCGCGCCCTGCCATGAGATACAGTAAACCCGACAGTGATGGCCGCGCTCCCTGAACTCTTCTACAAAGCGTCGCAAGTCCCGCTGCCTACCGCCATAGGGAAGATATTGATACAACAGGAAGGCGAGGCGCATATTTACTCCATCCCCGACACGGTGGCCTGTTCAGCAGCGGCTGACGCTGCGCGTTATGTCGCCAATCATCCGGGACAGAGCCACGAATTCAGGCCACCGGCTCCAACCACTGGCTGTTCTGGCTGCGATTGCCGCGCACTGAATCAAAATACATGGACTGCAGTTTTTCCGTCAGGGGGCCGCGCCGACCGCTGCCTATGGTGCGTCCGTCCAGCATGCGGATGGGAACCACCTCGGCGGCAGTCCCGGTGAAAAATGCTTCATCGGCGACGTAAACTTCATCCCGGGTTATGCGTTTCTCGTGTATCTCATAGCCTAACTCCGCAGCCAGCACAAAGATTGCATCCCGGGTAATACCCTCAAGGCACGAGGTCAGCTCCGGTGTGTAGATTTTGTTGTCGCGGACCATAAATACGTTTTCCCCGCTGCCCTCTGCGACATAGCCCTCGTTGTCGAGCAGCAAGGCTTCCTCCGCACCGCTCTCGATGGCTTCGCGCAGGGCCAGCAGCGAATTGATGTAATTGCCGGTGGCCTTCGCCTTGCACATGGAAATGTTCACATGGTGGCGGGTGTAGGAAGAGGTGCGCACCTTGATGCCGCGGTCGCGCGCCTCAGGATCCATATAGGAGGGCCACTCCCACGCGGCTACGACCACGTGCGTGCGCAGGTTATCCGCGCGCAGTCCCATACCTTCCGAGCCGAGGAAAGCACAGTGGGCGCAGGTAGCCTTCCTCCAGGCCGTTCAGCCGCACTACATCCTTCTGCGCCTGGTTCAGGGTCGCCTTATCGAAAGGCATGTTCATTCCCATGATATGCGCCGAGCGGAACAGGCGGTCGGTGTGGTCCTGCAGCCGGAATATGCATGTGCCCTTATGTCGGCGTCTTGTACGCCCGCACGCCTTCAAACACACCCATGCCGTAGTGCAGGGAATGCGTCAGCACATGCACCTTGGCGTCGCGCCAGGGCACCATCTCGCCATCCATCCAGATCAGGCCATCACGATCGGCGAAACTCATCACATCACTCCTGTTTATTCATCCGTAGTGTCAGTTGGTGTAAGGCGCAAACAATTGCTGCCACTTGGCGCTGACGGCGGCCCGCTCTGCCACAAAAGCTGCCAGCCGGGGCAATGCCCGGTTGTTGCTGCAAGGAAAGTTGGTGGGCAGCGGAGCGATAGGCCAGGTAGGCTTGTGTCAGCGCTTCACATTCCTGCCGCTCGAACAAGCCTTCCCGGCCAAGGGTCTCGAGAATGCGTACATTATCGGACCAGCGCGCCAGTTCCGGCACGCGATGGGACCACGCCAAGACCGCGTATTGCACCATAAATTCTATATCGACGATACCTCCCACGCCTTGTTTTAGGTGAAATTCCCCTTCCTTCAGAGCACTCATGCGGCAGTAAATGCTTACGCATTTTTTCGCGCATCGCCTGCACCTCGCGCGCCAGAGCAGCCTCATCGCGAGGCATGCGCAGAATTTCCCCGCGCAGCTCGTTCACCACGAGCAGCCACCTGTGGGTCACCTGCGACAAAGCGCGCCCGCACCAGCGCCTGGTGCTCCCAGGTCCAGGCAGAATCCTGCTGATAACTGCGAAATCCCTGCACCGTAGTGACCAACATGCCCGATTCCCCGGAGGGTCGCAGGCGCATGTCCACCTCGTACAACTGGCCCATGGCCATGCGCGTCTCCATGATATGGATCATGCGTTGGCCAAGACGGGTGTAAAACACCGCGTTGTCGATGCTGCGCTCGCCGTCGGTTGCCCCACCTGTGGCGGCATCGTAAATAAACACGAGATCGAGGTCGGAGCCATAACCCAGCTCGATACCACCGAGCTTGCCATAGCCAAATATCGCAAAACCCGGGCCGCTGCCATCGCGTCGGGGCTGCCCGTATTTATTGGTCAGGTCGGCCCAGGCGACGGCCAGTACCTGTTCCAGTATCACCTCGGCGATCCAGGTCAATTTGTCGCTGACCTGCATCAATGGCAGGCGACCGACCAGCTCGCTGGCGGCGACCCGCAGCACGTGCGAGGCCTTGAAATAGCGCAGGGCATCCATCTGGGCTTCCAGGTCATCGACCCCCAGGCGCGCCACCTGCTGGCGCAACTCGTCGCGCAACAGCTCCTTGTCCGGGCGCCGTGTACAGGCTCGCCCGGTCCAGCAACTCATCCAGCAGTACCGGGTTGTGCGCCAGTTGTTCGGAGATCCAGGGACTGGCGCCACACAGGGCAACCAGTTCCGCCAGCGCCGGGGGGTTTTCCAGCAACAACGCCAGATAGGCACTGCGTCGCACCACCGCCGCCACCAGCGGCAGCACCCGTTGCACGGCCAGATCCGGATCGACCACTTCAGCTGCAGGCGCGCAGTAACTGCGGCATGAACAGTTGCAGACGCTCCCGGCCTTGTGCCTGCAGTGTCATTACCCGGGGGCTGAGCTGCAGTGCCTGTAAAGCCGCGTATGTCTCCTGCGCCTTTTTGTATCCCAAAGCGGACAGGGATTCCTCACTGAGGCCCTCGCCCCACAGCAGCCGCTCGTCATCAGCGGCGGCTGGGTCGTCTTCCTCCGGCGCGGCGATCAACTCCCTGAAGTGCCCGGCAACCACCTGACGATGCCCATCCAGGGCAGTCACGAAACTCTCCCAGCTGGCATATCCCATCACCGTAGCCATGGCGGCGCGCGGCAGATCCGCCTGCGGCAGTTCCTGGGTCTGCTGGTCCTGATAGCCCTGGATCGCGTGCTCGCTGTCGCGCAAGAACAAGTAGGCTGCGCGCAGTTCGGTTGCCGCCGCTGGTGGCAGACAACCCAACGCAACGCATTCGTCCAGCACCAACAGTAGTTCACGCTGCTGCAGGCCGAGGTCGCGCCCACCGCGAATCAGCTGGAAGCACTGGGCGATAAACTCCACCTCGCGAATACCACCGTGGCCCAGCTTGATGTTGTCCTGCAGGCCCCGGCGGCGCACCTCGGTATTGATCATCTGTTTCATGCCGCGCAGGCTTTCTATCACCCCGAAATCCACATAACGGCGATAGACAAAGGGGCGCAGCGATCGCCATCAGCTCCTGCGCACGCTGCGGATCTCCCGTGACGGGCCGGGCCTTGATCAGGGCATAGCGCTCCCAATCCCGTCCCTGCTGCTGGTAGTAGTCCTCGAGCGCGGCGAAATTATGCACCAGCGCGCCACTCTCGCCGTAGGGGCGCAGGCGCATATCCACGCGAAATACAAAACCCTCCGCCGTGACCTGGTCCAGGGCATTGATCACCGCCTGTCCCACCTTGGTAAAGAATTCCTCGTTGCTGACGGGCCGCGTCTGCACTGTCGGTCTGCCCGGACTCCGGGAAAGCAAATATCAGATCGATATCGGAGGAGACATTGAGCTCGCGCGCGCCCAGCTTGCCCATGGCCAGCACAATCAACTGCTGCTGCTGCACCACTGTGGCGTCCCCGGGGCACCCCAAAGCGGCGCTGCAATTCGGCCTGGGAAAAAGCCACTGCCTCCGCGATGGCCGCCTCGGCCAGCAGCGAGGTATCACGCACGGTTTCCAGGGTGTCGGCCAGGCGGCAGAAATCGCGCCACACGATGCGCAGCATATGCCGGGCCCGGTAATGCCGCAGCACCGGGGACAATTGAGCGCCATCACCGGACAACAGGCGCTGCAGTTCACTGCGGAATTCGGCTTCGGGCAGGGATTGCTGCAACTGCCCACCGGCCACCAGATCCAGCAGCAGTTGCGGCTGGCGCCGCAGCAGATCCGCAATAAAGGGACTGCAGGCCAGCACGCGGGGCAGCTGCGGCGCTTCCGGGCTGCCTGTCAGTGCCGCGGTCAGCTGCCCCGCCAGGGTTTCACCGGCGCGCTCCAGAATATGTTGCCAGGCGAGCTGGGCCTCTGCGGCCAACGCTTGCGGCAAGTCTGCGGTGTGCAGTTTTATGGCGGCATTCCCCCTATGATCAGGATTCAGACTTCCAGCTGGGGAGCGACGCGCATGACTTCCTCAATGGTGGTCTCGCCCCGCGCCACCCGGGCAGCGCCGCTGAGGCGCAGGGTGCGCATGCCTTCGCCCATGGCAATTTCGCGAATTTTAGCGACATTCAGTTGCGGCCTGATCTGCGCCTGCACCGCCCGGCTGTTCACCAGCACTTCATAGATTCCCTGACGCCCTATGTAGCCAGTTTCGCGGCACTTGGGGCAACCCACCGGGCGTGCGATCCGCTCTGGCGGCTCCACTTCCCAGGGCTGGGTCAATTGTTGCCAGGCATCGAGGTCCAGTTTTCCAAAGTCCTTGCAGTGCGGGCACAAAATACGCACCAGGCGCTGCGACATGATGCCGCGCACTGTGGCCCTGATCAGATAAGCCGGCGCGCCCAACTCCAGCAGACGCGAGATGGATCCGGGCGAGTCATTGGTGTGTAGCGTCGACAGCACCAGATGCCCGGTCAACGCCGCCTGTATCGCCATATTGGCGGTTTCCAGATCGCGAATCTCTCCCACCATAATGATGTCCGGGTCCTGTCGCATGAGGGCCCGCACGCCGGCGGAAAAATTGAGATTGATGCCATGGTTCACCTGCATCTGGTTGAAGGCGCCCTCCACCATCTCGATGGGATCCTCGATGGTGCAAACGTTGACTTCCGGCGTCGCCAACTGGCGCAGGGTGGAATACAGCGTCGTGGTTTTGCCTGACCCGGTTGGTCCTGTCACCAGCACGATGCCGTGACCGCTGGACGTCATGTCGTGCCAGTGCTGCAAGTCTGCATCCTCCAGACCCAGCTGCTCGAAACTGCGCTGCAGCACATCCGGGTCGAAAATGCGCATGACCAGTTTTTCACCAAACGCCGTGGGCAGTGTGGCCAGACGCAATTCCACCTCATTGCCGTTCGGCGTGCGGGTTTTGAGTCGTCCATCCTGGGGCCGGCGCTTTTCCGCCACATCCATACGGCCCAGAATCTTGATGCGACTGCTGACGGCCGCACAGACCTGCGCGGGCAACTCGTACACGGTGTGGAGTACGCCATCGATGCGAAAGCGCACACTGCCCACTTCGCGTCGCGGTTCAATGTGAATATCACTGGCGCGCTGCTCAAAGGCGTACTGCAGCAGCCAATCGACTATTTTTACAATGTGCTGGTCGTTGGCATCAGGTTCATTCATCGAACCAAGTTCCAGCATTTGCTCCAGATTGCCGATGCCGGCAGGGCTACCCGGCCGTTCCGTGATGCGGGCGCCACGCACCGACCCCGCCATGCTGTAAAACTCGCCCGTGAGCCGGTCTATTTCCCGCGGGTCCGCCAGCACGCGCCGTATGGGCTTGCGCAGGACGTGCTCCAGATTGCTCTCCCAGGAGCGAATATAGGGTTCCGCGCTGGCGATCACGACCTCATGATTATTGACTTCCACCGCCAGGATGCGATGCCGTTCGGCGAAGGCCCTGGACATCACATCGGCCACCGCCGTGACGTTGATTTTCAGTGGATCAATGCGATAAAAATCCTGGCCGGTTCTGTCACCCAACCAGCGTAACAGTCGCTCTATGGTCAGGAAATTTCCGGGTGCGGTTTGATCGGGTAGCTGTTGCTCCGCCAGATACACCAGTGGGTGCACCTTGAGCCTGGAGGAAAGACTTATGCGGACCAGATCCGCATCCGCCAGGCAACCGTCTGCATTGAGGTCCTGAACCAGGGTTGTGAGGCTCAGGCGGTGCTCCAGTAATTGCTCGCTAAACTTGCTTGTCATCGTCCCTACGGGTCGGCTGGGGGAAAGTTTTCGTATCAGCGCATGCTAACACAGTGCTCTCTAAACGCAGTCGCACGTCTCCTGATCCGGGTCATCTGATGTGACATCCGTGCGGATAGTACCTAAACTGGTAAGACGCTGAGGGCGTGCAATGCAGGCCCGACAACCCGGAGTGATAATGCCCCAGTCCCACAAACGCATTCTCGAGCAGCTCCGGCAGCTGGTGGGCACGTCCTCGATCAGCTCCACCGATCCGCGCTGGGACCAGGGCAACCGCGCCGTGATCGACCTGTTGGCCGGCTGGCTGGCGGATATGGGATTTGCGGTGGAGATTCAGCCGGTCACGCCGCGCGGCGACAAGGCCAACCTGATCGCCACGCTGGGCAGCGGCCCCGGCGGCCTGGTGCTGGCGGGCCACACGGACACCGTGCCCTTCGACGAGGGCCGCTGGCACAGCGACCCGCTGGCGCTGACCGAGCGCGACAACCGGCTGTACGGCCTGGGCAGCGCCGACATGAAGGGCTTCTTTCCGCTGGCCATGGCCGCCGCCAGCGCGTTTTCTGCCGCCGCACTCAAGCAACCGCTGATCCTGTTGGCCACCGCCGACGAGGAAAGCTCCATGCAGGGCGCCCGCCAACTGGCGGCGGCCGGGCGCCCCCTGGGCCGCGCCGCGATCATCGGCGAACCCACGTCACTGGTGCCGGTGCGCATGCACAAGGGCATTATGATGGAGGCGGTGCGAGTGACCGGACGGGCCGGCCACTCCTCCAACCCGGAACTGGGCAACAGCGCGCTGGAGGGCATGCATGCGGTGATCGGGGATTTGCTGGCCTACCGCCAGGAACTGGCGGCGCGCTACCGCAATGACTTTTTCAATGTCGCCTTTCCCACGCTCAACCTGGGGTGCATCCACGGCGGCGACAGTCCCAATCGCATCTGCGGCCAGGCCGAGCTGCATTTTGACCTGCGCATGACACCCGGCGGCGACAACGCCACCGTGCGCGCGTGAAATCGCAGCAGCGTATGAAAATCCTGGCGGCGCAACACGACCTGGATATCGAGCTGCGCTCGCTGATGGACGATATTGGGCCGTTCGAACAAGGCGCACAGAGCGAACTCGTGCAGTTGGCTGAAACGCTGACCGGCCATGCGCCGAAGCCGTTGCCTTCGCCACCGAAGCGCCGTTCCTGCAGCAACTGGGCATGGAAACCATTGTCATGGGGCCAGGCTCCATCGACCGCGCCCACCAACCCGATGAATACCTCGAGCTGGACCAGATCCAGCCCTGTATTGCGCTGCTGCAGCAGTGCATCCGCCACTACTGCCTGTAAACACTGTGCAATATTGCCATTAGGTAATCTATGCGACCTTCGGTAGGCGCCAGGATCAAAACGCCGATACCAGATTTCTTGGCCCAATGTCCGATTTCTCCAATGATGATGATCGTGCCCTTCTTTATGGAGTCAAATACTCTCCTCAAACACTCTGATAACGAATATCCATGGACCACCTGACTTTATCCGAATCATTGTGAAGTGAGCGATGCGGCAAGTATTTGTGAATACATAAGACGTCACCCCGCCGCATAAGCACTTTTCGCTTGTTCACAAGCTTGTCGATATCGGGTGCTTGCATACCAACATATGGCGCGCCGGGCGGGTAGCATGATTTGTAAATACCTTGATCGAGATCTATCTCGGCAATTTCCAGGCAAGAATTACTTTCATCAATATCAACCAGCGGAATCCACAACGTCAAAAAATCCGCATCAGTAATCGGAACAACGCATTGCGCATCCTGTGCCAGGGATACTTGAAAAATCATGTTCCGGAAGCTTGGCTCGAAAAAATGATCTCTCGAGAGGAGCTACATTACTAGAACCCAGTAGTTGCATCGAAATTGCGAGAAATTTTTCGTTCAGCAAGGCATCAATAACATTGAAGTTCGACAGTCTCTCATTGTGTGGGAAATCAGCCTTATTTGATGCGATCCACGCGTTGTAAAGACGCCGATCAAAATTGAAACGCGAGAAACTTTCAGTGATAAGCCCCCGTGCTTTCCAATCTGAGAGGGTGCTTTCTACCCATTGCTCCAAGGACAGTTGAATCCTGTCTAGGATGCATTGGATATGCACTGGTCCAGATGCAGGTAGCCATTCGCAGTAAAGAAGGATTTCTGCTCTGCGCTCACGCGGGTTGAATGCATTTCAGATGAGCTATGCACAGAATAGGGCGCCTTGGAAAGCGGAGGCTCCATCCTAGCCCTTCCCTCCCTTGGCGGATTTGGCCTGCAGCCAGGGACGCTTCTCCTCAATGGCGGCGGGATGGACCGCCGACAGGCGCCCCACCCCTTCGGTCAACGGCCTGAGTTCCTCCCGCTGCCGAAGTAGCTGTCGTTTATGAAGACAAGCACATTCTGCCGGTACCACCACCCCACCCGCGGTCGTCCCAGAATGTCTGCCTGACAACATCGCAGACCCTGAACCCATGGTCCGAGAAGAGAGGGGGCCAGTGCCCCTGCCAACGCTCAATGCGTCGCCTGGTGCTGGCCATTGTTGCATGGGGATAGATGTCGAAAAGACCCACAACGGGCGCCAGGGCCGCCAGGTCCCTGATGAACCCTTCTTCCCGCGCGGGTGGGAGGTATTGGAGTGCCTCAAGGCTCAACGCCAACCCGAAACGCTCATCCATCGCAAATGGCGTGGCAAGATCGGTCTTGCGCAACCATCCATTGCGCACCGCGGGATCACCCTCCGGCACCTGGCCGAAGTCGAGGCCCACCAGCCGTTCAACGCCAAGCGCGCCGAAGCGTCCAGCCAGTGGCCCAGCCACACCCCACATCGATAACGCTGGTGGGACCGAAAAGCGCCATAAGATACGGCACGACCACACGGGCACTGGCGGCGGAGGCGTCTGATAAGGTCTGGTAGTAGCCACAATTGAATTCAACCATTGTCGTCTGCCTGTTTGATGTATTGACGAAGAAGAGCGATGTCACGGCGCAGCGCCTCGTCGCCGCCGCCGGCGGTTTCGATGATGTACCAGCCCTGGTAGTCGATTCGATCAAGGGCTGCCATACAGGCGGGTATGTTCACTCGGCCGGCGCCGAGGTGGGAACCACTCAGGGTTTCGGCGGAGTCCTTGACATGTACCGATAGGATGCGTTGATCGAGCTGCTGGATTTCGGCGCAGGGTCGTAGCCGAGGTATCGGGCATTGCCAATGTCGTAGTAAACGCCGAAGTGCGCTGACTGGACGGCATCGATCATTTCGACAAGATCCACTGCGGCGAGAGGAGACTCCAAGGCCAGGGAGACATCCAATTCCGCGCCAGGGGGAGAAGTTGCTCCACGACGTTGAGGAGGTTCTGCTTCTTCTCGGGAGTGTCCGGGTTGGAGGCAAAGAAGGTGCACAAGAGCATGTGTCGGGCGCCGACCGCAGCGGTGAAACGCAGGCCACGGGCAATCAGGTCGAGGCGGCAGCTTGGGGCTGACTTTGAATCAGGCGGGGTCACCATTGAAGACACTGAGGCGACCGAAGGCAGGTCGATGTTGGCTACACGTGCGTGCTGCAGGAAATGGTTGATCTGTTCGGAGACCAGGATAGACAGGCATCGTCGGGGGTATGGATCATCAGTTCCAGACCCGCCACGCCCAACTCGGCGGTGCGATCGAGCAGCCTGGTCCCAGCACCGCCCACGGTGAATTGGGCAACGCCGATGCGGTGCGTGTGGGGCATCGTGGTCGTCAGTTCGCGCATTGGCAGTCAGCCGAACTTCTCGCTGGTTAGCGCCATGGCAATGTCGCAGATCTCCAGCGCCTCATCGATGTCGCGCTCTGTATGGGAGTAGCAGATGAAGGAGACGTGCCAGGGAACGAAATACAGGCCGTACCTGATGCATTGGGAGTAGAAATACTGCTGGGCGGGATGCTGGCAATAGTTGCCCTTCTTCGGCTCCCAGGAGAATCGGAATATGGGAGGGACCGGATCGGGATAAGCGATGGGTCCGTCCATACCGTGGTCGCGGCAGATCTGGTTGAGACCGTCGATCATGCGTTGACCCATTCGCCAAAGATGCTCGACGGCGTTGACGTCCTTCAATTCCCGGATGGTCTCCAGGCGGCGGTGATGGCAAGGGCTTCCACCGAGAAGGTGCCGATGGAGCGGTGGTCTCTATGCTGTCCATGCAGTCCGCTTTACCAACGACGGCGGAAATGGGATAGCCATTCCCCATGCCTTTGGAGAGAGTAGTGAGATCGGGAGTGACTTGCAGATATTCCTGCGCACCGCCCAAGGCGGTGCGGAAGCCGCTTTTGATCTCGTCGAAGACGACGACAGCACCGTGTTCGTGGCAGTGTCGACGATGGCCTGGAAGTTCTCGGTGGTGAACGGCCGGGTGTCAACAGGCAGAGCATGACGGCGGCGAATTTTTCCCTGGAGGACTGCAGTAAGCCGGCCAGACTCTGGCAGTGCCGTTAAAGTCTTGACGGATTGCGACGGGGCAGGGTCGATGCCGGGGCCGCCGGTGTTTCGCCACATGTCAGTCCAGCCGTGATAACCGCACTGGCAACGAGGTTGCGGCCAGTATGGTTTCGTGCGGCCCGGATGGCGGCCATAGTAGCTTCGGTGCCGGTTTTGAAGAACCGCACACGCTCGGCGCAGGGGATGGTCTGTATGAGCAATTCGGCCAACTCAAGCTGGACGGGATGGTTACCGGAGGATTGGAAGGATGTGCGGATGATCTTGCAGGCCGCATCGTCCACGCGATCATAGGCGTAACCGAGAATGATAGACCGATGCTGCAGAGTAAGTCGATGAACTCGTTGCCGTCCACATCCCACATGCGGCAGCCTTTGGCGTGGGTGAAATAGTTGGGAAACTCAGGTACACCGGGCAGCGGGTGCCCTGGCTGCCACCGGGAATCAGGGTCTGGCGTACTGCCAGAGTTTTTTGGAGCGATCGAAGCGGTATTCTTCCCTGACTCTGGTTTACGCATGAGAAGAGTAGGTTCCATGTATTGTAAATTCTGGCTAGTGCGGTGGTCAATTACTCGGTTCAGCCGTTGACTTTCGAACAGCCTGTGCGTCGTCGAAGGGTATCACACCAGTCAGTCCGCTTTATTGGAGAGTGTTAATCGATGATGAAGTATAGGCAGGAAAACAGAAGTGTTGTGAGCAGATTTTCTTCACTAGCGTAGTTGCTGGGCCTATTATCATTGAGACTGGCCACTGGCGTTTCGCTCGCAGGCGTTCCGTAAACACTGTGCAATATTGCCATTAGGTAATCCGCGCGGCTTTCGGTACCCTTAATAACTTTCTATTTATCAATAGCTTGGATGATACCGTGACAACGTCGGGGCGGGCCCACATACGCTGGTTGAGAAACACCGCACCCTACATCAATGCACACCGGGGCAAGACCTTTGTGCTGATGTTGGGGGGCGCTGTCGCGCAACACGAAACCTTTCCCCACATCATCCACGATATCGCCCTGCTGAACAGTCTCGGTGTGCGCCTGGTGCTGATTCACGGCTCGCGCATGCAGATTGATGCAGCGCCTGCAGCGGGCGGGACTGGAGAGCACGTTCCACGAGGGCATGCGCATTACCGACAACGCCGCCATGGAACACGTCAAGGATGCGGCCGGCTCGCTGCGGGCGCAGATTGAAGCGCTGTTGTCCATGGGACTGCCCAACTCACCCATGCAGGGTTCGCGCATGCGGGTGTGCTCGGGCAATTTTGTGACCGCAAGGCCCCTCGGTGTCGTCGATGGCGTGGACTTCCACCACACCGGGATGGTGCGGCGCATCGACGCCAACGGCATACACCAGCAGCTGGCCGACGGCTCCATTGTGTTGCTGTCACCCCTGGGCTATTCACCGACCGGCGAGATTTTCAACCTGGCGCTGGAAGACATCGCGGTGCACTGCGCTTCCGCGATTGGCGCTGACAAGCTGGTGTTGTTCGGCAGTGCCGCAGGTGTCCTCGGCGAGAACGGAGAATTGATCCGGCAGTGCGCGGTGGGCGACATTAACGGGCTTACCGCCACGGATCCTGAGCAGGCCTCGCTGTTGCAAACCGCCAAGCGCGCGTGTCTGGCAAAGGTAGAGCGCTGCCACATCATTAGCTACGAAGACGACTGCGCCCTGTTGCAGGAGCTGTTCACCCATGACGGCTGTGGCACGCTGGTGGCCAATGACGAATACGAGCTATTGCGGGAAGCGAATATTGATGACGTGGGCGGCATTCTCGAGCTGATCGAACCACTGGAACAGCAGGGTGTGCTGCTGAAGCGCTCCCGTGAATTGCTGGAAACCGAGATAAGCCAGTTCCGTCTGTTGGTGCGCGATGGGCGGATCATCGCCTGCGCCGCGCTCTATCCTTTTCCAGACGATGGCTGTGGCGAAATGGCCTGCATTGTCTCCCACCCGGACTACCGGGGCGGCAAACGCGGACAGCGCTTGCTGAAAAGCATTGAGCAGGAAGCCCGTCGCCAGGGCCTGGACCGGGTGTTCGTTCTCACCACGCAAACTGCGCACTGGTTTATCGAGCAGGGCTTTGTGGAAGCGTCGCGGGATGAGCTGCCGGGCAAGAAGAAGTCGCTCTACAACTTACAGCGTAATTCGAAGGTGTTCTTCAAGACACTGTAGTGTTATTGCAGTAGTGGGATCTACTTCCCCGGAGAAAATAATTCCGTCCACATTTTCTGGAGCCGCATTGAACTACTGGATTTTCAAATCCGAACCGGATGCATTTGGCATCGACCACCTCGCCGCCGAGAAAAAGCAAACCGCGCGCTGGGACGGCATTCGCAATTACCAGGCGCGCAACAACCTGCGCGATCTGGTCAAAAAAAACGATCTGGTGTTGTTCTATCATTCCAGCTGCAAGCAAATCGGCATCGCGGGCATTATGAAGGTAGTGAAAGCCGCCTACCCCGACCCGGCGCAGTTTGATCCGGACAGCAAGTATTACGATGTGAAGTCAAAGCCGGATAATCCGCGCTGGTACTGTGTCGATGTGCGTCTGGTGGAGAAATTCCCGCGGGTGGTTGCGACGAAAATACTAAAGGCCGATCCTGTCACTGCTGAACTGAGTATCTTCAAACAGGGCCGCCTCTCTATTGCGCCGGTTAGCGCGGCGCAATGGCAGGCGGTGCAGCGACTGCGTGCTGATGGACCTGTTTGAATCAAGCGCAGAGCAGAGTGCTGCACTGTCGATGATGCAGAACTGGCTCTATGGCAGCACGTTAATTTTGGCAACGAGAACGATCTGCTCCGGCAACTTATCGAGGAGACTCCCTGGCGACAGGAACAGGTGACCGTCTGGGGAAAGACTCACGATGCAACCCAGACTGATCGCATGGTACGGAGATGATGCGCAGTCCTACTCCTACTCCGGCATTACCCTGAGGGCACTGCCATGGACGCCAGCATTGCTACGAATAAAGGCAAAGGTCGAAACGCTTTGCCAGAGCCCTTTAACAGTGTGCTGTTAACTACTACCGTGACCATCGGGATGGTATGGGCTTCCATAGCGACGATGAACCGGAATTGGGGCCGGCCCCCGTCATCGCGTCAGTGACCTTCGGTGCGGCGCGGCCCTTTGTGCTGAAGCACCGATATCGCAAGGATCTGGCAAACGTAAAACTGCTACTGCCATCGAGGCAGTGTGCTGCTGATGCAAGGTGCAACCCAGAAGATACTGGAAGCATGGTGTACCCAAACAGACGAAACCGTGTGGGCCAAGGATTAATCTCACGTTCAGACAATATTCTGAGCCAAACATAAGACTATAATGCAGAAAGATTTGTCGGGCTGAAGGAAAATAGATGCGTCCCCATTTGGTGATTCACGGGTAGTCTGTAATGGAACTAGAATTTCTGCTTCTTTTGTTGGGCGGCGTGTTCATCATCGCCGTGCTGTATTCCGCCGTCGGCCACGCTGGCGCGTCGGGCTATATCGCTGTTATGTCGTTGCTGAGCCTCGCGCCTGCGGTCATCAAGCCCAGCGCGCTGGCGCTCAATATCCTGGTGGCGTCTATTGGCACGGTACAGTTCATGCGCGCCGGGCTATTTTTCCTGGCGGCTGTTCTGGCCGTTCGCGCTTCTCGCCGTTCCCTTTGCCTTTGTCGGCGGTTACATCGCACTGCCCGACTACGGCTTCAAATTCCTGGTGGGTCTGGTGCTGTTGTTTTCCGCGGTACGCCTGCTCATTCGATTCGAAGGGCGAGATACCAGCAAGCACTCCCGTCTTTACCAGCCGCACTTGCCGCCGGCGCGGTGATTGGCTTGCTGTCCGGCCTTACCGGCACGGGCGGCGGCATTTTTCTCACGCCGCTATTGTTGTTCATGGGCTGGACAACACCCAAAACTGCCGCTGCAGTTTCTGCGCTGTTCATTCTGCTCAATTCTGTCGCCGGTCTATTGGGCACACTGTCGAGCACGCCTTTCATTCCGTCGTTTCTGTTGCCGCTGCTGCTGGCAGCAGGCCTTGGCGGCCTGGTGGGTTCACACTTCGGTAGCCGCAGACTAAACTCACACGCTATTAAACGCGTCCTTGCTGTTGTCCTGTTCATCGCAGGCACCAAGATGCTCCTTACATAAACCAGTGCATGGAGTCGAAGAACCTGTGCACATGGCTCTTATAACATATCCGCCGCGCAGTTCCCCGGACTGACCGGATTGCAGCGCGCAATCCCATTGCCGGGCAGGCGCACCTGGTAATCGCTGAAGCGCGGGTCCGGCACCGGGTAATCCGTGCTGATGAAATGCGCGCCGCTGGCGAGCGCCGCGTCGCGCTGCGTGGTATCGCCGCTGCGCGCTTGCACGGTATCGGCGTCGGCGCGCGTGCGCACCATGTAGCCCTGCTCGACCAGTGATTCGATCTCGCCGGGATTGCCGAGCGGGTCATTGCGCTTCATGAACGCCGCTTCGGGTGTGCCGGCCGGCGAGTCGGTGAACAGCACGCGGCCCGCCAGCGAGGTGTGGCCCACGATGTAGGTGTCACGCTTGTCGCCGCCGTTGTCCAGCGCAAACATAATCCTGCCGCGCGCCTGGACAGGCGCGGCCATCCCTCGGTCAGGATGGCTGCTTCCAGCGTGGCGAAATCGCCGCGCACGTCGTCGGGCACCAGCAGTTGTTCGGGCGGGAACACGCTGCGAATTTCCTCGTCGATGCGGTTGAGCGCGTCCGCGCCGAACGGCAGTGGAATGACAAAACCCAGATCGACAGGATCGGGAATCACTTCATCCTTGGCTTCTACCAGCACCATGATGGGCAGGTGGCCGGGATTGGCGTCGGACCAGTCTTTGATTTCGGTGAGACAAGCTGACGAAGGTGTAACAGGTCGTCTCAAAGTCGATTTCCTGTACGTGCAATACTTTCAGGCCCGGTTCATCCAGCTCCGGGATGCCCGATGCCGGGTCCTCCCCGAGCAGGGCTAGCGCCGGACGGTTGGCATAGAGGCCGCCCTCTGGATCATCAAAGATGTCGAGTTCGATCTGGCGGATGCCCTGGGTGTCGAACTGCTCCTGCAGCGGGATATGCGTGTAGTCCAGCGTCGGGGCTATATCGGGAATAAAGGCCAGCAGTAAGTTCGAACAGGCCATCGCGCGGGGCAATGTGATAGCTGTTGTGCGTGCCCAGGTACTGCACCTGGTTCATTGCAATATCATCGCCGGGCAGCTCTGGCGAAAAATCGGAACGATTGCTGCAGCCACTGATGCTCAACACGAACAGCGGATAGCAGTAAGGGAATGGCACAACGGCTTGCGGAGTTTGATGATTGCCATGGCTGAATGCCTCTTTTTTATTCTGTACATGCGTTAAGTGGAAATGATCATTTAGACAATTTTCAACGGTGTATGATAGCCCAGGCCCTGAGCCCTTTAAAGCAACAGATTAGCGCGACCGCCGCTGATGACAAGGCTCTCGCCGTGCGCTGTTTGCTATACAATGAACTGGCACCAAGATATCCACTACACCAGCAGCGATCTCTGACCAATTGAGGAGTAACACTATGAACAGACTACAAAAAATCAACTCCCTGATATTGGCCATGTTTTTACTGGCGCCCTGCGGTATGGCCTGGGCCGACTGGGAGCTGGACAACAGCCAATCGGTGGTTAACTTCGTCTCCATCAAGAATGACAGTGTTGGTGAAGTGCACAGCTTTGCGTCCTTGGTGGGTTCTATCGGCGCCGCCGGTAATGTGCAGATGACCATCAACCTGGACAGCGTGGAGACGCTGATCGCCATACGCAACGAGCGCATGCGTGAACTGCTGTTTGAGACCGTCAAATTTCCTTCCGCCCAGTTAACCGCAAAGGTGGAGCCGGCAGTGCTTGCAGAGGCGGCTAAAGGCGGTGTCGTCACTGCCGAGCTGCCCGTGACCCTGTCACTGCACGGCAAGGATAAGACGCTGACCGTCCCTGTGGTGGTCGTGGGTGGAGCTGATGGCAGTATGCGCGTCTTCACGGCCCGCCCGGTGCTGGTCAACGCCGCAGATTTTGGCCTGGAGAGCGGCGTTACCGCGCTACAGCAGGTTGCCGGACTGAAGGCCATCAGCCACGCTGTACCGGTTACCCTGCAGCTGTTGTTTGTACAGGCCAGGTAACACGAGAGCATGGCGCTCGCAGTCGAACACCAGCAATTACAGGCCAATGGCATAGAGCTGCACCTGGCCTGCCAGGGCGATGGCCCGCTGGTGGTGATGTGCCATGGTTACCCCGGACTGTGGTACAGCTGGCGCCACCAGATGCAGGCGCTGGCGGAAGGCGGCTACCGCGCGGTCGCCATGGACATGCGTGGTTACGGTGGCAGCTCCAGACCGCTGGACAGCAGTGAATACAGTTTTGACAAGCTCAGCGGAGATGTTCTGGCCGTGCTGGATCATTTCGGCTATGAGCAGGCGGTGCTGATCGGACATGACTTTGGCGCCAACCTGGCATGGCACATGGGGATTTACTACCCTGATCGGATTCGCGCCATAGCGCCGCTGTGTGTGCCCTACGATATGGAGCTGGCCGGAGGCAGCGATGAACTGCCCTCGCTATTGTTTGCCGCGATTGCCAGGCAGCATTTTTTCCACATGCACTACTATCAGGCAGTGGGCGTTGCAGAGCGCCATTGCAGGGGACGGGAGCGCGAGTTCCTGACCAAACTCTTCTGGGCGCTTTCTGCCGAAGGGGAGCTGCTCAACTGGGAAAATTTCCCGATGGCGGGCACGCACTATATCGATGT
The DNA here is from genome assembly GCA_963844975.1 of uncultured Gammaproteobacteria bacterium. Classification (GTDB taxonomy): domain Bacteria; phylum Pseudomonadota; class Gammaproteobacteria; order Pseudomonadales; family Halieaceae; genus Marimicrobium. Next base: position 173,652 of record CAWJQO010000014.1, on the reverse strand, counting down.
GCTGGCCGAGCCGCCGCAGGCGCTGCCGTGGTCCTGGTTATCTGTCGCAGATATGGATTACTACGTTGAGCAGTATCTCAGGGCGGGGCCCGAACTGGCGTTTATTGGCGGCGCCAATTCCTACCGCGCCATGGATCGCAACTGGCAATTGCAGCGCGCTAACGCCCACGCCGAGGTGACTGTGCCAACCCTGTTCGTGGGAGGTGCGCAGGACCCGGTCATCAAGCTGGCCGGGGACGCCCCGTTTGCCACCATGCGCGAAAAGGTGCGCGACCTGCGCGGCCTCGAGTTGTTGCCCGGTGCGGGACACTTTATCCAGCAGGAACGCCCTGACCTGCTCAACCCGCTGCTGCTGCAGTTCCTGCGCGGTCTCTAGGGAGCGCCTGCGGAAAGATTCTGGACCAGCTGCTGGTAAGCGCGATTACCCGGCGCGATTTGCGTCGAGGGTTTTGGCGTAGCCGAGGGCCTTATCACGCTGACCCAGTTCCGCGCTGTAATTGGCCAGGGCAAGCAATACCTCCTCGCTTTGCGGCACGCTGCGCAGCAATGACTGTAACTGCACAATGGCCTCGTCCGGATGTCCGAGGTCGTGCAGCGCGATGCCATAGACGAAGCGGTGCCGGGTGCCTTCGGTTTCCAGTGCCGCGGCCTGTTGCAAATACTTAAGCGCGGTCTCCGGTTGCCCGCTGCGGGTTTCCAGCAAGCCCAGCGCGTGCAGCGTCGGGCCGTTATTGGGGTCGACTGCCAGCGCCTTGAGCAACAACTGGCGCGCGTCCGCATCCTTCGACTGGCCGCGCAACAGGTCCGCGAGGTTCAGGTAAGCGGGTATCAGCTGCGGGTTGAGAGTGCAGCGCCTCCCGATACGCCGCTTCCGCCGCCTTCTCGTCTCCGCGGGTGATATAAAAAATACCCAGTTGCAGTTGCACCCCGGGCATATCGGCATCCTGCTGCAAAATGCTGACGTACTCGTCGAACAGCGCACGCAGTTTTGCGGCTTGCTCCGGCGCCACCTGATCCAGTGGTACCCCGGCCAGTGACGCGGCCACTTCCGTACGCACTGCAGTAACCGGATCATCTATCAAATGATCCAGTAACTGCAGGCGCTGTTGCAGCGGCATGAAATCCAGCGCGCGCACCGTACTGACGCGTAGCAGGGGGTCATCGTCATACAATAACTGCGTGACTGTTTGCAGTGCGTCGCGCCCGCCGACCTGGCCCAGTGCTTCCATGGCGGTGGCGCGCCAGATGGGCGCGGTGTTGTTATCGCTCGCGATCTGTGCAAGTTGCGGCACCACGCGATTATCGCCCTGTGCGATGCGCTGGAAAGCGCGTGCCGGGTGATTGCCGGTATCGCGAAACTGCACGCCCCACTGCCGCAGCGCCTCCAGCGCCCAGGATGCATCTTTATCCTGGTGACACTTGTTACAGGCGTTGGGCGTGTCCATAACCATACTCAGGTCAGGGCGCGGAATGCGCATGCTGTGATCATGGCGCACATCCACGCCCATGTAGGTCGTTTGGGGCATGTGGCAGTTGGCGCACTGCGCGCCAGTTGAGCCGTCCTTGTGATGGTGATGCTGGGTGGTGTCGTAATGGGCTGCCTCATGGCATTGGGCGCACACGCCATTGCCCGGAGCGCGCAGTTGCAGGCTGTGCGGCTCGTGGCAATTACTGCACACCACGCCGGCCTGGTGCATCTTGCTCTGCACAAACGAACCGTATTCATAGACTTCGTCGCGAATCTGGCCGTCGGGGTAATACAGCGGCGACTGCGGCAGCGCCAGACGATGAGTGTCCAGCAGTTCAGCGCCATAGTGGTAATTCCCCAGTGTTCCCCGGCGCGAGTGACAGCGGCCGCAACTGTCTATCTGGGCGTTGGATTGCAGTGGCTCAGTGCGCCTGGCAATGTGGGCGCCTGCAGGGAAAGCCCACTGCCCACGCTGCGCCAGGGCGGTGGGAAAGCCGCCGTTCGTCGCATCCTTGAGTTTCCCTTGTTTAGCCAGCGCCAGATGCTGTTCGCCGGGGCCGTGGCAGGCCTCGCAGCCCACATCCAGCTCCGCAAATTTTGTATCGAATGAGCGGGACTGTGCCTGGTAGTTCTTCTGCAGGTCGGTGCTGTGGCACTCAGCGCAGCTGGTGTTCCAGTTCTGGTAGGTGCCGGTCCAGTGCAGCGGGTCCTTGTAATCAATCTTCTCGTCAGGGTACAGGTGATACCAGCGCTGCCCACCCTCGGCGGCGGGGCGCGCATCCCAGGCGATACTCAGGGCCTGCAGCCGACCGCGGGACAGCGGCAGCAGGTATTGTTGCAGCGGATCTACACCGAACACATAGGCGACTTCGAAGTCCTGCAGCTTGCCATCCTCCCCGTCCGTGTTGACCATGAATTTGTCACCCTTGCGAAAGAAGCGGGTGGTGATGCCGTTGTAGCTGAAGCTGGCGTTGTCGAAGTTTCCCAGCACGGTGTCGGGCGCCAGGCAACTGCATGGCGAGGTCGTGGTGTGAGCCGCGCCACTGCGCGTGTTCCTCGGCGTGGCAGTTCTGACAGGCGGCGGAGCCGGTGAAGGCGTTGGCGGCGCTGCAGCACAGCAATAGCGCAGTGAGAAAAAGTCTTGCGAACAACACGTTGGCGTTAACCGTATCTGGATGGGAGGGCACACATTACCAGCCCAGTCGCAGTATGGACAGCATCCCACACGCTACTTATTATGGAGCGCGGCGGCAGCTGTCGCGGACCGTGACAGTATCTACAGCGAAGGCGGACTGGTAATGAAACTGGGCATATTGAAAACGGATGCGGTGCGCCCTGAGTGGGTGCCCGAATTCGGTGAGTATCCCGACATGTTTATCGCACTTTTGGCGCAGGCGGACCCCGATCTGGAGTACGTCGTGTACGACGTCGAGCGCGGGCAATACCCGGCGGACATCGATGAGGTCGATGCGTATTTGATTACCGGCAGCAAATCCGGCGTCTACGAGGACAAGCCCTGGATAACCGAGCTCATGGCGTTTGTCCGTGAGTTGCACCGCAGGCGCAAGAAACTGGTGGGAATTTGTTTTGGCCACCAGCTGGTGGCCCAGGCCCTGGGCGGGAAAACCGAGAAGTCACCCAAGGGCTGGGGCGTGGGTCTGCACACGCACCGGTTCACTACTGCCCCGCCCTGGCATGATCAGGTTGATCTGGAGCTGGATATCCTGGTCAGCCACCAGGATCAGGTCGTTGAAGTGGCGAAGGATGCCAAGGTGTTGGCCAGCAGTGATTTTTGCGAAAACGCGGTCTGTCAGATCGGCGATCATATCCTGACCTTTCAGGGTCATCCGGAATTCGCAGCCCGGCTATGCGCGCGAGATCATGACAGTTCAGGCGCGACATTATTGGCGAGGAAGCCTACGCGGCGGGGATGGATTCCCTGCGCGGAGCTCACGAGGGTCAACGCGTGGCGCGCTGGATTCTCAATTTCCTGCGTGCCCGGGAGCTTGATCTGGAATAAAAACTGCAAGGTAAGAACCTCAGTTGAAAGCTAACCACCTATTGACACTCGGTCTCGCATTTATCGTAATGTGCTCTTGTACAACAAGCACCCTACCGACTGCTATAAAACCTGTCCCAGAGCCTTCCGCAGCGTCTACGTCAGCTCTATCGTTGCCCAAGGTTGGCATGTCGCTCCACCCGATATTGAGATCGACGAGTGGATGTGTAGCTTCGAAACGAATCCGGCGAATCCTGATATCTATATCCACACCAGATCCAGCCGAGTTCGTGGCGACAGGTCGTCGCGCACTCGTCGGTCGTGGTGCTGAACAACTTCATTTTCGCGGCGCCATTGCCGTGGTCAGTGTTTCAGGATGTCCAGACCTATGCACAGTACATTGCGGCATTCGAGGCCTTCCCGGCGGACAGCCCGGAGGGGCTCTGGTACCGTCGATTGAATGATCATGTGCGCGCGCCGCTCGCCGGACTCACGCACAGCGGCGATCCGATTTCGCAAAAGACGATCTACATCTACGCGCATATGTTCGGCTACGACCGCGCACACGCGATCGGCCTCGGCCTCACCCCGATGGGCGAGTACTCTTACGCATGGCCGCCCAAGGGACTCGACGACGCGTGGCCCGCATCCTTCCTCTACGACGATGATGGCGCCGGAGCACTGCCGCCCAGGCCCAGCTTCAAGCAGCCCGAGACCCGCACCGCGATGGCGAACGCGGTGTACTTCTTCATGAAGCACTTCGAGAGATGTCGGCGCAAAGGTCCATCTGAGCCCGTGGCGCGAGGTCAACGGCTATCTCGACGCGACGCGCTGCCCGGACGGAGACGCCAAGTGCGGCCTGGACACCTGGCAGGACCTGTACGACACCTACCAGGCGATCGTGACCCGCGTCGGAGAGGGTGGTTTCGACCCCGACGCGTATCGCGGTTTACCCGACCTTCCAGCTCGAGTCCTTCATCGGCGCGAATAATCGCTGCGTCGGCACGCCCATTATCGACGGGGTGAAGCAGTTCTACTCCCGCAACGTGGCAGAGTGATGTGCCGTTCGCGATTGGCCTCAGCACCTATCCTGCGAGTGAATACAACGGACTCGAAAAGCAGCAGAGCCGGCTGCTTGACCTGCTCGACAATCTCGATAGCAGTACGCCGGTCGCGTGTGACGCGAACGGCGATGGCGTCACCGCGCTGAACGAGGGCATCGCGCCGGCCAGTCTCACCAGCAACATCCGCGTGCCACGCACGACCCCACTGACGATCGGCGAGACCAGCCGCCCGCCGTGGCTCACCTTCCAGACCCAGGACACGCCATCGGTCATGGCGAATGAGAAGCTCGGTGCGACGCATGGCGAACACGCATCTCAACTATGAATACCGCGCGATCGACGGCACGCCTGCGTACCCGCTCGAGTTCGTGGCGTTCGCGCTTGGGCCCAACTGGGCGCTCCCCATGCCAATCCACGGCGTGAATATGTGGATCACAACAGCATCGGGAATCGCCCGTAACTGGCTCACGCCGATGCAGCCGCTCGCCGGTCAGCTCGTGCTCGACACCGCGCTTGATCCCGACGGCGACTGGGACAACGACGGCGTGCCGAGCATCACGTTTAGCGAGAATCCGTTCGCCGGAAAACGCGACGTGCGGCGCGGGCTCGACGACGTGCCCTACAAGGTCGTGCCTGGGCCGGGCTCCGAACCGATCAAGCAGCGCGCGAGCCTTGAGGACGATCACTTACACGATGGACAACTGTCCCTACCTGTCGAATCCGTCACAGGCCGACGCCGACGGCGACGGCATCGGCGACGCGTGCGATAACTGCAAGAACGTCGCGAACTACCCGCAGGAGGACTGGGACCAGGACGGCTTTGGCAGCGCCTGCGATCCCGATGTGAACAACGACGGATTAATCCAGGTCGAGGTCGATCTCGCCGTGGTCAAACAGTGTCAGGGCGCCGCAATCGATTGTCTCGCGCAGGTGACGTTTCCGGATCTCCCGCCGGGCCAGAGCGTGCCCGATCTGAACGGCAAGGTCGTTCTGATCGCCGACATGGATGCCGATGAGGATGTCGACGCAGATGATGTGGTGGCTTGGCAGGCGCTTGCGTCCAATGCCTCGCTGCGCGAGAGCGGCTTTGCCTGCGCGGGCACGACACCCTGCCCTGATCCGGCCGTCGTGATGCTGCGCGACGGCCAGACCGTGACAATCCCCGACCCTGCCCCGAACCAGCGGACATGTAAAGCGCGCTGACATTTTAGTGCCGGCAATAAAGCTACGCTAATAGTCTGTCACCAACTTCCCGTATTGGGCATGGACGCCCAGGGCTCCTGCGGCGGCAGCGACTCGCCGGCCTGCAGCAACTCGATCGAGATGCCGTCGGGGGAGCGCACAAAAGCCATATGGCCGTCGCGCGGCGGGCGGTTGATCACCACGCCCTTGTCCAGCAGGCGCTGGCACAGCTCGTAGATGTTGTCCACGCGGTAGGCCAGGTGGCCGAAATTGCGGCCGCCCGTGTAATTCTCGGTATCCCAGTTCCAGGTGATTTCCACCAGCGGGCTGTGGCCCTGCGTCGGCGCGCTCCACATCATCCGGGCGCCGCCAGGAACACCAGGGTAAATCGCCCTGCTTCGCTGGCGTGGCGGCGCACCTCGACCAGGCCCAGCTTGTTGCAGTAGAAATCCAGGGTTTCATCCAGGTCGCGTGCGCGCACCATGGTATGCAGGTAGTTCATGCGCGCGCCCTGGCCGCTGCCTGCTTGCCCGCCATGCGGCCGGAGAAGGATGCGTCGCCCACCGACATGCCGCTGCTGTAGCCCTCGGCGCGGCGCACCACACCACAGGCGGTGCGGCCCGCCGCATACAGGCCGGGAATGACTTCGCGCTGGGGATTGACCACCTCGCCGGTGGGCAGGGTGTCCAGCCCGCCCAGGGTGAAGTAGGGCAGGAAGGCGCCGCGCCCGGGAGTGATGTCCAGCGCGACCAGCGGCGCCTCCAGCGGTTCCAGCCACTCGGCGGCCTTGTGGCACTGGGTATCCTCGCCGTTGCGACAATCCTCGTTGTACAGCTTGATGGTCTGTTGCAGTGTGCCCTCGCGCAGTCCCAGTTCCTCCTCCAGCTCCTGCACCGTTTCGCCGGTGCCGGCGACCTTGGCGCCCAGGTAGTTGACGCGCTCATAGTCACCGTACTGCGCTACCGTGAGGATGAAGTAGATGCGCGTCGACTGCTGGCGCAGGGCGAAGGCGCCGAGGCGACCGTGGTAGACATCCTCGTTGATGAAGCGCTGCCCCTGGTCGTTGATCACAATGCCCCTGGTCATGCTGGCAGGCGGGTAATAGGGCAGGCTGATGAATCCCTCGTGCATGTTGATGGCGGCGGCGCCCACTGCCATGCCCATCAGGATGCCCGTGCCGGTGTCGCCGGGGTTGCCGATGGGTGCGTTACCGGCTGTGAGCATGGGCGCGTACTTGCGGATCATCTCCTCGTTCATGACGAAACCGCCGGCGCACAGGATAACCCCCTGGCGCGCGCGCACATTGAGTTCCTGCTGGTTCTGGCGCACCACCAGTCCCACCACCGTATCGTCGTCATCCACGATCAGGGTCAGGGCGCGCGTCTCGTACTCGACAGTGATCGCCGGGCGCTTTTCCACGTTCTCAGTCACGATCTTCATAAACAGCGGGCCGCCGTTATCGCCCTCTACATACAGATTGTGGCCGCGGGGACAGGGTTTGGCCTGCTGCGCAAAGGGGTAGGCTTTCTCGCTGCCGGTGTAGAGCAGGCCGTCATCGGTCAGGCACATGATGGCCCGCTCCTTGTGAAAGCTGTCCTTGAAGGGCACGCCGATATCGACCAGCCACTGAAAGTGCGCCCTGCTGTTTTCACAGTAGTTGCGGATTTTGGCCTCGTCCGCCTGGGGCCCGGCGCACATCATCATGTAGGTGAACATGTCCTCGGTGCTGTCTTCAAAACCGCAGGCCTGCTGTACGCGCGTGCCGCCACTGCCTCCCATGTAAATCTCGGCGCTGGACATGGCGGTGGAGCCGCCGCTGGCGCTGGCCAGCTCGAAAATAATGACCTGGGAGCCCGCGTCCGCCGCCTCGATAGCCGCACAGCCGCCGGCACCGCCAAACCCGACAATCGCCACATCGGTTTCGCGGTCCCATTGCTGTACATCGCGAGCCTTGTGCGTATGGGACGGATTGGTCCTGGCCTTGTCCGACATTTTAAATTCCTCGGTGATAGGGCGCTAATGGGCACCCATGTCATTGCTTTTGGGGACTAGGGATTAAAACGGTTTCACGTCGGGCTGACAACGACAGCGGGGGCCACTCGGGTTAACAATTTGTACAGGGTGCGGCTTTCTGACCCAGGGTGTGCCTGGCTGTGTCCCAAAAACGTAAATGGCGGTACATCGAGGCGCGGTGGCTTGCCTTGTAAAGAAATTGGGCTATTCTTGCCAAGCCAAGTGGATAGGGGTGACGTCGCTGGCTGTAACTCCTGAATTGGCTGAACCTGCAGGGTGCCAGCGGATAGGAGCACATAAGGTAACCGAACATTTGACTGAGAAGGAGTAGGTATATGCAAAGCAGATTGGTAGTAACACTTGCCGCGGTGTGCGCGCTGCTGGGGGTTTTTGCAACCGCGCCCGCGGTAGCGCAGGCCCCGGGCGGGAAGCCGAATATTCTGGTGATCTGGGGTGACGACATCGGCACCTGGAACATCAGCCACAACAATCGCGGCATGATGGGCTACGAAACGCCCAACATCGATCGCATCGCAAAAGGGGGAATCGCGTTTACCGATTACTACGCCCAGCAAAGCTGCACTGCCGGGCGCGCGGCATTCATCGGTGGCAGCGTGCCGGTGCGCAGCGGCATGACCAAGGTCGGTCTTCCCGGCGCCAAAGAGGGTTGGCAGAAGACGGACGTGACGATGGCGACGGTGATGAAAAGTCTCGGTTACGCCACGGGCCAGTTTGGCAAGAATCACCAGGGCGATCGCGACGAGCATTTACCGACGATGCATGGCTTCGATGAGTTCCTGGGCAATCTGTATCACCTCAACGCCGAAGAAGAGCCAGAGAACGAGGACTATCCAACCGACATGGTTCTTCCCAATGGCAAGAAGTTCAGGGAAGTGTACGGACCGCGCGGTGTCCTGCACTGCAAGGCGGACGGCAAGGGTGGGCAGAGCTGTAAGGATACCGGCGCACTGACCAAAAAACGCATGGAGACGATCGACGACGAAACCGTAGCCGCCGCGAAAGACTTCATTACGCGACAGGTCAAGGAGGGCAAGCCGTTCTTCACCTGGTGGAACGGTACACGCATGCACTTTCGCACGCACGTGAGGGCCGAGCATCGTCACAAGGGCAACGATGAGTACACCGACGGCATGATCGAACATGACAGCATGTCGGCGAGTTGCTCAAGCTGATCGATGATCTGGGCGTTGCCGACAATACGGTCGTCATGTATTCGACCGACAACGGCCCGCACTACAATACCTGGCCGGACGCTGGCACGACGCCGTTTCGCAGCGAGAAGAACTCCAACTGGGAAGGCGCTTATCGCGTGCCGGCCTTCGTGCGCTGGCCGGGCAAGTTTCCGGAAGGCAAAACGCTTAACGGCATCGTTTCCCACGAGGACTGGTTGCCGACGTTTGCAGCAATTGCCGGTAGTGCGGACATCAAGGACAAGATCAAGGCGGGCGTGACGCTCAACGGGCGCCAGTACCGCAACCATATCGACGGCTATAACCAGCTTGATTACCTCAACGGCAAGGTAAAAGAGTCGCCGCGCAAAGAGTTCATTTATGTAAACGACGATGGACAGATCGTCGCCATGCGTTACGGTCCCTGGAAGGCTGTGTTCCTTGAGAACCGCGGCGTGGCATTTGAGGTGTGGCGTGAGCCATTCACCGAGCTGCGTGTGCCGTTGTTGTTTAACCTGCGCCGCGATCCATTCGAGCGTGCACAACACAACTCCAACACCTACAACGACTGGTTCCTCGACCGCGTTTATGTGCTGGCGCCGATGCAGCAGTTAGCTGGGAAATTCCTGATGACCATGAAGGACTACCCGCCGAGCCAGACACCGGGGTCGTTCAATTTGGAAAAAGTGCAAAAGCAAATCGAAGCCGCTATTGGCGGCAGGTAACGCGATGCTTTGAATAAACGGGGCGGCCCAATCGGGCTGCTCCGTTTTTTATTTAGGAGGCCCACATGACACGTTTTATTGTCACTATTGTTGCTGTACTCATCTCGCCGTTTGTTTTCGCTGCCGATCCAGAGCCATTGCCGTCCTGGAACGACACCGGCCCAAAGCAGGCCATTGTCCAGTTTGTCGGGAAAGTCACCACGGAAGGTTCGCCTGACTTCGTTCCGGTCGCCGAGCGCATCGCGGTATTCGACAACGACGGCACGTTATGGGCCGAGCAACCGCTGTATTTTCAAGCGTTGTTCGCGTTCGATCGCGTCAAGCAGCTGGCGGCGCAACATCCGCAGTGGAAGACGACTGAACCATTCGCCTCGGTGCTGCGAGGTGATATGAAAGGCGCCTTGGCGGGTGGTGAACACGCGCTACTGGAAATGGTCATGGCCACGCATGCCGGCATGACCACGGAAGAGTTCGACAAGATCGTCAAGGAGTGGATTGCCACCGCCAGGCATCCGACCACCGGGAGGCTCTACACCGACATGGTGTATCAACCCATGCTGGAATTGCTGGCGTACCTGCGCGCCAACGGTTTTAAAACCTACATTGTTTCCGGCGGCGGTATCGAATTCATGCGCCCGTGGGTGGAGCGCGTGTATGGCGTTCCGCCAGAGCAAGTGGTGGGCAGCAGTATCAAAACCCGGTACGAACTGCGCGAGGGCCGGCCGGTGCTGGCGCGCTTGCCGGAACTCAACTTCATTGACGACAAGGAAGGCAAGCCGGTGGGCATTCAACAGCATATCGGTCGCCGCCCAACCATGGCATTTGGCAACTCCGACGGCGATTTTCAAATGCTGGAATGGACCATGGCGGGAACCGGTCCACGCTTTGCGCTCATCGTGCATCACACCGATGCCGTGCGCGAGTATGCGTACGACCGCGAGTCGCCCGTCGGCAAGCTGGCACGTGGATTGGAGGAGGGACCCAAGCGCGGCTGGACCATCGTCAGCATGAAGGATGATTGGAAACAGGTCTATCCCGGAACGAAATAGCGAGGCTGCTGCGCGCTGCTATTGCCCGGCGGCTGGGGTACAATCCCCGGCTTTTGCCAAAGGTAGCGACCTCCCATGTGGTTCAAGAATGTCCGGGCCTATCGCCTGACCAAACCGTTCGACCTCTCCCCGGAAAACTGGGAAAAATCTCGCGGGCGCGGCTTTGTGCCCTGCGCCAAATCCCAGGCCGTGTCTGCGGGCTGGGTGCCGCCGCTGGGCGGGGAGTCCGAACAGCTGGTGCACGGCGCCGCTGGCCGATTGCTGCTCAAAATGAAGCGGGAGGAAAAACTGTTGCCGTCCACCGTGGTGCGCGAGCAACTGGAGGAGAAGGTCGCGGCGATCGAAGCCGCGCAGGGACGCAAGGTCTACCGCAAGGAACGGCTCAACCTGAAGGATGAAATCGTGCAGGACTGCCTGCCGCGCGCGTTCAGCCGTTCGTCGTATATTCACGCCTACATCGACATCAAGGCGAACTGGATCTTTGTCGACAGCGCCAGTGCTTCGCGCGCCGAGGAATTGCTCAACCTGCTGCGCGAGGGCATCGGCAGTTTTCCGGTGCTGCTGCCGCAGGTCAACAATGCCCCGACGGCCGTGATGACGGCCTGGCTGCTGCATCGCAGCCTGCCCGATGACTTTGAACTGGGACAGGAGTGTGAGTTGCGCGAGCCCGGCGAAGAGGGCGGCGTGGTGCGTTGCCGCGGCGTTGATTTGTTGAGTGAAGAAGTGGAAACTCACCTGCACGCGGGCAAACAGGTCGCCCGCCTGGCACTGGGCTGGGATGAGCGAGTTTCCCTGTTGTTGGCGGAAGACCTGTGTTTGCGGCGCCTGAGGTTCGCGGACGAGCTGATGAAAGAGAACGAAGACATCCCCGAAGCGGATCAGGCGGCCCGGCTGGACGCTGACTTCGCCCTCATGGCCGATGCGATCACCGGCCTGCAGGCGCGTATCCTGGCGCTGTTTGGCGGCGAGGTGGAATAACCACGCCCATGCCTGCGCGCCCCGACACCGACGACTATCGCGCGCTGTTCCTTCGCCCCACCCCGATGATGGACATGCGCGCGCCGGCGGAGTTTGCGCACGGCGCATTTCCCGTCTGCGCTGAGCTTGCCGCTGATGAGCGATGCAGAGCGCGCCCAGGTGGGTATCTGCTACAAGCAGCAGGGCCAGGACGCGGCGATCAAATTGGGACACCAACTGGTCAGCGGCGAATTGAAAGCGCAGCGCCTGGCGCAGTGGGCGGCCTTTGCCCGGCAACATCCCCAGGGCTACCTGTACTGTTTCCGCGGCGGCCTGCGCTCGCAAACGGTGCAGCGCTGGCTGCGCGAGGAGGGCATCGACTATCCGCTGGTCATCGGTGGCTACAAGGCCATGCGGCGTTTTCTGCTGGAGGAGCTGGAGCGCTCCCTGGCCAGCGCCTCTTTTGTCCTGGTCAGTGGCAAGACGGGTACCGGCAAGACGCGGGTGATTGCCCATCTGGCGCGCGCTGTCGATCTGGAGGGGCTGGCCAATCACCGCGGTTCGAGCTTCGGCCAGATGCCCACGCCACAGCCCAGCCAGATCGATTTTGAGAACGGACTCAGCATCGCCCTGCTGCGGCTGTTGGCGAAGAGTTCGGGGCCAATTTTTCTGGAGGACGAGGGTCGGCTGATTGGCTGTCTTGTCCCTACCTGAAGTCACTGCGCGAGAAAATGGCGGTCGCTCCCATGTTGATAGTGGAGGAGAGCTTCGAAGACCGCATCGATCTTGTCATCGAGGACTATGTGGTGGATCTGGGCCGCCGCTACCTGGAACTGTACGGGGAGGATGGCGCGCGCCTGCACAGCGAAAAGCTGCAGGGCGATCTGGCCAGGGTACGCAAGCGCCTCGGGGGACTGCAATACCAACAGGTCAGTGACATGATGGCCGCGGCGTTTGCGCGCCAGTGGCAGGATCGGGACTTGTCGGGACATCGCCAGTGGATCGCGCTGCTGCTGGAAAAATACTACGACCCCATGTACGAATACCAGCTGTCCAAACGCGCTGGCGAACAGCTGTTTTGCGGTGACCGCCAGGCCGTTATCGCCTGGGCACAGCAGGGCCACTAGGGTGCAGGCCGCCACTGAACTGTCTCGCGACCTGGTATTGGTGGGCGGTGGTCACAGCCATGTGCTGGCCCTGCGCATGCTGGCCATGCAACCCATAGAGGGCCTGCGCATCACGCTGGTATCGCCGGACTGCCACACCCCCTACTCCGGCATGCTGCCCGGCCTGATCGCGGGCCACTACAGTTTCGAGCAGGCACATATCGACCTGGCGCGATTGTGCCAGTGGGCGGGGGTGCGTTTTATTGCGGCGGAAGTCACTGCGCTTGACCCATTCGCACGGCGCCTGTCCCTGGCAGGTCGACCCGCGCTTCGATTATGACGTGGTGAGTATCGACATCGGCTCGCAGCCGGAGCTGGACTCGGTGCCCGGCGCCAGAGCGTATGCCACGCCGGTAAAACCGGTGGCCGGCTTGTGGCAGCGCTGGCAGGAATTGCACGGGCGCGTCATTGCGCGTGAAGGTACGCAGGCATTGCGCATCGCGGTGGTGGGTGGCGGCGCCGGCAGTGTCGAGTTGGCCCTGGCGATGTCACACCGCCTGCGGGGTCAGCGGGTGGAGATGGAGCTGTGGTGCGCCGCCCCCGAAATATTGCAGACCTATAACGCCCGGGCCCGCCGCGCGGTGCTGGCGGCGCTACAGCGCCAGGACATTCGAGTGCATTGCAACGCCCGGGTCGCGGCAGTTGAGGCGGCTTGCCTGGTGCTGGCCGATGGCACGCGCGCCGCGTACGACGAGCTGTTCTGGTGTACCGGTGCGGCGGCCGCTCCCTGGATCGCCGCCAGCGGGTTGGCGACGGATCAAGCAGGGCTTTCTCGCGGTGCGCGATACCTTGCAGGCGCTGCACGATGACCGCGTATTCGGCGCCGGCGATATCGCCACCCAGGTCAATCATCCGCGCCCGAAGGCGGGCGTGTATGCCGTGCGCCAGGGGCCGGTGCTGGCGCACAACCTGCGCGCCGCGCTGCTGGAAAAACCGCTGCGACAACATCGGCCGCAGCAGCGTTTTCTCTCCCTGATTTCCCTGGGCGACAAACAGGCGACGGCGGACAAGGGCCTCTTCAGCGCAACGGGTCACTGGGTCTGGCGCTGGAAGGATCAGGATCGACCGGGCCTTCATGGCGCGCTTCGAGGATTTGCCCGAGCACATGTCGCGCACCGCCGGGGATAAGCTGCCGGAACTGGACGGTGTTGCACAGCAGGCGGTCTGCGGCGGCTGCGGCGCCAAGGTGGGTGCCGACGCTTTATCCAGCGCCCTGGCGCAGCTGCGCAAAGATTTTCCGCAGCACTGCGTCGGCGGGGGTGATGATGCGGTGGCCGTGCCCGCACCGGCTGGCGCTACGGTGGTGCAGAGCCTGGATGTGTTGCGCCAGATGGTGTCCGATCCCTGGCAGATGGGGCGCATCGCCGCCAATCACGCCCTCAGTGATCTCTACGCCTGCGGCTGCCCGGCCCGTGTCCGCGCTGGCCGCAGTCACCCTGCCCTATGCCAGTGCGCCGCTGTTGCAGCGTGAACTGGAACAACTGCTGGCCGGCGCCCTGCACGAGTTCGCCGCAGTGGATTGTCAGTTGAGCGGCGGGCACAGCATGCAGGGCCCGGAGCTGGATATCGGTTTTGTGGTCAACGGTGTGCCCATGTCGCGCGACGGAAAGTTGTTGAGCAAAACAGGCGCGGCCCCCGGTGACCAACTGGTACTGACCAAACCCCTGGGTACCGGCACCGTGTTTGCCGCCCATATGCAGCTGGCTGCGGATGGGCGCGATGTGCGTGCGGCGATGTCATCAATGCTGCAGAGCAATGGCATAGCGGCGGAGTTAGCGCTTGCTCACGGCGCCACAGCGTGTACCGATATCACCGGTTTCGGCCTGCTCGGGCATTTGCTCGAAATGCTGGCGGGCGCGCTGGGCGCACGGCTGGAGTTGGCACAATTGCCGTTGCTCCCCGGCGCTATCGAGCAGATTCGCGCGGGCATTGTGAGCACCATGCACGCGGCCAATGTGCGCAGCGCTGGACAATTTCTGCAGGCTGGACCTGCAGTTGACGAGGCGCGTATGCAGATGTTGTTCGACCCGCAGACCAGCGGCGGACTGCTGATTGCGCTGCCCGCCGGGCGTGCGCAGGCCCTGTGTCGATGCCTTGCATCAGGCCGGTTATGCCGAGGCCCGGATAATTGGTGAGGTGACAGCGCTGGTCGCCCGGCAGTGCGGCACCGGTTCAGGCGAGTCAGGTGTCAGGAAATTGATCCGTTAGAGCAGGGCGGCGATTCCGCCCTCATGTTTTCCCGTCCTGCCCAACAGATTATTGTATTCCCTGGGGTCGGCGGAGAGATCGTACAGCTCTTCGCCGCCGTCAGCGTAGCGCGTCCAGCGCCATTTCCCCACGCGCGTTGATACCGCATCGCCCCAGCGCATTTCTGCCGGGCGCGCATTGGCGATTTGTGGTGTTATCCCCAGCAGGCTGGCACCTTCAAATTGCGCCGGCCTGGGAATGCCCGCAATGTCAGTGAGAGTGGGCGCCAGATCGAGCAGACTCACCGGCAAGTCAAAGCTGCCGCCCGGCTCAAACGGTCCGGAGCACGGATCAGCAGCGGTACACGGTGGCCTGTTCCCACAACGCCATTTTGTGCCAATGCAGTTTTTCGCCCAGATGAAAGCCATTATCCGACCACAGCACAACGGCGGTGTTATCCGCATATTGGCCAGCGTCCAGCGCGGCCAGTATCTGACCCACCATGGCGTCGGTGTGGCTGCACGCGGCCAGATAGGCCTGCACATGCTGCCGCCACAGTCCGGACTCACGCACGAGATCGTACGGGTCGTAAAATTTACCCTCGAAAGTGAACGACGGAAAGCGGGCCAGCGCAACGCCAGCCGGAGGAATATCGTCCAGATCGTCAGCAGGCACTTCGGGCAGTACAACCTTATCCAGTGGATGCAGGTCGAACGCCCACTGTGGCAATCGCCAGGGCACATGCGGCAGGGACAAGCCAATGGCCATGAACCAGGGCCTGGATCGTTTCATCTTCAGTTGTTCGATGGCAAATTGGCGGTTATCTGGTCAGCGTGTTCTTCCCCGGGTTTTAACACGCCGTAATCGAAAAATGTACCGTGGTCCCCGAACGAGACCGGTGCATCCTTGTAGGGCTTATAAACATCCCAAAAACGTTTCGTGCCCATCGCGAGATGAAAGACCTTGCCGGTCGATATCGTTTCGTAGCCGGCCTGCGAAAACCAGTACGGCAGCGGGTGCAAATCGGGAGATTGCATGAGCTGCCCGTAGGTCGACTCGTCTTCCGAGTCATCCACTTTGGTCGGATTCCGGTCGCAGCCCCCACAGCGCGGAGGCGCGACTGGCGATGCACACCGGCACAGAGCAGTAGGCGCGATTGAAAGAATAGGATTGCGCGCGCAGCCGGTCGATATTGGGGGTATAGACTCCGGGGTGTGCGCCCAGGTAGCCGACCCAATCATTCAAATCGTCGATGCACAATAAGAGAATGTTCGGTTTTTCGCCTGGCGGTGGAATAGAGGAATCCGGGGCATTCCCACTCGGCAACGGGATCATTCCCCGCATTGTTCGCCTTCGCCTGCCCGGATTGGTTGTACCCCAGGGCAGCGATTGCCGCCGCTGCCGCTGCTCCGGTGAGTAATTTTCTTCGGCGAATTACCATAGCAGGATGAGACCGCGAAATTTGATCAGAGTTGCCTGGCCAGACTGGCGATCCAGCATAGCATGGATGCTTATCTTTGCAGCCGCACCCGGTCGTGCAGCTAACGCCTGAGCCGGCGATAGACATCATCCAGCAGCAGGAGCGCCGCTGCGCCGAACAGCAGGTAAAGCCCCGTTTTTGCAATGGGCCGATCAAGGGTAGCGATCGTCGATTCGGTGAAAAAACTCCAGATAAACAGGACCGGAGACAGCAGCAGCACAACACCCATCAGGCGCTGCAGGTGATGCACCACGGCCGTGGGCGTCATAAAGTACCCGGCAACCACGTTTGCGACGCTCGCCAATAACAGGTAGATATGGGCGGAGCGGTACATCATCCGCGCGGCATCGGGCAGGTCCGCCACGCCCAGAATCCTGGCCATGTATTGTCCCTGGAGCATAAACAGCACCAGCCCCAGGCCGCCGATAATCAGATGACAGTTTCGCCAGCGCACGCCGTCAGCCCTCATCCCAGTAACGGCGTCATTTCAAGATAGAGGAAAGAGGCGGTCCAGGTGATCAGTACAAAACCTGTCAGGGCTTCCAGTCCGATAAGGAACCGCAAGTCGCCATGGGGCTCGATATCGCCGATGCCCAACGTGGAAAAGGTAGTGAAGGAAAAGTAAGCGCAATCCAGCAGGGAGCCGTCGAAATTACCTTCCAGTTGACCCCAACCCTCGGTGTGGTTCATGAAATAAAAGGCGATCGCAAAAACCCACACTTCAACGGCGTGGGCGGCAAGGGCGATGAAGACCCCCAGCACGATGCGAAAGCGGTGGCGTATCCTCAGTTTGGGCAGCAGCAGTGTAATCCTGTGCAGAAACTCATAGTGGATTATGACGGCCAGTCCGACGACGAACATATTGACGGCAATAACGGCGATCACTGGTAGGGAGCTCCTGCCCTGTAGCGGCGCAGCTCACTTTAACCTTTTTTTTGACCCGGTAAAAAACCCTGATACCGCCAGTCAGTAGATCTTGCGTCATTGTTCTATGAACAGCGAATCCAGCACGCCAAAGCCACTGTGCACGCCGCCTTCGGTGACCTGCGGCGGTTTTGACCGCACCAGATGGCCGATATGGCCCGGCCGCTGATCGCCAGTATCCAGGGCTGCGCTGCCCAGGTGCGCGGTAAACAGACCGATCTCACTGACCAATCGCTGTGCTGTTCGGGCGCGACCGTCACGAACCAGCAGGGTATCTTTCTCCCTGCCCGCAGGATGCAGGCGCCGCATCAGTGTCCACGCAGCGAAGTCCGACTCGCTCAGGGCTATCCAGCGGTGGAGAATGTCCTGATCGAACAGGCAGTGTCCGCCGCCTTCCCCCTGGTTTTTCAGCACCCACTCGCTGAGGTCGCCATCATCGCGCAGGCGCGTTGCCGAGTCGGCGTCGACGCTGCGCATCGGCGCGAACATGGATTGCAGCACGCCGCGCTCGCCGTGGTCGAAGCCCAGGCGCTGTAACAGGCCGCCGTCATCGTCCGCCAGCTGCAGTTGCATGCGCTTGCTGGTGGCGAGTTGCTGCGCGATGGTCGCGTTAAGCGCTACCCGGTGGCGCTCCATGAACATGCGTGTTGCCAGCAGCGCATCGCAACAGCGCCGGGTATCCAGATCCGTCGCGATGTAATCCTGGAACTGGTAACCGGCGCGCAGATAGACCACGTGCAGGGTCCCGCAGCCCTCCAGCTGCAGGCTCTGGTTGGGACCGCTGGACAATTGCTGATGCAGCTGGCGAAATGTGCGGCGGTGGGTCTGCAGGCCGAGGCTGCGCAGCTGGTTTTCCAACAGGCGCTGGTCAAACAGGTTATCCTCGTTGTCCTGTACCACCATCAGAAAGTTGAGTGGCCCCCGATCGCCCAGATCCGCGGCGATACTCGCGGCGGCATTGGCAATCGCGCGCGCCATGTTGGCTGTCGCCGGGTTGGGAGGCAGTGCGCCGGGCGCAGCAGTATGCAGGCGCGCATACTCAGTGGGCCAGCGCTGCTGCAGATACTGATGCAGAGACCCCATGCGCTCCCCGAAGGGCGCCATACCGGCGGCGATGCTGTTACATTCGACCAGTCGAGGGCCCATGTGGGCGTCGACCATAAAGTCACTGCGCTGCAACAGCAGGGGTACGCGCAGTACATCGCCGGGTTGGCTGTGCAGTGCGCGGTGCGCGGACAGCATTTCCGCGAAAAAGGGATCTGCACAGGCCAGCGGTGCGTGCACGTCCTGTATCAGCTGGTCGTCCTCGGCCAGTGCCTGAGTCAGCCGGCCCAGCAACGGGGCCGCGACCTCCAGTTGTGCAAGCACTGCGGCAGGAATCGGACAGGGCGTAAAACTGAAAGGCACGTGCCGGGTTTTGCCGGGGCCGTCCAGAAAGCACAGGCTCAGCTGCAGTGCCTGGGCAACCGCATCGTCGATAATGGCATTACTGATCAGGTCGGGCATCGGAAGAAGAAAAGATTGGCCTGGATTAAAAAAGAGGATTGAATGACTATCGACGATTCACGATCAGACATCAATACAAACTTGCACTTCTGGCCAGGACTGTCATGAGAAAGAAACACAGTACGGTAATTTTTGTTTCCTATGCCGTGCTGGTGGCATTCCTTTCATTGCAACCCGGTGGTGGATCGTTTATCGGGCCATACGATAAAGTGGCGCACTTCATTACCTATGGTATTTTCGCGGTACTGGCGCACCGCATGAACCTGTCGGGCAGGCATTATATCTATGTGTGCATTGGCATTGTGGCTTATAGCGGATTGCTGGAGGTCGCGCAGTCGTTTGTGCCGGGCAGGGAAATGTCTGTGCTCGATCTGTTGGCTAATGCCTCGGGCGTGTTACTTGGAGCACTGCTTAGCAATAAATTTTTTGACGCGTGCGAGAGCCAAGGCAAAGACCATGGCATCTCTTGACTCATGGCCAACTGAAGAACTTCCTTTTCAATTAAAGCGGAAAGCAAGTACCTACGATGTTATGGGATATTACTATTTGCACTATGATTGGGCATTTTCATATTTTTATCGGGGTTGCTAATGCGACGAATCCGCGGCTTTATTGATCTGATGTTTGATGTGGTGGATGAGACCAATAATCTCGTCGAGCTGACACATGATGAAGTGGTGGCGCGCACGGTGCGTCGTTTTGCACCAGTAGAGCCGGTGAAAACGGTGGCAAAAGTGGTTACCGGTATCCAGGGCGTGATTGCGACCACGGTGTTCAAATCCATTCGAGGGATCAATGGCGCTAGCTCGCCGGTCTGTCAATGCGCTGGCGGGTGTTGTTGAAACAGGGATGGCACAACCGCTGGCATCAGATAAATATGAGCTCGCCACGCCCATGCAATCGTCCGCTGTCGGCAGCGTCAATTGGTGTGTCGATTATCTGCAGGCATCGCTGAATGGTTTTTGGGGTGATTACCTGAGTCAGCGGAATAACACGCTTGCTGAGGGCATGACGCTGCGCTCGCAACGGGCGTGCGTTGCCAATTAGCGAGGCAAAGTCTGGCTGCAGCGCTATCCCAATGCAACCAGCAAGATTTGTGTGTTTGTGCATAGCCTTGCGTCGACGGAATGGCTGTGGACCTTCTCTTCCGCCGCGTATTATGACGGCGATACGACAACAAGCTTTGGCTCACGGCTGCACGATGACCTCGGTTTTACGCCGGTGTACATCCGCTACAACACGGGCCTGCACATCTCCGACAACGGCCGACAGTTGGCAGAATTGATCAGTGAGCTGCTGGATTCCTACCCGGTGCCCATAGAAGAGATTGCCCTGGTTGGTCACAGCATGGGTGGCCTGGTGGCCCGCAGCGCTGCCAGTTATGCGTCAGAACACAATTTTCCCTGGGTGAGCGCTATCTTCGCCATGTGGCCTGTGTGGGTGCGCCCAATCTCGGGGCGCCGCTGGAAAAAGCGGTACATTTACTGACGGGGGTGTTGCGCAAAGTTGATGCCGCGGGCGCACAGGTTCCCGCTCGCATTCTCAACAGTCGCAGCGCCGGTGTGAAAGATCTGCGCTACGGCTATACGCGTTGACGAGGAATGGTTGGGCAAGGACCCGGATGCCGTGTTCGCCAACGCCAGGCTGGACATACCGTTGATCGACGGCGTGGGATATTATTTTTTCGCCGCCACCATTTCAAAAGATACCAGACACCCGGTGGGCAGGTTGCTGGGCGACCTGCTGGTGCGTTTACCCAGTGCTGCTGGCAAGACGAAGAATAAGGCCCGGCGCATTCCCTTTTCCAGTGGCAGGGTATTTCCCGGCATGAGCCATATCCATATCGTGAACCATCCCGATGTCTATGTCGCCCTGAGGGATTTTTTTGATACTGAAAATGAACTTACCGCAGGGCGATGAATGCGCAGTCGGAAAGACTGCTCTGACTCAATTAGAATCGGTATTACTCCGATAAAAGCATTACGCTTGCAACGATCCGCATTCCACGCGTTAGCTTGCCAGTGCTGGCAATGGCAATGCTATCGTGCAGCGTCGCTTGAGCCGGAACAGGAAATCGCACCACTATCGGTCACGGTTAGCGAAGACAACAGCTTCAACCAGTTGTTCAAGCGCTGCGGCCCGGGCTGGACGGGCGGCGACTCCACGTATTCCACTGCGCTATCACCCACGCAGGTGCTGTGGTTGTTCTCCGATACCTTTATTGGGCCTGTTAGCCGCGATGGCAAGCGCAATCCCGATGGCGAACTGTTTGTGCAGGGCAATACCCTGGTGCTGCAGGACAAAACCAGCGGCGCACTGACTACGTATTACGTCAGTGCGCAAAACCGTGGGCGATGAGGAGGAGACCCAGAGCCTGCCTACGTTTGCCAGATCGCCGTATGATGCCAGCCACTGCCCGGGCGAAAACTTTGCCCAGAAAAACAATGCACGGGCCATGTTCCAGCCACCGCAATGTCCGTCAGGCCAGCATTGCTACTATTGGGGCGGTGCCCTGGTGGCTGACAACGGGCAGCTGACCACCTTCCTGCAACTGATGGAGCAAACGGGCGCTGGTATCTTCGATTTTGCCTGGCGCGAGAGCGCGATCGCCACACTGCCCCTGGATAAAATAGACACTGCCGAACCTGCATACGTCAACGTGCCCAATAATGGCGTGAGCTATGGTGGGGCCATTATCAGTGACGCAGGACAACTACACCTATATCTACGGTATGCGCGAAGAACCTGCCGACAACACTATTTGCACCGGACATTGCATACACATTGCACGCGCACCCAAAAATAAACTGGCGCAGCCCGAAGAATGGCGCTACTGGGGAGAAACAGCCGAGCAGCCCGGGACACTATCGACTGGACAGAAAAAGCAGAAGACTCCGTGCCCATGGCAGGCAATACAGGCGCTGGCAGCAGCACCCCAAACACAGGATCAGCTCGGTGCCAGCCAGAGTAAGCCACTGTGGCGCCCTGCCTGAGTGCTATGTGATCATCGCCCACCAGTACACCGGCGGCGCATCCGAAAATATCCTTGCCTGGTACGCTGCGCAACCGCAGGGACCCGTGGGCAGGCCCGGTGTTTGTCTATCAAACACCGGAGTCGAGGCAGCCAGGGCAACTGTTCACCTATAACGCCAAGATCCATCCTGAATTCACCAACGAGGACGGTCTGCTGGTATCCTATGATGTGAATAGTCTGGCGCCCGCCACTGATCCCTTGAGTGCTCTTGTTACTGCAGACAGCTATCGGCCGAGGTTTATACGGGTGAAGTTGCATTGGGGCGAACTGGAAGATTAATGAGGACGGCTCTGCCACAGCAGAATTTCAGACGAATTTGATCCGCAGAATTACGGGGTTTCGGTCAGGTTCGCGCAGTTTCATGACGTGCGGGTACAGTGTCTGCAAAACGTCCCATGTAATCCCGGTAAGTAGTGGCAACAACTTGTCTTCGATGCGCCGTTCGGTGTCCGGGGCGAGTGGGCCTGTCCCGCGAGTGTCCCAGATTGACCGCAGTCTCGCGCGCTGTGCCTCGACGGCGTTTGGTACGGCCTGCAGCCAGCGTGGATGTTCCCTTTTGAGTACGGACTTGCCGCGACCGCGTCCGGCATGCGCGATGATCAGGTAGCACATGACAATGCGTACAACCAGCGCATCCAGCGCGTTCGCATCCCATTCGACCCAGGAATCTGTCGTGCCAGCCACGCGGTTGTAACCAAAGGCCGCAGCTTTTCCGCCAAATGCGCCGGCGATACCGCCGATAATCATGCCGCCGCCAAGACTCAGTCCGCCAACAGCGATGTCGGCCGCCAGGCCACTGAGCATGCCAGTTAATACAGCGCCGAGCAGGGTGACCCTGTTTTCCGACACGCCCTTTTTGGGGTGATAGATATGGCTCATGTCAGCTGCGATATCATTTTCCACGGTGGCATCCAAACGATACAGCTTTGCCAATTCTATAAGCGCCTGCTCTGTGTCGTCTGGCCATTGCCTTGCTTAGCGCACGCTCCGCGCCTTGCTGTTTTCTGGGTGCATCTGCTTTTTTCATCAGACCGCGGGCGACATTGCCCAGACTACGGGAATCTGCAACAGGCTGCCGCGCGACGGCGCAGTGCGCTACGCAGCTTGCCAGTACCTGCATTGATTGATCAAAGACCTGCAGCCCATCAGCTTTCCAGGCGACGATCAGTCGACCCATGAGGCTACGGGAATCCTGATCCTGCAATGCAGTCTGAATCGCTTCCAGCAGCACGAACTCTTGCACCCAGCAGCGCGTGAACGCATCCAGTGGCAGCACGCTCACAACATGCGGGTAGTTTGCGCAGAAGTTTTGCCATTGCTGGACGTCCGCAGCTTCCTGCGCCATGCCCTGGTCACTGCCCAGTTGGTTGATGAGCACGATCACGGGTTTCTCGATACACTCGAGCAGCTTCATTTCGCTGTCGAGATAAGCTGCAGCTTCTGGAGGTTCAGCTGCGCTGACGAGATAGAGCACGACATCGGCTTCATCCTGCACGGTGCGCAGGACTTTTTGGCTGAAGTGAAACCCGGGGTGTAACCAACGGTCCCATACCTCGGTCAACAGCCAACCCGCGAACGTCCCCGACTTCTGCAGTCGTTTGAGCAGGCGTTGGCTGTCACCGAAGCCGGGCGTGTCCCACAACTTCAGTGACTCACCCTGTGCCGCTTCCTGCCAGGTATAGCGATCGGAAAACTGCGTAACATGGGCTTCATCGCGCACATCCCCCACGTCGCGGCCAAGCAGTGTGCGTGCCAGAGACGTCTTGCCTATATTGGTGTGCGACGCCAGAACAAGTTCGATACTGCGTTTCGGTAAAGAGTGCTCCATATTACGCAGCCACTGATTCGTCTATTGCAGACCTGAGCGCCGTCACATAGCTGTTCATGTGCGGCGCTACCAGATCAAAGAACAGCGGATTCTTGTGGAAGGTGCTGCAAAAAGCGGTCCATGCCTCGCGCCTCTCGTTAAGGCGCTGTGGATAATCCCTGAAACGGCTGGCGAAGCCGCTTTCATTTACCACAATAATGACCGGCACCCGCGCCGCGCCAGAGCCGACAGGAACGCCCCGTGATACTCCGCTTCCGGCGTGGCCGTCATGTCGAATAGCGCCACAAGCTGGGTCGCATGCGCCAGGCTTGCCGGCAGACCGTTGAGGTCGTCCTCACCACCCAGCGCTATCGTTGCTGCAAGCTCAATCTGCGGCGAATTATCAAAGGCCAGTTCAAGGATTCTGCGCAGGTTCTGCTCGGCGTCATCGGCGAGGGTTTGCGCATAGGGCAGGATATGAATTCGTATGGGCTCGTTGCGCCGGGCGCGCAGGATGTTGCGGTAGTACTGCTCATCAAGCGACAGCGGAAAATGCGCACTCATGCGGTGCGCCTGCCATCCGCTCCAGCACGCCAACAGGGTGCGCGGCAATACCACGGTTATGAAGAAGCATTATCGCGTAGAGATGAATCCATGGCGCAGCCGTGTTCAATTGCTGCGGTCGAGTCCTGAGGCATCCCGCAGTCGCCTCCATCTGCACCAGTTCCGGAGGCGCAATACCGGATATCCACTGGGCAGGGGCAAGCAAAAAGACAAAAATTTATGCACACATTCCGTACCAGGAAAGGTATTACCCCATTCGGGCCCATACGCGATATTCGAACACCATCCCGCCAGGTACATTGCGGCAATCAAAGCCACAGCCACCGCCGCGCTGGCCGTGTGCAGCAGCGTCACCAGACGGGTCGTTGCCAGCGGGAGACTGGCGCGGGTCCACTGCCCTGCAAAATCAGCCAGGGCGAGGGCCTGCGGGGTTGAAGATGACGCATGCTGATGTAGACGCCTGTACGCAAAATTCCTGATTCGCTGCTGGCTGCATTAGCTATCCACCCGGACCTGGCGGAGGCCCAGCGCGGCTCGCCTCCGAACAGTCCGGTACAAAGGGCAAAATAAACAGCGGATTCCAAACGATCACCAGCCAGACAGGTGGCGCGAGCAGGTTGAGTTGCGTGCCGCCGCCGAAAACATCGGCGGTGATACCAACCAACAGGCCAATGCCAATCGCCAGCAACAGCCATGTGGGGTGCCAGCCCTGCCGCTCGAGAATCCAGTCCACCGATGCCAGTCTGGCCAGACTGCGGCGAGCGGCCTGGGCCCGCGCAGCGATGAACGCATCCGGGGCGGCCTGTGGGCCGACCGCTTCCAGGGCCGTGCGAGTTGCCTCACGGCGCTCGGCCTCAGATAACAGTTCGTTGTCCGAGGCCTGAGTCTCGAAGGACTTCACCAGTAGAACTTGAAGAGCGTCATGCTCGTTCAATTATGCGCACCGCCATGCAAGGATTTCCTGTTCCGGCCATTGAAACACATCAACCATGGTACAAACCATATGTCCGGGCATGGATGCCTACCGGTTTGTGATATCCTCAAATCTTCCAAAGGACCTCTATCAATGAAAACAAGTTTGTTGCGCCGTATCCTGCTGGTTTTATGTGCGGGCATTGTCAGTATTGGCGTATTCTTTCTTTTCAAACCAGCACCACAAAGCTTGTCGGGAACAGAAGCGCCTGCCGTTCCCGTAACTGTCGCCGCGGTTGTCGCACAGGATGTTCCGCTGGAAATTCAGGCCGTGGGAACCGTCATCCCGTTTCAAACCGTGGCCATCAAATCAAGAATCGAATCGCAAATCGTGGCAGTGAAATTCCAGGATGGCGATGAAGTAAAGCAGGGCGATTTACTGTTTTTACTGGATGATCGAACGATCAGGGCGCAGCTTGAAAAAGCAAAAGCAGAGCTGGTCCGTGACAAAGCAACTCTTGAGGATCTGAAATTACAATACCAGCGTAATCAATCGTTAACCGAGGGCCGTGCAATAAGCAAGCAGGTGGTGGAAAGCAGCAAATTTGCGGTCGAAGCGCAAGCTGCCCTGGTGAACGCCGACCTGGCAGCGATTGATAATCTCACTGTACAACTGGGATATACCCAAATTGTAGCGCCTATTGATGGCCGCACCGGTACGATTACCAGCACCGTTGGTAATAACGTCAATGTTAACGATGTGCCACTGGTAACCATCAACCAGATTCAACCGATCCTGGTGCAATCCTCATTGCCGCAAAACAGTTTCGATGCTGTGCGTCGAGCAATGCAGGAAGGCGCCGTGCCTGTGTCCGCAAAAATGGATAACAGTGCCGAGATCATTAAAGGAACCCTTGAATACATTGACAATACGATCGACAAGGGCACCGGCACATTTGTGGCGCGCGCCCGGTTTGCCAATACGGATGAAGCCCTGTGGCCGGGCATGTTGGTCAGCGTAACGCTCACCATCGGGCAGGAGCGAAACGCCATGGTGATTCCTGAAGTCGCCGTGCAAAACAGCTACAGCGGGGATTTTGTTTTTGTTATTGCCGATGGAAAAGCGCAGAAACGTATAGTCAAGGTAAAGCGCAATTTTAACGGCATGGCTATTATCAGTGATGGCGTCAGGGCCGGAGAGCTGGTCGCTACGGACGGCATGCTGTCATTGTCAGACGGCAACGCCGTGAGCGTCAGAGGTTAAGACCACACCTTGAACATTTCAGAATTTTGTATCCGGCGCCCGGTTTTTACCGTGTTGCTGATGCTGTCGTTATTGGTGGCTGGAGTGGCAGGCTATCAATCATTGGCTGTTAGCGCGCTGCCAAATGTCGATTTTCCCACGATCAGGGTGTCCGCCAACCTGCCTGGTGCAAGCGCCGAAACCATGGCGACCACGGTAGCTACTCCGCTGGAGCGACAGCTCTCGACTATTGCTGGTATTACGTCTATGACCTCGACCAGCACTCTGGGGGGTACGCAGATAACCTTGCAGTTCGATTTGAATCGCAGACATCGATGGCGCTGCACTGGACGTACAAAGTGCAATATCGACCACCCTGCCGAAATTGCCCAAGGAGATGCTTACCGCACCTTCGTTCCAAAAAGTAAACCCCGCCGCGGCTCCTGTGCTGTTTCTTGCGGTTTCCTCCGATTCACTGCCTTTGACCACGGTTTACGATTACGCCAATAACGTCATGGCGGAGCGTATTTCCATGGTGCCTGGCGTGGCGCAGGCCGCTATTTACGGCGCGCATAAATATGCCGTGCGCATTCAGGCTGATCCGGAAAAGCTGGCGGCGCAAGGGCTGGGATTCAATCAACTGGGAGAGGCTGTGGCAGCCGCGGCGTCGATAGTGCCGCTGGGAACAGTTTATGGCGACAAGCAACTTTTCAATATCGATATTACCGGGCAGCCCGACCGATGCGCCTGGGTTTTCGTGAGCTGATCGCGCTCTGGAAGAATGGCGCGCCGATCAAGCTCGGCGATATCGCAACGGTTATCGACAGCGTCGAAAATACCCACCAGGCCGGATTTATAAACAACAAGCCGGCCGTTGTTATAGCAGTGCAGCGCCAGCCTGACGCCAATACTATCGAGGTTGTGGATCAGGTGCGCGCCCTGTTACCGATCTTTCAGCGACACGCTACCGGCTTCAATCAATATCAAGCCAATGTTCGACCGCTCGGTTTCCATCAAGAACTCGGTTGAAGAAGTGGAACGAACCTTGTTGATTACCTTCATTCTGGTGATAGCGGTTATTTATCTCTTTTTGCGCAGTTTTCGCGCAACACTGATTACCGCATTGGCAGTGCCCCTCTCAATTGCCGCCTCCATTGGCGGGCATGGCGGTGCTGGGTTTTTCCCTGAATAACATATCCCTGCTGGCGCTGACGCTGTGTGTCGGATTTGTGGTCGATGATGCCATTGTGATGCTGGAAAATATTGTCCGCCATATAGAGGATGGCATGAAACCACTCGAGGCGGCGATAAAAGGCGCCAGGGAAATCAGCTTTACTATTGTCTCTATGACTGTGTCACTGATCGCGGTATTCATTCCCGTGTTGTTTATGGGCGGCATCGTGGGGCGAATATTTCGCGAATTTGCCGTAACAATCAGTATGGCTGTTTTATTCTCCGGACTTATCGCATTGACCCTGACACCCATGCTGTGCGCGCATATTTTGAGTGCTGGCAAGGCAAATGCAAAGGCGAAAAGTTTCCAGCGCGCTGGATGGCGGATTCCAGAAACTGCTGGGATACTACAGAAGCGCATTGTATTTTGTGCTGCGCCATCGTTTTGCCACGTTAATACTGACAATCGTACTACTGGTTGCGAGTGTGGTGGTCTATGCGTCGCGCCCAAGGGCTTTTTTCCTGTGGAAGATACCGGGTTTGTCTGGGTTAACACTGAGGCTGCCCAGGATATCTCCTACGAAGCGATGTTGGCCAAGCAAAAACGTGCCGCCGAAATCGCGCTCAAGAATCCGGCTGTTGTTAGCGTATTTTCCTCCGTCGGTGGCGGCACAGTGAATACCGGCCGCATGATCTTTGGACTGAAGCCGCGCGGCGAACGACCTCCGGTTTTTGATGTAATACAGGAACTGCGACAGGAAATGGGTTCTGTCGAGGGTTTCAGGGCCTACATGCAGCCCATCCAGAATATCCAGATTGGCGGGCGATCCAGTAACAGCCTCTATCAGTACACCTTGCAAGGAAGTGACCTTGATGAGCTTTATCTGTGGTCGCAGAAACTGCTGGACAAGATATCCGGTGATGCGATGTTTCTGGATGTCACCTCGGATATGCGACTCAATAGCCTTGAAGTCGTTGTGAATGTTGATCAGCAGAAAGCCGCCAGCCTGGGTGTTACCTTTGATGATATTCGGCGCACGCTGTTCAGCGCCTATGGCAGTGAGCAGGTCGCCACCATCTACACCTCCACCGATGACTATCGCCGTGATTCTTGAGGTTGCGAACGGACTTTCAGCATTCAGTAGACTATATAAACCAGCTCTACGTAACCGGTAGCGACGGCGGGAAAACTCCGTCCCGCTAAGTGCATTCGTGACGCTGTCCCGTGGCACCACCGCGTTATCCATCAATCACCAGACGCAACTGCCGGCGGTGACCATAGCCTTTAACCTGGCACCCGGAGTTGCACTGGGACAGGCCGTCGATAGAATCAATGAAATACGAAATGCGGCAAATATGCCGGGCAATATCACCGGAAGCTTCCAGGGGACGGCGCAGGCGTTTCAGGAGTCGCTGGATGGACAAGCGCTTTTGCTGATTTTTACGGTGCTGGTGATCTACATCATCCTGGGCATGTTGTATGAAAGTTTTATCCATCCGATCACCATATTGTCCGGCTTGCCTTCAGCGGGCCTGGGCGCGGTGTTGTTTCTGATGTTGTTAGGAATCGAGGTCAGCGTGATTGCAATTATCGGAATTGTTTTACTGATCGGTATCGTCAAGAAGAATTCCATCATGATGGTGGATTTTGCCATCAACGCTCGCCAGGAAGGAATGTCGCCGGAGGACGCCATCATCCAGGGCTGCCTGTTGCGTTTTCGCCCGATCATGATGACGACGATGGCAGCGATTTTCGGCGCGCTGCCCATCGCCATCGGCGTTGGCGCAGGTTCAGAGCTGCGCCAACCGTTGGGCATCGCCGTAGTAGGCGGGCTGCTAACGTCCCAGTTGTTGACCTTATTTATTACGCCCGTGGTGTACCTGTATCTTGAGTCCCTATCCAACAATATAGGCAAACGGTTCCACGGGCAAGCCGCTATAGCTACTCATCAAGGCCGACCAGCTTTTCGACCTTATTAACATCCTGTCGAACCGCCGCTAGCCAACGCGTTCTGTTATACGGCGGTATCCAGCTGGCGTAATCATCCAGCTTGCAATATAAAAATCTTCAGCCGCCCGATACGAGCGGTTGCAATAGTATGTTGTCGAACCTGAACTCTCCCTGACCTTTCCCGGCGAGCCGCAATCGGATCGAAGTAACCCCAGGGGCAACGGTAAATACGCCTTTGATTTTCTCAAACTCGCCCTGGATGCTCGATTCAATATGCCACATATTTCGCTCTATAATTTGACCTTGAGCATCAAAGCCGCCGACCTGGACTGCGGCATAGCCACCGTTGCTTTTGCTCCATAGCATACCTTCCAAATAGAACCTGTCGTCTTTTCTGACCGTCATACGGTAACGATGAGTAATATGCCAACGTTGATCGCTTAAACTTGTAACCATCAGGCATCGTGAAGAATCAGGACATGCTTTTACGTAGCTCGTCCATACGCTGTCAGGTGCTGGTGTATGTACTTTCCACCATTTTATCGGTATGGGCAGTAGAGATTCAAAATCCTCTTCGATAGTCAATGAACCTCGTTCATGATGGACGCTAGGTTCAAGTTTAAACAAAGTGAATGGGAAGTAAGCGCTGAGAGAGAAATCACTCACCAGATTTATTCCTGCAGCATTTTTTAGCCAATAAAAACCTACCAAACACGCGCAGATTGCAGCTACAAAAAGCATATGTCTTTTTAAGTGTCTCAGGTTATCGCCCGTCATTTTCTCGACTATCTCTTTACGTGCAGTTTAGTGCAAAGAGCGGCGTCATTTGAGAAGTCCTGAGCGAATAATATGTCCAGTACCAGCGTTTGGGTGATGTCTCTGATCGGGAAATGACCAGATTCGGCAGTGGTGCAATCCGATAGTGATTTTGACTTATGCGAGAGGCCTCAGTTTTTTCCATTTGGCGACCGCCGCTTCTCTGGCATGCGTCAGGGGTATGCGTGTGAGAGTCCATCAAGGCATCCTTGCGTAAGCTCATAAGTTACCCAGCTTTTGCACAAGCAGCAAGGAACTACCTTGAATGCTATCGGACGAGAACAGGCGAAAAACCCAGCAATCCAAGACTTTTTAGAATGACTTGAAGCATTGATATGGTGCCCAGAGACGGAATCGAACCGCCGACACGGGGATTTTCAATCCCCTGCTCTACCGACTGAGCTATCTGGGCAAGCTTGCGGAACCGCAAGTGGCGCGTATTAAACCCGTATGGGCTGCGTGAGTCAAGCCGACGCTGGATTGCGCTGCGAGGCTATTTTGTCGGCGGGACATACCCCTCTGCGCGGTCGAAATTCCTCGCCTGAAAAGAACTTGTCCATCTCCCCCTGCAGGTACTTTCGCGCCGCCGGATCGACCAGGCTCAGGTGCTTCTCGTTGATCAACATGGTCTGGTGGCTCTGCCAGTCCAGCCAGGCCTGTTTGGATACGTGCTCGAATACTTCCTGACCCTTGGGGCCGGGGTACGGCGGCGCGTCCAGCCCCTCCATCTCTTTCTGGTACTTCTTGCAGAAAACCATGCGGGACATTCTCGTTACTCCATATGTGCGTCCGTGTGTCGGGCTCCGTTTGCGTGCCAGAGCCGGCCAGTTGTTCCAGCAGGGCGGCGACCGGCGCCGCCAGGCCGATTTGCGGGGGCTGGCGCAGGTTATACCAGAGCTGCCGGGAGGCTTCCATCACTGCGTGCGGGGTGACATCCAGTTCCACCACGACCGGTGTGATATCCAGGTGGTAGTGGCTGAAGGTATGGCGAAAGCCGCGCCTGGATTTCTACCCTGGCGGGCTCGGCGCCCCACAAGTCCAGGCAGCGTTGGCTGCCGGCCTCGGGAGTGGCGATTTCGGGGAAGCACCACAGGCCGCCCCAGATGCCGCTGGACGGGCGCTTCTCCAGCCAGATGTCGCCCTCGCTGCTGCGCACAATCAGGAAGTGGGTGGATTTGACCGGCATTACCTTGCGCGGCTTTCTTGCCCGGATAGTTGCGCTGGTCACCGTGTGCCAGCGCCTGGCAGTCTGCCGCCAGCGGGCAGATTTCGCAGGCCGGTGACGAGCGCGTGCAGAGGGTCGCACCCAGGTCCATCATCGCCTGGGTGTAATCGGCGCAGCGCTCATGGGGCGTGTATTGCTCGGCGATGTCCCACAGCCGCTGGTGCACGGCGGATTGACCGGGCCAGCCCTCTACCCGGTGGTAGCGCGCCAGCACCCGTTTTACATTGCCATCGAGAATGCTCGCCCGCTGTCCGCAGGCGATACTCAGGATGGCGCCGGCGGTGGAGCGGCCCACGCCGGGCAATTCGCACAGGCCTTCGAGCGTGTCGGGAAACTGTCCCTGCAGTTCGTTTGCCACCCGCTTGGCCGCCTTGTGCAGGTTGCGCGCCCTGCGCGTAATAGCCGAGTCCGGTCCACCGGTGCAGC
Source organism: uncultured Gammaproteobacteria bacterium (assembly GCA_963844975.1). Taxonomy (GTDB): domain Bacteria; phylum Pseudomonadota; class Gammaproteobacteria; order Pseudomonadales; family Halieaceae; genus Marimicrobium. The sequence goes on along the minus strand of CAWJQO010000014.1, from coordinate 141,591 downwards.
ACCTCGTCCTCGGGCGCGTCCGCCAGTGCCAGCACATCCGGGAAGGCCGCCATGAAGCGTTCGAAATAGGGGATGACGGTCTTTACCTGGGTCTGCTGCAGCATGATTTCCGACACCCACACCCGATAGGGGCTGGTATCGCGCTGCCAGGGCAGGTCCCTGCGGCCGTGCTGGTCAAACCAGTCGAGGATGCGCTGGTGGAAGGGTGCGGGGCTGGGCATGGAGCGTATTTCGGAGCGGACAACAGCGCCACAGGGTAATGCCTCACCTGCCATAGTGCCAGTGAATTGAGAGTTGCATTCCCCTATAATGACGCGGGCTTTCGGGGGGCATGGTTTCCCCGCATTCAAACCGAGTGGAGAGTCCGATGGCTGCGCGCAAAGCCACAGTAACGCGAGACACGCTGGAGACCCGGATCACCGTCTCGGTCAACCTGGACGGGTCCGGCAAAACCAAATTTGATACCGGCATTCCCTTTCTTGAGCACATGCTGGACCAGGTCGCGCGTCACGGCATGGTGGACCTGAATATCAAAGCCAAGGGCGACCTGCACATCGATGATCACCACACGGTGGAAGACATCGGCATCACCCTGGGCCAGGCGGTGGCCAAGGCAGCGGGTGACAAGAAGGGCATCGCTCGTTACGGCCATGCCTATGTGCCGCTGGATGAGGCCCTGTCGCGTGTAGTGATCGACTTCTCCGGTCGCCCGGGCCTGGAGTTTCATGTGCCTTTCACCCGCTCGGCGGTGGGCGGCTTTGACGTGGATCTGTTCCTGGAGTTTTTCCAGGGCTTCGTCAATCATGCCCTCGTTACCCTGCACGTGGACAACCTGCGCGGCGATAACAGCCATCACCAGGCCGAGACTGTGTTCAAGGCCTTTGGTCGCGCGGTGCGTATGGCCCTCACGGCCGATCCGCGCATGGCCGGTATCACGCCCTCCACCAAGGGCGTGTTGTAAACGGGCGCCCCGAAGGGAATCCCCGCTATGAATGCCCGGTTATGAGCACCCGATTATGAGTATCAGTGTCGCCGTCATCGATTACGGCATGGGTAACCTGCATTCCGTGGCCAGCGCGCTGGCAGCACGTCGGCGCCGACAAGGTGCTGGTAACCCATGACGCCGATCTGATCCGCCAGGCTGATCGCGTGGTATTTCCCGGTGTGGGCGCCATTCGCGATTGCATGGCGGAAATACGCCGTCTGAAATGCGATGAACTGCTGACGCACGCGCTGACCGAGCAGCAGGTTCCGGTGCTGGCGATCTGTGTCGGCCTGCAGGCTCTGATGACCCGCTCGGAAGAAAATGATGGCGTGGATTGCCTGGACATTATTCCCGGCGAGGTGCGTTACTTTGGCAATCCGCTGAAGGATGCGCCGGCCAGCGCCTGAAAGTGCCGCACATGGGTTGGAACGAAGTGCGCCAATGCATGGATCACCCGCTCTGGGCAGGTATTCCCGACATGAGCCGCTTTTACTTTGTACACAGTTATTACGTGCATGCGCAGGATCGCAGTCTGTTGGCGGGCAGCGTGGAATACGGTGTCAGCGCCGATGCGGCACTGGCCCGCGACAATCTGTTTGCGGTGCAATTCCATCCGGAGAAAAGCGCCGACGTCGGGCTCCGGTTGCTGAAAAATTTTCTACAGTGGAACGGACAATGCTGATCATCCCCGCAATCGATTTGAAAGACGGGCAGTGCGTGCGCCTGCGCCAGGGACTGATGGAGGACAGCACGGTCTTCTCCGATGACCCGGTGGCGATGGCGGCGCGCTGGGTGCGGGCCGGTTGCCGGCGCCTGCATCTGGTGGACCTGAACGGGGCATTCGCCGGTGAACCGGTGAATGGCGCCGTGGTGACCGCCATTGCGGCAGCGTATCCGCAGCTGCCGATACAGATCGGCGGCGGCATCCGCAACCTCGATACTATCGAGCATTACATCAAAGCCGGTGTCAGCTATGTGATCATCGGCACGAAAGCCGTCAAGGAGCCGGAGTTTGTGGCCGAGGCCTGCGCCGCGTTTCCAGGCAAGGTCATTGTGGGACTTGATGCCAAAGACGGACTGGTCGCCACCGATGGCTGGGCCGAGGTCTCCACCGTGCGCGCCACCGACCTGGCGCGTCGCTTCGAAGCCGACGGTGTGGCAGCGATTGTCTACACCGATATCGCCCGCGACGGCATGATGCAGGGTGTAAACGTGCAGGCGACGGTGGCGATGGCGCAGGCCTCGCGCATCCCGGTGATTGCTTCCGGCGGCATTACCAATCTGGATGACATCCGCGGCCTGCTGGCGGTTGCGCACACCGGCATTTGCGGCGCCATTACCGGCCGCGCGATTTACGAGGGCACGCTGGATGTGGCCGCAGCACAGCGCTTGTGCGACGAGGCGGCGGTCTAGTCATGGGCCTCGCCAAACGCATTATTCCCTGCCTGGACGTGGACAACGGACGCGTGGTCAAGGGCGTCAATTTTGTCGATATACGCGATGCCGGCGATCCCGTGGAAATCGCCATGCGCTATAACGAGCAGGGCGCCGACGAGGTGTGCTTTCTCGATATCACCGCCAGCCACGAGGGCCGCGATACCACTGTCCACACGGTAGAGCAGATTGCCGAGCACGTGTTCATTCCGCTCACCGTTGGCGGCGGCATTCGCTCGGTGGAGGATATTCGCACCATGCTCAACGCCGGTGCCGATAAGGTGAGTATCAATACTGCGGCCATCCACAACCCTGAACTGGTGCGTGAATCGGCCCGGCGTTTTGGCTCCCAGTGCATTGTCGTGGCGATCGATGCCAAGCGCGTGGACGATGTGGACGGCAAGCCGCGCTGGGAAATATTCACCCACGGCGGTCGCAAACCCACCGGTATCGACGCGGTGGCCTGGGCGGTAAGAATGGCGGAGCTGGGTGCGGGGGAGATCCTGCTGACCAGCATGGATCGGGACGGCACCCGCAATGGTTTTGAACTGGGTGTGACGCGCGCCATTACCGATGCCGTAGAGATTCCGGTGATCGCCTCGGGAGGTGTGGGCACGCTGGACCATCTGGTTGATGGGATCATCAAAGGCGGCGCCGATGCGGTGCTGGCGGCCAGTATTTTCCACTTCGGCGAGTACACTGTGCCGCAGGCCAAGGCCTACATGGCCGCGCGCGGCATCGAAGTGCGGCGCTGAGCAGCAGGTACCTGCCTTGCGGCAATGGGGCTAGGACTCGCCCGCTTCTTCAGGCACCAGTTTCTTATCACGCATGCCAAGTATGTTCAGCCCCTTTAACAGCGCCAGGGCCTCGTATAGCTGGTTGTCGTCTGCGAGCAGCTCGCTCGAAGACTGCTTGCCTTTCTTTTTCTCGCTAGCGCCGTTGCCATTATTGAGGTGGCCGGACAGGTCCGCTTCGGTGATCTGTTGTGGGTCGTTGTAGGCGGTGATGGTGGCGCGCTCGACCACAATGTCCGGCACTATTCCCTCGGCCTGTATAGAGCGGCCATTGGGCGTGAAGTACAGTGCGGTGGTGAGCTTGATCGCGCGGGAGTCAGACAGCGGGAGAACGGTTTGCACCGAACCTTTGCCAAAACTCCGGGTGCCCATGAGCACGGCACGGCTGCGATCCTGCAGTGCGCCGGCGACAATCTCCGAGGCGCTGGCCGAGCCCTGGTTGATGAGCACAACAAGGGGCACGCCATTAGTGACGTCGAGTGGGTCGGCGTCAAAGCTCGTGTCGGAGTTTTCCAGGCGCCCTTCGGTGTAGACCACGTTACCACCGTCCAGAAACAGACCTGCCACATCGACACTGGCGCTGCAGGATGCCGCCGGGATTATTGCGCAGATCCAGTACCAGGCCCTTGAGTGTCTGCTCGGCCATCAGTTTTTCCAGCGCCTTGCGCACGTCTGCCCCTGTGCTGTTCTGGAACTGGGCCACCCGGATGTAACCGTAACCGGGCTCCAGCCAGCTCTGGCGTACGCTGGCGACCTTGATGGTGTTGCGTACCAGGGTGACTTCAAAGGGTTGGCTCTCGCCGGGCCGCCCTATGGAGAGCTCGATTTTACTGCCCTTGGGACCGCGCATGATGTCGATGGCTTCATTCAGGGTCATGCCCTTCACCGGGACATTGCCCAATTTGAGAATCATATCGCCACTTTGCAGACCTGCTTCAGCCGCAGGAGAGCCGTCGATGGGTGAGATGATTTTGACATAGCCGTCTTCCATTCCCACCTCCAGACCCAGACCGGTGAATTCGCCGGAGGTGGTGTCCTGCAAATTCTGGAATGCGTCTTCGGTCAGGTACGCCGAGTGCGGATCGAGGCCCATCAACATGCCCTGGATAGCGTACTCCAGCAACGTGCTGTCATCGATTTCCTCGACATAACCAAGGCGGATCTGGTTGTACACTTCCGCGAAAGTGCGTAATTCATCCAGGGGTAGCTTGCCCTGCTCCTCCACCGCCCACAGGGGTGCGGAGACGGCCAGTACGAGAGCGGCGGCGATGCTTGCCACCGAGTTACGGAGCATGAAAAGAGAGCGCATGGGTATCGTCTGAAGACCGGTAACCTGAAGAATGACAGTTTACCCTATTCTTCACCATGAGTGCCAAGCCGGTTCAGCGCTCTCGAACTCAGTGTTTACACCATTTCGAGGGATCAATGGGTTTGCCGTCATGGCGAATTTCAAAATACAGGGCGGTCTGCTCTTCTCCGCCAGTATTGCCCACCGTACTGACCGGCGTGCCGGCGGTGACCCACTCGCCCACCTCTCGCAGCAGGCTCTCATTGTGGGCGTAAAGGCTCATATAGCTGTCGCCGTGGTCGATGATCATTAGCAGACCAGAGCCGCGTAACCAGTCGGCATACACCACACGACCGTGGTGGATGGCCCTGACGGTAGCGCCTTCCTTGGCCGGTATAGTGATTCCCTGCCAGCGCATTTTGCCCTCGTTGCGCGGGCGGTTGAACAGGTTGCTGGGTTTGCCGTCAAGCGGCCAGGGCATTTGGCCCTGGGCACTCTTGAAAGCTGCATAGTTGGCTGGCACCTTCAGATCGACTATCGCCTTTTCGATGGCGCGCAACAGGTCTTCCAACTGCTTTCGATCCTGCTCTTTTTGCTTAAGCTGCGCACTCTTGCTGCTGATGCTGTCATTCAGTTCCGCCAGCGCCAGTTTCTGCTTGTCCTGGGCTGCCGTGAGATCCGCCTGTTGTTCTGCCAGGGTCTGGCCACGTGTTTCTAGTTCCGTCAGGGTGGTATCAATGCGTAGCTGTAGTTCCTCCAGTTCCCTGAGGGTTTTCCGGTACTGTTCGAGCAGGGTGTTGCGAGCCTGGAAAAAATAGCGGTAGTAGCCCAAGATTCGAGCCACCGTGTGCGGGTTTTCCTGGTTCAACAGGATCTTGAGCTGCCCCTGGCGGCCCATCTGCCACGCAGTCTTCAATTCCAGGGCAATGCGCGCCTGTTGCTGGTCGCGGGCCTTCTCACGCTCGCTGCGTTGTTGCTCGAGATCGGACAGCTCTTTTGCGCCAGCTTCCAATGCCCGCTGATTCTCCGCTATCTCTCGTTGCAGGGAACCCAGCTCTACCTCAGCCTTGCGCAGTTGCTGCTGCAGTTTGTTGTGGCGGTTGCTGGCATCGGATATTTCCGACGTGATGCGCTTTATATCGACTTCAAGTAGTTGCAGCTGCTCGCGGGTCTTTTCCTCATCAGTTTGAGCCTGGCTTTGGCGTGACAGGCCCGCCAACAACAGCCCTAGCAACAGCACTGACAAAAAAACTCGCCACATGGACGGTTGCGCCAGCGCAAACCCTGGTGTGTCAGGCATCAACATTTACCGCGAGATGTTGGTCCTTGCGCGTCAAGCGGGCGTTACTGCCAGGTCACAACCGGTCATCTCCATCGGCTGCGGCAAACCCATCAGGCCCAGCAGGGTCGGAGCGATATCTGCCAGTATGCCCCCCGAGGGCTTCAATTGCAGTTGTTTTGGCCCGATATAGACCAGGGGCACCAGCTCCGTGGTGTGCTGGGTGTGACGCTGGCCGGATGCGTAATCAAGCATCTGTTCACAGTTGCCGTGATCGGCGGTGATGAGCGCCTGTCCACCCACCTGCAGCAGGGCATGCTCCACTCGGCCCAGGCATTCGTCCAGCGCCTCCACCGCTTTCACCGCTGCTTCGAAGACGCCGGTGTGACCCACCATGTCGCCGTTGGCATAGTTGCAGACGATCAGGTCGTATTTGCCTGAGATAATGGCCTCGACCAGTTTGTCGGTCAGTTCCGGCGCGCTCATTTCGGGCTTGAGGTCATAGGTTGCAACGTCAGGGGAGGCGATGAGCATACGCTCTTCTCCCGGAAACAGTTCCTCGCGACCGCCACTGAAAAAGAAAGTCACGTGGGCATATTTCTCCGTTTCTGCAATGCGCAATTGGCGTCATGTGGCGTTTGGCCAGATAGTCACCCAGGACATTTTCAAGTTTTTCCGGGCCGAAAGCACAGCTGGCGTCGATATCCTCCGCATACTCTGTAAGTGTCACGAAATCGGACAAGCGCGGCACGACCTTGCGCTGAAACTGGTTGAAACCTTTGTCGACAAATGCTCGGGTCAGTTGCCGCGCGCGATCAGAGCGGAAATTCATGAACAGCACGGTGTCGTTGTCGCTAACAACTGCTGCATCCTGCTGGTCGTTACAGATTACCGTGGGCAACACGAATTCGTCGCTTTCGTCCCGCTGGTAGGCGGCACGCAGGGCTTCGGCAGCATTGTCGGCGCGGTGCTCGGCGGCTCCCTCGGTGAGCAGCCGGTAGGCGCGTTCAATGCGGTCCCAGCGGTTGTCCCTGTCCATGGCGTAGTAGCGGCCGCAAAGAGTGGCTGTGCGGCCACAGCCTAGTTCTGCGAACAGGGCATCCGCTTTCTCCAGAGAAGGCCCGGCGCTGCGCGGCAGCGTATCGCGGCCATCGAGAAAGGCGTGCAGATACACACGCTTTGCTCCACGGGCGGCGGCGAGGCGAATGGCAGCGAAGATTTGTTCCTCGTGGCTGTGTACACCGCCGGTGGAGAGCAAACCGAAAATGTGCACTGCCCCGCCAGCAGCGATGGCCTTGTCGATAGCGCTGATGAAGGCCGGATTACGGTTGAAGCTGCCATCTCGTGATCGCCTGGTCGATGCGCGAGATGCTCTGGTAGATCACACGGCCTGATCCCAGGCTCATGTGGCCCACCTCGGAGTTGCCCATCTGGCCGTCTGGCAGACCCACATCCTCGCCGGAGGCAGAGATGAGTGTGTGGGGAGCCTGGGCCCACAGCCGATCCCACACGGGAGTGTTGGCGCAGGCGATGGCGTTGTCCTTTTTTTCCTCACGGTAGCCCCAGCCATCCAGCACGATCAGGACAGTGGGTTTCTTATGACTCTCGCTCATGTATGTTTCCGACCAGACCGGGTGTTTGCAGGGGGTGTTAAAGCGCGCCATTTTAACCTGTCTCGGATGGCAGCGCATTGTCTCTGTGCGCGGACTCCGTTACTGTCGCCGGGCTCGTCACCCAGGGCTGGTTGCCTCTCGGCAGACCCTGTATACTTGCGCGCCCTTTAAATCGGCTGCGGCATGCGCTAACCGCGCAGTAGATACGCGCAGTCCTCGCGTGACTGCCGCAGTTGCCTCCAACGGGTACAAGCTGGCAAAACCATGGCACTATTTTTCGAATTTCTCGCGCAGCAGTGGATGCTGGCGGCCGCGCTGCTGGTGGTTATCTGCGCTGTTGATCATGCACGAGGCCCGCAAGTCGGGCCCGTCGCTTTCGCCCCAGCAGGCGATCAGTTTGATCAACGCTGAAGAAGGCGTCTTTGTCGATCTGCGTGAGGTAGCTGAGTTCAGGAAGGGACACATCGTCAGCGCGATAAATATCCCTGCGGCCAAATTGCCCGAACGCATGGTCGAATTGGAAAAGTACAAAGACAAACCCATTGTGCTGGTGTGCAAAATGGGTCAGCAGTCGAGTGCGGCGGGCAAGCAGCTCAAGGAAGCAAATTACGGGCAGGTTTACAAAATGACAGGCGGCATGATGGAGTGGGGTAACCTGCAGCTGCCCACGGTCACCTGATACAAACTGCCCTCTATGAGTATAGGCGTCACACTTTATACCACGCGATTCTGTCCCTACTGTATTCGGGCGCGGAGTCTGTTGGATGATAAAGGTGTCGTCTACAAGGACATCGCGGTGGACAATGACCCCCGGTTGCGCCGGGAAATGATGGCGCGCAGCGGACGCACCACCGTGCCGCAAATATGGGTAGGAGAACAACACATAGGCGGCTGTGACGATCTCCTGTTGCTGGAGCGCCAGGGCCGGCTGGATGAATTTCTAGAGCGGGTGCGTTTGGCGCCCTGATATTTTTACGAAGTATGGGAGGATGGCTTGATGGCCGAGGAACAAGCAGCACAGCAACAGCAACAGTTTACGGTGCAGCGTATCTACACCAAGGATTTGTCTTTTGAGTCCCCCTCGACGCCGGCAGTATTCAAGAAGCAGTGGCAGCCGAAGGTCACGGTCGAACTGAACACCAAAAGCGAAGCGATTGATGCAGAGGGCAACTTTGAGGTCGTGCTGTCCATTACCATCACTGCCAAGATTGAAGATGAGACCGCTTTCCTGATCGAGGTGCAGCAGGCCGGTATCTTCTATGTCAGGGGTTTTGAAGGTGAAGATCTGCGGCGTATTCTCGGTACGGCGGCGCCCAACGTGCTCTTTCCCTATGCCCGAGAGACGATCGATACAGTCTGTGTGAAAGGGGCGTTTCCGGCAATCATGCTGGCGCCGGTAAACTTTGATGCGGTGTACCAGCAGGCTCTGGCTGCAGTCGCAAGCCGCAGCGAAAGGCGGCACGGCGGCCACGCACTGAAGCAGGCCGTGAGAACGGTTTGAAGGGGCCTAGGCCCCGTTTTTATTGGGCCCAGAGATAAGTGAGTGTTTGCTTACTCCAGTCCGGGAAAGTCCAGCTGGCGCATGCCCTCATAGACCACCAGGGCGGCGGCATTGCTCAGGTTGAGGCTGCGGCTGTGGAGTTTCATCGGAATGCGAAAGGTGTGGCCAGCCCCCAGGCTGTCCAGCAAATGTTGGGGTAGACCACGGGTCTCCGGGCCAAACAGGATGGCATCGCCAGCACGGTAGCTTATCTGGTGATAGGGTGTGCTGCCCTTGGTCGTGGCGGCGAAGATTCGCGCGTCGCCCTGTTGCTGACGAAAACTATCTATGTCGGGGTAGATCTGGATATCGGCGAACTCGCGGTAGTCCAGGCCGGCGCGCCGCATCTTCTTGTCGTCCAGGTCGAAACCCAATGGCTCAATCAGGTGCAGCGAGCATCCGGTGTTGGCGCACAGGCGAATGATATTGCCGGTATTGGGTGGAATCTCAGGCTCAAACAGGACAATGTTCAGCATGACTCGAGCTGTCCGGGCAGGTTGAGCGACTAGAGTTCCAGATCCTTCATCTTTCGGGTGAGGGTGTTGCGTCCCCAGCCCAGCAATTCGGCGGCATCCCGTTTGCGTCCCTGGGAATGTTGCAGCGCCACTTGAATCATTACCTTCTCAAACGCCGGAACGGCCTCCTGCAGGATTTGCTGCTTGCCTTGTACCAGCTCATTGTGCGCCCAGCGAAAAAGTAGATCCGGCCAATCCGACTGTTCGTTGGGCGCTGGCTGCGTCGAGCCTGAGCCGAGCTCCGGTGGTAAATCACTCAGGTGCACTTCCCGGCCGGAGGCCATCACGGTGATCCAGCGGCAGCAGTTCTCCAGCTGCCGTACATTGCCTGGCCAGTCGAGGCTGACCAGAAACGCCTCGGCTTCGGGCAGCAAAATTTTTGTTTCTCCACCCAGTTCCCTGGCGGCCTGCTGGAAGAAATATTTCATCAGCGTGGGGATGTCCTCACGCCGCTCAGCGAGCTTGGGAATATGTATGCGGATCACGTTCAGGCGGTGGAACAGATCCTCGCGAAAGGCGCCTCGTTGCACGAGACCTTCCAGATTCTGGTGGGTGGCAGCGATAATGCGAACATCGACCTTGATCGGAACATGTCCGCCAACCCGATAGAATTCGCCGTCGGCGAGTACCCGCAACAGGCGGGTCTGCGTCTCGGCGGGCATGTCGCCAATCTCATCCAGGAACAAAGTCCCGCCATCGGCCTGTTCAAAGCGTCCTTCGCGTTTGCTGTTAGCGCCGGTAAACGCGCCTTTTTCGTGACCAAACAATTCTGACTCCATCAGGTCTTTGGGAATGGCAGCCATATTGAGGGCGATAAAAGGTGCATTGGCGCGGGGGCTGTGGCGATGCAGGGCTCGGGCCACCAGTTCCTTGCCGGTACCGGACTCGCCGTTTATCAGGACGGTGATATTGCTCTGTGCCAGGCGCCCGATGGCGCGGAAAACCTCCTGCATGGCGGGTGCTTCACCGATGATTTCGGTCTGCGGAAGTTCTTCGGGGGGTGGTACATTGCCGCGTTTTTCGCGGGCGTGGGCAAGGGCGCGCTCAGTAACGGCGATCATCTCGTCCAGGTCGAAAGGTTTGGGCAGGTACTCGAAAGCGCCCTTTTGGTAAGACGCCACTGCGCTGTCCAGATCTGAGTGAGCGGTGGTGATGATCACCGGTACGTGGGGATAGCTCTCGCTCATACTCGCCAGTAACTCCAGGCCATTGGTCCCGGGCATGCGAATATCGCTGATGATGACATCCGGCTGGCCTGACGCCAGTTGTTTGAGCAGTTCATCGGCGTCCGCAAAGCTCTCATTCGCTATGCCTGCCTGGGTGAGGGCTCGTTCCAGGACCCAGCGAATCGAACTGTCATCGTCTGCAACCCAGACTTTAGCGCGCTTATGCATGGTGTGATTCCATTGGTAAATAGAAAGTGAAGCGGGTTTCTCCGGGGCGACTTTCGCACTCGAGCACGCCCCCGTGTAGATGAATGATGGACTGTGCAATTGACAGGCCCAGGCCGGTGCCATCGGCGCGTCCGGTGACCATGGGTGCGAAAACCGCAGGCAGCAATTCTGCCGGAATCCCGGGACCGTTATCGATGATGTCAACCCGGCAAACAAGCCGGTGTAGTTGCGCGCCGACGCTGAACTGTCGTTGCGAGCGAGTGCGCAGGAGGATCTCACATTCATTGGGGTTTGCTGCGGCCTGCAGGGCATTGCGCATGATATTCAGCACCGCCTGAATCAGCTGCGCTCTATCACAGGGAAATTCCGGCAAGCTTGGGTCGTAGTCCCGGATAATGGTGACGCAGTTGTCAGACTCGGCGGTGATCAGGTTGCGCACATGCTCCAGAATCTCGTGTATGTTGAGTGGTTGCCGGTCCAGTTGACGATTGGGACCCAGCAATCGATCGACAAGATCCCGCAAACGGTCCGCCTCACGGATGATGATGCGTGTGTACTCGGCCAGTTCCTCGTTGGGTAGTTCCCTGGCCAGCAACTGGGCTGCACCGCGCACTCCGCCCAGGGGGTTCTTGATTTCATGGGCCAGGCCACGGATCACTGCCCGACTTGTTTCCTGGGCTTGCAGCAGGCTTTCATCGCGACTGATTTTAAGTAGCCGGTCGACCGCCATGAGTTCCACCAGCAGGCTGAATACCCCCTCACTATTGGTGATCGGGGTGACGATCACATCGACATGAATCTCCTGACCTGAATGCAGCATCAGGGACACGTTGCGACTGGCATGGGGGCTCTTGCTGGCCAGCGCGTGTTCCAGGGTTGCCAGCCACTCCCTGGGTTGCAGTACCAGTTTGCCGGCGTATTGCCCGATGCAGCGTGCTTCTGAGGTTTCCAGCAGGGCCTGACCCGCGACGTTGAGTGCAGAGACCCGCAGCTTGTCATCCAGTGCCACGATACCCGTACTGATACTGTCCAGTATGCCCTGGTCCTGCTTCATCCTTGCCTCATGTGTGGGTGGGCGCCTTCTTCTATAGTCTTAGCAAAAATGGAGCCAGAATGACGTGGCGGAGCGTGAAAAAACCTTGCATGCCAGAATATTGTGCAAACCACGAAAGTAAGCGCCCGCATACATGGCTACATGCAGCATAGCCAGTGCTTTAGGATAATTCAGGCGTGTCTGGTAAACGGCCTTTTCAGCAGCACTATGCACCATGATGGTGCATTATCGATTGGGCGCTGTCCAGCTTAATTATTAATCGGGCTGTGGCCTGGGTGGTCGCGGCTTGGCCGGCGGAGTGGACCTGCTAGGGGAGTTTAACGATGGTCGCTGCACGAAAACACGCACCGGTGGGGAGATTGCCAACGTCTTGCCAGAGTCATCGATAACCCCGACAGTGAGATCGTGCTGACCGCGATACACATTGGTCAGGCTCCACGTCGAGGCACGTTGTGGTTCGCCCTGGGGCGCCCCGTCCATAAATAACTGCAGATTCTCGGCGCCTCTGGAGGGCGGGACTGACATTGACGCTGACAGAAAAGTTGCCCGGACCCATGGGAATGGTGGTTTCATTGGCAGGTTCGGTGATGGTTAGTGTGTAGGCCGCGACTTCCGCCTCCGCATTGGGGGTATTTTCCGACGCAGGGCGCGGCGGAATTTGTGGTGGCTGCACGGTATTGGTAGGCCGTATCTCAACTCGATCCGCTGGCGTGGCATTGGCCGGGGGTGAATCTGTGAATACTACATTGCCCTGCGCATCCGTGGTGCGGTAGACAGCCTGGGCCAGGCCACTGAGGGGCAGCAGCAGCAGGGCAAGCAACAGAAGTCTGGACATGACTATCACCTCACGGGGTCTGGAATGCCTATACCCTAACAGAAATCATCGGTCGGGAAGAGTTCCAACCGGAGAAAGTCACTGTGCAGTGCAAAAAAAAGGCCCGCCGAAGCGAGCCTTGTTCTGGTGCATGAGAGACGTTTATACGGAGTAGTACATCGCGAACTCGATCGGGTGAGTCGTCATGTTCAAGCGCTGGATTTCCCCTTCCTTCAGCTCGATGAATGCATCGATCATGCCGTTGGAGAACACGCCACCCCGGGTCAGGAACTCGCGATCTGCATCCAGGGCAGCCAGAGACATTTCAAAGCTGGAGGATACAGTGGGAATAGCCTTGCCTTCTTCCGGGGGCAGGTCGTACAGATCCTTGTCCGCCGGATCGCCGGGGTGGATCTTGTTCTGGATACCATCCAGGCCGGCCATCAACATGGCGGCGAACGCCAGGTACGGGTTGGCGGAAGGATCCGGGAAGCGAACCTCGATACGCTTGCCTTTAGGATTGGCCTCGTAGGGAATGCGAATGGATGCGGAGCGGTTGCGCGCCGAATAGGCCAGCATAACCGGCGCTTCGAATCCTGGTACCAGGCGCTTGTAGGAGTTGGTGGAGGCGTTGGTGAAGGCGTTCAGGGCGCGCGCATGCTTGATGATCCCGCCAATGTAGTACAAAGCGTCCGTGGACAATCCGGAGTAGCCGTCGCCGGCGAACAGGTTCACGCCGCCTTTGGAAATAGACTGATGCACGTGCATACCGGAGCCGTTATCGCCAACGATCGGCTTGGGCATGAAGGTGGCGGTTTTGCCGTAGGCATGGGCCACGTTGTGCACGCAGTATTTCAGTATCTGCACTTCATCAGCTTTTTTCACCAGTGTGTTGAACCGTACGCCGATCTCACATTGCCCTGCAGTGGCCACTTCGTGGTGATGCACCTCGATATCCAGGCCCATCTGCTCCATGGCGGTACACATTGCTGCGCGAATATCGTGCAGAGAATCGACCGGAGGCACGGGGAAGTAGCCCCCCTTGACGCCGGGGCGGTGACCGGTGTTGCCTTCTTCAAAGTTATGGTTGGAGGCCCAGGCGGCTTCATTCGAGTGGATTTTGACGCTACAGCCACTCATGTCGACATGCCACTTGATGTCGTCGAAAATGAAGAATTCCGGCTCGGGACCGAAGTAAGCGGTGTCACCGATGCCGGTGGATTTCAGGTAGTCTTCCGCGCGTTGGGCCACCGAGCGAGGATCGCGATCGTAGCCTTGCATGGTCGTAGGCTCGGCAACATTACAGCGCAGGATTACGGTGGCGTCGTCGGTAAATGGGTCCAGCATCGATGTGCTGTCATCGGGTATCAGCACCATGTCGGAATCGTTGATGCCTTTCCAGCCACCGATGGATGAGCCGTCAAACATTTTGCCGCCATCGAAAAAGCCTTCAGAGACTTCCTTGGATGGAATGGTGACATGTTGCTCCTTACCGTGGGTGTCGGTGAAGCGCAGGTCTACCCAGCGGGCTTCATTTTCTTTGATCAGCTTCAGGGTTTTCTTTGACATTTTGTGTTCTCCAATGGGCAGTAATCGGGCCGGTCGCGCCGGTCCGTGTTCGTTCTCCTGACGCCAGGCTAAGCAGGCACACAGGTGTGGTTAGCAGTCTCAGTGGAAGCAAGAGCTGTGCCACAAAGGTGCTCAGGGTAACTCACTGAAATTCAGGCGGTTTATATCATCTAATCGCACAGGATGTGCTACCAGCGCCCCAAAATAGAGCGCCGCGGCGCAAATTTGGTGCAAAACCCGCAAGCCAGGGATCGCATGGCCGATAGCCTGCGCAATTGCCGGGGTGAAGTCCGTATAATACCCGCCCCGAGCGAGACGTGCTGGTTATCGCCTCTATGCAATTCGTTGTCAAGTATTTCTCTGAAATCGTCATGAAAAGCAAGCCGGTGCGACGCCATTTTGTGCGCCAGCTGGAGGAGAACCTGCGTGCTGTATTGCGCGATATTGATCCGGCTGTGGTGTTGCAAAGAAGTTGGGACAAATTGCGTGTGAGATCCCGGCAGGTCGATGAAACTGTCCTGGCGCGGATGGTGGAGGCCATGTGCAACACCCCGGGGGTCACGCTATGTGCTCGAAGTTCAGGAGTACCCACTGCCGGAACTGGACGCCATCTCGGAGCGGGTGTTGCCGGTTTACGCATCGCGATTGGCAGGGCGAAGCTTCGCCGTCCGCTGCAGGCGCAGCGGGCAGCATGCCTTTACCTCCCTTGATGTGGAGCGGCAGGTTGGAGCCGCGCTGGTGGCCGGCACCCAAGCTTCAGGTGTTAAGCTTGGGCAGCCGGAAGTAACAGTTGAGCTGGAGATTAGCGGACAGACGTTGTTCGTAGTCGGCTCTCGCCATCGCGGGCTGGGCGGCTTTCCCGTAGGCAGACTGGATCCAGTGTTGTCGCTGATTTCTGGTGGCTTTGACTCCCCAGTGGCCAGTTATCTGACCATGAAGCGGGGCATGCGCACCCACTTTCTCTTTTTCAGGCTGGGTGGGCAGGACCAGGAGCTCGCGGTAAAAGACAGTCGCCCTGCACCTGTGGCAAAAATATGGTGGTAATCAGCGAGTCCTGTTTATCAGTGTGCCCTTTGAGGAGATCGTGGCTGAGTTACTGGGCAAGATCCAGGACAGTTATATGGGGGTCGTACTCAAGCGCATGATGCTGCGGGTTGCTGATCGCGTGGCACAGGAGCTGGGGATTGATGCACTGGTCACCGGTGAGTGTGTGGCTCAGGTCAGCAGCCAGACCTTGCGCAACCTGTCAGTGATTGATCGGGTCACCGATCGCCTGGTGTTGCGGCCCCTGATCACCACCGATAAAGAAGATATCGTGCGCATCGCGCGGCAGATCGGTACCGGAGACCTTCGCAGCCAGTATGCCGGAATACTGCGGTGTCACTTCGGTCAGGCCTGCCACCCGCGTGCGTCTCGAGGGGGTCCAAGCACAGGAGAAGTGCTTCGATATGACGATACTGGAGCGGGCAATTGCCAATCGGCGCCAGATGCCAATCGACCAGCTGGCCCAGGAAGAGCTGCGGCGGCCCGATGTGGAGGTGCTATCGGTGCCGCTGGCACATGGCACCATCATCGATATTCGGCACCCGGATGATGAAGAACGGGCGCCGCTGCGGCTGCATGTTCCCGTGCTGAAGATACCTTTTTACGAGTTACACCGCCGGGCGGCAGAACTCGACCCGGGTAGCACCTATATGCTGTATTGTGGCAAGGGCACCATGAGCCGTCTCCACGCCGGGCACCTTAAGGAACGCAATTCGTTGGATATCAAGGTGTATGCCCCCCGAGCAGTGCGGCGGCCGATTGATTAGTACACATTTCACACAAGTCTGTGGCAGCCCGCCGCAGGGCTATGGGGTATAATCCGCGCCTTTTTTACCGCGCCCAACGCGCAAAGAGGTACCCCTTGATCGAGAACCTTCGCAATATCGCCATTATTGCCCACGTTGACCATGGCAAAACCACGCTCGTGGACTGCCTGCTGCAACAGTCGGGCACCCTCGATCGGCGCTCCGATGGCGCGGAGCGCGTGATGGATTCCAACGACCAGGAGCGGGAGCGCGGCATTACAATTCTGGCCAAGAACACGGCCATCGTGTGGAACGGTTATCGCATCAATATCGTTGATACCCCTGGTCACGCCGACTTTGGCGGAGAGGTTGAGCGCGTGTTGTCCATGGTTGATTCGGTCTTGCTGTTGGTCGATGCGGTGGACGGCCCCATGCCGCAAACGCGATTTGTCACCTCCAAGGCCTTCGAGCAGGGCCTGAATCCGATAGTGGTGATCAACAAGGTGGATCGCCCCGGGGCTCGTCCGGATTGGGTGGTGGACCAGGTGTTTGACCTGTTTGACCGGCTCGGAGCCACCGAGCAGCAGCTGGATTTTCCCATTATCTATACGTCGGCCATTCTGGGCATCGCAGGCCTCGACCATGCGCACATGAGTACGGACATGCAGCCGCTGTTTGAGACTGTCATAGAAAAAGTTCCGGCACCCGCGGTCAACTCCGAAGGCCCGCTGCAGATGCAGATCAGCGCCCTGGACTACAACAGTTACGTGGGGGTGATCGGCGTCGGTCGGATTACGCGTGGCACGCTGGTTCCCAATACACAGGTAGTCGTCGTGGATAGCGAGGGAGCGACGCGCAAAGGCCGTGTGCTGCAGGTCATGGGCCACCTTGGGCTGGAGCGGGTTGATGTGATGGCCGCAGAGGCGGGGGATATCGTTTGCGTGACCGGTATCGAGGGACTGAATATCTCCGACACCCTGTGTGATCCCGCTTTTCCGGAGGCGCTGCCGCCCCTGTCGGTGGACGAGCCCACGGTGAGTATGACGTTCCAGGTGAACGACTCGCCCTTTGCCGGGAAGGAAGGTAAATACGTTACCTCGCGCAATATCAAGGATCGCCTGGAGCGGGAACTGATCCATAATGTAGCCCTGCGTGTGGAGCCCGGCGATTCCCCCGATAAGTTCAAGGTGTCCGGTCGTGGCGAGTTGCACCTCTCCGTGCTGATCGAATCCATGCGCCGGGAGGGCTTTGAGCTTGGTGTATCTCGTCCGGAAGTGATTCGCAAGGAAGTGGATGGTGTAATGCAGGAGCCCTATGAGCAGCTGGTGATCGACTGTGAGGAACAGCACCAGGGTTCGGTAATGCAGGAGCTGGGACTGCGCCGGGCGGAACTGGAGAACATGGTACCCGATGGCAAGGGGCGGGTGCGGCTGGAGTTTATTATTCCGGCCAGAGGGCTGATCGGATTTCGATCGCTGTTTATGACGCTGACCTCGGGTGGCGGCATCCTGACCCATGTCTTTGATCATTATGGTCCAATCAAGAACGCGGAAATCACGCACCGTGCCAACGGTGTGCTGGTGTCCATGGTGAAGGGCAAGACACTCGGTTATTCCCTGTTCAACTTGCAGGAGCGCGGGCGTATGTTTGTGGACCCCAATGTCGAAGTGTACGAGGGGCAAATCATCGGTCTGCACAGTCGCGGCAATGACCTGACGGTCAATCCGATCAAAGGCAAGCAGTTGACCAATGTGCGCGCTTCGGGCACAGATGAGGCATTGACGCTCACGCCACCGGTACGCCATACGCTGGAGCAGGCGCTGGAATTTATCGAGGAAGATGAATTGGTAGAAGTTACCCCCGTCAGCATTCGCTTGCGCAAGAAATTATTGCAGGAACACGAGCGTCGCCGGGCCGGTCGGATCTGAGACGCCGCGCCTGCACCATGAAGGCTCTGTTGCAACGGGTCAGTCGCGCCAGTGTGACGGTAAGCTCAGAGTGTGTAGGTGAGATCGAGCAGGGCCTGCTGGTGTTACTTGGCCTGGATCGGGGCGATGACCGGGCCGTCGCAGATCGCATGGTGGATAAGCTGCTGGCCTACCGCCTGTTTGCCGATGGGCAGGGGCGTATGAATTGTAGTGTGGTGGATGTGCACGGCGGTGTGCTGCTGGTCTCCCAGTTCACCCTGTCGGCAGATACCGGCCGAGGTCTGCGACCGAGTTTTTCCTCGGCCATGCCACCCGTCAGAGGCGGCACCGCTCTACGATTATTTCCTGTCGCGATTGCAGCATTGTTACCCGCAGGTGGCGTCTGGTGTGTTTGGCGCGGACATGCAAGTCAGCCTGGTCAATGAGGGACCGGTAACTTTCCTGCTGGAAGTTTAGGTAGCATCTGAATACATTTTTGGCAGCTGGTAGCGCATCTGCCTGTGCAAGTATGTTGTCCTCAAGATACTCGTTGCCCTCGGCGACGAACCCCAAAGTGGCATAGAAATCCTGTAAATGGGCCTGCGCGTTAATGCGGATGCCACTGCCTGGCCATCGCAATAGATTATGCTCTATGCCGCGCCGAACCAGTACACTACCCAACTGCTGGCCGCGCACCACTGGGCATACGACGATTCTACCCAGCGAGCTCTCCGGGTAACTCAGGCCAGGTGGCAGGCAGCGCTGGTAAGCCAGAAGTTCGCCGTCCCGCATGCCAAGCATGTGAGTTGCCTGCTGATCCAGATTGTCGAGGTCCAGGTAGGCACAGTTTTGTTCAACGACAAAGACTTCCTGACGTAAACGCAATACGGCATACAGCCCTCTCCGCGTCAGTTCTGTAAACGACAGGGTTTGCCACTGCAGGGTCATTGCACTCATGGTTAAAGCTCATGGTGGTTCCAACAAAAGTTGGGTGCGCCGTTCTCCGTCGGCAGATTAGTTGCTACTATAGCTCGCCGACAAGGGCGATAATAGGCTCTGCTCCAGTAGTCATCGCGGGCAATAGAAGCGGCTGAGACGAGGAGATACAGACACGATTCGCATTCAAAGCAAGACGGGGGTTTGTTGATGTTGGTGAATATCGATGCTCAGGATATCTCAACATTGAGTCAGCAGTTCGGGAAACTGGTCGGGGCTTTGCTGGAAGTAGTGAAAATGCCGGCCATGCCCATGGAGGTTGATGTGACCCCCGCCGGAAATTTTCGCGGTTTCGATGGTGGTCAGTTCTATGTGGTACAGCGGGGCTCCATAACAGCCCGGTATCAGGACAAAACTCTTTACACGCTGGAAACTGGCGACATTCTATTGCCTGATATCGCCGGGGGCCTGGACCAGAATATTGCGGTATTTTACGGCAGTGATGTCGGAGCTCTCCTGCACAGTTATCCGGCGCTGGAGTTTATGCAGAGGGTCTTTGACGAACCGGCGGCTATCAGGTTATGGACGCGCCTGTTGATTACCTATGCCGGGTTGATGTTGCGAATTGCCGCAGCCAATGCGCAGGAAGATGCGCCAGCGACGCCCGGATTCGAGATTTATGAACCGGGAGACATTATCATTCGGCAGGGTGACAGGGCGGACTTCGTCTATAACATGAGTTCAGGTGTGGCAGAAGTGCTGGTCGATGACGTCAATGTGGGACGCATTGGTGATGGCGAGATTTTCGGCGCAATGGCGGCTCTGACCCATAGCGACCGCAGTGCAACAGTAAGAGCTAAAACCAGCTGTTCTGTTGTGAAAGTTCCCAAGGAGCAGTTCGCCGCGCTGATCAAGAGCAATCCGGCAACCATTCATAGCCTGTTGATCGATATGGCGAATTCAATCGTCAATCTCAACGAGCAGTTGGTCGGCTTGCAAGGAAATCGACGGCGAAATCACCAGGTGCACTAAGCTTCTGGTTCAGGCGGCATCGCCCAATCCGCCGCGTGCGTAGACAGACCGCAAGCAGCGCAGACCCCGAACAGCAACACAGGCCAGCGTCTCATGTCCGACATTTTGCAAATCGATAGCGAAGGCACCGAGCAGGTGTCACTCAAGCTGTACGCCGAGAAGGCCTACCTGGATTATTCCATGTACGTCATCCTCGATCGCGCCCTGCCCCATGTAGGCGACGGCCTGAAGCCGGTACAGCGGCGGATCATCTACGCCATGAGTGAACTGGGACTCAAATCCTCGGCCAAATTCAAGAAATCAGCTCGCACCGTTGGCGATGTGATCGGGAAATTTCATCCCCACGGCGACAGCGCTGCGTACGAGGCCATGGTGTTGATGGCCCAGGATTTCAGCTATCGCTATCCACTGGTGGACGGACAGGGTAACTGGGGCTCGCCGGACGATCCCAAATCCTTTGCCGCCATGCGCTACACTGAGTCGCGTCTGACCGCTTATGCTGAAGTCCTGCTCAGCGAGCTTGGCCAGGGCACGGTGGACTGGACGCCCAATTTTGACAGCACCCTCGATGAGCCGACGGTGTTGCCCGCGCAGGTTCCCAATGTGCTATTGAACGGCACTACCGGTATTGCCGTGGGTATGGCCACAGATGTACCGCCGCACAACCTGCGGGAGGTGGTAGCGGCAACAGTGCGACTACTGGAGTCGCCCAAATCCACGGTGGCTGAGTTGTGCGAGCATGTGCAGGCCCCCGACTTTCCCACCAACGCGGAAATCATCACGCCGCGCGAAGAAATAATCGCGCTGTATAAAACCGGGCGTGGTGGTCTGCGCATGCGCGCTGTGTGGGAACGGGATGGCGGCGATATCGTGATCAGCGCACTGCCCTATCAGGTATCCGGTTCCAGGGTGCTGGAGCAGATTGCGCAGCAGATGCAGGCCAGAAAACTCCCTATGGTGGCGGATTTGCGGGACGAGTCGGACCATGAAAATCCTACCCGTCTGGTTATCGTGCCGCGCTCCAATCGGGTCGATCTGGAAGCCCTGATGAGCCATTTGTTCGCCAGTACAGATCTGGAGCGCAGTTACCGCGTTAACCTCAACATGATCGGCATTGATGGTCGTCCGGGGGTGAAAAGCCTGGATCGTATTCTCCGCGAGTGGTTGAAATTTCGCACCGATACGGTACGGCGGCGACTGGAATATCGCCTGGATCGCGTGCTGAAGAGACTGCATATCCTCGACGGTTACCTGATCGCCTTCCTCAATATCGATGAGGTGATTCATATCATTCGCACGGAGGATAAACCCAAGCCCGCCCTGATGGCGCGTTTTGGAATCACTGATGTTCAGGCGGAGGCCATCCTGGAACTGAAATTGCGCAATTTGGCGAAGCTGGAAGAGATGAATATCCGGGCAGAGCAGGACGAGTTGCAGCAGGAGCGCGATCAGTTGCAAAAAATTCTGGGCAGCGAAGCCAGGCTCAAGACCCTCATCAAGACCGAGCTTCTGGCAGTCGCAGAAAAATTCGGTGATGCGCGCCGTTCACCGCTGGTAGCGCGAGCAGAGGCGAAGGCCTTTAGCGAACTGGAACTGGTGACTGCTGATCCGATCACAGTGGTGATGTCGGAAAAGGGCTGGATCAGGGCTGCCAAGGGGCACGATATTGACCCCACGAGCCTCAGTTACAAGTCCGGCGACAGCTATAAAATGTGTGTCTATGGACGCAGCAACCAGCCCGTGGTGATACTCGATTCAACCGGTCGGGCATACACCGTCCCGTCCTATAACTTGCCCTCGGCGCGGGGTCAGGGAGAGCCGGTAACTGGCCGTATCAATCCCCCGTCCGGGGCGACATTCGGGGGCCTGATGATGGGTGCGGACGATGCGCTCTATCTGCTGGCCAGTGACGCCGGGTATGGTTTTGTCGCCCGGCTGGGTGATCTACAGAGCAAAAATCGCGCTGGCAAAGCTGTTATAAGCTTGTCCAAGGGCGGGCAGGTGCTGCAGCCGGCGGCAATTGGATCGGTGGCAGAGTCGCTGGTCGCCGCCGTTTCCAGCGAGGGGCGCCTGCTGATTTTTCCGTTGGCGGATCTGCCGCAGATGGCCCGGGGGAAGGGCAATAAAATTATTGGCATTCCCTCGGCTCGGGTGCAGGCGCGGGAGGAGTATGTCGTGGCAATCCAGGTGTTCACGGCACAGGACACCCTCGTGATTTATTCAGGCAAGCGTCACCAAAGTTTCAAAATCAAGGATCTCGAACATTACCGTGGAGAGCGCGGTCGGCGTGGCAACAAGCTTCCGCGCGGATTCCAAAAAGTTGACAGCATGCTGGTGGAGTCCTGAACTCCATGTGAACAGGAAGGAATCAGCGTCTGGCGGGATCAGTCAAGCGCTTGAGTATGAGGCGCAATTGCCGCTCCAGTAGATCCTGGTAGGGGCCGGCAAACTCTTCGAGCAGCGCGTAATCCATTACTTCTGTTGGTCGATGTTGCAGGCGCCCGGCTATGTCAATGTCCTCGCAGACTGCGGGAGAGAGCAGAATATTGGGCGGTTTGCTGGCGCATACCGCTTGTAACTCATCAAGGGTGTGTTGCGTATACAGCCCGGGATAGATATCAGTACCACTCCCCACGCCCAGCTCGCTCTGGGAGATAGCCATTGCGATGGAAAGGGAAAGGGACATCTGCTTTTCCAGTGCCTGGCTCACCGCTTGCACCAGCCAGGCGCATGATGCAGCCCTGAAAGCTGCGCTACCGGCGCTATTATGGCCACTAAAATAGATCGCCAGGCCGAACTGGCGTGCGACCTGTAAATCACCAGCGTAAAAACCAGCCGCAGCGTAAACCACCTGATGCAGGCGCTCTGTGTAGCGCTGCAACGAACGCTCGTCCAGGGTATCCACATAGTTCACCAGGCTGGAGAGGTGTAGATAAAGTACTGCGGTGGTGCGATAGTTTTCGTCCTGTGGCCCTGGTTCGCTGCGGGTGCGCAGCAGGTCCATGGGCAGGGCGTCAATCTGCCTGGCCAGCAGGAGTACTTCATTTGCCGGTTGGCGCCGGGGATCTTCTTCTTCGAGTGCAATTTTCCTGGCCATGCCCGACAGACTGCTTCCCAGGCGCTGTGCAAAGTGGCGGCTCACACCGTACACCGCCATGCTAAGCAGTACCGCCAGACCGAGCATGCTCAGTATAAAGCGCTGTTGCGCGGCACGGGCATTGTCTGCGTCGATGGTAATTACGACTTGCCCGGCGATATCTGATTCGATGTGCACGGGAGCGCTGTACTGGTAGGTGTTTTGCCCATGGGCCTCCCCCGCATGCCCCAGGGCTTTGCCTTCTACATCGGTAATGGCAATCGCTTGCGCTGCGGCAGTTTCCATAAAACGTTGTAGCGAGGCCGATACACTGAGCAGGTCGCCGCTTTCCATGGCTGTGCTTACACGCGCGGCCACCAGCCTGGCTAGCGCAGTACCGTATTCTTCCTGTAACAGCATTTGCATATGGCGAGTGGAAATCGCGCCCAAAGCAACGAGGGCCATGCTCACCAACAGGCACAATCCCGCTGCGACAATGGCGAGTTGTTGACCCAGACCGATGTTATTGAAGCGGTTTTTCACGTGTTATGAAGGACTAACCGGGTTGCGACGGGGGCTAGTATAAACCAGACACGGCGGCAAATCCCCGCTTTGTAAGACAAGGGTTTTTGAATACCTGCACCGTGGATCATAAGGCACGCTTTCCAGCACTTGTCGCGAACAGGTAGAATGGCGGCCCGCGATATTCCTGGAACTCGCTGTGTGAATCAGATTTTGCTTATCACTATTTCCGGCGAAGATCAGCCGGGGGTCACCGCCGGACTGACGGCTATTTTGGCGGCACATTCCGTGAGTATTCTCGACATTGGTCAGGCCGTCATCCACGCGGCCTTGTCTTTGGGCTTGTTGGTAGAGCTGCCGGAGGACTGCGTCAGTCAGCAGGTGGCAGATGCGGTGCAGAATTTCGCCTTGCGACACGATCTGCGGGTTGTTACCAGCACGGTATCCCCGGAGAGTTATAGCCAGTGGGTCGAGGCACAGGGTCAGGCGCGCTATATCATTACCCTGCTGGCGCGCAAGATTACCTCCGATCAGCTCGCCCGGGTAACGAAGGTCATCGCGCATCACGGGCTTAACATAGCGGGCATAAATCGCCTGTCAGGTCGCATTCCCCTCGGCGAGTTGCCCGCTCTCAGCAAGGCTTGCGTGGAGTTTTCGGCCCGCGGGTCGTTGCAGG
This sequence comes from uncultured Gammaproteobacteria bacterium, assembly GCA_963844975.1. Taxonomy (GTDB): domain Bacteria; phylum Pseudomonadota; class Gammaproteobacteria; order Pseudomonadales; family Halieaceae; genus Marimicrobium. Next base: position 117,373 of record CAWJQO010000014.1, on the reverse strand, counting down.
ACCCTGCCGCATTTCGCCGCGATTTACTGGAGGTAGCCGGCGCTCTGGAGGTCGACCTGGCCTTCCAACAGGATAATATGTACCGCCGCAACCGGAGGCTTGTGGCGTTTGATATGGACTCCACACTGGTTGAGGCGGAGGTCATCGACGAACTGGCCAAGCTGGCCGGTGTGGGCGAGCAAGTCAGCGCGATAACCGAGCGCGCCATGCGCGGTGAAATCGATTTTAGTGAGAGTTTTCGCACGCGGGTCGCTCTCTTGGAAGGTTTGCAAGAGAGTGCCCTGGAGCAGGTGGCTGGACAACTGAAGATTACCGAGGGCGCAGAGCATTTGATTTCAACTCTGCGCACACTGGGATACAAGACCGCAATACTCTCCGGTGGCTTTACCTATTTTGCCCGGCACTTGCAGGCCCGACTGGGTATGGATTATGTCTACGCTAATGAACTCGACATCGCCAATGGGGTGGTCACCGGCAAGATCAAGGGCTCAATTGTCGATGGTAACCGCAAGGCAGAGCTGCTGCGGCAAATGGCCGATGAGCAGGGCATAGATTTGCAACAGGTTATTGCAGTGGGCGACGGCGCCAACGATTTGCCGATGCTGAGCATTGCGGGGCTGGGTATCGCATTCAGGGCGAAACCGCTGGTGCAAAAATCAGCGGAGCAGTCCATTTCAACGCTGGGGCTGGATGCGATTCTTTATTTGTTGGGTATCTCTGACAAATACCAGAATCGGACCTAGGTTGAATGCGGTGCCGGCGCTAAATATTGCTCCATAGAGAGTCATACTCGCCCCCCGGCTGTCCTCCCTTCAGGTTTTCGGCCAGAACGTCGCCCAGTTCTTTTACGTAGCGGAACTCGAACTGCTCAAAGCTCCCGGTTGACGTTATATGTCGCAGTAGCGCAATAGTTCGCGTTTCGACACTGTTGCGAAGAGTGACTTTTTGTCGCTCCTTGAATCCGGCGCGCGGGGTGATCAGTGTATGCGGTTGCCCTACGAGGGTGATTTCTGGTAGTAGCAATACCCGCATTGGTGGGGTTTTTTCGCCGCCCTTTTGATGAATGCGAGCGCCGTAGGCAATGGCCCGTGGGCTGAGAAGTTCAAGTCCGATGAGGGTTTTTGCGTTTTCGAGCCGGCTTAACCAGCGGATGACGGCAATGACCCATTCCTTCTGGTTTTCCGTTTCCTTCAGGCCGATGATGTCACCTGTCTTGATGTCGCGGGGCAATTCATCAATTAATTCCAGGCAATAGCCGCCAGGGCTGGTATCAGCCAGCTGAACCTTGAATACAGGATAGCGTTCATTCGTTGGCAGTTCAGGATTCTCCTCCTGTAGCAGTCTGGCCCGGGTCGCTGCATCAAGTTCGATCTGGCCTTCTGCTGTTTCTTCGACAGCGCCGATGTAATCCTCTTCCGGGTTTGCCTTTTCCCAAATATCGGGGTTGCCGTGTGAAGATAAAAATTTGATGTCTTGCGTTTGCATGGTTGCAGCCGGGACATACCGATCGCCATACAGCATTTGCTCGAACAGTCGCTGTCGGGCCACGTGATAATGCACGCTGCTCAGGCCCACACAGATCCACAGGGGGCTCTTGGAGGCGGTTCGATTGAAATTACGTAGACTCACGCTGCCAAGCGACGTTATGAGGTGATCCAGCATATTGGCGGGCACACTGGTTTTTTTGTCGAAGCTGGCGCCCTGCATGCCAGTTTCCTCTTTGAGTGTTTTAAGGTGTTCAAGCAGAGTCGTGGTGTTGATTGTGCGACACAGAGGTCCCGGTGCCTGACGGTACAATGCACGGTATTGCGCTGGCTGGTCGCTGTCCAGGTCGACCAGAAAAAGCGCGTCTCCCGTGTCAACGTTATCCAATTGTACCAGATCACTCCATTGCCCCAGTCCACGATAAATCGACGCAAGATCGCTCTGGCGTAATTGATTGGGTTTGCAACAGCCTAGCATCAAGGCCTGCAAGTAAGTTGCCTTGATAGTGCTGCCTCCGGACAGAGGCTCAGGTACAGGGAGGTCGGCCAGGCGCTGGTTATCGGCGAGCACATAGAGCTGGTGCAGGGTTTGCCAGCAGTGAATTTCCATAGGCCTGTGCAGCTGAAAATTCTGCAGAACCTTGCGCCCGGCGAATACGAGTGCCCGTTGTATGGCCTGACAGGTGAGGCGCGCCGGATTGGTCTCGCGGATGGTATCGCGCTGCTGGATGGCCTCAATCGCAACGATGGTATAAGCCGTTGTAGCCATAGTGAACAGCCTGTCGCTGAGTTCTGCCATGCGCCTGGGTTCCTCAGGCATGATCAGGGGCTGGTTCAAGAAGCGCTTTGACAGATTGGTCAGCACCACTTCGAGGTTGGGACGCAGAATCTCCATAATTGTGTAACGAACTTCGGGTGATAGCTTCGTCCGATTGAGATCGCTGAGGGCCTGGTCGAGCAATTGCATGAGGGTGTTGGTATTGGTGACGGGGAGATTCTCTACCCACTTGGTCGCGGCCTCCGTGTTGGGCTGGAACAGTGGCAACCCGGTGAAGTCCTGGCGCGGTATCTTCAATTTGATGGTGGTATGGTCTTCCATATAGACAGGCCCGTATTCTTATATCGCCGTGCGCAAACCGTGTGCAGATAGATTATCCCAAATCGAGCGCTCATCGCCACTTGGATTTCAGCTTCGGGATTTCGGCCTCTGCCATTGGCAGGCGACGTGCGGTACTATAAGCGCCGCTTTTACTGCAACCAAACGAGACCATCATGGCGTATTACACCACTAACGATTTCCGCTCTGGCATGAAGGTCATGCTGGATGGTGATCCATGCAGCATTCTTGATAACGAATTTGTAAAGCCCGGAAAAGGCCAGGCCTTTAACAGAGTGAAACTGCGCAACCTGAAGACCGGGCGACAGTGGGAGCGCACCTTCAAATCAGGCGAGAGTCTTGAGGGAGCGGATGTGGTGGACCGTGTCATGGAGTATCTGTATACCGACGGCGAGTTCTGGTACTTCATGGAGTCCGATACCTTTGAGCAATATCAGGCGGATGCCGCGGCCGTAGGGGACAGTTATCTATGGCTGAAAGAACAGGACAAGTGTGATGTCACACTGTACAACGGAGTGCCTTTATCCGTTGCGCCGCCCAACTTCGTGGAGCTGCAAATCATCGAAACCGATCCGGGTCTGAAGGGCGACACCGCCACCGGCGGCACCAAGCCGGCGAAGTTGAGCACCGGGGCTGTGGTAAAGGTCCCCCTGTTCATCAGCACCGGCGAAGTGATCCGGGTCGATACGCGCACCGGCGAATACCAGAGTCGCGCGAGTAAGTCCTGAGTGTAGTTAAAGGAGACCCCGGGCGTGCACTGGCGGCCAGCCGCGGATCTCGGGTTGATGCGCCAGCGCGCAGAGTTGCTGGCCGGACTGCGACAGTTTTTCGCCGCCAGGACCATTCTTGAGGTAGAGACGCCACTGCTGTGTCGCAGTGGTATAACCGACCCGGCCATTGAGCCGTTTGTAGTAGCGAGTGGCGATTCCCTGCAACAGCCACGATTTCTGCAGACATCCCCTGAATACGCCATGAAGCGTTTGCTCGCTGCATGGGGTGAGCCGATATTCCAGATCAGCAAGGCGTTCCGCAACGGCGAAGCCGGCTCCCGTCACAACCCTGAGTTCAGTTTGCTGGAATGGTATCGTCCCGGCTTCGATCACCATCAGTTGATGGCTGAGGTGGCGGACCTTGTGCACAGTTGTCTGGGCGAGCGAGCCCTACAGAAATACAGCTATCGCCAGCTTTTTCAGGAACGCCTCCAGGTTGATCCCTTTAGCGCCACTATTGCCGAATTGCAAACCATCGCTCGTCGTCACCTCGATCCCGGAACCCTGTCCGGCGATCGGGATCTGTGGCTGGATCTATTGATGAGTCATGTGCTGCAGCCGCAACTGGGCCACGGCGCGATCTGCTTTATCTATGATTACCCGGTCTCCCAGGCGGCGCTGGCGCGTGTTGTGCAGGCCGAAGATGTATCGGTGGGGCAGCGTTTTGAGCTCTATGTGGATGGCATGGAACTGGCCAATGGCTATTGCGAACTCACCGACGCAGCAGAACAGCGCCAGCGTTTTGAGCGCGATAACGCCCTGCGGAGGAAGCGCGGTCAGTGTGAACGTCCTGTGGATGAGCAGTTGTTGGCGGCATTAGCACATGGCTTGCCAGACTGTAGTGGTGTGGCTCTGGGCGTTGATCGATTACTGATGCTGGCAACCGGCGCATCTCATATCAGGGATGTGCTGGCCTTCGACTGGGAGCGGTCCTGAGCGACTGTACGAAAAAAAACGCCGGCGCTAAGGCCGGCGTCGTTGACGCGTATTATTGGCTCAGTTGAATTCCCGCACCAGTCCGCCGATCGATTCCTTGGCATCACCAAACAGCATGCGTGTGTTGTCCTTGTAAAACAGCGGATTCTCGATACCGGCAAAGCCCGAGGCCATGGAGCGCTTGAGTACGAATACTGTACGCGCCTTGTCAACGTTGATCACCGGCATGCCGTAGATCGGCGATGATTCGCTTTCCCGTGCAGCGGGGTTTACCACGTCGTTGGCGCCGATGACGATAGCCACGTCCACGTTCTCCATGCGCGGGTTGATCTCGTCCATTTCCAGCAACTGGTCATAGGGCACATCGGCCTCCGCCAGCAGCACGTTCATGTGGCCGGGCATGCGACCGGCCACCGGGTGAATACCAAAGCTGACTTCAGCGCCGTTTTTTTCCAGCAGCTCAGCGAGTTCCTTGACCACATGCTGGGCCTGGGCGACAGCCATGCCGTAGCCGGGGATGATGGCTACGGTGCTGGCTGCTTCCAGGATGTAATAGGCGTCCTCCACAGAGATCGGCTTGATCTCGCCTTCGACCTTGGTGGTTTCCACCTTGCCGCTGCCGAAGCCGGAGAACAGCACGTTGGCCAGGGAGCGGTTCATCGCCTTGCACATGATCTGGGTCAGGATGATGCCGGAGGCGCCGACCAGCGCGCCCGCCACGATCAGGATGTTGTTGTTGACCGCAAAGCCCGCGGCACAGGCGGCCAGGCCCGAGTAGGAATTCAGCAGGGAAATAACCACCGGCATGTCGGCCCCGCCGATGGGGATAACCGCCATCACGCCGAACAGCAGCGACAGTGCCGATGATGATGAACAGCCAAAGATTGCTACTCGGGTCCAGGCAAAACATGACCGAGCTACCCAGTATGCCCAACACGATAAAACTGTTCACCACCTGTTGCCCGCTGAACAGTACGGCCCCGCTACCGATCTTTTCCGCAAGTTTGCCGTAGGCGATCATCGAGCCGGTAAAGGTCACACCGCCGATCAGGATGGACAGGACGATGGTGATCAGCGTCAATGTCCCGGCGTCCGGAGTCAGGGCCACCCAACCAATCAACAGGCTTGCCAGACCGCCAAACCCGTTGAACAGGGCCACCATTTCCGGCATGGCGGTCATTTGCACCATGCGCGCCGCCGCGCCGCCGATGACGCTGCCGACCACGATGCCGATTACGATCCATTGGAAGTCGACGATGTTCTGGTCGAGCAGGGCCGCCACCACGGCCAGCAGCATGCCAACGGAGGAAATCATGTTCCCGCGCCGGGCGGTCGCGGGGGAGCTCAGTTCCTTCAGGCCATAGATGAACAGGACCGCGGAGACGACATAGGTGTATTGAATCAACATATCCATGCTGATCAGCCCCCTTTCTTCTTGAACATGGCGAGCATGCGGTCGGTCACCAGGTAACCGCCCACCACGTTGATGGTGGCCAGGGCTACCGCCACGACCGCCAGCCAGTTGTGCAGGTCCTGTCGACCGGTACCGGCCAGGCTGATGGCTCCCACCAGGCAAATGCCCGAGATCGCGTTGGCACCGGACATGAGCGGCGTGTGCAACGTGGACGGCACCTTGTTGATCAGTTCGAAGCCCAGGAAGATGGACAACACCAGGATAAATGTGAGGAATACTTCCGTTGGTACCATGTTACTGCCCTCCTTCCAGGATTTTTTTAATTGTCGTATTCGTCACTTCACCGCCGTGCGTAATGATGCACCCGGGCAGAATGTCGTGGTTGAAGTCCACTACGAACAGGTGTTTGTCCTTGCACCAGCTGTCTTCCACCAGGTTGAACAGGTTGGCGGAGTACATTTCGCTGGCATCCCTGGCGACCTCGCCGGCCAGGTTACCCTTGCCGATGATGGTGACGCCGGACCATTCGACAATTTCGTTGGGCACGGAGCCTTCAACGTTGCCGCCGGTTTCAGCGGCCATATCGACGATCACCGACCCGGGGGCCATACCCTCAATCATGTCTTTGGTGACCAGCACCGGTGGTTTGCGGCCGAATACCTGGGCAGTGGTGATTACCACGTCGGATTTGGCGATGACGTCCTTTTGGGCCTGGCGCTGTTTCTCGATCTGCTCCGGAGTCAGTTCCTTGGCGTACCCGTCGGCGGTCTGGCCGGTCTCACCCAGGTCGATTTCCAGGAACTTGGCGCCCACGGACCGTACCTGTTCGGCAACTACCGGGCGGGTGTCAAAGGCAGTGACCTTGGCGCCGAGGCGCTTGGCGGTGGCGATGGCCTGCAGGCCCGCGACGCCGGCGCCGATGACGAATACATTGGCGGGTTTAAGTGTACCGGCCGGGGTCATCATCATGGGAAAGATGCGCGGCAGGTGGGTCGCCGCCTGAATGACCATGACGTAACCGGCCAGGTTGGCCTGGGAGCTCAGGGCATCCATCTTCTGGCTGCGCGTGGTGCGCGGGATCATTTCCATGCTGATGGCGGTCACCCCCGCATCCCGGAACGCCTTGACCAGCGCATGCTCATTGAAGGGATCCAGATAGCTGATATGGATGGCGCCGCGCTTCATCAGACCGATTTCCTCGAGCTGTGGCTTGCGCAGGCGCAACAGCAGGTCGGCACTTTGGAACAGTGCCCGGCGATCCATGGAAATCGTTGCGCCCGCCGCTGTGTATTCGCGAGTCGCTAAATCCAGCGCCGAGCCCCATACCGGACTCCACCACCAATTCGGCGCCCATGGCGCACAACTTCTTGGCGTGAGCCGGCGTAATAGGTATCCGGTTTTCGCCCGGATGGGTCTCTTTTGGAATGGCTATGCGCATGCGGTGGGTACCCCCCGTACCTTCGAATTGGTGCTGTCGGCGATAAATCACCGACGTTCTTATTTACCAGTCTTTGCGGGACTGTAATTGTTGCCGGGACGGTCGACAGTCTGCACTATCCCGGGCAGCGTGCGACTCTAGCACAGCTTGCACGGCCCGCAAACAATGGCCGGTCCTGCGCCAGGCACCCCGGGACCCTGTTTGCAGCAGGTACCTGCTACCGATCTGGCCACATCCGGTAGTCCCACCAGGGCGGCAGCAGCTCGCGGTACTGTCGCTGGCGGTAGCGCGGATCGATAAGCAGTGCGCTGCCCGTGTCCTCCACGCGACGTATCACCCGGCCCAGTGCCTGGCCGACTTTCTGCATACCAGGGTATAAAAAAGCATACTCGAACCCGGCGGCATACCGCTCTTCGTACCAGGCCTGCAGTTGCCTGGTGTCGCGGTTAACCTGCGGCATGCCGGTGCCCACCACCACCACACTGCGCAGGCGCTTCCCGGGCAGGTCTATCCCCTCCCCGAAGACACCTCCCAGGATGCAAAAGGCCACTATGTCCTCGCGCTGCGCCAGCAGGTGCAGCAGTTGCTCGCGCTCGTGGTCGCCCTGTTGCCGCGTCTGTACCCAAACTGTGCGCGACAGTGGGGATGACTGGGCGCCATGCAACTGCGCCAGGCAGTCCTGTAAATAGTGGTAGGAAGGGAAGTAGACAATGCAGTTTCCCGGCGTGGTGCCAAGCCAGTGCTGTAGCAATTGTGCCAGGGCCGGCAGTGTGTCGGCGCGCCGCTGGTAGCGGGTATCGATGTCGGTCGCCAGGCAGACGCGCAACTGTGCGCTGTCAAACACAGAGCTGGCGCGCGAGCAGACCGCGCGCTCGTCCATGCCCAGCGATGTGTGCAACCACGGCAGTGGCGACAGCGTCGCCGAGAACGCGATCACCGCATGTGCGCTGGTATGGCGCGCTGCCAACAGGCGCGCCGGGTCCAGGCAGTTCAGGGTGACGCACAGACTCTGCCGGCCAGCATCCCGCGTCAGTTGCGCTCGATAGTCATCGCCCCACTGCTCGGCAACGCGCAGGAATTGCAGGACCTGAAAATAAAATTCCATCAGTTGAGGGTGGCGCTGCAGTAAAAATGGCTCCCTGGCGAGTTGTTCTGATACGGCGAGCGCAAAGCGCTGCGCGGCGTCGAGCAAGGCCAGGGGCGGGTTTTCGCTCGTGTCAAAGTCAGTTTCGTGCCACGGGCGGTTCTGTAGTGCAAGAAGCTGGTGGTTGATGCGCGTCAGGCATTTGGCCAGCTCGCCGGATACGGTGCTCCTCGCCTGCAACACAGTGGCCTTGGCCAGCGTGGCGCTGTACATGTCGCGCGCCCTGCCCGGCAGGTTGTGCGCCTCGTCCAGTAATACTGTCCAGCGACTACCGTCAGTCTCCATGGCACTGCCCAAGGTCGCGCTCAGGCTGTACACGTAATGCAGGTCCGCGATGATCACGTCCACCCACGGCAGCAGGTCCAGTGTCAGCTCGTAGGGGCATACTTCGAAGCGGCGCGCCAGCGCTTCGATGTCCGCGCGTCGCAGTACACCCTGTTCGATGGCGGCCTGCATGGCGAGGGGCAGCTTGTCGTAGTAATTGCGCGCATAGGGACAGTCGTCTCCATGGCAGGCGCGCCCCGGTGAAAAGCAGATTTTTTCCCTGGCGGTGAGGCTCAGGGAGGCGCCCCGGTAGCCGGCCTCGGCGAAGTCGGCCAGCGCGTCCTGGGCAGCACGTCGCCCTATAGATTTGCAGGTGAGGAAAATCACCCTGTCGTGCTTGCCTTTGGCCAGCGCTTTCAGCGCGGGAAACAGCACTGCTGCGGTCTTGCCGATACCGGTGGGCGCCTCCAGCAGAAGTTGTCCGCGCTGGTCCACACACTTGTAGACCAGCTCGGCGATCTCGCGCTGTCCGCGCCGGAACCCGCCGTAGGGGAATGATAGCGCATTGATGCTGGCGTCGCGCGCGTGCCGCAGTTGCGCGAGCGTGTGCAACCAGGCGGCGAAGCGCGCCAGGGTGTCGTCGAGGAAAGCGGCCAGTTCATCGCTGGAATATCGCTGACTGCGGCTGTACTCCTGCTCGCTGTCGATATTGAACCAGGTGACGCGGACTTCCATGCTCTCAATGTTTCCCTGTGCGGCAATGATCGCTGCATACAGTCGACCTTGCGCCAGGTGTAAACTTGCTACCGGCTCGGGGATGGTGTCGGGCGGTATGCGACAGGTCTTGATCTCCTCGACCAGGGTTTGCTGCGGATCGAAGCCGTCCGCCCGCCCACGCAGTGTCAGCTGCAGCGCCGGTTCGCTGTGCCGGTATTCGACGGCGTACTCGCTCAGATAGGACGGCGGGCGGCGTGCGTAGACGCGCTGGTGCCCGGCCACGCCCTGCACACCCGTGGGTGACGGGCTGAAGCGGTGGTCGATATCGCCGCTGCGGTGACAGAACCGCGCCAGTTCGGCGATGGCAATGGTCAGCTCAGTCATCGCGCCATTCCACCCACGCCACCTGCGCGGGAATGCCCTGCGACTGGAAAAAGCGCAGCCAGCGTTTCTGGCTGTCCTGCAGGGCGTCACCCGGGCCTTTTACCTCGATCAGGCAGTAGTCGCCGGTGCGGCTGCCGAGTGTAATAAGGTCGGGAAATCCCCGACGGTTTTCGCCGGGATCGAACAGCATGCGCTCCCAGATAGCCAGCAGGTGATCGGCCGGAATGATGCTGGCACTGGCCTCGACCAGCTCGGCACTGACGTGCCGCCAGTTCGTCCAGCGGCACTCATAGCCCTGGTAGCGCTGGTACGCGTCGACCAGTATCGGCGCCAGGTTGTCGTATGCACGCAATTGCGCTATCCGCTGCTCGAGGGAGGCGTGGCGCCGGCTGCGAAATGCGCTGTCATACATGTCGGCGGGTACACTCTGGAAGGGGTTGTGGAAGGCACCCGGCACCGCCTCGAATATCTGCTCCCAGAATGCCAGCCCGAACAGCGTGTTCATCAGTGTATTTTCCACATAGCACACTGACGGCCACCGCTGTGCCAGCGCGGTCGCCGCCTGCGCTTCTACCGAACCGCTGCCCAAGGGCAATTCCAGGGTCATATGCTTAAAGTTGTCGCGGCGCGGTGGCATCCGGCCGCCGTCGACCTTGCGTTTCACCCGCGGCAGGATGCGCAGTGCGGCTTCGCGCTCATCCTCGCACCACGGATCGCCCAGCATCTGTTCGCACAGGGCGAGGGCGCCGGGCCAATCGCCGCGGTGTTCCAGGATCCTCGCGCGGCGCTCCCTGGCGGGGTGACGCAGGCTGCGGCTGTACAATTGCAACGCCAGCTCGTGCTCATCCAGTCGTTCCAGGTCCCTGGCCAGTGAGTTGCACAGGCGGTACCAGCGTTTTGCACTCGAGGCAAAGCGCGGGGTCATCGCCAGTACCTGCTCGGCCAGCAGCGGCAGTTGCTCGGGTTCACCGGCTTGCAGCAATTCGAAATGGTGGTCGCTGGCAGCCGCGCACGCCAGCCATTCCTCCAGCGCGTCGCGGCAGGAAAACAGGCGGTGCTCGCGATCCAGCAGATAGGGATAGTGGCGCGTAACACCGAGGTCCTGCAGCACGAAGTCAGTCAGGCTCTGCCCGCGGTTGCCGAAAAACAGCAACTGCAGATACCCGGTGAGTTGCGCGCCGTGCGGCGCGATGATGCGCTGCCCATCGACCGCCTCAAGCGAGCGCAGGATGTCCGCTTCGCTCAACTGCAACGCATCGATTGCCAGTAGCAGCGCGGCTTTATCCTCGCCCCTGGCGCAGCCGTGGTTGCGGGAATGCCTGCTGCAGTTCGCTGCGGGTAAAGAGTTTCCCCAGTTCCTGCGCCGACAGCGCGGCGGCTTCCTCCACCATGCCCTGTGCCAGCAGGGTATCGAGGATGGGTGCAACCGGTCCCAGTTCGCGGTAACGCAATTTGCTCTCGCGAAACCAGGGACCGGTGCGCGCCACCAGGCGCACATAGAGGCATTGCGCCTTGTCGTCCAGTCTGCGAAAGGCGCGTAAAAAGCCGCGTTCCGCGCTATTGAGCACATCGCCGTACTGCGCCTCCACTGTGTCACACAGGCGCAGGTAATTGTCCCGATAGTAATAGGGCGCTAGTGCTGTTTCATTGGATTCCGCCATGACGGGACGTATGCTACGGCATTGGTCTGGCTTTGTCAGACCCGTTCCCGGCGCGTATGGCACTAAAGCGATCGGTCCTCTGGCCGGGTGTACTGGACGCGTGAATTAAGGCATTCTGGCGGGCCTGCGCCACTTGGCCGGTCCGCCTGATGGGAGCGTCGCGCAGTCGCCAAAGGAGTACAGTGACACATGAGTTCCTCCGCCCAATCGCCGTCCGGATTCGACCAGCGCTGGGATTATCCGCACCCCCATATTTTGTTCACGCGGGTACAGGCCACCGACATCGACGGCCTGCAGCACACCAATAATGTGGTGTATGTCGACTGGTGCCAGCGCGCGGCGTGGGACCATTCCGTGGCGCTGGGCCTTGATCTGGAGCGCTACCGAGCGCTGAACCGAGCGATGGTCATCACCTACAGTGAATTTCACTATCTACAAGCCGCGCAAGAGGGTGAGGAGATTGCAGTTGCGACCTGGATCGTGGACTGGGACGGCAAGCTAACCATGGCGCGTCGTTTCCAGGTGCTGCGGGTGGATGACGGCGTCACGCTGCTGCGCGCCGCGATGCGCTTCGCCTGTATCGAGATCAGCAGCGGCCGGCCGCGGCGGCTGCCACAGGAATTCATCGACGGTTACGGGCCGGCCGTACTGGGTGGAGCACCCTCCCCCTGAAACACCGGTCCAGTAATTTGGCCTATTGCACCAATTACTGGGGTTCACCATCTGCGCCAGCGCTGCTGTGGGCCCCTGTGGATTCAGTGTGTATCCCAGCTTCCAGATGATCGCGGCGGTGGGTTGGGGAGCATCAATATCGGACAACGAACTGTTCAGCGTCGTATTTGGGAATACCCCCGTCACGCAAACGGTTTCCAACGTACCAGAATCAGGCATACTCAGCCTGTTCGCACTGGGACTCGTTTTGCTGGCTGGTTCGCAACGCCAGGTAGAAAGCCGACTTCACAGCAGCTAGCAGACGAAGATCCCCGGCTCTTTGTGGCGTGTTACGCCGAGAGCAAACGTTGGGCCATAAGGCTTTGATTGCGCAATAAAAGGAATAGCGCGGGAAGCAGAGCCCACGCTGTTCCCGGAAGGGGCACATTGGAATCGCCCAGGATAAGCCGCGGCGAGGCATTGAATGACAGTAAATCACTGCCACTGGGAAATTGGTCGCCAGTGTTAGGGGTCCAGGTTATACCGAGTCCAAAAAGTCCACTGCTGGCGTTAATCAAGCTGAGCGCACTACTGGTCAGATCGATAAGGTACAGCCCCTCGAAAGGGCCCGGTTGCGAACGAATCCCCAACTCCGGCCCCTCACTAATGGCTAAGTATTGCCCACCAAGCTGCAAATATAGGGGTGGGAAGGACGGGGGAGACGTGGAAGAATCGATTGCCCCGCTTTGAGTCCCGGCTGGTTTAGTAACCAGATCCGCTACCGTAGTCGCACTGAGGACGCGCATCACCAAGTTGGGTAAGGTGTCTCCCAAAGTGTTCACCACCTGACGACTGCTCAAGCGCCATGAGCGGGTGCAGCCCAGTTGATCAGGAATAACCTCAAGAGCACGGCAATTACCGCAAATCATTGACCATCCTTACTGTGAGGTACAGGAGAAGCAACCGTTATGGAGTGAAAAATTCCTTTCCACCATCCCCCTGCTCTGCCAGAGTTGATCCACTATTACGGGCCAGCCGTACTGGGTGGGGCACCCTCCCCCTGAAACACTGGTCCAGTAAGTTGGCCTATTGCAACACTTGCACCATTCATGAGCCGGATCAATGTCTGATAGCGCTGGACAGGCTAGCTTGAGAACCCATTTTAAGAAAACGAACGTTAGGGAGGGCAGGTAATGGTTGCTACCGCCAAGGCCACGGCAAAAAAACCGACCGCTGCAAAGAAAAAGGCCGCAAAGCGTAAGTCTCGCCCTGCGGTGAAAAAAAAGACCCCCATTGCGAAGAAGCTCGCTGCGACCGGGAAGGCAGGGGGTAACAGTTCTGGCGCGCGTGCGAAGTCCACTGCCGGCTATGGCGATCGCCCCGTAGTGGCCAGAAAGTCGCCAGCCATTGCCAGTAAAAGAGCGGCTGAAGTACCACTGATGAAGGCGTTGCGGGCGGAACATCGCCATATGGCCACGGTGATGCAACTGTTTTCCGAGCAGCTCTCAGCCATAGAGGGTGGGGAGCTGGTCGACACCCATGTGGTGTACGAGATCATGGATTACATGGTGACCTGGCCGGATCGCTTTCATCACCCCCGTGAAGACCTGATCTACGCCCGGGTCGCGGAAGTGGACGCCAGGACCGCCGATGACGTGGACAGCCTGCAGCGGGACCACGATCAAACGGGCGAGCGTGGTCGCAGCGTGTTACGGGACATTGAGCGCTGGCGGCGTGGGGAAGTGTCCGGTACGGTCTGTGGTCAAAAGCGGCCGCGTTTATATAGATCATATCTACGAGCATATGAATCTTGAGGAGAAGCTGGTCTTTCCGCGCATTGAAGCGACGCTCACCCTGCAGGACTGGCGCGAGCTGGCCGAAAATGACGAGTTGCGCGCTGTCGGCGATTCGGTCTTCGGCCCGCGGGTGCAGCGTGAGTTTCGCAATATGACGCGCAAGTTGCGCCGCAATCTGCGTCGTTCCGTGGAGCGCGGGACGCTGGTGCAGTGGATTGGTGTAGAGGCATTGATGGAGTCGCTGGAGGTGGTATCCATCGCCTATGAATCGGCCCGCGACACAGCCACAGAGCACGCGCGCACTGCCCTGCAGGACTCGCTGAAGCTGTTCAGGGAAGCACCCCTGTCGGCACCGCTGCGCGTGGTAGCCAACAATGCCAGGGCCACTTTCCGCCTGCTTGGTGAAGTCGCTGAGATATCCAGGGAAACCTTGCAGGATTTGTCCCGGGTCAACCAGGAGCGTATGGACCGGGTGCGCCTGATGGATCGAGGCTCACCCCGCCGCTGAGTTGCTCGCCGCTGGGTGCTCGCCGCTTGGCCGCTCGCCGCTCGGCTCAGTCTCACGAAATTGCAGACTGGCCAGGCGCGCGTATAGCGCGCAGTCGCGCAACAGTTGTTCGTGGGTGCCGGTAGCAATCAGGCGGCCCGCCTCCAGCACCGCGATGTTGTCTGCATGCAGTATGGTAGACAGGCGATGGGCGATAATGACCGTGGTGCGATTTTGCATCAGTTCCTGCAGCGCCAGCTGTACCTGGTGTTCGCTCTCGGAGTCCAGGGCACTGGTCGCTTCATCCAGCAACAGAATTTTCGGATCGTTGAGAATGGCCCTGGCCAGCGCGATGCGCTGGCGTTGGCCGCCGGACAGCCTGACCCCCTGCTCTCCCAGATGACTGGCGTAGCCATCCGGTAGCGCCACTGATAAAGTCATGGGCATGGGCGGCGCGGGCTGCCGTTATCACCTCCTCATCTGTGGCGTCCAGCTTGCCGTAGGCAATGTTATAGCGCACGTCACCCGTGAACAGTGCGGGTTGTTGCGGTACCAGGGCAATGTGCTCGCGCAATTGCTTGAGGCCCATGTTGCGAATGTCCTGTCCGTCGAGCAGGACGCGGCCCTGCTGCGGGTCGTAGAAACGCTGCAACAACTCGAACACCGTGGATTTACCTGCCCCTGATGGTCCTACCAGCGCGAGGCTTTTGCCAGCCTCAATGCGCAGCGTAAAATCCTGCAGCGCGGGCTTGCCGCGGGGCGGGTCGGGTAGTAAAAGGTGATGTGGTCCATACACAGTTCTGGCCGCGCACTGACGGGCGTCGATGCCAGGGTAGCCGGATCTTCAATCAGGCTGCGGGTGTTGATGAGTTCCACCAGGCGTTCAGCGGCGCCCGCCGCGCGCTGCACGTCACCCCATACTTCAGAAATGGTGGCAAGACCAGTACCGACCATGATGGCATAGAACACGAACGCACCCAGTTCGCCGCCGCTCATGCGGCCGCTGATAACATCCTGGCCACCCTCCCACAGCATGCCGGACATACCGACGAACAACAGCACCATGGCGCCACAGATGAGCAGCGAGCGCTGCCAGATACGGCGCCGGGCTATTTCAAACGCCCGTTCCACTTCGCGGTCGAAGGCTGTGGACTCAAACTGTTCGCGTGTATAGCTCTGCACTACGCGAATGTGCTGGATAACTTCACCGGCGTAGCTGCCAACACTGGCAATACTGTCCTGGCTCTGGTTGCTGAGCTTGCGCACCCGCCGACCGAACACCAGTATCGGCAACAGCACCAGCGGCACACCCAGTGCAATGATCAAACTCAGTTTCAGGTTAGTGATAAACATCAGGACCAGCGCGCCGCTGGTGGTCAGGCTGCTGCGCAGCGCCATACTGAACGATGAACCGATGATGGTTTGCAGCAGCGTCGTATCGGTGGTGAGGCGCGACATGATCTCGCCACTGCGATTGGTTTCGAAAAAACCCGGGTGCAGATGCACAATATTCTTGAAAACCGCCTTGCGGATGTCGGCACTGATGCGCTCTCCCAGCCAGGACACCAGATAAAATCGCACAAAAGTGCCGCAGGCCATGGCCACCGCGATGATGATCAGCAGGCCGATGGCGCTTTTGAGGTCGGCACTGGATTCCCCACCGAAGCCCTGGTCGATGAGAACCTGTACGCCCCGTCCCAGCGAAAGCGTGGCGCCGGCGGTAAATAACAGGGCAACGCTGGCGCCCGCCAGACGCAGCTTGTACTGCGTCAGCAGCCGCAGTACCGGCAGCAGGGCGGGCAGGCCCTTTTGGCGCGGGTTGACATCAGCGGCGCACCATCTGCCGCACACGCTCCGACACATCCCGGGCGATAAAGTACAGCACCGGCACGAGAAACAGCGTGACAAACGTGGCAAACAGGACGCCGAATGCAATCGAGATTGCCATGGGCTTGACGAACTCTGACTGGATGGACGTCTCCAGCTGTATCGGAACGAGCCCGAGAAATGTCGTGATCGAGGTCAGCATCACCGCGCGGAAACGCTGCGGCCCTGCCTGCGTCACCGCGTCGCGCCAGTCATCCCCTTCATCGATATGGTGGTTGATGAAATCGACCATTACCAGGGAGTCATTTACCACCACGCCCACCAGGCCCAGGATGCCGATAACCGACAGCATGCTCATGTCCTTGCCCAGCAGCAGGTGGCCGAGTATGGCGCCGACAATGCCGAAGGGTATCACCGACATGATCAGCAGCGGCTCCACATAGCTTTTCAGCGGAATCGCCAGCGCAGCGAAGATCATCAGTAAGATGATTACAAAGCCATACAGCAATACGGATGAAGTATCCTGCTGCGCCTGCACTTCCCCGCCAAACTGGTAGGTGATTCCCGGATAACGCTTGAGCAACTGCGGCAGTATTTCAGTCCGCAATAGCTGCGAAACCTCACCGGGTTCGACCAGCAGTTTGTTGACATCGGCCTGTACGGTCACCACACGCTTACGGTCAATGCGATTGATCACACTGAGACCGCTGCGTTCACGCGCCTCGCCCACGACCGAGAACGGCACCTGGCGGCCATCGGGCAGGCGAATCCAGAGCGCATTCAGGCTTTCGAGGCGAGCGCGGTCCATGGCCGGCAAGCGCACATAGACGCGCACTTCGTGACGCCCGCGCTGCACCCGCTGTACCTCGGCGCCAAAAAATGCCTGGCGCACCTGCCTGGCCAGCTCAACATCTCCCAGGCCCAGCGCCTCGCCCTCGGGCGTCACGCGAATATCCAGCTCCCTGCCGCCGGCATTGAAACTGTCACTGATATCCTGCACGCCGCGCATCAGGGTCAACGAGCGCTTGAGGTCCTGTGCAGCCAGGCGCATGGTGTCGAGATCCTGACCGCTGAGCTCGATCTCCAGGCCCGCGCCGGGAGGGCCGGCCACCGCGTCCACGTGGAGCGCGCGAATACCCTCCAGTTCACCCAGGGCTTCGCGCAACCACTGCGCCATGACCACCGAGCTGACTGTGCGCTCTTCACTGGGCACCAGGTCGATATCCACTCTGGCTTCAGTATCACTGTCGGACACCACCATGAGCTGGCGAATCACATCCACGTCGGTTCCTGTCTCCACCAGAAAGCGCTCATTCATTTTGCGCGCGGCCACCTCGATGCGCCGTGCATAGTCGTGAGTCTTTTCCCACGATGTGCCCTGCGGCATCTCCAGTGAGATCATGATCTGGTCCGAGGGGACGTTTGGGAAAAACACAAAGCGCACGAACCCAGAGGGCACCAGCGCCATGGAGACGATCAGCACCGCGACAAATACCGCCAGGGTGACATAGCGATGTTTCAGGCAGCGCCTGCAGCGCGCGCAGGTAGGTGCCGTTGGCAAAGCGCACCAGGGCTCCCGAGCAGCGCTCCTGCAGATAATCAATTGGCGCGCGCCAGCCGCCGGCTCGCACGCCTACGCGGAGATTACGCAGATGGGAAGGGAGGATGAGTTTGGTTTCAAGCAACGAAAAGAACAGGCAGAGAATCACGACGGGGCCGATATGGGTCATGAACCGCGCAAAGCCCTCGCTCAACACCAGCGTCGGGCCAAAGGCGATCATCGTGGTCAGCGCGCCGAAAACCGTCGCCGTCGACACCCTGCGCACACCGCGCACGACACTGGCGACGCCCTGCTGCTCCGCCTGCACATAGGCATAGGCACTCTCGGCGGTCACGATGCCATCATCCACCAGAATGCCGAGTACCAGGATAAACGCAAACACCGACAACACATTGATCGAGATCGGCAGATCGAAGATGTAGATCGTGGCCAGGGTTGCCATCACCGCGAACGGAATCCCCATCACGACCCACAGCGCCAGGGACAGGTCGAGGAACAGTGCCAGCGCGATGATTACCAGGAGCCCGCCCTGCGCCGCGTTGGTCAGCATCAGCTCGATTCGGCCGCGCAGAATCTTGCTCTCGTCGATCCAGCCCACGATGTACACGCCGTCAGCCAGGCTCGCCTGCTTCTGCGCGACATAGGTGCGCAGCTGGTCAGTCATGTCAAGCACATCCTGATTGCCAACCCGGTCGACGATCAGCGTGACCGCGCGCCGGCCATTCAGCGTACTGAGCACCGGCTGGTCGACAAAACCATCAACCACCGTGGCGACCTCGCCGAGGGTGATGGCAGTGCCGTCCGGCTGGGTGAGCAGGTTGAGCGCCGCGAAGTCCTCCCCGGTATAGGCCTGCGACACCGAGCGCAGCTTGATGGCGCCGTGTTCGGTACGCAGGCTGCCGCCGGGCAAATCGCGGGAGCGGTTGCGCACCACATTGACAACCTGGTCAAAATCAAGACCGTAGCGACGCAGGGCCTCGCTCGATACTTCAATCGAGATTTCGTACTCCCGCTCGCCCAGCACGCGGATCTCGCTGATGCCCTCCAGATCGAGGATCTCCTCGCGCACCTGCTCTGTCAGTTGCTTCAGCCCGGTTTCATCGAGATCGCCAAACACGCTGACACGCATGGCGAAGCCGCGGCTGATGACCTCCTCCACTATCGGCTCCTCCGCGTCCAGCGGAAAGGAGGGGATGCTGTCCACGCGCACCTTGGCCTGGTTCAGCGCCTTGGCGATATCGGTGCCAGGTTCCAGCTCTACGGTGACCACACCGACACCTTCGGACGCGGTGCTGCGGATCTCCTTTATCCCGATGATATCGCGCAGCGCCTCTTCGATGCGCAGCACGATACCCTGCTCGACCTCCTCGGGTGAGCTGCCGGGATAAGGAACGGTGACGGTAAAGGTATCGGAGGGAAAGCTGGGAAACACTTCCTTGCGCATGCCCTGTATGGCAATGAGGCCCGCGATCAGCACGATAATCAACAGCAGGTTCGCGGCGATCGGGTTGGACGCCATCCAGCCGATGATGCCGGCCTCATGCTGGTAGCGCGACTCAGGCATCGCCCAGCTCGACCTTCATGCCCTCGAACATCAGCTCCAGCCGCGTGGTGACTACCTGATCGCCGGTGCGCAGCCCGCCATTGATGACGACCGTATTGCCCTCGCGCAGGGCGACCTCCACCGGCCTGCGCTGCAGCGCGCCGTCGGCCACCACAAACACCGTGTCCTGTGCATGCATCACGGCGCTCGGCAACCTTACGGCATCGCCGATGGGCCGACCGGGCAGCGCGGCGGTAACAAACAATCCCAGGGGCAGCGGCTGCGCATGCCTGCGCGAATCGTACGGCGATTCGACCTCCACCACGACCGGAATGACGCGCGACTGTTGCTCAACACGCTGCTCGATTCGCGCCAGCCTCGCCTGCCACTGCTGCTCCTGCTCACCGATACGCGCGCTGAGCGTGACGCTCGCTCCGGGGGAGGACGCCATGAGTCCCGCTTCCGCCGGCGTCAGCGGCAGGCGCACTTCGGCCAGGGCACTGCTCAGCAGGCGCGCCACGGGCCGACCCGTGGCGATAAACTGGCCGTACTCCACCAGTTGCTGATCGATCACGGCGTCGAAGGGGGCTTTGATTTCGGTGTACGCGAGGTCCTGTTCCGCCTTCACGATACGCTCGCGCGCCGCGGCGATATTCAACTCCGCCTCGCCGATGGCGGCCTGCCGCTTCAGCGCCGTGGCATCAGCCAGCGCTATGTTGGCGGTGGAGAGTGCGGCTTTTGCCTCGGCCAATGCCAGGCGGTAGTTGACCGGGTCTATGCGCAACAGCACCGTGCCGGCCGCGACGAGTTGCCCTGGCCGAAATTCCGGCGCCACCCATATCACGCGCCCGGTGACCTCGGTGGCAAGTTCCAGTTCATAGCGCGGGGTCACTGTGCCATGGGCGATGATCGAGACCGGCACGTCGGCCAGCGTGACCTCCACGGCCTGCACATGGGGCAGCACCTCGGCGGCATCGCCGGTTGCGAACTCCTCGCGCGAGCCCACCATTAACATCGCCACCAGCGCCGCTGCGAGCACGATGCCAAGCGGGAGCGCCAGTTTCCTCAGTGTTCCAGACATGCCTTGAATCTCTATCAGCGCGAGGCAGCGCGATTTATAAGCGAAAGAATCAGCGCCATTCTATAACACTTAGCGCGCGGCGGGCTGCTACAAATTCAGGTGACAATCGCGGAGGTGGACAGAGGCACAGCTGGCAGCGCGGACAGTGCGTCTGGCGGATCACACAACCGTGGCACAGCGGCTACTTCGTGCTAGTGTAATTGCTCAGAGTAGTGAATGGTATCAAGTGCCAGTGTTTACGGGAGAGAGTGGTGATGGGAGACAAGTTTAAAGACAAAGTGGTCATAGTGACCGGTGGCAGTCGCGGCCTGGGTCGCGCCATGTCGCTGGGTTTTGCCCGCGAGGGCGCAAAGGTGGTGGTGGCCAGCCGCAAACTTGCGACCTGCCAGGAAGTGGTGGCACAGATTGAGGACGCTGGTGGAAGCGCCCTGGCACAGGCGGCCCATATGGGCAACATCGCCGATCTCGATGCGCTCATCGAGGCGGCTTACGCGCGCTTTGGCCGGGTCGATGTGCTGGTCAACAACGCCGGTATCAATGTCGCCTTTGGACCGCTGTCCGAGATCACTCCCGCAGCATTCGACAAGATGGTGGACGTGAATTTGAAGGGTCCCTGGTATCTGGCGTCACGGCTGGCGCCGCGCATGGGCGAGCATGGCGGCGGTTGTGTGATCAATGTGCTGTCGGTGGCCGCCCTGATCACTCCCGCATACTCAGGTATCTACGCGGCGACCAAGGCGGGACTGAAAGCCCTCACGGAAGTCATGGCGCAGGAGTGGGCGCCCTGGAATATCCGGGTCAATGCCCTTGCGCCCGGCAGCTATCACTCCGACCTCACTGATAGCGCCATCGCCGCCCTGCCCGGTTATGGCGAAGGCATGGTGGCGGCGGCGCTGATTCCGCGCATCGCGGCAACCGAGGAAATTCTCAATCCGGTGTTTTACCTGGCGTCGGAGTCGTACACCACCGGGATCACGCTGGTGGCGGATGGCGGCCTGATGGCGAAGCGTTAGGATTTATCCGCTTGGTGCAAGGCATGGTTGGCCGCGGTGACAGTGCCTACTGTCGAACACGCCGGTTAATGTGCTGCTTTGGGTGGCCTGATTGCCAGGGACATCAAATAATCTGTATAGGCAATGCCCATGGCCGAAAGAATAAAAGTCATATGAATGATGGTCTGCCACATGACTCCGGCTTCTGTGTAGTTAGAGTCATCCGCGCCCAGCGTGCCAATCGCAATAAACGTTTTCAGCAGATGGATGGAGCTGATCCCGATAATCGCCATCGCCAGTTTTACTTTCAGCACGGTGGCATTCACATGGCTTAGCCATTCCGGCTGGTCCGGATGGCCTTCCAGCCGCAAACGGGACACAAAGGTTTCATAACCGCCTACTATGACCATCACTAACAGATTGGAGATCATCACCACATCAATCAGACCCAACACCGCCAGCATGATGAGTTGCTCGCTGAGGCTGGTAGCGCCTGCGATTAAATGAATCAGCTCTTTTATAAACAGGATGACATAAACACCCTGGGCAACGATCAAGCCAAGATACAAGGGCAGCTGCATCCAGCGCGAACTGAAAATCAATGCGGACAAGGGGGGTAGCTTGGGGGGAACATTACTGCTCATACAGGGCACCAGGGCATCAGAGAGACCGGCATTCTAACCATAATCTTAATGTATGAACAAAAATATCATTGGGGCATACCCATAATCAATCCGAGGAATTTCTCCCGTGTTTGCCGGGATGAATCCCTTGAAACCATGTAGCTTGCATGTTCCCATGATCGCTCGGGATCTATCTTGATGGCCCACATAGGATCCACGCTGTTAGGCAGACTGGAGTAACGTACATCTACCAGGACATCCGGTTGCGCAGGGTGAATCCCAAGCCACCCTGCTGAAAAAACCCTGAATCGTTCTATATCGGTTGCCAATACAGAAGATGCGGGCAGGGCACCCAGGTCTCGCTCCAGCACAAATTTTTTAATGGAATTTCCTGGATATACCTGCGGTGCAGACAAAAATACCTACACGGATCGCATCTACATACAGGCGGCCCTCGTGTTCGTAGATGGAGCGCCATAACACCAGATTGGCCAGTGTGGGCCTTACCAATAATCTTTCTTTGGTATGTGCCCTCTCCTTGATCAACACCACAGCCTGTGCCTCTGCGCGCTGTAACTGTATCCAACCAAGACATAAATAGGCCGCTGCCAGTAATAGCCCTATTCGCGCCACGCGAACAGCACTTTTCTTAAACGCAAGGACCACAGTCAGTAGCAGGATCAGGGTAAATGCCGGATCAACGACGGAAATAATATTGAGCGCCACGCGATCATCACGCCAGGGCCACAACAAGTGTGTGCCATAGCTGGTAAGCGCATCCAATACCCCCGCCAGACAATATCCGGCAAATGAAAAAACATACAATCGGGAGAAAGATAGCCGCCTTCGTAATAGCAACCAGAGCAGCAGGGAAACCAGCAGCGCCCCCATGGGCACGAAAAATATCGAGTGGGTGAAGTGACGATGAAACTCAATATTTAATAAAGGGTCATCGGATGACCGAATCAAAATATCAGCATCTGCGATCATGCCAGCAAACAAGCCAATACCGCTTGCGATGCGGACTTCCTGTTGCCGGGCAACGGATTGGGCCATAGCCGCGCCAAGCAAACCCTGGGTCAACAAATCCATGGCGTCTGCCTGATGTAAATACCGGCCCGATTTAGTGACACGGCTGTCTTACCACTGAATAATTGCTACTTATAGAACAACTGATAAACCAGCGCACCGATCACGATCAATCCGACCACCGCCCAACCCAGCGTATCGACGATGTCACGAAGTTTGTCACGATATTTTTCCCCGCCAATACGCATGAGTGCAGCTACCAGGAAGAAACGGCCACCGCGCCCCACCGCAGACGCAAGCACAAAGGGGATGAACGCCATCTGCATGAGGCCGGCCGACACCGTAAAAACCTTGTAAGGAATCGGGGAGAAACCCGCAACAAACACAATCCAGATGCCATATTCCCTGAACCAGCCCTGTATCAATTCCATCTTGTCCTGATAATGCATGGCTTCAATAAACGGCAACACAACCGGCTCGTACAGCCAGTAACCCAGCATATAGCCGGCGATTCCTCCCAGTACCGAGGTCGTCGTGGTAATTCCAGCGAGATACCAGGCGCGCTGCGGCCTCGCCAGAGCCATGGGCGCCAGCATCACATCGGGCGGGATGAAGAAGAATACGGACTCCGTAAAGCTGACCAGGCACAAAATAAGCACTGCGTGTTTATGACTCGCCCATCTCAATGTGGCGTCATAGGCCTTTTGAAAAATCTTCATGCACTCTCTCAATGTTTTGTGAAAATCACAGCGCAGCCAGTATATGGCAGTCGCTGCGACATACCTTACCTATTTGTACCGATTCAAGAGACTTGATCGGGTGGCGCTGAGCGCTTTATCAGGCGGCCGAAGAAAATCCCGGCTTCAAACAGCATCCACATCGGCACCGCCAGCAGTGTCTGGGAGAATATATCCGGTGGGGTCAACAGCATGCCAACAATGAAGCAACCGACAATGACATAACGCCGTTTGCTGGCCAGCGCTTCGGGCGTGGTGATGCCCGCCCAGATCATCAGTATCACGGCAATCGGGATTTCAAAGGCCAGCCCGAAGGCGAAAAACAACTTGAGCACGAAATCCAGGTAGCTGTTGATGTCCGTCATGATGGTGATGTCTTGTCGGCGCGACGCTGGTAAAAAAAGCGAAAATCAGGGGAAAGACGACAAAATAGGCAAAGGCGGCGCCCGGCATAAAACAACAGGACGCTGGATGCCAGCAGCGGGATTGCCAGGCGCTTTTCATGCCGGTACATACCCGGCGCGATAAAACTCCATGCCTGGTACAGGACATAGGGCATCGACAGGAAAATCGCCGCCACCAGCGTGAGCTTGAACGGCGTGAAAAAAGGCGAGGTGACCTCGGTGGCTATCATGCTCGCCCCGGGCGGCAGGATGGCGCGCAGTGGCTCCGAGACGAAGGCATAGATGTCGTTGGCGAAGGGAAACAGACAAATAAAGATCAACAGCACCGCTAACAGTGCGCGCAGTAATTTGTCGCGCAATTCGGTAAGGTGCGTGATCAGCGGCAGGGGCTGATCCGTGGATTCTTCGGGCTCGCTCATTCGGCCTGTTTTTCCGTTGGGCTTTTTTCCTGCTCGCCGGAACGGGTATTTTCAGGCACCGGTGTTACCGCTGACACGGCGGTGTCGTGTACATCACGCCCGATGGCGGCGGCCTCCTTCTTTAAGCTGCTCGCCAGTCTGGCGCAACTCCCGCATCACGGCGTCGTTATGTAGCTCCTGCTGCACTTCCTGCTTGATTTCGTTGAAGCCGCGCCTGATGCGGTTCAGCCACATGCTCGCGGTCCGAACGGTCTCGGGCAGGCGCTCCGGTCCGATAACCAACAGGGCCACGATGCCGACCAGAATGAGTTCGGAAAAACCTATATCGAACATTCAGGGCTTACTTGTCTTTGGCGGCGGTGTCCGCAGTCTCGTCAGGCTCGGTACCATCGCCGGGTTTCGGCGCCTCGCCATCATCGGACATGCTCTTGCGAAAACCTTTCACCGCATTGCCCAGATCGCTGCCCAGGGTGCTCAACCGTTTGGTACCAAACAGCATGATTACGATCACCAGAATGATCAACAATTGCCAAATACTGATTCCACCGATTCCCATAGCTATCTCCCGTTATCGCTGCACTGTTAACAGCATATCACTTGCCCCGTGCGTCTCGCGCGGCCTTTTCGTCGAGTCCGGAGACACCAAAGCGGTCGCCCAGGCATCGCATTACGTCGTCTATATCCAGTTCCAGATGGGACAACATCACCATACTGTGAAACCACAAATCAGCCACCTCGCTGATAACGGCGCTGCGATCACCGCCAGCCTCGGCATCCTTGGCCGCGAGAATGACCTCGGTGGCCTCTTCGCCGATTTTTTCCAGAATCTTGTTCAGGCCCTTGTGGTGCAGGCTCGCCACGTAGGATTGTTCAGGGTCAGCCTGCCTGCGCGCAGCGAGAGTGGTCGCCAGTTGTTGCAGCACATCGCTCATGGTTTGTTCCCGTATATGTCCTCGGGTTGCTTGATGACGTCGTCGGTAACGCGCCAGGCGCCATGCTCCAGTCGCTGGTAAAAACAACTGCGCCTGCCGGTGTGACAGGCGATGCCACCGATTTGTTCCACTTTTATCAGTACCGTGTCTGCATCGCAGTCGATACGCAATTCCTTCAGGTGCTGCACATGGCCCGACTCCTCGCCCTTGCGCCACAGGGCCTGGCGCGAGCGCGACCAGTAAATGGCGCGACCTTCGTTGATGGTCAGTTGCAGGGCATCGCTGTTCATCCAGGCCAGCATCAGCACCTCTGCCGCTCTGCCAGTCCTGGGCAATAACAGGGATCAGTCCCTGCTCATTCCACTTGATGTCCTGTAGCAGCGTATCGGGCTCAGTCATGACGATCTTCCGCGCAGAGTCGCATTATGGCACAGGGCGTTGATTGACACATACGTTCAGCGGTCCCGGGGCCACAGCAGGCTAATGCCCACAGCGGCCAGCAACCAACTGATCAAAGGTGCTTGCGCCAGGTTTTGCCAGACCCCGGGCAGGGCAGTTGCGGCGGCCGCCACACAGGCGATGCCCCCCAGAAAATAGCGGCGCTGTCGAGTGAGTTGCTCCCCTTGCTGCTTGTTTGTCATCCGCCGGCTGTGCCAGCGGTCGCACGTGGCGGTCGATGCTACGGGACTGTTGCAGGCTCTCCAGCAGCGCTTCAGGCAGCTGTGGCAGTTGCTCCAGCCAGGAGGGCGCATGGCGTTGCAGGCGTTTGAACACTGACTGCGGCGAGTAGCGCTGCTGCACCCACTCTTCCAGAAATGGCTGCGCTGTATCCCACAGGTTAAGCTCGGGATAGAGTTGACGCCCCAGGCCCTCAATGTTCAACAGGGTTTTTTGCAACAGTACCAGTGAGGGCTGTACTTCCATGTCGAAGCGGCTGGCGGTCTGGAACAGGTACACCAACAGTTGGCCGAAGGATATCTCGCTGATCGGTCGTTCGAAAATAGGCTCACACACGGCGCGCATGGCCGCTTCAAAGTCCTGCACGCGGGTCTGGGGCGGCACCCAGCCGCATTCAACATGCAGTTGCGCCACTTCACGGTAGTCGCGGTGGAAGATCCCCAGCAGGTTGCGGCCGAGGTAATACTGGTCCGCGTCCGAGAGGCTGCCGACGATGGCGCAGTCCACGGCAATGTAGGTCGGGTCCGCGGGGTCTGTCGCATCCACAAAGATGTTGCCTGGATGCATGTCGGCATGGAAGAAGCTGTGGTGGAAGACCTGGGTGAAAAAAATATCCACACCGCGCTCGCCCAGTAGTTTGAGGTCGGTGCCTCGCTGCGCGCAGAGTCTCAAGATCGGTGACGGGTATTCCCGCAATGCGCTCCATGGTCAATACATTGCGGCAGGTGTACTCCCAGTAGACCTCGGGAACGTAGAGCAGCTTGTTGTTCTCGAAGTTGCGGCGCAACTGACAGGCATTGGCGGCCTCCCGGCCCATATCCAGTTCATCGAGAATGACCAGCTCGTAGTCCGACACCACCTCCACCGGACGCAGGCGTCGCCCATCGGGATGGTATTTTGCAGCCAGCCTCGCCAGGGTAAAAAGCAGTGCCATGTCCTGGCGGATGACAGGTTCTATATCAGGGCGCACTACCTTGACCACGACCCGCTCGCCGCTGTGCAGGGTGGCGCCATGCACCTGGGCCACCGAAGCCGAGGCCATGGGCGTACTCTCGAAGCTGGCAAACAGCTCGGTCACCGGTTTGCCCAGCGCCTTCTCGATAATGGCGATGGACTGTTGTTGCGGAAAAGGCGGTACATCGTCCTGCAGCCTGGCCAACTCGTCCGCGATATCCTCGGGCAGCAGGTCGCGCCGCGTGGACAGCATCTGCCCGAACTTTATGAAAACAGGCCCCAGTTCCTCCAGCGCACGGCGCAGGCGCACTCCCCGCGGCAGATCCGGCGCCGGGTGCAGGCGCCATGGCGAAAGGTCCAGGGCGAGGCGCGGCAGCGCGCTCAGGCGCTCCTTGTCGACAAACTCATCGAGTCGATAGCGGCCGACGATACGCAGGATTTTAGCCAGACGCAGGACGCGGGACACGGCTCAGCCCCGCAACTTCTGCAGGCGCTGGCGCAGGCGCTCAGTGCGGGATTGCAGCCGGTCTACACGCAGTCCCAGCTCCTGTAGGTCCCGGTAGAAATCCTCCACTTCCAGCCGCGGTGGACTGAGCCGCGCTTCTTCATGGATGAACTCTTCCAGTTGTCTGGTCAGGCTGGGCGAAGCCTGTTTGCCCCAGGCAAAGGCGTGGCGCAACAGCTGCGCAAGCTGATGTCCGGCGACGTCACCGAGGGCGTCTACCAGCGGCGCTTCCCAGTCCACATCCAGCGCCGCCAGAATATGCTGCAGCTCGAGCAGTGGGGCGCTGTCGCCCTCCAATTCCAGGCCGCCATTGATCAGGGTGGCAGTGGGATCGCTGGAGGTGGCCAGCTCGGTGAAATCTGCTGCCTCCCCTTTTATGCTGGTGGTGACCGGGCCCGGATGGACGCCCGTCAGGCGTATACCCTGCGCGCCCGGATGGAGGTAAATATCCATGCTCGGTGCCGTGCAGTGCAGGGCGAACACACAGTCCTCGAGTTGCGCCAGTGCGGTTTTACTGTGCGGCGACAGGGCCAGCGCGCGATTGAGCGCCGCCTCCAGCGCGGCCAGGGCCGCAGTATGCAGCGTGGGATCTACGGCGCCAGCCATTTCAGGCCTTGATACCCCGGTGCAGTGCGACGATGCCCCCGGTCATGTTGTGGTATTCACACTGGCAAAAACCGGCGTCTTCCATCATGTCCTTGAGCGTGTCCTGGTCCGGATGCTTGCGAATGGACTCTGCCAGGTACTGGTAGCTGTCTGCAGTCGTTGGCCACCAGGCGGCCCATGACCGGCAGCACGCGAAAGGAATAGGTATCGTAGGCTTTGCTGAGCAAGGCATTTTTCGGTTTGGAAAACTCCAGCACCAGCAGGCGGCCCCCGGGTTTGAGCACCCGCAGCATGGAGCGCAGGGCCAGATCGATGTCGGTGACGTTGCGCAGGCCGAAGGCGATGGTGACACAGTCGAAGCTGTCGTCCGGGAAGGGCAGATACTGGGCGTCGGCCTGGACAAATTCGATATTGCCCTGGCGGCCCTGGTCCAGCAGTTTGTCGCGGCCCACCTGCAACATGGAGTCGTTGATGTCAGCCAGTACCACGCGCCCGCCGGGGCCCACGAGCTCCGCGAAGCGGGCCGCAAGATCGCCCGTGCCGCCAGCGATGTCCAGCACGGCGTTGTTTTTACGCACCCCGCTCAACTCGATGGTAAAACGCTTCCAGATGCGGTGTATGCCGCCTGACATCAGGTCGTTCATCAGGTCGTAGCGGGCCGCGACCGAGTGGAATACATCGGCAACCATGCCGGCCTTGGCATCCTTCGCTACGTCTTTATAGCCGAAGTGTGTGGTGTCTTTGTCGCTCATGGCGCCTCCGCCCGGGATTCGGGGAACGGGCAGTATAACCTGATGCGCGCGCCCGGTCAGGTTGGCTGAGCCATCGGTAGCGGCGTTGGAAGTAGCCTAACCGTTCAGGTTCAGGACTTGCACATCGGGGTCGCGACTGGCCCCGGCCTCTGGTCAGACGGTCCAGGTAGTTCTGCCATTTGGCCTCCTGGCCCTGGCAGAGTTCATACAGGTAGGGCCAGGAGTACAAGCCGGTGTCGTGGCCGTCATCGAACACCAGTTGCAGAGCATAGTTACCGACCGGTTTGATCGCTGTGATACCGACGTTGATCTTTCCCGTCTGCAGAACCTCCTGCCCCGGGCCGTGGCCGAGCACCTCGGCGGAAGGCGAGTGCACGCGCAGGTATTCGCAGCTCAGTGAGTAGCGCTCGCCACCGGCATACTCCAGCTCCAACTGCCGGGAGCGGCTGTGCAGTTGAATCGCGACGGGTTTATGTTGCTCGGACACAGGCGCTGTCACAGGATGAACCGGGACAGGTCATCATCCGCGCTGAGCGCCTGCAACTGCTGGTCAACGTAGGCGGCGTCCACCGTGAGGGTCGCCTGCTGCAGGCCCGCATCGGCGGCGCCGAAGGAGGTTTCCTCCAGCAGGCGCTCCATCACCGTGTGCAGTCGCCGGGCGCCGATGTTCTCGGTTCTCTCATTTACCTGCCAGGCGGTCTCGGCAATGCGCCGCAGGCCGTCCTGGGTGAACTTCAATTCCACCCCCTCGGTCGCCAGCAGGGCCTGGTACTGCTCGGTCAGGGAGGCGTTGGGCTCGGTCAGTATGCGCTCGAAATCATCGGGCGATAGCGCAGACAGCTCGACGCGAATGGGCAGGCGTCCCTGCAGTTCCGGTATCAGGTCCGAGGGCCTGGCCAAATGAAATGCGCCGGAGGCGATAAACAGGATGTGGTCGGTCTTGATCATGCCGTGCTTGGTGCTGACCGTGGAGCCCTCGATCAGCGGCAGCAGGTCGCGCTGCACGCCCTCGCGGGACACGTCGGCGCCGGCGCCCTCGGCGCGCTTGGCGACCTTGTCCAGTTCATCGATAAATACGATGCCGTTTTGTTCCGCCTCGGCGACGGCCTTTTGCTTGAGTTCATCCTCGTTGATCATTTTCGCCGCTTCTTCATCGCACAGCGCCTCAAAGGCGGCCTTGACCGGCATCTTGCGGGTTTTGCGTTGCTGCCGGGACATATTGGAGAACATGCTCTGCAACTGGCTGGTCATTTCCTCCATGCCCGGCGGGGCCATGATTTCCAGTCCCGGGAAGATTGGCGCTGACCTCGACTTCGATCTCCTTGGTGTTGAGATCCCCTTCGCGCAGTTTCTTGCGCAGCAGTTGCCGCGCGCTGGAGGTCGGATCGGCGCTGGTGTCGCGGGCGGGGGGTAGCAGGATATCCAGGATGCGCTCCTCCGCGGCTTCCTCGGCGCGGAAGCGCACGCGCGTCATTTCCTGTTCGCGGTACATTTTGACCGCCACGTCCACCAGGTCGCGCACGATGGATTCCACGTCGCGACCCACATAGCCCACCTCGGTGAACTTGGTCGCTTCGACCTTGACGAAGGGCGCGTTAGCCAATTTGGCCAGGCGCCGGGCGATCTCCGTTTTGCCCACACCGGTGGGTCCGATCATAAGGATATTCTTGGGGGTGATCTCGGCCCGCAGTTCCTCGGGCAACTGCATGCGCCGCCAGCGATTGCGCAGCGCAATGGCGACTGCGCGCTTGGCTGCCTCCTGGCCAATGATGTGTTTGTCCAGTTCGTGAACAATCTCGCGGGGGGTCATATTGGACATGCAGGGGCCTAAAAATCCAGTTGCTCTATGGTGCGATTGTGGTTGGTGTAGATGCAGATATCAGCGGCGATGCCCAGGCCCTTTTCCACAATACTGCGGGCGTCCAGTTCGGTGTTGTCCAGCAGGGCGCGGGCCGCCGCCTGGGCGAAGGGTCCGCCCGAGCCGATGGCGATCAGGTTGTCCTCGGGCTCTATCACGTCCCCGTTTCCGGTAATAATAAGCGAGGTGTTTTTGTCGGCCACCGCCAGCAGCGCCTCCAGGCGCCGCAGGGCGCGTTCGGTGCGCCAGGCCTTGGCCAGTTCGACAGCGGCGCGCACCAGATGCCCCTGGTGTTTTTCCAGTTGCGCTTCAAACAGCTCGAACAGGGTAAAAGCGTCAGCAGTGCCACCGGCGAAGCCCGCTAAAACCTGGTCCCGGTACAGGCGCCGCACCTTGCGGGCATTGCCTTTCATCACGGTATTGCCCATGGACACCTGGCCGTCGCCACCAATCACTACGCTGTTGCCACGGCGCACGGAAAGAATGGTTGTACCTCGGAACTGTTCCACGTCCTATCTCCTGTGGGGCTGTCGCATGGGATATCAGTGGACCCCGTCTCGCCCTGCAGATATGGGGGGATGTGCGGGAAATTCAAGACCCCGCGTAATTCAAGCTCCGCCGCGTTTCAGTAATACGGTATCTATATTTTGATTGGCCATCAGGCCGCGGGCCTTGTTCATCGACTCGTGGGAGTCGAAGGGGCCGACGTAGACCCGGAACCAGCGACCATTAGCGTTGCTGATTTCCTCCAGCTTGGGAGTCAGTCCGAGCAATACCAACTCGGCCCGGCGTCGTTCGGCATCGTCGCGCTGCCGGAAAGCGCCTGCCTGCAACAAATAGGGTTCTGGCGCTGAGCTCGCCGCAGGAGGTTTGCTGACATCGGCTGCCGGCTCCACCGCGTCTGGCTTCTTCTCTTCGTCAAGCGTTTGCTTGGGCAGCATCGTGTAGAAGTCGAAGCGCGGTTTAGGAATTTCTGCTGCGGGCGGCGAACTGCCAGTTTCCAGCGCGGGGTCTGCCGGGTTGGGCAATGTGCCGAGATAAACGAGAAAGCTCAGGAATACGCCGGTCAGCACACCCGCAAAGTACAGGCGAAAGCCATTGCCGCGAGGCTGGTTGTTGCCAGTGTTGCGCCGGGCCTGCGTTTTTTCGACGACGGACTTCCTGGAGCTTGTGTCCCTCTTGTGTTTGGCAAAATCCTGGGGCACGTTTACATTACCTCCGGGGCGGATACGCCCAGCAAGCCAAGTCCATTGGCGATTACCTGTCCCACGGCCTGGCTGAGGGCAATCCGCGCATTGCGCAGGGCTCGATCATCAACCAGCATCTTATGGGCGTTGTACCAGGTGTGAAAGTCCCCGGCCAGTTCCCGCAGGTAGGTGGCCACTGTGTGGGGCTCATTGTTCAGGGCTGCGGTCGCTACCACCTCCGGATAGCGGTCGAGCCGCCGCAGCAGACTTTTCTCGTGCTCCTCCTGCAGTTGATCCAGGTGTTGCACTGCGTCCTCGACCTGCCATTCCCAGCCCTGCTCAACGAGCTTGCGCAGTACGCTGCAGGTGCGGGCGTAGGCGTACTGGATGTAGTACACGGGGTTATCATTGTTCTGGGACAGCGCCAGGTCGATATCAAAGATCAGTTGGGAGTTCGGCGCGCGCGCCACCAGGAAATAGCGGGTCGCATCCCGCCCGACTTCATCTATCAGGTCTCGCAGGGTGACGTAGCTGCCGGCGCGTTTTGATAACTTGACCTCCACTCCCTCGCGCATGACGGTGACCATCTGATGCAGGACGTATTCCGGCCAGCCCTTTGGAATGTCCTGTTCCAGCGCCTGCAGGCCGGCGCGCACGCGGGTCACGGTGCTGTGGTGGTCCGCGCCCTGTTCATTGATGACGCGTACAAAGCCACGTTGCCATTTGTTGAGGTGGTAGGCTACATCCGGCAGGAAGTAAGTGTATCCCCCTTCGCGCTTGCGCATGACGCGGTCCTTGTCATCATCGAAGTCGGTAGTGCGCAGCCACAGCGCTCCGTCCTGTTCATAGCAATGTCCGGTTGTGATGAGTCGCTGGACAGTGCGTTCAACCGCGCCGGTCTCGTACAGGGTTGATTCGAGAAAATACGTGTCGAAGTGTACCGCAAAGGCCTTCAGGTCCAGGTCCTGTTCGCGTCGCAGGTAGGCCACCGCGAACTGGCGAATGCCCTCCAGGTCATCGACATCACCGGAGCCGATGACATGACGGTCCTCGGCATCTATTGTTTCGCGGCGTAGATAGGCCTGGGCCAGTTCTGCGATGTAGTCACCGCGGTAGCCATCCTGTGGCCATTGGGGATCTTCCGGCGTCACTCCCTTGCAGCGGGCCTGCACGGACAGAGCCAGATTGTGAATTTGCGCACCGGCGTCGTTGTAATAGAACTCGCTGTAGACGTCCCATCCGGTCGCTGCCAGCAGGCGACAGATACTGTCGCCTACGGCTGCACCCCTGCCGTGGCCGACATGCAACGGCCCGGTGGGATTGGCAGAGACAAACTCTACCTGCACCTTGCGTCCGCTGCCTGCATTACTGGTGCCGAAAGATGCCCCTTGCTCAAGAATCGTGCGGACCACGGCCTGGTTGCTGTCATCGGACAGGAAGAAATTGATAAAACCGGGGCCAGCGATTTCAGTGCGCGTCACGCAGTGGGCTGGTCGGCATGGCAGCGCAGATCAAAGTCGCAAGCTCGCGCGGTTGTCGCTGTGCCAGCTTGGAGAGCGACAGTGCAATGTTACTCGCCAGATCGCCGTGACTCTTGTCGCGGGTATGATCAATCTGCACCTGCGGCGCAATGTCAGCGGGTAACAGGCCTTGTGCAACCAGTGAGGCCAGGGCCTGCTGAATAAGCCGTGTCAGTTCTTCCTTCATTACTGGGGGATATACCTGGGTTACTTCAAAGGGCTGCCGGAGTTGTGCCAACAGACTTGTCTGGCCCGGCATATTATCATCATAAGCGACAGCCATGGCCAGTGAAGTCGTAACTAGTAAACGTCCTGGGGATCGATATCGATCGACCACTTCAGTCCGTGTCGGGATGGTATTGCCTCAGCGTTCGCTACGAGTAGGCTGGCCGCAGCCTGTGCCGCTTTGCGGTTGGGCGCGGTGAGCAGTAATTGACAGCGGTACTTTCCGGCACGACGCTGCATAGGCGAAGGCAGTGGTCCGATCAGCCTGGCCCCACCGGGGAGTTGCGGAGCGCTGCGCTCGCGCAGGTTTTGCAGGAATTGTTCGCCGTATTCGGCGTTCGGGCAGTCGGTGCGCAACACCACCAGTTGTCCGGCCGGGGGCATGCCGTTCTCGTGCCGGCGCTTGAGTAACTCCCGGGCCTGCTCAGCATAACTGGTGCTGAGCATGGCGAGCAGAGCCGGATGATCGGGGTAGTGCGTTTGCAGCAGAACGCTGCCGGGTAGCTCGGCGCGCCCGGCGCGCCCTGCCACCTGGGTCAGTAGCTGCGCCATGCGTTCCTCGCCGCGAAAATCGGCGCTGAACAACAGGGCATCGGCATCAATGACCGCGACCAGGCTCACGGCGGGAAAGTGGTGACCCTTGGTGAGCATCTGGGTGCCGAGCAGAATACAGGGCGCGCCCCGGTTGATTTCTTCTACCAGAGCCTGCATGGTGCCCTTGTTTTGCATGGAATCGCTGTCAACACGATAGATTGGCCATTGCTTGAAGCGCGTGTGCAGGAACTCCTCTGTTTGCTCTGTGCCCAGCCCCGCGGCCAGCAGTCGCTCACTGTGGCAGCGGGGGCACTGCCTGGGTAGTGCGCTGGAGTCGCCGCAATGATGACAGCGCAGGCGCCGCCGCCGGCGATGAATGGTCAGTCGCGCATCGCAGGCATGACATTCGGCGATCCAGCCGCAATCGTGACATTGCAGGGTGGGTGCGTAACCGCGGCGGTTGAGGAACAGCAGTATCTGCTGTCCCAGGCGCAACTTATCGTCTATGGCCGCAATGAGTGCGTCAGACAATCCCGCCTGCAGTTCCTGTCGGCGCACATCCAGGACCTTGATATCGGGCATTCCTCCGCTGCTGGCCCGCCGGGTGAGTTGGTGGTGCTGATAGCGACCAGTGAGCACGTTTTGGATACTTTCCAGTGACGGTGTCGCACTGCCCAGCAGTATCGGGCATGCATGGATCTGGGCCCGCTTCACGGCAACATCCCTGGCCGAGTAGCGAAAGCCGTCCTGCTGTTTATAGGAGCTGTCGTGCTCCTCATCCACAATGATTAACCCGGGTATGGCGAGGGGGGTAAAAATGGCCGAGCGAGTACCGATAACAATATGTGCTGCGCCAGTGCGGGCGGCCTCCCAGGCGTAGGTAGCGCTGGGCATCACTCAGCCCGGAGTGCAGGACTGCAATATTCGCCGCAAAGCGTTGCTGGAAGCGCGCCAGGGTCTGGGGTGTCAGGCCGATTTCCGGGACCAGCACCAGCGCCTGGCGTCCCCGCTGCAGGCAGTCGTCAATGAGTTGCAGGTAGATTTCGGTTTTACCACTGCCGGTAACGCCCTCCAGCAGGTGGCAGCTGAATCCCTCGCCTGCGCCTATCAATGCTGCCAAGGCAGTTGCCTGCTCAGTATTAAGGATCAAGCTCTGGTTGGTGCTGGCAGTTTGCAAGCGCTTACTTATGGTGCAAGTTTCGATCAGGTCCTTGTCTTGCAGGCTGCGTAAAATGGCGCCACTGATACCGCTATTCCTGAATTCGGAATTTTCGATGACAGGTGTTTGCCGGAGCATGCTGATGGCCTGTGCCTGGCGTGGGGATCTTGGCAGTGCCTGCCCTGGGAAGGCCCTTGCCGCGGACGGTGAGTTTCCAGCCGGGGGCACCGTGACGACGAGTGTGGCTTACCCTCGCGCAGGCGCCTGGGAAACAAGTTGCTGTACACATCTCCCAGCGGGTGGTGGTAGTAGTCGGCTGCCCAGTGGCACAGTTGCAGTAATTGTGGATCGATCAAGGGTGACTGGTCGAGAATTTCCAGTGCGGGCTTGAGTGAGCTCACGGGAATCGTCGCTCTCCGCACACACTGCCAGCAGATAGCCGGTTACCTCGCGCCGCCCGAATGGCACGCGCAGTCGGACGCCGGGTTGCAGGGCAGCTATATCTCTGCAGCGCTCATCCCGCTGGGCGGCAGGTAGTCGAAATGGCGGCGCAGGGGCGATGGGATGGCCAGGCGAAGTACGGACATTACGCCCCTTGTCATAAGTAAAATTGGTTCGGAAGCGGGCCATTGTAGCAAAACACCACGCGCTATTGCTTATCGCACCGTGTCTGGTAAGATGCCCGCCTATTTTTTGAGCTGCTCACGCCTGTGAGTGGCTCAACTCCCACCAGCGAGGTGCGGTGCCCGGCAGTGATCGGGTGGCGGCACCAATGACCAGGAGCTACATGTTCATGAAAGCAGATATCCATCCCCAGTACGAGGCCGTTACCGCCACCTGCAGTTGTGGGAACACCATACAGACTCGTTCGACGCGCTGCGAAGATTTTCATATTGACGTCTGTTCACAGTGCCACCCATTCTATACCGGCAAACAGAAAATCGTGGACAGCGGTGGCCGAGTTGATCGTTTCAACAAGCGGTTCGGAAGTCGCGGCGCCAAGCGTTAGAGAACAAGTTACCGCGGGCTGCTGCGGTATCCCCTGAAACGCCAGCCCCTCAACGGCGTGGCACTTGTTCTTACTCTTGTATTTTTAGATGTCAGTGTATAACTCTAATTTGGCCGCGAGGGCTTACGAGACCTCAGGGCGTGAAACTCCAGCCTTGTTACTGATGTACCTTTTCTATAATCTCGGTGACCTTCTCCGCAGGTGCCCCGGTGAGTGCAGGTAGCCACATGTCCAGAGACTTGAAACGCGATGCACTTGCCTATCACGCCGAACCTGTACCCGGGAAAATCAGTATTGAACTCACCAAACCTGCCGATACGCTATGGGACCTGTCGCTGGCTTACAGTCCAGGTGTAGCGGAGCCCTGTCGTGAAATTGCCAGTGACCCGGACCTCGCTTACCGCTATACAGGCAAGGGCAATCTGGTGGCAGTAATTAGTAATGGCACTGCGGTACTGGGCTTGGGAAACCTTGGAAGTTTGGCCAGCAAACCGGTGATGGAGGGCAAGGCGCTCCTGTTTAAACGTTTTGCCGGCATCAATGCCATTGATATCGAAGTGGATACGGAAGACACGCAGGAATTTATCGCCACCGTGGCGCGCATCGCCGGCACCTTTGGTGGCATAAATCTGGAGGATATCGGAGCACCTGAGTGTTTTGAGATTGAATCTGCCCTTATCGAGCAATGCGATATCCCGGTGTTCCACGATGACCAGCACGGAACCGCCATTGTTACCGCTGCGGGTCTGATCAACGCCCTGGAAATTCAGGGTAAGCGCATGGAAAACGCGATCATCACCTGTCTGGGTGCGGGTTCGGCGGCCATTGCCTGTATGCGTCTGTTGGTGAGCATGGGTGCCCGGCGCGAGAATATCTATATGTTGGATCGTCGTGGTGTCATCTACGCGGGCAGGGAGGGGGTGAATGCCTATAAACAGGAATTTGCCAACCACACCGATAAGCGCAGCCTGGCTGATGCGATCAATGGCGCCGATGTATTCATTGGTCTGTCCGGGGCCAATCTTCTGAGCCCGGAATTGTTGCTGACAATGGCGCCTCGTCCAGTGGTGTTCGCCTGTTCAAATCCGGATCCTGAGATAGAGCCGGAGTTGGCGCTGGGCTACCAGAGATGACCTGATAATCGCCACCGGACGCTCGGATTATCCCAACCAGGTCAACAATGTGCTGGGTTTTCCGTTTATTTTCCGCGGGGCACTTGATGTACGTGCCTCGCGTCATTAATGAGCAGATGAAAGTGGCTGCGGTGCTGGCCCTGAGCGAGTTGGCGCGCGAGCCTGTTCCCGCCGAGGTACTGGCAGCCTGTGAGCTGGATGCGCTGTCATTCGGGCGGGACTATATCATTCCCAAGCCCGTGGATGCGCGTTTGCTTGACATGGATCGCCCCTGCTGTAGCTCGAGCGGCGGTCGATAGCGGGGTCGCGCGTCTACCTTATCCCCCGAACTATTTGTCGACGCCTGCAGCGCTAGAAAATCTCGTTGATCCGGGTATCAATGCCCGGATCGCCCGACTGCGGAGTCGCCATACCCGTAGCGCCGCGGCACATTTTCTTTCTTGAAATACTCGAAAATTGGCATTGCGCTGGCCGGCGCTCGCCAGTTGTCCCGTTTGCGGGTCTATTTTGACGGTGACAATGCCTGGCGGCATTGGACGCTCCACTTGCGGGCTGTCCTTCAGGGCGGCGCGCATATACTCGATCCAGATAGGCAGTGCCGCAGTGCCGCCAAACTCCTTGCGGCCCAGTGGCGTGTAATTGTCAAAGCCAACCCAGGCCGTAGTGACCACGTCCCGGTTGTAGCCAGAGAACCAGACGTCCATGGGGCCGTTGGTGGTGCCGGTTTTGCCGGCAATATCGCTGCGCTCCAGAACCAGTGCGCGTTGCGCCAGTACCTTTGGTGATGACGTCCTTGAGAATACTGTCGATGATAAAGTTTACCCGCTCATCCATGACGCGCGGCGCCGGCGGCAGGTCGGTTGCCCGTGCGCCCTTGCCCGCGATGATCTCCTCCATGCTCAGTTCCTCTCCATGCGCCGGCGGGGCAGCGGACGGGAATTCACAGTCCCGGCATACCGTCGGTGGTTTCGCTTCAAACAGCGTCTCGCCTTGCAACCCCTCGATGCGCGCAATGATATAGGGTTCCACCCGGTAGCCGCCATTAGCCAGTACGGCGTAACCTTTGGCCAGTTCCAGCGGGGTAATGGTTTGAGTCCCAAGCGCCAGAGAATACTCAGGGGCGTATCCAGACGTGTCGAAACCCAGGTGTTTGGCATAGTTGATAAACTTTCTGACGCCCAGACGCTGCAAGAGGCGAATCGAGACCAGATTGCGTGACTTGGTCAGTGCCCAGCGCAAGCGGGTTGGCCCATAGAAACTTGCCATCGTCGTTCTCCGGTCGCCAGAGGTCACCCTGGGAACTGCCCTCCAGGACGATCGGAGCGTCGTTGATAATGGTGGCCGCAGTGAATCCTGAATCCAGGGCGGCGCTGTAGAGAAATGGCTTGAAGTTGGAGCCTGGCTGGCGCTCTGCCTGGGTGGCGCGGTTGAACTTGCTCTGCTCAAAGCCGATGCCGCCGACAACACTGATAATGGCACCATTGTCCGGGTTCAGTGATACCAGCGCCGCCTGTGCCGCCGGCACCTGGGCCAGGTGCCACGCGCCGTCTTCTTCCAGTGTGACCCTGATCAGATCACCAACAGCCAGCACTGTTGCCGCCGACTGCGGGGCTGGGCCCTTGGCATTCTCGGTGATGTAGGGCCTGGCCTGGCGAATGCCATTTTCCCACAAGAGATCGGGCGTGCTCCCGTCAGCCAGTAATAGAGTAGCCTTGTGCTTTGCCACCGAAGTGACGATGGCAGGCTGCAGATCGGCAATAACTGCCTGTCTTCGCAAGCGCCTCCCGCCACAGGGCCATGGTGTCCTCGTTTGACGCAGTGGGCGGCAGTTGCTGCTCTGGACCGCGGTAACCGTGTCTCTTATCATAGCTAATGAGACCATCGATCACAGACTGGGTGGCGACGCGCTGCAAGTCACTGCTGATGGTCGTGTAAACATGATAACCGTTGGTGTATGCCTCCTCGCCGTAGCGTTGCACCATCTCCTGGCGCGCCATTTCTGCTGCGTAGTGGGCAGCGAAGCTCAGTTGCGCACCGTGCAAACGCGCGTTATCGGGTTCGAGCAGTGCGCTTTCGTACTCCTCGTCGCCGATGTAACCCAGGGCATGCATGCGCCCCAGAATCCAGTTGCGGCGTTGTTGGCCAGCGGCCGGCCCGCTGACCGGGTTGATGCGAGAGGGTGCCTTGGGAATGCCGGCCAGCATGGCGTGCTGGGCTCAGGCTCAATTCGCCGATGCTGGCCCCGTAATACACTTCGGAGGCGGCCTCGAAGCCGTAGGCCCGGTGCCCCAGGAAAATACGGTTGAAGTACAGCTCGAAAATTTCCTGTTTGCTCAGGGAGCGCTCGATCTCAATGGCCAGCAATATTTCGTTGAACTTGCGCATGAAGGTGCGGTCGCGGCTCAGGAAATAGTTGCGCGCCACTTGCATGGTCAGTGTGCTGCCACCGGAGACTATCTCCCCGGTAAGCACCAACTCGGACACGGCGCGCATGAGCCCCATAACATCAACGCCACTATGGGCAAAGTAACTGTCATCTTCAGCCGCCAGCAGAGCCTTGATGAACTGGTCGGGTATTGCGGCAAAAGGCAGCGGAGTGCGTTTTTGCTCGCCAAACTGACCGATCAATTCTCCCTCGCGGGTATACACAAGCATCGGCGTCTGTAGTTTGACGTTGCGCAGGGTTTCAACATCCGGCAGGTTGGGGCTGAGGTAAAGGTAGACCCCGGCGAGCAGCCATAGTGTGCCTAAAAGCCCGAACAAGGACAGTCGCAGAATAAGTCGTAGGAAGTTCATTTAATCCCTTTACAAAACAGGCATTTATGTGAATCTGCAACGGGGGTGGTGGTGTTGGATTGGTAATTATAAGCCTTTTTTGTGTTTTGATATATTTTGGTCTGTGGTATATCTAGCATTAATGTATCGGTGTATAAAAATATCCTAAGTTAGTGATACTGATAGGGAAAAAAGTTGTTCGGACTATTTGGAAAGACAAAAACGACTCCGGTGCTGGGGCTGGATATTAGTTCAACGACAGTGAAGTTACTGGAGTTGAGCTTTTCTGGGGGCCGTTACCGCGTGGAGAGTTATGCGGTGAGTTCGCTGCCGCAGGATGCGGTCATCGAGAAGAGCGTCAACGATGTTGAGGGGGTTTCCAATGCCATTCGCACTGTCGTGGCGCAATCGCGCACCAAGCTGAAAAACGTCGCGGCAGCAGTGGCCGGTTCATCCGTCATCACCAAGTTGATTGACATGCCAG
The DNA here is from genome assembly GCA_963844975.1 of uncultured Gammaproteobacteria bacterium. Lineage (GTDB taxonomy): Bacteria > Pseudomonadota > Gammaproteobacteria > Pseudomonadales > Halieaceae > Marimicrobium. Next base: position 76,583 of record CAWJQO010000014.1, on the reverse strand, counting down.
AGGGCCTGAGCGAAGACGAATATGGAAACCCAGCTCACGCTGGAGGCGGATCAGTATATCCCCTATCCCCTGGAGGAGGTTGCCATCGACTTTCGAGATCCAGGGTCCCTCCCCTGAACGGGACAACCAGGTAGAGGTATTGCTGGCAGCGTGCCGGCGGGAGACGATTGAGTCCAGGGTTGAGGCTATCGAAGGCTCAGAACTGATCCCCAAGATCATGGATGTTGAAGCCTATGCGATGGAAAGGGCCTTCTCCCTGCTGCAGGCTCAGTTGAATCTGGGTGAGGACAGTACGGTTGCTATCGTTGATATCGGCGCAACCATGACAACCTTGAGCGTGCTCAACAACGGCCAAACCATCTATACGCGCGAGCAGTTATTCGGCGGCAAGCAGCTTACCGACGAAATTATGCGACGCTATGGTTTACCACTGGAGGAAGCCGGCCTGGCAAAGAAACAGGGAGGCCTGCCCGACGATTATGAGCCCGAGGTGCTGGAACCCTTTAAGGAAGCGGTCGTTCAGCAGGTGGCGCGCTCCCTGCAGTTCTTCTTTTCCTCTAGCCAGTACAACGATGTAGATCACATCATTCTCGCTGGAGGTGTCTCTTCCATGGAGGGGCTGGAGCAGTTGGTACAGGAAAAATTGGGCACGCCTACTTCGGTGGCGAACCCGTTTGCGCAGATGTCTATATCGTCCCGGGTGAACGCGGTAGCGCTTAGCAGTGATGCGCCGGCAATGATGATTGCCTGTGGCCTGGCCTTACGGAGCTTTGACTGATGGCGCAGATCAACTTACTGCCTTGGCGTGAAGAGCGGCGTCAGAATCTTAAAAAGGAATTCCTGGCATCGGTAGCATTGGTATTGGTTGCTCGGCGCAGGTTTGGTATTGCTCGCTGATCGTATTGTCAACAGCCAGATCGACACTCAGACGGCGCGCAATGAATACCTGGCCGACGAATATCAAGGAACTGGATAAGCAGGTGGCTGAAATTCGCGATCTGCAGAAGCGACGTAACCAGTTGTTGGATCGCATGAAAGTAATTCAGGAACTACAGGGTAATCGGCCTATCATCGTGCGGGTGCTGGACCAGCTGGTGCGGACTGTGCCGGATGGAGTGTTCTACACCAAATTAACGACCAAGGGCAAAGAAATTGCCATTAGTGGTGTCGCCGAATCGAATAATCGGGTATCGAGTCTGATGCGGCGGTTGGATGCATCGGACTGGCTGGCAAATTCGAACCTGGAAAAGGTGCAGGCGCAGCCCGACTTTGGTGCGGAGGCGAATAGATTTGACTTGACCGTCGACGTGCAGGCTCCGCCTCTCGAAGATGAGTCGGGAGAAGGATGAAAGATGGCATTTGAAGATACCATGCGCTCGTTGCGCGAATTCGACCTGGGTGATCTTGATTTTGACAATGTCGGATCCTGGCCAGTTGCAGTCAAGGTATTGATTTGGCTGGGTTACTGATTGCGGTTCTGGTAGGAGGTTACTACTACCATATTGAGGACTTGCAACTGCAGTTGGCACAAGCTGAAGAAAAAGAGGTAACACTTAAAAAGGACTTTGAGAAAAAAGCATTCGAGGCAGCCAATCTGGAGGCCTATCGCCAACAGATGGTGGAAATGGAGGAGTCATTCGGCGCTCTGGTTAGCCAGTTGCCCAGTGATACCGAAGTGCCCGGACTGTTGGAAGACATTACCAATAAAGGACTCCTGAACGGTTTGGCTATTACTTCCATTAACTTGCAAAAGGAGCAGGCCAAGGAGTTCTATGTTGAGCTTCCGATCGCCATCGTAGCCTCGGGTTCCTATCACGACCTGGGCGCGTTTATCAGTGGCATGGCAGGCCTGCCGCGAATTGTTACGCTTCACGATTTCCAGCTAGCTGCCAATAAAAAGAACCCAAATAATCTGGATATGAAAATCCTCGCCAAGACTTACCGTTACAAGGATGAGGGTGTTGTAGCGATGAGCAGCTCCCTCGTACTTTATTATGTTGCGTGTCTTCTGGGATCGATCCTGGCCGGGTGTTCCGGTGATGACTTCTCTGACCTGGATAGTTTTATGGCGGAGAAGCGTTCCCGCCCGGGCGGTATTATTGCCCCCATACCTACTTTCAAGGCATATGAGGCATTTGCCTATAGCGCTACCACCTTGCGCAGCCCATTCGAGCGGCCGATTGAGGTTCGGGAGCTTGCCCAGCTGCAAGCAACTGCTGCTATCAAGCCGGATGAAAACCGCCCCAAGGAATTTTTGGAACAATTCACCCTCGACTCTTTGCTCATGGTTGGTACGCTGGAGCGAGATGATAACAACTGGACGCTGATAAAAGACCCTGAGGGTGGCGTGCATCGGGTTAAACCGGGAAATTATCTGGGTCGTTCTCATGGAAAAATTGTGGATATGACGGACACATATGTATCGGTGGTAGAGATTGTTAGCGATGGGACGCCGGATGGATGGGTAGAGCGCCCTCGTACAATTAAATTAAGCGGTATATAAGCCGAGGTCATGGCTCAAAGCCATGGCAAATAAAAAACAATATTTGGGGACAAAGGCCGTGGGGAAACGACGAGAGAGCTTGAGGAATAGGTTGCGTAGCGCTGTCGTTACGCTGGTGCTGAGCCTTGTAACTAGTGCTGCGCTGGCGGCGCCGACGGTGCAGGACATTGAATTTAGTTCCAGGCCAGGTAGCAAGTTTGAAGTGCGGTTGGAATTTAATGAAACACCGCCGGATTTCAAGACCTACGCTATAGAGAAGCCTGCACGTATTGCTGTCGATTTCCCGGGAACCACCAGCAGCCTGCAGCAGAAACGGTTTTCGCTGCCATACGGCAATGCCACCAACGCCGTAGTGCTGGAGTCTGGCGACCGCACTCGTTTGGTGCTTGAGTTGATTAAGCTGGTTCCCTATGAAACACGTGTGGAGGGCAACAATCTGTTCGTGATGGTAGGGGAGGAAGGAAGTGATTACCTCAAACCGAGCTAGTGATCCCACCCGGGCAAAAACTGCCGTGGCTGAAGTGGCTGAGGTGTCATCTGAAATCAGCGATCTTCAGTTCCAGCGCGCTGGAAATGGCGAGGGCAAACTCACTCTGCAGCTTACCGATCCTTCGGTGGACGTCAATGTCTTCAGCGAAGGTGGTGAAGTCAAGGTGGAGTTCCTTGACACTACCGTAGCCGAGCGCCTGATGCGCCGCTATGATGTGACTGACTTTGCCACCCCTGTTAACAGCGTGGATGTGAATACCACCGAGCGTGGCGCAACCCTGGTCTTGAAAACAACAGGTGATTTTGATTACCTCGCTTACCAGACTGACAATGAATATGTGATCAGCGTCAAGCCGCTCACCAAGAAGGAAGTAGAAAAGCGCAACAACGAATTCAATTATGTGGGCGACAGGATATCACTGAATTTTCAGGATATTGAAGTACGGGCCGTACTGCAGCTCATCGCCGATTTTACCGAGTTGAATCTGGTGGCCAGCGATACTGTATCGGGGCGCATTACCCTGCGCTTGCAGAATGTACCCTGGGATCAGGCTCTGGAGCTGGTGCTGAAGACCAAGGGACTGGACAAGCGCCAGGTGGGCAACGTGCTTATGGTGGCTCCCGCAGCAGAAATTGCCGAACGTGAGCGCCAACAAATTGAAGCCGAAAAGCAGCTTCTGGAACTGGCGCCTTTGGTGTCGGAGTTTATGCGCATCCGCTACGCCAAAGCGGCTGATCTGGTGAAGTTGTTCGCGGCGGGCTCCGAGGACGGCGGTAGCCTGACTTCTCCCAGAGGATCAGTGGTTGTTGATGCTCGCACTAACTCCTTGATAGTCACGGACACGGCGGCAAAACTGGCTGAAATCCGCGAACTGCTGACTCAGGTTGACATTCCGGTGCGTCAGGTGATGATCGAAGCTCGCATTGTGATAGCCCAGTCAGATGCGACCAAGAACCTCGGTATTGAGTGGGGTGGCGCTTATCTGAATAAGGGCGATGATAGTGTTTTCTCAGCGTCAGGTGACACCGATAACGTGGTCGAGACCTTAATAATCGGCGATCGATGGTACGCCACCGACAGTCTACTTACCCTGGCGCCCTGCTGGTGGATCTTGGGCGTGGCGTCCAATAGCGGTTTTGCCCTCGGCTTTGCCAGCGGCGATTTGTTCCTGACGGCTGAACTATCGGCTCTGGAAGCGGAGGGTTCAGGCGAGGTCGTTTCCCAGCCCAAGGTAATTACCGGCGACAAGCAGGAGGCCCTGATCAAGTCCGGTGTTGAGATTCCCTATCAGGAATCATCCGCCAGCGGTGCCACGACAACCGCCTTCAAGGATGCGGTGCTGCAACTACTGGTAACGCCCAACATTACTCCGGATGACCGCATTTTGCTGGATCTCGAGGTCAACCAGGATACCGTGGGTGAGTTGGTTCCCAGCGGTACCGGTGGCTTTATTCCCTCCATTGATACCACTGAGCTCACCACCAACGTACTGGTCGGCAATGGGGAAACAGTGGTCCTGGGCGGTGTATTCAAAACCGAGGATATCGAGTCGGTTAACAAGGTTCCGTTCTTTGGTGATATCCCCTATATCGGTGCTTTCTTCAGAAGTGAGACTAACTCGCATAAGAAAACAGAGTTATTGATCTTCGTCACGCCGCGCATTTTGGCTGAGACACTCCTTGACTAGGGTTGTTTAAAGCGACATGCCCGCTCTGCATAGAGTCTTTCTGGTCGGCCCCATGGGGGCCGGCAAGACCACCATTGGCAAGTATCTTGCCCAACACCTGAAGCTGCGATTCGCCGACACGGATACGGAAATCGAAGTGCGAACCGGGGCCGATATTCCCTGGATCTTTGATGTCGAAGGCGAGGAGGGTTTCCGCGACCGCGAACAGCAGGTCGTGGCGGAAATGACCGAGTGGGATGATCTGGTCCTGGCTACAGGTGGCGGCGTCGTGTTGCGCCCCGAAAACCGCAGTGCCCTGGCGGGACGTGGATTTGTTATCTACCTTTATGCCACGGTCGAAGAGCAGGTGCGGCGCACCCGACGCGACCGGCGTCGGCCGCTTTTGCAAAAAGGTGATCCAGAGCAGGTATTGCGCAGCCTCATGGCCGAGCGCGACCCACTCTACCGCGAGATCGCTGATTACATTATCGAGACTGACGCCTGCAGTCCGCGTATTGTCGCCCAGCGTCTGGTAGAAGAGCTCACTGCCGAATAAGGCAGTGGGAAAGACAGCGTCTCCCTCGAAGCGTTATGATAGACGCCCTCCAAGACCAGCTCAGAGGAATTGTCGTGCCTTTGTTAATGCATACCTTGCATGTGGATCTGGGTGAGCGCAGCTACCCCGTTTACATCGGCCGGGACTTGTTGGCTGATACCAGTCTATTGGCTCAGCATATCGCAGGTTCCCAGGTAGTCATTGTCAGCAATGAAACGGTCGCGCCGCTGTATGTAGACCGGGTCCGGTCCGCGCTGGGTAGTCGCCAGTTGATTACGGAAGTGGTGCTGCCGGATGGCGAGCAGTACAAAACTCTCGACACCCTGGCACGCGTTTTCGACCAGGTGATGACAGACAAACACAATCGCAGCACAACCTTTATAGCCGTGGGCGGTGGCGTGGTAGGCGACATTACCGGTTTTGCGGCGGCCTGCTATCAACGGGGCGTCAATTTTATTCAGGTTCCGACCACGCTGCTGGCTCAGGTGGACTCTTCTGTCGGGGGCAAAACAGGCGTTAACCACCCGCTGGGGAAGAACATGATTGGTGCCTTCTATCAACCGAGGGCGGTGCTGATTGATATCAATACATTGCATACTCTGCCAGCCCGGGAATTGAGTGCAGGTCTGGCGGAGGTGATCAAATACGGACTTATCAGTGACCAGTCGTTTTATCGTTGGCTACAGGAACATATGCCGCGATTACTCGCTCGCGAAGAGGCGGCTCTGGCCGAAGCGATTGAGCGCAGTTGTGCAATCAAGGCTGCAGTGGTAGCAGCGGATGAACGCGAAGGCGGTATCCGGGCCATTCTGAACCTCGGCCACACTTTCGGTCATGCCATTGAAACCGGCCAGGGCTACGGGCAGTGGTTGCACGGGGAGGCGGTAGCTACCGGAATGCTCTTGGCGCTTGAACTGTCTGCCCGTCGCGGCTGGATTGCAGCTTCGGAAGTGGATGATTTTCGAGAATTATTGCTGGGTATGCATTTGCCGGTGCACACTCCCGCCGGCATGGATGCTGCCGCTTTTCTGGCACTGATGTCCCGCGACAAGAAGGTGATCGACGGACGACTGCGCCTCGTTCTGCTCAATGACATCGGTCTGGCCTGCATCGTCGAAGATGCTACCGAGGGCGAGCTTGTCGAGCTGTTACAGGGAGCGGTAAGTGGCCGCCATAGCAGCGACAGATTTTCCAATGAGTGAACTCAAGAACGACCGCTTCCTGCGTGCACTGTTGCGCCAGAGCGTTGATCGCACCCCGGTATGGATGATGCGCCAGGCGGGCCGTTATCTGCCCGAGTATCGCGCCACCCGCGAGCAAGCGGGATCATTCCTGGACTTGTGCAAGAATGCTGAGCTGGCCTGCGAGGTGACCCTGCAGCCGCTGCGTCGCTACCCGATGGATGCGGCCATCCTGTTCTCCGATATTTTAACTGTGCCCGATGCTCTCGGTCTGGGGCTTTATTTTGAAGAGGGTGAGGGACCGCGCTTTCGCAAAACCGTGCGTACTGCGGCGGATCTGACGGCTTTGCATAGTATCAAGGCGGATGATGACCTCGGCTATGTGATGCGGGCGGTGCGCACCATCCGCGAGGAATTGAACGGGTCTGTGCCCCTGATTGGATTTTCCGGTAGTCCCTGGACGCTGGCCACCTATATGGTAGAAGGGGGTTCGTCCAAAGACTTCGCCCACGTCAAAACCATGGCTTACGACCAGCCTGAATTGATGCACCAGTTGCTGATCTTGCTGGCGGATGCGGTGGCAGACTACCTGTCGGCCCAAGTGCGCGCGGGTGCCCAGGCGTTGCAAATTTTTGATACCTGGGGTGGCAGCCTGAGTGCTGCAGGCTATCGCGAGTTTTCCCTGCAGTATATGCAGCGTGTCATTGCCCGCCTCCCTGCAGAGGCGGACGGGCGCACGGTGCCGGTGATTGTCTTTACCAAAGGGGGTGGCCAATGGCTAAACGCCATTGCTGATTGCGGCGCCCAGGCAGTGGGGATCGACTGGACGACAGATATACATGAGGCGCGCGCACTGGTCGGTGACCGCGTCGCCCTGCAGGGCAATATGGATCCGAGCATGTTATTCGCCTCTCCAGCGCGTATTCGCAGAGAGGTCGAGGCGATACTGGCGGCTTATGGGCATGGCAGCGGCCATGTCTTCAACCTCGGACACGGTATCACCCCGGGGGTGAACCCGGATCATGTAACGGCCTTTGTTGACGCAGTACAGGAACTGTCACCCCAGTATCACCAGTCGGGTTGAATCATTCGCTCTGGCCGGCAAAGCCTCTTCGCCTGCTTCCCCTGTGCGGGCCACCCGATACTTGCAGACGAAAAGGCTTTGTCGCCCACAGCCTTGATCCGGTGGGGCGCTAGGAGACTCCCTGTTTGGCTGCGGCCTCGTCGCAGCAAAAGTCGTGTTCCATTTCCAGGGCAGGTTGATCCGACGCGGGGCGCCCCACGATTTTAGCGGGCACGCCGGCCACCGTAGTGTGCGCGGGAACATCTTCCAGCACCACGCTACCCGCCCCCACCTTGGCGCCCTCGCCGACACGGATATTGCCCAGGATCTTGGCCCCGGCACTGATCAGTACGCCATCGCCAATTTTCGGGTGACGATCGCCCTCGTCCTTGCCGGTGCCACCAAGGGTCACCGACTGCAGGATGGAGACGTTATTGCCAACGACCGCCGTCTCCCCGATGACCACGCCGGTAGCGTGATCAAGCATGATACCCTGACCCAGGCGGGCCGCCGGATGGATATCGACGCCAAACTCCGCAGACATTCGGTTCTGGAAAAATAATGCCAGCGATTCACGCCCCTTCGCCCACAGCCAGTGCGCCACACGGTAGGTTTGCAAGGCATGGAAGCCCTTGAAGTAGAGGAAGGGAATATAGAGTTCGTGACACGCCGAGTCCCTGTCCTCCACAGCTTGCAAATCCGCCCGCATCGCCGCGCGGATCGAGGAATCACCCTTGAACGCCTCCAGAATCACTTCGCGCAGTAGCAGTGAGGACGCGGTGGAACTGTCCAGCTGGCTGGCCAGGTGAAAACTCAGGGCCAGTTCCAATTGCGCGTGATTGAGAATCGTGGCATGCAGAAAACTGGCCAGTATTGGCTCCTCGCTCGCATGCTTGATGGCTTCCTGGCGAATCCGTTCCCACATGGGATCGGTAGTAGTCGAGGACATGGGTGTACCTCCCGTTGCAGCCAGCACTGTAGCCTATTAGGCCTTTTCCGTCACGGCATGATGCTGACAGTATATGACCACAGGTCATGGCCGCTGCGCCGGTACTTGTGTTCGAACAGGCTCAGGTCGGGGCCGCTCTCTGCCAGTCTGCTGACGCATCCCCGCTGGCCAGCCAGATGCATGGCGCAGCCGAACTCCTCGACATAGACCTGCCAGTTGGAGCGCAGTTCCAGTTTTCCGCCCAACTGCAACAGCAGTGGAAAGCTGGCATGGCCGTGTATACGCCGCTGCAGGTGCCCGGCCTTGGGCCAGGGATTAGGGTACAGCATGTAATGATAGTCCGTGCGCAGCCCGGCGTGGGTCAACAGGTTCCAGATGTCCTCGCAGTCTGCCTGTAGCAGCAGGTAGTTGTCGCTGCTGCCGCGCGGATGTTTTGCCAATCGCCGCGCAGACTTGTCGATGCCCACCACCAGATGTCCGGGATGCCGCGCAGCAAGTGCTGCGGTACTGTGCCCGGTCCCGCAGAACGAATCGAGCACCAGCGGGCGTGATTTCGCGGCCAGCGCTTTGGACAGGTTCTCGTACGCCTGTATATTGTGTGCAGCTATCGCGGCGCGGTGTGTCCTTTGCAGGTGGCGACGAACGACCACTGCAAGTTTGGGGTGCAGGTGATGCTGATTGCTGCTGACAGGCCGCGAATTGGCTTGCAAAGTAATTGAACACCTCCAGAATGCGGTGTTAAGGGCAACGGTTTGATGTTGGTCCACAACCGCTGCGATCATATCCGCCAACAATGGGCATATCTACAGAGATAAAAGGCTCCACATGCGCGACGACCTGCGACCCTACTGGGTAAAGAAATGTTACTTGAAATTCAGGCATTGGTATGCGGAGTATTTCCTGCGTCCCGAGTGTGCGTACCTGGGCCCCTACCACACGATTATGAAACCCTGGTACGTGCACCTGTCGGGCAACAATATCCAGATTGGGAAATGTTTTACCGCGATCGGTGAGCCCGGCAACAGGGTGGAGGTGGGAGTCTGGGGGCGAGGTGTCGGCCAGGGCCGTGTGGTGATTGGCGATTGTTGCCTGATGAGTCCGGGCTCCAGACTCAGTGCCAGCGACGAAATTGTACTGGGCGACGGTGTGATGTTGGCCAATGGCGCATATGTCACGGATTCCGACTGGCATACTATCTATGACCGTATGGTGCGAAATGAGCGCCCTACGCCGGTGCGCATTGGCAACAACGTCTGGTTGGGAGACCACTCCACGGTGCTCAAGGGAGTGACGATAGGCGACAACAGCGTGGTTGCGGCGCGTGCTGTCGTCACCAGGGATGTGCCTGCCAATGTTGTTGTTGCCGGCAGTCCGGCGCGGGTCGTCAAGGAGCTGGATCCTGAGCGGGGTTTTAAAACCCGCATGGATTATTTTGCTGACCCGGCGGGATTGGAGATATTTTTTGACGCGGTAGACCGGGATGTACTAGCCGGCTAACAGCTTCTGGCGCTGGCTGTGGTCGATGATCTATCCCGCGTCGCGAGCTCGCTAAAGAAAAATCATGCTGACCAATGGGTTTGGGTGTCGGGTGTGCAATTCGTTGGCAAGTATCGGGTGGCCCGCACAGGGGAAGCCGGCGAATTGCACACCCGACACCCGAATCTCTTTAGCTAGAGCAAACGGAGCGGCTCCTCCTGCAACGCCGACATCTGCTCGCGCAGTTCGAGAATATGATCCGCCCAATAGCGCTCTGTATTGAACCAGGTGAAGCTACGCGGAAACGCCGGGTCCTCCCAGCGCCGGGCCAGCCAGGCGGCGTAATTGATCAGGCGCAGTGTGCGCAAGGTTTCGATCCAGCGAATCTGGCGCGGGTCGAAGTCGCAGAACTCAGAATAGCCCTCTACCAGTTCTGACAGTTGCAACTGGCGATCATGACGCTCGCCGTTGAGAAACATCCACAAATCCTGTATCGCAGGCGCTGAGCAACAGTCATCGAAGTCCACGAAGTGCGCCGTATTATCGCGCCACAGTATGTTGCCCACGTGGCAATCGCCGTGAATGCGGATCAAATCCTCGGGCTGCACCTCGCTGTACACGGACTCCACTATCTGCTTGAGGTCCGCAGTCAGCGACTCGTAGGCGGGCACCAGACTCCGCGGCATGAAACTGTCGAGCAACAGCTCGCGACTGTCGGTCAGCATGCGCTGCACAGACAGCGAGGGCCGCACCTTGAACTGCCCCGCTCGCCCGACTGCGTGGATACGCCCGAGCGTTCTGCCCAGCACCAGCAGGTTGTCGAGATTGTCCAGTTCCGGCGGGTAGCCGCCGCGACGGGGAAACAACGCAAACTGAAAATCCTGGAAGGTGTGCAGGGTAACACCCTGATCGTCCACAATAGGCGCCACCACCGAGATCTCAGCGTCCTGCAGCTCCAGGCTGAAATGGTGCTCCTCCTGGATTTGCGCCTCGCTCCAGCGCTCGGGACGGTAAAACTTGACGATCAGTGGCGCACTGTCTTCAATGCCCACCTGGTACACCCGGTTCTCGTAGCTGTTCAGGGCCAGTAAACGGGCGTCACTCAGGTATCCCACCGACTCCACCGCATCGATAATCATGTCGGGGTCCAGTCGGTCATAGGGGTGGGTGGTCATGTCGGGCTCCTCGCCTCCGTTAATAGCGGCGCGCTTTTCATCTGCGCATTAGATTTGGTCGCCGACTTGCAGCCCAGGTTCCACCGTAGCACTTCCTGTTCAGTTCAGGTAGGCGTCCCGTGATAGCACACGAGGCAGATCGCGAGAAAATCGAGTTAAGCGCCCGGAGATGGCGTGCGGGCAAGGCACCAGACCTCGATATAACTGGCACCGGCAGTTGCCAGCGCCTCGGCCACCGCTGCCGCGGTCGCCCCGGTGGTCAGTACGTCGTCCACAATGGCAATTCGCAGCGTTGTCACAGGAACCATACACCTTAAATGCACCCTTGAGATTGCTGGCGCGCTGTCGGGCATTCATGCCCGCTTGTGCGGCGGTCGAGCGCTGGCGCCGCACTAATCGGTGCGCAATGTTGCAGGACTTGAGTGCGGGGCAGGTGGCGCGCAGTTCCCGACACAGTAGTTCGGATTGATTGAAGCCGCGCTGCCACCGTTTGCGCCAGTGCAGTGGTACCGGGACCAGCAGATCAACCGGGGTGTGAAGCTCAGCCCGTTGTTGCCACAGGGCGGCCAGCAGTGCCGTCATGCGCCTTTCGCGATGGAACTTCCACTGGTGTATCAGGTGAGCAAGATACTCCTCATATAACCAGGGTGCGATGACACGGTCGAAGGGCGGCGGTGTGTGCAGGCAACTGCCACACAATCGTACTGCTGCTGACTCCGCGGTGGCTGGCAAGGGGATGGCGCAGCGCGCACAACAGTGCTGGTTGACGGGCATCTCACTCTCACACTCGAGACACAGCGGTACCTGGCGGTGGCTGCGCAGGCCACACAGGGCGCAATGGTGGGGGAAGAGCCCGTCGAGCAGGCGTGTGCCGATGTTGTTAACCAATGGCCGGACACTGGGTTGACAGGATGGGTGTCGTGGGTATGATGCAGGCTTCTACTGCCAACTGTTTATTCCCCCGGATTTGATATGCATTCATCCTTCGCAAAGGCGTCGCAATCCGACGTCGCACCTGGTGAGATTCGCCACGATTGGTCCCGGCAGGAGGTCGAAGCGCTATTGGCGCTGCCTTTCAACGACCTGCTCTTTGCGGCGCAAACGGTGCACCGCAGGTATTTTGACCCAAATCAGGTTCAGGTCAGCACATTGCTTTCCATCAAAACCGGCGCCTGTCCGGAGGACTGCGCCTACTGCCCCCAGAGCACCCGGTACGACACTGGTCTGGAGGTGGAGCAGTTGATGGAGATCGAACAAGTCCTGCAACAGGCCAGGGCCGCTGCGGCCTCGGGTGCCACGCGTTTTTGCATGGGCGCCGCCTGGCGCTCCCCCAAGCAGCGCGACATGCCGCAGGTGATCGCTATGGTCAGGGGCGTGCGGGAACTGGGCCTGGAGAGCTGCATGACACTGGGCATGTTGACCGATGGACCAGGCGCAGGAATTGGCGGAGGCCGGACTGGATTACTACAACCACAACCTGGACACCTCGCCTGAATTCTACGGCGATATTATTACCACCCGTACCTACCAGGATCGGCTGGAGACCCTGGACCATGTGCGCAGTGCCGGGATGAAGGTGTGCAGTGGCGGCATCGTGGGCATGGGTGAACAGCAGACCGACCGCGCTGGCTTGCTGCAACAATTGGCCAATCTCCCGCAACACCCCGAGAGTGTGCCGATCAACATGCTGGTGCGGGTGCCAGGGACCCCGCTGGAAAACGAGGAGGATCTGGACCCCTTCGAGTTCATTCGCACCATTGCCGCGGCGCGTATCATGATGCCGGCATCCCATGTGCGCCTGTCTGCCGGTCGCGAAGAAATGAATGAACAAATGCACGCGCTGGCGTACTTTGCCGGGGCCAACTCGATCTTCTACGGGGAAAAGCTGCTCACCACGCCCAACCCGCAGGCCAATACCGACATGGCCCTGTTCCGTCGCCTGGGCATTGAACCGGAGCGGCGCCAGGTGGAAAAGCCGCCGCAGACGCCAAGCCCGCAGTTCTACGATGCTGCAGCCACCTAGGCTGCGGTTGTGGCGGTGTTTTCCGAGCGCCTGCGCACAACTCTGGAGCAGCGTCGCACAGCTGGCCTGTACCGGCAGCGCCTGACACTGGAGTCAGCCCAGGGCCCGCTGGTGCAGGTGGGTGGGCGCCAATACCTGAATTTTTGCAGCAACGACTATCTCGGCCTGGCCGCTCACCCTCGCGTCATCGAGCGCTTTCGCAGCGCAGCTGCGCAGTACGGTGTCGGCAGCGGCGCTTCCCATCTGGTCTGTGGTCACAGTGTTCCGCATCACGCGCTGGAGGAGGCACTGGCCGAGTTTACGGGTAGAGCTCGCGCGCTGCTGTTTTCCAGTGGCTATATGGCCAATACCGGCATCCTTACCAGCCTGCTACGGCGCGGCGATTATGTGTTCGAGGATCGGCTCAACCACGCCTCACTGCTGGATGGTGGATTACACAGTGGCGCCCGCTTTCAGCGCTTTGCGCACAACGACGTCGGCGCTTTGGAAGCCAAACTGCGAGCCGCAGATGGTGCGCGGCTGGTTGTTGTAGATGGTGTCTTCAGCATGGACGGTGATACCGCACCGCTGGCTGCGTTGGCAGGACTTTGTACTGCGCAGGATGCCTGGTTGATGGTGGATGATGCGCACGGCTTTGGTGTGTTGGGCGAGCACGGTGTTGGCAGTACCGAAGCGGCGGGCCTGGACGCATCCGCTGTACCGGTGCTGATGGCTACCCTGGGTAAAGCCCTGGGCACTGCTGGCGCATTTGTCGCTGGTAGTGAGCTGCTGATCGAGGGCCTGATCCAGCAATCGCGCAACTACATTTACACCACGGCGTTGCCGCCGGCGGTGGCAGCGGCCGGCCTCGAGGCATTGTCTCTGGTCCGGGAGGAAGCATGGCGCAGACAGCATCTGGCGGATCTGATACAGCGCTTTCGTCGTGGCGCTGCGCAGCTCAATCTGCCGTTGATGCTGTCCGTCAGTGCCATACAGCCGCTGCTGGTGGGAGATGCCGCCCGCGCGGTGGCGCTGAGTGAGCGACTGAGGGAGGGCGGTTTTTTGATTGGCGCGATCAGACCACCGACGGTCCCTGCTGGTACTTCACGCCTGCGCATTACGCTGAGTGCAGCGCACAGCGCAGAGCATGTGGATCGACTGTTGGAACAGTTGGCTGTCTGCTGGCCTGCTAGCTGAATGCGCTTGCATCACGAATACCTGCCCGCAACCAGCGCGACGCAGCAGGAGCTGGTGCTCCTGCACGGCTGGGGATGCAATCGCGAAGTGTGGCGACCGCTGCTGGTGCTGCTGCGGCCCTGGGCGAATATTACGCTGCTGGACCTGCCCGGCTGTGCCCCCGGGTGCCGGTTCAGGTAAAGAGCCTGAGCTGGCAGGGCTACTGGCGGGCATTCTGGAATGCTGCCCCGAGCAGGCGGTATATGTGGGGTGGTCGCTGGGTGGGCAGTTGGCTATCGAGCTTGCAGTACATGAGCCGCAGCGGGTGCTGGCAGTGGTGACAGTCTGCAGCAACCCGCGCTTCGTCGCGACGGACGATTGGCCCGGTATGGGCGCGGACGTATTCAGTGAGTTTCGCTCTGGTGTACAGGTCGATCCAATAGCCGCCTTGCAGCGCTTCGATACATTGCAGGTCACAGGTTCGGCGCAGCCACGACAGCTGTTGCGACAGTTGCGCCATCTGCAGCGGCAGCCCGCCTCGGCCGAACTGTTGGCCGGGCTGGGGTGGCTGCAGACGCTTGATCAACGTGACTCGCTTAGCCATACTGCAGCAACCGCAATTGCATTTGCTGGCAGCGCGGGATGCGCTGGTGCCCTCTGCGGTGGGTAAGTCCATCGCCTCTCGCATGGCAGGCGTTTCTTCTGGACAGGTAAAAGTGCTGCAGCGAGCCTGTCATCTGGCACCTCTGGATGCTCCTGCGGAACTGGCGCAGGAGATTCGCGGATTTCTGGCAGCGACGGGCAAACTTCGCGCGAATACGCCTGTTGCTGCTGAGCTTGCAAAAAAGGCCGTGGCCGCGTCGTTCAGTCGCGCCGCAGCGGTGTACGATTCGGTGGCGCATTTACAGCGTGAGGTCGGTGAGCAGTTACTCACCCGGCTGGATCAATTGCAGGAGGTACCGGCGACCATTCTCGACCTGGGTTGTGGCACGGGATATTTTTATCCCGCTTTGCAAGAACGCTACCCCGAAGCGCAATACATCGGCCTTGACCTCGCCTCAGGTATGGTGGATTACGCACGGAATCGCTGTGCAGACGATAGTGCCTGGCTGGTCGCGGACGCCGAGGCACTGCCGCTGACCAGTGAATCCATCGACCTGGTTTTCAGTAGTCTGGCGGTGCAGTGGTGTGCTCGTCCCGAGCACCTGTTTGCGGAATTAGCCCGGGTGCTGCGACCTGGAGGCTGTTGTGTATTTACGTCGCTGGGACCGGATACTCTATGTGAATTGCGCGCTGCATGGGCTGCGGTGGATTCACACCAGCATGTCAATACGTTTTTACCAATGGCCGCGTTGGCGGCCGCTGCGAGGCGTATCCCCGGCATTGCAGTGAAGCTGGAACGCCAGGCCCTGCGCATGGCATATGCGCGTGTTCGGGATTTGCTGGACGAGTTGAAGGCGCTGGGGGCACACAATATGAACCGTAGTCGCCAGCCCGGCCTGACCAGTCGAAGGGCGCTGCAGGGTATGCTGCAAGCCTATGAGGCCTGGCGCACGGACGGCGTGCTGCCCGCCACATACGAGGTTATTTTTGGGGTGTTGGAGAAGCCATGAGCAAGACCTGGTTTGTGACCGGTACCGATACGGGTGTCGGCAAGACGGCAGTCAGTTGTGCACTGCTGGCAGCCGCTGGCCAGGCTGGCCTGCGCACCGCCGCCGTTAAACCCGTGGCGGCCGGGTGCGATGAAACAGGCCGCAATGATGATGCCTTGCGTTTGATGGCCTCCATGACCGAGGAGCTGGATTATGACCAGGTAAACCCGGTTGCGCTGGCACGCCGCTGTTGCGCCGCATATCGCAGCGAGCCTCCAGGGTAAACGGATGCAGGCCAGTCGGCTTGCGGGCTTGTGTCGGGGTGTGATGCTGGGTGCGGCGGACTTTGTGCTGATTGAAGGCGCGGGAGGCTGGCGAGTGCCGATCAACGCGCGCGAAACAATGGCAGACGTGGCCATTGAGTTGCGAGTGGGCGTTATTCTGGTGGTTGCGATGCGCCTGGGGTGTATCAATCATGCGCTGCTCACGGCGGAGGCCATCCGCCGCGATGGCCTGCAGCTGGTTGCCTGGGTCGCGAACCAGCCGGGACCGCGCATGGACTGCCACGAAGATAACCTGGACACCTTGCGGCAACTACTGCCGGTGCCGTTGCTGGGGGATATTCCCTTCCAGCCCCGCTGGGAGGCGGAAGTGGCGGCCAGTTACCTTGATATACAGCCACTGCTGTAACAGCGTGTTTCGCCTAGACAACAGTTTATTTGCGACATTATGACCGCTGCCCCCGTTCGGGGTCCTGCCGCCACCGGCGAAAAAAGGTATTTGACTTCCTGCGTCATATACGCAAAATGTGTGCGCCGAACACATAGTCTGTACGGACCACATCGAGTCGGCCTGTCCGCAGGCCACGATCATCCAGAGGAATTAACCATGCCAGTCTATAAAGCGCCGGTACGCGATATTCGTTTCGTCATTAACGAGGTTTTGGAATCGGAGAAGCTCTACCAGACCCTGCCCGGATATGAAGAAGCCACAGAAGAACTCATGAACGCCATTGTTGATGAGGGTGCGCGCTTCGCCGAGAACGTGATAGCCCCCCTTAATCAAAGTGGTGACGAAGAAGGTTGCCACTGGAGCGAGGCCGGGGTCACCACCCCCGCAGGTTACAAGGAGGCCTACCACCAGTACGTTGAAAATGGCTGGCCGGCATTGAGTGCGGATGTGGAGTATGGTGGCCAGGGCATGCCCAATATGCTTGGTATCATAGCCAATGAACTGGCGGGAACGGCTAACTGGTCCTGGGTCATGTATCCCGGCCTCAGTCACGGCGCTGTCAACACGGTTGAGGCGCACGGCGACGCCGAGCAGAAACGGAAATACCTCACCAAACTGGTTTCCGGCGAGTGGACAGGTACGATGTGTCTCACCGAATCCCAGTGCGGTTCCGATCTCGGATTGTTGCGCACCAGGGCCGAACCCCAGGCGGACGGCTCCTACGCCATTACCGGCACCAAGATTTTCATCAGCGCCGGCGAGCACGATATGACCACTAACATCGTGCATATTGTGCTCGCCCGGTTGCCGGATGCACCCGCGGGCACCAAGGGGATTTCCCTGTTTATCGTGCCCAAGTTCAATGTCAATGATGATGGCAGTGTCGGCGAGCGCAATGCTGTGCACTGTGCGTCTATCGAAAAGAAGATGGGCATACATGGCAATGCTACCTGCGTACTCAATTTTGATGGCGCCAGGGGCTTTCTGATTGGGCCGCCGAACCGTGGGCTGAACGCCATGTTCACTTTTATGAACACCGCGCGTATCGGTACCGCCACGCAGGGTCTGGCGCACGCGGAGCTGTCCTTCCAGGGCGCGCTCAGCTACGCCAAAGAGCGTCTGGCCATGCGTTCCCTGACCGGTCCCAAAAACCCGGACGGCCCCGCCGATCCCATCATCGTACATCCGGATGTACGGCGTATGTTGCTGACACAGAAGGCGTTCGCCGAGGGCAGCAGGGCGTTTCTGTACTTCCTGGCACAGCAGGGTGATATCGTTGCCGCCGGCAGCGAGGCACAGGCCAAAGCGGCTGATGACCTGATGGCGTTGTTGACGCCCATCGCCAAGGCTTTTGTCACCGAGGTGGGCTTTGAGGCCGCCAACCTGGGTGTGCAGGTTTACGGTGGACACGGTTTCATCCGTGAGTGGGGCATGGAACAAATTGTGCGCGATGCCCGAATCGCCATGCTCTACGAGGGTACCACGGGTATTCAGGCACTCGACCTGTTGGGCCGCAAAGTATTGGGTAGTGGCGGCAAACTGCTGCTGGGATTCACCGGCATGATCGATGCGTTCTGCGCAGCTCACCCCGAAGCTGAATACGCCGAGTTCGTCAAGCCTCTGCAGGCGCATACACAGGAGTGGCTAAGCCTCTCCATGAAACTGGGCGAGGCGGCCATGACCAATGCTGATAATGCCGGTGGCGCAGCGGTGGATTACCTGATGTACAGCGGCTATGTCACGCTTGCCTACTTCTGGGCACGAATGGCCATACTGGCACAACAGAAGATTGCCGCAGCCCAGGGTGAGGTGTCTTTCTATCAGGCCAAAGTTATGACCGCGCGCTTCTATTTTGAGCGATTACTGCCGCGCACCGAATCACTGAAAATCACCATGCTGGCAGATGCCAAAAACCTGATGGATATGCCGGAGGCGTTGTTTCAACTCTAGGTTCACAACAGGTTTCTGGAATAGTTGCCATTTGCGGGATGACTTTTCGGTACTGGAAGGGGAGAATGACGGCAGTCGTTCTTCCCTTTTTCAGGTAAGTAGTTAAATACCATGAGCGAGAAACTTCCAGAACAACAAGACCGCAGCTACAGCAATAGCCTCTATCCTGAAGACCAGAAAAAAGTAGACGAATTTGTTAACCGCGGCATCAACGCCGTGCAACGCAAGCCGTTTCGTCCGCTGCGTCTGTTGATCATGTTGATAGTTGTGGTAACCGCGCTCAGTATTCTCAGCCAGTTTCTGGCCCGTTGGGCCGGGGTGTACTAGGCCCACTGGGCATTGGTTCCCCGGTTCTCATTTGGTATAGTGACGCGTTTTAATTATCGGTGTGTGGCGCAGCCTGGTAGCGCACTTCGTTCGGGACGAAGGGGTCGGAGGTTCGAATCCTCTCACACCGACCAATCCATTGTAATAAATTATCGCATCTGGTCGTAATTATAAAAATCGGAGCTGCGTATTTTTTCCCTGCGGCGCACATTTAGCCAAGCGACCTACTACTACCTGTTGTACGGCGCAGCTTTCCTGGTCACCCTGCCGTTATGTTGGTTCCTTATTGTTTCTGGAAATCAACTCCAGCAATTGGAAGAGCGTGATTACAATCTCCGTCGCTGCGATTTTGTTGCGCATCCGGGCGGTCCGGCCCTACGTGTGCTGGATGCGCTCTATATGGACGAGCTGGATCTGTTAGATACCTGGTGCCAGTCGCCGGAGTTAGCAAGGCATTTTGGCTCCCTTGAGTTGCGCAGCGTACATCGCGATCACTTTGATCTAAGAGATTTGTTTGAGTCACGTTATGACCTGGTCCTGGCCAAGTCGGAAATGATCAGTCGTGGCGATCAGGCTGGAAAGAACAGCATTGGATACAAGCTAATTGCACAATATCCAGAGTATGGCTGCCAGTTGGTGTCACTGCAGGGGACTCCTGAACTGACTGCGGTCTGGATGAAAGGAAAGACGCTGGGATTACTGGATGATCCGAACAGTGTCTCTGCTTACCAGATTCCCAAGGCAGCCCTGCACAACAGCGGATTGGTAGATGAGCCGAGAATAATTTATTTCCGCTCTCATCGTGAAATGTATAAGGCCCTGTTCGAAGGACGAGTCGATATTATTCCTGCACTGTTGAGCAAGGAGGGACCGGACAGTGCACTGCAGCTCCCGCCGGGGCTGGTGCTCGAGGAGACTATTCCGGGCCCCGCCTGGTACATTCATCGAGATTTGCTGCAACAACCAGCGCATTGTGACCTGCTGGCTGCGATTGAACTGTTAGCGGAAAACTCGCGGCTTGATTACCTTCGACACCTGACCATTGTGCGGCCCTGCGATGCAGATTAAGCACTCCCAGCGACTGGCCCTGATCTGGCTACTGCTGAGCATTCTGCTCGCAGTTCTCATCTTCGCTGCCAGTCAGTCTGTCCTTCAAGACGCTGTCCAGGAACAAGTGAGGCGGCATTTGCTGCTGACCCTGGACGAGGCGCACTTTGGTAACACGCAAGATGGGGAGAATGATAAGGCGGCGTTACAACGCATCGGTCAGCAGATGAATACGCAGCTGCAAGATATTGTTGTCCATCGCTGGTATTCGCCACAGAAACAGTGTGTTGTCCGCCTGCAACGCGTTGATGATGTGGCTATCAGTGACCAGCCCCTGC
The DNA here is from genome assembly GCA_963844975.1 of uncultured Gammaproteobacteria bacterium. Taxonomy (GTDB): domain Bacteria; phylum Pseudomonadota; class Gammaproteobacteria; order Pseudomonadales; family Halieaceae; genus Marimicrobium. The sequence continues at coordinate 56,360 of CAWJQO010000014.1, read as the reverse complement.
AGAAAAAAATCATCTTTAGTTTGCCCCGTAACCAGGTTGAGCGGGAGATCGTAGTCGGCTTGTCATGTTCACCCAACTGGCAGGGCGCAGGGGCCATTAGCGCGCTGCTTGGCTTTTTGTTCCTTATGATCAGTCTTATTCTCCCGCCGCCTTTGTCAAAAACTCACCGGCAATGGATCAATTATTTGCTCGAACGGGGCTATAGTGGCATGGAGGCGTTTGATATCGTTCACCGTTACGCGGCATCCAGCCTGGCCATGAACGCCACCCAATTGGTATGTCTGGAGCAAATGCACGACAGGGAGCGGCGTAACTTTGGTTCTGCATTGAAGGCGGTGACCGATCCCAGGGTTGCTGCTCTGGGGGAGGCCGAGGTCGACTGGTTTCTGCTGGGTTTGCGCGGTGACCCTGACCGGGTAACCGGCGCACTGAAACTGGCGTCTGCTGCAGATTTAGTGGAGATCGATCTGCATGAGATGAAACTGAGCGTGCGTGGGGTGCATGTGCCTATCGGCGGGACACCTTTGTTTTATTACGCCTGGTATGCCATGCACAGGATGAGCGGGGATGGCTGGGTAACCAATCCGGCCAGTAATCGGCCGGACCCGGTGCTCGCTCGGGAACTGGTTGATTTGATGTCCAGATATGACGGGCACGCCAAGGCGATAAACGATCTCGAACGGACCGGTCTTAAGGCGCGGACCCTCGACCAGAATCGCAGTAAAATCAAGGATGATATATCCGCCGTGCTGGGTGAAAAACTGGCGACAGCCTATCTTTTTGAGGCCAGCAGGCACCCCGATGGCATTCATATGAGGTACCGTTTGCAGGTGGAACCCCAACAAATTCGTATAGTTTCGTGACTGCGGATGCTACGTAACTAATTGAAAATATAAAAATATTATTTTAGAGACGTCTCTAAAAAGAAATCGATGTCTCCGTTTGCCCGTGCGTGATTTTATTGGGCTAGTATATAAACTAGCGCAATTGGCAGCTCAATCCGGATTTTCGGGAAGGTTCGGATTGTCAGATGTTGAAGTGCTGCAGATTCAGCGGTGTACATAACTAACAAATCGGTACGCAGAAAGGAAGAAATCAATGAATAAAATTAACATCAGAAATATCAAGGCGGGTCCAGGCTTGCGCAGACTGGCGTCGGCATCGCTCGTTGCAGCACTTGCGGCGATGATGAGCGGCTGCTATCTCCAGACCCTGGACCGCGACGTTAAACGAGGGTCTCTCGGCCACACCCTGGTGGTGTAGTGGCGTAGCAGACTACCAAGAGTGTTATTCACTGTCGCTACAGTTTGATATCGCCAATTTGTATGCCGAGCCCTACCCGACGCTGGATACAGTTCCGGGCGCCGCGGCTGTTTCCGGCAGCGCCAGCCAATATCGGATATGCTGTCGCGCTGCCCGGCGCTCCTGCCACCTTTAACTCCGCATTATCCGAATGTTCTGCTGTATGCCGGTAGCAATCCCGACTCAAGGCTGGCGGGCGTCGCCTGGCACATCTCTGGTGCAGTGCGCCTGAAGGTTTTCCGGGCACTGCGGATGTGTGGACTGAGGCTACTCCTGGTGAATGGTGGCTTACCGCATGGATTGTGCGCGGTTATGAGAATCACCCGAATGTTTTCGCGGCATCCCATCCCTGTCTGGCGCCCGGTGTGACGCTCACCAGCACCACCGATGCCTGCTTCACGGCGTCCCACACCGAGCCGTTTGAGGTTGTTGTGACAAATGACGACGGTATCGCCGCGCCCGGCATCGATGCGCTGGTTGAAGGTCTCTATGGCCTGCCAAATGTCACTGTCCATGTTGTCGCGCCGGCGGCCAACCAGTCCGGTTCTGGCGGCCAATACCACTGGCTCCGGCTTATGTGGTATCGGCGCGAAGTACCACCACGGCAAGTGGCAAACCGGCGACGGCGGTTATCTACCACGGATCCGGCACGGCCAAACGGCTCTGGCTCACCCGCCGACTCCGTGCTGTACGCGCTTGGACACCATGCACCTCTCGCCTGAGCTGGTGATGAGTGGGATTAACGAGGGCCAGAATATGGGTTCCGTTAGTCGATATCTCCGGCACTGTCGGCGCGGCGCGCAGGGCACGGCTTAATTATGTGCCTGCGATTGCAACCAGTCAGGGAACTGGCGTGGCTTTGCCACTACGGGACTTGCCGATGGGTTGACGGCTACCCTCGCTTTGGTGGAGGAATGGCGACTCGGACGCACGGTTAACACCGCCAACAGTGTGCTGAATATCAATATTCCCACGTGCGCTAGCAGGCTACTCGCCCCGTGGAACCGTGCAGACCGTGGTGTCGACGGATTCTGCGAACTATAGTACTGCAGGATTGCGCGTCGACTGCGCCCGCGGCAGTGTCATTCACGACATCGATGCCTTCAACAAGGGCTTTATCGGCATTGCGGACGTAGGAGTGACCAAGCCACCGAATTGGCCCTAGCGGCTGGTGGCAACGGGTCGCTGGCGACGTTTATTTGTCGCCATAGCGGTTTCGCCACCGGCTCTTCACGCAGATTATTGTTTTTCCAACGCCCTACGCTGTAGGGCGTTTTACTTTTCCCTCTACTAACTGTATTGAATAATGCGCGATAAGTTGTGGCCACTAGTGGCTCGGCTGGACAGCACTCACACCATGAATTATTATGGCATAGATAATGCCATATTTATGCCAGAATGGTTACCCGCACTTCCGTTTAACGCGGAGCTGGCTGTCATTCAATCGAAGGAAATGCACATGCCTGATACACCGGTATTCATGGTGGTAAACCTGTCTATTACTGACGTGGAGTCCTATCGCAACTACGAGAAAGGCTTTTTTGGCTTCCTGAAGAAATATGGCGGCGAATTTCTCACCTATGACGACCAGCCGATTACGCTGGAAGGCGACTCCCCGCGCCAGGGTCGTATGATTATTTTCAAGTTTCCGTCAGAGCAGTCCGCCAAAGACTGGTATGCCGATGCTGATTACCAGGCTCTGAGTGAGCATCGCAGAGCTGGGACCAAGCTGGAGTTCCTGACGCTGGTACATGGGCTACCCGCACGCGGTTAGTCCACTGTACCCTGGATACTGGCTCAGTCCTGCGGCGGCACAACTACTTTTGAATCAGCTCCGGCAATCTCCCTGACCAGTTTGGGCACCAGGTAACCGGGTAGTCGGGCGGCTAGCTCCGCCAGCAGTAGCCGAGCCTTACTTTCCGGCACATCAAAGTGCGCAGCCCCCTGCACCTTGTCCAGCAGGTGCAGGTAGTAGGGCAGCGTGCCCGTGGCAAACAAGCGCTGGCACAGCGCCAGCTGTGCCTCAAGACTGTCATTTATACCGGCCAGCAGTACCGCCTGATTCAAAAGAGTGATATCCCGGCGGCGCAATGCTGCCAGAGCGACCGCTACGGATTCGTCGATTTCGCGGGCGTGGTTACAATGAATGACCATGATGGTCTGCAGCCTGGCATGCGTGATCGCGTCCAGCAGTGGTTCTGTTATCCGTGCGGGTATGACCACCGGCAGGCGACTGTGAATACGCAGGCGCTGCACATGCGCAATTGCGCCAATCTGCTCAACCAGCTGCTGCAGCTGCTCATCGGTGGCGACCAGCGGGTCGCCGCCGCTCAGGATGACTTCCTCGATGCTGCTGTCGGCGCGGATATAGTCCAGTGCTTCATGCCACTGCTGGCGGCTGTTCTGATTCTCGTTGTAGGGAAAATGGCGCCTGAAACAGTAGCGGCAATTCACTGCGCAGCCGCCACTGACGATCAGCAATACCCGGCCGTGGTATTTGTGCATGATGCCGCGCCGGGGATTGGTCGCACCGCTCTCGCCCACCGGGTCGCGAGAATATCCGGCAGTGTCAGCCATTTCCCGCGCGGAGGACAGCACCTGCAGCAACAGCGGGTCACGCGGGTCACCGGGACGCATTCTCTGTACGAAACTGCGTGGTACCTTGAGGGGAAAATCCTCGCAGGCACCGCCGGAAAAGCCCACATCGTCGGTGCTTAGCCCAGCGTATCCAGCAACTCACGCCGGGAGGTGATGACATTGCGCAGTTGGCTCTGCCAGTCGTCAGCGGATTGCGCAAGTCGGCCTGGTAGCGGCACGGGGAAACCTCGGGATAAACTAATAAAAGCGGCGGCCATTGTAGCAATGAATCGGTGGGCCGTCTGACTCTGGGGAATCGCCATTGCTTTCCGGCAGTCCGCGCAGGCACCCCCACGAGTCGCCAAAAGACCTTGAACAGCGCTTTGCTCTGCTGCGATACTCTCGCGCCTTGGGTAATTTCGGGCCTCGCCGAGAAGTGGCAGCGCGAAACAACTTACGCGGGCCGCCACGCAGAGCCTGAGGATGAAAAATGTTCAGTACTGATGAATTGTGTAGCTTGCGCTGGGATCCGGTGAGCGAACAGGTCGAGATTATCGACCAGACCCTTCTGCCCCATGCCCTGCGCTGGTGCCACCTGGACTCACTGGCGGCATTCTGTCATGCCATCAGTACCATGCAGGTGCGCGGCGCCCCGCTGATCGGAATTACAGCGGCGTTCGGATTGGCGCATGCCCTGTCTGAGGATGCTTCCACTAGAGAATCTGGCGCGCGCCAGTGCGGCGCTGCTGGCTACCCGTCCTACAGCGGTAAATTTGCGCTGGGCCCTGGAGCAGATCAGCGCTGCGGTGCAGCATCTGGAGCCGGCCGAGCGCGCCAGTGCTGCATTGGCTAAAGCCCAGTCCTTGCGCGCGGAGGATATCGCCAATTGCGAGCGTATCGGCACCAACGGATTGCAATTGCTGCGTTCGCTAAAGAAGGACTCCTGCCTGAATATCATGACGCACTGTAATGCCGGGTGGCTGGCGACTGTCCAGTGGGGTACGGCCCTGGCACCGATCTATAAGGCGCATGCCAGCGGCATCGCGGTACATGTCTGGGTATCCGAGACACGCCCTCGCAACCAGGGAACCAACCTTACCGCCTGGGAATTACAGCGCGCGGGCGTCCCCTGTACTATCGTAACGGACAACAGCTGTGGCCAATTGATGCGCCAGGGCCGGGTGGACTGTGTGATTGTGGGTAGTGATCGCACCGCCGCCAACGGCGATGTGTGCAACAAGGTGGGTACCTATCTTAAAGCGCTGGCCGCCCGTGCCAGTGATATCCCGTTCTATGTGGCGCTACCGGAGTCAACCATTGACTGGTCCTGCGCAGGTGGCGAACAGATTCCCATTGAGGAGCGCGATGAATCAGAAGTGTTGAGTATCGCGGGGCTGGATGCCGCGGGTGATTTTCGTGAAGTGAACCTGGCTGGCGCACATAGCCGTGCGTTAAACCCGGCCTTCGACGTCACCCCGGCGGCATTGGTCGGAGCCCTGATCACTGAGCATGGAAACTTCGAGGCCAGTGAGCAGGGTTTGCAACGCCTGCGGAAGGTCGCGACTGGCGCCTGATAGAAAGGACAACGCTCTGGCGCGTAGTGCCTTGTTAGAGCGGCCTAGTAGTAGTCCAGCTGCAAATCGTAGTCGCCCAATTCATCGCGCAAACGTTTTTCCTCCAGACGCTGCTCCGCCAGGCGGCGCTTTTGCACCAGGCGCTGCTTTTCGGAAGATAAAGGTACCAGGTCCTTTAGCATGTCTTCGGAAATGTCCCCAATCGCGGGCTCGAAGAGATCGTCCAGGGTCTCCGCCGTAGACGGTTCCGGATTGCGTTCTCCCATAAATCACCTCCCGATGATTTTATAAAAGCCAACTGAGCGGCACAGTGTTATTGCTGGCCGTTGGAAGCGAGTAAATCAAAATTTGGTGAGTGGAACAACGAAATACTTTCGTCAGTTTTACGCACATTTTCGCGGTAATATGAACGGCGGCCCGCCGCCTTCCCTGGCTTTCCCTGTGCACCAATCTACGTCCTTGTAGTTACCGTCCCTGGTATGGAGTAAGCACTGGCGGGCCGCCGCTTACAAGTAACGCAAATTTAGTGCCAGTTGCTGCGGCCACGTCCTACAGGGTTTTGGAGAAGACAATAGGGCATGGGTCGGCTGTCCCAATGTGTCCGCGCGTGTCCGGACACATCCAAAGATCACCACAGCGCACGCAACACACGCTCATATTCTTGCGCGAGCCTGCGCGGCTGGTTAGAGTGGCGCATCTTCAACTCATGCCCGCACGCGTACAAGGACAGATCATGACACTACTGCACACTCCGCTGGATGCCTTGCATAGAGAACTGGGCGCGAAAATGGTGCCCTTTGCCGGCTACGATATGCCGGTGCATTACCCCGCTGGAATCATTAAAGAGCATTTGCACACACGCGCAGCAGCCGGCCTGTTCGATGTTTCCCACATGGGACAAGTCATTGTAGAGGGCATCGGTAGTGCTGCCATGCTTGAATCACTCGTGCCGGTGGATATAGAGGCACTCGGCATCAATCGGCAGACCTACGCACTGTTCACCACTGATACAGGTGGTGTATCGGATGACCTGATCATCACCCGCTGGGACCAGGATCGTTTCTTTCTCGTCGTCAATGCGGCCTGTAAGGCGCAGGATATCGCACACCTGCGTGCGCATCTGTCCGGGCAAAAGCTCACAGTACTGGAGCAGCAGGCCCTGCTGGCCCTGCAGGGGCCGGCCGCGCGCGAAGTGATGAGCACCGTGTGTCCTGCCGCGGCACAGCTGGTATTTATGCAAGGCTGTCACGGCGTAATCGATGGTGTCGAGGTTTACATTACCTGTTCAGGCTACACCGGCGAGGACGGTTTTGAGATATCAGTGCCTGCCGCGGCAGCGGAAGGTCTGGCGCGCCGACTGCTGGCGATCGAGCAGGTGCAGCCTATCGGACTGGGCGCGCGCGATTCGCTGCGTCTGGAGGCTGGTTTATGTTTGTACGGACACGAACTGACCGCCGGGATCGACCCTGTGCAGGCAGGCCTTTCGTGGTCTATCAGCAAATCGCGTCGCGCGGATGGTGCACGCGCCGGAGGTTTCCCGGGCGCAGCCGTGATCTTGCAGCGCATGGTGGACAAGCCGGCCCTGTGCCGGGTAGGTCTGAGCGTGGATGGCAAGCGACCGGTGCGCGAGGGTCAGGCCGTGCTGGATGAGTCTGGTCGACAGGTGGGAGAAATTTGCTCCGCCTGTTACGGCGCCAGCGTTGGCGGGCCCATCGCCATGGCTTATATCGAGCGTGAGCTGAGCCAGCCCGGCACGAAGTTGCTGGTGACGGTGCGGGACAAGCAAGTGCCGGTCACGGTGACGTCTATGCCGTTCAGTCCTCAGCGCTACTTCCGGGGTTGAGCCGCACAGCGGTGCCAGTCAGCGTAATACGCGGCATGTTAATGGGGTTTGGTACAGCGGGAGTAGTTGCGAATTTTTAGGCAGCCCAGGCGCGTTCTGCCCGAAACCGCTGTGACAGATAGTCCATCTGGTCTGCGAGGATCCGGTCCTTGGCCAGAAAATGCCACTCCCAGGGGTTGGGTCTGAAGGGCACGGCCAGCAGTGGCATATCGTGCTTCCTCGGGTGTGCGGTTGTCTTTTTGCCAGTTACAGCGTTTACAGGCGGCCACGACGTTTTCCCAGCGGTCTGTGCCGCCTCTTGAAGTGGGTAGTAAGTGATCGCGGGTCAGTTCGGAGCGGGTACATTGTTGACCGCAGTACAGGCAGCGATGGTCATCTCTACGGAACAGTGTGCGGTTGCATAAAGGGGGGGTAAAGCCCTGCACAATCCTACCCTGGATGGCGATGATGGGTTGCAAATCGATACGGGAGCGCAGGCCGTTGCGGCGCTGAATGCCGCCGAAAATTGGGGGCAGCGTATCCCCGATGCCGTAAACGACATCTCCCTTGGCATAGGCTGTAACTGCCTCGTGCAGCGTTATCCAACCACGGGGTTGGCCGGCGAGGTCGAGTCGCAGGATAGTTTGCATTGTCTCCCACCCACAAGCTTGGGCTAAAACTACTGCAAAACAGCGACAACTACAATCGTGAATATTGGCCGGGAGCCCGGAAATTTTGCAGGAGGGTCAAACCCGATATTCTTTTTCGAATTGTTCTATAGGAAGTGGTTTATCAAACACATACCCTTGCAGGATGTCGCAGCGCAATTCCGCCAGGCGGTCTGCAATTGCGATGGTTTCCACGCCTTCTGCGACCACTTTCATAGAGAAGTTGTGGGCCAGGTCGATGACGGCCTTCACAATCGCGTGGTCCTTTTTTGATACCATCATGCGCCGCACAAAGCTTTGGTCGATTTTTATTTCGTCAACCGGAAGATCGCGAAAGTAAGCCAGGGAGGAAAAGCCCGTGCCAAAATCATCGATGGAAATTTTTACTCCGATCATTCGCAGGCGGGCCAGTTGAGCGAGCATCATCTCCTGGTTATCGATCATGATCTTTTCTGTCACCTCCAGGTATAGCCGAGCGGGTGCGACACCGAAAATTTCCAGTGCATCGGCGACGACTGACAGAATATCGTTTTCCAACAGAAGTGAGGGACAAACGTTTACTGCAATAGAAAGTTGTTCAGGCCACCGCGCCAGACGACTAACAGCAGACTTGATTACCCACCATGTCATGGGTTTTATGATCTCGTTCTTTTCGGCCAGATCGATAAATTTATCCGGAGTGATTACGCCCTGGTCCTTGCAGTGCCAGCGAATAAGCGCTTCGGCACCGATCAGTGTGCGATAGCCAGCATGTACCTTCGGTTGGTAATACAAGTGAAACTCACCCAGCTCCAATGCCCTTTGCATCCTTTCCAGTAATGCGCCCTCCTCCCTGATACTCTTCGCTTTTTCTGGCGAGTACACCTTGAACAGATTGGCTGACAGTTTGGCCTGGTTAAGAGCGATGCCGGCCTGCTGCATGGCCAGTGCCATGTCCGAGTTGCTGTCGTTGAGCTCGGTGAAACCAGCAGTTACGACCAATGGCACGGCTTTTCCCTGATGGTAATGGGGTTCCTTGAACACTTTGGCGAGTTTGGCCCCAGCCAGCTCCAGTTCACTCCGGCTACCGATGTCCCTGAGAATGACACAGGCGCGATTCTCTTTCAGAAAGCTCCACTCATCCTTGGTTCTTACCCATCCGTTCAGTCGTGTACTAAATGCACTGTTCAAGGCCTGATTTATTGTTTGACTACGTATATCATCCGACTCTTCGTTAGCCAATTCCACCAGACCCAAAATGTTGTAGTTGGAAGCAGACATCAGATGAAGAACTCCTCGCCGCTTATACCGTAGGTGCCGGACAGCAGCTCTCTGGTAATCCAGCGTTCGCCTTCCGCCGCGATAGCCTGGTTGGCCAGATCTACAACTTTAACGGTGGCGAGTCGTGCCTTCTCGGCATCCAGGACAATAATGAGTTCAGGTTTGAGTCGGCGAGTGGCATTCTGTGCGGCCACGATGCCCACTTCGCCAGTATTTAATTCAACCATCGTACCGGTTGGAAACAGCCCGATAGCCTGGACGAACTGCTCGACCAGTGCTTCCTGAAACTGGCGGCCCTTGCAATCCAGTAATTCCTGAGTGGCTTCATGGGAAGTACGCGCTGTCGCATAGGGGCGCGGTGTTATCATCGCGTCGTAGGTATCCACCAGGCCGGCGATGCGCGCCAGCAAAGGTATGGCTGCGCCCTGGATGCCACGTGGATAACCAGAGCCGTCCATTCTTTCATGGTGATTTTCAATAATCCCAAGGATTTCAAAGTCTATATTTTTTGATCTGCAAACCAGTTCGGAGCCCATCGTGGGGTGCGCCCTGATAATCCGTAGCTGTTCCTTGGTAAGATTTTCTGCCTGATCGAGCAGTTCCGGTGGTAGTTGGGTCATGCCGATATCGCACATGGCGCAACCTACGGCCAGTTTCTCCAGTTCATGCCGATTCAGTCCTATATGTCGCCCAACGATCGCAGCCCAGACGGCCATGGAAACACCGTGATGGTAACGATATTCGCCGCTCTCCTTCAGGCGTAGCAAAGCGGCCACCGCATCCTGGTTGCGGAAGACACCCTCGATCAGGGGATTGATCGCCGTCTGTACGGCACTGATGTCATTCTGGCTGCCGCCGCGAAGCGACTCGAAAATTTTGTCGAGTGTCTCGGCCGCGCTGTCAAAAGAGACTTTGGTGCGCTTGAACTCTTCCCGCAGCGAAAGTCGTTCCTTCGGCGTCGTCTTCATCGCCGCCACGGCGAGCTTCAGGGATTGTTTGACTCCGGTATATTCTGCATCCACATACACATGATCAACATAATTGGAAACGTAGAGGACCTCCTCGGAATCGCGCACCACGAATCCCTGGATGGCAAAAGGAGTTTCCAGCCACGGCCTGTCCAGCTCGGCGACGAACATGCCGGGCTCCAGATTCATGGCGGGGAGTTTTACCAGTCGCACAGCACACCTCTCAAACGGTTTCCAGTTATCACAGGCTAGTAAGACGGCTTATTGCTGTCGATGGAGTGTGCCGAGAAAAGAGAACTGGGTCACTCGCAAAGTGGACTTTTTTGCACTTTTTCGCTCGCTGAATGCGCTTACCGGGCTACCCATGTGGCGGATACCAGAGGTTTGTCCCCGAGCAGCACCTGACCCTCAAACAATTGTCCCGGCCTGATCTCGCCTACGCCTGACGGGGTGCCGGTCATGATAATGTCGCCGTCTTCCAGCGTAGTGAATGTCGCTAGCTCTATTATTATGGCTTCCGGTTTGTAGATCATTAAGTCGACGCCCCCTGCCTGGCGCAGTTCGCCGTCTACATCCAGTCGCAGTGACAGGCTCGCGATATCCTTGGGCAGCGCCACAAACTCGCTGAATAGCGCTGCACCGTCGAATGCTTTGGCCCGTTCCCAGGGCAGTCCTTGTTCTTTCAGGGCCGATTGCAGCGCGCGCTTGGTCAGGTCCAGTCCGAAGCCGACAGCCGCCAGTTTGCCATGATGAACAGTGAAGGCGAGTTCGCCTTCATAGTGCAGGACCTGGTTGTCAATGCGGGAGCGCAGTATGTCCGTAATGGCTGAATTTGGCTTATTGAATACCACCATACTGCCCGGTATTTCGTTACCGAGCTCCTGGATGTGCGCCACATAGTTACGGCCCACGCAAACGATCTTGGAGGGATACACTGGAAATCCGTTTACGTTAATGGATCGCATAATCGCCTGCGAGTTAACGTCCGGGTGATTTCTTCCGACGCTGTAGGAGGGGCCTTCTTCAGCAACTGGCTCCCTCGGCCAGGTTGCACACGGCCCTTTCGCCGCGCGACAATGTGATTGGATACACTTGATCAACCGGCAGCGGGATAGTCAGGTCATTCCACACTACCGCGTCGTCTTCCGCGGTGTCACAGGCAAACGCCAGAGTGTAATCCCCCGCCGGCAAAAAGCCGAAGGCATACTCTCTGGTAGTTGCGTTCAGTGAAGCAACGGCAAAAGGCGCAAGCGCGTTGCCTGGGGGTGTCGGTACGCTGGCGGAGGTGAAGACATCAGCCAGATCTTGTGCCAGATCGATGCCTTTATAGAGGTAAACTCTGTTGCCCGATGTTGGTGGATTCTTCTCGCTGCAGGGCGATACGGTATCGAACAAGGTGCTGTCTATCAGGCCTGACAATGTCGCACCAGTGAGGTTATTCTCGATGCGAATGCCGTTTGGTGCCAATAGATACGTTTCAGTCGCTGTTTGAAACTGCAGCGCCTGCGCCAGGCCGAACTCAACGGTAAACGCCTGATTACCAGAGGCGAGCTGCATGCCTGGCAGCGTCAATACCCCGCCAGACACAGTGAGTGCCCTGCGGACGTCATTGGCCTCCAGCACGTTGGAGTTGTTGACGCCATCATCAAGTATTGCGATGGACACTTCGTAGGTACCCGCGTCAAGTTCAAGATCCTCGATCACCACTAACTGGTTTGCACCTGGATATTTCAGCAGGTCTACCTTGAAAGTCTGAGTATCCACCCCTCCGAAAGTAAAGGTATCGACTACAACCGCCTCAGCACCGCTTCGCCTGAAGCTTATGGAGTCTACCTCTATTACAACCTCCTTCAGGTCCTCGGGCAGGGAGTCTGAAAACCCCAGGGTAAGTAGCGCGGAATCGCCATTACTGTTGGTGTCGTCATTACTGTTGCAGTCGAATCCGCAACTACAACCGCCGATGGACAGAATAAGGCATGCCAGCAGCGCCGCTGGTAAAAGCATTGTCAGTGATATTCTCATTTGCGGTGTCTACCTGCTGCGATGGTTCCGTTAAACGGGTTTGCAAATCATATAATGCTGGATGCACTCCTCGGGATCATTCAGGGACTCAATCTCCCATCCCACATTTTCTCCTTCAGCAGCAGACACAGAAGTCGCTTATGGTACGTCTGCGCCGCTTTATTCGCACTTTTTGTCGTCTTTTAAAGCATTTCAGGCCAAGGGCATGTTACAGGCACGGAATGCGGCCTATTGCCCGGACTGGTAAGCTTCTGCATAGGCGATGCTGTCTGCATTGTCAATCAGGGTGCCATTCGCCAGTTCATTGGTCCGGGCACTGATTTCCAGCATAGCGCTTCCTAATTCGCTGGAGCTTATCACAAGCTTTCCCGGGCGTAGCAGTGTCTCCAAAATGTAGTGAAAAGCATTTGCCTGTTCGGTGGTAGGTCGCACGAATGCGGACCGGTAGCTGAACGTACGCAGGTCGCTGTCTGCAGCCAACATCGCCAGTTCGTGTTCTGCCCGGCCTTTTTCACGCGCCCAGTGCTGGTCCCCGTTGGCATCCGTCCCCATTCCGGTTACGTAGTGGAATGACATGGGCCCCACCTTGCGAGCGGACAGCCACGCGTTTACGAAAGCCACCGGGAAATCAACGTGTATCCGGGTGTAGGTGGCGTCTTCCGCACCCAAAGAAGTGGTTCCGAGCCCCCACATTACTGTGTTGACCGCTCCCAGGATATCAGCCAGTGACGAATAGTCGGTGAAGTCCTGGTGCATGCGAATTTCGACCTTGCCGGAATTCGCGCCCGCTTCCATGCGTGGCGAGGGGCTTCGTGTGACGACATACACTTTGTTAACGTTGGGGTCTTCTATCGCCGCCTTGAGCAAGCCGTCTCCCACAGAACCGGTTGCGCCAAACACCATGACTACTGCATTGGCATGCTTGTCGCGCGCGGGTTCCTCTGCGGGTGTTATCTTTCCCAGAGTGAAAAATCCCCAGAGGTCGAAGGCCACAATCATCAATACGAAACCGAGGAAGCCCAACAGGGCAATTTTTTTGATAGCTTTCATTTTTTAGGCTCTATGAGGAAGCTGCAGGCATACTGGATGGGTTTGCAAAACCGTGAAATGTCGCATAGCGTTACCTCGACAGGTCCGGAGCAGCGCGACCAGCAATCAGTGGCAAGTCCAGATACGTTTTAATGCCCGGCGCTGCGCGGCATACGTAAGGAATAGCGCTGACGCAGTGGTTGGCCGTGGCCACGATACCGGGATTGCGAATCAGGCCGGCGGCAACCGACTCAGGGTGCCAGCCGTGAAAGCTGACGTGGGACGAGGGATCCCCGCTGACTTCAACCTCGAAGCGCTCTCCCTGTGGCCCGAAATTCCAGGCCGGTTGCAGGTTCTCTTCGCCCATGAACCAATTGACGCGTACGGTAATGACTGGCTCGCCACGCACTGTGTGCTGCCAGGTAAAACGCTGCGCGGCGACCAGGCCCGGTGCAATCACTCCGATGGGTGACTCTATAGGTGCGCTGGCCACGGCAAATTCATGAGTGCTGATTACTTTGGGATCGACAGCGAAGCCCAGCTCAGCGGCGACCATTTCCATCGACTGCTGAAACCCCTGTCCGAGAAAGTGGACCATGGGGCTGGCCGCAGTCTCCTGTGGTGTTTTGCCGAACAGCATAATATCACTGACCACATTGGGAGCGTTGTAAGTCCTGATATCCGAGAACTCCTCGGCACGCACGTGTGTAATCGCACTGGACAGGGCTGAAATCATCAGCGGAAACCGCTCTGTTATGCCACCGGGATGGATACCGGTGCCGTGCAGTGTGCTGTTGCCGGCTTTGCATGCTTGTACCAGCGAGGAGACGTCCCGTTTGCCGGGATAAAACCAGTTGAGCGGGGTCACCACATTCTTGCCGGAGGCCAGCAGCCGGGCTACCAGTGTGGGATCTGCCATGATGGGGCTGTAGAGAACACAGTCCGCCGCCATATTCACCAGCGCATCGACATCGCAGGTCGCTGTTACGCCCAGTGGCGCCAGACCGCAGATATCACCGACGTCGCGCCCCGCCTTATCTTTGCTGTGCACCCAGCAACCCACCAGTTCGAGTTCCGGGTGGGCGACGATGCCTTCAATGGCGGCTCTACCGACACCACCGGTTGCCCATTGTATTACACGCAGGGTCATGGTTGTTTCCACTCATTGCCAAAAGCATCAGGCAGTGAGCGCCACGCAACGGGCAGATCTGTTGACCAGTTGGGTTTGCGCGGCGGCATGTTGAATTCCGCCGGCGGTCGCCAGGCCATCGCCTTCATCGTTTCACCCACATAGGTCATGTTCAGGTAGTCGTGGCTGTAACAGAACAAGCCATCCCCGGCGTAATAGAGGATCGACAGTCCGGGCACGATCCATTGGCCGCCATCAGGCTTCTGTCCCAATACCTGGTCCCAGTGACTCACCAGGCGGTGGCCATCCACCATGGTCCAGCGTTCCGGTGTCGACCAGCCGTGGCCGGTGAGTCCGGCCATTGAATCGAGAAAAAACTGCCGAATGGTTTCCCTGCCTTCCTGCCGTCCCCAGGCCGGGTCGATGTAGACGGCATCCTCGGTAAAGAAATCCGCCATTACCTCCCACCCACATTCGCCGCTATCCACTTTATCGCGCGTCGCGACAAACCGGCGATAGGTTTCCAGCGCCTCCTGTTCGATTTGTTGTTTTGTCTTCATATGAGCTACACCATCGATTTTGAATTCAACATAGTTCATGTATGCGCTGCTGTCGATACCCTAACGGATAACTGGAAAAAATGGTATTCAGGAAAGGGCGATAAAACGTAACGGCTGTTGTGTGTGCTTGCCTTGCGCAGTAGTGCGCGCGTAGAGTTACGTCAACTGATATCCCAACGTTTCGGACAATGCGAGCGCATTTCCCATGATAGACCTGCATTACTGGCCCACCCCCAATGGCAAGAAACTCACGATCCAGTTGGAAGAGTGCGGGATCGACTATACAGTCATTTACTGTGAGATTGGGAGGGGGGCCCAGTTTGAGGAGGAGTTCCTGCGCATCAGTCCCAACAACCGCATGCCCGCCATTGTGGATCATGACCCGAGAGACAGTGGCGGCCCCCTGTCCGTGTTCGAGTCGGGAGCCTGCATGATGTACCTCGCGGAAAAGACCGGCCAGTTTGGCGGCAGTAATCTCCGGGAAAAGTGGGAAGTTTACCAGTGGGTGATGTGGCAGATGGCCAACCAGGGCCCCAAGACCGGAGAGCGGGGTCATTTCGCCCGGCTCAAGGACAGCCAGGGCGACCAGTCCTATGCGCTGCGCCGCTTCAATGACGAATTGCACAGGCTATACGGTGTGATGAACAATCGCCTCTATGATCGGCGCTACCTGGCGGGGACAACTACACCATTGCCGACATGGCCTGCTATCCCTGGAGTTGTCGGGTGGGAGGCGCAGGGCATCGACATCAATGAGTTCAAATACGTCAGGCGCTGGCTGCACGAACTGGGCGAGCGTCCCGCGCTGCAAAAGGGCATGGCGGTGGGCAGTGATCTGACCCAGGATTATTCCAAACTCTCTGAAAAGGAGGTCAGCCATATCATATCTCTGCTGTACAACCAGCGCGCCCGGCCGGCGCCGCAGAGCGGCGGCATACTGGACTGAGCACTTGCGCTCTTGTGCCAGGGATAGCTGCCCCGGAGTCACCGCAGGAAATTGCAGAAGTACCTGTTCAGGCGATCGGTCTGTATAGCCCTTTACCGGTAATTTTGGGCAGGTCCATGGCCGCTACCATGCCCGGTTGGTGTGCAACCACTGCAGGTATTGCATTGACGATGGCCGTAGCGGTCTGGATTACGCCTGCGACAGCGTGATCACCGTTGCGATCCTCCATGTCCATGGAGATCTCCATGCGCGGCTCACCCTCGATAATGACGCGATAGCCCTTGCCCTGGGCCAGTGCGGTGCGATATCATCGGTAAGGCGAGTGACGTGCTCCAGCACGATGGCGTCGCGCCCATCAATGACACCGCGTACTTCAAAACGCATCGCCCCGGTGGTGCCGGCCTTGAAAACGCCCATGCCATTGTGAATATCGTTTGCGAGCGGCAGGCGCTCGTGTACTTCGTAGACCTTATCCAGCGTAACGCCCAGACCCGCAGCCACAGAGCGCACGGCACCACCCCATCCCAGCGCGAGCGCCCCCGGCGCGAACAGCATGCAATCGTGATCAACCGGGTAGCCAAACCCCATGACCTCGCGAATAGTGTGCTCCTGCTCATAGGTTGAGTAATTGATAACTTCGCGCATGCGCACGCTGCTCCAGTACTCTGACAAACCAGTAAACACCAGTGGCATGGTGTCATTGGCGAAACCCGGATCAATGCCATTATTGAAGCATGTGGCCTGACCCTCCTTACAAGCTGCCTTGAGGGGTTCGGCGAGAAAGGCAACATCCGGGTTGTCGGGATACTGCAGCATGAACAGTGAACTGGCCACCACGTTAATGCCCAGGCGCAGGCATCGTGCCTGGTCCTTGACAGCTTCCATCATGCGCGTTTCCGAGTGGGCGGTGTAAACGACACAGTCTGGTCGGGTAGCCAGAGCCACCTCGATATCGTCGGTGGACAGCACGCCCACAGGGTCTGCCAGACCAATTAGCTCCCCCACGTCGCGACCCGATTTGTCGGCCGAGCTGACAATGTGCGCAACGAGCTCCAGTTCCGGATGGTTCAGTACCGCGCGCACCGCGTAACGTCCTACGTTGCCGGTGCCCCATGTAACAACTTTGTATGTCATGCAGATAACTCCTCTATTGTTCCTTTTGTCGCGCCGCTTCCAGTGTTTTACAGCACGCATGCCACCTCTGGGCTGTACGAACAGGCCCTCCGCACTGGCTGTCATGATGCCGTCAGCATACATCTCACCACGCATTATGGTCTTGCGGCCTTCAACTTTGACGAGAGTGCCCTGCAACTTCAGTTCTGTATTGAGCGGCGTGCGCTGGTGGTAGTTCACATGCAGGTAGCCGGTCATGCCGGGTTGGCCGCCGATCATCTGCGCCATGCCCAGGAACTGGTCGAAAATTGCCGCGACAAAGCCGCCATGCACACTGCCCGGGGGGCCTTCGTAGGCCCAGCCGCACTGGCAGGTAGCAAGCGCCAGATCGCCCTCAATCCAGCTGTTTACGGGCGGAGCAATCGGGTTGCTCCAGCCCGCCATAGGGTTCAATTCATGGCTGACCTGGCCAAAGCTGCCGTGTTTGCCGCTCTCTGCCCAGTCGCTACGCCCGAAAATTCGCGGTGATTTACGAAACTCCGCTGCTGTAATTTCAAGCTGCTCAGCGATCGCATGCATTTTCTCTACGCTGGGTGAACTGGTTACCAGCACCCCGGTGAGTTGCTTGATCGCATCCGCGACGCGGCGCTTGGCGACCCACTCATCGTTAAAAGGGGGAGTAATTTCTTCTACGGCAAAGGGATTGTCTGTGTGCATGCTGGGCCTGCTAATTGTTCCGGCGGGAATCACTGTAGTGTAACCCATTTGCGGCTCTGATTTACCTCGGAATTCGACATTGCCTGTTTCGTGACAGATTCCTCGAGCAATCGCTGGTCGCCATGTCCTCGATATCTGGCGTGGCCAATAAACAGGCACTGGGAAGGTATACGCAGATCAGCTTGCTTCGGACTATTTCTGCTGATGTAACGAGGTTTGACTGATCGGTATCTATGCTGCATCCGTATCATCTTACTCAGGAAGAGGAACGTAGCTATGATGCAGAGCGATAGTATTAGTAGTGATTGTTGGGGCACTGATGGCCTGCTCCAACGTGCGGGTGACGGATTACGCAGACAACAAGCCCGTTTTCGATGTGGAACAGTTCTTCAACGGCAATTTAACGGCCCACGGTGTAGTCAAGGACAGGGGAGGAAGGGTGATTCGCCACTTCAATGCCAGCATTGCTGCAACCTGGGTCGATGGCGTGGGCACGTTGGTGGAGGACTTTGTGTTCGACGATGGCGAAACCCAGCGCAGGATATGGACACTAAGACCGGACGGGAAGGGTCGCTATACCGGCACTGCAGGAGATGTGGTCGGTGTGGCAAGTTGCAGCAGGCGGGTAACAGCCTTTTTCTCGATTACGTGTTGCGACTGCCCTACAAAGGTAGCGAGGTCGATGTACATGTAGATGACCGGATGTACCTGGTGTCTCCCGATATCCTCATCAACGAATCAGGTATGAGTAAATTCGGCTGGCGTGTGGGGAACCTGGTGCTGGTTATCGCTCGCCAGTCCAATATCGAGGGTTCAAGCAAATGAAAGAAGGATGCGGGATTAGTGCTGATGGGGCACAATCGCCACCACCAGCCGCTAGCAACACACGTTTGCCTTGCCGTGGCTGTCGCAAAGATTGCATACATTATGACAGCTGCGACGGGCGACCCTGGAGAACGCTGGTGCGTGAAGCTCATCCCCGGAGCCAGTGTGATGAACAGCAAATGGCGGATGGTACAGGCACACTTGGTGCCACAGAACAGATTTACGCGAGGGACCACGTGACTGAGTTGATTACGCTGGATGAAAGCATTGAGGTAAAGCGACCGCTGCACGAAGTATTTGCCTATGTTTCGGAGTTCTCGCGCATAGAGGAGTGGGATCCTGCTGTCGCGCGTGGCCACAAGCTGACCCCGGGCGCTCCGGCGCAGGGCAGCGAATACCGCATAGAGATGAAAGCCGGCTTCTCCCTGCACTACCGGATTATCGAGCTGGAGCCGCAGCGACGCATGTTGATGGAGGTCGATTCTCGGCTGTTCACCGCACGTGAAGAGATATTTTTCAGTGCCACCAAATCCGGTGGCACCAAGGTGCGTTATGTCGCGAAATTTAACTTTCCCCGTCCCCTGGCGACTGCCAACAAGCTCTATCCTGCCCTTATGGACCGGGTCGGGAAAAGCACCATGAAAGGATTGCGGGAAGCGCTGGAAGACAAGTTCCAGGCTCCCGCCCCGTCACCGCGCCTGGCGCTGGCGGACCGGCTGATCCTGCCGGGGATATGGCGCTTTACCCGACTGGGCTACAGTGCCGCGCGCCGGCACTGGAAACCACTCTCGGCCTACCTCGTCGGCCGACGCGCCCTGGTCACTGGCGCGACCTCGGGAGTCGGTCTTGCCGCTGCCCAGGCGCTCGCGGCGATGGGTGCAAGCGTGACGCTGGTGGCAAGGGATCAGCAAAAAGCCGACGCAATCGTGCGTGCCATGCGCAAGGAAACCGGCAACCCGGACATCCAGGTGGAAATCTGCGATATGAGCGTGATGGCGGATGTCCATCAACTGGCGGACCGCCTGATTGCTGCGGGCGAACCGATCGATATTCTGGTGAATAATGCTGGCGCCCTGTTCAATCCGCGCCAACAGACTGCGGAGGGATTGGAAAAGAGCTTCGCGTTGTTGTTGTTGGCGCCGTACATTCTCACCGAGCGCATACAGCCTTTACTTGCCGCGGCTGCGGGCGCGCGGGTGGTCAATGTGTCTTCCGGCGGAATGTACTCGCAGAAAATCCACGTCGACGACCTGCAGAGCGAGAGGGGCAGTTATTCCGGTTCGGTGGCCTATGCGCGCGCCAAGCGCGGATTGATGATTCTGACCGAGGTCTGGGCCGAAAAATGGCGAGACAGCGGCATCACGGTCAATGCCATGCATCCCGGTTGGGCGGACACGCCGGGCGTAGAGACATCATTGCCCGGCTTCTATCGCCTGACGCGCAGTCTGCTGCGCACTCCCCGGGAGGGCGCTGATACGGCGGTCTGGCTGGCAGCATCAACTGAAGCTGGAAAGGTGACAGGCAAATTCTGGCTGGATCGCGAGCAGCATCCTAGCCACTTGTTCAAACGCACCACGGGAGACTGCCGCAGAACGGTCGCAGCTGCTGCAGGAGTTACAGGGATTATTGGTTGAGACCCGCCCGAAGAAGGTCAGGAGTGCGCGCAGGGCGCGTCTAACAGTGGTTCCAGGTAGGGCGTTGAGCAGTGCTTGCACGTCATCTCCGGTATGGGGGAGGGAGCGTTGCAGAGAGGAGGCGAGGGCAGTGCCAAGTAATCTCTGGTAGTAGGGCAAGCTGGCGCAGTAAAAGGGCAGGTGGCGCGGAAATGGAATCCTGCTCGGCCAAAGTATCGACAAATCCACGTATGAATGTCCTGCGCCCTGGCCAGCGCCGGAGAGTGTTCATCCAACTGGGATGCGTCCATTTCCCAGGTCATATCAGGGCGCAGTCGACAGCTTGCGCACGAACTCCCCGACTTTACGCTGCCCCCACTCTTGCGGGCTATCAGCGACAGGGACCAGCCCTGCTCGCTGGCATAGAGGAAGTAGGCTTTTCCGACAACGGGCTTGAAGCGAAAATGGGCGGCTCAGCACCAGCGAAGAAAGGCAGTAATCGCGCAGGAAGTCGGCGGAGGATTTAGGCCCCTGATACCGTCGGTTGCATTGTTCCCCAGTCACGCAGGACGGGCACCATGCCTTTGCCCTGGGGATTGGGGTTTTTCTCAAAAGCGATGGGACGGTTCAGGTCATGTGTAGGCGTGGTGACGATGGGCTGGGCCAGTTGGCGCGAGCAGGCGACTAGCGTGCTGCCGAGCTGTTCGAGCACGCTTTCAATAGCCTGTAGCAACACCGGGTCGTCCGGCTGCAGTATTGCTGCCAAAGTGCATTACCACTTTGCCTGATTGGTCTATAAGGTACTTGTTGAAGTTCCAGCCAGGGGCCTGCGTCTGTTGGGCAAGCTCACGAAAAATCGGATTCGCCTCATCCCCGCGCACGTGAGTGGGAGCGAGCATGGTGAAGGTCACGCCGTAGTTGACATAGCACACCTCGGCCGCCTGTTCCTCATCTTTTGCCTCCTGGCGAAAGTCGTCACTGGCAAAACCCACTACCTCCAGGCCCTGCTCGTGATACTTCTTGTACAGCGCTTCAAGTTGCTTGAACTGGGGTGTGTAACCGCAGTGACTGGCGGTATTGACGATCAGCACCGGTTTGCCACCTGTGACCTGACAGAGATTCACCATGTCACTGGAGTGCAGCTTGCGCAAGTCATGATCCAGATATGCAGGGCAGGCGGCAAAAACTGCTCCTGCCCCCAACAGACGTCATCGCTAATACGGCCTTACCAATCATGTAATAGATCCCTTTTTGGCGTTTGTTTGACGTATAACTGGCGCGTTGATGCAGTGCTTGATGACCCTGACCGGCCTAGCCGATAGAGTTGGATGGGGCACAGCGGTCATGTTTCGCAGTGGTATTCACATCCAGCAGGTACCACAGGTAACAACGAGAGAAGATACCATTGAGCATCAATGATACCGCAACAATAATCACCAGCCATTCCGCGAAAGTGTTCATTGCGGGCTGAGTTAATGCCCATGCGCCGAATAACAATCCGAAAGAAAACCGTACTATACGTTCTGCATTACCAATATTGCGCTCTATCATGGCCAGGCTCCTGTGTTCAATGAAGTTGAATTGATGCTATATACGGGAGGATTGCAGGATTGGATTACATCGCCCTATTGATGGTAGGTGATTTGGCTGGTCAGCGGTCGGAGCCCGGGTCTGCAATTACGAGAGCTTATGTTTGAACCACGTCCAGATAGCAGTCCTGCGGATAGAAGTTTGATTCGGATATATCGTGGTTGGGATACCAGACCTGCGCAAAGAAAGGATTGTGCGCGGCCTCCGCGTCGTAGTCCCAGCCCATTTTTTGTGGCGCGCAGTCGGGACACCAGTGACCCCCTTTCAGCACGGTATTGGGCGTCATTTCAAAACGATGGCCACGCCAGCACTGCCACTGCAATTTCTCCAGCAGTGCGCCGGGCACCATGGCGTCGGACAGGCAGCGCCCGCCACGAAACGCGGCTGCCCTTTGCATCTGGGCGAGGTCGAGCTGCCCGTCTTCCAGTGTTTCATCATAACCATGATCAAGGCGTTGATAGTCATCGAAGGCGGGACGCCGCACGCTCGCCCAATCCCGGGGAATGTTTTCCCAACTCGCCCGGTCTTTAAAGAAGGCAGAGATCCGGCCCTGCAACTGGTGGTGCAGCCAGTACATGGTGCTGTCCGGTGTGTTAAAGGCCAGCGGTTTCATCAGGAAATGGCGAATCAGTGCTTTGACCCAGCGGCGGGCCATGAGCCAGCGGATACCGGGTTTGGTGGGGAGCAAGACATACCAGGGTGAACCGTCGAGTACCGATTGAACATATTCGTCAATGCCCATGGTCTGGAAGTGGAGGTAATCGTTCAGCCGCGACGAGTCTTCAAACCACTGGCAGTGAAAATTTCGCAGGGCAAACCAGTTGCGCTGTGTCAGTTGCTCCGGCCGCCCCAGGCCCAGGGCAGAAAATACGCGCTCCATCAGTTCGAGGAATGTGATCCGCGCCAGGTGGCCGCCGCCGATATTGTAGAAGTTGCGCCAGAACGACTCCGGAACGTCATCTTCGCAGGCATTGGCCAACAGCAGGCCGGAGTCATGGGCGGTGCAGAATTCTATGCAGGTCTGCAAGGGCTGGTGGTACATGATCGGGTCCATCAGGGCGAGAGTGTCCGGGACCGCGATGAAAGTCTGGCGGCAACTGACCCAGTACTTCAGGCCGGATTCCGCCACCAGTTGTTCCGCATCGATCTTGCTGCAGGCGTAGGCATCGTAAATGCTCGGCTTCATCGGGTCACCGGTGCGCCCCACATGGATGGGATAAAGCCGGTCGCCGGTCATTGCCACGGAGCCAATATTAACGAGCTTTATCCGGTCGGGATCTGGTTGCGCCTTGATCGCCCTGAGGATGTTCTCCATCGAGCCGACATTAACCGCACGAGCCCCCTGGGGATCGTGGTCGGCCGCAGGGGCGATCATCGCAGCCGGGTGCAGGACGATATCAGCCCCTGTAACGCAGGCCAGTACGTCTTCATAGCAGGTCAGGTCACCCCAGACGATACGCACGCCAGGCTGTTGTTCCAGCTCGCGCAACGAGAGTTTGTTTGCCGCCGACGGCCTGGCCAGGGTTACCAGGTTGAAGCGTTCGCGCCGCCGCAATAGTTCATGCATGCCAGCGCCACCCATTGAACCGGTAACCCCGGTGATGAAAACAGTTTTCCTGCTCATTATTCAGGCTCTCACGTCCAGTAGTGGCTGACTGCCATGGAAGGCTCAATGAAAAAGTCATTGCAGAAACAGTGTAAGAGCCACTAATAGTAGTTTGCAATGGATTTACGTCAATGTCTGGGCGCCGGCCGTGGCTACCTCGGGTTCTGGAAAAAAAGGTACTATGGACACTGTCGAGTCATCCAACATTCACCCCTGAAACGGGTAGTACATTATGGAAAATAAGCTGTGGCTGTTACTGCAGAAAGTGCGCTATGAAGCCGAGGGCGAGCTTGTCCAGCAGCGGAGCAGACAGTATGAGCCACACGATAAACGTGAATTGGACCGGCGACAGTATTGCGGTTGTGACCTTCAGCGACCCCCTGCGTGCCAACCAGCTCTGCTGGGCGGCGATCGATGCGCTGGCAGAGCAGCTTACGCGGTGTCGGGAATCGGGTGCGAGAGTGGTGATCCTGGCCTCGGGCCTGGCGGGCCACTGGCTGGAGCACGCCTGGCTGCGCGATTTATCCAATGGTGTCGAAGGGCTGGAGCAGACCGGAACCGGAGCCGGGTGGTTCAGCGCGCTGGAGGAACTGTCGCACGAGGATGTCATCAGTATCGCTGCAATTTCGGGAAATAGCTCTGGTGGCGGCGCCGAACTGGGCTGGGCCTGTGACCTGCGGATAGCCGAAATGCAGGCCAATTTTTCCCAGCCGGAAATCAACATGGGACTGACTACCGGTATTGGTGGCAGCAGTCGCCTGGCGCGATTGGCGGGGCGCGCCACCGCCACCGAGATGGTGCTGACGGGCCGGCCGCTGGGTGCGCAGCGCCTCTACGATCTGGGGGCTATCAATCGAGTGGTGCCCACCGGGCAGGCCTTGCAGGTGGCGCTCGAGTTGGCCAAGGAGCTGGCAGAAAAGTCACCGGCGGCAAGCGCCGGCCTCAAGCGGATTCTGGCAAAAAATGACGATGCTCCGCTGCGCGAGGCGATGCGGCATGAGCAGGAGGTTTTTCAGTCCGTTGTCATCACCGATCAGGCCCGGGCCGGTATGCGCAAAGCGCAGTCTGCGTACGACAGCGGTTCCGGCCGTAAGAGTTAAGACCTGGCTGGTGTCAGGCAGAGCGCTTATCGAAGCGAATATGCAGCTCCTTGAGCCCGCGTAAAACAATATTGGGCCAATAACTCAGGTCGCTTTTCTCTTCTACCAAGCGAATATTGTCCAGGCGAGACAACAGAGCCTCAAACGCCACGTTCATTTCCTTGCGGGCCAGCATGGCCCCGGGACAGAAGTGGATGCCCTGGCCGAAGGCAATGTGGTCATCGGCGTTGTCGCGATCTATATGAATGTCATTGGGATCATCGAATAGCTGCCGGTCGCGGTTTGCCGCGTGGTAGCGCAGCATCACCAGCGAATCTTTCGGGATTTTTACGCCGTGAAATTCACTGTCCTTTTTAACCACACGCCACATGCCGGCACTGGGGGACTCCATGCGCAGGATCTCTTCCACTGCATTGGCGATTTTACCGGGATCATCCTGTAACGCCTTCATTTGCTCGGGATTTTGAATCAGGCTGACCATGCCGCCAGTAATGGCTGAGGTGGTGGTCTCGTTGCCCGCCACCATAAGTTGCTGCAGGATGCTTTGTAGCTCCTCCATATTGAGTGGGCGCACCTCACCGTTGTCAGGATCCTCGATTTCCGTCGTCACCAGGTCAGAAATCATATCGTTGCAGGGATTTTTCCTGCGCTCGTTAATCATTTTTTCGAAGTAGAATTGAAAGGCAACGATATTCTCCGCGTCCTCCACCTGCTCTTCTGGCGTGGCCATCTGGCTCAGGCGCCGTGCGAACGAGTCCGACCAGTGTTTGAAATCCTTCAGGTCCTTGCGCGGTACACCCAATTGATCTGCGATGACATAAACAGGCAGCGGCGTGGTGAACTCGCGGATGAAGTCACATTCCCCGCGCTCGATAAAGCTGTCAATCAGTTCGTGGACGATGGTCTTCATGTACTCTTCCATCGCATCAACGCGGCTCGCACTGAAAACCTTGTTGACCAGTGTGCGATAGGTTTTATGCCGCGGTGGATCGGCGGTAATCATGGTATCTACCGGTTGCCAGGCTTTGGCGTAAATAGCGGTGACTTCCGGCGCAGGCTCCGGCCCCTTCAGGAGATGATTAAAGTTGTTGGAGTAGGTTGCAGTATCTTTCAACAGCTTTTTGACGTCTGCGTGACGCGTCACCATAAAGATGTTGGTGCCTGGTAATTGATAGACCGGCGCTTGCTCCTGCAGCGTCTGGTAGAAATCATAGGGACAATTCAGGACTTGCTCATCGAAGAAATTGAAATCTGCAGGACACTTGCTCATGGCTATTCCCTTTTATTGACGGACGGCTATTACTACAGTTCGCCGTTGATGTATTTGTCGATCGTCTGGTGGAAATGACGGATGCGTACCTCGTGGTAGTTGGCCAGCACCAGTTCGCGCGATTTCACGTTGTGCATGCCCTTCTGGATCATCGGCATGTTGAACAGGTCCTGGTCAAAGATAGTGCCCAGGCTAACGCCCAGTTCGGGCGCCTGCGAAAACAGTTCGTTGTCACCCAGGCGCCTTACGGGTACGTCCTTGGGTCTCGGTGCGCCTGTCGCCAGCTGCTTGATGACAATGACTTCCATCAACGCCGTGGTGTGGTCGTCGCCATTGGGGCGAAAGCGATAGGTGATGTTGGGATGAAAGCCCGCCCAGGGCGCAAAATTGGGAAAGATAGAATAAAGAATGGAATCCATGCGTTCGGCGTTGGTGGCGAAGCTGGCCAGCTCCCGGTCGTGATTTTCGCTGAACGCTTCGGAGTTCAGTTGGCCGATATATTCCCGTGCCGTCATCCCGTCTGGCACTTTCGCGTGATTGGGCCTGGCGACCATGGCGGATACGCCGAGCATGGTATCGACCACGTCCTGGTCAGTGACATCTTTCAGGTGAAAGCTGGGGACACCCAATGCGGTAATGGTGCGACTGATATGGTCACCCCAGACGTCATACTGGGAATCGGCATCCTCGGTATAGGGCAGGATTTGCGGATGGGTCGCCACCGCATGGTAGGACTCGATAAAGGCCTCCCAGCCCACTTTCCAGTTGCAGGGAATAACCTTCTCCACGTGGATCATTTTATAGCCGTTTTCCGGCTTCCAGCGCTCGAAGTGGCTGGGCAGTACGCCGAGATAGTCCTGCAGCGACGGGGCATCGAGGTCCATATTGATGAATACCCAGCCACCCCAGGTATCGACCTGTACTTCTGGCAGACCGAATGCTTCATCCTTGATGTGGGGGAAGTCCCATTTACAGGGCGCCCATTTGAAGTCGCCCTCCAGGCTCCAGGTAAAAGCGTGATAGGGACAGCGAAACTTTTCGTAATTGCCATTTTTGTCGACCAGTTGTCGGCCACGGTGCAGGCAGGCGTTGCGAAATGCCTTGAGCTTACCGGCTGTGGTGCGGGTGACGATGATGGAGAAACGCGTGATGTCGTAGACATGCGTGTCACCGGGCTCGCCGACTTCAGTTTCACGGCACACGGCCTGCCAGGTGCGCTGCCACACGTGCTCCACTTCCTTGTCGTGGAATTCGCGCGACAGATAACGATCCACCGATAGATTTTCCGATCCCAGGTAGGGGTTGGTGTTGTCCCGCAGGCTGTCGGGCACCGGGTTCACCTCTTTGTCCAGAAGGTCCTGGTAGGACGGTCCCGGAGAGCGCGCCAGAATGTGTGCCTCGGGTTTTTTGTGCACTTTCTTTGCCATGGTTGGCTACCTCAATTTACCCTGTTAACCCTTGAGCTTTAAACCTTGCATCCAGTTGGCGTGAAAGCCATTTGGCACGCGGCCGGGTATATGTATTTTTGCTATCGGCCCGGCGGAAATATTCCCGGCGCTCAACACAGAGACAAAAGGATCTTCGCCGGGGTTGTACACGTAACACATCACATAGCCATCCTCTTCCCGGCCGCTATCGGGGTTCGGCACATAGACCGGCTCTCCGGCATTTGCATCCTTACCGTACTCCCACAACTGGTGTTCGCCCGTTTCCATGGTGTAGCGCAAGGTGCAGTTATAGCCGTGCGCGTCAGCCCACTGGCGGTTGGAGGCTGTGGCGAAACCGTACTGGTAGGGTTTGCCACAGAGTCGCTCGTCCGAACGTGAGAACTCGCAGTAGATATCGCCCACCTTGTGATCGGTGACCGCTTTGGTTTTGAGGTCCAGCGTCATGCGGTGCATGTTGCGTGTCTGCTTTTCCAGACCGGAGTTCATGTTCTTGGCAAAGGGTATTTTTTCCATCCAGACATAGTCGATAATGAGTTTGCCATCGCGCTCAAAACCGTTGCAGAAGTGCCAGCTGAAAAACGCAGGTGTTTCAAACCACAGGATGTCGCCGCCGTTGCGTGGAATGGCAATGATTTTCGCGGGTGTTTCCGGCTCCCACAGGAAGGGGTCTTCGCCCTTCATTGCCTTATTGATATCGTGGTAGGCCGGGGGATAGAAAATCACGACATAGTTACCGCACAGTTGCAGATCGTGAATGATCGCCTTTCTCGGCATGGGTACTTCGATGGCGCGCACCGGCTTGCCCTGCTTGTCGATGATCTGCAGGGTGAAATAGGGTTGATCCCAGCGCTGCGTACAGGTAATCAGTTCACCGGTGTCGGGACAGACTTTCGGGTGTGCAGTCAGCGCATCGCCTGGTTTCAGGTAACCATCGTAGTCGTACAGTCCTACCGTATCGAGGCCCGGGGTCATCAGGTGGGGAAAGCCCCCCTCCCACAGTGAGTAGAGCTTGCCGCCGTGTTGCAATACGCTGGTGTTGGACGTGTTTTTGAGTGGGTTGGGCTCGCCGCCAGCGTCCAGCACCTCCTGCGGCACAGGCACCAGCTTGCCGGGGCTGCCGTAGATAGTGCGATTGAACTTGCGCTCGGTCTTCAGGTGGCTGGTTTGCACCCAGCGATTGCGATAGTGCACCTTGCCCTGGTCGAAATACAGGGCGTGGATCATGCCGTCGCCGTCCAGGGGATAGACATAGTGGATCGGCTCGTAGGCAGTGTTGGCGCCATTGCGCATAAAAGCACCGACCAGATTCGCGGGAATGTTACCTTCGATATGCAGGTCGGGTACGTCGAAGTCGCGCTCTTCGTCAATCGGCGCATAGTTGCCCTGCAGGTAGGGAAAGCGGCTCAGGTCCATTATCATCTCCAATATTGTTGGGTACGCAATCAGGTCAAAATAATACGGTTCGGTTGAAAATAAAAACAGGACTGACTGTTTTAAAGTGACGGATAAATGATCCAGATCAATATTTTTCGGCTGCGCCGTGGCTCTTGTGTAAACCCTTGTGGGGCACGGTCTCAGGGAGATGGTAGGGTAGAGCCCACAGTGCAATAATTTCGTGTTAAATAACCGGCGGGAGACAAGCCCATGGCAGAAGGACAGAAAGACCAGACGGTTGACCACGACACAAAGCAGGCTGCGAAGGCCGTCGCGTTCGACCCGGATGCGCTGCGCGACAAGTATCGGCGGGAGCGTGATAAACGCCTGCGCGCAGAGGGTAATGACCAGTACATCGAGGTCACGCGGGACTTTGCCCACTTCCTGGACGACCCGTACGCAGAACCGGGCTTTGCGCGCGAGCCACTCACCGACCAGGTTGAAGTGCTGATTATCGGGGGTGGCTTCGGCGGGCTGTTGGCTGGCGCACGCCTGCGGCAGGCCGGGGTTGAAGACATCCGCATCATCGATCCCGCTGCCGACTTCGGCGGTACCTGGTATTGGAACCGCTATCCGGGCATCGCCTGCGATATCGAGTCCTATACCTATCTGCCACTGCTGGAGGAGGTCGGTTACATCCCCCGCGAGAAATATGCTTTCGGCACAGAGATCCTGGAGCACAGCCGGGCTATCGCGCGCAAGTTCGACCTGTACCGTGATGTTTGTTTCCAGACCCGGGTCGAAACGTTGCGCTGGGACGAACAAGAGTCCTGCTGGATTGTCTCGACGAATCGCAAGGATCGCATGAAGGCGCGCTACCTGTGCCTGGCGACCGGCCCCCTTAACCGGCCCAAACTCCCGGGTATTCCCGGTATTGAGAAATTCCAGGGACACGCCTTCCACGCCAGTCGCTGGGACTATAAATATACGGGTGGCGATGCCAGTGGTGGCCTGACAGGACTTGCCGATAAGCGGGTCGGTATCATTGGTACCGGCGCCACAGCCGTCCAGTGTGTACCGTTGTTGGGAGAGTCGGCCCAACACCTCTATGTATTCCAGCGCACGCCCTCCTCAATTGATGTTAAACATAATCCTGCCACCGATCCGGCATGGGCACAGAGTCTGGCGCCAGGCTGGCACCGGCATCGCATGGACAATTTCAACGCCCTGGTTTCCGGTGTACCACAGCCACAGGACCTTGTGGGTGACGGCTGGACCGACCTGATAGGAAAGCTGCTGTTTGGGCTGCGCCAGAATGTGTCAGGCGATATGTCGCCTGCCGGGATCGCACGGGCAGTCGAGCTGGCGGATTTTGAGAAGATGGAAGAAATTCGCGCCAGGGTGGATGCCATCGTGAAGGATCCGCAGACCGCAGAAGCACTGAAACCCTACTATCGCCAGTTCTGCAAGCGACCCTGCTTTCACAATGAATACCTGGAGACGTTCAATCGCCCCAATGTGACCCTGGTTGACACCCAGGGACGGGGTGTCGACTGTATCACTGCAACAGGTGTCAGGGCGCAGGGTCGGGAGTACGAACTGGATTGCCTGATTTACGCCAGTGGGTTTGAGGTCGGCACGGATTACTCGCGTCGCGCGGATATCGAGTTGCTCGGCTGCGGCGGCGAGAGCCTCACGCAAAAATGGGCGAGCGGTGTGCGAACACTGCACGGCATGCATGTTAACGGGTTCCCCAACTGCTTCATCATGAGCAATGCGCAGGCGGGGTTTACGGCGAACTATCCACATCTGCTTGACGAACAGGCCAAACATATCGCCTACATTATTGAAACAGCTGGCGCAAAGGGATGCTCGCGGGTTGAGGTTACTGAGCAGGGTGAAGCGGGGTGGGTACAGCGTTGCATAGACCGGGCCCGCGATACCGGTGACTTTCTGGAAAACTGCACCCCGGGCTACTACAACAACGAAGGCAGGACAGGTGATCGAAACGCGCAAAATGGCTTCTATGGCGGCGGCTCCATAGAATTCTTTCGCCTGCTCGGGGAGTGGCGTGCAGCGGGTGGTCTGGAAGGGCTGGCTCTGCGCTAGGCCAAACTGTGCAGTTTAACGTAGCGTTACTGGGACACCGTTTTATAGGCTGCTTCGCGCGCCTGGTTGATTCGCGCCCTGGATTCAATACTGGAATCGACGGTTACCGAGGGCAGGCGGAAGCTGGTGTACATGACACGGCGCTCCCTGGCCGTGGGCGCTTGCGCCATATGGTGAGTGCAACTCAGGTGTGCGGTGACATCACCGGTTCGGGTCGGCAAATCGACCACGGGGAGACCATATTTCTCTGGTCTGCCCAGGAGTGCCGGCCACATCAGCGCGCGATGGGAGCCGGCGATAACGCGCAGCTGTCCGGAATCAGCACCCGCGCCGGTGACTGATATGCCCACAGTCAGGCTGCAGCAATCATAGCTGTGCCGACCCAGACTGCAGTCCTTGTGCCAGGGCAGGTCGGAGATCCCTTGCACCACATCCAGTGGCTTGATCAGCGCCTCTATTGCATTTCCTTCCAACCCACAGTGGACGTGCCCATCGCCACTGATATCCCCGATTCTTGTAAAGCGGGGGTCATGCAGTATTGACCGGGTGGCTGCCGAGAACTGGTCGAAGCGTTGCAGTCGAACCAGGCGGCGTTCACCATTTTTTGTGGTGGCCCACCAGCTGCTGTCGTCACCCTCGTAATAATTGTCGTGGTACTTGTCTATATCCGCCGAAATGGCGGACATCTCGGCCGCGCTGAACACGCCGGCGATATGGATAAACCCGGTTGTCTCCAGGAAGTGCCGCATGTCTTCCAGGGAGTCCTCCAGGCAGAAAGCATGATTCAGGTTCAGTGGCGCGCCGTGCCGGTCGCGGAAATTCGTCTCGCCAGGAACATGGATGGGGCGCTGGTCGACGAGTGCACGGACAATCAACCACCAATCCAGGAACGTACCGAACTCGCCTCGCAGGATGTTCAGGCTGCCGCTGACAAAAAAGGTCATGGGGGTATAAAGGTCATTAACCAGGCCAGAAAATTCACTGGGGGTGAGTTTGACCAGCAGGCCCGTTTCGCCCGCGCCCTGCTTTAACTGGATTCGCCCATCCACTGCCGACAGGTGCCAGCAAGTTCCCTCGCATTCGATACTCATATCCTCGGGAGTGTTGCCTGCCAGCCAGGGTTGGATAAAAGGAGCGGCGTTGTCTAAAAGATTGGCAAAGGTGTGCGAAAAAAACTCCGTAATATCGATGTCTGTTACATCGGCATCACAGCGTGTGCGGTAATCGACAGTCATAAGGCGTCCTGCAGGCGCTTGGCTTTGAGTAGTGTGTGGTAGCCGCAACATGCCAGCCTGCCATTTCCGTGCCCGGCAATTCGCGACATTCCGACACAAGTATTGCTTACCCTTTGCAGTGACGATACCCTTCAGGCAACGAAAGGCAATATATGTGGTCAAAAAAGGTTGTCACGGATGTGGTACAGAATTTTATGAAGCAATTGATGTTTATGGTGTTGATTCTGCTGCTGAGCTTTGGGGCACGTGTACAAGCCGAACTCGAAGAGGATCTCAAGGCAGTTACCAAAGACGGCCGGCAGGTCCGGTTGAACAGGGACTATACTTGGGAGTTTATTCAATTCGTGGAAGGTGATCCATCCAACAGCGCGGTGCTGACAGTGACCCAGGTATGGGATATGCAGGATGCGTGTAAATTACAATTTCGTTTGCAGAACAACCTGGGTTACAAAATACACGCCACTGGTGCCACGCTTTGCCATTTTGAACAACGAAGGCATTGTTTACGACAGTCCGTCGATATCCTTTACGTCAATCATGCCGACCAAAAATAAGTACACGGAAATCCAGATCTCCGGCATTGGGTGCCATGAGATGTCTCAGGTGAAGGTGATCGACGCCGCGCGTTGCAGGATGGGAGAGCTCGACCAGTGGAATGAGCAAGAGGGTGAATGCCTCAGCCACATTTATGTCGAGCCCAGCCAAGAGATCAATATTTCCAAATAGCCAGTCCCCCACTGGTATCTGCTCAGGAGCGCACTCCAGCATGAAGTTTGTCTTATCCACCTCATTCAGCAGTGTGGCGCACCTCACTCGGTTGGCCCCCGTTGCGGATACGCATGGCTGGCACGCCATGTCCTTTTCGGACCATGTGGTGAATCCGCAGAGCATCACTACCCCGTATCCCTATACGGCAGATGGCAGTCGCCGCTGGCCCGCCTTACACGGACTGGCCCGATCCCTGGGTCATGATCGGCGCGCTGGCAACGATCACGGAAAAACTGCGCTTTACCAACAATATTTTTGTGCTACCCATGCGCAATCCATTCCTCGTGGCCAAGGCCATTAGCACCGCCGCCATCGTTTCCAACAATCGGGTCACTCCGGCTATCGGTGTGGGTTGGTCGGGGGACGAATTTGCCCTGATGAACACCGATTTCAAGACCCGCGGGAAACGTACGGATGAAATGCTGGAAATCCTGCGCCTGCTGTGGACCGGCGAAATGGTGCAATACGCAGGAGAGCACTATCAGTTTGACAGCCTGGAAATGAATCCTGCGCCGACTGAGTACATTCCGATCTGGATTGGCGGCATTTCGGAACCGGCCATGCGCCGCGCCGCCCGCCTTGGGGATGGATGGGTCACGGACCTGCAGACTTCCGCCGAGATCATCGACTGCATTGAGCGCATCAAGGCCTGGCGCAGGGAGTACGGGCGTGATCACCTGCCCTTTGATGTTATGGCGACGCCGTCGGATGCCTGGAATGTCGAGGGCTACACGCGTCTGGCAGATGCCGGTGTGACACACATTTTGACCATGCCGTGGCCCTTCTATCACGGGGAGACAGACGATCTGGACAAGAAAATCGACAGCGTGAAACGCTACGCTGACGATATCATCAGTCAATTTTCCTGAGACAGAACAGCGCCAGGCTAATCGTAAGCGCCAGGCCCGACTCGAGTCTAAGCCATCAGGGCCTGTGACTCGTTGAGTTTCCAGGATTGTAGAAGTGGCCTGGTGTCGCGATCCCAGGGATGGAACCCGTCGCGATAGTACTCTTTATAAGCGCTCCAGACGCGGCGCAGGATGCCGTCCTTGAAGAACAGGAACTTCCAGCCCTGTGACCACAGGCTCACGTTCCACAGCTTCTTGTCCTTCCTCAGCATGTGCACCAGACCGATCAGGACATCCAGCATCAGGAAAAAAGTCGCCTGGCGCATGGCCCTTTTGCGCATCTTCTCGGTCCCGCCTACCGCCCTGTAAACATCGAACGCCACTGCCTTGTGCTCCATTTCCTCGGCGGCATGCCACTGCCACATTGCTCGCATTGCGCTGTCGGCGGAATTGATCATGGGATCGTCCTCGCTGAGGGCGGATTCGGCCATGATTGCAGTGATATGTTCAAATGCCGCAGTCGCCGCAAGGCGTTCCAGCGGCGACAGAAATTTCTTGCCCCGCTCAATGTTTTTTTCCAGGCGCCCCTCGAGGTAACTCAGGTCATAGCCGCGCAGCCGGCACAGGGTTTCGTTATAACGCTGGTGTTCACGACGATGGAAGCCTTCCTGCCCGCAAAAACCGCGAATCTCTTCATTCAGCTTCGGGTCATCTATCTGATCGGAAAAATGCCGCACGCTGTCGATAAAAAATTTTTCACCCAGTGGAAAGGTGATCGACATAGCGTTGAACCAGGCAGTCTTGAAGGGATGATTATCAAACCAGTCCCGCTCCAGGGAGCGTGCGATATCGTACTCCCTGTTGCGCGGGAGCACCTCTACATCGGCGGGTGTCAGGGAAACTTGCGGCATGGCAGATTACTCCATCTCAGGCTTCATGGGTTGAGTGTAATACCATAGCGGACAACGGTATTGGTCTAATTATAGCCAAATTCCGCTAATCGTAATGCCAGAGTATTTTTACCTCAGCCCATGCCACCCCAGGCGCGCGGCATTTGCATGTTCAGTCGTTCCAGGCCGCCGTTGACGCCGAGAATCTCGCCGGTGACATAGCTGGCGGCCGGCGTGCACAGGTACAGGGCGCCGAGGGCAATATCCTCGACTTCACCCAGACGCGCCATCGGTGTCAGCTCCACCATGGTTTGCTCTATTTCGGGAGTGAGTACGGTGTTGAGTGCGTCGGTTTTGGTGGAGCCCACCGCGATCGCGTTGACGCGCACTTTCGGGGCGAACTCCTGTGCCAGTTCCTGGGTCAGCAGGGACAGCGCACCCTTGGCGGTGCCGTAAGCAGCAAAACACGGGGTGGGTTTATGCCCGGCAATCGAGGAAATATTGAGTATCGCTCCACCGCCGGCGGACTCGACCATTAATGGCGCACAGATGCGCGACAGCTCAAACGCGGTACTCACATTAAAGCGAAAGGCGCCTTCGAATTCCCGTGCGGTGGTTTTTGCCACGGGTTTGGGCGGAAAGCCCCCCGCATTGTTAACCAGGATATCGATGCGAGCGAATTCCTGCATCGCCCGATCAGCCAGGTGCTGCAACTGCGCAAAGTCGAGCACGTCGGTAGTGACCACCAGCGCGCGCCGTCCCATCGCCCGGATGTCATGCGCCACGCGCTCAAGGTCTGCCGCGGTGCGCGCACCGATCACCACATCAGCTCCCGCCTCCGCGAACGCGCGGGCAATACCCGCACCGATACCCTTGCCTGCGCCGGTGACCACGGCCACTTTGCCATCCAGTCTGAATTTGTCCAACAGCGACATGTGTCTCTCCTTTTCCTTGATATTTGCGAACCGAATTGCTATGAGGTAGGGGTAAGTATGACTGATCCTGGCCCGGCGCCAAGTCTGATGTTTCAGGCTCGCGATGGCAAGTTTGTTTCTTCTACTATTCAGCAGCGCCATTGCAATGGGTGGACCCTATGGAACTTTGCCTGACCTATGACATGCGCGCCCCCGCGTTTCGGGGCGCAGCGCACCAGACTGTTTGAGTGCGCATTGGACCAGGTCAGTTGGGCCGATGCCCTGGGTTTTGACGTGGTAGGTTTGGGTGAACATCACAGTGCAGAAGATGGATACAATCCCTCACCCCTGATTCTGGCCAGCGCCATGGCCGCGCGCAGCAAGCGCATCACGCTGCGTACATCGGTGTTGCTGGCGCCACTCTATGATCTGCCCAAGCTGGCGGAGGATGCGGCAATAACCCAGATCATCAGTAACGGCCGCTTGCAGTTGGGCATCGGCGCCGGTTATCGCCCCGTGGAGTTCGAGACATTTGGTCGCCAGCTCGGGGACCGCTGGGCGGCGATGGGGGAAGCCTGTGAGTTCCTCAAGCTGGCCTGGAGCGGCCGGGCGTTTGAGTGGCAGGGGCGCATGCTGACCATCTCTCCCAGGCCGGAACCCTGCGCGCCGCCGATCCTGCTCGGCGGCAGTTCGCCCGCCGCCGCGCGCCGCGCCGCCCACATTGCCGATGGTTGGTTCCCGCCCCTGGACGCGCGCCTCTGGCAACCCTATCGGGAGGAGTGCATCGCGCTGGGGAAACAGGACCCGGGCGCCTACCCGCAGCAGGGTCCCATTTTTCTGTGGGTTGCGCACGAGCCGGAACGCGCCTGGAACATGGTCATGCCACACGTGCTGCACCAGCTCAAGTCTTACAGTGAGTGGACCATCGAGGCATTCGGGAAACCCGCTGGCCCCTATGCATTTGCGATGACCGAGGAAAATGTCCGGCGCAGCTCCCGCCTACCGCGTGCTGACGCCGGAACAGACCGTGGCGCTGGCCGAGGAACTCGGCCCGCACTCGGTACTCTATCTCAACCCATTGCTGGCGGGCATCGAACCTGCCGAATCGATGGCGCATGCTGCGATTATTCGAGGATCAGGTGCTTCCCTATCTCTCTGCGCTGCGTCAATAACAGAGCAGGCTGCACTCACTGCACATTGCGGTTGATGAAATCCAGCAGTGGGCCGATCACATGATTGGTCTGGTCGTCATCCGCTGTGAGAATATCGAGATGGCTGTAGCCTTCCGAGATATATACTTCAAAGCCGCCGGCATATTCCCCCGAACGTAGGGAAAGCTTCATTTGGATTGCTGCCGGTCCAGCACCCGCGGCGTCACGCCGTCACAACTCGGACGCCGCGCATGGCGCGATCGCATCAGCGAAGCCCAGCCAGACTGCAGGCACAGTCGTCAGCCCGTTGCTGCCGCCAAAGGCAATGACGGGAATATTGATAGCAGTGGCCTGGGTGCGGTTGTCGATATCGCTGCGGCCGCGACCCAAAGGCGGAGGTGCCGACAGAGGGTGTGGTGTCCAGGCCCAGCCCGTTGGTGCACGGAAAGGCCTGACGAAGGGTAGTACCAGTCCGAGAAATTGGTTCTTCCCCGGTAAAAGATCGGCAGCATTCTTCCCTCCAGGTCGGAAGGTTCCACCTCAACACCCCATTTGCCAATAGTGGAAATTGCTTGTGGTGCGGGCCCGTTGTCCGCGAAGGCGTCTGGCGGCAGCTGCCTCGCCCTTACTCAACCAGGTTGCCACGCCATTGACCACTGGGCCCTCGAAACCCAATGACGTGGCCACGAAACTGGCGGCAGCGGCGGCCAACCCATCATCATCCAGGAACTTGCCCAGCAGCGTAGCGGAAGAAGCCGGAGTAGTGCCCAGTAGTGCAGTCAATATATTGAGCTCGGGCACCTTGGCCACGGCGTTGTTGCCTGTCACACCGTTCTGGTCCTCCTGCAGTATGGAAAGCACGGTGTCATCGTGCACAATCGCGTCCAGCGCGTTGACCTCGGATACCGCCAGCAATTGTGGCGACAAAAGGCCAGGAATCACCGAGTAGGCACTTGATTGGCGCACACAGGATGGTATCTGGCAAAAGCCGCGCAATCGTTATTGGCAGTCGCAAGTGTGCACGCTGTATCACCGTCCATGCAGCGTAAAGCCTGGTCGCGTATTGCGGCGTAGAGACCGCCGTCAAAGCGCGCCTCAATCAGATCCAGTGTCGCCTCATCCGGTGGGGTCGGCGAGAGGCTCGCGCCACCACCCTCCAGCAGTACCAGCCCGCGCAGTTTCTGGTAACCGGGCTCAGGAGCGCCTCCTTGCCAGATTGAAGTCCGTGGCAGCGTAGCGGGCGGTGTAAGCCGGTTCCCGCGGAGTGGCCGCCGAGGAACACATTGCCATCGCGTGCAGCGCCTGCGCGCCGCCTCAACCACCGCGTCGATATCCTGCGAGTGTACCAGCGTGGTCCACTGGGCGATGAATGCGGTGTCGTTACTGGCTGTTATAAAATTCCGCGCGGCGGTTAGGGCCCTCGACCAGTGCGGGGCTCAAGTGCCAGACCCAGGGCGTCACCGAACAGGAAATCCAGTCCGACCAGGGGATCGGTCAAGGTCCTCGGCGATGTCCAGGCCTACAGTATCCTCCAGATGAGCGGAACGACGATCCACCGCCCATACTTCCACTACCAGGTTGGCCTCTGCCGCAGCGCGACGCAGGAGGTTTTCGGCTAGCAGGTAGAAATTCGCCGCGCCACCCTCGAAGCCGGGAATAAGCACGACAATTGCATCCGGTTGTGTCGCCATCCCTGTTCGACAAGAAATAGCGCGTATAAATCGCGCGATTGAAGTTTATCTCGGCGGACGCCGAACTGGCGCAGCATCTTCTCGTTATCGACCACCACGCCCGCTGTGCCGGGCGTGAAGGCCGGAGTAGCCTCGCTCGGTACAGTGACGGTAGCTTGGGAGAATGTACCGCTGTCTGGTTGTGATGGGGAGTCATCATCATCGGAACATGCAACAGTAAGAATGGCTGTGAGTAACAGGCCGAAAAGCTTGGCAAACTTGCGCATAAGACTCCTGAGTTTCATTTCCAGTGGGAATGTTTCAATTGACAGCTTCGATCTTTACAACCAAAGCGATGCATACGCGCAATAGTATCAGGTAGACTCGTTGCGAGTAACGAATCCCGGTCAATGCAGGTAATAACATAATGAAACGCAGACAATTTCTCGGGTACACTGGCTTGGGTGCCCTGGGCGTCGCCACATCAACCGTCATTGGTGGTTGTGCTGAAGAGGAGCCTCCGGTGAAGTTCTGGCAACAGGGGAACTTCAGGCCCGTTCTGAAGAAGTCACTGCAACAAATCTCAAGGTTGAGGGCAGTATCCCGCCTGAACTTAACGGCCTGTATGTGCGCAATGGCACCAATTCCTCCACGTGGTATCAGCGAACATTTTTTTGGTGGCGACGGGATGATGCATGGCGTGCGACTGGAGGGCGGTCAGGCGAAGTGGTATCGCAACCGCTACATCGATACACCTGTCTATCGCAAGGAAGTGGGCAAGTTCAGCGCGCCCAAGCCGGAGAATACGACCAGCGCTGTTTCCCTGATTCACCACGGGGGTGAACTGATGTCGCTGGGGGAGTTCGGCTATCCTTACCTCATAAACCCCGACGACCTGTCTACCAAGGGCGTATTCAATTATGACGGCAAGCTGACGGGGAACATGACGGCACACCCGCGGATTGATCCCGTGACCGGTGAGTTACTGTTTTTTGGCTACAATGTCATGCAGCCTTACCTGACCTATATGCGAGCGGATGCTGCTGGCAATATGTTGCAAGTGGAGCCGATCGAGTTGACTGGCCCGAGCATGATCCACGATTTCGCTGTCACCGACAATTACGTCGTGTTTATGGAGATGCCGGTCAGATTTTCCTGGCTCTCTGCTATCTCCGGCAGCGGCCTGCCATTCAAGTGGGATAATGACGCGCCCTGCCGCTTTGGCGTTATGCCGCGCACCGGCACCAATGCCGATGTGAAATGGTTTGATGTTCCCGCCTGCTTTATCTTCCACATCATGAATTCCTTTGAGCAGGGCGACGACGTGGTGGTGGACGCAGCCCGGTATGACAATTTGTGGGTGAAAAATTCACATGACTTTTTCCATCCCGCGCGCCTGTCGCGTTTTTCCATGAATATGAAAACCGGCAAGGCATCCGTGCAGCAGATCCATGAGCATTCCATGGAATTTCCGCAGGTGAATCGTAGCTACTGGACCAAGGACTATCGCTATGGTTACAGCCTGGTGGTTGATGAAAAAAATGACTCCCCGGAACGCATTCAAAACTCAGAAAGCGGTATTCGAAAATATGATGTAAAAACCGGCGAGGTAGACAACTATCTGCCTGGCCCCGCGCTCACTCCGGCCGAAGCCATCTTTATACCTGCCCGCGAGTCAGGCGGCGCTGAAGATGAGGGTTATCTGGCCAGTTACGTCTATGACAAGAATAGCGAAACCAGCGCATTCTGCCTGTTCGATGCGACCAATGTCTCTGGCGGACCGATTGCCAAAGTACCGTTACCGGTACGCGTGCCGGTGGGGTTCCATGGCGTATGGGTACCGGATTCAGCCGTGGGCTGAACTGCGACCCAATTGTGGGGCTTGAAGTGCGAAAAATAGCGGTGGTCACAGGTGGCGCTAAACGGATCGGCCGGGTCATCGCCGGACACCTGCACAGCATTGGCTTCGATATCGCGTTGCACTACCGCAATTCTGTGGACAGCGCGCAGTCGCTGGCCGGTGAACTCTGCGAGCGTCGCGCCGGGTCCTGCCGTTTGTTTGAGGCAGATCTGGAAGACCAGGCGCAGGTCAGCGCACTGGCGGCGCAACTTCTTGCGCACTATTCTGTCATCGACCTGTTGGTTAATAATGCATCGGGTTTTGCACCCACTCCCATCGAGAGCTGCACACCGGCCCAATTCGACAGCATGCTGGCGTCCAACCTGCGCGCTCCCTATTTTCTGATTCAGGGTTTATTGCCCGGTCTGCGCGGTGGCGGCGCCAGTATCGTCAATATTCTCGATGCCCATGCGGATCGCCCGTTACGCCACTTTAACGCTTATAGTGCGGCTAAAGCAGGGCTGGCTTCCCTTACCCGCAGTCTGGCGGTGGAATTGGGCCCTGAGATACGGGTGAATGGCATTGCCCCGGGGGCAATCCTGTGGCCCGAGGGCAACGACGCCTATGACGCATCCGCCCGCGACAGGATTGTGGCCAAGACGCCGCTGAAATGTATGGGAGACCCGACCGACATCGCACGAACCGTGGCTTTCCTCGCCTGTGATGCACCCTTCATCACTGGCGAGGTCATTGTGGTGGATGGCGGCAGCAGCCTGGTCAGTTAGTGTCCGCTGGTGGATTGATCAAGGCATCGTGATTTGCCAGTTTGGAGCCCAGCAGGATGAACATCTCATCATCGGTTGCCGCGCCTGGCATGATGATACAGGCATCGCACCAGCCATCACCGGCGCCAGGTGATGAATCACAGCTGGCATTATCGCTTCTTGCCCTTGCAACTCGCGCCAATCTTGCCAGCGACACAAGCCGTTGGATTGCAGGCAAAGGCATTGCTCGGCCGTTTGGACAAGCGGGTAACCGTCTCGATATTGGGCGATCCATCGGCATTGACGCCATTATTGTAGGTGGCACACCACTCCATGGTGCGCTGTGCGGGGTCGCTGCTATTGAACACCAGGGCTGGATTGAACTCTTTGTACACCGGTTCGTCGTAGGTAAAGCTTTCGTAGATCTGCTCGCCACCCTTCACGGACATAAAAAACCGCTCGCCGCGTTTGTGAGTGTG
Organism: uncultured Gammaproteobacteria bacterium; assembly: GCA_963844975.1. GTDB lineage: Bacteria > Pseudomonadota > Gammaproteobacteria > Pseudomonadales > Halieaceae > Marimicrobium. The sequence continues at coordinate 15,179 of CAWJQO010000014.1, read as the reverse complement.
GGAACTGAGGGCAAGCAGGCCATCACCCTGATCGAAAATATAATCGCGGCATACGGTTTTTTTGGTGAACGGCAGTGTGCCGGTAGCGGCAATAATGTGGCTGATTACATTGACGCCTTTTGCATTGAAGCGCCGGTCATCGGCAAAATAGATATTGCGCCACAGGTTGTGAACCCCGTCCTTGGTGGTCAGGTTAAAGGCATGGGAGTTCCAGTAGAAAATGCCATGCGCCGGAAAGCTCTGGTAGAAACCTTCGCGCTCAATTCCCGCGCCCAGCCCCAGAATGGTTCCCCTGCTGCTTCCCGGAGGTGCAGGAGGTCCGTAGCCCTGACACGCGATGCTGTCCTCGAACCTCCGCACGGCACTGACCTTGTGCGCCGCAGGAGTTTCGATCAGTCGGTTCACACACCTGGCCTTCCTTGTCGCCACCTGCACACGTCCACTGCCCGAAACTCGGATCGTGAATCTGGTCTACACCTACTGGAGACGAGATAGAGGAGATTATGGTGCGTAAACGCATCCGAGCGTGATTCCCCGCCCCGCGTGTAGAAGTTGTCGCGTGTCTCGTCCAGATACTGTGGCGGTATGACATCGCGGAAATCTTCATATACGGCAAAGCAGAGCTCGCGTTCCTTTTCTGCAGGAACATCGTGTGGAGGCATTCTGAACTGCACGCCCTTGTCCGGAGCGGGCGGCGGGAGCGGTGTGGTATTGAGCGGTTCTGCTTCCGGCAGACAGACACCCAACAGTCGTTCGATTTCGTCCTCGCCACGTCCCAGGGTGTCACCCACCGAGCCTTCGCGGGGAGCCCCGGCCTCTATCCACAGGCGAATGACTTCCAATTGCCCGGGTGAGATAGGCGCCCCGGCGCTGGGCATGGGCGCGCCGCCGATAGCGTAGCTGCCAGGGAAGGTCTTTGCCGACAGTTTGTGGTAGAGAAAGCTGAGCGAGGGATTTCCAGGCTCCACCAGTGCCAGGGAAGAGCCCTTGGATGGCGCCGTCACCAGGTTGTCGAACGCATTCAAGGGCGTCAGATCCAGATCGCCCTGGTTCGCATTTCCGTGGCAGAGCGAATTGGCGCAACCGGCCTGCTCGAAGACGACGGCCTGAATGGCTTCAAACGTGCTGTCAAAAGTCGGGCAGTAGGTCAGTTCCTCATCGCTGGAAATTAAAGCATCGAGAGAGTGAATCTCCCAGGTGTTGTTGCCATGGTTGTGCAAATGCACTTCGATGGAATCTCCGCGGCTTACCGCAAAAGGTAACACCAGGGTCTCCTTTATGATTGCTCTGTCACTCGGGATCGGGACATTGGTTTCCCAAATCGGGGTGCCGCCGATGGACACTGCGATATGGGCGCTTGCCGGCGCATTAAAGTTGAGCGCGCTGTGGCTCAGCGCCAGTTCAAGACTGGTGCCGGCTTTCAGATCAAGCAGGCTCTGTTGGCTGATAGACAGGTAGTTACAGAATTCTGTGCGCACTTCCAAAATGTCTTCTTCAACCATCCAGCCCGTGTCCTGCTCGCAATTCACTTCGGCCGGGCGATGATCCGGAAAAGCGTCCCGATTCTTGGGCTGCACATCCCAGGCGATGGGCTCTACGAGGGGTATGCGCAGAATTTCGGACACATACTTGTACGGCTGGTTGGTCAGCCAGGCGATGAGTTTGGCGTGTTCGCTGCCAGTGAGTTGTTGTGCGTCAGCCGGCGGCATCGTGTGGGATTCCAGCACAAACTGCATGGCCGACTTGAATGAATTCACACGGTCAATGCCCTCCAGGGAAAATGGTGCCAGCGGATTGTTGCCGCTGTTGTGACAACCGATGCACTTGGCCTGCATGATCGGCTCAATGTCCTTTTCGAAAGACATCATCTGCCCCGGTGTGTCCGTCCTGCGGGACGACCTCGCTTCCGCTCTCCTGATGAGATTGAAGCACCGCCCCCTCCGCCGCCACAGGCGCTGGCACAAAGGATGACGAGTTATGAGCGACAGACGACGGAAAAAAGCGGCTGGTCGGATAATTCATCGAGCACCTGTGGTGTTGCTTTGGTCTTATTGTGTACTGGACCGAACACTGCCAGAATAATCGATATTGCACGCAGAGACTTACCAGTGTTTTTCAGTTTATAGAGATTGTGGTGCTGTCAACGCGAGAGCCCTTGCTAAAACAGGGGACATGGGTCGTCCATTTACCCCTGTCCGGTGGGCATCGCGGCCTCCGCATCATGCTGCGATAACGAGGGTTTACGCGGCGCCATCCGCTCGTTTTTCCTCAAGATAATCAATAGCCTCCTGCATTAGCTGCGTAACCGCGTCTTCAACCCTCTCGCGCACCTCCCATAGCGTATCTTCGTCCGTGGCGCCTTTATACTTTTTGGTTGGAATGGGTTTGCCGAAATTGAAAATGATGGGCGTCTTCTTTGGCATCAGGGTGTTGTATCTTCCCACTGCAATGGGTGGAAACAATTCGCCATCGCGCAGGAGTTTGTTCAATCTGCTCTTCTTGCGGAACAGGGGAGAGAGCACCCGGTTTTTTTTCATGCGGCTGTAATCCCATAAAATGTCATAGCCAAGATCAGCGCCGTAGACAAAAAAGGGTGTGATGGGATATTTGTTTGCCACTGCCATGCGGGCAAATCCGGTGCGTTTCTTCCAGAACAGTCGATGCTCCTCACCGCTGCGCTTGAAAGCCTCCCTCGCTCCGCCTGGAAACACCAGGATATGTTGTTTGCTTTGCATCAGTTGCGAGCAGTTCTGTGGAGTGCCCGGTACCACACCATAGTTTTCCAGCAGATCGCGCCACAAGGGAATATTGGCGTGAATTCGGTCACCCAGAGCGCGCAGTTCGATGTCTTTTTGCATTTTGAGCTCAACCAGCATAATGGCGACATCCCAGGCATAAATGGAATGATTGCCCACCAGTATCGAAGGCTTGTCCTTATCCAGGTTTTTTAGTCCGAGAAATTCATAATCAAACAGTCGGCGCTGCATGGAGCTGACAAATTTCAGCGTGGTGGATTTCGGTATGGCTTTGTGGCGAGTCTGCCTGGCGCTCATGATCTGCTGTCTCCCGTGGTCCTGGCCTGGAATGCCGTTGTTGGCGACAATCAGCTTACCCGGAAATGCCGGATCACGGCGAAAATCTTGCATTTACATTGATATCTGTCATGGTCAAGCTGATGTAAATTGCCAGCTCACCTGCTAGCTTGTAAAGTCAATTCAGGAGAAAGCCATGGTCACAGTAAGTCCTGAAACGATACCCATGCTACGCCGGGTGAGTGTGCCGAGACAATCGGGCAAGGATGCACTGGTTTCTTCCCTGGCCGCGCTGCTGGATCGCTCACTGATGCGGACAGTGACGTTCGTAGTTGAAAAGCGAATTCTGCCGCGCGATGTTGATCTCGATATGTTGCGCGACAGTATCCATGTCATGCTGGATACAAAGTATTATCGACAAGCCCAATGAATTCTTTCACTTTGTCCAGAAGTTGGAGTCAGGCAGCGCTTCCGGAATTGCGCAGGTTGTACACCCGGGAACGACGCCGCATTAAAGGCGGAAAAATTTATCGTCGTCAACTCAAGAGTGCCTATCAACACTACCCACACCTGCCACTCCCTGAATCGGCGGCTGAAAAAAATGACGCAATACAGTTTGAGCACTGGGTGCATGAGCGGAGCGTGAAATAGGGTCAGTCATTGTGCTGCACGGTTTTGCGATGGGTTGGCCCGTCATCGATGCGATGGCCATGTCTGCCAGCCAATGGTTTGCGCGTGGATTCAATGTCATTTTGCTCACCCTGCCAGATCATGGGCCGCGCCGGGCGCCGGGCACGCTGTTTTCGGGGCAAAGTTTTACCGTGCCCCATGCCGTGCATCTGGCCACAGCGGTACGTCGCGCCATGCACGAGATTTTCGAGATCAAGCGCTGGTTGCGCGGCCGCAGTGATCGACCGGTAGGATTGGTTGGCATGAGCCTGGGGGGCTATCTGGCGAGTCTTTGCGCCGGATTGTCTGATGATTTCGATTTCCTGATTCCACTGGTACCGCCGGCCTGTATGGGTGATCTGGCGTGGCGCGTGTATCGGGATACCGGACACCACAAGGCGGGTCTGGACGACACGCTCACCGAAGAAAATATGCGCGCCGCGTTTTACATCCATTCGCCACTGGCACACCCGCGCAAAATCGCCAAAGAACGCATTCTGATCGCGGCGGGTGCCGGTGACAGGATCGTGCCCCCTGAACATCCCTCGGCGTTGTGGGAACACTGGGATCAACCACGGATACACTGGTTCCGAGGTAGCCACCTGTCACCTGTCGCCAGCAGTTCACTCATGCGCGTCGTCACGCAGCACCTGAAAAAACTCGACATTCTCTAGCGGGAAACTCGATTATCCGCCCCAGATCACCAGGGCAGCGCGTACCACCAGTGCGATCAACACCAGCGAGGAGAGGAAAAACAACACAAAGCGCACCTCAATCTTGTTCCACAGAGTCTGTTGCAGGGTATGCACAATCCGCAGCGCGACATAGGTCCATGCCAGACTGACGTTCAATCCATCGCCGGCTCCCAGCAGCGCCAGTGTCAGCGCAACCGCATAAAACAGCGTGGGCTGCTCCAGCAGGTGGTTGTAGTTGTCCGCTTTCCAGCGCACTCGCGGCGGCAGCTCCGACATCTGCTGTCCCTTGGGAAGATTGGGATCCAGCTTCATTCCGGCTTTGCTGATGGCGGGGATTCGGGTGATATACATCCAGGCCCAGACCACACAGGTCAGTAACAGTAATGCGGTGACAGGGGCCAGAATTTCAGTGGATACAGGCATGGTTTTCTCCTTTTTTGTTGTCGATGGTGATAACGTATCACAGTAAGTTCCTTAACGTGCACAGGCGTAAGAAATGACATGGGATAACCCCCTTACTGCACACTGCTCCGGCTTCAGGACGATGCAGGACAACCTGTCCTATACCGTCCCTGCGCAGGAGATCAGCGGAACAATTCCGGCGCAGCTCAAAGGCATATTCTTTCGCATCGGTCCGGCCCGCAACGAACTGGCGGGTAAGCCTTTTGGCCACTGGTTTGATGGCGACGGGGGTGTCAGCAGCTTTCGCATAGAAGACGGCCAGGTACACTACCGCTGCAGTTTTGTAAAAACGCCCAAATACCTCGATGAAACGGCCGCGAATAGGGTGGTCTACCGCAGTTTCGGGCACAACGCGCCCGGCGGGTTTTTTAAGAATCTGCATATGCCCGCCAACTGTGCCAATACCAGTATTGTTTACCACGGCGGAAAGTTGTTAAGCCTGTTTGAAGGTGGCCGGCCGTGGCGACTGGATCTGGCAACACTGGAGACGATGGGTGAGGAAGGATTCGACGGTGTGTTGCAGCCGCGCGATACCTACAGCGCGCATGGCAAAGTCCACCCGCGCACCGGTGACTATATCAACTTTGGCATGGCCGCTGGTATCGGGGGACCGAAGATGAATCTGTTTCGCGTGTCCCCCGACGGGCGCATGGTGCGGCGCGGTGCCGTCAAGGTGGATCGTATGGCTTTCTGCCATGACAATGCGATGACCGAGAACTACCTGGTCATTATGGTGATGCCGGTGTCGTTCAGGAGTCCGCTCAAGGTCATCCTGGCGCGCGAAACTATCGCCCAGAATATGGCTTACCAACCCGAACTGGGCATGAAAGTGTATGTGGTATCGCTGGAAGATTTCACTCTCGTGCGCACTTTCGAGGTCGACCCTTTTACCTTTGCGCACTGTTCCAACTGCTGGGAAAAAAATGGCGAATTATTCGTCGATGTGGTGGAGCTGAATGCCGAGCAGGGTGAGCAGGGCTAATGCACAGTACCGGGACATTTTCCACCAGCCCTTTCCGGCGACCGGCAGAATGCAGCGCTATCGATTCAATATGATGACGGGTAAAGTGCAGGCCGAAGACTTGCCCAACAATCTGCCCTGCGAATTTCCGCAATGGGACTGGCGCCGGACGGGCAGCGAATCCCGCTTCATTTATACAGCCGGCATTTGCGCCAATGAGACGCCCGGATTTTATAATGCCCTGCAGCGCATCGATCTTGCCACTGGCGAGATCAAGGTGTTTGATAGCGGGCAGGGCGCGCTATGTGTCAGAGGCGATCTTTGTACCCCGGACGCCCTCGCGCCGGAATCCGATGGCTATCTGCTCACGGCGGTATATGACGCCAATACCGAACTGTCGGAACTGCTTATCCTCGACGCCGAAACACTGGCAGAGCCAATTGCTACGGTGCCACTTAAGAATCACATTCCCCACGGCTTTCACGGCGGCTGGACCAGCCTCTGATGCAAGGCTGATGACTGGGTCGCGACTGCTACGGTCTATGGCTTCGTCGCGCAGGTCAGCCGCGCTCGATTGCCACTGTGGTCCGACGCCCAGCACACGGCATCCGGTGGGCTGCCACAGGCTGCGGCGAACGGGTTTGGCTCAGCGGCAAACAGTCCCGCGTCGGTGATCGCGTAACTGCCGCGGCGGCCACTCTCCATTGATGCGACACAGGTGTCTATTTTCCTGCGGCAGCGCGACAAAAATATAATCGATACGGGCATCGACATTGAGTGCGGGATTTTCAATGTCCTGCGCGTTGCTTTCGCGTCCGGACGTGCAGCCGATACCAGTAGTGCTATCGCACTCAGGCTGCGCCGCTGCCAGATGGCTGTCCAGCCAGCCACGGTTCGTCATGGACAGATATTCCGAGCTGCCGGGTAAGGCGTTGAAATCGCCGGAAATCAGCGCCAGGTTATTGGCTCCCCGGGTCTGTTCAACGTACAGCGCCAGTTGCTCCGCCTGGCAGGCGCGTACGGTATCGTTGCTATTGCATTCCATGGGACAAAAATCTGAAGCACAGATGCTGGTCGCAAAATCGGAGCCAGAGGCCAGGTGGGTGGTGTAGACATCCACCTCACCGGATGGATGGTCAATACGAGCGTGGAGAACATGGCGGGCGAAGATCAGGGCTCCAGTAGATTCGTTATATAGACGGGCCATACAATACCCGGGTGCCAGTCTGTAACACAGGGTAACGGCTCAGGATGAGCTCCTCGTCCTGTTCATCAATGATTACGAGACGCAGAGGGCTCGTAGATTAGTTCGTAAGTGAATCCGCAGTCAGCCGCCAATTTGGGCAACTGCGCCTCTATCAGCGTTACTATGGATTCAAGAGGCCCCACCTCTTCGGCGGTACCGTTTAGCACAAAATCCTTGTTGACAACTTCCTGCAAGGTGACCAGATCGGGACAGCCTTCTGCGATCAGGTGCTCCGTTAGCAGCGCAACGCGCTCGCTGACACGGCACTGGTCGCCATCAGCAGGTGCAGGAGGGTCGCAGTCAAAACCATGCAGTATATTCAGGTTGGCCAGCGTAACCGTGGCCGCAGGCGCACTGACATTGATATCGTTACCATCACTGCAGCCGCCCACCGCAATGAGCGCTGGCAGAAAGACCATGGCAAAGACAGAGCCGGCTCGCATATGATATGTCCGAATCCGGCGCAGATTATAATGTGTTGTAGTCGGTGAGAACTCGTTACCAGTCTAATGGATACATTGATGTCAACGGCAATGTTGTTCCGGTACTGCAATAGCAGCGCATGGTTTATCAAAAAAGGAATTCCCTATTACTCACTCTTTCTGTTACATCACTGCGTGCCTGGTCGTTACCATTTTGTTTGCTGTTGGTTCTTGGCCTTGCCGGTTGCGAGCAGCAGGGTGACTCGCATCTGTATGAGCAAGCCGAAAAACCAGCGACTGCCGCCGCAGCAGGAATGGCGCTCCTACCTGGGCGATAAAGGTTTCAGCCACTACTCCCCGCTGGCGCAGATAAATACATCCAATGTAAGTCGATTGCAGGAAGTCTGGCGCTACGATGCCGGTGGCGCGGCGGACAACGGTACTACACAGATGCAGTGCAGTCCGATCGTGGTGAAGGGGATTCTCTATTGCACCTCGCCGCTGCTGCACGTCTTTGCGCTGGATGCCGCGACGGGAGTGGAGCTGTGGCGCTTCGACCCGGCGGCTGACCTGGGACTGTTGCCCAACCCCAACCGTGGCGTAGTGTACTGGGAGGCGGGGGCGTCTGGTGACCCACTCAAGGTGGCGGATGGAGAGCAGCGTATCCTTTACACGGCCGGCTCTTTTCTCTATGCCCTTAATGCCCGCACCGGAAAACCCATCACCTCATTTGGCGACGGTGGCAAGGTAGACCTGCACCAGGGCCTGCCGGAGCGCTTTGCGGATGAAGCCGTTATCGCCACAACACCGGGCAGCGTCTACCGGAATCTGCTCATTATCGGATCGCGGGTCAACGAGTTTAAGGGCGCTGCTCCCGGACATATCAGGGCGTTTGATATTGTAACCGGCGAGCTGCGCTGGGTATTTCACACCATTCCACAGGCGGGCGAGTACGGTGCGCAAAGCTGGCCGGCGGAACGCCTGGAGACCGCAGGTGGCGCCAATTCCTGGGCCGGCATCGCCATTGACGAGGAGCGGGGGCTGGCGTTTGTGCCCACCGGATCACCATCCTTCGACTTCTACGGTGATGACCGCCATGGCGACAACCTGTTTGCCAATTCACTGATTGCCCTGAATGCACAGACGGGTGAGCGCGTCTGGCACTACCAGTTTGTGCATCATGACCTGTGGGACAGGGATTTACCCTCACCGCCCAATCTCATCACGCTTGAGCGAGATGGCAAATTCATTCCTGCCGTTGCGCAGGCCACCAAGACCGGCCACCTGTTTGTGTTCCACCGGGAAACCGGAGAACCGCTGTTCCCAATACAGGAAGTACCTGTGGTGGGCACGGGCGTGGCAGGAGAAAAGCCAGCCGTCAGCCAACCATTACCTCTCGCGCCGCCGCCCTTCAGTGAGCAACAGTTCTCGCCCACCGATAGAAATCCGGCGATGGCTCAGGCAGTGCAGCAGCGCATCGCCGGGCTGGATCATGGCCACCCTTTTATGACACCGAGTACCAAGGGTATGGTGTTGTACCCGGGCATGGACGGTGGTGCCGAGTGGGGTGGCGCGGCCTACGACGAGAGTGAGCAGCGCCTGTATATCAACAGCAATGAAGTGCCTTACCTGTTGCAGTTGACGGCCGTACCCCAGGACATGGGCATGGGTCCGAAGTTTGGTTATCTGGCGCTTTGCGCGGGTTGCCATGGCGCGGACATGCAAGGCGATGGCGTATCTGTTCCTCCATTACTGCATCTGTCTGAGCGCCTTTCCCCGCTCGCCGCCTATGACATTGTCAGTCACGGCCGGGGGCGCATGCCCGCTTTTGCACAAATACCCTGGTACGCAAAGGCCGCTATCCTGTGGCATGTCTATACGGGGGAGGCGACGTCCGATCAGGGGCGCAGCGCAGGCGGCACTACCGCCGCTGCAACTGGCTATCTCAATGCGGGTTTTCAACGGCTTATAGATCCAGAAGGACTGCCCGCCTCCAAACCACCGTGGGGCACGCTGACCGCCATCGATCTGCAACAGGCCAAAATTCTGTGGCGCATCCCGCTGGGCGACTATCCACAACTGCTCGCGCAGGGGCAGACGGGATACGGTTCAGAAAATTACGGCGGGCCCGTGGTGACGGCAGGCGATCTGCTGTTCATTGCCGCCACGCCGGATCAGCTGATCAAAGCCTATAACAAGCACACCGGCGAGATTCTTTGGCAGTCGCGTTTACCACACGCTGGCTTTGCTACACCGGCGACCTACTCTATAGACGGCCGGCAATATCTCGTGGTGGCGGCAGGTGGCGGCAAACTGGGCCAGGCCAGTGGTAGTTCCTATGTCGCGTTTGCGCTACCGGATTAGAGGTGCCGACGCCTCACTGCAGTGGCTATGTTGAGCGATGCGCGTCGCTACGAGTGTGTGATCGCACGGCGCGCGGCGGAGACCATCAGCTTGATATTGCGGTGCTCAATAGAGATGCTTCATCGGATCCATATGCTTATGGAGTACTCGTACAATCACAATGTCGCTGGCGTGTTTTTTGTAATACAGTACATGGCTTTCGTAAGGGAAGCTTAGTAGCCCCTCAGAGAGTGTCTCGCGTGCGGCTCCAAGGCCTGGATTTTCAGCAAGGAGTTGCGCGCGCGATTCGAGGCCGTCAAGGTAGGTATTGGCTTGGGAGACTCCCCACTCTTGGACAGTATAATCGATGATAATTTCAAGATCGCGTTCCGCTTTGTCCGTGAATTGGTAGCGGGGGCTGTGCCTCGCCACGGCTTAGCCATTGACTCGGTTGCGTACTTTGTCGATGACGGACTTGCCATCGCTGACTTTTCCGGCCCGCAGGTCGGCGATACCTTCTTCGATGGACTGTTTCAGATGTGCCTCTTTCAGCGCTTCAAGCTGAGCATATTCAGTCGCTGAGATCACCACGGCAACGGGTTTGCCATTGCGGTTGATGCCAACGGGACCGTGTTGCGCGTTGATTAGAACCTCACCGAATTCGCGTTTGGCGTCACTGGCGTTGAGTATTTTCATAGCGCACCTATATTAATTATGTTGATCAAGTTGATCAAATTCTAGTCCTCATAACACGTCAAGTCCAGCAAAGTCAGCGTAGAGGTAGTAGTCAGACAACCTGCCATTCTGTGGGTGGCGTTTGAAGAGCGAAACCACAGGAAAGATTCTATAAGCGGGCGGCCTCCGCAATGGGAGATGCCTCCGCACCGAATGATGTCGCGGAGGGTCACAACAATTGCTCTGCAAACGCCGCAAGGGGATAACTGGCCTGTGCCGGCGACCTACTCTGTAGACGGCCGGCAATATCTCGTGGTGGCGGCAGGTGGCGGCAAACTGGGGCAGGCCAGTGGTAGTGCCTATGTCGCGTATGCACTACCCGATTAGAAGCTACTTACTGCCCACGGTCTGCCAAACTTACGCCTGAACAGGCCATATTTGACGCCTCCTGCGAGCGGCGAAAACAATTTAACTGGCCATCGTAGTTGGTGCACCAGCGACTTTGTCTGTGTGTGCTTACGATAGTGGTTGTTGACTCGTCGTTGCATGCGACTTCGTAGAGACTGTAAAAACCTCCGCTGGGAAGTATCCCTTTCTTAACTTTCTCCAGCTGCAGGCCTTCTGTGGCATCAGTGGCAAAGCTCGCGAGTGATAATGACCCTAAAAAGACTGCTGTCAAAAAGCGCATAACTCTCAACCCTATGTTGAACGATTTGACAGGTATACGTGGTCGAGTTTAATTCAGATCAATCAGATCGTAGAGCACGGGGTATGATATTGCTGTTTCCAGGTTGCGAGTAGAGTTCTAGCTTTATTTCCTGCGGGTAGCGTGCAGCGATTCGAAATAACTTTTCAGCGTAGTAGTTCCACGTCTGGGACCCACGCCATCAATTTCACCGGCGGTGACGATAAAGTCTGCGAGGTCGCCAAACTGCGTCGAAAGCAGCCCGATCAACCTGACCAGCCCCCTGGCCAGCCACAGCGGAATCACCGTGATTTTTGCCGGTTTCCCCACGACCTCGAACGCCAGGGCAGCGGCTTCGCGTTGCGTCATGATGTCAGGCCCGCCGGCCTCCACCTCCAACTCGTTACCCTCGGCGGTATCGACGCAGACTTCCGCCAGGTCGCGTCCGTGGATGGGGTTCATTTTATTGTTGCCCTCGCCGACCAGGAAGGCCCGCCCCTTGCTGGCCATATCGTAGAGCGCGCCCATATCGGAAAAGTAACCGCATGGCCTGACAATGCGGTATTCCATGCCCGATTGCTTGAGGTCGGCGACGACTTTCTCATGCGCGCGGGTGATCGCCAGATGCATGATATGTTCAGCGCCCTGCATTGAGACGTAAACGAAGCGACGGACAGATGAACCCCGGCACAGGTCGATCAGGTTGCGGTTGCACTGGTAATCCACCTGCTCAAAGGTCAGGCCGTCGCGCTGGCGCGAGATGCCCACTGAGGAATAGACAATGTCGATGCCATCCATAACACCCGCCAGTGTCTCGGGTCTGGAAATCTCGCCGATAAAAATGTCATCCATGTCATCCGCTGACAAGCGCTGGGGCGGTGAAGGGACCGGGTTCGAACAGGTTCTCTTTACTGCGGGACAGCACACGCACCCAGTAGCCTCGTTCCTTGAACGCCTTTACCGCGTATTTGCCGAGGTAGCCCGTAGCTCCGGCGATCAGTACTCTTTTTGGTCGTAACGTCGGGCATGAGGTTTCTCGCTCTGGAGTTCGGGAACGGCGTGTGAAACGAAGAGCGGCAATGACACCTAGGGTAAGTTCTCAGCCTGAGTTGCGACGATACGCAACAAATCGCCCATGCCGTAACTCATATCAGGGATATGCAGGCTACTGTCGCCAAGCACAGTCTGTAGTAGTTGTCGGTGTCACTGGAGGTTTTCGCTCCTCGTCCACGGTACCGATGGCCAGGAACCCATCGGGCTCGCAGTTCGCAGTATGTAATGCTGGGTAGCCTGTAAACGGGGTCTCAATCGATGGCGGAAATGGCATGCCATTGCTGGTCTCCCAGATAGTATTCTCCAGAATGCCTGGATTGCCACCCAGTTGCGTTGGATTCACACAGGGGCGCGGCTGCGCGACAGGCTCCCGCTCATCAAAGCCCCCGGCCGCAATGCTGTCGTAAGCGATGATACAAGCCGTGTCCGTCGCATGCGTGCACAGCGGAATATTCTGGAAAGTCCCACCGGAAATCTCTCCGGCAGGTACTTTCAAATTGCCGGTCGGCCCTATCAGCAGAACGGATATCAGTCGTTCGCGTAGTGCGGGATCATTCTCGAAACGCTGCTCTAGCAGCTCAAGCAACATGTGTGAGCCCTGCGAATGGCCCATCAGGACGAAGGGGCGGTTGCCGCTTTCGAGCAGATACTGATTGAACGCTTCATTGATGTCGTTGAAGGCGATGTCGAAGAACTCGCTGTTACGATAGCCTCCTGGAATGGAATAGGTGCCAATAGTCATTTGATGATAGAGCGGAGCATACATCATTGCATAGCTCGGTGAAGCGCGCCGCCTGGTTGTAAAGGGGACGCAGCATCAATGTATCGTCGGTAAGGTCTAGTGTGTTTCCAGGCTGCGGCGCCAAGTTCGACAGTGGGATAGACGTAAAAGCAGTCGAACCCGGCATCGGTCAGCGGCGTGTGTTCGAACACCGCAAAACTGGTGTTCGATAGGACGTTGGTCAATGTCTGATCAAGTTCGAGGCAGCGGTTCGATGCTGCACCGGGCTTGCAGAGCCAGAGATCCTCTGCGGCATAGGGGCCGGGTGTGATCAGGTTGTTATTATCACCATCACTGCAGGCAGCCAATGCGAGCAGGGCGGTTACACGAATAGAAGTGTTCGGATATTACCCATGTTTTCGCTAAGCCTCGTCGTGTTCTGGTTATTCGAATATGGCATACCCTAGTATTGCGATCAGTCAAGCCGGGCGCCGCCGTCGACATTAATCGTCTGGCCTGTCACGTAGCTGGCATCGGATGAACACATAAATGAGACCACGGCGGCCAGCTCCGAAACCTTGCCCTGGCGACCCATAGGAATAAAATTCTCCAGCTGTTGCCGGAAAGAGCCATCTGGAAGATGGTATTTCTCGGTGGCCCTGGCAATCGTGCCATCCATCATGTCGGTGTCATGCGAGCCGGGGCTCACACAGTTTACCCGTATACCGATGCCCGCCAGTTCCAGTGCCAGTTGCTGGGTGAAGCCAATCACGCCGAACTTCGAGGCGCAGTACGCACCGTAGTCCTGCAGGCCTACCCGACCTGCGAGCGAGGCGATCATCACAATCGCACCGCCATTGCCACAATCGCGCATCAGGCGTCCGCCGTATTTCGTCACCAGGAACACGCCGTTGACGTTGACGTCCATGGTCTCGTACCAGACATCCTCGTCGGTATCCAGAATGGGTGATGATCCCGCGTTGCTCGGGACCCCGGCATTGTTGACAATGATGTCCAGCCGACCGAACTGCGATTTTACCGCGTCGATCATCGCCACGACCTGTTCCTTTTTCGTGACATCGCAGTCCACGGCGAGCGCCCTGCGTCCTTTCTGCCGGATTTCCTCAGCAAGTGACGCCACTCCCCGCCAACCCATTTCCTGTTCATGTGCAGGGAAGGATGTTGGTGCGCGGGGTCGGCCGCAAACGACAATGTCTGCCCCGTCTCAGCCAGGCGCAGCGCGATGGCGCGGCCAATACCGCGATAACGCGCTGCGCCGGTGATTAACGCGACTTTTCCGGTCAGTCCTGTTGGGTCAGCCATGGTTTTTTCCTATTTGCCGTAACCTAGTTCTTCTCGTTCTGCATGGACTCCAGTTTTCCCTGGCGCACGAAGAGAAACAGAGGAAACGCAAAGGCATAGGCCACGCCAAACGCGAGGATGATGTAAACCCAGAAGAAACGTAATCCCAGTCGCCTGGACTCGAAGAAAATCCACAGCAGTCCGGCGAGGCAGGCGATCGTCAGGTCCCAGCTTAATTATTTGGAGGCGGCATTGGTAGAGGCGGCTGCCATAAAGGCGGCGAGGTCAAAGCTGCCCCCGGATTCCTGCATAAACTGCAAATTGTAATACCAGGTCATCACAACACCGGCCAGGGCCAATACGAGGTACAGAATTCTTGGAATACTCATAGCGCTATCGTCCTGGGCAATTACTGATTATTCTGGCGAGTATACGAGCAAATCATCGGTATAAGAATACACGGAGCAACGCGATGGAACTTGGGTTGGGCGGGAAAGCGGGTAATTGTATCGGGCGCCAGTCGTGGCATCGGCCTGGCCATCGTCGAGAGGTTTCTGGCGGAGGGCGCCTTGGTCGCGTTTTTCGCGCGTGGTCAGGAGGGGGTAGATAGGGGCGCTCAAGGCATTGGGCGCGAAGGGCGCGGGTGTAATGGTCGTAAATTTATGCGGCAGACCATGAAGCGGTTCGATCCTGGGTGAGAGAAGGCTGCGGCGCAACTGGGTGGCATAGACATCGTCATCAACAATACGAGCGCCTCTGCCAGCGTGGAGTGGACAGTGGAGGCCTGGCGCCACGCTTCGAAGTTGACCTGATGGGCGCTGTTGCCATGAATGAAGCGGCTCTGCCGTGGTTGGAAGCGTCCGCGGCGGCGGCAATTCTACAGATTGCCACGGTGACAGCATTTGAACATCAC
>CAWJQO010000013.1:0-129644 GCA_963844975.1 uncultured Gammaproteobacteria bacterium | reverse complement strand
GCAGCCACTCGCGCTCGTTCTGCAGGCCCAGCATCACCGTCTTGCCGTCGCCGGTGGGAAACGGGCCGTACGGATAGATCGTGGCGTGGCTGGCGCCGGTGCGCGGCGGCGGCGCGGCGCCTTCGAAGGCGTAGTACAGCGGGTAGCCCATCCATTCGGCCAGCGACTCCAGCATCGAGATCTCGATGCGCTGGCCGCGGCCGTCTGCGCTCGCGCTGCAGCAGCGCGGCGAGGATGCTGCTGTACGCATACATGCCGGCGGCGATGTCGGCGATCGACGGGCCGGCCTTGGCACGGCTCGTCGGGCGTGCCGGTCACCGACAGAAGCCCGCCTCGCTCTGGATCAGCAGGTCGTAGGCCTTCTTGTCGCGATACGGTCCGGGGTTGGCCGGGTCGTCGCCGTAGCCGGAGATGTCGCAGACGATCAGCGCCGGGCTTCGATCGCCGACAGCTCCTCGTAGCCGACAGGCCCAGCCGCGCCGCCGCGCCGGGCGCCAGGTTCTGCACCACGACGTCGGCCTTTTCGACGATCAGCCGCTGCAGCACCTCGGCGGCCGCGCGGGTGCTTGACGTCCAGCGTCAGGCTTTCCTTGGAGCGGTTGGTCCAGACGAAGTGCGATGCCAGGCCGCGCACGCGCTGGTCGTAGCCGCGCGCGAAGTCGCCGTGCCGGGCGCTCGATCTTGATGACGCGGGCGCCCAGGTCGGCCAGCTGGCGCGTGGCGAACGGCGCGGCGATCGCGTGCTCCAGCGTGACGACGGTGATGCCCTTGCAGCGGCTGCATGTGCTCAGTTCCTGTCAGCGCAGGTGGCGGTGGCGTCCATCGTCAGCCAGCCTTCGTGGTCCTGGGCCCAGAGCCGGACGGTCTTGCCGTCGGCCTGCGGCTGCGCCGCTGACGCGGAAAGGCCGTGCCGGTCGAAGGTCGGGCGCACGGCCTTGAAGCGGAAGCGTCGCCACGTCGGCGTCGGGCATCTGGCGGCGCAGCAGGTCCATCAGCAGCGTGGCGATCAGCGGGCCGTGCACGATCAGGCCCGGGTAGCCCTCGACCTCGGTCACATACGGCCGGTCGTAGTGGATGCGGTGGCCGTTGAAGGTGAGCGCGGAGTAGCGGAACAGCAGCACGTCGTCGGGCACGATCTCGCGCTGCCAAGCGGCGCCGTCGGCGCGCGCTTGCGGCGGCGGCGCGACGTCGTCCGGCCGCTGCGCATCGCGGTAGACGATGTCGTGGAACTCGACCAGCGCCGGCTCGGCCGCGCCGTTGCAGCGCAACTCATGCCGCACCTTGACGAACACCAGCTCGCCGCGTGCGGCCCTCCTTGACGGACACGTCGTCGATGGTGGAGCGTGCGCGCGACGCGCATCGCCCACGCGCATCGGCGCGCGGAACTCGAACTGGCTGCCGGCCCACATGCGCCGCGGCAGCGGCACCGGCGGCAGGAAGCCGCCGCGCCGCGGCGTGGCCGTCGGCGCCGATCTCGCTCTGCCGGTGCAGCGGCAGGAAGTACAGCCAATGCCACAGCGGCGGCAGCGGCTGGCCCGGCAGCACCGGGGCGGCGGGTGGTCCAGCGTGGCGGCCAGCGCACCCACCGTCAGGCGCGGGTTCATCGACGAGTAGGGATTCTGGAACACCACCTGGATCTTTTTGCGGTAAGGCAGCATGGCGCGCCGGCTCAGCGCGTGTATCGGCTCGCCCTGGAAGGTGATCTGCCCTGCGGCAACCCGTTCAAGATTGAGTATGGCGCGACCGAGGGTCGATTTGCCGCTGCCGGACTCGCCCACCAGCGCATAGGTCTCACCGCGACCGATACGCAGCGACACGCCATCCACCGCCCGGGTGTAAGCCACCACCCGCTGCAGCACGCCCTTGCGGATGGGAAAGTGTACTTTGACATCGTCCAGCTGCAACAAGGCCTCGCCCTCGCAGCGGTCGTGAAAATGCGTGAGATCCGGCAAGGCAGCGATCAGGCGGCGGCTATAGTCCTCGCGCGGATTGCGGAAGAACTCCTGCACCGCGGCGCGCTCGATGATTTCTCCGCTGATACATCACCGCCACCTCATCGGCGGTATTCCTGACCACGCCCATATCGTGGGTGATCAGCAGTACCGCCAGCTGCCGCGAACGGGTCAGGCCGCGAATCAGTGCCAGCACCTGCTCCTGGATCGTGACATCCAGGGCGGTCGTGGGCTCATCGGCGATCAGGATGTCGGGCTCGCAGGCCAGCGCCATGGCGATCATCACGCGCTGCTGCTGCCCGCCCGACAACTGGTGGGGATAGAACGCATAGCGCTCTGCAGGGTCCTGGATGCCCACCTCTGCAAACAATTGCAGGACACGCTGGCGCAGGGCATCGCCGCCCAGGGTGGTATGCAAACGCAGGGTCTCCGCCACCTGCTCGCCGGCAGTTTGCACCGGGTTCAGGGCGCTCATCGCATTCTGGAAAATCATCGCCACGCGCCGGCCGCGCACGGTCTGCATGTTGGCCTCGGACAAGTCAAACAGGTCCTGTCCGGCGACCTGCACCGCCCGCCGGTGATCCCCAGGGCATTGGGCAGCAAGCGCATGGCCGCCAGCGAGGTCACCGACTTGCCGCTGCCGGACTCACCGACCAGCGCGAAAATCTCGCCGGCGTGCAACTCGAAACTGACGCCCTTGAGGATCATCGCGCCGGTCTCGGCCACCTCCACCGCGAGGTCGCGTACCTGCATGGCCACCGAGACGGCTCCGTCATGTTGCAGACCTCGCCGATGCCGGTGCGCGGATCAAAGGCATCGCGCACCAGGTCTGAAAACAGGTTGGCCGCCAGTACCAGCACGAACATAAAGACAACGCCCCGCTCAGCGTCCACCAGACGACCGGGCTCACGCGACAATTCAGAGCGCGCGCCGTTGATCATGTTGCCCCAACTGCCCATGGTGGGGTCGATGCCCACGCCGATGTAGGACAGCACCGCCTCCGCCAGCACCAGCCAGCTGAAATCCAGCACGAAGGTGATAAGAATGATATGTACGACGTTGGGCAGAATATGGCGCGCCAGGATGCGAGTGTGGCTCACACCGAAGGCGTGGGCGGCCTGCACATAACCCAACTGGCTGATTTTAAGGGTTTCGGCGCGAATCAGGCGGCACAGCGACGACCAACTGGTGACGCCGAGAATAAAACACAGGGCAATAAACCGCGCGTCGGCTTTCTCCAGGCCGACGGAAAAGAAATCCGGATGCAGGTCGATATACACCTGGAACAGCAGCACGGATGCGGCGATCAGCAGAATGCCCGGGAATGGAGCTCAGGGTGGTGTACAGGTACTGCACCACGTCGTCCACCCAGCCCTTGAAGTACCCCGCCATCACGCCGAGCGTCACGGCGATAGGCAACATGATCAGGGTGGCCAGGGTGCCGAGCAGCACCCCGGTGCGCACGCCTTTGATGCTCTGGTAAGCCACATCGGCGCCGCCCAGATCGGTGCCCAGCACATGGTAGTAGCGACTGATGCTGACCAGCCATACCCCAAGGCAGATGACGACGGCCTGCGTGATCCAGGACGCGGGCCAGGGCAGTGGACTGCCGCGCAGCAAAACCACTGCAACACCCACCACCAGGCAGCTGCCAGCAGACCCCACAGCAGCGCCGGCGACAGACCTTGCCAAAACATCGTCCCAGCGATCCTCGGGCTGGGCCAGGTGGCGCCCGCGCATGTTCCAGCAGAGGAAAGTCGCGATACGCGACGCCATTGGCATCCTTCATATCCTGTTTCTCGAATGACTTGAGCGCGAAGGGCGCTGAGTAGGTGCGCTCAAATCGCTCCCCCATTCCTCCCAGCATGACATCCAGCACGCTGGTCACCCTGTTGTCGTAAAAAATCTCGCCACCGCGGTGATCCCGCGAGCGGCGCCATGGCCCGGCGAAAGTGCAGGGAATCCAGCAGCGCCACCCCCACGTAGACCAGGATCAGGGTGAAGGTAACCATGCCCAGGCGCGTGCTGAAGACCTGATGCCAGCGGCCCCGTATCTGCGGATCCGAGCGCAAGCGCAGGAAAAACAGGCACAATGCCAGTACCAGCAGGAAGATCAGCGCATCGGACCATAGCAGCAGCGGCTTCATGCTCTTAATCCAGCCGCAACCTGGGGTCGGCCCAGGTATAGGATATGTCCGTGAGAATCAGGCCAACGATATAAAGAATGGAACCGATAAACACCATGCTGCGCACGATGGCGAAGTCCTGGGCGTTGATGGCGTCCAGCATATAACTGCCCAGGCCCGGTATGCCGAAAAACGACTCGATCAACAAGCCGCCCATAAACAACGACGGAATCACCACCACCACGCCGGTGAGAATCGGTATCAGGGCATTGGGCAGTATATGCCGGAACAGGACGCGGAGTTCACTGGCGCCCTTGGCCCGGGCGGTGCGCACATAGTCCTGGTTAGCCTCCTCCAGGAACAGTGTGCGATACCAGCGCGCACCGGAACCGATGCCCGCGACCACGCCGACCAGCACCGGCAGAATCAGGAACTTCCATATCTGGCCCTCGGCGTGGAAACCGGAAATGGGTACCAGCTTCCAGATTTTGGCCACCAGGAACTGGCCGCCGATGATATAGAACAGATAGGAAATGGACATCAGCGCAACGAAGACCAACACGGCCCAGCGATCCAGTCGCGTGGCGTGGAACATGACCACCAGCAGCGCGACGCAGATATTGACCCAGATACCGATCAGAAAAGTCGGCAGCGCCACCGCCAGGCTGGGCCACATGCGCGTGGAAACATCGGTGGTGATATCGCGCCCGCTCTCGGAGCGGCCGAAATCAAACGCAAACAACCTCAATGATTTGGAAAAAAATATCGTTTCCGTCACGGCGCCGCTACCCTGCGGCCTGCGGATTGAAAAACAGCGGCAGATCGTAGCCATTTTTCTGCTTCCAGGCCTGGATCGCTGCGGGGGTCACATATTTTTGTCCCAACTGGGAGACCGCCATGTCCTCGGGCGAGTTCACCACGAAAAACAGGGTGAATGTCAGCAGGTTGACGCCGATGAGTATCGGAATCGCGTAGAACAGCCGCCTGATGATGTATGCCAGCATGGTTATCTCTGTACGTGTCGGACCGTGGCGTTCTGGCGACGGCGATAGGCGATGACGCCGGGCAGCAGCAGGCTAATCAGGAGCAGCGCCGCGGCCATACAGAGGCCAGGTTATCGGCTGGTTCCACAGCCTCTGCATTTTCGCGCGCTCCGCCTCGTCCACCCGCGTGTATTTGAGGGTGGCCTTGGAAATACCGTGGCGCTTGTTGTTGTGCACCCAACTGTTATTGAGAAATATCTCCTTGGGGAAAAACGCGTAAAGCCAGACCGCATCGCGCTGGTACAGTTCCACCATGCTCGCTACCAGCGCATCGCGCTCGGGGCCCGGCCGCATTACCCGCATCCTGCGAAACAAGTCGTCGAATTCCTCACTGGCGTAATTGGTATTATTGGCGCCATCGCAGGCACACACCAGCGGACTCTCGGGGCCGTACAACAGGAACAGGAAATTCTCCGGGTCGGGATAATCCGCCATCCAACCGTGTGAGAATATCTGCGTATTGCCGGTGAGCAATTTCTCGCGCGTGCGGTTGAAGTCCGCCGGCCGGAACTCCACCTGCACGCCAATGGCGGCGAACACCCGGTCAATCCAGTTCATGGAGGTATTACTGATTGCCTGGGACTGCACATCGATGAAAATTTTAAGCGGCTCGCCGGTGCGCGCATCGCGACCGTTGGGATAGCCCGCTTCCACCAACAGTTGTTTGGCGTAGGCTATGGACTTGCGCCGCGCCGCGCCATCGACCCAATCGTAAACATAAGGATTCATGCCCTCTTCACCCGGCAGGTATCCCGGAATCCCGGGGGGAATCGGGCTGTGCGCGGCGATACCATTGCCCTTGTAAAAAACGTTGAGGTACTCCTCGGTCAAAAAAGCGATCTGCAGGGCCTGGCGTAATTTGCGTTTATCCTCCGTATAGCCTCCGACGACGGGATCGCGCATATTGAAGCCATAGTAATACACGCCCGGCTGCACATCCGGAGACATGGTGATGTTGCGCTCCTGCATTTCGCTCGACATCTCCACGCCGTCCGGCCGCACCACAAACGCCTGGTCAAAAACGCCGGTGGTGTTGGAATGCACTTCACCGGAGCGGTCGTAATAGCCCTGCAGGAACTTGGTCCACAGCGATAGCCCGGATTTTTCCAGGCGATAGACTGCGCGATCCACAAAGGGAATGGGTTTGCCGGCATCCTCGAGGAAACCGGCCTCGCGGTCTCCCGGCGCGCCCTCGGTCGGGAAAAAAGTCCTTGCGGTAATTGGGATTGCGCTGCAGCACAATCTCGCTGTTGGGATCATTCTTCACCATCATGAACGGCCCGGAACCCACCGGCCACCAGTCCAGCGTGAGGTTGCGATCAGCGAAGCCGGGATTGTGATAAAAGCGATCCACCTCCGGCGCGATGGGCGAAAAAAACGGCATGGCCAGCCAGAAGACAAACTGGGGATAGCGGCCTTTGATGGTGATGCTCAGTGTGCGTTCATCGAGTACTTCAAGCCCTTCCATCGGATAGTCATCGAGATTCAACCACGCGTCCCTGGGCAGCGTGGCAAGGCGCTCGGAAAACGCTTTCATACCGACAATATACTGGGACATGAAACCCAGCATGGGCGACGCATTGAGCGGATCGGCCAGGCGCTTGATGGCGTACGCGTAATCGTTGGCGTGTACCGGCCGGTCGCCAGTGTGCGGAAAATCCGGTATCTGTCGGTAGCGCCCGCCTTCTGCGGCGGTGTCAAACAGGTAGCGGGGCTGCCCCGCATCGTCGAGTGCAAACGCCGGGTGCGGTTGGTAGTGCAGATCGTCGCGTAAACGCAGGGTGTATACGCGTGAAGGCCACGGACTCATTGCCCTCCTGCACCTCCTGCCGCTGGCATCCAGGTAAGTCACCTGCGGCAAGGACGCAAGCGCACCCGGGAATCAGTTCGTAGGGCCGCTTCAGGAAATGGTAGTCCAGTGGCGGCTCATATACCTGCATGATGAACAGGCTTTCATCCGAGGCATAGGACAGCGCCGGGTCCAGATGTTTTGGCGGCGCCGGCGACATCGCCGACTGATAGGTCACCAGGCCGTCCGGCGACGGCGGATGCGGGTTGTTCCAGGGCGGCTCACCGCAGGCGGCGACAATAATCAGTAACGGGATCAGCAGCGTGCGAGCGCACCGGCTACAGGCAGTCGTGTAGAATTTCGTCTGATCGGCTGTCATTCGCACTGCGGTCGGTGGCTTTTTCGCAAGCGCGCAAGCATAACCTGTTGCCGCGCCCGCGCACCCCGAAAAAGGACTGCACGCGGCGACCCTAGTCCCTATACTGTCATCCCTATACTATTGACCCTATAACAACAGTCGAGCACATGGGGAGAGCAACTACAATGTCCACCGCGCACGCGGCCGCGCCCCTGCCCCCGCTGATACCGGCTTCCTCGGGCATCCGCGGGGCCTGTTCGTCTGCTTTGCTACCGAGTTGTGGGAGCGCTTCTCGTTCTATGGCATGAAGTTCCTGCTGCTGCTGTACCTGACCAAGTACCACCTGTTCAGCGATAGCGATGGGCTTGAGGTACTCGGTGCTTACGCGGCGCTGGTGTATGCCATGCCGGTCATCGGAGGACTGCTGGCGGACCGCTACCTGGGCATGCGCAAAGCGGTTATTTTCGGCGGAGTGTTACTGGTGCTGGGTCATCTGGGTATGGCGCTGGAGGGCGAACAGGCGCGTCAGGTCGGGGACACTGTGGTGCGCGATACAGGCACACTACAGGCATTTTATTTTTCCCTCGCGCTGATCGTCATCGGCGTGGGCTTTCTCAAACCGAACATCTCCACCATCGTGGGCCGGCTCTACGGCGAGGACGATCCGCGGCGCGATGCCGGCTTTACCATCTTTTACATGGGCATCAACATCGGCGCCTTTGCCGCGACCCTGCTGTGCGGCTATCTCGGAGAGACCTTCGGCTGGCGTTACGGCTTCGGCGTAGCGGGCATCGGTATGCTGATCGGCCTGGCAACCTTTCTCTACGGGCAGAAACACCTGCACGGTCTGGCGGAACCCCGCGACAACGCGCTGCTGCAGCAGAAGTCACCGCTTGGCATCAGCAAGGAGTGGACCATCTACCTGTGTGGCCTGCTGGCAGTATTCGCAGCCTGGAAAATGCTGCAGTTTCACGGCGCCGTCGGACACATGCTCAACCTGCTGTCAGTGGCAGTGCTGGTAGGACTGGGCTGGTTCATCACGGTCAAATGCAACCCGGTAGAGCGCAGTCGCATGCTGGTGCTGCTGATCCTGACCATGTCAACTGTGGTGTTCTGGGCGCTGTTTGAGCAGGCGGCAGCGTCCATGACCCTGTACGCTGACCGCGTGCTGGATCGCAATATTCTCGGGTGGGAACTCACCGCCGTCGCAGTTTGGCTCCCTCAACGCGTTCTTTATTTTTCTGTTCGCGCCGCTGTTCGCCTGGCTGTGGATGTTTCTGGGGCGCAGGGGACTGGAGCCCAGTACGCCGGTCAAATTCGCACTGGGCATCGCCCAGGCCGGACTCGGTTTTGGCGCGCTGGTCATCGGGGCAGCCACACCTGGCGAGGCCGGCCTGGTCGCGGGCTACTGGATGGTACTGGCCTACCTGCTGCATACCACGGGCGAGCTGTGCCTCTCGCCAGTGGGGCTGTCGGCCGTCACCAAGCTGGCCGTGCCCAGCGTGGTCGGGGTGATGATGGGCGCCTGGTTTCTGGCCACGGCCTACTCGGAATTCGTCGCGGCGCAACTGGCCAAACTGGCGCCGATTGAAACCGTCGACGGTGCAGTGACCGATATCGGCGCGGCACTGGCGAGCTATACGGAACTGTTCAGCGGCTTGCTGTACGTGGGACTGGCAGTGGCGGCACTGCTGTTGCTGCTGTCGCCACTGCTGAAAAAAATGATGCACGGTATTCACTAGGAGATTGCAATGGGAGTCCAAGCGCGAGTTCGACCTGATTGTCTGGGGAGCGACCGGTTTCACCGGTCAATTAGTGGTGGAGTACCTGGTGCAGACCTATGGCGTGGACGGTGACCTGCGCTGGGCCATTGCCGGGCGTAACCGCAGTAAACTCGAAGCGGTGCGACGGTCCTGCCTGGCGACAGCCCTGCACGACAAACTCCCCACCATTGTGGCCGATAGTGACGACGCTGGCAGTCTGGCAGCGCTGGTGGCACGGACACGTGTGATATGCACCACAGTCGGTCCCTACGCGAAATACGGCACACCGCTGGTCGCCGCCTGCGTCGAGGCCGGCACGCACTACTGCGACCTCACCGGCGAGGTGCAATGGATGGCGCGGGTGATACCACAGTATCAGCAAGCCGCCGAGGCGAGCGGCGCCCGCATCGTGCACACCTGCGGTTTCGATTCAGTCCCTTTTGACATGGGCAACTGGTATCTGCAACAGGTGATGTTCGAGCGCCATGGCGTCTATGCAAGACAGGTCAAGGCACGGGTGGGCCGCAATCGGGGCGCGGCGAGCGGCGGGACCATCGCCAGCATCCTGAATATGATGGAAGAGGCGCGCCGCGACCCGTCGATCCGGCGCCAGGTCGCCAACCCTTACGCGCTCTACCCCGCCGGCATACCAGCGGGTCAGGACGGGCCGGACCAGACCGGCGCAATATTCGATGACGGATTTCAAGCAGTGGACCTCGCCCTTTATTATGGCCGCGATTAACACGCGGGTGGTGCGTCGCAGTAATGCGCTGCTGGGCTTTCCCTGGGGCAAGGATTTCCGCTATGACGAGGCCACTCTCAACAATTCGCCGCTACAAGGCCGTGCTTACCAGTGTGGCAGGCGGCGTGGGGCTGGTTGCCCTGGCGCTGGGTCCAACGCGCACACTGGCACAACGTTTTCTGCCCAAGCCGGGTGAGGGGCCGACCCGCGAACAGCGCGAGGCCGGCTACTATGAGGTGTTTTTTCGCGGCATTGATCCCAGCGACCGCAGCAGGGATACCGTGCTCAAGGTCAGTGGCGATCTGGACCCCGGTTACGGTTCAACCTGCAAGAATGCTGGGGGAAGCTGCGGTGTGCCTGGCCAAGGATGAACTCGCAGTGGGCGGCGGATTCTGGACCCCGGCCGCGGCCCTGGACGGCAAATACCTGGAGCGCCTGACCTCCAAAGCCGGCCTGACTTTTGAGATCATCGATGCCACTGCAGTGTAAGCCAGGCCACAGCAAGTTATAGCCAGCGCCAGAGGCAATTATTCAACGCTTGGGATGCTGGTAATGCGTCCTGAAACCTCGTACATTCCAAGCAAGAAACTATAAAAGCGACAGGGGATAGTCGCGCGCGGGGTGAACAGATTTAACCTCACGTTTAGCGGCGAGATTTTGGCTGGGCACGATCCGGCGCGGGTCAAGCTGCGCTTCGGCAAAATGTTTGCCATCGACGATCCCGTGCGGCTGGAGCGCTTCTTCTCTGGCCAGACCATCATCCTGCGCCGCAATCTCGAGCGCAAAGCCGCCGCCCAGTATTATCACGAACTGCAGTTGCTGGGGGTGGTCGCCGCACTGGTCAAGGTCACGACCAGTGAGTCCGCAGATGCCGTCGTCAACGCGCCACCCGCGCCCACAAAAAAAGCGCCCGACACGTCCCCGCTCAACAAGACAGATATTGAGGCACAGCTAAAAGCCCGCAAAGCAGAGTCCCCGCAACCGGCAGCGGAAAAGAAAGCCAGGAACAAGGCGATACTGGCGGAGCAAAAAGACAGAAAGAAAGAACAGGCAGCACAGCGGGAGGCTGCGGCAGTTGAGGCCAGGCGCATGGCGCTGAGGAAAGCGTGCGCAGGAAAGCCGAACGAGCGCGACAAAAAGCGGAGGAAGCTGCCAGACGCAGGGCGGAACTGGAAGAGAAAAAACGTCAGGAGGCCGAGGAAGCCGCCCGGCTGCAGGCTGAACTCGAAGAGAAAAACGGCGGAGGCCGAGGAAGCTGCCCGACTGCAGGCTGAACTCGAAGATAAAACGCCAGGAGGCCGAGGAAGCTGCCCGTCTGCAGGCCGAACTCGAAGCCATAAAACGCCAGGAAGCCGAGGAAGCTGCCCGGATAAAAGCTGAAGCGCAGCGCAAACAGGCTGAAGCCCAACGTGAATCAGCAGAACGGCGGCGCGCCGCCGCCGAAAAATTAGCGACGCAGCGTGCTCTGCGCAAAGAGGAAAAGCGCAAGGCAGCCGCCCTGCAGACAGAACAAAAAGCGCAGAAGGCGCTGCAGCTACGCCAGCAAGCCGAAGAGACCGCTCGACACAAGGCGGAACGACTCAACAAGGAAGCGCAGGAGCGACTGGAACAAGCTGCCCTCAGCGCGGCCCTGCAAGAAAAAGCGGTACAAAGGGGGGCTGCGGAATTAGCGCAACAGACCGCTTTCAAACCCGCCAAAGCGCGGGTCAAAACCCGCCTGGAGACCCCCCAGCGCAAAACTGGCCAGCCCGTGGAGGTCGGGGCTCCACGCCAGCGCAAGCGCCAGTCGGGCGAACCGAATCTTTACACACTGCGGCCCTTTCGCAATACAGAGGAAGTGCGCACCCGGGCCGAGCAGTCTCGCCGGCGTATGCGCCTGAGCTACAGAATTGGCGCTTTAGCCCTGGCCGCACTGCTACTGGCAGGGGGAAGCTTTGTCCGACGCAGTTGCCGATCCAGCCATCACCGGTGCCCAAGCCCTGGCGGTCGATCCCCAGTCCGGGCCACTGCTGCTGGCGGGAAATACGCTGTTGTTTCATGATCGCGCCGGCGTCAGCACGAAGCAAGTACCGCTAAGCGCACTGGGTATCAGTCAGCTGGAACCACCCCTGGCCTTTGACGGCGCCGGAGCACTGCTCGCACTGGGCCGGCTCAATGGGGACAGCGCCGGGCCCGCTGGCGGCAATGTCTTGCAACTGCTGCGCTGTGAACTTGCGGTGTCAACGTGTCAGCACTTTTCACCAGAGCTTAAGGACAGCGGCATTAGCGCATTCGTAATACACCCACTGGATGGGAGCCTGCTGCTGGCCGACAGCTCAATGGGGCAACTGCTGAAAGTCAACCGCGAAGGAAAGATAGTGGCGCGCGCCACTGCTCCAGTTCCCGAGTCATCCGGTGCTGCGACTGCATGGCGGATTATTATTGATGAACAGTGCAGACGGCCCGGGCATCAGCGTGCTGCGCTACGAGGATACCGCTTTCGGCCAACAACTGGACGAAATCCTGTTGCTGCCTCCCGCTGCGCAAAAGGCAGATCAATCCAGAGTTGGGAATTTTCTCTGGTCTGGCAACTCGTGGTGGGCGAGCCTGCAAAATCCGGAATCCGGCAGTATCGGACTGTATCGTTTTGACAACGAGTGGAATTACCTCGACAAGGTAGCGCTGCCGGTCGATAGCGGCCCACTGCAACTGGCCAGTTGGGGCGAAAAAACCCTGGTCAGCGACCCGGGACGCCCTGCGCTACAGAGATTCAGTGCCCAGGGCGCAGTCGAGGCTCCCTTCGTGCCCTCGCAGTTGGCAGAACTGATCGCTGAGCAGCAACGCCATGCCAGCCTTACCACCGCTGGCATGGCGCGGCGGCCTGTTAGTATGCGCACTGACCGCAGCGCTAGGCTTCGGCATCGGGTATCTGCAAAAGCTGCGCGCACTGGTCTACAAACCCCGACGGGAACACGGCGCCGAACCAGTAGACGACTACGCTGATACCCTGCACTGGATAGCGCCGGTTGAGAATCGCCAGGCTCTGCTGCGTCGCAGCGGTTTTAACTACGGCCTGCTGGCCAGCGGCATCCTGATGCTGGCTATCGGGCAAAGCGTCACGACATGGCAGCTGGCTGCGCTGTTGCTTGCGCTCAGCGGCCCCGCCATCGCCCTGCTGCTGCTGAGCCGGCGCCCGCCAGGACACATTGGCATGGTGCAGGACAAACTGTTGCTGGTGGACCACCGTGGGATGTATCACTTCGGCGGCGGCGCCAGTGTGCAGTATCGCGGCCCCTTCCTGATGATCGATGACGTTGTGGTCTTTTGCGGCAGCAGCTTGCTTCCCGTCTTTCCCTCGACCCCCAGATGCAGAATTTGGTCAGCCCGCTGGCGCTGGGCGGCGTTAAGGTGGACCGCAATACCGTTCTGGTTAAACTGCTGGAGTGTGGTCATCCCCTCGCCCAGGGAGCTTTCGCCATTGTGGCTGCGGCCACTGCTGCGGCCATCCTGCTTTGCCTGCACGGAATTTTCTAGATAATCAGGCACTGTGACGCGGGGCGACACCGGTTCCCGCAATTGGATATACTGCGCTATTCGGAGCGGCCACAACGACTCCACCACAGCGCCAGCAAGGGGCCGCGGCCTGCATGAATGAGCAAGATCGGGATCACTCTCCTTCACCCCAGGGTATGCGGGTCGCGCTATTCGTCACCTGCCTGGCAGATTTGTTTCGACCCTCGGTCGCCTTCGCCAGTATCAAACTGTTACAGCAAGCCGGCTGTGAAGTGACCGTTCCCCTGCTGCAAACCTGTTGCGGCCAGCCCGCGTACAACAGCGGCGACTATGAAGCCACTGTGCCCCTGGCCCGACAAGTCATTACCATGCTGGAAGCGGCAGAATATGTAGTTGTACCCTCGGGTTCCTGCGCCGAGCATGATCTGCCACCACTACCCCAGGCTGCTGGAGGGTGCGTGGCGGGACCGGGCTCTGGAACTTGCGGCCAAAACGTTCGAACTCACCGTGTTCCTCAAGGATATCGCGCGTATCAAACCGCAGGGCAACAGCCTGTCCGGATTCCCCGCCGTTACCTACCACGACGGCTGTGCCGGGCTGCGCGAACTGGGTATCCGGGAGCAGCCGCGCCAACTGCTGCGCGACCTGTGTGGTATTGAGGTCAGCGAACTGCAGCAGAGCGAAGTCTGTTGCGGTTTTGGCGGCACGTTCTGCGCCAAAATGCCGGAGATCTCCGGCAAGATGGTGGGCGATAAGCTCAATCACGCCCTGGCCACAGGTGCCAGAATTCTCGCTGGCGGTGATCTGGGTTGCCTGCTCAACATTGCCGGCCGCGCCCAGCGCCAGGGGGTAGCGATCGAGGTTCGTCATATAGCCGAGCTGCTCAGTGGCAGACCTGAATACGCCCGCGATCGGACAGGGGAAGTAGAGCGTGGAACAGCGCAGCAACACATTTCTCGACAATGCCAGTGAGGCATTGGGTGATTCAGGTCAGGCGCAGCGCCGCGACATGATCGCATTATTCGCACCGCTTATACGCTCAGCTGCCATAGACGGCTTTGATTGTTTCGACAGCCTGCGCCACCACGTCAAACAGGTGCGCCAGCACAGCCTGGACAATCTGGAACACTACCTCGGCCAGTTCGAACAGGAAGCCGTGCACAACGGCAACCATGTGCATTTTGCGCGTGATGGCGACGAGCTCAATAGCATCGTGCTGGACATTTGCCAGCAACACGGAGCGCGCCGCATCGCCAAGGGCAAATCCATGGTGACCGAGGAGACAAACCTGAATCGCTTTTTGCAGCGTGCCGGCCTGGATGTGATGGAGACCGACCTGGGGGAGTACATTATCCAGCAGGCCGGGGAAACGCCCAGCCATATCGTCGGCCCTGCCCTGCACAAATCTGCCGATGAAATACGCGAACTTTTTCAAAACAAGCACGATCTCGGCCCCCGCGAACTGCCGGAGACCTCAGATCTGGTCGGCGAGGCGCGCCAGGTATTGCGGGAACATTTCCTGAAGGCGGAAGTGGGCATCATTGGCGCCAATGCGCTGATCGCCGAAAACGGCTATTCCATGCTGGTCACAAACGAGGGTAACGGTGATCTCTGCGCCAACCTGCCCAGGGTGTTGATTGTCTGTACCACTATTGACCGGGTACTGCCGCGCGCGCAGGACGCCACCGCCATGTTGCGCCTGCTGGTGCGTTCGGCCACAGGCCAAGCGCAAACCTGCTACACGAGCTTCTACTCGGGACCGCGCCGGGAAGGCGATATCGACGGGCCGTTGGAAGCGCATTTCGTGCTGCTCGATAACCAGCGCAGCGACATACTGGCCGGCGGCTACCGTGAAATTCTCGAGTGTATCCGCTGCGGCGCCTGCCTGAATCACTGCCCGATCTACGCCGCAGTGGGCGGACATGCTTATGGCTGGGTTTATCAGGGCCCCATGGGTTCCGTGCTCACGCCACTGCTGACATCTCTGGAAGCAAGTCATCAACTGCCCAACGCCTGTACCGGCTGCGGTCGCTGCGCCGAGGTCTGCCCGGCGGATATCCCGCTGCCGGATCTGCTGCGCGACCTGCGCCATGAAGAGAGCAACAAAAAACTGTCAGCCCCGCGCTGGCGCTACGGCTTGAAGTTGCATGCCTGGCTGGCCAGGCATCCACCGCTATACCACCGGCTGACCGCTGCCATCATCCCCTTATTGCACTTGCTGGGACGCAAACGGGGCAGGTTTTCCCGGCTGCCCTTCGCCGGGGGCTGGACCAGTCAGCGGGATTTTCCCGCGCCGCAGGAAAAGACTTTTATGCAGTTGTACCAGGCCAGGATGAAGCCGAACGATGAGCAGTAGCGCCCGTTCAGAGATATTTGCCCGATTGCACGCCGCCAGTCGCGCTGCAAGCGCAGAGTCGATTCAACAGGAGTGTCAGTCACTGGGTAGCGCACCCGCCCCTGCACCGCCCGCGCCGGAGCTGTGCCAGGCCTTCCTGGTCAACGTATTGAAAAACCAGGGCAGTGTGGATTGCGTTAGCGATCGCTCCGAAGCCGTCAAGGCGATAGGACACTACCTGTATACGCATTTTCGCAGCCACCGCCTGGTGGCCGGCAATGACCCTCGCCTGGCGGCCATGCCCTGGCGTGATGCCGGAGTGCTACCCCGCTTTGGTAGCCTGGAGGCGGGCGAACCTGTTGCCCTGAGCTTCGCCCGACTGGGTGTGGCCGAAACCGGAGCGGTAGTCACCTGGACAGGCAAGGCGAATCCCGCGGCCAACAACCTGCTGCCGGAGCATCACATTGTACTGGTGGACGCAGCAGACCTGGTCTTCACCCTGGAGACGGCCTGGGAGAGAATCAATGAGGAAATGGGGAAAAACGGCCGGCCCCGCGGCATCAACTTTATCGCCGGCCCGTCCAGCACGGCTGATATCGAGGGACAACTGGTGTACGGCGCCCACGGACCCCGCGGCTGGCACGTCATTTTACTGGGGAACGTGCCGAGCAAGGCACTGGAACTGGCCCGCGCGACATTCAGCAAACCCTAAACCTGACAAGGCGCGGGACGCGCCTTTATCACAGCGGCATGTAAGTGAACTTCTGTCCGCCCACCGCGGCTTCAAACATCAATCCGCCCGTTGCGACAGTGAATACCGCCATGCCCTTACGGTAGCCGCCAGAAACCGTTGCGGCGTCGTTGCGCCCGCCGCTAATACCTGCCGCCGTGCCGCCGCCGGTATTGGCCTCCGCAGAAGCCCCGGCAGTAACCGCCACCGCCGACGCCTGGGCGCTGAATTCGAAATTGCCGGCAGTGAAATCCTTGAACGCCTGCTCATGTTCAAAAAAAATGATCTGGCTAAATGCCTGGCCGCCAACCTGTGCCCCCAGCGAAAACTGCGTCATGGTGGTAGTTTCCCACGTGCTTGCCCCCAACGAAGACTTTGCCTTCGCCATAGGCGCCACCGACGATGAAACCGCCCTTGCCGATCGTGGGAAATATGCGCATAGCCATACGCCGTCTTGAAATAACGGCCACTCTCGCCCGCATTGCTGAAGACCTTTATGGCCTCGCTGTAGCTGTTCGCCCAGGCAGCAGGACCTGCCACAACCAGCAAAGCGGACAGAAATAGAAACTTGATGGATCTGTGCATAGCGTAAGACCTTGAATTATTGAATAACTGCACTTGCCACCTGCGACCATCAAATCGAACTGCCCGCACCACGCAGGCAATGACATTGCAGCGCTATTCTGTGTACACAACAGCGTCAGGTCAAGTCCCTTAAGCGCGCCAGCAGATCAACACACCCGGCAGGAATAACCCCACTCGTTGTCATACCAGTTCAAAACCCGCAAGTATCGATCCGCAATAACACCAGTGAAACCCGCATCGTAGATCGAAGAATGCGAATTGCCGATGATGTCCGTGGACACAATGGGCGTCTCGCAGTAGTGCAAAATACCCCGCAGTCGCTGTGTAACAGACGCGGCGCGAACCACCTCATTCACATCCGCCACCGTGACACGTTTGCCCAACTTGACGAACAGGTCCACGACGGATCCGTCTGGCACAGGCACCCGCGCGGCAATGCCGTGCAGCTTGCCCTTGAGCTGTGGCAATACTTCACCCACTGCCTTGGCTGCACCTGTAGAGGTCGGAATGATGTTCTCCGCTGCCGCGCGACTGCGCCGCCAATCGGTATGGGGCACATCCGCCAGACGCTGGTCATTGGTGTAGGCGTGAACCGTATTGATAACCCCTTCTTCGATGCCGAAGGCCTCGCCCAGCACCCGGGCCATGGGAGCCAGGCAGTTGGTAGTACAACTGGCATTGGAAATAATCCGGTGTTCCGCTTTAAGCCCATCTTCATTGACACCCAGAACCACTGTGTAATCGACAGGATCCTTGGACGGCACCGTGAGCACCACCCGTCCGGCACCAGCTGCAAGGTGCTGTTGCAACTGCTCGCGTTTGCGAAACACGCCGGTGGCCTCCACCACGGCATCCACCCCGAGGTCGCGCCAGGGCAAATCCTCGGGATTGCGAACGCTTAACAGTTTCACGCGCCCTTTATCAGTGACAAAGTGATCGTCCTCCAAAGTCAGGTTCTTACCAAAGGGACCCATGACCGTATCGTAGCTGAGCAGATAACGCAGTGCGCCGTAGTCAAACAGGTCGTTTATGGCGACGACCTCAATATCCTCCTGTTCCTCCAGAATGCGAAATACAGAACGCCCGATTCGGCCAAATCCATTGATAGCGATCTTCATTTCACTTCCTCCTGTCGCTGGCCCAACTCTCCGTACAGGCGCACCACGTCCAGCAGTCGCGCTGCGTGACCCAGATTCTCATACCAGCTCAGTGTCTTGATGATATTGCTGCCCGCTTTGAGCGTACCCTTGATATCGAACAACAGGGAACTCGAATTGCCGATGACATCCGACGACACAATGGGATCCTCCGCTACCGAAATAATACCCGGCCGCTCATTGGCAGCAGAGCGCATGGCCGCATTGACATCCTCCACCGTAATGGCCGCGTCCTTCATCACCAGGGTCACGTCCAGCAGACAACCGTCCTGCACCGGCACATTGAGTGCCCAGGTCATAATCCTGCCTTCGAATTCAGGCAATATTTTCCCCAGCCAGAGCGAGGCTTCATGCGTGTTGGGAATAATATTTTTGGCTGCGGAGCGACTGCGGCGAAAATCACTGCCGGCATAGTCCTGTAGTGCCTGATCGGAGGTGAACGCATGCACGGTGGTCATGCTGCCGCATTCAATGGCGCAGCGCGCGGACAAGCCCTGCAGGAGCAGGCACAATGCAGAAGTGGTCGGCGAACCGGCCGAAATCATGCGGTCGCTCACATCCGCTGCAGCGTCATTGACTCCAGGTATTACTATGCGATCGATATGGTCAGTGGGGAGAGTACGCAATAGCACCCGCTGTGCACCGTTGGCCAGATGTGCTTGCCATAGACTGCCGGTCACGAAACGTACCGGTGCAATCAATCACCATATCCACAGCGAAGATATCCCACGGCATTTCAGCCGGACGATCTACTTGCATCAGACGCGCACGAAAGCGCGGATTAACCAGAAAATTGCCCTGCAACTCATGCCGTTGAGGCTCCTTCACTTCAGAACTCAACAGGTAGTGCAGTATTTCGGGCTTGCCGACATCAGCAATCGCTACCACCTCCACATCGGCACTGCAGGAGGCCAACTCATAAATCTGCCTCCCGGTTTGGCCAAACCCCATGATACCCAATCGAATGGGCCCGCCCTTTGTCATCTTCGCTCTCCTCGCAACATCGTCCACGCTCCAACGATTAACGCCATGGTTCTTACAAGCGCTCATTCTCCACCGCCTGGCCTCCGCCAACCATGACCTATCGCAATAAATACGGCGGGGCCAGATACATGATGGCGAAGTTATTCGTCGCAGGCGAGAGTGTGCAACAGAAATAATATAAAAGCGCCACCCATAAGCATCCCTATGATGTTACAGGGATGGGCAGGGATAGTCTGGAGGGGTGGAACTGGACTACAGCTTGACCACAGACAGGTCGATGCCATAGGCCTCTGGCTCGAGGCTCTTTTTTATACTCAGGGATGGGGCGCCGGAGCCGTCTGTGGTCTCCTGCAGGTCAATCAACTTTGATGTGGCCAGCTTGTTCTTGTTGGCATCCAACAACAGCATCACCTTGGGTCGCAGGCGCCGGGTGCGATACTCTGCCACCACCACGCCAACCTCACCAGAGGACAGCTCCACCAGTGTGCCCGCAGGGTAGATGCCTATCGCCTGAATAAACGATTCGACCAACTCCGCCTGAAAATCCTCTTCCCGCGCCTCGTATAAAAGCTTGATGGCGTCACTGGGTGAGACTGCTTTAGCGTAGTGCCGTTTGGTGGTAAGGGCATCGTAGGTGTCCACGATGCCAGCGATGCGGGCAAAAGGTGGAATCTCATCCCGCGTCAGGCCATTCGGGTAGCCGGAGCCGTCGTAACGTTCATGATGGTGGGCTACCATGTCGATGACATCCTGGTTGAGAACCCCACATTCCTTAAGGATTTCCAGTCCGTGGCCTACATGGCCCGCCACCGCGGCCGCTTCCTCAGTATTCAGTTCGCGCTGCAGCCTGCAGCAGATTGGGATCAACACGCAATTTGCCGATATCCATCAACATACAACCCATCGCCAGAGAACGCAGGTCGTGCCGCGGCAGACCCAACTGGCGACCCAGTGAGACTGACCACATCGCTGCGCTCAGCGAGTGCTGGTACGTGTAATTATCGTGCTTTTTGAGACGGCTGACCCACAAGCAGGCGTCGGGATTGCGACTGATACTGTCTACAATGGGCTCGACGGATTTGCGCAATTTGATGACATTCAGCTTTTCGCCGTCGCTGACGTGCTCAAAGATGTTGTCAATATCGATGATTAGCGTAGTCAGCGCACGCTGCGCCCCGGGAAGCTCCTCTTCCCATACGCTATCATCGTGGTATGGCTTGATCGTGCGGCCGGGAAAAATGCGTTCAATCGGCACCCGGGGGCGATCCTTTGCTGCTTTGCGGAGCGAGCGTGGTCGCGATGCCTGGGAGCCTCGCGGCGCGTGGGCATGATCTGCTTATGGCTGCGGCGACTGTCTATGAAAACAGATTCGCAATACTTTTGCAGGTGGACTGATGTCTTCCTGGCTCTCGATCACGAAGCCCTGGGTGTAAAAAGGCGTGTCCAGCCACGGGCGATCCAAACCACTGACAAACATGCCAATGTGCAGTTCACTTGTAGCTACTTTAAGGGTTTTGAGCATAGGCGCCCGACATCCCGATTCTTTTTCTTGCCCCGGTTACAACCATAGCGCAAATATCTCATAAATTACTTGCATTCGTGCATATTCACACTTTCAGAGCCTAGGGAAGCGCCTCGCGGGCTGTCCACAATTACTTGTAGATTTCTAATGAAAGTTGCATCACGCAGTGTGACACACCGCACACTCCCCGGAATGCGGGCGCTCACCGGGTAGATTTCGGGACATTCGCTTGTGGGCAATGCCCGGAGGCCTGTCCTGTGCTATATTCGTGCGCGACACGCAGTTGCCACCACCATCGGGGAATGAAACAGGACAGTTGTATGCGCAAATTTCTGATCGGCCTGAGCCTGTTGGTACTTTTGACACTGGGTCTGGCGGGCGCAATGTTGGCCACAGGCACCATAGACAGCAGCAGCTTGCGTATGCTGCTCAATGTGATGTCGGGAGTATCCGGTCCTGCAGCGAATGAGGGCATCGTGCGCCAGCGCTACAAGGTACCCGACGGCTTCACCCTGCGAGCTGTACGCCACTGACCTGCCGCGCGCCCGCTTCTTACGGTTCACACCGGCAGGAGACCTGCTGGTCAGCCGACCCCATGCGGGCGACATCCTGCTGCTGCGCCGCGACGCCGATGGCGATGGCAGACCGGATGCAAGAGAAACCCTCATCAAAGGGCTGCATCGCCCCCTGGGCATGGATATCATTGGCAACTGGCTGTATATCGCCGAGTCAAACCGCATTGGCCGCGTACGGTTTGACAGTGACACCGGCACCGTGGAGGGCTCGATCCAGCCGGTGGTGGAGGGTTTGACCGACGATGGCAACCATTGGAGCAAAACCATTCGCATCGGCACCGGATAACAAGCTATATCTTAGCCAGGGCTCGACCTGCAACATCTGTAAAGAAGATGATCCCAGGCGCGCGACCATGATGCGTTTTGAACTTGACGGCAGTCAGCCCGAGATCATCGCCACGGGCCTGCGCAACAGCGTCGGCTTTGACTGGGCACCCTGGAGCGGCGCTATCTATGCCACTGAAAACGGCCGCGACCTGCTGGGAGATGACATCCCCCCTTGCGAACTGAACCGTATCGAAGTGGGTCGTTTCTACGGCTGGCCATACTTTTTTGGTGACAATGTCCCCGACCCGGACATGGGGGATGACCCTCTCGCCGGACAACGAGTGCCGACGTCACCAGCGCACAACTTTCGCGCCCATAACGCGCCACTGGGCATGACATTCCTCGACGGCGACAAACTTCCAGAGCAGTACCAGCGCAGCGCACTGGTGGCATTGCATGGCTCCTGGAACCGCAGCTCACCTGACGGCTATAAAGTGGTAGCACTGGACTGGACCGCCGATGGCATTGAAGAGCGCGACTTTCTGACCGGCTTTAACCAGGACGGCGAAATTAGTGGTCGGCCTGTCGATGTCGCCCAGGGACCTGACGGCGCAATCTACATTTCCGATGATTACGCCGGGGCAATCTATCGGGTCATCTATGGGGCGCCTGACAGCGAAACGGCCAGCAGTGCCAACATCCCGCCCGTTGCGATACCGGCCGCGAGTCGCCTCGATGCGCAGCCACCCGCCTGGCTGGCAGATGCCGACCTGGCAACCATGGCCAGCAACGGGCGTGAACTCTACCTGCGCTATGAGTGCCGCACTTGTCACGAGGAGGGCGAAAACCCCAAACGCCTTGACGGACTCGCGCAGCGCCTGGGTTACGCTGCCATCATCAACGTGCTTGAAGCGCCGCCATCTCCTATGCCTGTGTTCCCCCTGAGCGAAACCGAGCGGCGCGAACTGGCCGTTTTTCTGTTGTGGCGGCCGCCGGAAAACGCGGGCAAATAAACGCAGGCATGCTGCAATATCTGCCCAACAGCCTGACAGTTCTACGCCTGCTGCTGGCCGTCCCATTGGGGGTTCTTATTCTGCGCGAAGACTACGCCTGGGCGCTGGGTGTCGGAGTTCTCGCGGGACTGAGTGACGCGCTGGACGGCCTCATCGCCAGGCATCTGGGCGCCTTCTCACGCATTGGCGCTGCACTGGATCCCATTGCCGACAAAATACTGATCATAGTGACTTTTGTGTGCCTGGCCGTGGTGGAACTGGTGCCCTGGTACCTGACGGTGGCAGTTATCACACGGGACCTTGTCATTGTAGCTGGCGCCGCCTGCTACTACCTGTTTATCGGACCCTTTGAGTTCTCCGCCACCCGCCTGAGTAAAATGCAATATGTTCATACAAATCAGCTTTTGCGTACTGGTGTTGCTGACGCAAGTGGTGCCACATATTCCCCCGACCGCAACGCTGGCAGGCTCCATGGCCGTGCTGTTCATCGCGGCGGCCAGTGGCTTCGACTATGTGATGACCTGGACTGTCAAAGCCATGCAGTCGCGTACAAGAGAGGAATAGACCTGTGCCAAACAACCCCGCACTATTATTAACAGGATGCCCGTGAGCAAGGATATACACGTTCTGACCTACAACATCCACAAGGGCTATTGCAGTGGCAATCGTCGTTTTGTGCTGGAAAGCATGCGCGAGCGCATCGCCGAGACCGGCGCGGACATCGTGTTCCTGCAGGAAATTAATGGCACTGCCATCAAGAGTAAAGCCAAACGTCGGCGCTTCTCCTACCCCGACCAGCCCCATTTCGAATATCTGGCAGATGAGGCATGGCCACACTTTGCCTATGGCCGCAACGCGATTTACCGCAAAGGAGACCACGGCAACGCCATTTTAAGCATGTATCCATTCGCCAGTTGGGAGAACATCGATATTTCGGTCATTCCCCGCTCCAGCCGCAGCATCCTGCATGGTGTCATCGAGCTGCCGCACAAGAATACGCGTCTGCATACCCTGTGTGTCCATCTGGGACTGCTCGAGCAGGAACGCCGCGAGCAACTGCAGGCTCTCACCGACAGAATTAATAGCCACGTACCCAGAGATGAGCCGATGATCATCGCCGGCGATTTCAACGATTGGCGGCGCCGCGCAGAGCGCCACCTGCATGCCGACCTGGGACTGGAGGAACTCTTCCTCCATATGCACGGTCGCCACGCACTGACGTTTCCCGTTTGGGCGCCATTGTTGCCGGTGGATCGCATCTACTACCGCGGCTTGAAACCAGCGGCCTGCCAACGCCTGAGCACAGGGCCCTGGCGCGACCTGTCCGACCACGCGGCGCTGTTTGGAGTCTTTAAACTATGACAATGAACTCCGACGCCAGTGTCATTCTTCACGATCCCGCTTTTTTGGCAGAGCTGCAACTGGCTGCGAACGCCATCGGCAAAACCCCTGGAGAAAGCGCGAGATCTACGCACGCAAATGCCTCAATGAGATTGAAGCTACACCGCGTGAGGCGTGGCTGCGCCCGATGGCCAGACTGGCGCGATTCATCTACACCCGCAGCTACGAGGCGGAACTGGATATCAACCTGGACAAACTGGAGGAACTGCGGGCCTTGTCGCAGGATCACTTGCTGCTTTTTTTGTGGTCACACAAGTCCCACATGGACAGTTTTGTATTTCTTCTGTCCCTGTATCAAAACCACTTTCGCCCCCTGCCGCTGATATTTGCCGGCATCAACATGAATTTCCTGGGCTTCGGTGCTCTCGCGCGCCGGGTGGGCGCCATCTTTCTGCGCCGCACGTTCCAGGAGGATCCCATCTACAAACTGGTGTTTCGCCGCTACATCGATTTCCTGATCCGCAATCGCATGCCGCTGTCCTGGTCGATTGAGGGTACGCGTTCCCGTACGGGCAAATTATCACCTCCCAAACTGGGCCTATTGAACTGGGTGGTCGAATCCTGTCACCGCGAACAGACCAAAAATGTACTGCTGGTGCCGGTTTCCATTGCTTTCGATCGCATCGCCGAGATCGACGATTACGTTGCGCTGCAGAGCGGACTGCCCAAACGCAAGGAGTCGCTAAGCTGGTTTTTTAACTATATCTTCGGCATGCGACAACCCTACGGCAAGGTCTATGTGCGCTATGGCGACCCCGTGGCGCTGGAGCAACCGACTGATCTGCCCCCGGCGACGCAGGCCCAGGACACCGGGCCGTACTTCGACGTTACGCGCATGGCCTTCGAGGTTTGCACGCGGATAGAGCAGATCACACCCATCAAGTCGGCGGATGTCCTGGCCATGGTGCTGCTGGGTGCCAATCGGCGCGCGCTGACCGCCATGGAAATGTACCGCCAGTCGGCGGGTATTGCTGAGCTGATCCGCGACCGCAAACTGCCCGCCGCGTCGGGCTTCAGCCTGAACAGCGAAGCCCAGGTCAGCGCTGCGGTACTGGCCCTGGAGCGGTCCGGGTTGGTCAAGGTTTTCGACAAGGCACAGCTGCCGGTCTATTACATTCCCGGGGAACAACGCCTGGCCGCCGCTTATTACCGCAATACCATCACCCACTATTTTCTGCACGCAGCGCTGGGAGAGATCGGACTGGCCATGTGTGCGCTGGATATCGAACTGCCCAATGTCGAGGCATTGCGCAGGAATGTCACCGCCCTGCGCGAGCTGTACAAATTTGAATTTTTCTACAAACCGACCGAGGAATTCTGGCAGGAGGTCCTGTATGAAACAGAGCAGCGCTACCCCGGCTGGGACAGCGGCGAACTGTCCATACAAAAGCTGTTGCGGGACAAACCGCCGCGCTTTGGGCACGCTATATTGCGTTCCATTACCGAGGCCTATCTGATCATTGCCGTAGCACTGATGGATATGGAAGGCCGGCCCATACACGACCAGAAAAAATTTACCCGACAACTGCTGGACCAGGGCCAGCAAATGCTGCTGCGCAGGTCTATCAGCTGCGAGTCATCCGTATCCCAGGACCTGTTCACCAACGGCTTGCGTCTGGCGGGGCATCTGGCGCTACTGGATGGGCGCAATACGGATTTGACCAACAAGCGCGCCGCATTCGCCGAGTCAGTCGTGTCCGCCCTGTCAGCCATCAACCTGTTGCAACGCGCGTATGATGAGGCCTGGTTCGCGCAATTATCGGCCGGCAAGATCTCCAACCTGCTCGGGCCTTGAGCACACCCACATCCGCCTCGACATAACAGCTGGCTTGCCGCCAATCCACAGACCCGCTATCTTTTCACCATAACTACATCAGAAGACCGCCGCTATGAGCCTACGAGACGTCGTGACGACATTGGCAGAGGCACCCACTCTGCTGCAGGTTGCAAAAGAAGTTAAGCCGCGACCGCTAACCACCTGCGACAGTTTTGCGGCCAGGGTGGAGAGCACCAGCGCGCGTTTTGGGCACCACAAAGCGGTTATTTTTGAAGGCAAGACGCTGACCTGGAGCGAACTCAATGCCCACGCCAACCGCTATGCCGCCGCCCTGCGGGCGCGGGGACTAGTGCGCGGCGATGCCGTGAGCCTCGTCATGGAAAATCGCATCGAGTTCCTGACCACGCTTATCGCCCTGAATAAACTCGGGGTAATCGCCGCCCTGATCAACACCAATCTCACCGGCCGACCACTGATACACTGTATCAAGATCACCGGCTCCAGAATGTGCATCTTTGGCGAGGAACGACTCGAGGCGATAGACCAGGTAGCGATCCGACCCGGAACTCGCAGGTATTGAGAACTGGCTATTCGTAGCCGACGCGGGCAAGGAACCGTGTCCGGACTGGGCCATGAACCTGGACGAGGAGGCCGCGGGACAGGACAGCACTAACCCGCCGCAGACGGGCCAGAACACGCTCGCCGATATCGCGCTGTATATTTATACCTCCGGCACCACCGGACTACCCAAGGCATCGGTGATTTCCAATCGTCGCTTCCTGCTGTCCTCCGCCCTGTCCTACAAGGGCGGCCTCAAATGCAAGGAGAACGACTGCATTTACCTGTGCCTGCCGCTATACCATGGCACCGGCCTGTTCCTGGGCGTGGGGGCTGCATTTTCCACCGGCGCCATGCATGTTTATCCGGCGCAAATTTTCCGGCAGTAACTTCCTCAGCGAGATACGCGAGCACGGCGCCACCTGCTTCATTTATATCGGCGAATTGTGTCGCTACCTGCTCAACGTCCCCGCCACGGCAGATGACCACCACAACCCCCTGATCTCCATGATGGGCAATGGGCTGCGCCCGGACGTCTGGCATGAATTCAAGGCGCGCTTTGGCATCAAGCGTATAGCGGAATTTTACGGCTCCAGTGAAGGCAATGTTGCCTTTGTGAATATGTTAAACAAGGACTGCACTGTGGGCACGACCAGCATGCCGGTGGCACTGGTCAAGTACGATGTGGATGCCGATGAGATAGCGCGCGATGCCCAGGGTCGCTTGTATCAGGGTGGCCGCTGGCGAGCCCGGCTTGCTGCTCGGGCAAGATTACCGAGCACACGGCATTTGAAGGGTATACCAGCAGTAAGGACACGGAGAAGAAGATCCTGCGCGATGCTTTCGAGAAAGGCGATGCCTGGTTCAATACCGGCGATTTGATGAAAACCGTGGACGTGGGCTTTTCGCTGGGACTTCCGCACTACCAGTTTGTTGACCGTGTCGGCGATACGTTTCGCTGGAAGTCCGAGAACGTGTCGACCAACGAGGTCGGTGAAATTATCAACGGTCATGCGCAGGTTGATTTTTGTAACGTCTATGGCGTGGAAATACCAAAAGCCGATGGCAGGGCCGGCATGGCGTCACTGGTATTGGCCGACGGCGTCGAGGCGCTGGATGTGAAAAGTTTTTCCGCCTACGTCAATGAGCACTTACCGGCTTATGCACGACCCGTGTTCCTGCGCATACAGCGGGAGATGGACACCACCGGCACCTTCAAGATGGTTAAAGGCGAGTTGCGCAAGGCGGGCTACGATCTGGAACTGGTCAGCGACCCGATCTATGTACTCAAGCCCCGCAGCGACACCTACGAACTACTCGATAAAGAGTACGCCGCCATACTGCGCGCAGGAGAAGCTGGCTACTGAGGGACCCGGTTGGCGCATTTTCCTCATGGCTTGAAATGATCCAGGCCAAACGTCTTTGCCAGCAGACGATCGAACGTGCGCAGCGGCAGCAACTTTTTTCAGCAGCGGCAGC
The DNA here is from genome assembly GCA_963844975.1 of uncultured Gammaproteobacteria bacterium. Taxonomy (GTDB): domain Bacteria; phylum Pseudomonadota; class Gammaproteobacteria; order Pseudomonadales; family Halieaceae; genus Marimicrobium. The sequence continues at coordinate 101,996 of CAWJQO010000013.1, read as the reverse complement.
AGAACACTGTTTTTGCCACCCCTGATGATGGGCGCAGGCGTGTCCCGCAATAAACCATCGACCACCGGCACCACGAACGATGCCACCGGCATCGCACCCTGTTGCCCGGCCTGGGCACGGGCACGAATCCCCTTCTCCACCGGCCGATAAACCGAATCGTCCGGCAGGCGAATCGCCGCCTCGGCGTGATCACCAAAGGCCGAGCGCACCCCGCCCGGCTGGATGATTACCACCTGTATGCCAAAAGGTGCCAACTCCATGCGCAGGCCATCGGACAGGGAGTGCAAGGCCGCCTTGCTGGAACTGTAGGCACCGGCAAAGGGTGTGGTAAAGAGACCGACGATACTGCCGACATTCGCGACAATGGCTGTGCCATGCACCGCTTGCGCGGCACGCAACAGCGGCAGTGCAGCGCGGGTCATCGCCACCGGCGAAATCACATTGGTTTCATACTGTCTGCGCAGATCTTCGCGGGTGAGATCGACCACTGCGCCAACTTGCGAGAAGCCGGCATTGTTGATCAGGATATCCAGGTGTCCGATCTCAGTCGCTATGCGCGACATGACCACCGCGATACTGGCGTCGTCGTTGACATCCAGGGAGAGGGTGTCGATGCCTGTCGCGGCAAGTGGCGCCAATGTCTCCAGCCGCCGCGCGGTTGCGTAAACGCGGTGCCCGCGTCGGTGCAACTCGGCTGCCAGAGCGGCGCCAATGCCGCTGGAGCACCCTGTAATCAGAATAGTGCGCTGCATAGTGTGTCCCCGGGTTCGTGTCTGCCAGGGGCCAGTCTACCTAATTTTCCTGATGCGGGGATATGCAACCCAGTGGGCTGCAGTGGCTGATGTCCAGTGACCTCTACCTGGCGCTGTTACCCGCGCGCTTGTTGCGTCGTGGTCGATTGTGTCCTTCGCTACCACGTCCACGGGAGGTGGGCCGCGCATTACGATGCTGTGCGCCGCCGGGCGGTTTGCCTGCTTTAGCCTGTCCCTGTGCGTGAGGCTTACGCAGGGGTGCACTGGCAGGCAATTCGTGATCAGGCTCAAAGCCATCCACATATTCGCGCGTGATATGGCGCTGGATAACCTGCTCTATCCCGTTGAGCTGCTTGATCTCGTCCGCGCTGACCAGAGAGTAGGCATGCCCCGAGGACCCGGCCCGACCCGTGCGGCCAATACGGTGCACGTAATCCTCGGGGACATTGGGCAGATCAAAATTGACTACCTGTGGCAGTTGCTCGATGTCGAGGCCACGCGCGGCTATATCCGTCGCGACCAGCACACGAATCTTGCCCGCCTTGAATTCGGCCAGGGCGCGGGTGCGCGCCGCCTGACTCTTGTTGCCGTGAATGGCGGAAGCATCGACACCGGCTTTTTCCAGGTAATGCGCAAGCTTATTAGCCCCGTGCTTGGTGCGACTGAATACCAGGACTTGCTGCCAGTCGTTTTGCACCACCAGTTCCAGCAGTAATTCGGGTTTGCGTTTCTTGTCCACCGGATATACCCACTGCTCCACCCGCTCCGCCGTCGCATTGGGTGGCGACACCGACACCTCCAGCGGATTGCGCAGTATGGTTTTGGTCAACTCCCTGATCTCGTTGGCGAACGTGGCCGAGAACATCAGGTTCTGGCGCTGCGGCGGCAACAGCTTGATGATGCGGCGGATATCGTGGATAAATCCCATATCGAGCATACGATCCGCTTCATCCAGCACCAGCACCTCCAGATCGGAGAATTTCACGTGGCCCTGTTGATACAGGTCGAGCAAGCGCCCCGGCGTGGCCACCAGAATATCCACGCCCTTGCGCAGCGCAGCAATCTGCGGGTTGATCTTCACGCCACCAAATACCACGGCTGATTTAAACGGCAGGTGCGTGCCATACGTCGCGACGCTATCAGCCACCTGGGCAGCGAGTTCGCGCGTGGGAGTGAGAACCAATACGCGAATACGGTGCGGATGGGGCGCTCCGGTGGCATGCAGTAACTGTAGTATCGGCAAGGTAAATGCGGCCGTTTTACCGGTCCCGGTTTGCGCAGCTGCCATCAGATCGCGACCGGAAAGAACAGCCGGAATTGCGGCAAGCTGAATGGGAGTGGGTTCGCGATAACCCTTTTCGTCAATGGCACGCAACAGGGGCGCGGCCAGACCGAGCTCATCAAATGTCATGGAAAATCTCTTGGTTTAATCGTCTTGGGCACACTCTCAGGCGACTACCTGAGGCCTGCGAGGGACGCGCATCTTACTGTATGGACCGCAAAATAGGAACCGGGCGCGGGGCGCGGTGCGCGGTGAACGAGATCAGCGCGCAGCCTGGGAGGGAGGAAACTGAGCGAGAATTACCTCAGCCGCTTGTTGGCGATACTGTGCTGCTGCATCCGATTCGGGATTTTCGCGCAATCCTGATTCGAACCTGGCGCGCCACACTGACTTGAGCATGACCGGGTCGATCATGTTAACAAAAAGCGTGCCCTTCTTCGCAAACTGTGTAGAACCGTCAGCTGTTCTCACATGCGCACTCTCCTGCGTGACCAGCTGCCAGGACAGGAACATATCTGCATCGGCGTTCACTGTGACCACCTGGAAACCACGGCGCTGTAGCTCCGCGATCAATGCCTGATCAATTCTGCTAATTTGCAAATCGGTTATTGTCACTGTGGAGACCGAGTCCCTACTGATGGGCTGTATGGCAATCTTGCGTACATGACTGAAGTCGTAACTGTGGTCGTAGTCCGTCGTGGCAGTGGACTTGACGGACATACCGCCACAGCCGCCCAGCAGAAGGCACAAGCCCAGCAACACACTGTGTTTGTAATGTCGCATTTATAACTCCCTACTTGGATTGCCGTGTAAATAAACCTATATTGCTACCGCGAACATACAACAGCGAGGCTTTTGCTTTTGATAAATCTACCTGCCGTACGTGCGTCCCTGGTACCAACCTTATGCATCTTGCTGTGCCTGACCGGCTGTGACCGCAACGAACTGATGCCCTGGCATGAGGAACTGCTGCAGAGCGAGTTTTCCAGCAAAGACACCACGGATGTCAACAGCTTCGTGGAGTACCTGACGCTGGAAGATGCAGTCTTTACCGAATTGGATCAGCGCATCTATGCAGATTCCGACACCGGCCCAGAGCATGCCATAAAACGCTACAGCAAGGGTAGTCTCGCGGACCCAGGTCAACGGCAACCCAACTGGAATCGCAGTTTTGAACTGCCTGGCGATACACGCCAGCGGCGGCGTACTGCTACTGCACGGCATGTCCGACTCGCCCTACAGTCTGCGCGCGCTGGGTGAAGCGCTGCAGCAGCGCGGCTATCACGTGGTAGGCCTGCGCATGCCGGGGCATGGCACCATACCGTCGGGCATGCTCTACCTGCAGTGGCAGGACATGGCCGCTGTGGTCCGTCTTGGCATGTTACACCTGGCCCAGAAAGTGCCGGACAAACCCATTCATATCATTGGCTATTCGACGGGCGCCCCGCTAGCGCTGGACTATGCGCTGCAAGCGCAACAGGACGCAACATTGCCGGCAGTGGCAAAACTGGTGCTGATCTCACCGGCCATTGGCGTCAGCCCTGCGGCTGCACTGGCAAAATGGAGCCGTCGCTTGTCACGGCTGCCAGGACTGCATCAGTTGGCGTGGCTCGATATTCAGCCCGAGTTCGATCCCTACAAGTACAACTCCTTTACCACCAATGCGGCGGAACAGGTCTTCGAGCTGACACAATCAGTAGCCAATCGCATGGCAGCGCGCTCGGATACAGAACGGCCACTGCCGCCCATGCTGATCTTCAAATCCACCGTGGACGCAACGGTGGCCAACAATGCCGTCGTGGACCGCCTGTTATTGCAACTCGCACCCGAGCGCCATGAACTGGTGGTGTTCGATGTTAATCGCTTTGCCGCCACGGCCATTTTGTTGCGCAGTGATCCCGGCCCGTTCACCGCCAGACTGATCGGCGATAAGCAGTTGCCATTTACTTTTACGCTGGTGTCCAACTCGAACGCCGAGCAGCCGCTCGGTCGCTGCATATTCAAAGGCGCCCTACACCACCACCGCCCAGCGCACTGAGCCACTGGGGCAGGACTGGCCGCGGGAGGTCTTCTCGCTGTCACACGTTGCGCTGCCATTTCCGCCTGATGATCCACTCTATGGCGCGCACGCACCCAACGACGCCGGCGAACTGTTTCTGGGGCAGCAGGCGCTGCAGGGTGAGCGAGGCGTTTTGACCATACCGGAGAACTTCCTGTTGCGCCTGCGTCACAATCCTTTTTACGCTTATCAGGAGGCTCGGATACTGGAGTGGTTGCAGTGACCCGGGCGGGATCACCTCACCCTGTGCAAGGAGTACCGAACAGCGCTTCAGCTCTCCACGAAAGCCCGCTCCACCACATAGTGCGCTGCCTCACCATGGCGCGCCTCACTGAAGCCACGGCTGTCCAGCAAGGCGCAGATTTCCTTGAGCATACTGGGACTGCCACAGATCATAAATCGATCCGTCTCGGCGTTGATCGGCGGCAGGCCGATATCGGCAGGTCAGCTTGCCGATGCGCAGCAGGTCGGTGAGACGGCCGTTGTTCTCAAACTTCTCCCGCGTCACCGTGGGGTAGTAGATCAGTTTGTCGCGCACCGCTTCGCCCAGGTATTCGTGCTGCGGCAAGTGCTCGGTGATCAGTTCACGGTAGGCGAGCTCCTCCGTATAGCGGCAACCGTGGGTGAGCACGATCTTGTCGTACTGCTCGTAGATCTCCGGGTCGCGAATGATGCTGAGAAATGGCGCCAGCCCGGTGCCCGTGCGCGATGAGGTACAGGTGCTTGCCGGGCAGCAGGTTGTCCTGCACCAGGGTGCCGGTGGCCTTGCTGTTGACCAGCAGACTATCGCCCACCTTGATCGACTGCAGTTTGGAGGTGAGGGGGCCATCCGGCACCTTGATACTGAAGAACTCCAGTTCGTCCTCGTAATTGGCGCTGGCCAGGCTGTAAGCGCGCATCAGCGGCTTGCCCTCCTGTTCCAGTCCGATCATGGTGAAATGACCGTTCTTGAAGCGGAAACCGGGATTGCGCGTGGTCTTGAAACTGAACAGACGGTCTGTCCAATGGTGAACAGCCGTCACCTGTTCCCGCAGTATCTGTGCCATAGTCCTGTACCTCTGTAATGAATCTCGATGACGCCTAGAATAGAGGCTGTTCTTAAATCGGTAAAACGGGTATATTGGATTATATATATCGGTATTTCCGATATAAGGAGTTGCCATGCGTTTCAGCCTGCGCCAACTGGAAGTGTTTCTGGCCACCGCCCGCTACGAAAACGTGACGCGGGCCGCCCAGGCGCTGTCCATGTCCCAGTCCGCCGCCAGTGGTTCGCTCAGGGAACTGGAAAGTCAGTTCGACGTGAAGTTGTTCGACCGTATGGGCAAGCGCTTACAGCTCAGTGAATTGGGCCAGCAGCTGCGGCCGCAGGCAGAAAGCCTGCTGGAGCAGGCCCGGGCACTGGAGCAGGCGCTCGCCGGAGAGGAGGTCATCGGGCGCCTGAAGATCGGCGCCACGCTGACCATTGGCAATTACATCGCGGTGAACATGATCGCCGACTTCCGCCAGCACTTCCCCCAGGCCGATATCGTCCTGCAGGTGGCCAATACCGAACGATTGCCGAGCAGGTGGCCAGCTTCGAGCTGGACATGGGTCTCATCGAAGGCGAACTGCAACACCCGAACCTGGACATCGTGCACTGGCGGCGCGACGAACTGGTGGTCTTCGCCGCGCCGGGCCATCCTCTCGCACAGGCGCGCGCGCTCTCCGATCAGGACTTGCTGGCGCTGCCCTGGATCGTGCGCGAACGCGGTTCCGGCACGCGCCAGGCCTTTGACCGCGCCATGCATGGCATTCTCACCGACCTGCACATCGCCATGGAGTTGCAACACACGGAAGCGATCAAACGCGCGGTGGAAGCCGGCCTGGGGGTCGGCTGCCTGTCACAGATCTGCCTGGCGGAGGCGTTTAAGCGCGGCACACTGGTGCCGCTGGCGGTGCCCGGCCGGGACTTTCGCCGCGAGTGGTTCCTCATCACGCACCGCGAGAAATTCCACAGTGCAGCCCTCAAACAATGGCTGGCGCTGTGCCTGGAACGCTGGGCGGCGTAAGCGGCAGTCGCGGCACCACGCCGCTGTTTATCTCCGCCGGGCATATCGTTAGACTTGGGCCCTCTTTTCTTGCAGACAAACACTAAGGGCACATCACCATGAAAACACGCGCAGCCGTCGCCTTCCAGGCGGGCAAACCCCTCGAAATCGTTGACGTTGACCTGGAAGGCCCCAAAGCTGGCGAAGTGCTGGTTGAGATGAAAGCCACCGGCGTCTGCCACACCGATGCCTTCACCCTGTCCGGCGACGACCCGGAGGGCGCATTTCCCGCCATACTCGGCCATGAAGGCGCGGGCGTGGTGGTCGAGATCGGCGCCGGTGTCACCACCCTCAAGCCCGGCGACCATGTGATTCCGCTGTACACGCCGGAGTGCCGGGTGTGCGAGTACTGCCTCCATCCCAAGACCAACCTGTGCCAGGCGATACGCCCCACCCAGGGCCGCGGCGTGATGCCCGACGGCACCAGCCGTTTCTCGCTGGACGGCAAACCCATCCTGCATTACATGGGCTGCTCCACCTTCTCCAACTACAGCGTGCTGCCGGAAATCGCGCTGGCCAAAGTGCGTGAGGACGCGCCCTTCGACAAGATCTGCTACATCGGCTGCGGCGTGACCACCGGCATCGGCGCGGTGGCGTTCACCATGAAAGTGGAGCCGGGCTCAACCGTCGCGGTATTCGGCCTCGGCGGCATCGGCCTCAATGTCATACAGGGCGCCCGCATGGTCGGCGCTACGCGCATCATCGGCATCGACCTCAACCCCTCGAAGGTCGCACTGGCGAAAAAATTTGGCATGACCGACTTCGTCAACCCCAGCGAGGTGGAAAACGTCGTCGATCACATCGTCCAGATGACAGACGGCGGCGTGGACTACAGCTTCGAATGCATCGGCAACGTCAAGGTGATGCGCCAGGCGCTGGAGTGCTGCCACAAGGGCTGGGGCCAGAGCTGCATTATCGGCGTGGCCGGCGCGGGACAGGAAATCTCCACCCGCCCCTTCCAGCTGGTGACCGGACGCTCCTGGCGCGGCACGGCCTTCGGTGGCGCGCGCGGCCGCACCGACGTACCGCGCATTGTCGACTGGTACATGGAGGGCAAGATCCAGATCGATGACCTGATCACCCACACCATGCCGCTGAACGACATCAACAAGGCCTTCGACCTGATGCACAGCGGCGAGAGCATTCGCTCCGTCGTGCTGTACTAGGGCGCGGCAAACAGATGAAACAAATCGACGAACATCGCTCCTTCGGCGGGCGGCAACTGCGCTTCACCCACGCGTCGCAGGCGCTCGACTGCAGCATGAATTTTTCCGTGTACCTGCCACCGGCGGCGCAGGAAGGCGCTGTGCCCGTGCTGTATTGGCTGGTCGGACTCACCTGCACCGATGAAAACTTCGTGCAAAAAGCCGGCGCACAGCAATATGCAGCAAAACACGGTGTTGCCATTGTCGCGCCGGACACCAGCCCGCGCGGCGAAGGTGTGCCGGACGACCCGGAAGCGGCCTACGATTTCGGGCTGGGCGCAGGTTTCTACGTCAACGCCACGCAGGCGCCCTGGTCACGGCACTACCGGATGTACGACTACGTGGTGAACGAACTGCCGGAACTGGTGACTGCCAAGCTGCCAATTGACGGTGAACGCGCTGGTATTTTCGGACACTCCATGGGCGGTCACGGCGCACTGACCATTGCGCTGAAAAATCCCCGATCGCTTTCGCTCTGTCTCGGCCTTTGCGCCGATCTGCTCACCGCTCAATTGCCCCTGGGGCGAGAAAGCGCTGGGTAATTATCTCGGCGCAGACCGCGAAGCCTGGAAACAATACGACACCACCGAATTGGTGCGCAGCGCCAAGCAACATTTACCGGTACTGGTCGACCAGGGCGATGCGGACAACTTCCTCGCGTCGCAACTCAAGACGCGAGCTGCTGGAGAAAGCCTGCGCGGAGGCGTCCTATCCCATGACGATTCGCATGCAGGCGGGCTACGACCACAGCTATTTCTTTATCGCCTCATTTATCGGTGAGCATATTGAGTTTCATATGCGGCATTTGTAAGTAACACACGGCAGCCCGAATATCCGCACGGCATTACGCGAAATGAGCTGGACCTGATTCCGTCGTTCACGGCTTCCAATTTTGGTGCTTGAGGTGCGCCGGAGTTGATTGGAACTTGCGTTTCTGTGCCTGGTCTCCCAGCCACTCGAACCATTCGGCGAACGACGGCTGCTGCTGTTCCTCACGTATGTCCTCGTTCCACTGGTGCAGCTTCCTGGCCATCACCGCGACAATGCCTCCGGCCAGATCAAGCACCAGGTCCATCGGCGCAATGCGCTTGAAAGCCAGCAGGCCCATGGTCTCAAAAGAGGTGCACACCGTGAGGGCCGCGAATTCATACCTGTCCCCCATCGCACGCATTTGCACGAGGGAAATGCCGTCGGGCAGTGGCTGCAGCAGGGCGATGGCCCGAGCCAGTTCGTGGCTGTAGAACGTCCGTTGCTAGACTGCGCCAGGTTGATCGCCACCGCATCGCGCTGCTGGCGGCGCAGGTGGCGTATTTGAATCCAGCCGACGATTAATCCCGTGACAATACTGCCAGCACCGATGATGTCGGCGATATTGGCCAAGGTAGTGAGGCTAAAGTCTGACACTGCCGCTCTCCTGCTCTGTACGGGGCACACCGCTAGATAAGTGTAATCGCTTGCAGTGCCTTGTACAGTGGCCCGACTGATGATTCGCCGGGAGCACAATATCCTGATTTACTGGACTGCGGGATTTTACCGCACGAGAGGATTAGATGGGTCGCGTCAGCATTTTTCGCGACTGCGGCCTTTGCATGCTGTAAACAGCTCAGGACGCGCGTGCCAGCCGGTCCGCCGCCTGCTGGCTGGACAGGTACTCCTCGTAGGTGCCCTGGAAATCCACCAAACCGCCATCCTTGATGTCGACAATGCGCGTGGCCAGCGATGACACAAACTCGCGGTCGTGGCTGACGAAGATCAGTGTGCCGTCGTAATGCTCCAGCGCCAGGTTGAGGGCTTCGATACACTCCATGTCCAGGTGGTTGGTCGGCTCATCCAGCAGTAGCACGTTGGTGTCCATCATCATCAGCTTGCCGAACAGCAGGCGATTCTTCTCGCCACCGGAGCACACTTTCGCCTGCTTCTTGAAATCATCCGAGGAAAACAACAGGCGGCCGAGCGTGGCGCGCACGATCTGGTCGTCGTGCCGGGGCTTGCGCCACTGGCTCATCCAGTCGAACAGGTTCAGGTCGCAGTCGAAATCGGCCGTGCTGTCCTGCGGACAGTAGCCCAGGGTCGCGTTTTCCGCCCACTTGACGCTGCCGCTGTTGGGCGTGATTTCATTCATCAGGCAGCGCAGCAGGGTGGTCTTGCCCGCGCCGTTCTCACCGATGATCGCCAGCCGCGCGCCCGCTTCCAGAATCAGGCTGCCCTTTTCGAACAAGGGGCCTTCGTCAAAGCCGTGGCCCAGTTTGTCCAGCACCAGCGGCCTGGCGGTGCAACTTCTTCTCCTGCTTGAAACGGATGTAGGGACTGACCCGGCTGGACGGCTTGATATCCTCCAGCACGATCTTCTCGATGCGCTTGGCGCGCGAGGTCGCCTGCTTGGCTTTGGACGCGTTGGCCGAGAAGCGGCTGACAAACTGCTGCAGGTCGGCAATTTCCGCGCTCTTCTTGGCATTTTGCGACTGCATGCGCTCACGGGCGGCGGTGGATGCCGTCATGAAATCGTCGTAGTTGCCGGGATAGACGCGCAGTTCGCCGTAGTCGATATCGGCCATGTGGGTGCAGACCGCGTTCAGGAAGTGCCGGTCGTGGGAGATGATGATCATGGTGCACTTGCGCGCATTGAGAATGGCTTCCAGCCAGCGGATCGTGTCGATATCGAGGTTGTTGGTGGGCTCGTCCAGCAGCAGTATATCCGGGTCGGAGAACAGCGCCTGGGCCAGCAGCACGCGCAGCTTCCAGCCGGGCGCCACCTGGCTCATCGGGCCGTAATGCAGCGCCAGATCAATACCGGCGCCCAGCAGGATTTCACCGGCGCGGCTCTCTGCGCTGTACCCGTCCATTTCGGCAAACTGCACTTCCAGCTCGGCGACCTGCATGCCGTCGTCTTCCGACATCTCGGGCAGGGCGTAGATACGATCGCGCTCCTGCTTGACCGCCCACAGTTCCTCGTGGCCCATCAGGACCGTGTCGATCACCGAGTACTGCTCATAGGCAAACTGATCCTGGTTCAAGCGGCCCAGGCGTTCGTTGGGTGAAATGGAGACATTGCCGGCGGTAGGTACGAGGCTGCCATCCAGAATCTTCATAAAGGTCGATTTGCCACAGCCGTTGGCGCCGATCAGGCCATAGCGATTGCCATCGCCGAATTTGACCGAGATGTTCTCGAACAAGGGCTTGGCAGCAAACTGCATGGTGATATTGGCGGTAGAGATCAACGGACTATTCCTGACACGGGCGTGTGGTTGGGTGTAGTGAACAAGGGGTTTTCAAACAGGGGGCGTACTTTAGAGACTTGGCGGCGCCAGGTCGAGCCTGCTGTGTGGTAATAATCCAATCCCTAGGTCAAGGTAACCCAAGGTTGCTTAGAGTGCATGCCTAAAGTTTACGCACCTTGAACTTGCGGCCCTTGATCTTGCCGTTGAGCAGGCGCTCCAGGGCTTTGTCCGCTTCGTTGCGCGCGATAGCGACATACGTGGAGTAATCCGTCACGGTAATCTTGCCCACCGCCTGGCCGTCGATGCCGGCGTCACCGGTCAGCGCACCGAGGACGTCGCCGGCGCGCACCTTCTCCTTGCGCCCCCCCGCGATACACAGGGTGACGAAGGCCGGCAAGGGCAGGCTTGCGCCGGTGTGCGGAAGCTGCTCAATCGCCTCAAATTCCAGTTCGCGTTGTTGGTAGTCGCCAATACTGTCCAATTTGAAGCGCTCGGCATCCACCAGCAGGCTGAGCGCCAGACCCTCCTTACCGGCGCGCCCGGTGCGCCCGATACGGTGCACATAGATCTCGGCATTGCGCGGCAACTCAAAGTTCACTACCGCCGGTAAATCATCAATATCCAGACCACGCGCGGCGACATCGGTGGCGACCAGAATGCTGCAACTGAGCTGCTTGAACTGGATTAACACCTGGTCGCGATCGCGCTGTTCCATGTCACCGTGCAGCGCCAGCGCGTGAATGCCAGTCTGGTTGAGGTAGTCGCAGACGTCACGCACCTCTTGTTTGGTATTGCAAAACACCACGGCGGCCGCGGGCTGAAAATGCTCCAGCAGCTTCACTAACGCCTGCCAGCCGTTCATGTTTGTTGCACAGAAAGAAGCGCTGGGCGAGGTGCTGCTCACTGTGCAGCGACTCGACACTCACGCGCTGCGGCGCATGCTGGAACCGGCTGCTCAATAACCGGATGTTCTCGGGGTAGGTCGCGGAAAACAACAGGGTCTGCCGGGTGGCAGGGGTGGCGGCAATGATCGCCTCGATATCGTCAATAAAGCCCATCTCCAGCATGCGATCAGCCTCGTCCAGCACCAGCGTGTTGACGCGCGCCAGTGACAGGGTCTCCTTGCGCAGGTGATCCTTGATGCGCCCCGGCGTGCCCACCACCACATGCGCGCCATGCTCCAGCGAACCGATTTGGGGGCCAATCGCCTGGCCGCCGCAGAGGGTGACCACCTTGATATTGGGTTGGTAGCGGGCCAGACGCCGGATTTCGCTCGCCACCTGTGAGGCCAGCTCCCGTGTTGGACACAGGATGAGGGCCTGGGTACCAAAGTCCCGCGGATTGAGCCGCGTGAGCAGCGGCAGCGCAAAGGCGGCCGTTTTGCCACTGCCGGTCTTGGCCTGGCCGATCAAATCCATGCCCGCCAGGGCCTGCGGCAGCGCCGCCGCCTGTATGTCGGTCATTTCCAGGTAGCCCAGACTTTCCAGGTTGGCGAGTTGGGCCGGTGGCAGGGCCAGGCTGGAGAAAGATCGATTGTGCACGCTGCAGGCCGTCATCGGTGTGCCAGGGGGGCGGCAGTGTAACAGAGTCGCCAGGCAACTGTACGCGGTGGGTGTACGCAACAGAAAGCAGCAATAAACAGCCGCAATTCTCACGTAACTATGGCCAAAGCAATCGCTGTGTGCAGAGTCTGGATTGTTCTACACTGAGCCCAGGCAGCTCCCCGGCAAACTGCGGTCGACGCGAGCAAATACCAATAATGGCCCATAAAGCGAGCAAGGGAGCAGTACCATGTCCAACATGCCATTTAGCCGGCGCCAGGTTCTGCAGTATATGGCGACCCTGAGCGTGCTCAGTGCACTGCCCTTTCCGGTTCTGGCCCAGATCATCACACGGCAACCGCCGCGCAGTCGCTTTAATAGCAGTTCCACTGCCGAGGAGGTGACGGAAGGCATCGACCTGAGTGGACTGACCATTGCGATCACCGGGGCCAATTCGGGATTGGGCTATGAGACGATGCGGGTGCTGGCGTTGCGCGGGGCTCACGTGATCGGCATCGCCCGCACCCAGGAACGAGCGGATGAGGCCTGCGCCAGCGTCAAAGGCCATACTACGCCGATGTTCCTGGATCTTGCCGACTGGGAATCCGTGGTGCGCTGCAGCGATGCCATCCGTGCCATGAATATCCCGCTGGATGGCCTGATTACCAATGCTGGCATCATGGCCCTGCCGGAACTGGAGTTGGTCAACGGCGTGGAAGCGCAGTTTGCAGTCAATCACCTGGGCCATTTCATCCTGATCAACCAACTGCGCGAACCCGTGCTGGCGGCACCGCAGGGACGTTTCACCCTGCTCAGCTCCAGGGCGCACCGCCGCGCCGACAAGGGCATCGAATTCGACAACCTCGACGGCAGCCAACACTACGACCCGTGGAACGCCTACGGCGTCTCGAAACTGGCCAACGCATTGTGCGCGCGGGAGCTGGCCGCGCAGATCTCCCATACCGACGCCACGGCCAATAGCGTACACCCCGGCATCATCCCGACCAATCTGGTAAAGAACCTGCCGGGCTGGCAACGCTGGGGAGCCAAGTACTTCGGCTGGGCCTTTCTAAAGACGATTCCCGAAGGCGCCGCCACCACCTGCTATGTTGCCACCAATCCGGAACTGGTTGACGTGCGCGGCTTCTATTTCGTCGACTGTAATGTGGATGAGGGAAGCGTGCACATGCGTGACGATGCCATGGCCAAGAAACTGTGGCAGGTATCGGAAGAACTGACCAGGGATTATCTGCCGTCCAAGCAAGGCGCCTGATCAGCGCTGTCGCAGATTCAGGCGCGTCGGTTCTGCAATAGTTTGATCTGGTTTTTTAACCAGGATGACAACCAGAAATTGGCGCTATCTTGCAACAGCGCCTCATGGGCCGCGAGCGCGGCCGTCACCGCCCCGGGAACATGACCCTGCTGTGGCAGCACGATATCCAACAGGTGCAGCGCCTCCACGTATTTTTTCTCAGCCAGTTTCCCCTGCGCCCGTTCGATGATGGCCTCGGGTCCACCCGCCAATTCGATCAGGTCCTGATGGATGGCACTGCGCGGCTGGGCATACAGTTCTGTCGTCGACTCATGCTTGAACCAGCCTGCGTAATTCTCCCAGATTGCGCGTACGCTCCACGAAACCTTGCCATAGCCCTGCCCCACTTCCAGCTCTGCCGGCAATTGGATCGTCGCCATCAGTGTAGGAAGATCGACACCGGCATTCATGCCTTTTACGGTTTCGTCGTGCACATAGAGAATCGCATCGCGCAACACCGACAATTCAGTGGCAATGAGCTCTCTGCCAACCACCGGCGCATGGTGACCGTATAAAATGGTGTCGGCGCCCAGGTCCAATACCACCTGGACTGCCGCCGCCACCGTCAGCGCATCGCGATAGCGGTCACCGCGAATCGTCACCAGGTTGGGAAAATGCCCGAACGTGCAACCGAACAGGTTGCCGGTCAGGCAGATCTTATGCTGCGGCAACCAGACGATCACTGAATCATTGGTCTCCGCCCCTGGCACCGCGATGACTTCGACATCCAGACCACCGAGCGAGAATTGGTAGCGGTCCTCCACCAGAATGTCGGGCAGCGGCGCATCCTGCGCCGGAAAAGACGTAAGGCCATGCTGCGCGTAGTCCTTGAAGGCGGCGGCAAACTTGTCGGTAAAGGCAAAGGCTGAGCGATTGGCGCGAAATGCGGCCAGGCGCCCATCGTACGCCTGGTGCTCAGGGTTGCCCGCCTGGGCAATGACCGACAGGCCCGGATTGTGCTCACGAAAATAGGCCACGCCGCCGACATGGTCGACATGGCCCTGGGTCAGGATCAGGTAACGCAGGGGCGCGCCCGAGAATTCATCAAAATTGTGTTTGATCACGGGTGCTTCTATGCCCATACCCGCATTGACCTGGATATTCCCCGCCGTCCGTCTGCAGCAGGTAGCTGTTGGAAAATGCCTCGGACAGCACGATAAAATCATTGATGCGCTGACCGCCAGAAAAACGGGCCGGGTTGGGCTCAATCGGGCGGGATTTGTAGATTGGACTTCTCATCGTGTCACCTTGTACATCATGTCACTTCCACCTGCACGGGAAAGCGCTCGAAATAAAAAGCAAAATGCTCACGCAACTGTGCCGGTTCGACCCCGAAATCATGCCGCAGGTTGTAGCTCACACGCCCTTCCTTGCCGCGAGGATGCGCGTCGATATAGGCCTGTAACTGGGTGCGCGCGACGGCTGTCATAGCAAGGTTCGCCCTGCCATATATTTTTTCCACCATCCCCAGATCATCCGCCATAAACTCGTGAAAGGGCACATCGATACTCTGTGCGGCGGACAGTATCGCCCGATCGCTGACGCAGGCCTGTAACAGGTGCAGGACGCGATCAGTCCAATAGTTGATCAAGCCGTCCAGATCCACGCGTTTGCGATTGATGCGCTGCCCATAGGCCAACATGGTCACAGCAGACTGAATGACCGATACCGGATCGCGGTGGGTAATAGCGACCGTGGCATCGGGAAACACCCTGTGCAGTACGCCCAACTGCTCCAGATGCTGGGGGCACTTCAATACCCAGCGGGTATTGGCGCCGGTGTGGTCCCCATCCTGCCAGGTGAGAATTTTCAGCACTGTCTTCATGTACTCATAGTGCGGCGTCTGGTCGCAGGCATAGTAATGGTCGCGCCAGCGCGGTGACACGCTCAGCCACTCGTAGTTATAGGAGGCAAAATCGGGCCCCATCAGCTCCAGTTCCTCGTGGATATGGTCCGGGTTCATGGGGTGCATGGCGGCCAGCAGGGGCGACAGTGACTGCATCATCCGCCACTGGTCGGCGCAGCGCTGGTAACGAGGATCCACGCCACCGGGCAGCAGTTGCTCGCCCGGCAGGGGAACCGGCTCATACGACTCCCACAGCGGCAGGGCCCGCAACCTTGAGTCAGCGGCCATCAGGTTGAGCAGGTGGGTGGTACCGGAGCGCGGCAGGCCGGCCACGATAATGGGCGCCTTTATCTCTATCGCGTGGATTTCGGGGTGGCGATCCAGTACATCCTGTATCAGCAGACGACTGCGGGCGTGCTGCAGCAATTTGTTGCGCAGCGAGAGGCGACCCAGATTGGTCAGTCCGGCATCACTGCCCCACTCGTCGCACAGCAGTTCGAGCCGCTCAAGAAAGTCCGGGGGGCCAAAGTCGTCCAGGCCAGTGGCCTGCCGGGCTTCCTGCAGGATACTGGGGCGGGTCAGCTCAATCTGCAGGGTCTCGGCATAAGCCAAGGCACCCCGCTGCGCCGCACTGAGTTCAGGATGAGCCAGATCGGTAATACGGATCTCATCCGTCAAGACAGTCATCCCGCCGAGCCGCCAGGACTCTGGTTTGCTATTGTTTCGAAACCTGGGCCAGGTGCGCATTCAATATCTGGGCCCAGCGCTGCACGATCCGGTCGAAATCAGCCGTATTAGTGACCCCATTTGCAATTCCGGCCATACCGGCATCGTCAGCGGCCTCGGGGTCGATTACCCGCGCAATGAGATCCCCGGTCTTGCCGTCAAGCAATTCCAGATAAAGGGTCATGCTACCGGCGCTGGCGACAAAGGTCTGCTCCATACCGGGTGTCATAAGATCCGGTGCGTGACTTGTAGATTGATAATCGCCGGGCGCAGATATGAGCACCCCGGCGCCACCCGTGGTGACGATCTGGCGTCCGTCCGCAGTGAGCACCTTGATCATCTCCTGGGCAAATTCCCTGGACACATTCTCGCGAATCTTCTGCATATCCTGGTCACTGACCTGGTTTTCAAAGGTCGCTTCCTCGTTAGTATCGCGCTGCCAGTTCTTGGCAAAAGACACATAGGTATCCAGCAAGGCGATTTTGTCGTACTGGCTCAGATCCGCCCCGGGTTTCATATAGACCGCAGCCAGCTTGGTATCAGGCATCAGGCGCAGGCCCTCAGGACTCACGGGAGGATAACCGGTAGTGCCCGCAGTGCCCGTAGCGCAGGCCGCTACCAGCGCAATAACCAGAGAAACAAGAATAGTTTTCAGCATGATCTACGCCTCATGTGATAAGATTGATATGAGTAATAAGCGTGGTTAACGTAGTGCATCCCTTTGGACAAATCAATCCTGCCAGCCATCCACTGACAGCTGCATTACGGCATGCAGTACCTAATATAGGGCACTGGTTTATCTGCTGGCAGACTGGTAGCATGGCCAGCCCACATCTTGATACGGTGGCGATTACCATGTTTGGTCGAAGCAAAAACAAACCGCCGGCAACACCGGCAAAAGAGCCTGTTTTACCCCAAATTCCCTCTGTTTCCGCTATACCTGCACCTGCGAGGAGTGTCGCAATGATAGGACCCAGTATTGTCATCAAAGGCGAAGTAACCGGCGAGGAAGACCTCTTGATCCACGGCAGGGTTGAAGGCACGATCAACCTGAGTGGTAATCAGGTCTCTGTCGGAGAGTCCGGCCAGGTCTTCGCCGATATCCAGGCCAAGGTTGTTAAAATCGATGGCAAGGTCGCCGGCGATATCACCGGCATCGAAAAGGTGGTTATCTCCAAATCCGGCAATGTAAAAGGCAATATAGTCGCACCGCGCGTCACGCTGGAAGATGGCGCCATATTCAAGGGCAGTATTGATATGGATCCAGCGGGTGCCGCCTTCGCCAAGACGCCGCTGGCAAGCCACCAGACTACCCATTCCGTGGCGACGCCTCTCAAGGCATCCGGCCTGGACCTGAAAAGCGTCTAATGGAGTTATCGCAATGCTGCAGGCTCGCCTTCCGGCGAGCGCACGTCGCTGTGGCCTCTCAATAGCCATTGCGTAAACCGTCGACACAAGCGTCCAAGTTACTTCCCTACCTGTTCGAGCATATTGATGAGGAGCAGTCGGTAACTGTTTTTCATGTGGGGCCCGCGCTGCCCGAGACAGTGGATTTTTTTTCCAATTACCGCTGCAAACTGCATTTCATCGATTTGTTCTGCGAATTGCCCTTTGTCGCCGGCGAGGATGAGTTACCCACACAGTGCAGCAGTTTGAAGACCTGCTACAGTTTCCGGCGCACACGCGCTTCGACGTCTGCCTGTTCTGGGATTTGTTCAACTTTCTCGACCCGCTGCCATCAACGCGTTTCTTACGGTGCTGTACCCCCACCTGAAGGAGAGCAGCATGGCACACGCTTTTTCCGTGCATAATCTCAGGACGCCCCAGGGCAGCCACCTCTACGGCATCAACCAACGTGATACCCTCAGTTTCAGAAACAGACGAGCCGCGCTACCGGGCTACGCTCCGCACAGTCAAGGTGAGTTGAAGGAATTGCTGCACTGTTTCAGGCTCGAACGCAGCGTGTTGTTGCCCGATAGTCGACTGGAACTGTTGCTGCAAGCCAGGCTATAGCGCTGACTTGGCTGGAGCGTGATTTTTTCCCACCGCGCCCCATTCATCTGTGCCTGATCGCACCTGCAACCAAGAGCCTGCGCAATCCAGCAGTTTGTCCTATACTTTCAAGCATGAAACGTCGAAACAAATACTCATGGCTAGCGGCACTATCACTTTTGTGTTGCCTACCGGGCTTCGCTGCAACCATTTATAAATCGATTGATGAAAACGGTGTAGTCAGTTTTTCGGACACCAGACCAGCAGACGATATCCTGGTGGAAACGATAGTGATCGATGAGCAGTCACCAGCGGCTACAGAGCAGGCGCAGCAGCGACTGCAGGACATGCGTGACACCACTGACCGTATGGTGGCTGATCGTATGGCGCGGGAAAAACATCGCGCAGAACTGCGCCAGCTCGAGGCACAAACAAACGCCCAGCAATCGTCGCAGGACATCCCGGACTACTACGACACTTCTCCGATTTATACGGGCTATTACGCTATCCGGCCGCAACGGCCCTGGCGACCCTGGCGACCCTCTCATCACCCCCGCCCCGGGCATCCGATAGCCCACCCACCCCTGCGCCCACCCAGCATACAACCGCTGCCGGACTACGACTACCCGGGCTCACTCATACGCAGGCGCTACGACCCTAAGGTCAGGGAAGCATTGCGCTAACCAGGAAGGTTCGCCTGCAGTTATGAGGCACTGCCCTGGCCTCGCTCGCCTCCATCGTGCCATGCCACACACTGCAGTACACTGGCTCCTCTTTTACATAGTCGCACAGGCACCCGCCAATACATGCAACACTGCAAAGAATTCCTGCTGGATATCGGCGAAGTCGAGTTGTCCATCATCGAGTGGGCCGGAACGGGTGATCCCATTCTGCTACTGCACGCTACAGGCTTTCACAGCCGCTGCTGGAATCAGGTGGTGAAGCACCTGCCGGGGCGCCATATTTACGCGGTGGACCTGCGCTTTCACGGCGCCAGTGGTCATACCGGTGAGACGGACTGGCGCGTTATGGCTGAGGACATCCGCCTGCTCATTGAGAAACTCGACCTCACTCACCTGGTGGGCGTGGGCCATTCCATAGGCGGCCATTTAATCGCGCGCGCCGCCGCGCAGTCACCCGAGCGCTTCAAACATCTCGTGCTCATCGACCCGGTTATCATGTCGCCCGAGCGCTATGCACAGTTCCAGCTGTTTTCTGGCGGCCTGCAGGCGAAGGATCACCCGGTAAGCCGGCGCAAAAACCAATGGCGCGATGCGCAGGAGATGTATGAGCGCTTCCAGGGGCGCGCACCCTTCAATACCTGGCAGCCCGCGGTGCTGCGCGACTACTGTGACTACGCGCTGCGCCCGACGGACAATGACGACCTGCGCCAACTGGCCTGCGATCCGATCAACGAGGCGGGCATTTATGTCAACCAGAAGGGCAATGAAGTGATCCTCAACGAGTTGCCCAGGATAATCACACCGGTCACGCTGCTGCGGGCCCCGCCCGGAGACGATTCCCTGCCCAACCTGAGCACCTCCCCCACCTGGCCCGGACTGGCCGCCGCGCTACCAAATTGCCGGGAGGTATACCTGCCGCAGCTGAATCACTTCATTCCCATGCAGGATCCGGCGCTGGTGGCCGACTATATCCAGCTGGCACGATAACAGCCCTGCACGTCCAGCATTTTGGTATATTCTGTAGCGATAACTCCAATCCACAGAAATCGCGATGAACAAACTGTTTGCTGCAGCAGGCCTGGTCATAAGTGCTCTTGCGCTAGGCTGTTCAAGTGGGTCCAACTTTTCACAACCACCTTCATTGCTGACCGTCGTACCCACTGCCGCGCCTGAAAGAGCAGCAGGCGAAATGCGCCAGCTCACCTTCAGGATCACCATGACGGGTCCACAATGCTGCGCATGATTGATCTGGGGTAGATGGTATGATAGCCAGCCGCTGCTGCTGGAGTCCATACTGTCGACCCCCGGATGAACGGCAGTACTGACGACTCTCGGGGAGTTTTTCAGACAACGTGCGAGACGGTATCCTTAATAATTACAACGGAGAACAAGAATTATGAACACAATCATTGGTAGTTTATTGATTTTATGCATTCTTCCACTGACCTGCGCGTGGATAGCGGGCTATCACCGCCAAAAACAACTGGGTAGTATTGACAACAAGGAGCCGCGCATTCAGTCACTTAAACTGACCGGCGCCGGCGCCCGCGCGGTGGCCGCCCAGGCCAATAGCTGGGAGGCACTGGCGATATTCAGTGCGACGATTCTTGCGGTATTTATCAGCGGGATCGATATGCAAAGCATCGCCAGACTGGCAATGGTGTTTGTGGCACTGCGCATCGTCTACATCCCGCTGTATATCGGCAACCAGGACAAGCTGCGCTCGCTGGTTTTCCTGGTCGGCTTCGGTATCTGCATGTACCTGTTCTACCTGGCACTTATCGGCCAACTGATCAGACCAGATAGCAACAATACGGTTGGCGGCAAGCCCGCATAAGGCAGACCGTCGGGGCCCGCTGTGCCACAATGAATCCCTCCTATCTCAATGATCGAGAGTGCACTATGTCTGACAAGACCAACAAGGCTATCGTGGAAAAAATGTGGCAAGCGCTGAGTGACATGGATTGGGACGCCATGAAGCGTTGTATGCACCCGGAAATCCACTATCGGGATGTGCCCAGCGACGATCCCGGCGCCCACGGACCGGACAACTGCGTGAAGCGCCTGCAGATTGCCTTCAGGCACCTGAAAAAGCAGGAGCAGGTTACCCACCATATCGCCGCAGACGGCGATGTGGTATTTCTTGATCACACTGAAACCTGGACATTCACCTCAGGGGAGACCGCCTCGCACACCTTCGCCAGCATGCATGAAGTCAAGGATGGCCTGGTGTACCGCTGGAGCGATTACTGGGATATGCAGAAATTTGTAAGCCAGTTTCCGCGTGGTTTCTGGAAGAGATGATGAAGTCCACGGCAGAGGATTTCAGCGACTGAAAGATCAGGTGCCGATACTGATCAGTTCCGCGTTTGACTGGCCACTGTTATCCGTACGGTAACGGTATTTTACCGAGCTGCCCGAGGGAGCCTCCTTTAACCGGTTGTCCTGCGGTAGTTTGAATTCCAGTTTCTGGCCGCGGCGCACAGTTGCAGCGCGATTCCTCGTCGTATTTGCTGATCGAGTCAATCTTTACCATTGTCGACTCCTGACCAGCCTGCTTGCCATGCTGAACAGTGCCCTGCAAGTAAACAGTCTCTCTCATCCCTCAGCCACGACGATGGGAACAACCAGGAAAAGTACGCTAAACACCAAGGTCTTGCTAAATGCGCTCATTATTATTACCTCCATTGTCAGCTTTCGTAAAAACTCTACACCCAAATAAGTTGGCGCCGTCGCGCCTGGCACAGCGGCCGCTGATGCCTGGTGGTCCGGCTGGATCATCGAGGGCTCTCTCGACTAGTGCACTAATTTCCCTCTCCCAGGGACTCTTCAAGCCGCGCCTCAACAGCGCGGCTTTTTTTTGCCGGTTTAAAGCTCATGGTGGTTCGTCATACCTCACAGTTGATCATCTTGATGCTGGTGGTCACAAATTATTAACGGTTTATTAGTAAGACTGAAATATCGTCAATGCATAGTACCCACAGACTATCAGGGAGACGTCTTCATGCGAGTAACACAGACTTTTGCCAATACTGTTTCGAAACAGCGCCTGCGCGATGACATCGGTAACCACGTACAGGATTTTCTGGATAACGGCGGGAAAATCGAAGTGGTGAGCGAGCTAGCGGAACCCGGTACCAGTAATCGCTCTGGCTGGTGGCCAGCCGCAGCCGATGCCATCTATCTGCCGCGTATGGATAGAGACTAAATATCACGAGCAGGCAGCACTCGCGCGGGTGCGTGGTACTATGGAATCTGGCTGGCCGTTTCAAGGCCTTATTCTGTTCCTCACCCGGAAAGACAGTGCTGGTGCCAAGCGGACGAAAAACAATCATCAATGACCGGTTGATTTCACTTGCCGCCGGCGTGGTGCAGGAGTTTCAACCGGAGGATGTCGTTTACGCCGCGGCAGGCGCTGGATTTAATGCGACTGGCATCTGGTGCGACCTTGCGTCATGGAGCAGTCGACGCAGCGACCGGGTCAGAACGGCGCTGGCAGAAACCGGATTGTGCGCCCTGGACCTGGAAGTCGTGTGGCTTAAACCCGGCGAAGCCCTCGACACACACGATGCGATGATTGAGATCGCCCTTGACCTCGGCGTGCGCAATGTATTGTGCGTGTCCTCCGAGCCCGACATGACCCGCACCAAAGAGCGCTTCGAACATCTTTGCAAAAAGGCCGAGAGCGGAACCCTGCGGGTGG
This sequence comes from uncultured Gammaproteobacteria bacterium, assembly GCA_963844975.1. Lineage (GTDB taxonomy): Bacteria > Pseudomonadota > Gammaproteobacteria > Pseudomonadales > Halieaceae > Marimicrobium. The sequence continues at coordinate 79,590 of CAWJQO010000013.1, read as the reverse complement.
TGCTGGAGTTCCTGGCGTTTACCGAAATCAGGTCACTGCGACAGTCACTGGAGGTTGTGCAGGACGTCGCCCACCCGGCGGGAGGCATTCTGGTCGACGCGCTGCACCTGCAGCGTACCGGCGCGAGTGCGCTGGACCTGCGTGCAGTAGATCCGGCCCTGATGCCCTACATCCAGTTGTGCGATGCCGGTGCGCAAGCCGCTGGACAGCAGCCCCGAGGGACTGCTGGAAGACGCGCTGTACCTGCGCCAACTGCCAGGAGACGGCGAACTTCCCCTCAGGGAAATACTGGCACAGCTTGATCCGCAGTTGCCCCTCAGTCTGGAAATCCGCTCACGCGCGCTGCTGGAAAAGTATCCCGATGATCCGCTGGACCGAGCTTCACATGTGTTCGAGGCGACGCAGCGCTTCCTGCAAACTGCTGCTGTTACGCGGCCTTGAACGTGACCGGCAAACTGTCCGGACCACGGAATGAAAAACCGATGATGCGGGAAGACTTGTGCGGATCGGGTTTCAGGTTATGCAATCGATCCAGCAGTGCGTTCAACGCCACTTCCGCTTCCAGCTTGGCCAGGTGTGAGCCGGCGCAGTAGTGACGGCCATAGCCAAAGCCGATATGCTCATTATCCGAGACGATCAATATCAAACCGATCCGGATCCCGGAACTGTCTTTCATCGCGATTGGCCGCACCAATATGACAAAGTACGGACGAGCCTTTGGGGATGACCACCCCGCCAATTTCAGTATCGACAGTGGCTTCGCGCACCAAGGTGCCAATGGGAGACTCCCAGCGCATCCCCTCATGAAATAACGCCGGTATCAGCGTGCGGTCATTTCTGACTCTCTCCATCAGTTCAGGATTTTGCAGCAGAACATAACAGACGGTACCGAGCAGGTGATTGGTGGTCTCCGCCCCGGCCAATACCAGTAAACGCAAGAACGATACCACTTCATAATCGGACAGTTTTGCGCCGTTGATTTCAGCCGTAACCAGCATGCTGATCATGTCCGAGTCAGGCTTGCTGCGCTTGGCTTGACGATAGGTGTCAAATAATTGAGCAGGTTTTCCGACGCGATCAGGCCCTTCCCGGGGTCATGCGCGACCAGACACAGATCGATACCCCAGCGGTGCACCTGGTCCAGGTCATCGGACGGCAAACCCAGCAGTGAAACAAATACTGCCAGCGGAAACTTGAAACAAAAATCGTGGTGCAGGTCGGCCACGCCCTTGCGCACGAAGGCGTCAATCGTATCGTCTGCGGTTTTTTGCACCACCTCGTGGAAGTTATCCCCCTTCAACACACGTGGTGTCATCGAGGGAGTAATCAAGGTGCGGTGCTTCAAATGTTCCTTGCCATCCATACCAATGACCGTTGGCCCCATGACAATTCCCATGGTGCGTTGGTTGATATCGCTGGAGAACTGCTTGTCGTCTTTAAGTACGCCCAGCACATCGACATAGCGCGTAATCAAAAATGATCGATTGCCATTCATGTCCATGGCGCCGGGCCTGTTCGTTGTCTCAAAAACCGGGTGATCCCGGCGCAGCGACGCGTAAATGCCATGGGTGTTGGTCACGGGTGCCATAGGCCCCATGGTGAGCAGCGTCAATATATCCAGGGTGTCCTCATTGATCTGCGTTGCTGCGTTATGCATCTATTTCTCCCACAATCCAAAGTTATTCTGCTGCGGAACTCCAGACCCAGTCATGTAATTCATGCAGCGATTCCGCTCGCGAGAACAACTCACGCGCTTCAGCGGTACTCAGTGAGTGTAGCCCGTCCTCCATGGCCTTGTACATCAGGCCCTGGGCGTAGTGCTTCTGGCGCCGACTGAGTAATTCCTCCGGGGGCAGCAGGGTCAGGTGCAGGGCCTGCGCCGACGGTTCGCGCAGCGCGTCACGGACTCCTATCGGATTAGACCGGACGGCGGCCATGGCCTTGTCAAACTCAACCAGCACTTCCGGGCGTTGTCGTTCCTCAGGGGTCATGAAGAGCCCCAGGGACCGGGTGATGCGTCCAAGGTGTACGCTACTGGAGAGCATGGACAAGGGTATGGATAGCAGTACACCGCCGACGACAGGCACAAACCAACCGAAATAGTCTGGTACATAGATATAAGCCAGCACCCCGGCCGCAAGCCCAATCAGTGTTTGCACACCGTGCATGGAGACCGCCTCTCGAAAACTCGTGCTGTGGTCGCCACGCTCCTGGATAGGCCAACCGATGGTACGACGCAGCAGAATGGCCCACACGAACTTGGTCTGGAACAGCATCAGGACGGGTGCAACAAGGATCGAAAACAGGGTTTCCAGTAATGCACTGACAGTAGCGCGAAAAATACCGCCAAACGCTCGCCGCCGCGTTCTATCGAGCATAATCAGTATCAGTGACATGAGCTTGGGTAAAAACAGCATCGCCAGCGTAACGATAAGGACAACTTTCATCTCGACGGTGAAAGAGACCGGCCATAACGGCCCCAAATGATTGCGGGAAAAATAATCCGGTACTGCCTGCAGCCGGTTATAGGCATCCACTGCTGTCAGCAGCAGGAACAGTGCCCACAGCGGCGATGACAGGTACGACATAACACCCATGGCAAAATGCAGGCGACTGACCGGATGCCAGCCCTTTGCCCCTATCAAGCGAAAATGCTGCAGATTTCCCTGGCACCACCGTCGGTCACGTTTTGCGAAGTCGATCAGTGTCGGTGGCAACTCCTCGTAACTGCCACTCAACTCATAAGCCAGCCAGACACGCCAGCCGGCGCGGCGCAGCATAGCGGCCTCGACAAAGTCATGGCTCAGTATCTCGCCACCGAACGGTTCGCGACCGGGAAGTTTCGGCAAGCCACAGTGCGCGGCGAAGGGTGCAACCCTTATGATCGCGTTGTGCCCCCAGAAATTGCTATCACCGAGCTGCCAAAAACTTGCACCCGCGGTGAACAGTGGCCCATAGGCCGTACTGGCGAACTGCAGGATACGGGCAAACAGCGATTCCTTATTGACGGGAAGCGGCGGCGCCTGGATCAGCGCCGTATCCGGATTGGCCTCCATCAGGCGCACCATCTTTACGAGTGTGTCCCCGGCCATGATGCTGTCTGCATCCAGCACGATCATGTAACGGTAATCAGCACCCCACCGCTGCACGAAGTCGGCGACATTACCGCTCTTTCTGGCAGTGTTATCCTTGCGGTTGCGGTAAAAGATACGGCCATGGGCGCCTAATTCGGCACACAGCCGGTACCACTCGCACTCCTCGCGTATCCAGGTATCGACATCGCGAGTATCACTGAGAATGAAAAAATCAAACGTCTGTGCAAATCCGGTTTTTTCCAGGGAGCGCCAGATAGCCCGGGCACCGGCGAATACCCGATCGGGATCCTCGCTATAGATGGGCATCAGGATCGCAATACGAGCGTCAGCGGGCAGCGGACCGGACGCGTTCGAGAGCACACTACGCCTACGCCTGGCAAAGTAGTCCAGACGGGTCAGCAACACCCAGAAACCCAGCGTCGCCGCCCAGAAGGAACCGGCAATCCACAGTATGAGGATGGCATACAGCACCAGCAGCAACAGCTTGAGTGTGGTCAACCCGCCACTGGCGTAGGCGGCCTGTAACAGAAACATGGCACCCAGGGTGGTAAGCCAAACCAGCAACAGGTAGGCGGTGCGATGGATCAGATAGATACTGCCATCCATCTTCTGGCGCCAGTTATCGTGCAGCGGGGGCTGATTCAACGCCCCCTCCTGAACAGCCAGTGCACCGGATTCATTGAGCGCAGCTGGATAACCTGCGTCGGGAAGTCGATCAGCGCATCCTTGGGAACCGGTCGGGGACAGCCAGCAGCGACTGCCCTGCGCAGTTGTTCGCGCACCATGGGAGCAACCTCGGCATCGCAGTCTGCAAACAGCGCATTTACAAGGTCAGCATGCTTTTCATCCTGTAGCACCACCAGCATGCCGGCAATCTCCCGCCGGTCGCGCAACGGGTCGAGATTGGCTGCCTGCGCCAGCCGGGCATCTATGGCCTCGCGCAGGCGTTCTACTGCCTGCTCCACGATGTCATCTGCAGCGATTTCCCCGATGTGCGCCTGCAGCTCGCAGACAATACATGCCACCCAGCGCGAGCGGACGTCGGCAGACACAATCCCAACCTTGCGCAGGTAGGTATCGAGCACGGGCCGTACATCATCAGCCCAGCTCATATCTGCATCGAGAGGACTCAATATTTCTCTTTCAGCCACTGATAAGTCCAGGTCTCGCTAATGAAATTTTCGCCCTCGCGGAGATTACAGCGTAGTTCCGCTAAAGGCTCATCGCCAGGCGTAAAGTCAAAGAAAACCCGATATCCACCAGTGTAGGGATTGCGCTCCACGACCGGAATGCCGAGCGCTCCGGTAGAGGAGAACACATCTGCAGTTACCACCGTCGTGTCAGGCAATCGAGCTAGCTCGCCGCCGGCAAAATCGACCACGAAGCGTCGCTGATTGACATCCTGGTGCTTGGCGGGACCTATCCCCATAGAGACAGCGCGACCCACGAGTGTATCCAGGCGGGGAACTTCTCCGAAGCTCAGTGTGTATTCAAAAGTACGCTTGGAGCCAGCAGTTACCGGCTCCGCGGGCACCCAGAACGCCACGATATTGTCATCGAACTCGCCGTTACTGGGAATTTCAACCAGTTCAATATTGCCTGCCCCCCAATTCCCGACAGGGGTGATCCAGGCGCTGGGTCGTCGCTGATATTTCGCTTCCAGGTCCTGGTAGCGGTCAAAGTCGCGCTCGCGCTGCAACAGTCCAAAGCCGCGCGGTTGGTTGATTCTGAAACTACTGAACGCAAGGCGCTGTGGATTGTTCAGCGGGCGCCAGATCAGCTCACCGTTGCCGGCCTCAATCAGCAAGCCATCGGAGTCATGCACCTCCGGCCTGAAATCATCCACATAACGCTGTGTGGTCTTGCCGTGGAAATACATACTGGTCAACGGAGCGATGCCCAACTTTTGGATATCGCTGCGAAAAGAAAGAACCAGCGTCACCGCGATGTTGGTTACTTGTCCCGGCTTGATCACAAAACGGTAGGCCCCGGTCACGCTGGGCGAATCAAGCAGGGCATACACCGTGATTTGCTTTGCGTCCGCGGCCGGCTTCTCCAGCCAGAATTCCCTGAATACAGGAAACTCCTCGCCCTTCGGCAGGCCAGTATCCACTGCCAGACCCCGCGCCGACAGGCCATAGAGTTCATCGCGGCCCACAGCCCGGAAATAACTGGCGCCCAGGAACGCGATGACCTCGTCGAAATACTGCTGTACGTTGAGCTGATAGTGCAGCCGGAAACCGGCGAACCCGAGGTCATTGGGAACCTCCATTGGCACAGGTAGCCGACCAAAATCAAACATGCTCGGCGCAAACTCAATGGGTAGCTGTTTACCCTGCTCGATCACATTGATGAGTACCCGGTTGCGAAAAATCGAACCACGTGAAAAATACTGGACCTGAAACGGCAGATGATCCTGCCGCCACAGGCTCTGGTCCGGACGGAAGCGAATATCCCGGTACTGGTCATAGTCCAGATTCGACAGGAAGGGTGGTAGTTCGGGTGTATTTTCCGCAAAGGGTTTGGCGGCCAGTGCCGCCGCCTTTGCCTGCACCTGCTCGAAGCCCTTGAATTCGGCAGCGGGGGGCGGTACCGAGGGCGCTGGTGTTGGTGCGGCTTTGGCAGGTGCTGCTTTGGCAGGTGCGGCTTTCGGTGCGGCTTGATGCGGCTTTCGGTGCCGCTTTGGCTGGCGCAGCCACCTCGGCGGCATACAGTGCGCTCCCCGGCAGGGTCACAAGTACAGCAAGGAGCATAAAACCTTGCCAAAAAGGCAGGCTTGACCGATTTCGCCATTCCATCTTCATAGTGTTGTTGGATCCTGCCCAAGCATTTGGCGGTCATCATAGTCGTTGCCATACCCGGTGAAAAGCGTCAGTCAAGGGTAGTTTTACGCCCTGCTTCCAACAAACGTCGCCAGGGGAGAGAAATCTGTCATCCACTTGCCCCAGTGTCCCCAACTACTGACTGAGCCACTGGATCAAAAGGCCGGCCAGGGCGCAGGCCATCAGGACCTCGATGACGCCGCGCTTGAAGCGAAACAGCGCAATAGCTGCCGCCAGCGCAAGGAGCGCAGAGGGCCAGTCGAAATGGCCGCTGAAGCCCTCTGGCCAAAGAACGTGATAGCCAAAAAACAGCGCCAGGTTGACAACCACCCCCACTACTGCCGCAGTAATAGCGGTCATGGGTGCGGTGAACTTCAGCTCTCCGTGTGTCGATTCCACCAGGGGTCCTCCCGCAAGGATGAAAATAAACGACGGCAGAAACGTGAACCAGGTGACCAGAGTGGCCGCTACCGCGCCAGCCAGAAACAATTGGTCGGAGCCAAACACCTGCTGTACGTAGGCACCGACGAAGCCCACAAAGGCGACCACCATAATCAGCGGTCCCGGCGTGGTTTCACCCAGCGCCAAACCATCGATCATCTGGGTCGGGGTCAGCCAGCCGTAATGGCCCACTGCGCCCTGGTAAACATAGGGCAGCACGGCGTAGGCACCGCCGAACGTCAGTAACGCGGCCTTGGTAAAGAACCAGCCCATCTGCGTCAGCGTGCCGTCCCATCCATAGAGCGCGGTGAGCACACCCATGGGCAGTAGCCATAGCGCCAGGCCAATTGCCAGTAATAGCACCAGTCGCGGCCAGCGAAAATGCGTGTGTTGCGGCCTTGGCGTGTGGTCGTCGATCACGGCCGGGCCGTAAGACTGTTGCGGCCCGCCATGGCCACCCCCGACACGAAATATGTGCGGCGCGAATTGTCCACCCAGGTAACCTATCACTGCCGCCCCCATGATGATTGCAGGGAATGGTATCTGCAGGGCGAAGATCGCCACAAATGACACCGCCGCTATCGCCCACAGCCAATTATTCTGCAGTGCCCGCGAACCGATGCGATGCGCTGCGTGCACAACAATCGCGGTGACTGCGGGCTTGATCCCATAGAACAGGCCCGCCACCAGGGGCACCTCGCCATAAGCAATGTAAAGCCAGGACAACAGGATCAGGATAAACAGGGATGGCAGGACAAACAGCACACCGGCCATGATGCCGCCCCAGGTCCGGTGCAGCAGCCAGCCAATGTAGGTAGCCAGTTGCTGCGCCTCTGGCCCCGGCAACAGCATGCAGTAGTTCAAGCGCATGGAGAAAGCGTCGCTCGGAAATCCAGCGGCGGCGCTCCACCAGTTCCTGGTGCATGATGGAGATTTGCCCGGCCGGACCGCCGAAGCTGATAAAGCCGAGCTTGAGCCAGAACCAGAAGGCGTCCAGCATGCGGACACTTTGCGGGCTTGCAGTATCCGGGCCGCGCGGTGACTGACTGGAATTGTCCATGTGGTTGCTCCCATACAGTCGGACCAATGGCAACGCATGCTATGCAGCGTGTCTCGCCTGTACACTTTACGACAAATTTGATTTGCCTGCCCTGGCCTTTTATCGCGACTAGCGCCATACCGGCACTGGGGACCGAACATCTCAAACTCGCCCTGCTCGCGCGATCGGATATGGCCGTGCCCCGCCCGCTAGGTTTCCCACTGGCAGTTAGCGTATGCTGGGGTCACAAAAAGATAATAACCAAGGTGACACTATGACCCTCAACAAGAAAATCCTGGCGCATATTCACATTGCCCTGTGCGCCAGCCTGCTGAGCGTTCCCGGCCTGGGGCAGGAGTCGACCACCGGCGATCGACCTATTCTGGAAGAACTGATCGTGACAGCGCAAAAACGCGAACAGAATTTACAGGATGTGCCGGTGGGGGTGTCCCTGTTATCCGGCAGCGCAATGCAGGAGGCGCAAATCAAGAACGCCGCTGAATTGGCTACGCTGCTGCCGACCCTCAATGTCCAGGCCAGTTCCGGACCCTCGACCTCGTCATTCAATATTCGCGGCATCGGTACGCAGGCCTTCAGCCCTGGCGTTGATCCAAGCGTATCCACCATGCTGGATGGCGTCGTCATGGGCCGCTCCGGCATGGCTTTCCTGGATCTGGTGGATATTGAGCGCGTCGAAGTCCTGCGCGGACCCCAGGGCACACTCTATGGCAAGAATGCGTCCGGCGGCGTGGTGCACATCATCACCAGGGATCCGACCCCTGAACTCAGTGGCACTGCAGCAGCCACTGCGATCGAGGATAACGAGTACCGCCTCGATGGCAGCGTGGCAGGCCCGATTACGGACACTCTGGGCTTTCGCCTGACCGGTTCCGGGGTGGATGACGACGGTTATGCAGAAAACGTTTACACCGGCGACACCATCAACGACTCCGAGAGCTATAACGTGCGCGGTAAATTGCTGTGGCAGGCGACTGATGCGCTGGAGTTTATGCTGGCCAGTGACTACAGCAAGAGCGATAGCCACGCTACCGCGCTCAGTGTGCGCGCCATCCTGGAGGGTCCGGATCAACAACGATTATTGCAAGAACAGTTGCCTGTGGTGCCCTCGAAACACAACCAGGATGTGAACAATGACCAGCCCACGTTCACCCATATACGCAGTGGCGGCTCCTCCCTCACCGCCGACTGGGATCTGGATGAATATGTCCTTACCTCTATCACCGCCTACCGTGAATGGGAGAGTGAAAGCATTGTGGATCTTGATAACTCACCGGAAAATCCGCTCGCGCTGAGCTTTCCAAAACCACCCAAGACCGACCAGAACCAGTTTTCACAGGAACTGCGACTGGCGTCGGCGCCGGCGGAATGGGGCTCCTATGTGATCGGCGCCTTTTACTTTGAGCAGGATCTCGACACCAGCAACACCACCACGCATTGCTCCTGGTCGCGCACCACCACCCGGGCAGCAAAAACCGACGTCGACAGCAAGAACGCAGCAGTGTTTGGCGAAGTGAACTTCAATATCTGGCACGACTGGCAACTCATACTCGGCGGCCGTTATACCTATGATGACCTTGATTACCATACCAGTGCGGACCGCGCCGACGTACTTGGCGTATTGGGGCCAGCCGGCGAGTCAGGCGCTTCGACCAACGAAGATGATTTCTCACCGAAAATCGCCTTGCAAAAGGATGTGGGCGACACGGCCATGGCCTATGTCAGTTATGTCAGCGGCTACAAGGGCCCCGCGTTTGATACCGGCCTCATTAACCGGAGGATCGGCCGTCAAACCTGAAACCAGCGACTCCTGGGAGACAGGACTGAAGTCGCGCTGGCTCGATAATCGCCTGATACTCAATATCGCCGCGTTCTATGCCGAGTACCATGACTTCCAGGCGGAAACGTCAATTGATGAGGGCCCGCTCGGGACCATCGTGCTGACCAACGCAGGCGAGGTATCCACGCAGGGCGTGGAAATCGAATTCCTGGCCCAGCCGCTGGACGACTGGACCATCAGCGGGGGCTTTACCTACACCGATGCCACCATCGATGACTATCCCAATGGCAACTGCAGCGGCGGACAAAGGTTTCGCGGAGAATGTCCAAATAATTTCCAGGATCTGTCCGGCGGGGATTTACCCTACATCCCCAAATGGAAGCTGAACCTGAGTACTGACTACACGATCCAGCTGGAAGACGCGCCGTTCGATGTGATCCTTGGCGCCAATCTGCGCTCGCAGGATGATGTGCTGTATGAACTCTCGCAGGATGACTATACCCGCCAGGATGCCTATACCATTGTCGATATCCGCACCGTACTGGCCGGCAAGCGCGAGGGATATCGCGTTACGGCATTCGTCAAAAACCTGTTTGATACCAATTATGCTTCGCTGATTTACGCCAATCCCGCGCCGCTACTGGCCAACGGCTATATTCAATATGTTCCAAAATACGCCAATCGAACTGTGGGCATAGAAGTGAGGTATGACTTTTAGACTAGCGGGAAGGCACATGACACCGGACAGCTACGCCTGCGCGCTACTTGGCGAATTGGGATTCGAGGCGACCCAGCTTCCCACCTCCGATACACGCAAGGAATCCTTGCTGTGGGCGGCGTCCGGAGCACAGTACCTGACCGGGGATCCCGATGGTCCGCCACTGCCCTGCCCCGCTCCGCTGGCAAGTTGCGCGCGGGGGGCGTGGCTGGCGCTGGCCGCACTGGGACGAGGTGCCCTGGACCACCAATTTCCCGCCCACCAGCTACTCGGCAGAACGCGCGGCGATCCTTGGCCTGCAACGTCGCGGCGCGGTATCAGCCGGGGGTGCCTGTCGCTTGCTCGACTGTGCCGATGGGCAACTTGCCCTGAATCTTGCCCGCGAGGACGACTGGCAGCTGCTGCCGGCCTGGCTAGAGCGCCCCGCCGATAACTGGGAAACTGTCGCACGGGCCCTGCTCGACCGCAGCTGCGCGCCCATGGTTGCGCGCGCGCGCCTGCTGGGTCTGGCGGCGGCGCAATCAGTGGCACCTACCGCCCTGCGCGATTGGTACAAGACTGTACGCCTGGCTCCCGCGGCACAGCCACCGCGCCGCCCGCCGTTGGTAATAGATCTTTCGGCGCTGTGGGCCGGCCCACTGTGCACACAACTTCTCGGCCAGCTGGGTGCGCGCGTCATCAAGGTGGAGAGCGCCACTCGACCGGACGGCGCCAGAGCAGGCTCTCCCCAATTTTTGACCTGCTCAACGCCAACAAGCAGAGCGTGGCGCTGGATCTTGCCAGCGCCAGCGGCAAGCGCCAGCTCCACGAACTGCTGCAGCGCGCCGACATTGTTATTGAATCAGCACGGCCACGGGCGCTGGAGCAGATGGGTATTCAGGCATCTGACATCGTTCGCGCAGGCGCTGGTCGCGTATGGCTCTCGATCACCGGTTACGGGCGGGATGCGCCGATGCGCGACTGGATCGCTTTCGGTGACGATGCAGGGGTCGCTGCCGGGCTCAGTTGGCTGCTGCGCGAAGCCAGCGGCTACACGGCATTCTGTGGCGATGCGATTGCCGACCCGCTGACCGGATTGCACGCCGCCCTGCTGGCGTGGACAGCATGGGCACAGGGCGGGGGCGTGCTGCTTGACGTGTCACTGTATGGCGTTGTGGCGCGCTGCATTGCGGCCGGCTGCACCAGCGACCAATCGGGTTCGCCACCGGACCGGTCGGAGGTGCTGCCGCCCCGCGCACGGCCTGCTTTGGGTTCGGCTGCAGCCCTGGGCAGTCATACGTCAGAGATTTTATTGGAGTTTGGTATCCGCTAGAAATGTTGTACCACAGAGGCAGGATTTTCTGACATCATAGAAAAGTGCTCATTACACGCGGGTCCCGGTATCCGTGTACTGGCGTTGAATAAATACTCAATATAAAAACGAGAGGTATTTATCATGAGAAATGTGACCAGGACAGTGTGCCCATGGCGCGCTCTTTCACACCTGGCAATGATTGCTCTGTGCTTGGCTGCCCCAATGGTTGCAGCGCAGGACAGATACAGCCAATGACAGTCAAGGCCAAATGGCACTCGAAGAAGTCATCGTCACCGCCAGAAAACGCGAAGAGTCGCTGCAGGAAACGCCCGTGGCGATCTCGGCGTTCTCGGCCGAAGCATTGGAAGTCGCGGGCATTGCCAATACACGCGATCTCCAGCAATCCGTTCCAGGACTGATTTTTAGTGAGCAGGGAAATAAAGCGCCCTCTATCTTTATCCGTGGTATTGGTCAAAAGGAAGCCAACGCCGCTCTGGATCCCGGCGTGGGCGTTTACATCAATTCCATCTATATCGCCCGCACCGACAGCCAATTGCTGGATGTTATCGATACCGAGTCCATACAGGTGCTGCGCGGGCCGCAGGGCACATTGTTCGGCAAAAACAATACCGGCGGCGCCCTGTTAGTCAACACGATAATACCCCACACCGACGCGCTGGAGGGTGAGGTTTCCACGCGCCTGGGCAACTACGGCCGCCGTGACGTAAAAGTCAGCGGCAATATCCCACTCAACGACGACTCCCTGGCGATGCGCTTGAGTCTAGCCAGCACCAAAATGGATGGTTATATGGAGAGTACCGCCAACGGTGAAGAATACGGCGATGAGGATCGACTCGGCGGAACAGGACGGCTGTACTGGCAAGCCAGTGACGTGTTCAGTACCGACATTTTCTATTACCGCTCAAAGATCAACGAGAACGGTGCGGGACTGACCTGCTTTATGCAAAATCCGGGCGCCGCGTTTAACACCTTCACCTGGCCGGGATTTACTGCGCCGAATTCCTATGAGTCGCGCTGTCGCGCCAGCGAATCCCTGGCCGATGACAACAAGGTTCTCATCAATGGCCCCAGCAAGTTCGAGATGACCAGCCAGATTCTCGGCTTAACCCTGAATTGGGAATATGATGATTTTGAAATCAAAAGTATCACCGCCTGGAGTAACCAGGAGGACATTGCACGCTCGGATGACAGCGATGGCACGGATATACTGGGAGTTGGGACGGGAGACCAGGTAGTGCTGGGCGCGTTGCAGCGCTCACTGGCAGCAGGTTATGGTGACTTTGCTCTGCCGGATGATGAAAAACGCAACCAATACAGCCAGGAATTGCAGCTTTCAGGTACCGCCCTGGATGAACGCCTGGCCTATACCACCGGCATTTTTCTCGCCAAAGAGGACCTGGAGAACAACATAACCGGCAATACGGTTGGCTATAACGGCTATTCCTACAAAGCGGACGTTGCGACACTCATACCAAAAATTATCGGCACCAGTAGCGACCTTACCAATGATAGCTATGCGATTTTCGCCCAGGGTACCTATGAGGTCACAGACTGGTATCAACTGACCGTCGGCACGCGCTACACCACGGAAAAACGCGAGCGCGAAGCCACCCTGTATGAAGCCGATTGCGAAGCCATTCTGGCAGATAACCTGGTGCCCGGCGCAGGCAATGCCTCTGTCGCTTTCGACGTCTTGTCACTCGCCGACCCCAGCGGCTTTTACGCGAACCCTCCCACATTTCTGCCGATTCGCCTGGTCGATGAGTATGTCACTCTGGGCGGTGAAGTCATTACTGCCGACAATGGCAAGGTCAAGGACGACAAGGAATGGTCGAAGTGGACGCCCACGATTACCAACTCCTTTAACCTGCCTGACGAGTACCTTGAGGACACCGTGCTGGACAGCACGCTGCTCTATTTTACGTATAGCAAAGGCTTTAAGTCCGGTGGCTTTGAAATGAAGGGCCTGGAAGTAACAGAGTTTGAGCCAGAGTCAGTCACCAACTACGAGTTGGGAATTAAAGTCGACGCCTTTGACCAGCGCATTCGTTTTAACACCGCGTTCTACTATATGGATTATGACGATATTCAAATTCGGATTACGGAACAGGGTACGATCATTCGCCGATATTCTGCTCTTTATCGATAACGCCGGTGCCGCCACCATACAAGGCTTTGAGATGGAGTTGACGGCACTGCCGCTACCCAATGTCATTCTCAATGCCACGACCAGTTATACGGATGCGAGCTATGATGAATTCATTGCGTCTGATGTCGATACCGGCGTCACTCCACCCATGCAATCCACGATAGATCGCTCTGATGAAGATTTTGCAGCCATACCGGAACTCACTTATTCACTCTCTGCGATGGTCATTTTGCCCAGTGCGATTGGCGATTTTTCCCCGCGCCTGTCGATGTACTATCGGGATTCATTTTTTACCGGGCTGGATGCAACCGCCTGGGACCCGGAATTTCGCGATCTGGCGACGATTGACGAAGTGACGTTATGGAATTTCCGCGTCGGGTTTACGCCGACCGACAAGGACAACATCCAGCTGTGGCTGTTTGTCGATAACCTGACTGATGAAAATTACTTTCAGGGCGGCTTCTCGAACACCGAATCCCTGGGCGCTGGATCATTCGTGCTGGGCACCCCGCGGACCTATGGGCTCGAGGCATCCATCGCTTTAGCTAAATACAGAGGGCACGCGATTTCCTTTGTAAAAATTGGCGACTCGCGCGCGTCCTGAATCCAGATAGCGCGCCTGGAGACTGGCCTTGAACGCGGTAGTGTCCAGCCCTGATCCCGTCGCTTTCTCCATCAGTTCATCGGGCATGTAGAGGCAACCCTGGCTGCGTATATGCTGGTCCAGCCAGTTAAACAAGGGCGCCACGTTGCCGCTGCCCAGCGCGGGTAGCAGTTCAGGGTTGTCACGTTGTGCAGCCGCGAACAACTGCGCGGCTGCCACTGCGCCAAGGGAATACGTAGGAAAGTAGCCCAAAATACCCTCAGGCCAGTGTACATCCTGCATGACACCATCGGTGTCATCAGTGGGCCTGACTCCGACCAATTGCTCCATCAGGTCGTTCCACGCCAGCGGCAGGTCAGCCGTGCTCAACTCGTTGGCCAGCAGGGCCTTTTCCAGCTTATAGCGCAGGATTACGTGCAGCGGGTAGGTCACCTCATCCGCAAAGACCCGTACCAGGCTCGGCTCAACCTTCCTGTAAATACGCAGGATATTGTCAGCGTCCCAGGCCGGCCCCGCGCCGCCCAGTATGCGTTGCATGGTTGGCGCCAGGAAGCGGATGAACCCCTCGGAGCGCGCGGCCTGCATCTCCAGCAGCAGCGACTGGCTTTCATGCAGGGTCATGCCGCGACAATGGCCCACGGGTTGCCCCCGCCACTGCGGCGGGCGCCCATCTTCATACAGGGCGTGGCCGGTCTCGTGAATCACCGCCATCAGGCTCTTCATGAAATCACCTTCATCGTAACGCGTGGTAATACGGATATCGCCATCGGCGCCGCCGCTGAACGGGTGGTGCGCGGTATCCAGGCGGCCCCGGTCAAAGGGAAAGCCGAACACGCGCATAATTTCGTGGCTTAATTCTATCTGGCGCGCAATCGGGAATGGCCCCTGCGGCATGACTGGCGGAGGCAGCGCCGCCTGCTTTTGCATCACCTGCTGTACGAACCCGGGCAGGAAGTTCTCCAGATCATCGAAAATCCTGTCGACCTGCACTTCCCGCCGGCCGGGATCGAACTGATCGAGCAGGGCTTCATAGGGCGTTACCCCCATGATCCCGGCTTTGATATTGGCCTCCTCGCGCTTGAGCTGAAACAATGTATCCAGTTTCGGCGCCAGGCGCTTGAAATCATTGTCGGGACGCGCCTCCCGCCAGGTCATGTGGGAATCTGACTGGGCCAGGACAATTTTCTCAACGAGCTCCGCAGGCATGGCATTGGCGTGGATAAACTGGTGGCGAATCTCGCGCAGGTTGGCGCGCTGCCAGGCATCGAGCTGGTCTGCCTCTGACTCAGCCTGATCGATCAGGTCAGATAGCGCATTGCCAGTTTCCATTTCATGCTGCATCACGCTGAGTTCTGCCAGCACCGACTGCGCGTGCGGGCGCAGCGCCATCGGGCATCATGGTCTGCTGGTCCCAATGCAGGATACCCATGGCATTGTTGAGCGCGGACACACGTTTCTTGCGTGCTTCCAGTTCACGATAGGCCCGCATAGCTGGCGCTCCTTCAGCGGAAAAATCAATTTTGTCACATTAGCATGATCCAATGTGGCTACGTGCAGCGTATCTCCACCGATCACTGGCTGCCAAAGACGGATCGTCAAACCCCTGGCTGTTTTGCAGCAGCGGAGGTATTGAATGGGCAGGTATTTTCTGCTCGTACTGACAGTACTGCTTTGCAGCAAGGCCGGGGCCAGCGCAGGTACCCTGCAAATGGTGGGGCAGGCCCGTCTCGAATTTATGATTTGGCCGATCTACGATTCGCGGTTGTACAGTGTTGACGGCAACTACCAGGAAGGCCAGCTGCCGCTGCGGTTGGAGATACAGTATTTGCGCGATGTCGATGCAGAAGACCTTGTGAAGCATACACAGAGCGAATGGCAGCGTCAGGGACTTTCCCATGGGGGCGAGCAGCAGTGGCTGGCAACGCTGTCGCGGTTGTTACCCAGTGTCAGGAAAAACGACGTATTGACGCTGGTGGTTGATGAACAAGGCAGCAGCGCCTTTTCAGTCAATGGCGAACCCCTCGGGCAAATCGATGATCCTCATTTTGGGCAACACTTTCTGGCCATATGGTTGTCTCCCGATACCAGTCGACCCGAGTTGCGACAGGCGTTACTGGGCCTCTGATTGCACCACTGCATGGGCATGTCTGGCGATCATGAGTTCCTCATTGGTTGGCACCACCCAGGCAGAAACAGCACTGCCCTCCCCCGAGATACAGGCGCCGCCACGCTGGTTGGCGTCCACATCAAGCGTGATCCCCAGCCAGGCGCAGGCCTGCACAATTCGCGCGCGGATCTCAGGCGAGTTCTCGCCGATGCCGGCGGTGAACACCAGGCCGTCCAATCCGCCCAGGACCGCGGTCAGCGCACCGATTGCCCTGGCTACGTGATGCACGAAGTAGTCGACGGCCAGCCGCGCGCGCGGCTCTCGGCTTTGCCAGCAGCTGGCGCATGTCGTTGCTGACTCCGGACAAGGCGAGCAGCCCCGATTCCCTGTACAGCAGCTGTTCCAGTGCTGCGGACGTCATATTGCGCTGGCCGACCAGATACAGCAGCACGCCGGGATCGAGCGCGCCCGGCCGGGTGCCCATCGGAATACCGTCCAGTGGCGAGAAGCCCATGGTCGAGTCCACGCTCTTGCCCGCCTGCAGGGCGCAGAGACTCGCGCCGCTGCCCAGGTGTGCGACGATCACGCGCCCGTCCGCGATCGCGGGTGCGACCTGTGGCAGCGCCGCGGCAATGTACTCATAGGACAGTCCATGGAAACCGTAGCGCCGCACCCCGGCCTCGTAGTACTCCCAGGGCAGGGCATACATATCGGCCAGCTGCGGGTGGGTGCGGTGAAACGCCGTGTCGAAGCAGGCGATCTGCGGCACCTGCGGCTGTGTCTCGCGCACCGCGCGGATCGCCGCCAGATTGTGCGGCTGATGCAGGGGGGCAAGCGGAATCAGTTTTTCCAGCGCCGCAAACACCGCTGTCATCGACCCGCACCGGCTGGGAATAGTCGGCGCCGCCGTGGACCACGCGATGACCGACGGCGAGCAACGGCTCGCCCGGAAAATGTTCGCGCAGCCAGGCGCCGGCAAGCGTGATCGCATCCCTCACCTCGCGTACCTGTGCAGGCGCCAGCTCACGGTCGACAAGGGTTCTTCCCACGTCATCTTGCGCCTTCAAGTGAGGTCGGCTGCCAATGCCATCGATCTGTCCGCGCAACGCCAGTTGCAGCGCATCAGCTGCATCGAGACGGAACAGCGAGAACTTCAGGCTGGATGAACCGGCATTGACCACCAGGATGGAACCACTGTTCATAGGCCAGTTCCTGCATCGATGCGCTGTGTGGTCGCCATCAGCTTGCGGAACTGGCAAATGCCTGCGTCAGGATCGCCTGCGCTTCCTGCTGGATGCGCTGCAGGTGGTCGCTGCCGCGAAAACTTTCGGCATACAGCTTGTAGACCTCCTCCGTGCCCGACGGGCGCGCGGCGAACCAGCCCTGCGCGGTGACAACCTTCAGTCCGCCGATGGCCGCGCCGTTGCCGGGCGCACTGGTGAGCATGGACTGGATCGGGTCGCCGGCCAGGTCAGTCGCTGTCAATGGCCTGCGGCGAAAGCTTTTGCAGCACGGCCTTCTGCGCCGCCGTGGCGGGTGCATCGATGCGCGCGTACACCGGCGCGCCGAGTTCGCGGGTGAGGTCGGCGTAATACTCGGCCGGGTCGCGACCGGTTTTTGCCATCATTTCCACCGCCAGCAGATCCATGATGATGCCGTCCTTGTCGGTGGTCCACACCGTGCCGTCGCGGCGCAGGAACGAGGCGCCAGCGCTCTCCTCGCCGCCGAAACCCATCGAGCCGTCATGCAGGCCGTCGACGAACCACTTGAATCCCACCGGCACTTCCACCAGCTTGCGGCCGATCTGCGCGGCCACGCGATCGATGATGCTGCTGCTCACCACGGTCTTGCCGATGGCGGCATCCGCGCGCCAGTCCGGGCGATGGGTGAACAGGTAGTGAATCGCCGCCGCCAGAAAATGGTTGGGGTTCATCAGCCCGGCGCGGGTGACGATGCCATGCCGGTCATGGTCGGTATCGTTGCCGAAGGCGATGTCGAAGCGGTCCTTGAGCCCGATCAGCTTGGCCATGGCGTAGGGCGACGAGCAATCCATGCGGATCTTGCCGTCCCAGTCCAGGGTCATGAAGCCGAACGCCGGGTCCACCGTGGTGTTCACGATCTCGATTTCAACCCCGTAGCGCTCGACGATCGGTTGCCAGTACGCCACGCCCGCGCCGCCCAGCGGATCGACGCCGATCCTGAGTCCGGCGCCGCGGATCGCGTCCATGTCCACCACCGAGGCCAGATCGTCGACATAGGTGCCGACATAGTCGTACGCATGCGCGGCGCGGCGCGCCGCTTCATACGCCATGCGCTTCACCGCCTTGAGGTCGTCGGCTAAAAGCTGGTTGGCCCGGTCCTCGATCCAGCGCGTGATGTCGGTATCCGCCGGGCCGCCGTGCGGCGGGTTGTACTTGAAACCGCCGTCTTCCGGCGGATTGTGCGAGGGCGTGATCACGATGCCATCGGCCAGGCCGGTGGTGCGCCCGCGGTTGTAGGTCAGGATGGCATGCGAGATCGCCGGGGTGGGAGTGTAGCCGTCGTCCCGATCGACCATGACCGCCACGCCGTTGGCGCCAAGCACTTCGAGGGCTGATACGAAAGCCGGCTCGGACAGCGCGTGCGTGTCCTTGCCGAGGAAGAGCGGGCCGCTGATACCCTGGCTGCTGCGGTACTCGCAGATCGCCTGGGAGATCGCCAGAACATGCGCCTCATTGAAGGTGCCGCGCAGGGACGAACCGCGGTGACCACTGGTGCCGAAACTCACCCGTTGCGCAGTGTCCGTGATGTCGGGCTTGCGCGACAAGTACGCATCGCGCAACGCGCCGATGTCGGCGAGACGGTCGTGGGGAGCGGGTTTGCCTGCAAGTGGATGGATAGGCATGGTGTCACCTTGTTTTTGCAATGTTATCGGAATCGGTTGCGGCGCAGGCTGTTTCGTTGCGTCACCCAAAAATCCGGCGCTCAGCCTTTCATCCCCCGGTAGCGCCGGATCAGGTTGTTGGTCGAACTGTCGTGCCGCAGACCAGGAGTCGTCGGGCTTTCCAGCTCAGGCAGTATCGCCTGCGCCAATGCCTTGCCCAGCTCGACCCCCCATTGGTCGAAGCAGTTGATGTTCCAGATGACGCCCTGGGTAAACACAGCGTGTTCGTAGAGTGCGACGAGACTACCCAGCGTCGTCGGCGTGAGTCGGTCAGCGAGGATCATGTTCGATGGCCGGTTGCCCTCGAAGACACGATGCGGTACGAGCGCGGGCACAGTGCCTTCGGCCTCTACCTGCTCAGCGGTCTTGCCAAAGGCGAGCGCCTGCGGCTTGCGCGAACACATTCGCCAGCAGTATATCGTGATGCCCGCCAAGCGGCGTAAGTGCGTGCGCGAAGGCGATGAAGTCGCACGGAATCAGCCGCGTGCCCTGGTGAATCAATTGGTAGAATGAGTGCTGCCCATTAGTGCCGGGCTCGCCCCAGTAGATCGGACTGGTGTCGTAGGTCACGGCCTCGCCATCAAGCGTCACATGCTTGCCGTTGCTCTCCATGGCCAGTTGCTGGAGATAGGCCGGGAAGCGCTTCAGGTAGTTCTCGTAGGGCAGCACCGCCACCGTCTGCGCGTTGAAGAAATCGGTGTACCAGACCGTCAGCAGGCCCAGCAGCGCCGGCAGGTTTTGCTCGAAAGGCGCACTGCGGAAGTGCTCGTCCATCTGGTGAAAGCCATCCAGCATCGCCCGAAAGTTGTCCGGGCCAACGGCAATCATCGTGGACAGGCCGATCGCCGAGTCCATCGAGTAGCGCCCGCCGACCCAGTCCCAGAACCCGAACATATTGGCCGTGTCGATGCCGAAGGCGGACACTTTCTCGGCGTTGGTCGAGACCGCGACGAAGTGCTTCGCCACGGCCCTGACATCGCCGCCGAGCCCTGCCAGCAGCCAGTCGCGGGCGCTCTTCGCGTTGGTCATGGTCTCCATCGTCGTGAAGGTCTTGGACGACACGATGAAGAGCGTCTCGGCCGGATCGAGGTCGCGCGTCGCTTCGACGAAGTCGGCCCCGTCGACATTCGAGACAAAGCGAAAGATCAAAGCACGTTCGCTGTAATGCCGGAGCGCCTCATAGGCCATCACCGGTCCGAGGTCCGAGCCGCCGATGCCAATGTTGACTATGTTGCGGATGCGCGCGCCGTTATGGCCCTGCCACTCGCCGCTGCGGACGCGGTTGGAAAATGCCGCCATCTTGTCGAGCACCGCATGCACCTGCGGCACGATATTCTTCCCGTCCACGATGATCGAGGCGCCGCGCGGCGCACGCAGCGCGACGTGGAGGACGGCGCGATTCTCGGTGCTGTTGATCTTCTCCCCGCCAAACATCGCGTCGATCCGATCGCCCAGTCCCGACTCATCCGCCAGCCGGACGAGGAGCTGCATCGTTTCGTCGGTGACGCGGTTCTTTGAGTAGTCGAGGAACAGCCCCGCCCCTGCGGCGGTCAGTCGTTCGCCACGCGCCGGGTCATTGGCGAAGAGCGTACGCAGGTGAATATCGTGCATGACCCGGGCATGCGCCTCGAGCGCCTTCCATGCAGGGCGGCTGACCAGTGGCGGCAAGGTTGTGATCATAGGGCGCGGTCTCCTTATTACATCGAACGATCATGCCTCAATGCGGCCACACCCAGTTGGTGAATTCGTCGCGGTCGGTGCCGTGCTCGTGCGCATAGGCCAGGTTGCGGATGATCTCGTTCTTCATCTGCTCCTTGAGGTGGGCGGCGCGCGCGGCCAGCCCCGGCACCCGGTCGATCACGTCGATCACCAGGGTGAAGCGGTCGGTCTGGTTGAGGATCGCCAGTTCCAGCGGCGTATTGATGTTGCCGCGCTCCTTGTAGCCGCGCACATGCAGGTTCTCGTGGTTGCTGAAGCGGTAGGCGAGCTTGTGGATCAGCCAGGGGTAGCCGTGGAAGTTGAAGATCACCGGCTTGTCGGTGGTGAACAGGCTGTCGAACTCGCGATCGGTCGAGCCGTGCGGGTGCTCGCTGGCCGGCTGCATCTTGTAGAGATCCACCACGTTGACGAAGCGCACCTTCAGATCGGGCAGGTGCTCGCGCAGGATGGCGGTGGCCGCGAGCGCCTCCTGGGTGGCCACGTCGCCGCAGGAGGCCATCACCACGTCCGGCTCCACGCCCTCGTCGTTGCTGGCGCGCGCCAGATGCCGATGCCCTTGGCGCAATGCACGATCGCCTCGTCGATGGTGGTGAACTGCAGGTGCTTCTGCTTGTCGGCGACGATGACGTTGATGCAGTCGGTCGAGCGCAGGCACTGATCCGCCACCGCCAGCAGGGTGTTGGCGTCGGGCGGCAGGTAGATGCGCGTCACGCTCGGGCTCTTGTTGGTCACCAGATCGATGAAGCCCGGGTCCTGGTGCGAGAAGCCGTTGTGGTCCTGGCGCCAGACGGTGGAGGACAGCAGGATGTTCTGCGACGCCACCGAGGCGCGCCACGGCACATGGTTCTTGCTGATGTCCAGCCACTTGGCGTGCTGGTTGAACATCGAATCGATGACGTGGGCGAAGGCCTCGTAGGTGTGGAAGAAGCCGTGCCGGCCGGTCAGCAGATAGCCTTCCAGCCAGCCGATCAGGGTGTGCTCGGAGAGCATCTCCATCACCCGGCCGTCGCGCGACAGCTCACCGCCGTCGGCGTCCTCGGGCAGCAGATCCGCCATCCATACCTTCTTGCTCACCTCGTAGACCGCCTGCAGGCGGTTGGAGGCGGTCTCGTCGGGCCCGAACACGCGGAAGTTGGTCATGTTGTCGCGCATCACGTCGCGCAGGAACTCGCCCAGCGGCCTGGTGTTCTCGTGCAGCACCTTGCCCGCCTGCTTCACGTCCACCGCATAGTCGCGGAAATCCGGCAGCTTCAGGTCCTTGCGCAGCAGACCGCCGTTGGCGTGCAGGTTGGCGCTCATGCGCCGCGTGCCGGTCGGGGCGAGCGCGCGCAGTTCGGGCACCAACCGGCCGTCGGCATCGAACAGCTCCTCGGGCTTGTAGCTCTTCATCCAGTCTTCCAGCAGCTTGCAGGTGCGCCGGATTGTCGCGCACGTCGGAGAACGGCACCTGGTGCGAGCGCCAGGAACCCTCGGCCTTGTGGCCATTGATCTCCTTCGGCCCGGTCCAGCCCTTGGGCGAGCGCAGCACGATCATCGGCCAGCGCGGCCGCTCGGCCTCGCCGCTGGCGCGCGCTTTCTGCTGGACAGCGCGGATCTCGCGCGATGGCGGTCTCCAGCGTGGCGGCCATGCGTCTGGTGCATGGTGTCGGGATCGTCGCCCTCGACGAAATACGGCGTGTAGCCGTAGCCGCGAAACAATGCCTCCAGTTCCTCGTGGCTGATGCGCGCGAGGATGGTCGGATTGGCGATCTTGTAGCCGTTGAGGTTGAGGATCGGCAGCACCGCGCCGTCGCGGATCGGGTTGATGAACTTGTTGGAGTGCCAGGCGGTGGCGAGCGGCCCGGTCTCGGCCTCGCCGTCGCCGACGACGCAGGCGACGATCAGGTCGGGATTGTCGAGGCAGGCGCCGTAGGCGTGCGACAGGCTGTAGCCGAGCTCACCGCCCTCGTGGATCGAGCCGGGGGTTTCCGGCGTGACGTGCGAGCCGATATGGCCGGGGAAGGAGAACTGCTTGAAGAATTTCTGCAGGCCCTCCGCGTCCTCGCTCTTGTCCGGATAGACCTCGGAGTAGGTGCCTTCCAGATAGGCCGGCCCGAGCACGCCCGGCGCGCCGTGGCCGGGGCCGGCCATGAAGATCACGTCGAGATCGTCGCGCTTGATCAGGCGGTTGAGGTGCGCCCAGACGAAGGACAGCGCCGGACTCGCGCCCCAGTGACCGAGCAGGCGATGCTTGACGTGCTCGATCTTGAGCGGCTCCTTGAGCAGCGGGTTGTCGCGCAGGTAGATCATGCCGACGGAGAGGTAATTGCAGGCGCGCCACCAGGCGTTGATCCGTTGCAGCTCGTCTGGAGCAAGGGGAGTTGGTTGGTTCATGCGGGTATTCCTGTACATCTAATAAGTCTTACAAAACGTCTAACAATACATGCAAAATATTACATTTCATCTTACGCCAGGTCGCGCCGGGTATCGTAGGTTCAGCGTGATTCAGCCGATCTGCAGGACGATAAGGCAAAGCGGATCGTAACTCAATCGGCGTCAGGTCCATAGGCAAAGGGACGAACCCCGGGACGCTGTTTTGGTTAGACTTCCGCGATATTCTCCTGCAAATTCACCATACTGAATCCTTGCCAATCCGCGTTTGAACAGCGATGCTGTTCTCTGCCTGACTTATCCTTCTAAGGGTACCCGCAATGAATCTCGAAAAAGTCATATTCGGTTTCTTCATCATCTTCGCCTGCACGCTCAATTTTGGATTTTTCATTGGCGATATTGACCGGCCCGAGCTGCATCACCCCAGCGAGCTCTTCGCCGCCGTGGTGGTCAATCTCATCGCCACCGTGCTCAAGTTCGGCGACCGCACCCACATCGGCGCCACCCACCTGGCCACCAGCCTGGTGGCCATATTCCAGCTGATTGCCGCCAGCCTGATCTGGACCTGGCATGTGTACGTGCAGCAACAGCCCATGACTGGCGAGACCATGTCCCTGATCGTGTCGCTGTCCGGCGGCGCTCTCGTCGCCAACATCGTCTCTGTCATCCTGCTCATCGGCGAGACCCTGCGGCAGAGCCGGTGAGCGCGTAGATGGGCGACGTCTCCCTGCTGGCCCTGCGGCGCCTGCGCGCGCCGCTGATTGCACTGATACTGGCCTACGCCATCTCGGTGCTGGGCCTGACCCTCATGCCCGGCATCGGGCCCGACGGTGAGCCGCATTCCTGGGCATCTTCCACGCCTTCTACGTGATCAGCTACACCGCCACCACCATCGGCTTTGGCGAACTGCCCTACCCCTTCACCGACGCCCAGCGCGCCTGGACCATATTCAGCATTTACCTGTCGGTCACCTGCTGGGCCTACGCCCTGGGCAGCATCATCAGCCTCGTGCAGGACAAGGGCTTCCGCGCCGCACTGGCGCGCAGCCGCTTCAGTACCCGCGTGCGACGCCTTGAGGAGCCCTTCATCGTCATTGCCGGCTACGGCCAGAGCGGGCGCGCACTGGCGCACGCCTTCGACGAGCTGGACTTTCGCACCGTGATCATAGAAGAACGCGGTGAGCGCGCCGACGCCATCGATGTCGAGGAATTCCGCCACTCGCCGTTGGTGCTCACCGCCGATGCCCGATTACCCGACGTCCAGCAGGAAGCGGGCATAGCCCACCGGCACTGTCGCGCCCTGATCGTACTGGTGGGTGACGACGAAGTCGCCCAGGCCATCGCCATCGGCGCTGCCGTTGCGCAACCGGAACTCGAAGTTATCGCCCGCGTGCACGACTCCATCGCGCAAGCGAATCTCGACAGCTTCGGCAACGTTCACGTCATTGACCCGTTTGCCACGTTTGCCAACAATCTCTCGCTCAGCATCACTTCCCCCGCTGTACTGTGGGTCGAGGAATGGCTCACCAGCGCGCCTGAAAGCAGCTGTCCGCGCCCCATTGCCATGCCCCAGGGTCACTGGCTTATCTTGCGGCTTTGGCCGCTTTGGACATGCGATGGCACGGGCGCTGGAAGCCGCCGGGTCGACCTGGACTGCCATCGACGCCGATATGCGCCGGATCGACGAACCCCACCTGCAGCGCAGCGACAATTCAGAAGATAGTCTTCGTGTCGCCGGTGTCGATCGGGCCGTCGGCGTCATCGCCGGCACCGAACGTGACGCGATCAACCTCGCCCTGGTGTCGCGCGCGCGGCGCATCAAGCCTGACCTGAGGGTGCTGATTCGACAGAATCAGAGCGCCGATCGCAGCCTCATCGAGGCCTCGCGCGCCGATCTCGTGTTCGTCAAGTCGGATGTCATGCTGCGCGAATGCCTGCAGCTGCTCATTTCCCCGCTGCTCAACAGCTTTCTCCTGCAGGTGCGCCAGCGCGGTAAGGAACTTGCCGAGCAGATCATCGTGCGCCTGCTCATCGAGCTCGACGAGCGCGTTCCCTACGTCTGGGTCTTCGACTGCCTGCCCAGCCATCCGGGTTTGCGCCAGGTGCTGCAGTGCGCCCGGCGACACGCCCCTGCTGCTGCGCGAGTTGCTCATCGACCCGACCGATCCGCCCAATGCCCTGCGCGCCGTTCCGCTGCTGCTCCAGCGCGGTGAACGGCGCGACTTTATCCCCGAGCTCGATATCGCCCTGCAAACCGGCGACCGCATCCTGTTCGCTGGCGCCAGCGGGGTCGAAAGCTGCCAACGCCGCTTCCTCCTCGACCCCAGCCCCCTGGAATTCGTCCGCACGGGCATCGAGCCGGCGCGCAGCTGGCTCTTCCGTCGCCTCGCCCGTGCTCGCACCGGGGAACAGCACTAATTCAAAGAGGGCCTCACGGCCCGCTGGGCAACGCGAGCAGCATCGTGCAAGCGGTTAAAGGTATATTTCTACCGCGTTCTCCTCTGCATCGAGCATGGCATCGAACCGCTCGGCATCTAAAGCAAGGCCACCTTCGCGATACGGTTGCTGTATGCGGTGGCAGTCATCCAGCGCTACCCCGTTTACCACAACACGGTCGGGGCGCGAACGACTGATTGATAACGTGGTAGATCCAGCGCACCCTCTTGCCGTTCCAGTCGAGGCACAGTTCCACACCATTCATCGACTTCGGCAGCACCGGGTCGATCACCACGCGGCCATAGCTGCGGCGGATGCCGAACAGGCGACTGATAACCAAACCGATGTAGATACCCGGGCCACTGGAATACAATCGCCAACCGGCGAGCGCGCCGACCTTGCCCTCCTTCAATTCGTCCATGCGCCGCGCCGCCTCGTAGCGGTCATACACCTGGGCATCCGAGCTGGTGAAGTAGAGATTCGCCTGGCGCGGCTGTGCATTGGGCACCACGTCCGCTGTCGCCACCGGCGAAATCACCTGCAGGCAATCGAGCAGCTCTTCGGCACGCCCCGCCTTGGCCAGCGCCTCGCAATAGCGGATGTTCGCGTGGACATACATCAATCCGATCTCGCGGCCGAAATGCGCGGCAGTCTCCGCGCGCTGGAAGTGCACAGAGATGCCACCGCGGTACTGCGGGGAGCGATCCATCAGTCGCACGCCGTCGGGGAACTTGAGATGGCGACGGACCAGATCCAGATGAAAGTCGACTTCCTGCGGCGAGAACTGTTCACTGATGATCGCGCGGTTGATGGGCAGCAGCCGGTAGTGAATGCCGGTCTCCTCATCCGAGGGGTGCAGCAATGGCGTGGATGTATCGCCCTCGAACAGCACGAAACCCGCCGCCACGCCATCCCGGATGATGTGCGTGCGAAAATCGCTTTTCATGCGGCCCAGGAAGCTGTCGAGTTCCTGCGCATCCTGCGTGAAACCCGCCATAGTCCAGACCCGGGACAGCGCGCCCAGCGACTGCAGGGCGAGTCCGGCCGTCCAGCCGCTGACCATATGGGTTTTCATCGCCGGGTTGGCCGGTTGCAGTGAATCGTCCCAGTCGCCATTGCCGTAGCTCGGCAGCGCAGTGCCGGGCACACAGGAGTGGTAGATGTACGCCGAGCGCCTTTTTGACGTGTGCGTGTAGAGTTTCTGCTTCCGGCGTAAATTCGCAGGAATGGGGATCGGTGTAGCACACCGGGGTGTAAAGAATCTGCTTGTCATCAGTCTGCTCGATGTACTCGCACAGCGCCTTGATCGGCCATAAGATGATATCGCCATGGGATTCACTGCCCTGGACTTCCCGGAACTCGTCGAACATGAACCACTGCGGCCAGTTGCCGGTATCCTGGTACTGGTGGGCAAAGACCTCGCACAGCATGTCGGCGACACTGCGGTCATGCCCCAGCGCGAGCAGGAATTCCAGCGCGCCCTGGCAGACATCGCGCGTGCCCCATGCGGCGGTGCCGTACTGCTCCATACCGCGCGGGGCGGCGTAGTGAATCATCGCATGGTGCGCAAACCACTTGACGGTATCCGACAACTTCGCCGCGACAGGAGAAGCGGATGTCACATTGAAGCGCGCGAGCAGGGCATCCCAATCCGGCGTTGCGGTATTCCCGAAGCGCTCCAGTGCCAGTGCCCTGCCGCCGTAATGACCTGTCAGCGCCAGCGTGAATTCGCCGGAGGGAATATCCATCACCACATAGGGCTCATTGCTCCCTCCCGAGGCGCTGCGCGCCGTCGACTGCACATTCCACCGCATCGAGCCTGGCCAGCAGGCACGCCTCGGGAAATTTCCGCTCCAGCAACGAGCCATGCGCCGGACGCACGGTGAGGAGTTTCTCTTGCGCATCCCATTCCACCTGCGGCGCGCCGTCGAATTCATTAGGTTCGCCGCACACTTCCCAGGTCAGGCGCAGTGCGGGCACAGCACCGCGCAGCGGGAGAGCGCGGTATTCCAGCGTATCCGTGGTGACGCTGGCAAGGATTTCAAAGGCGCAGTCGCGCGTCCAGTAGATCCAGCGAACCCGGTCGCGCGCCATGGCAAATGCCGAGGGAAACCCGAGCTGCTGCCACTGTCCACCGATACAGGCGAACAGGCGAATACCGCTGGATCGCTCGATATTGAGTGAGTTGCGCAGCACCGAACTGAAGCGGCCAAACGCGGTGTTCCCCACCGCGAGCTGGGTGCCAAAGGCGCCATAGCCATAGCACGTGGCGCTCAGGGTATTGTCGAGCCAGCGCGGCGCCGGCGCCTGAACGCAATATGGTGCCGTGCTGGCGCTCCACGATGCGCTCCTTGGCGGGCAGTGCGACATGCGTATCGTCGCCGCAGAAGAAGGACAGCAACTCGCGGCTCGCGGAATATTCGACGTGTCGCCAATCGCCTTCGAACAGTGATTTCAGCTGTGCTTCGTCCAGCGCTTCGGCTGCAAGCAGTGGCGTCGCTGCGAAGAAGGCGTTTGCCGTGCCGTCCGCGAGTCTTTGCCCTGGTTGCGGGAGATCCGCTCCCAACACGTCGTCGACCAGCACAAGATCGTCAGCGGACGACACCTGTGGATGCTCCTGCAGTACATACAGGGCAAACACCACAGTGTCGCTCTGGCCCGCCTGCAGCTCAATCGTTCGCGACTGCAGCGCCGCATAGGCGAACTCGTACTGCCGGACGCGGTTTTCCAGCGTTGCACCATGCAGCGCTGCAGGCTCACCGCTCAGTTTGTAATCCGTACCGAAGAACTGGTAGCCATCGGTGGAGGCAGACTGCGCGCCCTGCAGGCAGCAGTGCATGGCGAAGGGATGGCTAGCATGCAGGTTGTTGCGGCTCAGCACCACCTTCGCGGCGATGGGGTGATCGACAATGCGATGATCAAGATACTGGCACACATACGCTTCATTGTTCTTCAGCATCCCGATGTCGGCCAGACCGAGATCCTGTCCCGCGAGCCAGTCGAGCGTCACGGCTTCAGTGCTATTGTTGCGTGCGCGACACACGCGAAAGAGAATGGGCAGTTGTGGGTGGAGCATCATCTGCATCGACGCTTCTATCCCGCGTGATTCCTGCTGCCATACCGCACCGTTTGTATGGAAGGCGCACACCGCTGCGGTGCCGGACACGGGCAGGGACTCGATACCGTCCTGGGTGTGTACTCGCAGCCACACCTGGTCCAGTCCGCCCTGCAGCGGGCGTCCTTCCACCTGGTTGATCATCAAGTCTTCGAGTAACAGGCCGGCGGTGCCGCCGTTCTTATACAGCGCAAGCGTCAGGCCGGCCGCATTCGAAAATTCGACCCGGTCGAATTCCTGGCGGTTGCCAATGTTCAGCCGTACTGCGTTCACTGTGCGCTCCACGACGGGTTTTCCATCCTCATAAAATGCTCTCCTATCCGCGCGAGCCCAGGTCTGCACCTCGCGTACACGGGGATCGCCGTCAATGCTTGCGCGTGCGTCAGCATCGCAGCATGATCTCGGCGGGGCATTCCCCGCACCGCGCCCAGTCGGGCGCGAAGTCCTCGACGCTGTGGCCATTGATCACGACCTGCACTAGCGGGCGCGGCAACGGCGGCAGGACGATGATGCCGCCGGGCGGTGTGACCAGCTCGCCCTCCAGCGTCAAGCGCAAGGTATCGGGTTCCGTCCTGCACAGCCTGTAACTGAGCGGACCATAGTAGGTCGGCAGGTCTGCGCACCACGATCTCGCCACCGTCGTCCAGCCAGTGGTCCGCAACTCCGGCGGCGATGACGAGGCTCTGGTCCGCCTCGCGCTCATAGGCGAACAGGCTGCGCACCGCGAGAATGTATTCAGCGCCGATCCAGCTGTGGGGCATGTCGCCGATGAAACTGGGACTGAGCGGATCGCGCCAGGAGATTTCGGGCCACTGGTTCCAGGGCAGGATGCGCCGGTCGGCACAGGAAAAATCCCAGCAGCTCATGCGCCTCCTCGCCGCCTGCCGAGTCGGACCAGCGCGCCGATGATGCGAATCTCGTAGGCGCTGTAATTGGCCCAGGGCACGGCGCCGCTGCGGCGCTTGCGAAAGCCCTCCAGGTACTTCTCGTAGGTCTGGTCGATGGCGGGACGCGGCAGGTGCGTGCAATTCGTCGGCCACGGTGATGGCGATGGACGTGGCCGAAGGATCGAAGTCGGCGAACTCGACCGAGCCGGGCACGAAGTCCAGCCCGCGTTCGCCGGATGACCACGATCCAGCGAGGCAAGACAGCGTCTCGCTGAAAATCCGTCACACAGCGCGGTGATGCGTTCACGCTGCGCGGCCTCGCCCAGAATCGCGGCCATCGCGGCGGCATCCTTGAAGCCCCGCATCGCCCAGAAATCGTCCCAATAGGCATGGACCGGGTGGGCCATATAGCCCTCGTGGCTCATGGACTCCGGCAGCAGTCCGTAACAGGCGCGCTTGTCCGGGTCTGGTACTCCGGGGTCATGCGCCGGTTGCGCAGCGCTTCCATATAGTCCACCGACTTGAGTACGGCCGGCCACATCTCGGCCAGAAACGCCGTATCGCCGCTGAACCGGTAATAGTCCATGACAGCGAAAATGAGCTCGCCCCAGCAATCGTACTCCGGCAGCCATTCGCAACCGGCGCGATCGGCGCAATCGGGCAGGTTGCCGTCCTCGGCCTGGAAGCCGCTGTACCAGCGGATGAAATCGCGCCGCGCCCCGGGCAGTCCCACCCGCGCCAGGGCCGCGCCCATCAGGACCCCGTCACGTATCCAGGCGCGCGAGTAACGGCGCGGACCCGGATGCAGCGCCGGACCGGCGCGATTGATGAGGACGTGTGCCGCCGCTGTCCTGAGCGTCTCCACCACTCCCGCCGCCGCCGGCGGCAGGCGGATGTCGAACGTTCCCAGCTTGTCCTCCCACTGACTCACAGCGCTGCTGAACTGTTCCGCCCCCGACGCACACGGTGACTCCCTGGGCGACTCGATCCTGCCCCGCAGTGCCAAACGGGATGGCGAGATAGATCTCCTCAGATGCATGCGCTGGCAGCTCCAGGTCGAAGCGCAGCGCGCCGGAGGCGTAGCCGAAAGCATCGTTCACGCTATCCTGCGACGGCAGCTCACCCGTCTGCAGGTACTCCGTGATCGCGCCCTGGGCAAACGTCGCCGCGCCGAATTGGCTGGGGGTGGTGAGGGGGATGATCCGTTTGCGGCGATCGACCCACACCATTCCGGACGCGTAGGCCAGCTCGCTGAGCTGGCTGACGCCGCCGAACGTGTCCCAGTGCTGCCAGGTCGGCGTGACCTGGAAGGGGCGGATAGCGGCGAATAGACGGACCGGCCGTGCCGCTTGCGAGTTGTTCGTGATCCGGTAGCGAATAAAGAGGGTGGCAGCCCCGCTGGGCCCGGTCGCGAAGGCGGTGGTGCTCAGGCGTCAGGTCGCCGGCCTGCCATTGCGCACGAGGGGATCGGCAGGTAACCCTGCTCCAGCGTCTGCGTCAGCGCCACATCGGCCCAGGTGATGAGCCGGCCATCCGCGAACAGCAACGGTTCGATGGAGAAGCTTCCCCTGTCGACCTCCACCATGCCCTCCTCGTTAAACAGGGCCTGGGTCACGTCCTCTCCGGTGCCGACCGGGGTCCAGTAGGTCTGGCGCCCGAGAGATATTTGGGATATAGCCCGCTGCTGCGCGCGCTGCGCAATCGCGCTGAAAAAATCGTTGATCGAGCGGGAAAAGGCGTGGGGCTGCACCTCGACGCGGACGATGCCGAACCCCTCGCCACTGCATGCTCTCCGTCGAGCTCGATACGAACAAAGCGCGAGACGGCTCCGGGGAGGTAGACATGGGTCTCGCGGCCGACCCCCTGCAGCGGTGGAGAAGCAGGTGGTCCAGTCGCTCCCATCGCAGGAGAGCCGGATATCGAAGGCGCGGGGCAGCCGCTGCGGATCCCAGCAGATCGTCAGGCCGCCGTACTCGCGCTCGCGCTGGAAATCGATCAGCAGCTGCTGCGGCTCGCTCGGTCGACGCGCTGCGCCAGCAGGTGGCCGGCGGATGGATCGCAGGACATGCAACGGCTCGCAGCCCGGCAGCGCGCTGCTGGCCTGACTAGCGGGGTCAGGTAGTAGCTGGTGTCCTCCAGGCGCAGATCCTCGAACCACACCGCTGCCCTGTCCGCCCGGCCCGGCCGCGATCACCAGCTCGATGGCGGCGATGTCGCGCGGCGGACCGCCGCCCAGCGGCCCCCAGGCAAATTCGATCTCGCTACTCTTGATGCGCAATGCTCTGCCAGTCCTCAGGGAGATCGAAAGACCTCCTTGCGCCAGCGCCAGACATTCTGGTTGGCGGCGTCGACGAGTTTGAATTCCAGAATGTTGCTCGGTCCATGACCGCGGATATCGAAGCTGAAGGCGTAGCTCTCCGGCAGGCTCAGGGCGAACAGCTTGCGCGCGACCACGAAGCCACCGCCGCCGTGGAAATCGAAATCCAGGCGCATGGCGCGCCATGGCGTCCGCGCTCCGGGGTGATCGACAAACTGGCCTGGCCGGAGGCGATGGCGGCCCAGGCGGAGAGGTCCGCGAAGTCGTCCAGGCAGTCGCCGGTCACCGGGAGTGCCCGGCGAGTGGCGAGGTCCGGCACCGCGACTGCTCCAGCTACCGTCCGCGTGGATGTCCACGATGGCGTCGTAGAGATCGAGCTGCCCCTTGGCATGCCCAAGTTTGATGTAGCCGATCGAGGCGGCGGCAAAGCGGTTCAGGACCTCCCGGGTGCGCTCGATACCAAGGGCGGTGGAGGGCCGGTCGAGTATGACAAATTGCGGCTGCGCCAGGATGACATGCACACAGGCCAGCAACTGCTGCTCACCGAGCGACAGCACGCTCTCCCAGTCCTGCTCCGTGTGGAGTCCGTTCGTGCGCGCGAGAATCCCGTCCAGCCCCCACTGCCCGAGCGCCGTCGATAAGCTTCTGGTCGGACACCAGGTGATCCATGTCGGCGGGCGACAAGAGCCTCGCGCAGGGTGCCCGGCGGCAGGTAGGGCCGCTCGGGCAGCAAGCCCAGGTGGCGGGCGCCCGGCCGCACCAGACGCCCCTCCCCGCTGACCTCGATGCCGGCGGCCGCCCTGAACAGGGCCAGTATGGCAGCCTCGTCCTCGGACTGGATCAGGTACCGTCCGCCGCGCGGGATATCGAGCGACAGCTCTGTCGCAGCACGCAGCCACTCCATCCGCCATTCGACGAGCGCAGGGTGAGCCCCTCGAAGGCCAGCCGCCCCTCCTCCTCGCGGAACTCGATGGTGCATTGAGCGCAGTGCTTCGACGCATCGACGGCCTCCACCAGCGAACTCAGGCGCGTCACCACGGCGGCGAAGGTGGAGATGGACTGGAACTGGGTGACGATCAG
Organism: uncultured Gammaproteobacteria bacterium; assembly: GCA_963844975.1. Taxonomy (GTDB): domain Bacteria; phylum Pseudomonadota; class Gammaproteobacteria; order Pseudomonadales; family Halieaceae; genus Marimicrobium. The sequence goes on along the minus strand of CAWJQO010000013.1, from coordinate 46,656 downwards.
GGAGAAGGCGGCCACCAGGGTCGAAAACGCCATCGCCGACTGGGTCACCACACCGAACTCGACCCGTCCGTCTATAAAAGCCGGGGCGATGATCAGGGCCGGAATGATCTGGATCAGCCAGTTGTAGCCGGTGGTGAAAAAGCCCAGATTGCGGTTGATGCTGATCATGCGCCGGAAGTTGCTGACCAGGGAATTGAAACTGCCGTGCAGCCGCTGCGAGAGTCGCGCCTCGCCGCCGCGCCAGCAGGATAGCCTCGGCGTTTTCCCGCACATGGATGAGTCCGGAGCGGAAATTGGCCTCCCGGTCAAACTGGTCGTAGTTGAGCCCGACCAGCGGCCGACCGAGCAGGACCGTCAGCAGGGAGCCGCCCGCCGCGTAGAGCACAGCCACCATGAACAACGTTGGGCTGATCGTCCAGAGCACCCCGGAGAAGGCGACCACCGTAAAACTGCTGTTGAGGATCATGAGCACGAAGGACAAGGTGGTGACGGTGAAGGAGCGGGCGTCCTCAGCGATGCGCTGGTCCGGGTTGGCCAGGATTCTGGATGCATCCAGTTGGTAGTAGCTGCCATCGGCGAGATAGTGATCGAGCATGCGCCGCGTCAGGTACTCGCGCCAACGCAGCGCCAGGCGCTCCTCGAGGAAACGGATGTTCACAGAGATCAGGGTGGAGACGGCAAAGACAATGACATAGAGCACAGCCTGGTGGATGAACCCGGCCCGGTCGCGATCCGCGATCGCGGTCATGAAATCGCGGCCCACGTAGCTGTTGACGACGGTCATGCCATTGATCGCAAACATGAATGCGATCAGGCCCACAAACATCCAGCGCGCACGGCCGCCGGCCTCGGAGTTCACAAAGTTGCGAACCGTTCGGACGAAGTATCTCCAGGCCACCGTAAACGGAAACGGCTCGTAACTCATGGCTCATCGCTCCACGCTGGACAGCGGATAAGTTATCATTTCTCCAGCAGCGCCGACACATACGCGCCCAATTCAATTTAACGGTATGTGTCTATTTCTTGTTTTTTTTCAAGGGTGTTACACCAAGAAGGATATGTCAACTACGAAGCCAATGGCATAGCGGGACTCTGCAACCCGGTCTATTCAGGATCGCCCTATGGTGGGTCGTAATCTCGCCGCCTTATTTGCGTAACACCTGCGCCCCAGCGAGTGATCAGGCGACAGCGGATCGTCGTGCAGCGACTTTTTTCTTTACCACCCTGGCCGCGACTTCCTTCTTGGCTGCCGCTTTGCTCCTGGGCTTTGTCTTGACCTTCACAGCAGTTGTGCCACTAGTCACTCTGGCCAATACCGCTAATACATCGGGAGAGGTATCGACCAATTTCAGCAACACCTTAGCCTGGGCATTGGGTTCGGATCGACCTTGCTCCCAGTTGCGCAGCGTGCTGACCTTGGTTGATAGCATGCGAGCGAATACCGCCTGTGAGTAATTGTGTTCCTTCCTGATCTTGGCGATCTGGTTGGGGTTCATCTCGATGGGCTTGGGTATATCGATCTCAGTGGTCCGGAGAGTGATCTTGCCCTCACGCTCCGTTTTGAGGGCATCAAAGCCCTCCATCAGTTCATTGAACAAGTCACGCTTTGCCATATTCATCTACCTCCCTTTCCAGAACCGCTTTCAGAATCCGCTTCTGCTCGGCGGTTAAATCAGACATCTCATCTTTTCCATAGATGGTAAATAGCCAAAATTGCTTCCCTTCCAAATACCAGTAATAGATGACTCGAGTTCCACCGCGCTTGCCTTTCCCGCGCTTGACCGACGCCACACGCACTTTGCGCAGTCCTCCGGTGCCCTTGATGACATCCCCCGCTTTGGGGTTCTTCATCAGAACGCTTTGAAACGCCTGAAATTCTTCGTCAGACAGGTAATCCTCTCGCCTGGCCTCAAAACCGGGTAGTTCTTTGAAGGTCGCTTTCATCAAAAATCACTATACGCTAATTGCGTATACTTCTACAAAGATTTTTTATAAGCAGGAGCGGGACTGATAAACGCCCAGTTAATCAGATGAGCGGCCTACAATGCAGTCGAGGCTGTCTCTCTGATCGTCAAAGCAGCGCAAAGTATGGTCGATGAATTGGAACTAGCCGAATGGTTAAGAGCCCTGGGATGGCATTATCAATCGGGTACGTATGAATGTCCGTCCCCGTTAATGGGGTAGAGCCCACACGGGGCATCTACGGGGTGGCCCGGAGGCCGCGTCGTACGGGGGTGGAAAAATGGCGCGCCTGACACGATTCGAACGTGTGACCGCCTGGTTCGTAGCCAGGTACTCTATCCAGCTGAGCTACAGGCGCGTGAGGGGCGCTACTATAGGTAGGAAGCGCTTTTGCGTCAAGGTTTTATCCGCCCACACGCATCCGCGAGCGCGTCAGCCGCAGACCCTCTCCATACGCGATCAGAAGCGTTCGGCGATGGCCAGATGCGCAGCGACAGCCCCGGTCGGACGGGCCCATGCTGGCGGCCCGGCGCAGGTCGGCGACACCTTCATCGACGCGGCCCAGCAGCAGCCGCATGACCCCGCGGTGATACACGTAGCTCCAGGCGGATTCACCGCCGGCCAGCACGGCCGCGTCGCAGGCCCGCTCCGCACTGACATAGTCGCCCTTCTCGAAACAGGCCCGGCACATCAGGTCACTGCCCTGTGCCTCGGCCCGCCAGCGGCGCAACTCGGCGCCCCGGCCCGCAATAGCGCCAGGGCGTGGTCGGGATGGCCGTGCTGCAGGGCCAATTCGGCCTTGCGCAGCACGGTGGGTTGGTAATCGCCGAGGGTGTCGGCGCCCGCCGGCCCGTGCCAGAGCAGGGCCGTTACGGACACGCGTCGCAACCAGGGAGATCAGTATTCTGTGGGTTCGCATCGTCGTTCCTCCTAAATATTCCCGAGGACGTGGGACAAACACTATACCCACCACAAACGTATAGCCATCCGATATTTATATAGTTACTATGCGTTTATGCATGGAAAAGACCCACTGCGCGACTGGGCGGATATCCGCCTGTTTCTGGCGATCCTGGATCGGGGCAGCCTGGTCGCGGCCGCCGAACACCTGGAACTGACCCAACCCACCGTGGGCCGGCGGCTGACGGCCATGGAGGAGCGCTTCGGGACACCGCTGTTTGTGCGCGCCGGGCGCCGCATGCAACTGACGGACGCGGGCACCGCTATCCTGGACAGCGCCCGGCGCATGGAGCGGGAAATGCTGGCCATCGAACGCAGCCTGGAAGTGCAGTCCACGGCGCTCTGCGGCGAGGTGACGATTTCCGCGACCGAGGGCACCGGGACCGAGTGGCTGACGCCGGTGCTGCTGGATTTTCATCGCCAGTACCCGGAGATCCTCGCTCAATGTCCAGATCGAGAGTCGCGCGGTGGACCTGATCCATCGCGAAGCGGATATCGCGCTGCGCCTGGGCCAGCCGGCGCAGCCGGACCTGATCGCCAGACGGCTGGTCACCGTGGGTTCGGCCTGTACGCCAGCAAGGGCTACCTGCGACGCGCCGCGCCGCTGAACTCGCTGGAGGACCTGCACGCCCACCAGCTGGTCGGCCTGCAGGCCGCCGGCACCGGCATGAATTCCACCCAGTTGTTTCCTGTCCACTCAAGTCGCTGCAGGGCAACTATGTGTACCTGACCAACAGCCCGACGGCGCAGCTGTCCGCGGTACAGGCGGGATTCGGCATCGGCATGTCTGTCCCACCGCTGGGCGAGCATCGCGGGCAAGCTCACGCGCGTCCTGCCGGACTACACCGCGGCCGCGATCGACCTGTGGCTGGTGACGCACGAAGAGCTGCGCCACAGCGCCCGCATCCGCGCAGTGTTCGACTTCATCGCCGAGCGTGCGCTGGCCGACAGCGACCTGTTCGAACTGGGCAGCAGAAGCAGCCAGGTTGCCAGCACCCCGCTCAGTTGTCCACCACACGGCCCAGCGTGGCGTCGCCCATGATGGTGGTGCGGTGGATTACCCGCTGCACGCCCGGTTTGGTACCGGTCGCACAATGCATGGCGCGCCAGTTATCCCATAGCACCATGTCGCCCGGTTGCCATTGGTGAAAATAGTGAAACTCGCTCTTGCGGGTGTGCTCCACCAGACGCTGCAAGAGGTCTACCGCCTCATCATTGCACAGCCCCGCCCGGTGCGGCGCCACGATGCGCTCCAGGAACTGCTCGCAGATTTCCAGCACCTTGCGACCGGTGACCGGATGGGTGACAACGGCGGGATAGGCCACCTCGGGAAAGTTGGGAAAGCCGATGTCAGACGGCTTTTTGGGGCTGTATGGCCCCGGCTCATAGCCCGCGCAGATCGACATAGCGCATATGGCGGCGCTGCATGCTGAAAGCGTAGGTGACTTCGATGTTGGCGATTAACTGGCGCGTCTCCTCATCCAGTGCATCGTAGGCCCTGGCCAGGTCGCCAAAGCCGGTCAGGCCATCTTCGCTGGCGCAGACCACCGCACGCAGCAGCGCGCCGCGATTGGGCCTGCCGGTGTAGTGCAAGTCCATATGCCAGTCGAGCTTGTTGACCATGTCCCGCCCGTTGTAACGCGCGGTCATGAACTTTTCCTTCTCCGGCTCATTCACCAGCATGAACAGCTCGGGGTATTCCTGCGAGGTAGTCGCTGCCAGCGGGTGCATGGCCAACTCGCCAAAGATGCGGCTGAAGGCAATCTGGTTTTGCGGATTCACGTCCTGGCCGCGAAACAGCAGGATGGCGTGCTCGTTCCACAGCGATACCAGTTCAGCCGCCAGTGCCTCGTCGATCGGCCGGGTGATATCAAAGCCACTAATTTCTACCCCGACGTTGTCGAGGGCGCGTACCTGCAATGCCATGATAGCGCCTCGACTATTCCAGAATGCCCGGATCTTCGCGCAGTTCGCGCCGCGCCATGGCCTCCCACAGAAAGGGAAACCCATTCGCATCCGGCCGTGCAATCGCTGCGACCTGTGCCTCGGTGAGCGCTACACCGCCGCCGGCCTGTTCCACCTCAAAGGCGCGCATACTGCGCCACTCCAGGGTGATCGCGCGCAGGTGGGCCTGGCGCAGGTCACGGCCCACCACCAGGGAACCGTGATTAGCCAGCAGCGCCCACTTGGCATCGCCCAAGGCCCTGGCCGCCGCCAGCGATTTGTCCTCATCCTCAAAGGTGCCTCCGTACTCGTTATAGAGCGGCAACGGCCCGTCGACATAGGCGCCCGCCTGGTCATACACCGGCGGCACACGGTGCATATTGGCCCAGATCCCGCTCCAGCGGGCGTGATTGTGGATCACCACATGCACGTCGGGGCGCAGCTTGTGTAGATGAAGATGCAGGCCGAGCGCGGGCGTGGTGTTCCACTCACCCGCGATGATCTTGCCGGATTCATCCAGTGTCAGGATATCGCTGGCGGTGACTTCATCCCAGGCCAGCTCCCAGGGGTTGGTTAATACCGTGCCATCAGGCAGGCGATAGGTGATGTGCCCGGCAATATGTTCATTCCAGCCCTCGCGAAACAGCATGCGACACATCAGGGCGACCTGAGCCTGCTCACTTAACGGAGGCAACAGCGGTCTGCGGCCGGGGTTGGGCGCGAAGCGTTTGACGATGTCAGCGTTGATGCCGGGGATCTGTTGCATGGCAAACCTCTGCCTCTGTGACAGGCGTTGTAGCTGAATCTGCGCTGCGCCAGCCTTGCCGACGCAGACCGGAAATTTATCGCACAAACCCCGGATCGGAGTTCATGTACAGGCGGATCGGCCAGTTGGTATTGCGGCTCAACCGAATGACCAGACCATAGTTCTCGCTGTCGTAATCTGCCGCCCATTCAAACGTGATATCCAGTGGCTCGGGCTTTTCCGGTTTTTCCGGCCGCTGGCCTATCACTACCACTTCCTCAATGTCATCCGGGTTCGCAATGGACTTTTTAGGTATGGCGAGGGTGATCTTCTGCGTATCAGCGGTATCACCGGCCTCGACCTCTACCACCTCGGCGCCAACGGTACTGTCACGTGAGCCTTTTATCAGCTCCATCCAACCCGTTTGCACAGTTCCATCCTCGGAGTGGGCAGCAAGCGCTGCAAGAGAAAGCAACAACGCACAGGCTGTCGACTTGCCAGAAATTACGTGAACGCATGGTAAAACTCCACTGTCTCATATGTTATCTCCTGTGTTTCAGCATAACCGAAAATCATTGTCGAACAAGCCTGTCTAATCAACACCAGAAGACTTCTGTGGTGCATCAAACGGCAAATGCCCCTGCCTGTGGCGCAACCAGTTCAGCCCACGCAGCACGCCCGGCCGCGATACCAGCCACCGCTCCAGACGGAACTTGCCGGGAAAGTTCATCAACAACAGGCCGATCAATAGCGTCAATATGCCCTGCCCCGGGGTCACCAGCATGATAAGTCCCAGCACAATCAGCAACAGGCCCAGCAGATTTTTAAGCGCCTCCGATGATGCATCGCAATGACGGGCTCAGCGGAAGATTCCCGCCAGGTCACCCGCTCCTCCGGCAAAGTAATCGCTGGGCAAACGGGTGACCACCCAGGGTACGCCCACAATTGTAGCGACCACCGCGAGCAGCGACAGGCCGCTGACCCACAATAACAACTGCTGCCAATCCAGAAAAATTCCATCAAGCCATCTTATCACCTGACTAGGGTAAACTAGGACGCCTATGACACTGAAATTATCGGTTCTGGATCAATCGCTGGCCCGCGCTCCGGACCAGGCATCTGTCGCGCTGCAGGAAACCCTGCACATGGCCAGGTGGTGCGAGCAACTGGGCTATACACGGTTCTGGGTCTCGGAGCATCACGCCTTTCCCTCGGTGGCCGGCAGTGCGCCGGAAGTGCTACTGGCAGCGCTGGGTGCAGCCACCAGCAGTATCCGCATCGGCTCCGGCGGCATCATGCTGCCGCATTACAGTGCCTATAAGGTGGCGGAAGTGTTCTCGCTGCTGGCCAACCTCTATCCGGGGCGGGTCGATCTCGGCATCGGGCGGGCACCCGGCGCGGATATGGCCACCGCTGTCGCCCTGGCCACCGACGGTCGCCCCAAATTCGATGCCTTCCCCGCATTGACGGCGAAACTCAGTGAGTACCTGTGGTCGGAAAACACCAGCCCGATTGTCAGTCCCCGCCCGCCGGAGAAGATTCCGCTGTGGATGCTCGGTTCCAGTCCCGACAGCGCGGTGCTCGCCGCGCAGCGCGGACTGCCGTACAACCTCGGCCTGTTTATCAACCCGCAGGCGGATGCCAGGCTTATCGGTCTGTACAAGTCACATTTCCAGCCCAGCGCCCAATGCGCCGAGCCCTATGCCATCCTGACCCTGAGCGTGTTTTGCGCCGACACCGAGGAACAGGCCAGGGCACTGCAACTGACCTACGACCTGAATCTGTTTCGCTTTTTCACCGGCACGTCCAACGGGCAGTCAATGACACCGCAGGAAGCGCTGAGTTATCCGCTGGGACCGCAGGAGCGGGCGTTTATCGCCAGCCGGGAAAACAGTCGCGCCTCCGGCACCCCGCAGCAGGTACGGCAGAAGATTGAGCAGCTTGCCGCGCTACACCACGCGGATGAGATTATGGCAGTGACTAATATGTATTATCTTGAGGACCGCAAACGTTCGTTCGAATTGCTGCAGCAGGCGTTCGGATAGCGTAGCGGCAAGTGAACATGCAGGACGTCAGTCCGCCTGTCGTAATGCGCGGGGCTGGCACAGTCAGATCACGGCCAGACCCGATTAACAACCGGAATCAAGCCCCAGCGGGGGCTCAATCCCTATGGGCCGGAATTAGCCGCCCATCGCCTTTTTGGCCTCAGCAGCAGCCTCATCAGCTGCATCCTTGGCGCTGTCGGCAGCAGCATCAGCTGCTTCCTGCCTGGCTGCTGCTCAGCAGCTTCGGCTTCAGCCGCATCATTGGCGCATCCTGGGCATCGGCCGCATCTTTAGCGCTGTCGACGGCAGCATCAGCCGCGTCACCGGCGGCATCCATAGCATCACTGGAGGCATCCGCTGCCTGGTCAGCCATGGCATGCACGCTGTCCTTGGCCTCTGCCGCCATATCCGCCGTCGCATCAGCCGCTTCAGTGGCTGTCTCGCTAACGGTCGCGGCAGCATCTTTCACGGACTGCTGGGCTGCATCTATTTTTTCTTCCTCCTTCGCGCCACAGCCAGACGAGGACAAATGTCACCAGGGCAAGCGACAGTAAAGCAGGCAATTTCTTATTCAACATAATGTTCTCCATAAGTTTTTTGATGTCGACTGGAAACAGCGCAGTGCCTGTTCAGGGTCAGAGACAAAACGCCTTCGCACTCCAATATAGCACCTCCACCTGAATGCGTCACCCCGCATTATGGTATACGTTTTGGACATCCTCCAGGTACTCGAGCATATCTACAAGGTTGTCCAGTACACGCTGCTCTTCCTCTCCCAGCGACGCCGAGGTTTGCGGGACAAACTGTATGTCATCCACCTCAAAATCGATATTCCCGAAAGCGTCCTGCAGGGCTTGCTTCGCCTTGAAATACTGCGCATGTGGCGCAAATACCGTCACCTTGCCATCTTCGCTCTCAATATCGGATACATCTACATCAGCCTGCATCAGCGCTTCCAGTACGGCCTCTTCGTCATGTCCCTCGAATACCAGAATGGCGCTGTGATCAAACAGGTGGCTGACACTGCCCGGGGTGCCCAGCTTGCATTTGGTTTTAGTGAAACACTGGCGCACATCCCCGAAGGTACGGTTGGGATTGTCCGTGAGGCAATCGACAATCACCACGCAGCCCCCTGGGCCAAATCCTTCATAGCGGGCAACCGAAAAATCCTCACCACCCACACCCCGCGCCTTATCCAGCGCTTTCTCGATAACATGGGCGGGAACCTGATTTTTTTTGGCTCGCTCTATGACGCCGCGCAGCGACAGATTAGCGTTGGGGTCGACGCCCCCGGTCTTGGCCGATACGTAAATTTCGCGAGCGTAGCGACTGTACACCCGCGCCTTCATATCAGAGGTTTTAGCCATCGAGTCCTTGCGATTCTGATAGGCCCTGCCCATATCTATGCTCCGTTCTTGGTGAGGATCAGATTAACGAATCAGGCCAGCAATATAATCGCTGTGGCCGGTAGTATCCAGAGAGAACCGTGGGACTTCTTGATATAAATCCTCGAATAATATAGAGCGCAAGCATCATAATGTGTCCGCATCTTTGGCAGGGAATCCAGGCAGCGTGAAGAAACTCATAATACTTCTGATTGTTATCGCAGTTGCAGTTGGTGTCATCTGGTACATGGGCAGGCAACCACCTCCGGAGGTTCTGCTGCACACGGTCGCCCGCGGCACGGTGGAAAAAACAGTTTCCAACACTCGCGCTGGCACTGTGGAGGCCTGTCGCCGTTCCAAACTCTCCATGCCCACTGGCGGACGTGTGGATGCACTGCTCGTTGACTGAAGGGGACCGGGTCGAGAGCGGGCAGGTGCTGCTGTCCCTGTGGAACAAGGATCGCAAAGCGATGCAGGCCCAGGCCAGCGCACAATTGCTGGTGGCTCGTGGCACTGCGAAAAAAATCTGCGTGGAAGCGCAGAATGCCGAGCGTGAGGCGATCCGCCTGGAAACCCTGCTGGAGCGCAAACTCGCCTCAAAGGAAGCAACCGAACTCGGCCGCACCAGGGCGCAGAGCGGTAATTTCGCCTGCCAGGCGGCCCGGGACGAGGAACAGGTGGCACAGGCCAATCTGGATATCAATAATGTCATGCTCGAAGAAACCTTCCTGCGCGCCCCCTTTGCCGGCGTGGTCGCAGAGATCAATGGTGAGATTGGCGAATACGTGACACCCTCCCCTCCTGGCGTGGCAACACCACCGGCCGTAGACCTGATTGACTACAGCTGCATGTACGTCACGGCGCCCATCGATGAGGTCGATGCGGGAGAACTCCACAAGGGCCTGCCTGCGCGCGTGACGCTCGATGCGTTCCGCGGCGAGATTTTTCCCGGCACACTGAACCGCATCGCGCCCTATGTGCTGGATCTGGAGAAGCAGGCGCGCACAGTGGAAGTCGATGTGGTGTTTGACGATCCCGGCGTGCGTGAACGCCTGTTGGTAGGCTATAGCGCCGACATCGATATCCTGCTGGAAACCCACGCGGACGTGCTGCGCGTTCCCACTGAAGCCGTCATGGAGAACGACCAGGTCTATCGCTACAACCGCGAGAGCGGCACGCTGGAACTGGTGTCGATTGACGTGGGCCTGCGCAACTGGAACTTCACCGAGGTGACGGGCAATTTGCAGGCCGGTGATGAGATCGTCCTGTCGCTGGACGTGCCGGGTCTGGCGGATGGGCTTGCAGGTGGTACCCCGGGATGATTGAAGTCAGCGGCATCAACAAGACCTTCATCCTGGGCGATAGCAAAGTGCATGCGCTGGATAACATCAACCTGCGCATCGAGCAGGGTGAATACCTGTCCGTGATGGGCCCCTCGGGTTCCGGCAAATCCACCCTGATGAATATGCTCGGCCTGCTCGACCGCCCCGATACCGGACGCTACCTGCTCAACGGCGTCGATACCGGCTCGCTGGATGAAAATGAACGCGCCCGCCTGCGCCGCGAACAGATTGGTTTTGTGTTCCAGTCCTATCACCTGATACCGCGACTTGTCCGCGCGGGAAAACGTGGAGATGCCCCTGATGCTGGCGGGCGTCCCGGCAAAAAAGCGCCATGCGGACGTCGAACTTATTCTGGAAAAACTCGGTATCGCGCGGCGCGCGCACCACCTGCCCAACCAGTTGTCCGGGGGCGAGCGCCAGCGGGTGGCCATCGGCCGCAGTATTGTCATGAAACCGGCCATCATCCTCGCCGACGAACCCACCGGCAACCTGGACTCACGTTCGGGTGGCGAAGTGACCGAAATTCTGGAGAACCTGAATCGCGAGGGCATCACCCTGCTGATCGTGACCCACGACAACAACATGGGCGAGCGCGCCAGACGCCGAATTCGCATGACCGACGGCGCCATCACCAGTGACCAGACCCACGAGCAGGCGGCCTGACGTTGCGACTGATTGATCTGCTGCGCTTTACCATACTGGCGCTGCGCCGCCAGCGCTTTCGCAGCACCATGCTATTGACCGCCGTCGGCCTGGGTGTCGCCGCCGTCGTGGTGCTGACCGCACTGGGCGAAGGCGCGCGCGGTTACGTGTTGGGCGAGTTTGCCTTCATGGGCAAAGACAGCGTGGTCATGTTTCCCGGCCGCAAGGAAACCACCGGCGGCATGCCGCCCATGACCGGCACCGCCGCTCAAGCCATTACGCTGGAGGAAGTGGAGGTGCTGCAGCGCTCCGTTCCCGGCGTGACGTCCCTGGCCCCCATGGTGCTGGGTAACGGCCCGGTTTCCTTTAAATCGCGCGAGCGCGACAGCATGGTGATCGGCACCACGGCCGCATTCTTTGCGATACGCAAACTGGAGGTCAGCCAGGGCAGTGGCCTGCCCGATCTCGCGCTGGGAGAAGGAAAACAGGTCGCGGTGATTGGCCAGAAACTCAAGGAAGCGCTGTTTGACAACGGTCGCGCCATCGGCCAGTGGATTCGACTGCGGGACTACCGCTTTCGCGTCATCGGCGTACTAGCCGGGTCCGGCGACTCCTTCGGCGCGGATCTCAGCGAGGCCATATTTATTCCAGTGGCCTCGGCGCAGTCAGTATTCAATGTACACGGCATGTTCCGGGTCATGTTGAAGGTGAAGGAAAATTACCAGGTGGAGGCGGTCAAGACGGCCATCTCGAAAAAAATGCAGGCGCTGCACGATGGCGAGCAGGATGTGACCGTGGTCAGTCCCGACTCGATGCTCAGCACGTTTGACAGCATTCTGCGGGTGATGACGCTGGCCGTTGCCGGTATCGGGGCCATCAGCCTGGTCGTATCCGGCATCCTGGTGATGAACGTGACGCTGATGTCGGTAAAGCAGCGCACGGCAGAAATCGGCCTGCTCAAGGCATTGGGTGCGCCCGCAGCCCAGGTGCGCACTCTCTTCCTCACCGAAGCGGGACTGATTGCAGCCGCCGGTGCAGTAGTGGGCATGGTGGTCGGCAAGCTGATCGTCATCATCGGCAGGCAGGTCTACCCATCGGTGCCGTTTGCCACGCCCGGCTGGGCGCTGTGGTCGTCACTCGGCCTGGCCGTCGGCACTGCGCTGTTGTTCGCCTGGCTGCCCGCCCAGCAGGCCGCCGACATGGAGCCCGTCGATGCGCTCGGCAAGAAGTGATCTGCCATGTTGTTAAGCGACTGGCTGCGCTGGGTATTCCAGGCGGTGACCACCGCGCGCCTGCGCAGCCTGCTCACCGCGCTGGGCATCAGTATCGGTATCGCCGCAGTGACCCTGCTCACCTCGATCGGCGAGGGTATTCGCGTGTACATGCTGGACAGTTTTTCCCAGTTCGGCACCCGCATCATCGCGATCACGCCCGGCAAAACCAGCACCGGCGGCATGCCGGGACTACTGACCACGATTCGCCCCCTGTCACTGGAGGACGCCAGCGAACTCGGACGATTGCCGCACGCCGATGCCGTGGTACCGACGCTGCAGGGCACCGCGAAAGTTGAAGCAGACACCTACAGCAGGGATACGGATGTCTACGGCGTGGGTCCGGATATGGCCAGGGCCTGGAATTTCACTGTCGCGCAGGGCCGCTTTTTACCTGCAGGCGACCTGGAAAACTCGCGTTATTTCACTGTGCTCGGCTCCAGGGTCAAGGATGAACTGTTTCCCACCAGCAACCCGCTTGGCAGCTACGTGCGTATCGGCGGCACCCGCTTTCGCGTGATCGGCGTTATGGCAAGCAAGGGGCAAATGCTGGGCTTTGACCTGGACGATGCGGTTTACATTCCGGTCGACCTCGCCATGCAGATGTTCAACAAGGACAGCCTGATGGAGATCGACGTCGTGTTCAAGGAAACGAGCACCTCCGCTGAAATGCGCGAGCGTATCAAGGAGACACTGATCAGGCGCCACGGCGATGAGGACTTCACGCTGTTTACCCAGGAAGACATGCTGAGCTCGCTGGATAAAATCCTGTCCATGCTGAAGGTGGCCGTGGGCGCCCTCGGCGGTGTCGCGTTGGTGGTCGGGGGCGTCGGAGTGCTGACCATCATGACCACCGCACTGAAGGAGCGGACCCAGGAGATTGGCCTGCTGCGCGCGGTGGGGTGCACGCGCCGCCAAATACTGTGGATGTTTCTCGGCGAGGCTGTGTTGCTGTCGGGAATGGGTGGGCTATTGGGACTGACCATTGTCGTGGTGCTGGTCATCACGCCTGCACACCTTCGCGCCGGGACTGCCGGTGGCGCTGCAACCGGGCTATATGCTGGCGTCGCTGGCACTGAGTTGCGGTGTGGGCCTGGCGGCAGGCATATCAGCCTGCCATGAATGCGGCGGCACTGGATCCTATTGAGGCCCTGCGCGCGGAGTAAGGCCCGCTGTACGATGGCAGCGGGCCTGTGACTGTGCCTAGAACGTCCAGTTCACGTTGGCGATCAGCTGCGTGGCGTTGTTGTAATCGAAATCACCGCCGAAGCGTTTAGCGGTGATCTGCGCGCTGCCCAGATCCATGTAATTCACGTAACCGCCGACCGTGAGGGCATCCGAGATCGCGTACTGTGCGCCGACCGCATAGCGCATCTGCTTGTCGACCGGCAACTGGGCATTGCGGTTCCGGTCGCTGACAGGATTGGTGTCATAGGCGACACCGCCGGTCAGGGTCCAGTATTTGTCCAGTTTGTACTCGGCGCCCCAGGCGACATGGTAGGTATCACGCCAATCGGTCGACGATGCCAGCCGTCGCGCACGTTCACCGTGAAATCAACACATCGCTCAGGGCGCTCCAGTTGTCCCAGCCAGTGGTGAATTCCACCGACCAGTTCTCATCCATCTGCTGATGCACGCTGAACCGGGCGTATGCGCCCATCGGCAATTCAGTATCGGTTGCAACATTCAGGCCGAGCGGATTGGTTTTCAGGTCACCGTCGAACTTGGGTTTCACCTCGCTCTGGTAAGTCAAACCGAACCGCGTGCGATCAGAGAGCTCATACATGGCCCCCAGGGTATAGCCGGGCAGGACATCGTCGCCGTTGATAGAGGCAATCCCTCCGGCTGGTTGGGGCGCAGGCGGGGCGTGGCAAGTATGGATGTTGAGGTTGGAGTAAACGGCCTGTACCGACGCGCCCAGCGACAGCTTGTCGGTGACCTGATAGGCCAACGTGGGACTGAGTGCCATTACGGTCAGGTCAACCTTGGTGGCCTGGAAGCGTCCCACCCAGTTGTCATCGAATTCGAAGCCCGCGCCGGACGAGGGGCAACAAGGGCGATGCCGGCACTCCATTTGTCCGAATCAAAATCGTGGACATAGGCCATCGAGGAGTATGCGGCAGACCTCGCCGGCATTACCGCCATCGGCATAGCCATTGCGCGGAGTGCTGTAGTCGACATCAAAATTCATGTTCGGCACTATCGCGCCGGCGGAGGCGAACAACTGGTTGCCCTGCAGGCGCGCTATACTGGCAGGGTTGTAGGCGATGGTCATCGCGTCATCGACCCCTGCCGCAGCACCCGCCGCGGCGCGCCCGCCGGCAAAGTCACCGTATTCATTCAGCCACAGGCCGCCGGCCGAGGCGGTGTTTGCACTCACAACCACTGCTGCGACGCTACAAGCTCTCAAGATACTTTTCATACCTGCTTTCTCCGGTATTGGTGCCACGAATGGGCCGCTTCTGGACTCACACTACAGGCCGGAAATCATAGCGGAATGACACCCGCCCTGCACGACCATTTTTCACCATTTATTGTCCGTTCCAGTTAATGCCACGTATGCAGATCCCAACGGGGTGACCATCAACGCGCAGGGCAGCAGGGGCAAGGTGTTTTCTTATGACCCAACGCAATTCGGGCTGTTTTTCGCGAAGCAACGCACAAAAACAGATTCTCTATCCAGAACTGGCTCACACTTGCCCCGCTGTCACATTGCCCCGGTATGTTGGCTGTGATGCAGTGGACACGGGATCGTGATTGGGCGCCATCCGCATGGAAATATGCGCACTGGAGAGTCGATTATGAGCGATAAAAACCTCGATATTGCAGAGCACCTTAAAGCAGATGTCTGGGGCCAGCATTTGCACGACATAGATCTGATGAACAGGGCGGCAGATGAAAACACCGCCAGGTATCTGGCCCGGTTCAAGGAAGATACCCGTCGGGATGAAGGCATTGTTAAAGGAAATGCAACAGGGGCAGCAAAACGCCGAGCTCACCCGGGTTCGATTCTGGATTACAGAGAAATAACCTGAAGCACAGCACCGCGCCATAAAAATCCTGTTCCCGACAGGCCTCGCCGCGGGAGCGTCAACTTTTGCTAGTTTTCCCGGCCTCTGGCGTCATTCTCGCGGCATCTGAATTCCTATAGAGTCAGCACAGTCAAAAATACCGTCCTGCTGTCGCGGGGAACTACGAGGTCCATCATGCAAACTGAATTCTGTAAAAAGCTGGGTATTGAACTGCCCATATTCGCCTTCACCCACTGCCGCGACGTGGTCGTGGCCGTGAGCAAGGCCGGCGGCATTGGCGTACTGGGAGCCGTGGGCTTTTCAGCGGCACGCCTGAAGGAGGAACTGGACTGGATTGACGCGCATATCGGCGACCATATCTACGGCGTCGATACGGCCATTCCGCAGAAGTACGAGGGCATGGACAAGACCAGCCCGGAAGAACTGGTGGCCATGCTGCAGTCCGCCATACCCCAGCAACACCGCGATTTTGCCAATAAATTGCTGGCCGACGCCGGGGTTCCGGAATGGCCCGACAAGGACGACGAGGTCACCCTCAGTTTCTCTGCGGTACAGGCTCAGTTGCTGGTGGATGAGGCGCTGACGCGCCCCAAATGCCGCATGATCGTCAACGCGCTCGGCACGCCGCCGGCCGATATCATCAAGCAGGTGCACGATTCCGGCCGCCTGATCGGCGCCCTGGCCGGGCGCCTCAAGCATGGCATCAACCACAAGAAGGCCGGTCTCGATTTCGTGGTCTGCCAGGGCTCCGAGGGTGGCGGCCACGCCGGCGAAGTCACCTCAATGATCCTGTGGCCACAAATGGTGGATGCCGTGGCTCCCCTGCCCGTGCTCGCTGCCGGCGGTATTGGCAACGGCCGCCAGATGCTGGCCGCCATGGGCATGGGTGCGGCCGGTGTATGGATGGGCTCGATGTGGTTGAATTCGGTGGAGGCCCATGCCGAGCCGGCCCAGCGCGAGTCCTACATGAAGGCGACCTCCGAGGACACCGTGCGCACCCGCTCCTTCACCGGCAAAACCGCGCGCGTATTGAAGAACGAGTGGACCGAAGCCTGGGAGAAACCCGAAAATCCCAAGCCCCTGCCCATGCCACTGCAGGGCTACCTGACCTTCGATGCCGTGCGGCGCACGCACCGCTACGCCGGCAGCGGGGATTGCCAGAAGGTGGCGTTCAACCCGATTGGCCAGGTGGTGGGGCAGATCAATTCGGTCGAGTCCTGTCGCGATATCATCTTCCGGCTGTTAAACGAGTACAGTGAGGCGTTGGATCACATCAACGCCATCACGCCACAGGAGTAGCCCACACAGGGTGACTGCCAATCGGGACCAGGTTCCCTACTTGCAGTCACCCGTTTCTTCCAGCGCATGGCAGGGCCAGCAAAACGAGCGATAGTCCTTGTCGCTGATTTCAATGATGGGCAGCGACACTGTAGCGCTCGTCCACCACATGCTGGCAATCGATGCCGGGTAAATTCTCCTCGTCACTGCCTGTTTCTAAAACCTTGGTCACCGCCTCCGTGCATGCCCGCTCCTCTATACATCTTACTCCCCTTCTGGTTTATGTTGCGTTCATCGGAAGCCCGACATTTTGCAGCGGGCAAGTCACGGGTGGAACACCAAATGCACGCAGGCGGCCAAATAGTGGAGTCAACCGATGAAGTCTTGTTAGCGTCAGCCGTCTGTGTATACCATGCCAGCTCACCTTACAGCCGCTGGATAACACTGTGAAGAAACTGGCCTGGACTGTCATCGCCCTGCTGCTGGCAGCCTGTGCCTATGTTGCTGTGATTGCAATTCCCCGTGAGGCCATTCATGTAGAGCGCAGCGCCGTGACAACCAGCCCTGCCGATGTGGGACTGGTGTTCGAGGAGTTTGTGGTCTCTCCACGGGACACAGACCTGAACCTGGCCGGCTGGTGGATGCCTGCGCAAAACGCACGGGCGACCCTGGTGTTCATCCACGGTGGCGGCTCCAATCGCACCAGCAGCTACTTTGGCTCGCTGGATTTTTATCGCGCTATGGTGGATCAGGGCATTGCCGTGGTTGCTATCGACCTGCGCAACCACGGCGCATCGGGCAGCGATGGGCAGGGATTGCAGTTTGGCCGCACCGAGAAATATGATGCCGCAGCCGCCATTGCCTGGGCGCGCGCCAAAAACCCCAAACTGCCACTGTTTGCGATGGGCATTTCAATGGGCGGCGCCAGCCTCATACAGGCCGTGCACGCTGGTGCCAAACTTGATGGCCTGATCCTGCTGGACAGCCTGCTGGATACCTACGACACTTTCAAGCAGGGTGCCTGGGTGGAAACCGCCCTGCCCCCTGGCCTGTTTGCTGTCTCCGCCTGGGCAGCCACGCAGTTCTTCGGATTGCCCGGGGGTAATGAACAGGCGCTGGCGCGCGCCATCGCACTGGACCTACCGATACTTGCGATCCAGGATCCGGGCGATCCGGTAACCCGTGCTCGCTACAGTAGGGAACTGGCACAGCGCAATCCGCGCGTTACCCTGTGGACAGCTCCCTCAATCGATCCACAGCATCCCGATCTCGCCTGGAAGGAACGCTGGGGCAGCCATGTGTCGGCTTTCATCTTTTTCCCGCAGGAGACGGTGGCACAGATACTGGCGTTTATTGAATCGTCTGCTGTGGCAATTCGATAAACAGGTAATGGCGGGGAAATACCCATGCAGGGAGATCACGCTGCGATGAATGTCAAACCGGTAGATGGATCAAACACCGCTGACGCTATCCGCATACTGGCCGAGGCATTTCGCGATGACCCGGTGATCAACTGGTCCTGCAATAATCCGCGGACACTGGAGTCGTTTTTCCAGATTACATTACCGGTCTTCATTCCGCACCAACTCACCTACCTGGACCCGCAGGGACGCGGCGCAGCATCATGGCTGGGGCCCGGTCAAAAGCTCAGCTGGCCGTTCTCGCTATCAAGCGCGGTCAAGGTAATGAAGCTCGGCGGCCTGACCGGTGTTTATCGCCTGCTGCTGAGCGGCCTCAAGACAGAGCAGTATCACCCCAAAACGCCCCACTATTATCTGTTCGCCATCGGGGTCACTCCCGGCAATAAAGGCAAGGGCATAGGCACCAGCCTTATCTCTCATGTGCTCAGACTGTGTGATGCCGAAGGAGTGCCAGCCTATCTGGAGAATTCGAAGGAAGAGAATCTGGCCTTCTACGAAGGCCATGGATTCAAAGTGCAGCAGCAGATCAGGTTTGCCACCTCCGCTCCGCCGGTATGGCTGATGTGGCGCGAGCCTGTGCAGGCTAATAAGCATGGGATGTAAGTCGGAAAAGCACGCTAAAACAAAAATGCCACCGCCCCTTACGGAGTCGGTGGCATTCAGTCGGAGGAGTTGCACTTACATTAGATTTGGATCGTCCATTATCAGTTCTACGCGACGATTTTGAGCGCGACCCTCGGCAGTGCTGTTGCTAGCCACAGGCATACTCTCTCCGCGACCGACAGCTGAAAGCTGGGCTGGATTAACACCGTACTTATCCACAAGCATCTTAAAGACAGCGTCCGCCCGACGCTCTGATAACAACTGGTTGTACTGGTCTGTGCCAGTAGAGTCAGTGTGCGCCTCTATAATGGCTTTAACAGCAGGATAGTCTCGCATCGTGGCAGCAGCAACAGCAATCTCACTATCATAGGCAGACGTGATGACAGCGGAATTGTTTTCGAATCGCACGTTGAGCTCCAGTACAATCTTGGGTTCAGCTATTGGCTCCACAGGGACCACCGTTGCGGGCTCTCCCGGACACAGGGCATGGGTGTTTTCATCGTTAGGATCGCGTGTCAGATCAAGATCCATTTCCGCAATCTTATCCGCATTGATTCCATCAACTTCCAGTGACGCAAGCAATAGCCCCATATTGGACAGAGTGCTAGCCTCGGCCGCTACGAGGTCCACAACCGCTGCCATGTGCGCTCGTTCGCTATCGAAGTACTCATTTTGGCTATCAAGCAGGTCCAGCAGAGAACGCTTACCGCGATTAAACTGGTCACGATAAGCCAGCCGGGTCTTGTCCTGCGCACGCATGCTAACGTCCGTTAACACAACCTGCTGCCGCAGCGCTTCAATATTATTAAAATCGTTACTGATCTCCTGTCTCACATTCAGGCAGGCCTGTTTGCGCTCTTCGATCGCCGCGTAGTAAAGATTGTAATACTCGCGTTTACGCGCGCTGTCTGCGCCGCCACGGAACAGGTTGTACTTCATGACGACCTCAATGGCTTCCTCTTCAAACTTTCCATCAATGCCGTCTGTATCATGCTCCACCTGGTTGCGGTAGCGCAGATCGAAGCGCGGCATAAACGGCGCATTGGTCAAATTCAGTGACTCCTGCGCGGCACGCAGATTTTCAATTGCGGCGTTAATGACCGGGCTGTTCTGGTAGGCGACTTCCAGGGCCGCTCCGCGCATCTCGGGAATCTGGCCTGCAGGCACTGCGGGAACTTCCAGGTTTGCATTTGGCATAACTGCCAACCAGGCGCTGGAATCGCACCTCCACATCACGCAGATTGGTAGTCTCGGTCACCAGGTTGGTTTCGGCCAGTCCTACTCGTGCCACCGCCTGATCGAGATCAACACCCTCACTTACCCCGCCTCCGGTCCGTTCAGAAATCTGGTCATGAATCTGGCGATGGACCTTCAGGTTATCTTCGGCATACTTTACCAACTGCTGGTATTTAACGGTCTCAAGTAGGCCACGGCCACTTCCAGAGCCACCTCCTCAGAGGATCGCTTGAAAATGTAATAATTGGACAATTTGTCATATCCCAGCCGGGCTACCGTGTCGCGAGTGGCAAATCCGTCAAACAACATCTGGGTAATACTGAATTCCGTAGAGTCGCGCCCATAGTCACCGAGATCGATGAGCGGAGTATTGCGATCCTCCCGGCCCACTTCGGCGTAGATGTCCGCACTGGGATAATAGCCGCCGCGGGCGGCCCGCTGCGCCTCACTAGTGGCAGCAAAATTGTACCAGTCAGCATTCACACGCGGACTGATCAATACGCCCTGGGTAATGGCCTCCTTGAGGTTGGAAACTATTACCGGGGCCTGCTGTGGCTGGACTTGCGCCTGCGATCCGGAAATCTCTACAGGAAGCTGCTGCGGCTCGCCCTGCGCGTGCGATAAGGAGATTCCTGTAATTGCGACAATGACAGCCGCGCATAATCTGCTTTTCGTGAACATACCCCTACCCCTTTTTATCTGTAGAAACCGATTGTAGATGTACATGCGACGTTTAAACGTTCTATTACTTCTACAGTTGTCATTTTGATAGTATCGCGCCAGGTTTACCACAGCTGTTGGCAACTCAGTCAAAATTGTACGAACTCGATCACAAATTAGTTCGGCAAAATGAGACATTTTGAACATCTTTCGCTACAGCCCACTAGCAGTTGCGCTACCATCTGCATGTCAGTGAGGTATAGAGTGATTTGCATTTAACACAACCTCACTTCGCTCGTATTTTCCAACATTGAGAGCCCAGGTGTGTCGTCACTGAAATTGCTGTCTGGTATGCGCAACTTATGGGCGACCATCGGCATCACTTTTTTCGTGGTAGCTCTGGCTGTGGCGCAGGTCAATCTTTCCCTGATGCGGGAGCTGGCCCTGACCCGCTATGGAGCGGACACCGCCCGTGTAGTGGATGACTGGCAATCTCAGATTGACGCCATGAAATCCATGCCGGACAAAGATAAACTCGCTCGGGCCAATAACTTTTTTAACTCACGTATCCGTTGGGTCCAGGATCCGCAAGCCTGGGGAGCAGGACGACTACTGGGCCACTCCGCTTGAGCTCATAGGTCGCGGCATGGGAGACTGTGAAGACTTCGCCATCGCCAAATACCTGATGTTGATATTGGCCGGTGTCGACATCGACAAACTGAGGATCACCTACGTCAAGGCAAGGATCATGGGCAGTGGGGACGCTAAAAGCACGGCGCATATGGTGCTGGCCTATTACCCTTCTCCCACCGCGGAGCCCGTGATTCTTGATAATATTGTCATTGATGTCCTACCGGCATCCCAGAGATCCGATCTGACACCGGTGTATGGCTTTAACAGCAAAGGCCTATGGGTGGGACGTGCTACCGCCCCTGCCACCACGCAACCCGGGACTAAACTTTCGCGCTGGCGCAATCTGTTGCGCCGGGCCTCGGCGGAAGGGCTGGGGTAATTACGAACATTTAAGGGAACCTGATCATGTCATTATCTAAACAGCTCTGGTTAGCGGTGGTTCTTCTGTTAGCAATCGTGTTCAGCGTCAGTTTTCTTGTCACCACGCTCTCGGCCAGGGCCTACCTCGAAAAGCAGCTGAGCATGAAAAACGCGGACAACGCCACGTCACTGGCGCTTTCCCTGACCCAACAGGGTGCAGATGCAGTGCTGCTGGAACTGACCCTGTCCGCGCAGTTCGATACGGGTTTCTACGAACTGATTGAACTGACAGACCCCGAGGGACAAGTCACGATCCGCCGGGTAGCCGAGCAGGCACAGGCCGGCGCTCCCGGTTGGTTCATGCGCCTCTTTCCTATCGAACGTTGAACCTGGCGTTGCCAGTGTCCAGGCCGGATGGCAACAAGCGGGCACGCTAACCCTGCGCAGCCAATCCCGCTTTGCCTACAAAGAGTTATGGCAAACTACCCTGATGCTCGCAGGCGTGTTTCTGCTGGCCGGGCTTGTTGCAGGTTTTATAGGTCACAGGTTACTGAAGCGGATTCTGCATCCGCTGGCAGAGGTCGTGGAACAGGCCGAAGCGATCGGCAGCCGGCGCTTTGTCACCAACATTCCCGAGCCAACCACGCTGGAATTCCGGCAGGTGGTTCGCGCAATGAACGAACTATCCACACGGATCAAGTCAATGTTGGGGCAGGAAGCAAATCGCCTGCAGAAATTACAGCGCGATGCACATGTCGACAAGATTACCGGCCTGAATAACAGGGAACCCTTTATCAACGCACTGCAGGCCGTCCTGGAAAATAATGACGACAATTCCTCCGGCACGCTGTGCATCATCCGGCTAGTCGGCCTTGGCCGGCTCAACCAGACCTACGGCCGCAAGGCCACCGACAGCCTGCTGCATGATATCGGAAGTGCGTTTAATGCGATCACCATACAGCACCGCGGCTGGACTGCCGCGCGCCTGAATGGCTCGGATTTTGCGATCCTGGCACCGCGCAAACTGGAGGCGGGCGAACTGGGTCGCCAGGCTCAGGAGGCGATGTTCGCGGTGCTGGCAGATCACAGCATGGGCGAGGGAGTCCTGCTGCCCGGAGGAACGACAGTCTATAAACACCTCGACGCAGTAGCGGAACTGCTGAACAGGGTGGATGGCGCATTGACAGCGGCGGAACGAGAACGGACATCCTCGGTTACCGAGGCCTACAAGGGCGATATCCAGATCAGGCCAGTGCGAGAGCAACTGGAACACTGGCGTGGCATTCTTGAAAAGGCGCTGAAAATGCGCAGCTTCTCACTCGCGCAATTTCCTGTCATCGACCTCGAAAACCAACTTATCCACTATGAAGCGCCAGTCCGCCTGCAATGGGAGGGTGAGACATGGAGCGCCGGCCAGTTCCTGCCCTGGATCCATCGCCTACAGCTCTCGGGCGAGCTGGACAAGCAGGTGTTTGAACTGGCGCTGGGCACCATAGAGCGCTCCCGGCTACCCATTGCCATTAACCTGTCCGTGGCCGCCATTGCAGACAACAGCTTCCTGAGCTGGGCCGAGCAACATCTCAACACCCGCAGCCAGGCCATCGCCATGCTGTGGATAGAAATTCCTGAAGTGGTTGCCTTTCGCCATGTGGAGAACTTCAAGCGTCTATCCGCTCGCATCAAGGCCCACGGCGGACATGTGGGTATCGAGCACATAGGACACCAACTGGCTAAACTGGGACAGTTACACGATGTTGGTTTGGACTACCTCAAGGTAGATGCCAGCTTTGTGCGCGACGTACACAACAATACCGGCAACCAGACTCTGCTGCGCACGCTGTGCACTATTGGCCATACCATTGGTGTCAGGATGATCGCCGAAGGCGTCAACAGTGGCGCGGAATGGGAGGCTTTAAAGGATCTGGGTATTGATGGCGCCACCGGCCCCGGCATTTCTCTCGCTGGTTGAAGCTTCCAGTTTGCGCCGGGTAAGCGGCTACCCCGGAGTGAGTCAAGCGATTAGTCCTCGCTGATCAAGTCCAGTGTATTACTTATCGCGGAGCGCATTTGCTGCCGCCGCATGATTTTCTGCTGCGCATCCACTGGCAGTTCCGTAAAGAGAATCAGCCCTTTGGCGATCAGCAAATCCACCACATCCTCCAGTACGCGGATAAGGTCCTGATCGGTGGCGTCAAGGGAGGATGCCTCGCTGGTGAGCCCTGCAAAAAAAGCGGCAAGCGCAGGATCATCTTTCGGTAACTCCTCAGCGCAGCCAGCCCCTGATTCCTGACTGACAGCGATCACTGCGCCACGCACATCGCGTTTTACAAAGGGCATACGTCACTCCTACAAATAAAAATCTCCACAACCCGATTAAGTTGTGGGGATAAGTTCTACAGCGTATCAAGTCCTTAATCGGTGATCAGCTTGCCCGAGTCAACCATGTTCTGCAGAGCCGTGCTGAGCGCAGCGGTATCACTGAAGTCAACACCTTCGAACAGATTGACATCCTGCACCGTAATCACCTGGTCAGCATGCTCGAAGTCGCCCGTATTGCTAATCCTGAGTACCGTACTGGCACCGTCCACGCTGACATTTAGATAGCTGGAGAAGTCCGTCGTGTCCACCGTGTCTGCCAGAATATCTGCGATATTGATGGCGTCGGCCGCCTCATTGAACCCTACGATCGTATCGCCCTGCACCGTACCATCAGCCAATGACCAGACAAAATTGTCCGCACCATCGGTAGCCAACAGCGTATCTGACTCGCTTGTAGCAGCGTGTAGCGGGGCGAGCGGGGTATTGTCCTCTTCCGCAATATTCTCCTGCAGTGTTGAAGATTGCTGGAAAGGGAGGCTAGGAGCCAAAGACGGATCAATGGTAACGGTGACGAGGTCTGAGGACGTAACATCCCCATCTCCGTCCGTACCCGTTACAGTGAACGTGACATCTTCGCCATCAGGCAGGATCCTCTCGCCAATAACTACTGAGGTAAGTCGTGCATTTGCGCCAGCACCACCGGTGATCTCAATTTTGTTGAAATCAATCGCAGCGTCAATCAAGTAGTGTCCATTCACTTCGGTCACCGAACCAGAATCCGTAGTGCCGTCCACAGTGTTGTATACCGTCCAGTTTAGCGTGCCGCCACCATTACTACTGTTGGTAAAATCCAAACTGGCAATTAGACGCTCAGTCGCATTTGCAGGGCCGCTGACATTGTCCGGAACATCATTGCCGGCACGACCGGGATTATAGAATTCCAGCGTGAGCACTTCACCGGCATCAATAAACTGGTTACCGATACCCATACCCTGGGTACTCGAGTTCACGCCACTACCCGAGCCAGAGAACTCAATCGAGAAATCACCAAGCTCAATAAATGCCGCGGGGCCACCCGGGCTAAGATTTGCAAGATTTTGAGTAATCTGCGTTTCCGCCTCCGGCTTGATGAGATTGAAGGACTGGCTTCCATCCTTGAAGACCGTATAGCTGAAGACATCATCACCACCAACGGCTTCCTTCGCCGTGAGCGTGACACTGCCATCGGGGTTGGTCACCAGCGGCTTGTAGGTCAATCCGGCAATAGCCTCGCCAGTGATATTGATGTTGCTCCAGTTATCCGCGCCGGAAATGAAGCCGGTGTTGGTGGGACCAGCGGTGACTCCGGTTGCGTTGGGCACGGTGAAGTCGACAAAGTTTCCAACCGTCGGCACGTCGTCCACAATATTGATCACCAGGTTCCCCGCCGGCGCCGAATCCCCGTCCGCATCAGTCACCACCACCGCAAAGCTCGCCGTCGTGTTGTCGCCCAGGGTATTGTCCGCCAGCGTGTAGCTGTAGGTGATCACACCCGCACCCGTCGCCGCGTTGTAACTGTAACGCGCCGTCAGGCCGTCACTGAACGTCTGGTCGACCAGCGTCAGGGCATGCCCGCCCAGCGATACCGCCGAGAGGCCGTCCAGCGAGGTGAAGGCCACCGTCCCGGCCACCGTCTCGGAGTTCGCCGCACTGTCGGATCCCGCAGGCTCGCCCCCGCGCGCCGGCAATCCCGCTTCGTACACCGTCGTGGTCAGCCCGCCCGCGCCTGGAATCACATTGGTGGGCGTGCTGTCACCAATGGCGATCGTCAGCGTCGCCGTGGAGGTATCGTTGTCACCATCCTTGAGCGTGTAGGTGAACACATCGCTCACATTGCCAGGCGTGCCCGCGTTGCGCGCGTAGCTGTAGCTGCCGTCTTCGTTCATCGTCAGCACTCCGTACTGGCCGTTCACCGTGAACGCGCCCGCCGTGGCCGTGTTGTCCACATTGGCCGGCACGTTGTTGCTCGCCACCTGGCTGACCTTCGCCCTGTCCGCGCCCTGCGTGTCCACGCCCGTCCGCACCACTGGTGGTGCCCGTCGCCGTGATCACGTTGCCCGTCGCCGCCACAAAGCTGCCCGCCGCCACACTGTCAGTGTCCGCCACCGCCGTCGGCACGTCGTCCACGATATTGATCACCAGCGTTCCCCGCCGGCGCCGTATCCCCGTCCGCGTCGGTCACCACCACCGCAAAGCTCGCCGTCGTGTTGTCGCCCAGGTATTGTCCGCCAGCGTGTAGCTGTAGCTGATCACACCCGCCCCGTCGCCGCGTTGTGACCGTCAACGTGCCGTAGGCCGTCATAACGTCTGGTCAACCACGTCACGGCATGCCGCCCAGCGATACCGCCGCGAGGCCGTCCAGCGAGGTGAAGGCCATCGTCCCGGCCATCGTCTCAGAGTTCGCCGCACTGTCCGATCCCGCAGGCTCGCCCCCGCGCGCCGGCAGTCCCGCCTCGTACACCGTCTGGTCAGCCCGCCCGCGTCTGGAATCACATTCGTGGGCGTCGCTGTCACCGATGGCGATCGTCAGCGTCGCCGTGGACGGTATCGCCGTCACCGTCCTTGATCGTGTAGGTGAACACGTCGCTCACCCCGCCCGCCGTGCCCGCGTTGCGCGCGTAGCTGTAGCTGCCGTCCGCGTTCATCGTCAGCTTCCGTACTGGCCTTCACCGTGAACGCGCCCGCCGTGGCCGTGTTGTCCACATTGGCCGGCACGTTGTTGCTCGCCACCGGCTGACCTTCGCCCTGTCCGCGCCCAGCGTGTCCACGCCCGTCCGCACCACTGGTGGTGCCCGTCCGCCGTGATCACGTTGCCCGTCGCCGCCACAAAGCTGCCCGCCGCCACGCTGTCAGTGTCCGCACGCGCCGTCGGCACGTCGTCCACGATATTGATCACCAGGTTCCCCGCCGGCGCCGAATCCCCGTCCGTATCGGTCACCACCACCGCAAAGCTCGCCGTCGTGTTGTCGCCCAGGGTATTGTCCGCCAGCGTGTAGCTGTAGGTGATCACACCCGCCCCGTCGCCGCGTTGTAACTGTCAACGCGCCGTCAGGCCGTCACTGAACGTCTGGTCGACCAGCGTCAGGGCATGCCCGCCCAGCGATACCACCGAGAGGCCGTCCAGCGAGGTGAAGGCCGACCGTCCCGGCCACCGTCTCGGAGTTCGCCGCACTGTCGGATCCCGCAGGCTCGCCCCCGCGCGCCGGCAGTCCCGCTTCGTACACCGTCGTGGTCAGCCCGCCCGCGTCGGACATCACATTCGTGGGCGTGCTGTCACCAATGGCGATCGTCAGCGTCGCCGTGCGACGGTATCGCCGTCGCCATCCTTGATCGTGTAGGTGAACACATCGCTCACCTCGCCAGGCGTGCCCGCGTTGCGCGCATAGCTGTAGCTGCCGTCCGCGTTGATCGTCAGCTTGCCGTACTGGCCGTTCACCGTGAACGCGCCCGCCGTGGCCGTGTTGTCCACATTGGCCGGCACGTTGTTGCTCGCCACCGGCTGACCTTCGCCCCGTCCGCGCCCAGCGTGTCCACGCCCGCCGCACCACTGGTGGTCGCCCGTGCCGCCGTGATCACGTTGCCCGTCGCCGCCACAAAGCTGCCCGCCGCCACGCTGTCCGTGTCCGCACGCGCCGTCGGCACGTCGTCGACGATCTTGATCACCAGCGTCCCCGCCGGCGCCGAGTCCCCGTCCGTATCGGTCACCACCACCGCAAAGCTCGCCGTCGTGTTGTCGCCCAGGGTATTGTCCGCCAGCGTGTAGCTGTAGGTGATCACACCCGCACCCGTCGCCGCGTTGTAACTGTAACGCGCCGTCAGGCCGTCACTGAACGTCTGGTCGACCAGCGTCAGGGCATGCCCGCCCAGCGATACCACCGAGAGGCCGTCCAGCGAGGTGAAGGCCACCGTCCCGGCCACCGTCTCGGAGTTCGCCGCACTGTCGGATCCCGCAGGCTCGCCACCGCGCGCCGGCAGTCCCGCTTCGTACACCGTCGTGGTCAGCCCGCCCGCGCCTGGAATCACATTCGTGGGCGTGCTGTCACCAATGGCGATCGTCAGCGTCGCCGTGCGAGGTATCGCCGTCGCCATCCTTGATCGTGTAGGTGAACACATCGCTCACATTGCCAGGCGTGCCCGCGTTGCGCGCATAGCTGTAGCTGCCGTCCTCGTTGATCGTCAGCTTGCCGTACTGGCCGTTCACCGTGACGCACCCGCCGTGGCCGTGTTGTCCACATTGGCCGGCACGTTGTTGCTCGCCACCTGGCTGACCTTCGCACTGTCCGCGCCCAGCGTGTCCACGCCCGTCGCACCACTGGTGGTGCCCGTCGCCGTGATCACATTGCCCGTCGCCGCCACAAAGCTGCCCGCCGCAACGCTGTCGGTGTCCGCACGCGCCGTCGGCACGTCGTCCACGATCTTGATCACCAGGTTCCCCGCCGTCGCCGATCCCCGTCCGTATCGGTCACCACCACCGCAAACCTCGCCGTCGTGGTGTCGCCCAGGGTATTGTCCGCCAGCGTGTAGCTGTAGGTGATCACACCCGCCCCGTCGCCGCGTTGTGACTGTAACGCGCCGTCAGGCCGTCACTGAACGTCTGGTCGACCAGCGTCAGGGCGTGTCCGCCCAGCGATACCACCGAGAGGCCGTCCAACGAGGTGAAGGCCACCGTCCCGGCCACCGTCTCGGAGTTCGCCGCACTGTCGGATCCCGCAGGCTCGCCACCGCGCGCCGGCAGTCCCGCTTCGTACACCGTCGTGGTCGGTCCGCCCGCGCCTGGAATCACATTCGTGGGCGTGCTGTCACCAATGGCAATCGTCAGCGTCGCCGTGCGAGGTATCGCCGTCGCCATCCGTGAGCGTGTAGGTGAACACATCGCTCACATTGCCAGGCGTGCCCGCGTTGCGCGCATAGCTGTAGCTGCCGTCCTCATTGATGGTCAGCACGCCGTACTGGCCGTTCACCGTGAACGCACCCGCCGTGGCCGTGTTGTCCACATTGGCCGGCACGTTGTTGCTCGCCACCTGGCTGACCTTCGCACTGTCCGCGCCCAGCGTGTCCACGCCCGTCGCACCACTGGTGGTGCCCGTCGCCGTGATCACGTTGCCCGTCGCCGCCACAAAGCTGCCCGCCGCCACACTGTCCGTGTCCGCTCGCGCCGTCGGATCATCATCGATAATCGTCGCACTGCGCGTACCAGTAGCAACCTGTCCGCTATTGTCTTCAATCGCTATGTCAAAATTCACCAGAAGCTGCTGGTTGCTGCCAGCGGCTATGCTGTGATCAAAGTCACCGCTCAGGGTTCCCGTCACGACAATGGTATATTCACCCTTGTCATTCACCGTCATGCTATCGAAGGTGATAAGGAGATCCTGACCTTCCATCACCGATAGTCCGTTAATAAAGTTGCCATTACCGTCGATCAGCTCAACGCCGTTGACAGTCAAGCTCTTCAAGCCATCCTCCGCCAGCACAGTAAAGCTTCCGGATTTCGAGAGACTCACTGCGTCAGGGGCAGAGCCATCAGACAAATTGGCTTCATCAAGCACCACTCCAGAGGTACCCACCCCAACATAAACCTGACCCGCAGCTTCATCCTCAATCACCACAGTCACGGTCGCCGTGTCCTGGCCGTTACCGTCCGCAGAAGTGGCCGTATAGGTAAACGTGTCGGTGCCGAAGAAGCCGGCATTGGGGGTATAGGTCACCGTACCGTCGGCATTGATCACGACGGTGCCATGGCTGCCATTGGTCACACCGGTGACGTAAGCACCCATCTGAAACATCGTCGTTGTTCAGTACATCGATAACAACCGGGACGCCTTCCTCGGTAGTGGTGGCATCATCAATAGCATCGACCGGAATAAGCGCAGCATTCTCATCTTGCACTACAGTTGTCAGCGGCGACGCTGCCGGCGATACCGGAAAATTCGTCGGTGCCCATCAGGATGCGACCCAGACGAATAAAACTGTGGCCATCCTCTTTCTCCAAACCGGCGGCACCCTGCTGGTCGGAGCCGGCCGCAGTAGGCTGCAGCACATTACCGAGATCTTCCCCGGACTCCAGGGCAGCCAACACCTGCTGGACTGTCTCATCTTCTACCGCGCTCTCATCAGCACCCGCTGCGGTCTCTGCCACAAGGTCGCGGGTAATGGCCATTTCCGGCACATCACTCACCACCAGCGGACTGCCGTCGGATAAGGATAGCTCCACGCGTCCGCCATTCGGCGTGACCAGCGTCTCCCCCTCGTGCAGCTTATCCCCAACCTTCAATTCCCTGAGCTCACCGTCGGCATTGCGGGCTTGTGCCCGAACACTGATGGAAGTCACGGTTGCGATGATTGCAGTTGCCATGTGGGTCACCTCTTTTTATGCCAGCGCACTGGCTATCAAAACAGACTAAGTAAAAATTATGATTTCATACTATGCCGCTCTGACTGCACAAAAAATTGTACTTTTGTGCAGTTAGCGGCCCTTCTTTTGAGGTTGTGACGAGAGTCACACTAGTCAATTGAGGAGTCTGTAAGCCGATAATCTGGTTGAATCAGTTAACCGTGCTGTAAATTGGAATGTTGTTCATGCGCAGGGCCAGTTGCACGCGATCACGCACCCCGAGTTTGTCAAAAATCGCTGACAAGTGGGCCTTGACGGTGCGCTCAGTAATTTCCAGCGCCACTGCTATTTCCCGATTGCTCGCTCCATGCGCCACTTGCTCGGCCACCATCAACTCGCGGGACGTGAGGTCGTCAAGCTGGGGAACTTCCGGCGCGACGGAGGGGATCACCCGGGTGGATACAGCGAGAAAACGCAGCATCAAATCCGGCGGCATCCACAAGCCCCCGTGCTCAACCACCAGGGCGATCTCGCGTAGTTGCTCAAAAGCCGCCTCGACATGGCAGTAACCCTGGACTCCAGCCTTTAGCAGGGAAAAAGCTTCCTCTTCGTTCGGCATCGCCGCCATAGCAACGACAGGCCAGCCAAGAGCACATGCTGCGACTACTGACGCCAGTCGCGATGCCGCGGGGATCGTACTCAGATCCAGCCACAAGCTGCCGGCCATGGAACGATCCAGAATTCCCAACTCGGCGATCTGTGATACCACCTGCACATCGGGAAAAGCCAGGCCCCAGCGCTCGCGCAACTGACCCGGCGCGGAAACGAATAACCGTACCATCACCGCTCCGTCAGCGCATACTGCTTGGCGCGCAGTACGGGCTTCATCAAATAGGCCAGTACACTTTTCTTGCCGGTCAGGATATCCACCTCCGCGACCATGCCGGGGATAATGGGCTTATCGCTGGCCAGGCTTGATTCGGTTGTGCGTACGGTAACCTCATAGAAGGGATGGCCCTCCTCGTCCAGGATCGTGTCCGCCCCTATTTGTTCGAGCACACCGTCAAGGCCGCCGTAGACGACAAAATCGTAGGCGGTGAATTTCACCATGGCCTTCTGTCCCGGCACCAGGAATGCAATGTCCTGGGGCCGAACCCTGGCCTCCAGTAACAAGGTGTCATCGGTCGGAACAATCTCGATAATCTCCTTACCTGGCAGGACCACGCCGCCGATCGTGTTGTAGTAGAGCTGCTTCACAGTACCTTTAACCGGCGAGCGCACATCGGTCTGCCGGACCCGGTCAGACAGGCCCTCCCCGGTTTCTCGCAGGGAATTCACCTTGGAAATTGTCTGCGCCAACTCTTCACGGACCTTGTTATTAAACTCCACATCCACACTGCCAAGCTTGCGCCGTGCTTCCACAATGGCTGATTCAATCTGCTTGATCTTTGCCGCAGCCTGCTTGCGCGCGCCACTCAACTCGTTGACCTGCTGCTCCAGACGCAAAATCTCCACCTCCGAAACTGCCCCCGAGCGCAACCATAGGCCGGGTCATACTCAGCTCCTGCTGTGCCAGCTCCAGGGAGCGCGCAGCCTGCCGCTCGGCAGCGGTGATTTCCACCAGTTCCTCGCTCCGCTGTACCAGCTGCTCCTGCGCAATCTGCTGCGCCAAAGCCAGCTCGGATTTCTTCGACTCAAAAAGCGCCACCTCCTCGACGACTATGGCCGGTACGGCAGCAACGAACTCCGGGTCCGGCTGGAATTCCGTCTTCTCGACGAGCGCGCGCAGGCGCGCCTCCTTGACCGAGAGCGCCTGAAATTCGGCAAGATTTTCCCGAAAAGTGGACTGTGAGCGGGTCTGGTCAAGGCGCACCAGCAACTGTCCCTTCTCCACTGAATCTCCCTCGCGCGCCAGAATTTCGGTCACCACCCCGCCGTCCTGCGACTGGATAACCTGCACCTGCTGTGACGGTATGACCTTGCCCTGGCCCCGGGTGACCTCATCTATTTTCGCCAGTGCAGACCAGACCACGAGGATTACAGTGCTCAGCGCCACAGCATAAAGAATCTTGCGCGCGCGCAGCGGCTGTTGCTCGATATAGGCAAGGTGTGCATCCCGCTGCCAATCGTAGGAACTCGCTACTTCATCACGCATCCAGGGTGCAAACAGCCAGTCCACCAGCCGCTTGTGGAGCGCAGGCTTCTCCTGCACCGCACCAGGCGCTTCCGGCGTCGGCTTAGTCACTATAGACTCCTGCTCGCTCATTGCGCCTTACCTATCCTGCCCTGCTGCAGGGCCTGCACCACAGTTTCCCGCGGGCCGTCTGCAACCAACTTACCGTTATCGATCACGATGATCCGGTCCACCATTTCCAGCAGGGAATTGCGGTGCGTGACAACCAGCCAGGTGCGACCTTTGATTAATTCCGCGAGCTGTGTTTTCACAGCGACCTCGGTGGAGTGATCCATGGAACCGGTCGGCTCGTCCATCAGCAGCAGTGGGGGCTCGTTAATGACGCCTCGCGCCAGGGCCACTGACTTGCGTTGCCCACCGGAGAGTGAATCTCCGCGCTCACCGATCATCATGTCAAAGCCCTGCGGGTGTCGATTGACAAAGTCCGTGAGATTGGCAACTTGCACCGCGCGCACTATTGCGCTGTCGGACACCTGCGGGTTGGACAGTGTCAGGTTGTCCCGCAGACTGCCGTAAAAAAGGGTGACATCCTGGGGTACATAACCCACCCGAGAGCGCAGTTCCGAGGGATCGAGCTGGCGCAGGTCGATGCCATCAATGAGGATCGCACCGGCGGTAGGCTGGTACAACCCGATAGCAAGTTTCTGTAAGGTGGACTTACCCGAACCCACGCGACCCAGAATCGCCACATGCTCACCTGGCTTGATCTTGAAAGACACATCGCTCAGCGACTCCATCTGCGCCCCGGGGTAGGAAAAAGAGACATTCTTGAACTCAATTTCGCCCTTGAACAGTTCGCGCGAAAGGAACTGCGCGCCCTCCGGCCGCTCCACCGGTTTGGCCATGACTTCTTCCAGACCTGTCAACGCAATCTGCGCGTTGTGAAACTGGGTGATCAACCCCGCGAGTTGGCCAAAGGGCGCCATAATCCGCCCGGAGAGCATGGAACAGGCAATCAGACCGCCCATGGAAAGCTCCCCGGCAGTGATCAGGTAAACCCCGATCACAATGATAAAAATGGAGACCGCCTGTTGGCCCCACTGGGTTACGTTGATGGCGGAGTTCGATACCAGCCGGAGCTTGACCCCGACGTGCGCCAGAAAACTCGTGGTCTCCTCCCAGCGCCGTTGCATGCGCGATTCTGCGCACATGGCCTTGATGGTATCCAGTCCCACCAGGCTTTCGATAAGCGTCGAATTACGCATGGCCCCGGCCCGATAAGTGGTCTCAGCGAGTTCCTTCAATTTGCCGCGCACCGACAGCGCGTAACCCACCACTACCACCAGGCCCACAAATACAGGCACCAGCAGCGGCCAGGAGATCCAGCCGATAACCAGCACGAAAATGAGGGCGAACGGAATATCGATAACAGTAGTGATTGACGCGGAGGTGATAAAGTCCCGCACCGTTTCAAACGAACGCAGGTTCACCGCGTAGGAACCCACTGAAGCAGGGCGATGTTCCAGCCGGATGCCCAGAACCCGCTCCATAATCAGGCCAGACAGTTGAATATCCACGCGGCGACTGGCCAGGTCGAGAAAATAACCGCGCATGGTGCGCAAGGTAACGTCTGCCAGCAATACAATGATTACACCGGCAGCCAGCATCCACAGGGTTTCCACGGCCTGGTTGGGAATCACACGGTTGTAGACATTCATGGTAAACAGCGGCAGGGCCAGGGCAAAAAGGTTGATGAAGAAGGCCGCCAGCAGTACATCCCGATAGATGGGCATATTGGCGCGGATGGCATCCCAGAACCAGTGTCCTCGCACATTGACGCCGACGCGGGGCGCCCGCGCATCGAAACGAAAACGCGGTCGGCAGATAATGATCTCGCCGGAGGCGCTGGCAGCCAGTTGCTCCCGCGGCACGTTCACCAACGCTTCATTGTGCTCGGGATAGACGACATGGGCGATGGCCCCGGTCGCATCCCAACCCGTTAGCAGGCAGGCGTTATCGCCCTTGAGCATGACCACCGCAGGAAGCAGTGCT
The DNA here is from genome assembly GCA_963844975.1 of uncultured Gammaproteobacteria bacterium. Taxonomy (GTDB): domain Bacteria; phylum Pseudomonadota; class Gammaproteobacteria; order Pseudomonadales; family Halieaceae; genus Marimicrobium. The sequence continues at coordinate 12,261 of CAWJQO010000013.1, read as the reverse complement.
GGCTCAATATCGGCGACATCCCGGTAAACAATCTTACTGGTCAGGCCCACCCTGGCTGCGGCCCGTTCAAACAGATCCGGCGTAAGCCGGCCATCCTTGAGGGGCAGACCTCCACACACTGCCGCCGCCGTGGTGCCGCCGCCGTGGAAGCGGCACACCGTCAGCAGGCACTGCAGCAGTGCATCATCCGAGCTGGTCATTGTCGACGCCCTCACCCCCTCTGCAAACCGTAGGTCGTTTCTTGATCAACTTCCTAAGCTGCTGAATATTATATAATTTCTACTGCCACCAAGCATAAGGCAGAAGACGCATTTTTACTACGCTCCAAATGCGAGCCTAATCACAGAACTGGCCATCTCGTACCCTGTATAGGAGAGGATACCCAAGAAGAAAATCGTTTATTGACTGGCGTCGGTACTTCACGCCATAACCACACTGGCAGCGCAGGCCAGCGGGGGCCTTTACGGACTGACCGCCCGGTTGAACGGCCAGATGTTGGGCAGCAATAGCGCCACCACGCGCATTTCCAGTGATTTGCGCACGACACTGTCCATCGCACCGTGGGCGCGGGCCAGCCAATCATCGACCGCAGCCTTGGCCGGTTTGTCCAGGGGGACACTCGCTGCCAGCGCTGTCATGGTCGCGATAGCCTGACGCAGCGGTGCTGTGGTGGCAGTTGGAAGCAACGGTAACTCCATATCCGCACGCTCTGCGACCTCACCGGATGACAATTGCCGGCACTGTCGCTGCAACAATCGATAATAATGTTCCGCCACATCCTCTCCTGGCAGAATGCACGAGCCGTGCGGCTCACCCAGCGTGTCGAACACGTAGGCCTGATCGTGACCCATGCTGGAGTGGAAATACCATTGCTGCGCGTCATCGTGCAGCAAGGCCCAGATGTCATTGACACGCATGTCCTCGGTTCTGTCCAGAAAGCTATCGGTGGGCAAGGCATAGCGCAACTGGTGTTCGCGCGCATTCAATGTGCGGCGATCCATCAGGATCAGCGGGCGGGTGATCTGCTGCAGCGGTATCCACAGGTTCACCAGCACCAGCGGCGAGATGCGGTTGCTGCCATCGGGCGTCTCGTGGCGGAACATCCAGGGCGCAAAACCGCGCATGATCTGTTTTAGGGGTGTGCCGCGCACATCCTGGTCGCCGTGCACGACCAATGCGGCATCGTGGCCGTTCATCCCGCTCATGCTGACATCCGGGTCTACCTTCAGGCCATTGGGCCCGCCGGTGCGCATGATCAGGCCTTCCGGGGCAATGTGCAGCATTTTCAGGCACTTGCCCCCGGACAAGGGAAACACACACCCGCGCAGGTGACGACGCAATTGACTGGCTTGAGCCGGGGTAATTTCTCCAGCCTGCCTGATCTGTGCGAGGAGCGACTGCAAGGGCTCGCTGCCGCCTAGGTCGATCGTCTCAAAGCCCATGGCCCTGAAACTGGGCCGGGGCTGGCCAGGTGCGGACCAGTCGCGAATCTGGCAGCGCCGGTACTCAAAGCGCTGGTCAAAGTCGTAGTCCGCAGGGCGGGTAATGGCGCGCTTCAGACCACGGCCCTCGTGATCATCAATCACCTCTCCGGGCATGGAAAAGCCGAGATTTACCTCGACTGACGTGACCACATCCTGCTCCGACACTGAGTCCTTTACTACATCCTTAACTACGTCCATCGCCTCCCTCGCCATGCTGCCCGAAAGCACCCCAACAAACATAGCATGAAATTGCCCAGGGCAGACTTGCCACCTTGCCTTGTGCCGCACCGCTAAAATACACTGCTGCTCTATCAATTCAGGCGCGGTCGGGAGTCAAGGTATGGCTAAAGTAGTAATGATCAGTTCGGACTGTCATGCGGGCGCGCTGCCGGAAGGCTACAAGCCGTATATGCCAAAAGAATTTCACGCTGCCGCAGATGCGTGGTGGTTACAGTACGCGCGCGAAATGATGAAGCGCATGGGTACATTTTTTGACCAGGAGGCAGCACAGGAATTCAATAGCCGTTCCGGCGACGAGGGCGCAGGACGCATGGATCCAACGGCCGCCTCCAAGGCAGCCCGTGCCACCGATGCCGAACTGTGGGATTACCTGTGCGACCCCGACAGCATGATCGCGCCGCGTCGTGGAGAATACGAGAGCGACGTTCGCCTGCGGGAACTGGAAGCCGACGGCCTGGCCGGGGAAGTGATTTTTCCGCAGATGGCACCCTTCGGCGCCGGCCTCATGCAGTATCGTCACGATGTCACCACACAGCAGAGCCTGGTGGGCAATCGCGCTTACAACCACTGGCTCGCAAACATGTGCAGCAAGAATCCCGGGCGCCATGCCGGCGTGGCCATTATCAACGTTGACGATATCCAGGTCACGGTGAATGAGATCCGCGAGGCTCACAAGATGGGGCTGTTCGGCGGAGTGCTGCTGCCGACCAGTACCGGTCACAATCCGTTCTACCATGATTACAAACGTTACGCGCCGCTGTGGAGCGTGTGTGAAGAACTTGCTATGCCGATCCACACGCATTCCGGCTGGTCGCCGGATTACGGCGATGTGCCCTGCGCCACCATGATGTTCATCAGCGAAGTGGACATGTGGGCCCACCGCCCTTTCTATGCCTTGCTGTGGTCAGGCGTGTTTGAAAAACACCCGAAATTGAAGCTGGTATTCACCGAGACTGGTTGTGGCTGGATTCTGGAGACCCTGCGGGTGCTGAAGTTCAAGATCGACAATCCCATCTTTGCCCACTTCACCAAGGACCTGTCACTCACACCGCAGGAGTACTTCCAGCGTAACTGTTTTATCGGTGCCTCATTCCTCGCCCCTCACGAAATCGGCAGCCGCCACAGTATTGGTGTAAACAAGCTTATGTGGGGGTCGGACTATCCCCATATGGAGGGCACTTGGCCCAATACCATGCACAAGCTGCGCGAGACATTCCACGATGTGGACGAGCGTGAAGTTCGCGACATCCTCGGGGAGACTGCCATCGAGGTATTCGGGTTTGACCGTGCCTTGATGCAGGCAGCGGCCGAGCGTATTGGCCCAGAAATCAGTGATATCCAGCAGGCAACCCACTGACGCCCCATCGCCAGGTAACGCGATAGCTCCGCAACAGATCGACAACGCATCTGATCCAGAAAGCCCTGTCTTTCGTATGCATTTCCGATGAGACCGAATTGCATACTGACTGGACCCCTGGAGCAACACCATGAATGTCATTGTTGATACCGACGCCCTGCGCGCTGCAGATGAAGGGGCAGCGATGCTTGGACGAATACAATCCCTGCAAACCGTACTGCGGTCAAATACCGAGAAGGCACGCCGTGAGCGTCGTGTTCCAGTGGAGAATATCCAGGCGCTGCAGCAGGCGGGATTTTTCCTGGCGCTGCAACCGGCACGCTGGGGTGGCTACGAACTCGACCCACAGGATTTCTTTCGCATGCAGTTGGCCATCGCAGAGTGCTGCATGTCCACGGCCTGGGCTGGCGGCATCATCGCGGTACATGCGTTCCAGATTGCACTGATGCACCCACGCGCCCAGCAGGACGTATGGGGAGAGGATATACACACCCGCATCTCGTCCGCTTACGCGCCCATGGGCAAGGTAGAACCGGTGGAGGGAGGTTTCCGCTTCAGTGGGCGCTGGGGCTGGAGCAGCGGCTGTGATCATTGCAGTTGGGCGCTGCTGGGCGGCATACTGCCAGATGGTACCTACCGTACATTTTTGGTCCCACGAAGTGACTATCGCATTGAGGATACCTGGCACTCTATGGGACTGCAGGGCACGGGTTCAAATGACATAGTGGTGGACGGTGCGTTCGTGCCTGACTACCGCACCCACAAGCAATCTGACGGATTCGAAGGCACTAACCCCGGTGTGAATCAGGACAGCGCCACCCTTTATCACCTGCCCTGGGCCCAGCTTTTCATTCGTGTGGTTTCCACACCGGCTATCGGTGCTGCCAGGCACGCGCTTGATTTGTACACAGGATTGGTTAAGGGCAAGGCCAGCGGCGATGTGACCAAGCTGGCGCAGGACTCTGGCACCCAGATGCGCATTGCTGCAGCAAAAAATACCATCGAAGAAATGACCACCGTTCTGCTGGCGAACTTCGATGCCATGATGCGCACATTACGCGCCGGAGGAATGATCAGCCTGGAAGATCGTATCCTCTATCGCTACCAGGCATCATTGGTCATAGACAAATCCATCGAGGTAGTGGATTCGCTGTTCTCCTCGGCCGGCGGTTCCTCGGTATTTCACGGCAGCTCCATTCAGCAGTGCTTTCTGGACATTCACACCGCCCGCGCTCACGTTGCCAATAATCCAACCACGTTCGCCCGCAACCTGGGCGCAGTTGCGCTTGGCGCTGCCAATGCGGATTTCTTCGTATGATACGGGAACGAGATAGCGTGCTAGCCAACTTCTATAAATTTGAGCAAAAACTGTTCCGTGGCGTCAACTCGGTGGTTGAACCTGCCGTACGCAGAGGTTTCGGATCTCCAACACTGGCACCGGCCAGCCTGATCGTACTCGAAACAGTCGGCTTCAAAAGTGGCACACAGCGTCGCACACCTCTGTGGAGCTTTTGCCTGGGCCGTTACCGGATCGTCAGTACGGCCCGCGGCGAGCGCTCTTTCTGGGTGAAGAATCTGTTGCAGCAACCGAAGGTGAGCTACTTCCTTGGCGGCAGACGCCGTGAGGCGCAGGCTATCGTCATAGCTGAAGGCGCACCACAACATAGCGCCGCCGCGCTGTCGCCGCTTATGCGCAAAGTGACAGAGGTCTTTGCCAGATACGCGCGCAGCGGCTGGGCTTTTGCCATCCTTGTGCCTGTCAAACGCTGATGAGTACGCAATGATGCTGCTAGTAGAGCAGTTCCATCACGATCTTCTTCAGGTGGCCGGTATAAACCCGGACATTGAAACCGGCAGGCTCCAGCACGGTCTCGATGAGGATGCCAGTTAGCATGCAGTGCACTATGTAAATAGTCTCCTGCATACGCTGATTACTCGCTGCACTGTCATGAAAGATGTGCCGCCCCAAGGCAAGGTGATCTGCCCTGCTGCGACTGAATGATATATCCTCTACAGCGCCGCCATGCCGGCGGCTAGCCAGCAGAATTTCCATCGTCGCCATGTACTCATCGCCACGATAGTGCTCCCAGGCAAGATCCACATACCTTGCAACCCGCACCTTGGGTGTGCCACTGGAGATTCGCGCATTGCTGAGGCTCTGCTGAAACTTTCGATGCGAGCGTTCCAGCACTTCCCCGAGTATTTCTTCCTTACCCCCGAAGTGGTGCTGAACCGCACCCCATGTAACACCAGCACGCCTGGCGATCTCGGTGGAACTTGCTGCCACATAACCCTTTTCGCGAATGAGACCTATGACTGCGTTGATAATCCTGTCCTGTGTCGCCTTGCTCTTGGCCGCCTGTCGACCGGATGCCGCAACTGCTGCAGGCGCGCTTTTCTTTGCCATGGGCAACTCCCTGCTCAGCACGCTTCCCGCCGACGATAGCTGAGGATACAGGGGTCCGAGGGCCGCAGAATCAACGCCGGCATTATTTCCCCATACGTTTCCGGTGGCGCCACCAGGTTTACATCGTACTGGTGCAGCAGGGTAGACAAAATGGCTTTTACCTGCAGGATCGCGAAGCCGTTACCGATGCACTTGTGACGACCGCCGCCAAAGGGAATCTCGACAAAAGGATTTGGCGGCGCGGGCCGCTGCGGGTCAAACACCTCGGGTGCCGGGAAATACTCCGGCAACTTGTGGCTGATATGTGGGCAGACCATGATATTGCAGCCGGTTGGCACCGTGTAATCCTTGTAGTGCCAGTCATACATCACGCGGCGGGTAATGGCATTGAGCGGCGGGTGCACCCGCAACGCCTCCCTGATAAAGCCGTCCAGCAGGGGAATTTCACGCAACCCCTTCAGTGTAAGTTCCTCGGTGTCATCAAACAGCGCATCAACCTCAGCGTACAGCCGCGCCTTGTACTGCGGGTTGCGCGCGATTTCGAGCAGCGTCCAGGCGGTGGTGTTGGAACTGGTGTGGTGACCCGCAAACATAAACCAGATCACCATGCCGGTGATTTCATGATCGGTTAGTTTGCGCCCATCGCTGTAGGTCGAGTCCATGTACACCTGCAGCATATCGTGCTCCCAGCCACCGGACTGCCGCCGCTGCTCCACTCTCTCGCCGATAAGTTCCTCGAGGCGAGCGCGCGCTGCGTCCCTTTTGCGAAATCTCTCGCTATCCTGGAAAGGATTACTGATGGAAGACGGTGCCAGTCCATCCTCCAGGGCGTGGTAGAGCTCGGCGAATTCGCCAGTTAACTGGCGGCGGAACTCGCTGCCCAGCAGGCAGTGCGTGGAGGTCTTCAGGGTCAGCCGGGTAAAGGCATCGTAGATATCCAGCTCCCCCGCCTCTTCCCAATCCTGTAGAAACTCCTCCGTCTCCTGCTCCACCACTGCGGCATAATTGACCATGCGCTCATGCTTGAGTCCCTGCACCTGCATCTTCAATTGCTGTCGCTCAATCGCCGGGGGAGCGCCGTACTGGATACCCTCGCCGAATACCGGCACCATCATCTGGTAGGCCTGTGCCGCCGAGAGCTGTTCATCAGGCGCGCGAAAAAACGCCTCGTGCGCCTCAGGCCCTACCAGCAATATGGTGCGCAGTCCTCCGAGATCGAATTGACCGATCTCCCCGCACTCCTCGTAGGCCCGATGCAGGAATTGCAGCGGCGTGGTGTTGAATTCCTGCAAGTGAGCTGTCCCAGGCACCGCTCCACTCACAACCGGTATTGCTGCGCTCATGGTCAACCTTTATTCCAATCCAAAAACATTTGTGATTAAATGTTTTTATCGAACCAGAGTCAACCCCGGCGCGCCAAACTCGACCGGACCACCACGAGTCGCACTTACGACAGTACTTATCCCCAGGAGACGAGCATGTCCATGCAAAACTACAGTGGTCCGCTGCGCGAGGATTTCCAGTGGCAGCAACTGGAGAAAAAGACCATGGCGCGTTTCGCGCGCGAGGTGATGCTGTGCAATCAGATCCACGACCGGGGACTGTTGCCGCTGGTGGCGGGGCGCTGGGGGGCAGAAGCCATGACTACTCAGGCCATCAACGAATGGATGGGGTCCAGCCCGGTCTACAATTCCCGTATTCGTGCGCTGCACCGGATTGAGGGCGATGGCGTGGACGTGATCATGAAAGGTTTCCAGCTGGATATCGGCGCGCCGCACATGTGGCTCAAGTTTCATTTCGATGTAAAGTCACACGACCAGGGTTATTTCTGGCTTACCTCCTGTGGCGCTTACAACGGCGTGCGCGGAATGACAGGTGGCGACCGCGACGCCGAAACCCAGATCTGCGTACACATGGAGGACCCAACCTTCGACGCTACGGTAATGGCCGTCAATCGCGGCGCACGCTGCATCCCGGTTTACCGTCCGCCTCACGGCGGCGACATTCCCGCCGCGGGACCCTGCCGCTGGGAGGTCTCCATCGGTGACCATATCGGCCTGGTGGAAGAAAACCCGCAGACTGCGATGATTGAAGGCACCCGGGCAGCACAATTTCGCTTTGCCGTGCCCGCCCCGACCAATGACGGACTGGCGGACTATTCGGGCCCTTTCAAGCGCGACTTCCGCCTGGAGGACCTCTCTACTTCCATGCTGTCGGTGCAACTCAAGGAGTTCGCACTGGATGTTCACCTGCTGCAGCGCTCCTCCTACCTGAGCGTACAGCGCAACTTTGGTGACGATGCTGTCATGGAACTGATCGGCGAACATTGCAGAGGCATGGCGCCCGTCTATCACTCTCGCATCCGCCGACTGTTTGGCATCGAAGGCGATAATATGACCGCAATACTGAAGTTGCTGCAGCTCGACCATCATTTCGTACCTGAATACGTCAAAATCGGTGTACAGCTGATTGATGAGCAGCATGGACGTTCTGGATAGAAGACTGTGACGCCATCGACGATGGCAGCACCAGTGGTATCCTGACCGGTCTGTGGCGGGGACAGGTCACCGGGCTGGAGCAGATCGTACAGGACATCAATCCCCGGGCAGTTGTTACGCCCAGCACACCTGAAGGCAACAGGCAATTCGTGTACGATATTCGCATCGATCCGCAGCGGCAGCCGGTTCCGGTATCGTCGATGAGCGAGATCGTCGGCGCTTTTGGCTTGCAGGATGTAGATCTATCCGAGCATACTTATACCTACGACAGTTGAGCGCACACCTGAAGCAGAACATGGCACACACATCGAAACATACGTTCTGTCGCATCTGTGAAGCCGCTTGCGGGCTGAGTGTTGATCTCGATCAACACGGCACGGTGCTGGATATCGCACCCAATGAGCAGCACATTGCCAGCAAGGGCTACGCCTGCCTCAAGGGCTTAAAGGCTCACGAGTTCAGGGATTCACCCGACCGCATCACACAGCCGATGAAACGCGTCAATGGCCAGCTGCAAGTCATCAGCTGGGAGCAGGCCCTGTCCGAAATCGGGGGCACGCTCAAACGCCTGGCGTATGCGCACGGTGGTGATGCAATCGGCCTGTATCTTGGCAACCCGATCAGCATGAGTTTTATTCCACCCGTACTGTCCGATGCCTTCGTAAAAGCCTTCGGTTCAAGCAAGCTGTATCACACCGGCTCGCAGGATTGTAATAACAAGTTTGTAGTGGCTGAGCGCATGTATGGCTGCGCACAGATTCAACCTTTCCCGGATATCGACCACACCCGCTTTATGATTGCGGTCGGTTCCAACCCGGTTATCTCCAAGATGTCCTTTATCAGCATGCCGCACTCCGGCAAGCGATTCAAAGCACTGATTGCACGCGGCGGTAGAGTGATCTGGCTGAATCCCCAGGCGCACAGAGACCGCCAAACAGGTCGGCGAACACCACTTTATCCGCCCCGATACCGACGTGTTTTTCATGCTGGCGTTCTTGCACGCGCTGATCGAGACAGGCTCTGTCGATGAGCAGCGCGTGAACCTGACCATGACCGGCTGGGACATCGTCAAGACGCTGGTCGCTCCCTGGAGTCCGGAGCGGGTCGAGCCCGTCACCCGTGTCCCGGCAACCACCCTGCGCGAGTGGGTCAGCCAATACGTCGCTGCGGATGGGGCCGCGCTGTACAGCTCCACCGGCGTCAACCAGGGTAGCCACGGCAGCCTGGCCTTCTGGCTGCAGGAAGTCATCAATGCCGTCAGCGGCAACCTGGACAGGCGCGGTGGCACACTGGTGGGCAAAGGGATCGTTGATGTCAGCAAGTTCAACCGTTTCGATCCAGACAAACCGCTGGCGACCTTCAGGCTCGGCGCTATTCCCCTGGTCATGGATACCGTCCCGGCGGGAGTACTGGCAGATGACATCCTGACCCCAGGCACCGGCCAATTAAAAGCCCTGCTGGTAACGTCAGGCAATCCCCTGCTGACCTGCCCCAACAGTAACCGGCTCACCGAGGCGTTCAGCCAACTGGAACTGCTGGTCGCCATCGATATCCAGGAAAGCGAGACCGCGCAATATGCACATTACATTTTGCCCGGCAGCCACTGGCTGGAACGCGCAGACTTTCCCTTCACCTTCAACACGCTGATGGGCACCACGCCCATCCCCTACCATCAGTACACCGACCCGGTGCTCCCGTTGAAGGACGAGGCCAGACAGGAAACGTGGATCTATCTGGAACTCTGCCGACACGCGGGTGTAGCCATGGGTGGCTCAAAAATGCTGCAGGGCATGTTCACACTGGGACGGCGGCTGAAAAAGATCCCGCTATTGGGCAAGCATCTGCCAGAACACACGCAATTTATACTCGGAGCAGTTAACCGGATTTCCGGGCTCGGTGGCCTGCGCCGCATGAGCAAGGCCATTAACGGCGTGGCGCGACCAGCCATTACGCCTGCCAGCTTTGTCGGCCAGCGGGTGATGACACCGGACGGCAGGATTAACCTGGCGCCGCAGGAGTTCTGTGCTCAGATACCGGGTCTGGAAGCCGACTTCGCCCGGGAACTGGCCAGCACCGACAAACTGAAGCTGATCAGCAAACGGGAGCGTTTCAGCCATAATACCTGGACGCACAATCATGCCAGCTTCGTGCATGGCAAACATGACAGGAACTATCCTCAATATGAATACCAACGATGCACTGGCCAGAGATCTGCAGAGTGACCAGTGGGTCAAACTCTCCAACAGCCTGGGTGAGATACGCGTCCAATTGGCCGTCACGGATGATATGATGCCCGGCGCCGTATCGCTCTGCCACGGCTGGGGTCACCAACAGGTTGCTGGCCTGAGCGTTGCCAGGCGCACCGAGGGTGCCAACGTGAATATTCTCGCCAGAGACGGTCTGGACAGCCTGGAACCGATATCAGGAATGTCACAGCTCAATGGCATACCGGTCGAAGTCAGCACAATTCAAAATGCCTAGGGAGAGTCGGGTGTGAACATCGATTTTAGCGACAAGGTCTACCTGGTCACCGGTGGTGCGTCAGGTATTGGCGCGGCTGTCGTGCACTACCTTGCACAGCACCATGGCAGAGCGGTGATTGCCGATATCAACGATGAAGCCGGCGCGGCACTGGTCGCACAATATCCCTGGCAATTGCGCTACCTGCGCACCGACGTGACGCAGTTTGCACAGCTGCAGGCGGCCTGCGAACTTGCCGAGAAAACATTCGGCGGTCTGGACGGGGCGGTCAACAGTGCCGGCATCGGCAGTCTGGGGACTGTGGCCGACATGCCGGTGGAGGAATGGCACAAGGTCATCGACATTGACCTGCATGGCGTGTTCCATGCCTGCCGCGCCGCCATACCGCTGCTGCGCAAGCGCGGCGGTGGCAGCATCGTGAATATCGCGTCATTAAGCGGCGTACGCGCCGATTACGGCTTTGCCGCCTACAATGCCGCCAAGGCCGCCGTGATCAACCTGACCCGTACCCTTGGCCTGGATCACGCCCACGAGCATATCCGCGCCACTGCTGTTTGTCCGGGTTATATCGCGACACCGCTGACCGCCGCCGCAGGGTCGATCGACGCGATCCATGAAGACTGGCTACAGCGCATTCCGCTGCACCGTGCCGGGACCGCTGAGGAGGTTGCGCAGTTAGTGGTCTTTTTATTGTCCCCGGCAGCCAGCTACATCACTGGCACCGAGATCGTGATTGATGGTGGACTGGGCAGCAGCAACAACCAGCCGAATATTCCAGGCATCTTTGCGGCGATGTGAGCTACGCCAGTCAATCTCAATACCACCACCGCATACGAAGCAGTGAAGGGCGACAACAGGCGCTTTATTAATCGGGGCCTCTATGGCCTGACCCTCAAAGTGTTTAACTAAGCGATAAACTCTAAAGTGTAGCGAACTATGGGCAGCCTACTGGACAGACGCAGATTTCTCCGCTTGGCAGTAGTGGCGGCTGCCGGCACCAGCCTCACTTCCTGCAGCAATGATGAACCCGACGCACGTTATACCGGCGCGGATATCGCCCGACTGGCCCAACAACGGCTTGAAGAAGGAGCCCGCTCCGGACAAGGCCCTTTTGGACCATTGCGCTTTAAGGGCTATCGCGGCCTGGCTGACCTGCCCTGGTTTGAACTCGATGAGAACGGTGAGCTTTACCTCATCGCCGCTGATCTGCCTAAAGCAATTGATATGCACTGCCACCTGGGTATGTCGCTGTTACTGGCGCCCACTATCGATTTACAGCAACGTACCAAGCGCGTCATTCATCTGCTGGATTGCGATGCAACGGATCCGGGCTGTGAGCTGGATCTTGACGTCTATATCAACCGCAACTTCAGTGATGAAGCGCTCGATAGTTGTGGTGGGGCGCGGTGGCGCAGGGATTGTGGGGTAGCAAAAGCGCCAGCACGCAGACCATCCCCAACCTGCTGCACGAAATGGATGCGTGTGGCGTAGAGCGCGCCAGCATTATGCCGATTGCCTTCGACCTGCCCTTTGGTGACGACCTTACCGAGCGCTGGATGCGGGCGATAGACACGCAGGTGCTAAGGACGACTGATATCCGGCTGCTCGGTGCACCCGCAGGATCCCGCAGATTTACCCGGTTACGCGGCTATGCGGCTGCCGGGCTCGCATCATCAAGTTTCATCCCACCATGCAGCGCGCCTATCCCGATTCCGATGCGATGATGGAGCTTTACGGTGAATGTGAGCGGCTGGGGTTGATCGTCTTCTTCGATTGCGGGCGCGCCGGTATCGA